>JAYQJB010000002.1:0-1143654 GCA_038141925.1 Gammaproteobacteria bacterium | reverse complement strand
ATGAATAGGGTTCTTCAAAAATTTTACAATCAAAGTTTGCAGCAGCTTCCTCTAAGCTGTTTCTTTCTTCAATATCATTGTTTCCTAGTACTGCAATAAGAGGACATTTAAGATCCTTTAAAAACTAAATCTGTAGTATTTTCATTGAAAATACTACAAATAATTTTTCTATTTTTGAGATTATTATGCGTATCTCCTGTTACGCCAATAATCACTAAATTTAGACTTTTTCTAAAATATGAATTCCACAAGCAGTTCCAAGACCTATAACATGAGTCATACCTAGTCTTGCACCTTCAACTTGCCTTTCTCCTGCTTCGCCTCTTAAATGAGTACAAACTTCATAAATATTTGCTATTCCAGTTGCCCCCAAAGGATGACCTTTTGAAAGAAGTCCTCCAGAAACATTTACAGGGACTTTTCCTCCAAGCTCAACATGACCTTCATCAATCATTTTTTCCTGCTTCTCCATCTTTACAAAGTCCTAAGTTTTCATAATGAAGCATCTCAGCAGTTGCAAAACAATCATGAAGTTCTACTAGGTTGATATCTTCAGGACCTACGCCTGCCATTTCATAAGCTTGTTCAGCAGCTAATCTTGTACAAGCATTTACATCAGGCATAACTAAATCCCTATCAGTGTATGGATCACTTGCAAGCGCAGAAGCTTTAACTCTTACAGCACGTCCCATTCCTAATTCTTTTGCTTTCTTTTCTGAAACAAGTACTGCAGCAGCAGAGCCATCAACATTTACAGAACACATCAGCTTTGTATTTGGGTAAGAAATCATTTCAGCATTCATTACAACATCTAAAGGAGTTTCAATTTGATACATTGCTTTAGGATTCATTGTCGAATGATGATGATTTTTTACAGAAATCTTTGCAAATTGTTCAAAGGTTGTTCCATGATCTTTTGAATGTTCCATTCCAGCTTCTGCAAAAACACAAGGCATAGTACCTGAACCTAAAAGACCTTCTTTTGGAATACCATCTCCACCACCGGCACCACCTAGAAGACCTTTACCCATTTGCTCAACTCCTACAGCAAGCACTACATCATAAATTCCTGCTTTAATTGACATCCAAGCTTCTCTAAAAGCTGTTGCGCCAGTTGCACATGCATTTGCACAATTAACTACTGGAATACCTGTTTGACCTATCTCTTGAAGAATTCTTTGTCCAACCATTGCATTTGCTTGACCAAGGTTTCCACAATACATTGCTTGCATATCCTTAATAGTTAAGCCGGCATCGTCTAAAGCCATCAAAGCTGCTTCGGCACCAATATTTGGAACAGTTCTGTCTGGAAATCTTCCAAATTTAATCATGTCGACCCCTAAAACGTATACATCACTCATAATTTCTCCTTTTTTTTGTATATTTTATGCTGGTTCGAAGAAATAACTCAAGTATGAGTTTCCTTCTTTATCTTTTCTTCCTAAAGCGTCCTGATATGTCAATTTTACTTTCATACCAAAGTTTATTTTTTCTGGATCAGGTTCAATGTTTATAAGGTTTCCCTTTACAGTTCCGCCGCCATCTAAATCAACAATTGCGGATACATAAGGAACATCAATACCTGGAAAAGACCTATAAACCACTGAAAAAGAATGTAAAACACCTGTCTCTTCAAGCTTAACGGCCGACATTTTGTCTCTAGAAAAACATTTAGAACAAACTGATCTTTCACCAAGAAAAACTGCTCCACAATTTCCACATTTATGACCCTCAAGATAAGGATCTCCTTTATCAGGAATTTTTAAATAACTAACTGCTGGTAAACTTTTTTTCTGACACTTGTTCATCTCCCTTTTTAAAAGTACATTGAACCAAAAAAAAATAGAAATTTAAACACTTTAATTATGAGTATTTGGGGCGGAATTACTGGCGGTCTTCTTGGGTTTGTAGTTTTGGGACCAATTGGAGCTTTAGTAGGAAGTGTAATTGGCTCAAATTTATCTTCAAGATCGAAAAGAAGAAGACCTAATAATTTTGATCAACAAGTTGCCTTTTTTGCAGCTTTATTTGCTTGTCTTGCAAAAATAGCCAAAGCTGATGGAAGAGTTGATGAAGCTGAGATAAAAAAAATAGAAGAAATAATTTCAAGCAAATTAAACCTCAATAGAGAACATAGAAATTTTGCGATTAATATTTTCAAAAGGCAAAAGACGATAACGTTAGTTTTGAAGCTTATGCTTCAAATCTTTATCAGGTTCTTTCCTCAAGTCCAAATTCACTGTTGGTTTTTTACGAAATGCTTTTTGAACTTGCTCTTGCTGATGGCATTTTCATCCTAACGAAGACAATCTTTTAAAAAAATTCCAAGAATTTTTAAATTTGATGAAAAAGTTTATAAATCTCTATATGAAAAATTTGTTGATAAAACAAATGATTACTTCAAAACTCTTAGGAGTAAATGAAAATGCTACTTTCAATGAAATAAAAAAAGCTTATTTAAAAAAAAGAAAAGAGTTTCATCCAGATACCCTTATTGGCAAGGGACTTCCAGAAGAGTTTATTGAAAAAGCCAAAGAAAAATTTATTGAAATACAAGAGGCTTATGAAGAGTTAGAAAAAAGACATCAAAAGTGATAATTTAACCATATGAACCTAATGAAAACTTTTCTCTTTAAGATTGATGACTTTCTTAAAAGTCTTGGCTTTTTAGATTTTATAATTTTATTCATTATAAGGATTTATCTTTTTTTTATTTTTTGGGGAGCAGGTACTTCATCAAATAAACTTTCTTGGAATGATGGTGTACCAAGCGTAAACCCAAGATTTGCTGAATTCTTAGGTCCCGGAGGGTCAGATAATTTAAACTTTATCTTCCCAACTTTCTTTGCTTGGCTTGTAATACTCGCAGAAGCTGGAGGTGCAATTCTTTTATTGTTAGGTCTATTTACAAGATGGGCTAGCGTTCCCATTATCTTCGCAATGTTTGTTGCTGCTTATTTTCATTTTCCAAATGGATGGAATGCAGATGCAGGCGGATATGAAATGGCAGCAACTTATATCGTGATTCTTGCCATACCTCTTATTTATGGAGGAGGTAATTATCTTTCTTTGGATTATTGGGTAAGAAGAAAATAAGTGATTGAGAAAGGAAAAATTTCTCAAGAACCATTCATTGAGATCTTAAAAACTCTTGAAGAAGCTGAATCTGCAAATCTTGTTGATTGGAATGCCATGAATATTGCTTCTGTAGATCAAATGAACCAACCTAGCTCAAGAATGGTTCTTTTAAAAAAAATATCTGATGACGGTTTGGTGTTTTATACAAATTACAACAGCAGAAAAGGAAAAGAGATCGAACTGAATCCAAAAGTTGCAGTTAATTTTTGGTGGAGAGAATTAAAAAAACAAATCAGAGTAGAAGGATTTATCGAAAAAGCATCTGAAGAAGACTCAGATGATTATTTTAATTCAAGACCACTGAAATCAAGAGTATCCGCAATCATTTCTGATCAAAGCTCGACGATTTCTTCTTATGAAGATTTAAAAAATCAAATAGATAATTACCTTGAGCAAAATGATGAATCTTCAATAAAAAGACCGGATCATTGTGGTTTATACATTGTAATTCCAAATGCAGTAGAATTTTGGGAAGAACGTGATAACAGAACTCATGAAAGACTAAAGTACTTTCTTTCAGATGATCAAAAGTGGAGCAGTCATCTTTTATCACCCTGATATTTTGGATATAATAATTTTTTAGGCCCCTCGTATAGGTCAAAATTTATGGTCACAATTACACTTCCAGATAACACTAAAAAATCTTTTAATTCATCAGTTTCAATTGAGGAAGTTGCTGCTGATATAGGTAAAGGGCTTTTCAAAGCTACTGTTGCTGGAAAAGTAGATGGTATTTTGAAAGATGGTTCTGATCTTTTGGAAAAAGATTGTTCTTTAGAAATCATAAGAAATTCTGATCAAGAAGGTATAGAAATCATCAGGCATTCCTGTGCTCATTTATTTGGCCACGCTCTTAAACAAATATATCCAGAAGCAAAGATGGCAATAGGTCCAGTTATTGATGATGGTTTCTATTACGATATTGATTTTGAAAAAAAATTAACAGAAGAGGATTTGCTTAAGATAGAAGAAAGAATGAAAGAGCTTGCCTCAAAAGAGTACAAGGTTATAAAAAAAATAGTATCTAGAAAAGAAGCACAAAAAGTTTTCAAAGATAGAAAAGAAGAATACAAGCTTAAAATAATTGACGATATTCCTGAAGACGAAATTATCGCTCTTTACTATCATGAAGAATACATCGACATGTGCAAGGGTCCTCATGTCACTTCAATGAGACATTTAAAAAGTTTTAAATTGTTAAACGTTTCTGGAGCATATTGGAGAGGAGATTCAAAAGGAAAAATGCTTCAAAGAATATATGGCACTGCTTGGAATACAGATAAAGAATTAAAGCAATATATTTCTAATTTGGAAGAAGCCTCTAAAAGAGACCATAGAAAATTAGGTCAAAAATATGACTTATTTCATTTTCAAGAAGAAGCCCCTGGAATGGTTTTTTGGCATCCAAAAGGCTGGACTATCTTTAGAATATTAGAAGACTATATAAGAGAGAAACTAAGAATATCAGGATATGAAGAAATAAAAACCCCAGAGGTTGTAGATCGAAAACTCTTGGGAAAAATCTGGTCATTGGGATAAATACCGAGAAAATATGTACATAACTGAAATTGATGAGGAGCATGCCAACGAAAAAAGAGTGAATGCTTTGAAGCCAATGAGCTGTCCTTGTCACGTTCAAGTTTACAATCAAGGTTTAAAATCCTATAGAGACTTACCTATAAGATATTCAGAATTTGGTTCTTGTCATAGATATGAACCATCAGGAACTCTTCATGGCTTGATGAGAGTAAGACAAATGACTCAGGATGATGGCCACATCTTTTGTTCTGAAGATCAAATTGAAGAAGAGGCTGGATCTTTCATAAACATTCTTTCAGAAATATATAAGGAATTAGGTTTTGATAAGTTGGATATAAAGTTATCAACTAGACCTGCGCAGCGTGTAGGAACAGATGAAATTTGGGATAAAGCTGAAAAAGCTCTAGAGGCTGCTATAAATAAGCAAGGCATATCTTATGAAATTGCAGAAGGAGATGGGGCTTTTTATGGTCCAAAAATAGATTTTGTTCTTACCGATTCTTTAAATAGAGAGTGGCAGTGCGGAACATTGCAGGCAGATTTTAATATGCCAGAGAGATTGGATGCATCTTATGTTGGAACAGATGGTGAGAGACATGTTCCGGTAATGTTACATCGAGCTTTTTTGGGTTCTTTTGAAAGATTCATAGGAATTCTCATTGAGCAATATGCCGGAGACTTTCCTCTGTGGTTAGCACCAATTCAGGCTGTTGCAATAAATATATCGGAAAAACATGCTGAAAAAACTAAAGAAATCACTGATATTCTCAAAAATAAAGGATTAAGAGTAAATTCAGACTTGAGGAATGAGAAAATCGCTTATAAAATCCGCCACCACTCTATGCAAAAAGTTCCTTTCATCATAGTTTTGGGAGATAAGGAAATAGAATCATCTACATTGGCAATTAGAGACAGAAAGGATCTGATTTAGGTTCAATGTCGATAGATGCATTTAGTGACATTTTAATTAAAAAAATTGAATCTAAGGAGGTTTGATTGGTACATAAAAGATTTTTTTCTTTTTTAGCTAAGTAGATATGGCTTTAGCAAAAAGAAATTATAAAAAAGAAAATAAGCAACCTATAAATAAGTTTATTAAAGCAGATAAAGTTAGGCTAATTTCAAGTTCTGGAGAGCAATTGGGTATTAAAAGTATAGATGATGCCCTAAGTATTGCTACCAAAGAAAATTTGGATTTAGTTCAACTTAATGATGATAAAGATACACCTGTCTGCAAACTTATGAATTATGGCAAACATTTATTTGACAAGAAAAAACAAAAGTCTGCATCCAAGAAAAAACAAAAGAAAACTCAGATAAAAAAAAGTCAAATTTAGACCTGGAACCGAAGAAAATGATTATCAAATTAAACTCAAAAAAATCATTAAATTTTTAGACGAAGGAGATAAAGCAAAAATAACTATGAGATTTAGAGGAAGAGAAATGGCTCATCAAAACATTGGTTTTGATCTTCTCAAAAGAGTAGAAGAAGATCTTATTGGCCGAGGTTCTGTAGAACAAGCACCTTTATCTGAAGGAAGACAATTAGTTATGTTATTATCCCCCTCCAAAAAGTAATTAGAAGTCATGCCTAAGATAAAAGTTCACAGTGGTGCTGCAAAACGGTTTAAAAAAACTGGATCAGGTCTCAAAAAGAAAACAAGCTAATAAAAGACACATTCTTACAAAAATGTCGACAAAATCTAAAAGACAACTTAGAGGAACCACTTCACTAGCAGATGGCGATGAAAAATTAGTAAAAAGAATGTTTAGGGAGAGATCATAATGGCTAGAGTCAAAAGAGGAGTTGAATCTCGAAGAAAGCATAAAAAAGTTCTAAAACTAGCTAAAGGTTATAGGGGAGCTAGAAGTAGAACGTTCAAGGTTGCCAAACAAGCAGTTACAAGAGCTGGCCAATATGCATACCGAGACAGAAGAGTTAAAAAAAGAGATTTCAGATCTTTATGGATTATTAGAATCAATGCTGCAGTTAGAGAAAACGGTTTAACTTATAGTAAGTTCATGTCCGCTCTTAAAAAAATGAATATAGATTTAGACAGGCGTGTCCTAGCTGAATTGGCTGCTGAAGATAGCGAAGCTTTTTCTAATTTAGTATCTCTTGCAAAGGAAAATGCAGCATAATGAAGCATGGATTTAGATGCTTTAAAAGCAAATCTTAAAAAAGATTTTCAAAAAACAGTTTCTCAAGCAGAGTTAAATCAGCTAAAAGTTAAATACCTTGGAAAAAAAGGGCAGATTACTGAGCTTTCAAAAAATATAAAAAATTTACCTCCAAAAGATAGACCAACTTTTTGGAAAAAAATTGGTGAATTGAGAACTCTTTATGAGAATTTTGTTCGTTCCTCTCAAGAAAAGAATTGAATTAGAGGTTATTAATGAATCACTCAAAAAAGATCGAATTGACATAACCCTTCCAGGTTCATTTAAATCTCAAGGCAAACTTCATCCCTTAACTATTACAACCAAAAAGATAGCAGATTTCTTTTCTTCTAAAGGATATTTGATTGAGGATGGTCCAGAAATTGAAAGTGATTATTATAATTTTGATGCTCTGAATATTCCTAAAGATCATCCTGCTAGAGATATGCACGACACCTTTTACCTAGAAAATGGAAATCTTTTGAGAACACATACTTCTCCTGTTCAGATTAGATCTATTGAAAAGAGAGGTGCACCCTTAAAAATTATTTGTCCAGGGAAAGTATATCGAAGTGACGCAGACAAAACTCATACTCCAATGTTTCATCAAATAGAAGGATTGGTAATAAGTGAAAATGTTAATTTTGGTCATCTCAAGAATGAAATAATGACCTTCATAGACTTCTTTTTTGGACCAGATACCAAAGTAAGGTTTAGACCTTCTTATTTTCCTTTCACAGAACCATCTGCTGAAGTGGATATTATGGATAAAAAATCTAAAAATTGGTTAGAAATCATGGGTTGTGGATTAGTTCACCCTAACGTAATTGATATGGCAGGATTGGATTCAAAAAAATTCTCTGGCTTTGCCTTTGGCATGGGAATTGAAAGAATGGCTAAGCTCTTATATGAAATAGAAGATATGAGATCTCTATTTTCAAACGACATAAAATTTCTATCTCAATAGCTATGAAAATTTTGTATTCAAAATTACTAAAGCTATTAATGCTAAACCTAAAATTGAGAGTCTTTGCGACGATTTAACATTAATTGGTATAGAAGTTGATGAAATAAAATCTTTTCAAGGAGACAAGGTCATTGATTTTGATTTAACTCCTAACAGAGGAGATTGTTTTTCCACAAAAGGTCTAGCAAGAGACTATTGTGCATTTAAAGGTAAGAAATTTTCATCAGTAAAAAAAGTTTCCTTTAAAGGAGAAAAAAAATTTAATAAAAAAATTAAATTTATCAGCCAGAGATGCTTGTTCAGCATATTCAGCAGTTTCTATTTCAAATTTAAAATTAAAAAAGAAGTTTCCGGAGAATATAAAAAAGAGTTTAAAAGCGGCTGGCATTCAATCCATCCATCCTTTGGTAGACATTGTAAATTTTGTAATGTTAGAAAGTGGTCAGCCAATGCATGTGTTTGACCAAGATAAAATTGAAGGAGATATCGAAGTAAGATTTGCTGAATCAAAAGAACAAATAAAAATTTTAGGTGAAAAAAATCTTAAACTTACAAAAGATTGCCTTGTTATATCAGATAAAAAAGAACCAATAGCTTTTGCAGGAATCTCAGGAGGTCTCAATCACTCTGTCTCAAAAAAAACAAAAAATTTTCATAATTGAATCTGCTTTTTTTAATCCCAGTATTATTAAAGGCAAAGCTAGAAGATATGGATTTCAGACTGATGCTTCACAAAGATTTGAAAGAGGCGTTGATTTTAATCTCCATGAAATTGCCTTAAAGGAAGCGCTTCTGATTATCCAAGAAATTTATCAAGCAGACATTTCTCAGATAGAAACAACTAAGAATAAGTACTTTCCAAAGAAAAAACTCATAACTATTTCTTCAGCAGATGTGAATCAGAAGCTGGGTACTAACCTCAACGAAAATACAATTAAATCAATTCTAAACAGACTTGAGATTAAATTAATCAAAAGAAATAAGTTCAATTTAACCTTTGAAGTACCTAGCCATCGTTTTGATTTATCAATAAAAGAAGATTTAATTGAAGAAGTTGCAAGAATTGTTGGTTATGACAATTTACCTCAAATTAAAAGTAATTCAAGTTTCCCAACATTATGAAAAATCTAAATATGATTTTGTAAATGAAATGAAAATTTTCATGATAAATAAAGGTTTCAACGAAGTCATTAACTACTCTTTTCTTGATAAGCAGTCTCTAGAAAATTTAGGTTTAGAAGAAAAAAAGTATTTCTATAAAGAATCCTCTTAATAACTCTTTAAGTACTTTAAGAACCTCTCTACTCCCAAGCTTGGCTGCAAATTTAGAATTTAATATCAATAGAGGGCAAAATTTCTTAAATATTTTTGAAATAGGTAAATCTTTTTCAAATACCAGCTCCATGGAAGCTTTAAATCTTGCTGGATTAATTTACGACGACGAAAAGTTTAAAAATTGGAATACTAATCAAAATTATGATTTTTTCTTCTTAAAAGGTTTATTGGAAGATTTTTTTGAGGAATTCAGAATAGAGAAGGTATCTTGGAAAAAATCTAAAAATGTTTTATTACATCCTTTTGCGTCTGCAGATATTTATCTAAATAGAAAACTTATCGGCTCTGTTGGAAGCATCAATCCTAGCTTTTTAAAGTCATTAGGACTAAACAAAGCTTTCTTTTATTTTGAAATAAATATTGAATCTCTTCCTAGGAATGATTTAGAAAAATTAAAAGCACCTTCAATTTATCCTATATCGCAAAGAGATTTCTCCTTTGAAATAGATAAAAATATTTCATATGATCAAATAAAGAATTGCATTCGTAATTCATCAAAAAATTTTTTAATCGGTTCAAAAATTTTTGATATCTATGATGGGCAAAATATTTCCGATGGGAAAAAAAGTATTGCCTTCAGACTTTCTTGGGGCTCAGATAAAAAAACTCTATCTGAAGAGGATATCAGTAAAGAAGCTAATCTAATTATTTCTGGTATGCAGAAAAAACTTAATGCAATTTTGAGATAAATGACTCTTACGAAAGCAAATATTGTAAATTTGTTAAAAGAGCAGCTCGGTCTTCCAAAAAAAGATTGCTTAAAAATAGTTAATGCTTATTTTGAAGAAATCAGCAAAGGTTTAGAAAAAGGTGAAGAAATAAAAATTCCAAAACTTGGAAATTTTGTTGTCAAACATAAAAAAAGTAGACCTGGAAGAAACCCAAAAACAGGTGAGCCATATAAAATTTCTGATAGAAATGTTGTTTCTTTTAAAGCATCAAAAAAACTTAGAGAGTCTTTGTAAAATTGGAAATAGATTTATCAAGCTTACCTGATCAAAAATACTTTACGATGGGAGAGGCAAGTGAGATTTTGGGCTGTGAAAGACTATGTCTTGAGATATTGGGAAAAAGCATTTAAAAAATTATTTTTCTGTTAAAAGAATTTCCAATAGAAGAATGTTTCAAAAATCAGACTTGGTCAGACTTGATTACCTTCTTAAAAATAAAAGAACTCTCAGAGAGAGGTCTAAATGTTAAAGCAATTAAAAAAAATCTTGGAAGAAGGGGAACTTTCTTTGGAGTTAGATGTAGAAATAATAGAATCTCTCAAAGATATTTTAAAAAATATTAAAAAAAATTAACGGGGTGTAGCGCAGCCTGGTAGCGCACTTGACTGGGGTCAAGTGGTCGTGGGTTCAAATCCCGCCACCCCGACCAAATTGATTTATAAATTTTTGACTTTAAAACTTTTATCTTCTTGGATTTGTAACTTGTATAATGATTTTCATAAGCCAAAAAATTTATTTAAAGAAGAAGAGTTTAGTTGGAAGCATTATCAAGGAGGAAAGGATTTTTGATTACCATATTGACTATTCTGATGCTGTACTAGATGCGAGGGAAGATGGAAGGCTTGAGATTTTAGTTAAATGGGAACCTAATTCATATTGTCATCTTCACAAACACACCGCTGAGACTTCTTCAGTGGTTTTAAAAGGTGAATTACATGTTTCAGATTTTGACACCAAAACAGGAAAAGAGACTAATAAAAGAATAAGAAAAGTAGGAGACTTTGTTCATAAAGAATCAGGAGATATTCACATGGAAAAGGGTGGTCCGAAGGAGCTTTAGTATTATTCATGATTTATGATCTTCTGGAAAGGGAAATTTAGCTGAGTCAATTACTAAATCAGGAGAAGTTCTTTCTTCTTCAAATATAAATAAAATCTTAAAAAGAATTTCAAAATAAAAAAATAAAATATGGAAAGACAATATCAAATTATTTTATATGGAGCTACTGGTTTTACAGGAAGATTATTGCCGAATATTTTCAATCTAATTATCCAGATTTAAATTGGGCTATATCAGGTAGAAATAAAGAAAAGTTAGAAAATTTAAAAGTGAACTTAAATTTGGATTGTGATATCTTCGTTGCTGACTCTGAAGACTATGACGCAATTCAAAATTTTGTAAAACAAACAAAAGTTGTACTTTCTGCTGCTGGACCTTTTGCAAGATACAGCACAAAAGTTGTAGAAGCTTGTGTTGAGAACAAAACTCATTACACAGATATCACAGGAGAAAATCATTGGGTTAAAGGTTTGATTGATAGATTTCATGAAAAAGGCAGCCTTGGATGGAACTAGAATCATTCCATCTTGTGGCTACGATTCAATTCCTTCTGATATGGGTGTTTTCTTTTCAGTAACTAGATCAGAAAAACCAGTTTCCCATGTAACTGTTTATCATTCAGCAAAAGGGGGAGCCAGTGGAGGAACTACAGAAACCATGTTCACAATGGGCCCTCTGCCAAAAGAAATGAGAGATCCTTTTTTATTGAATCCTCAAAGATACTGTTTCAGATATACAAAAAAATAATAGTTCTGATGGTTTTACTATCAAACCTATTTCAGGTACCAATGAATTTTCAGGAATGGGATTAATGGCATTTGCCAACACAAGAGTTGTTAGAAGAAGCGCAGCTTTATTTGATTTAAATCAAAAATCTTACGGTAAAGATTTTACTTTCAAAGAGTTAGGAAGATACCCGTCTAAAGCTGCGGCTCGAATAACTAGTTTTGTATTGATGTCAGCTTTTCTTGTAATAGCTACTCCATTGAGACGTCTAGTGAGACCTTTTTTGTTGAAGCCTGGAGAAGGTCCAGACAAAGAAACTCGAGATAATGGTTGGTTTAGGGGATTATTTGTTGCAAAGCTTGAGAACGGTGATGAAAAACGTTTTGAAATTTTTGGTTCTGGAGATCCAGGTTACAAATCTACTTCAAAAATGGTTTGTGAATCAGCCTTAACTTTAGCTTTTTCAGATGACTTGCCATTTGGTGATGAATTTGGAGGAGTTTTAACTTCAGCTGTAGGACTAGGCAATCCTTTGATAAGTAGGTTAATGAAAGCAGGCATCACCTTCGAAGAGCTTTCTTGATATAACTAAATTTAAGTATTTTATAACCCAATATAAATTTTATTTATATATCATAGTTTTATTCAGATTTTCATTTTCTCCCAAAGAAACTCTCCTAAATCTGGATTCAGCGAGTCTTTTCCCCATAAAAGGCTCGCTTTTTTTTGGCGAGATGATGTGTGTTAAATTTTATGTTGGGCGCAACTATGCACATCGTCTTGTCACCAAATTATGACTAATTTATTTATTTTTAATACAGACTTTAGAGTAAGAGATAATCCTGCTCTTTTTTATGCTGCTGAAAATGGTGAGTCTTTAGTAGCAATGTTTATACACAATCCTAAAAAATGGGAAAGTCATAACGAAAGTGATTTAAAAATTGCTTTTCAAATTGATAATCTAAAAATTATTTCTAAAAGATTAGACGAGCTCAACATATCTTTAAAAGTTATTCATGCAGAGGGAATAGGCGATGAAATTAAAAAAATCATTGAGTTCGTAAAAAATAATAATATAAATGAAGTATTCATAAATAAAGAATATGGAATTAATGAAATAAATAGAGATCAAAATCTAGAAAAAGAAATAGTAAATTTAAATAAGAAACTTAACTCATTTGATTCTTCTGTTTTTCTTCCTGAAAGTATTAAGACTCAAAGCGACACATTTTTTTAAAGTGTTCACACCATTTTCAAGAGCTTTTAGATCAAAACTTTTTACAAAAAAAATTGAAATACTAGGCTTACCAAAAAAACAAAAGAAAAAGACTCAAGAAAGCGATGAAGTTGAAAATATTTCTTTAAATGCAGAAAGAAAAAAACTTTAGAGCTATACAAAGCAGGGGAAGAATATGCGCTAGATAAATTAGATAAATTTATTGACCAAAAAATACTTATGTATAAAGAAAAAAGAGATTTTCCTGCAATCGATGGAACAAGTTCGCTTTCGCCTTATCTTTCTTCAGGAATTTTGTCTTCAAAGCAATGTCTTTTTGAGGTTTTTGAGAAACTTTCAGAAGAGGAAGAGGGGGTCAAGACTTGGGTAAATGAGATCATCTGGAGAGAATTTTATAAATACATTCTTTTCCATAATCCAAGAGTTAGTAAAAACTTATCTTTTTCAGAAAAATATGATGAGTTTCCCTGGTCAGACAATCAGGATCATTTTATTGCTTGGTCAAAAGGTAAGACCGGAGTTCCAATAATTGATGCTGCAATGAGACAGCTAAATTCAACTGGCTGGATGCATAATAGGCTCAGAATGATAGTTGCTATGTATCTTTCAAAAAAATTTACTTATTGATTGGCGAAAGGGTGAGAAATATTTCATGCAGAATTTGATTGATGGAGATTTTGCTTCCAATAATGGTGGTTGGCAATGGAGCGCATCAACGGGTGTAGATGCTGCACCATATTTTAGGATTTTTAATCCTATTACTCAATCTGAAAAATTTGATAAAAAAGGAGATTTTATAAAAAAATGGGTTCATGAAATATCATCGGCAAAAAATATCCATGATCCATCAACTGATGAAAGAAATGACCTAGGGTATAGTAATCATTTAGTAGACTTAAAAGAATCTAGAAAAAAAAGCCATTGAAGCATTTTCTAATTTTTCAAAATAAAGAAAAATGAAAAAAGACAATACTCCTGAATATATGAAACAGTTATCCGGGAAGGTTTTGGAGATTAATTTCAAATCTCAGTCTCTAAAAATGTCATTTTTCGCTACCGAAGACATTTGCCATTCAAATGGGACGATCATTCAAGGTGGTTTCACTACGGTTATGATGGATTCATGTATGGCTTTTTTAGTAATGGAATTGACTGATTTCGTTTATACGCCAATGTCCATAGATATAAATGTCTCATTTTTGGCTGCTGGAAGACCAGGACAATTAGATTGTAAATCTAAAATTATCAAATTAGGAAAATCAATTGGTTTTGCTAAGTGCAGAACTTCATCAAGAAGGTGAAATAATTGCTACTGCATCTTCCAGTTTAAAACTGGTAAAAATTGAAGGGTCTCAAAAAGATTTTCTTAAAGATAATATTGCTAAAGACGCTAAAATAATAAAAGCTTAAATTCCAAAATCCCAAGATAAACCTTGGTGATATTTTTTTAAGACCTGTTTGGCTATTAAAATTCTATGAACCTCATCTGGACCATCAGCTAGTCTTAAAGTTCTAGCTCCTTGATACATTCCAAATAAAGGCAGGTCTGCAGAAACTCCTTTCCAGCCATAAACTTGAATAGCTCGATCAACTACTCTATGCATCGCTTCAGGAACATAGATTTTAATTGCCGAAATATCTACCCTGGGATCATTTTCACTATCCATTACCTCAGCACAATGAATTGTCATCAATCTCGCCGTTTGAATATCAATGTAAGAATCAGCAATAAAACCTTGAATTAATTGCTTTGTCTCGAGCTTTTCCACCATGGACCTCTCTGCGTAATGGTTCTTTGCAGCATTAGATCAAAAGCTCTCCACATTTGACCAATACTATTCATACAGTGAAAGACTCTTCCAGCACCCAATCTATCTTGAGCTGCAGCATGTCCAGTTCCTCTCGCGCCCAATTGATTTTCTACTGGAACTCTGACATTTTCATATTTAATTTCAACATGATCTCCTCCTGTATGTCCCCAAATAGGAACGGAACGAATGACATTAAATCCTGGCGTATCAGTAGGGACAATTATCTGGGTCATTCGAGAATTGACTTCGCCATCTTCACCTTCTTCTTCTGTTCTGCACATTACGATTGCAAAGTCTGCCTTGATTCCATTTGAAGTCATAACTTTGTGCCCGTTAATGACCCATTCGTCACCTTCCTTTTTTGCAGTAGTTTGAATAGATCTTGGGTCAGATCCTGCATTATCAGGCTCAGTCATAGAAAATGCTGATTCCATTTCTCCAGCAATCAAGGGCTCAAGCCATTTCTTTTTTTGTTCTTCAGAGCCATATTTAAGAAGCACTTTTTGATTTCCAGAGTTAGGAGCAATTACTCCGAAAAGCCTATTAGAAAGTGGTGACCATGCAAGGATTTCATTCATGTAAGCATGAGCCATAAATCCGATACCCATACCACCATATTCTTCTGGAAGGTGAGGTGCCCACAACTTTTCTTTCTTTACTTGTTCTCTTATTTCTTTTCTAACTGAAGCAGAATTTTCACTTTTTGAATAAATTTCTCTTTCATTTGGAATAATTTTTTCAGCAACTATGTTTGCTGTTCTAGTTCTAATATCATTGATATCATCAGATAAAGTAGGTATTGGTGAAATTTGCATGTTTCTTCCTATATTGTTTTATTAAATTAAATAATTAAATTTTACTATATACTTTTATTCTAATTCAAAAAATCCTTTTAATAGTTCCTATGAAAAAAATTTCTTTTTCTTTATAACAATTCTTTTCTCGGCTTGTGCCATAGATGCAACAAAAAAAGAGAATCTTGAAGAAACTAAACTTATTTCTTCAATCTCAGATAAATATGTTGGTATCGAACTAAAAAATAGCTATCAATGGCTGGGCATTCCCTATGCCGAGCCTCCTCAAATGATTTGCGGTGGAAAGCTCCAAGAGCTCTAAGTAAACAAAAGGAAAAAGTTAAGGCTTTTAAATTTAGCGATGCATGTCCTCAGGTTCCTTCTATCTCTTTGGATAGAGGTAGTAATGATGAATATACTGGGTCGGAAGATTGTCTTTATCTAAATATTTTTACTCCAAAAAAAATAAGTTCAGATAAAAAACTCCCAGTTATGTTTTGGATTCATGGAGGTGGTAATACTTCAGGAGAGGCAGCCTCATATGACTTCAGTAAATTAGCATCCGCTCATGACCTAGTCATTGTTTCAATAAATTACAGACTGGGCTTTTTAGGTTGGTTTTATCACCCAGCATTTGCGGCAACATCTAATGATTTAGAAGATAAATCAGGAAATTTTGGAACACTTGACCAAATTATGGCTTTGAAGTGGGTAAAACAAAATATTGAGGATTTTGGAGGGGATAAGAACAACGTCACTATATTTGGAGAGTCTGCTGGTGGACATAATGTTTTTGCTTTGTTGAGTTCTCCTCTTGCAAAAGGCCTTTTTCATAAAGCAATTTCTCAAAGTGGGGCAACAAATACTTTTGATTTAAAAGAAGCATCTAAATTTTTCTGATAATAAAGAATCTTCTTTGTTAACTTCTTCAAAAAAGAAGTTGTCAGTAAATTATTGGTTTCCTCTGAAATCTCTAAAGATTTGTTTGAAGCAAATATTGCCCAAGATTCAATGAATGAATTCAAACTCTTAGAGCAAATGCAAGGATTAGATTTAGGTCAGATCTTTAAAGTTTACAAAGCAATAGATAAATCCAAACAAGTTGGAAAAAAAATGATTCCGAGTTTTAAGCGACGGTCATGTAATTCCCAAGAGAGGCATGCAATTTTCTAGAAAAAGTTTTTATAATGATGTACCAGTAATCTTTGGCACAAATCGAGACGAAACAAAACTTTTTGCTGCTATGGAATCAGATTACTCAACCAGTCTTTTTAATAGATTAATCATTATTCGCAATCAAGAGATGTATGACTTAACAATGAATATGCTTCAAATAATTGGAAAATATCAGCTGTCGATAATCCTAAAGAGATATGATCGCTTCAGGTAAAAAAGATGTATTTGCTTATAGATTTGATTGGGATGAGCAAGGAAAGTTGTTATGGATGGATTTTTCAAAAATCTTTGGAGCAGCTCATGCTATGGAAATACCATTTGTTACTGGGAACCATGAAGCTTCTTGGAATTGAAAGATTTATGTTTAATGATGAAAATCTTCCAGATGCCATTAGATTATCCATTGCTATGCAATCTTATTGGGCTGAATTTGCTTACTCTGGAAATCCCAGGTAAAGGTAGAGATAATAATCTGCCTAAAATGGAATTCCTGGTCAAGCTCGGGAGAGAAATTTTTAATCTTAGATTCTCAAAATGACCAAGGTATTGTCATGAGCGATTTTGAATTGAGAAGAATTGATGAATTTAAAGGTTATATGCAGACTCAAGAATCAAAAAAAGATAAAACCAAATGTAAATTTCTAAATAATTTGGTCCAAAATGCCTATGAAAAAGATGCCATTTTCTTTTTATAATGAAAAGTGTTTACAAGGAGAGTAAGAAATGAAAAAAATAGATTTTATTTTGATTTTGCAAGCCCAAATGCTTATTTGAGCCACAAAGTAATTCAAAAAATTAAAGAAAGCTCTGGAGCAGAAGTTAACTATATTCCTGTTCCTCTTGGAGGAATCTTTAAAGCAACAAACAACAAACCCCCAATGGAACAGTTTTTTGGTATTAAAAATAAAAATGAGTATCAAAATCTTGAAATGCAGAGATTTATTGAAAGACATGAATTAAATGATTTTAAAAATGAATCCTCATTTTCCAGTAATAAGCCTTCAAATTATTAGAGGAGCTATTGCAGCTGAAATGGATGGTTACTTGGAAGATTATATTGACAAAGTTTTGGGTCACATGTGGGAAGAGCCAAAAAAAATGGATGATCCTGAAGTCATAAAAGCTGCTTGAAGAATCAGGTTTTGATGGTGAAAAGTTAATGTCTCAAATGCAAGATCCAGAAGTGAAAGCCAAATTAATTTCAAATACAGAGGCTGCTGTTGAAAGAGGAGTTTTTGGTATTCCTACTTTTTTGTCGACGATGAAATGTTTTTGGAAAAAGATACCCTCTGGCAAATTGAAGAGTTACTAAATAAATCATCTGATATTCTTTCCATTTGTCCAACAGACTCAGCTAAAATTTGAGATTGACAGCATCTATCCATTGATAAAAAAGCCCAAGAGCTTCATCTACCGTCCCACCTGTAAGTCAAGAGGCCATGATTTTTAGAATAGCAGCTCTTTTGTCGCCAAGGGCTTCAGCAATTCTCTTACCTTCATCTCCTTCTAAAAAACTACAGTGTAATCATCAAATAGAACATGATTATCAAAAAAGGCACAGGAATCTTGAGTTATTGGCTCAAAAGCCTGCCTAGAGTTGAAAATGTTTTCCATACATTGAATGAGAATGTGCCGCAGCATTTACATCTGGTCTTGCATCATGAAGCGATGAATGGTTGCGAAAGGCAGCCGTATTTACTGGCTTATCCTCGCCTTCACCGTCTTTATTTACTAGTATTAAATCAATCAGATACACAAATTTGATTGAAATGCATTCCAAAAGGATTTACCCAAAAATAGTGAGGTGTACTCTGGATCTCTCAAAGTGATATGTCCTGCAATCCCTTCATCAAAACCAAAATGAGAAAACATTCTAAAACCTGATGCTAATCTTTCTAGCTGATGTCTTCTTGTTTCTTCCATGGTTTTGCATTCAATTGGAACAAAAAAGAACCTTTTCTTTTTTGATCCAGTTTTCCTAAAGAGACGTCGATAGGCAATTTTATTTTTTTCGTCTGACATTTCATCTTCTCCTTAATTTCCGATATTCTAACTTAATATTTTGTACAATTTATATTTCATTTTAATAAAAAAAATTATGCCCAAGAAAAGAAAAGGTTTCAGAATAGAAAAAGATAGCTTGGAGAAGTTTACGTTCCTAATTCTGCTTTATATGGAGCACAAACCCAAAGAGCAATCGATAATTTCCCCATCAGCGGTATCAAAATGGATTTTCCTTTTACCAATTCTTTTATCGACTCACTGGGTATTATTAAAGATGCTGCTGCTAGAGCTAATAATAAATCACTTGGTCTTCTATCTTCTAAAAAGGCCAACGCTATATCAAAAGCTTCAAAAGAGGTTTGGCAGAGCAAAACATAAAGATCAATTTCCGATAGATGTTTTTCAAACAGGCTCTGGGACAAGTTCAAATATGAACGCCAATGAAGTCATAGCAAATTTAGCTAGCAAATTCGCTAAAACAAAATTGATCCAAATGACGATGTAAATATGAGTCAAAGCAGTAACGATGTTATTCCAACTGCAATAAAATCAGCGCTCATATGGATTTAACTAAAAAACTTATATCCTGCATTGGACAAACTAATTGAAGTCATTGAACAAAAAGCAGTTTCTCTGAAAAGTATAGTAAAAACAGGAAGAACTCATTTGATGGATGCAATGCCTATAGATTTTCATCAAGAACTTTCTGCTTGGTCAGCCCAATTAAAGAATTCTCTAAAAACTCTTTTGTTTTTAGAAACCAGAATGTTAGAGATGCCTTTAGGCGGGACTGCAGTCGGAACAGGTATTAATGCTCATCCTAGATTTGCAAAGTTATTTGCTCAAGAACTAAATAAGTTGAGTGGAGGAAAGTGTAGAAACGTTCCAAGCGATAATTTTTTTCATGAATTAAGTTCACAAGATACCGCTGTTCAAGTTTCTGGAGAGCTCAAAAACTTAGCAACTATTTTATTAAAAATCTCAAATGATCTCCGTTGGATGAACAGCGGTCCTTTGGCAGGCTTATCAGAAATTGAACTTCAAGCTTTACAACCTGGAAGCAGCATCATGCCGGGGAAAGTAAATCCAGTCATTCCAGAAGCAGTGGCAATGGTTGCTGCTGATGTTATTGGAAATGATGTTGCCATAAGTATTGGAGCACAATCAGGAAACTTTCAGCTAAACGTGATGTTACCCGTAATTGCATATAACCTTTTAAAAGCATCAATATTTTAAGTGGCGGCATGAATGTTTTGGCGTCTAAAGCCATAAAAACATTCAAAGTAAATCAAAAATCAATTCAAATTGTCTTTGGATAAAAATCCTATCTTGGTTACAGCTTTAAATCCCATCATCGGATATGCAAAAGCAGCAGCAATTGCAAAAAAGCCTATAAGGAAGATAGAGCAATAATAGATGTTGCTCTGGAAGAAACCAATTTATCAAAAGCTAAATTACAAAAACTATTAAATCCAGCAAAATTAACCAAAGGTGGAATTAATTGATGGAAAAACTTCTTGAGGGAAAATGTGAAGCTTGCAGAGCAGATGCTCCTCTAGTTACCCCTGAAGAAAAAAAAGCACTGATGCCTCAAATTCCTGGTTGGGATGTAATTGAAGTGGATGGTATAGAACAACTTACTTGTGCTTTTGCTTTCAAAGATTATCTCTCGGGTTTGGATTTTTTAAAGAAAGTTGCCCATCTCGCAGAAGAAGAAGATCATCATCCCGAAATAGTTTTGGAATGGGGAAAAGTTACTGTTTCATGGTGGTCCCATAAAATCAAAGGATTGCACAAAAATGATTTTATAGCTGCCGCTAAAACGGATGCTTTGTTCAGCGAATAATTATCCTAGAACCAATCGCAAAACCAATTAGTGTAATTGCACCCATTAACAAGAAAGACTCAAGATAAAGGTTTAGATCAAAAGCCGTTCCAACCAAAACCATACCAATGGGTTGGACAGGAACGATTAATAATGCTGATACTCCCCTAACAGAACCTAAATTTTGTGAACCAAAAGCTTTTAAAAAGCAGGCACTCAAAAGAACCATGGCGCCACCAAATCCCAAACCAAAAATAAAACAAAAAATTGTGAAGACAAGATAATTATCTACTAAGGTCAAACCAAAGATTCCAATTGATTGCATTGCCATCATGATCATTACAGGAATATTTGGATTTAATCTATCGACAAGATAACCAAAAAAAACTTTACCAACCACACCACCAAATGCTGCAAAAGAGTAAGCGAAAACAGTCTGTTTTATAGGAAAACCCAAAACGGTCCAAGTCTCTAGAAAGCCTCGATTCTCAGAATGTAAAGGTAAATGAAGCAAAACTCCTCCCATTGCCAAAAATTGAAAAGCAAAAGCAAGAGAGATAATCCAAAAAATACCATGTTTAAAAAAGTCTTTGATTTCCATCAAATCTTGAGAAGAATCTAAGGCAGGTTGATCCAGTAGATTGTCTTTATACTGACCAATCTCTTCAGGAGTATCTATTACTAAATATTTTACGGTTGGAATCAACAAAAAAATCACAATCAAGCCAAAAACTATGTACACGTTTCGCCAACCTATCATTTCAATTAGAGGATCAACTAAAATTGGTAAGACTACTCCGGAAAATGATATGCCAATAGCAGCTATTCCTAAGGCCATACCTGCATTACTTTCAAACCAATTTGCAACTAATTTTGTGACCGAAAGATTTCCCATAAAGCAGGTCCGCCAATGGCTAGCAATGTGGCATAAATTAAAAGAAGGCTAAAGCTGCTTTGAATAAAGGAAATAGAAAACAATCCAAGACTGAAAATTACTCCTCCGATCATCATTATTTTTTTTATGGAAAACTTATCAAGCAATCGTCCAAGGAAAATTGAAGCTACAGCAGAACTTATGAACCATAGAGATAAAGCTCCTGATAATTGAGATTGTGTTGCACCTAAATCTCTTTCTAAAGCAGAAAACATCAAAGGAAAACAGTAAAAAATAAAACCCACGACGGAAAATTCCATCAGCATTCCGGTATAAACCATTTGCCAACCTTTAAATTTCATTTTTTACCTTATCTATGCTTTTTGCTTTCTTTCTGTATAATTTGAAAATGTTGCGTATTGAAGAGCAAGCTTTGACCTTCGACGATGTACTTTTGGTACCACAATATTCTAGCGTCCTTCCTCAAGAAACCGATTTAAGCACAAAATTAACTAAACAGGTTAATTTAAAAATTCCAATAGTATCTGCTGCAATGGATACAGTTACCGAAAGCAGAATGTCTATCGCCTTAGCTGAATTGGGCGGAATTGGTATTATTCATAAAAACATCTCGATTTCAGATCAGGCGAAAGAAGTTTCTTTAGTTAAAAAATTTGAAAGCGGAGTTGTAAGAGATCCAATTACCATTTCTTCTAAAAAAAGTGTTGGGGAACTAATCAAGCTCACCCAAGATTTAAATATCTCAGGTATGCCCGTTGTCAACGATGGCGATTTAGTTGGAATTGTAACTTCCAGAGATTTTCGAAATGTCTCAGACTTGTCTGCTCCTGTCGAATCCATCATGACACCAAAAAAACGCTTAGTTACTGCAGAGGAAGATGCAAAGTTAGACATCATTAAGAATCTTCTTTATAAAAATAGAATAGAAAAAATCTTATTGGTTGATAAAAGTTTTTGGTTAAAAGGTCTTGTGACTTTGAAAGATATCAATAAAAACAAAGATTTTCCTTTAGCCTCAAAAGATAGTGAAGGTAGGCTTCTTGTTGGAGCTGCTGTAGGTAATGGCGAAGAAACTGATGAAAGAGTGGATGCGCTTGTTGAAGCAGGCGTTGATGTTCTTGTCGTTGATAGTGCTCATGGACATTCTAAAGGCATCATTGATCGAGTTCGAAGAATCAAGAAAATGAATAAAAGCATTCAAGTCATTGGTGGAAATGTTGCAACGGGCGATGGCGCTTTAGATTTAATAAAAGCTGGAGCTGACGCTGTAAAAGTTGGAATCGGTCCAGGGTCGATTTGCACGACAAGAATAGTGACCGGTGTTGGTGTTCCACAAATTTCTGCTATTGCAAATGTAGTCAAAGCCATTGGTAAGAAGAATATTCCAGTCATTGCTGATGGTGGAATTAGATTTTCTGGCGATATTGCGAAAGCAATAGCTGCTGGAGCTAGTACCGTGATGCTTGGAAGTATTCTTGCTGGAACAGAGGAAGCTCCTGGACAGGTTGAGCTCTTTCAGGGTAGAAGTTATAAATCATATAGAGGTATGGGCTCTGTAGGAGCCATGTCAGGTGAGACAAATTCTGGAGATAGATATTTTCAGAGGATGTTTCAAGTTCTGACAAACTAGTACCAGAAGGAATTGAGGGAAGAGTTCCATATAAAGGCTGGGTAGAAACTACCATTCATCAAATGCTTGGTGGCTTAAGACAAAGCATGGGTTATACCGGAAGCAAAGATATAAAGGCAATGAGAACTAAACCTAAATTTGTGCAGATTACATCTTCAGGGATTAACGAAAGTCATGTTCATGACGTGAGCGTCACCAAAGAAGCGCCAAATTACCGAATTAGCTAATAGTGAATACCGCTATTGATTCAGAAAAAATAATCATTCTGGATTTTGGTTCGCAATATACTCAATTGATTGCTAGGCGTATTAGAGAACTTGGAGTTTACTCAGAAATTCTATCTTGCAGTACCCCTTATAGGAATATTCTGAAAGCTAATCCCAAAGGCATTATTATTTCTGGAGGTCCAGAGTCGGTTAATGCAAAAAATACTCTTAAAGTAGATACTAAAATTTTAGAAAGCGAAATACCTGTTTTAGGAATTTGTTATGGCATGCAACTCATGTCAAAACACTTTAAGGGATCAGTAAATACCTCAAAGAAAAGAGAATTTGGTCATGCTGAAATTAAATTAAATAAAGGTAAGTTATTTCAAGATATCAAAAACTCCACACTTAATGTTTGGATGAGCCATGGCGATAAAGTAACTAAATTACCCAGAGGTTTTAAAAAATTGCATCCTCTAAAAAACAGTCCAATTGCAGCTTTTGAAAATAATTCAATTAAAAAATATGGATTGCAATTTCATCCAGAGGTGACACACAGTGAAAAAGGCGCTCAAATTTTAAAAACTTTTGTCAGAGAAATATGTGGCTGTCAGACAAAATGGAGACCAAATAATATAGTAGACAAACTTGTTGAAGATATAAAAAAACAAGTTGGCAAGCAAAAAAGTACTATTAGGTATTTCTGGAGGAGTCGATTCTTCCGTGGTTGCTGCACTTTTGTCAAAGGCAATAGGCAAACAATTGGAATGTATTTTTGTTGATAATGGTTTGTTACGAAAAGATGAAGCCAAACAAGTTCTCAGAGATTTAAAAAAAGCTTTAAAAATAAAGATTCATTTTTCTGATTCTGAAAAATTTTTTTCTTAAAAATTTAAAAGGTAAAACAGATCCTGAAGAAAAGAGA
Source organism: Gammaproteobacteria bacterium (assembly GCA_038141925.1). GTDB lineage: Bacteria > Pseudomonadota > Gammaproteobacteria > Magnimaribacterales > AG-339-G14 > MEDG-81. The sequence continues at coordinate 1,119,495 of JAYQJB010000002.1, read as the reverse complement.
AAAGTAATAGGAAAAAATTTCATTGATGTCTTTTTGAAAGAAGCAAAAAAAATTAAGGATGTCTCATTTCTCGCGCAAGGCACTATATATCCTGATGTGATTGAATCTTCTGGAATCAAAGGCGGCAAGGCGCATGTGATTAAATCTCATCACAATGTGGGCGGCTTACCATCCTATTTAAATTTGCCTTTAGTTGAGCCTTTAAATTCTTTATTCAAAGATGAGGTAAGAAAAATAGGTCTTATCATTGGGCTTACCAAAGTCTTTGATTGGCAGACATCCTTTTCCAGGTCCTGGTTTAGCAGTAAGAACAATTGGAGAAATTACTAAAGAAAAATTAGACATCTTAAGAGAAGCAGATCATATCTTTATGGAAGAGCTCCTAGCAGCAAATCTTTATGATAAAGTCAGTCAAGCATTTGCAGTGTTTTTACCAATCAAAAGCGTTGGTGTAGTGGGGGATGCCAGACGCTATGAATATGTAATTGCTCTAAGAGCTGCAGAAACTATTGATTTTATGACAGCAAAAGCCTCTCAACTCAAACATAATTTATTGAATAAAGTTTCAGATAGGATAATTAATGAAATTCCAAAGGTTTCTAGAGTTGTTTACGATATTTCTAGCAAACCACCAGCTACTATTGAGTGGGAGTGACCTTGTGATTTTGAAGCCTTTTAAATAAGGCTTTTAGGCTATTTTTCTTTTAACTAAGTTAAAAATTAATCCTTATTTAAGGGATTTTAACTAACTTTTAACTAAATCTTGGTGCTATTGATTATCGTAAACGCACCCAAAAAGATTTATAATTAATGTGTATCTAGAGCAGGATTAAATTCCTCTCCAACCTGCCTACTCCGGCAAGGTGGAAAAATGATGCGGTTAACAAACAATTAATGGAGTTATAAATGCGAAAAAAAATAAAAGTTGATGACAATATCTCTATTGTCTATTTAAACAATGAAGACTTTCAATTACATATTCGTACTTGGGGACCAGCAGGAGCGGTAGTTTATTATTTTGAAGGAACAGAAATTAAATGGAGACAAAGTAGAGTTGCCACTGCTGCTTCTAAAAAAACTTTGATAGATTTGTGGAATAAAAAAATATCTTAATTTGATAAGGAGGTATCATATTTAAATGAATGATTATCAAAAATTATTTGGAACATATAACAAAGAACAATTTGCCTTGGTTTTAATTACTGCTTTGAATGTCAAGGATTATGAATCTAAATACAATCGAATATGCCCAGAAGAAGAGATAGAAAAATTTACTAGTAAACTTTTTTTAGATTTTAATATCGAACAGTCTGGCGATTCCATCAAACTCTTTATTTTGGCAACACAATGCTTTTTAGCAAGCGATAAATTTGATAATTTCATTGAAAATAATAAACAAAATTTCAACAAGAAAGACTTTCGATTTACTGACAAACATGCTGAGCAAATGGGAGAAATAATGAATTCAGAGGTTCAGAATTTTTTAAAGTTTATAAAATAAGATTTCTCACTTAAAATCAAAGTGTTTCAATTTATGGGAATCTTAAAATTCTAGGTTGATTTTTGAGATTTAATTTTACTAAAAAACCTAATTATGGAGGCTAAAAATGGGATTTTTCGATTTTCTAAAATCTGATGAAGAAAAAAGACAAGATGAAGCATTGAAACTTCTTAAAAAAATTTCAGAAAGAAAAAAAGCAAGAACTGAAGCAGCTGATGAAGCTATATCTTCTGGAGGTAAAAATAATATAGTAACAAATGGTCAAATCTCAACGGGCAAAGGAAGATTTGGACTTGATAGAACTAATCTATTCCAGTTAAAGGATTTACTGGACTCGATTATTATTTTGAAAAACTATGTCGTCCTAATAATATTCGCTGGGAAAGACGCGGAAGCACATCGGCTGAGAATATTAATGGCTATGTTGATATTTATGACCTCAGTAAAATTAATGGAGAAGATGTTGGAACCTTATTTGTTTGCTTATACTGCGAGGAAACATCAACTAAAACTCCTGATGGTTTTTAATGGATAGTGAAGAAATATATCTATATGGAACTTTAATGGCTCTTGCTAAAGAGCAAGACGAAGCTATCAATAAATTAGTAGACGGATCCTTAGGTTTTTTTGGAAAATCTAGAATTCAAAGTAGAGGCAGAGCCATAGGAAAGTTTTTAAATAAGATAGCAGACTACAAAACAAAAAAGTTGGGATTAAAAATATAAGAGAAAGTATTGATTCAGATCTAAACAGATAAAAAACAATAATTTTCCAAAAAGATACTCTCAAAATCGGTTGAAAATTAAAAATTATTTATAGTAAAGTTTTAGTTAATTTGAATCTAAAACAGCTAAAAATAAGAAAAAAAGGGCAAAACTTAGTAACTAAGAAGCAGTAAGTTAATTCTATGGGTCATCAAATATCAAATTACGATTATGACCAACTAATAAAAACGGATGCCTGACAGCAAAATTCACTAGTCAATAAACACAAGGGTTTCAGACCAATTAGTCTTTGACAAATTGTGACAAAACTTGTTTCTATAAGCGTTTCAAGAGCAAAAACACAGATTTGACACAGTTGGTTTAATGACCGGCTATTCTAAATTGATGGAAAAATTTTTTGAGACCATTGGCGAACACCGCGCATGGTTTGTGGTGGTGATGCCGGAATTTTTTGACACGGTTGTTTTACAACGAACTCATAGAGCCGATCGCCTTCATTTGGAAAATTTATACCAATGTTGATGATATGGAATCAGTTGATGAAAAGCTGGTCGCGCCGGTATTCACAGAATTTCAGGGAACGGAAAAACTTCTATGGGCAAATTCCCTGCGCGCCATTCACGCTAATCCTGAAAGAGTGCTATCGGCATCTGGAATATTAATTCCCGCCCTAAAGGATCATTTCTGCCTATAATTTCATTTAAATGGTATTGCTAATATGGTTTTATCGTCTGCTCGGCAAGTCCGATAGCTGGAATCCGTTTCAGGGTTTGCATTGGCCCAAAGCGATGCAGAGTCGAATAATGTTAACCAATGATTTTGACCGCTTTTGGCGCACCGGCAATCTTTATGTCAGCGACCCGCAATTACAAGTGAACGGCGCCAGTCTTGGCTGGTTTACCAAGGCCGATAAGGCGAAGAATAAGAGCCCCCGCCCAATTCGTTTTTAAAGGAGATTGAAATATTTTTTTCGCCAGTTCCGAGCAAAAATGCTGGTTGATAATAAGTCCCATGCCCATGTGATCCCATGGATAAAATGGCTTGGTTAAACCTAATGGTATCTAAGAGCTTATGATGGAAAAGATTTGCGCCAAACATTCATCAAGGAAAATGTTGTGGGGTTTTTTGACGGGCTGGCTTAGCCGTTCAACTTTTGACACAGGAGTTTTAACCCGATGTTTATAAAGCAACTTCAGAGCTGATTGTCTATTTGGACATCAAAAGCCATGTCTGGAATTTATTTCCGTAAAACCTCCCTTGCTTTAAAAAACTTTTCAGACTGTCTTTTGCTGGGCAGAAACATGCTGGACTTCCCCAGAAAAGATCAGCTGAATACATTAAGAAAATGTCGTTGAAGGCACATCTAAGACTTCAAAAGAAATGGAGATTAGATTTGGCCTAAAAGAAATGGACGCCGATACGTCCGTTTCAACAGGAATCTTTCTCAAAAGCAATGAAAAGAACATGGGAAAGAAATTGGGCATCTTATTCACGATTCTTTAATTGAAAATCATCCAGTATCTAAAAAGCTTTAGATCCGTCAAGAACTTGGCGCAAATATATGAGAAATCTTGAAGTTATAATGATTAAATCTGCAGGCGTTGATAGCACTAAGTTTGAGCACTTGCAATTGGCGAAAAACTCATGCATGACCAAATTCTCGAGACGAAGAATATTTATAAGGCATTTACGATGTGCCTTGTTAATTGTCGTTAGAAAGAAATCTATTTCGGAATGAAATCTCCCCTACATCCACTGGATATTATCGGGTAAACTTTGGCTAGAAGGAAAAGAGCAAATTAGCTGCTTACTGGGGAAAAATATTGGGTAGATTTATTTTTGGGAACTTCAAATCGCTAGAATGCTTCCTCGCGATCGAACCTATCATTGTGCTGGCAGAGGAATTCGGGGTTGCCATTGACTGGAGCCGTTTGCGAAACATATGCCCAAAGATACTAATATAGACATGGTAGATGGAGCAAATTACGAAATAGTATGAAATTCAAAAAGTTTTTTTGATCAATACCCTTTTAAGGGCTGAATCAAGGCGTTTTTCTGGGACTTCACTATGCGTCAGTCCGCGGATACGAGATTGTGAAAGAAATTCTACAAAAGACTCCACGAAGATATTAATACGTCTTAATCAAATTCCAACAAAACGGAATTTGTAACCGAAGACCTTCATGAAGTTTGTTTAACTGGTTAGAGAATAAAACCTAAAGTTACTCACATCTTATTGATCAAATTTGCCAAGAAGCGTCGATTGACGATACAAAAAACGACTTCGAAGAAAGTCAGCAATTCATGTTTTCGCAGGCCTATTTGATGCCCCCACTTTTGTCATCAACGGGCAGCTGTTTATGGGAGAGCGCACATCCCATGGATACGTGAACTACTGGATCAAGCTTCATAAGGGCTTTAAAGCTGACTGTTGAGGGGGAATGAAGTATTTTGATTCATTAATTTTTGATTTGGATGGAACGCTTTAGGATATAAAACATGAGTCTGTAATTAAGATTGGAATAATGTTGTTAATTAGAAATGAAAATAAAATTAATGAGTCACTGCTTCAGATGTCAGAAGTGTAATATTAAACCCCATGCCGAATGTATAAAAACTGTATTCTCCAGCCTTTCGAATGAAGAGATTTCTATTCTCATAGATGAAACGATGATCGAAGATACTATTGTTATAAAAGAAATGGGCGGTGAATTGTATGAAGGGGTTTCTGAAGGCTTAAACATCCTTAATGAGTATTATGATTTATTCATAGTGAGTAACTGTCAGTCTGGATATATTGAAAACTTTTATCGCAGAATAAATTTGAAAATTTTTTTTTTGTTCTAAAGACTACTTGTGTTGGGGAGATACAAACGAACCTAAACCCCTCAATACAGCTGCAGTTATAAAAAAAAATAACCTCCAGAATCCAGTTTTTATAGGAGATATGGAAGGGGATTATGAAGCTGCCAGAGTTTGTGAATTAGAGTTTTATCAAGTTACATATGGATTCGGTTTACCGATGGAAGGCTGTAAGACTATAGAGAGTTTTCCTGAATTAGTTAAAAAATTAAATTTAGACCCTAAAGAAATAAAATATATGAGAAATCTTAAGGGAATAGATTAAATTGAGTGGGAATAGAATGATTTGTATTAAAACAGACATACCTCAAGAGATTTGTGATATTGATGATGAGTTGAAAGCTATCTATCACAGCAAAGACACGGTATGTATTTGGATATTTAAAACTAGAGAAGATAGAAATAAGTTTATGGATGATACTGCCGGGATGCTAAAAGTAGATAGAGAAAAGTATTTTGAGTCTTTTTATGATTGAGATAGTTAACTTAGTAAATTAAAAATGTTTAAAGGATCTTGCCATTGTAAGAAAGTACGTTTTCAAATAGAGACTGAGAATGTTTATGAGGATGTATATGAATGCAACTGTTCTTTATGCAGAAAGAAATCTATTGTCATGAAACCAATATCCAAGGAATTTTTTACTTTGTTAGAAGGTAATGAATATTTGGGTTTATACAAATGGAATAAAAATATTGCTGAGCATTATTTCTGCAAAGTTTGTGGAGTTTATACTCACCACAAAAGAAGAAGATATCCTGATCAAATAGCAGTAAATTTTGCCTGCCTAGATGATTTAGATTTGCCTGAAGATATCAATATAATTTTGGTTGATGGCGCTGGTCATGAATAATCATTGAATTTCAAATTCTTTTGAATTTTTCAACATATGCGCTGGCCCATGGTTTAAATTTATAGCTGCATTTTCCCATACAGCATTTCTTTTTGAGCAGCATAATGTTTTCTATCTTTTGCAAGAGGTGCCAATTCTTCTGCTTTTTTTATTGCTATCTCGGGTAACTCTTCAAACGAACCTTTACCTTGGACAATTCCAGCAGCAAAAGCAGCTTCTCCAGTCCAACGCTTGGATAATTGAACGGTCTCAAAAAATGAATTTGCAGGAATTTTATGTCTAAATAAGGCCAATTCTGGTCTAGGTATTTTAAATCCAAGTTCCATTTCATTTGCGCAGAGAAATCCTCGATCCTCTCTCATCAATCTAATATCATGTGAGAGAGCCAACATAAAACCTGCACCAAAAGCATGACCATTCACAACACAAATACTAGGGATTGGTAAAGTAATAATTCTTCCCATTAAGTACATGAATTCTTCACCAAAAACTTCTCTATCTCCACCTTCCGGATGACCTTCTGGATCTTGCATCCACGTCAAGATCTAGCCCATTTGAAAAGAATTTAGGATCTTTAGAGGCTGTTACCAATGCTCCTGGGTCTTCATCTTTTTCAATTTCGTCTAATGCTGCAGCAAACTCTCTGACAAATGTGGTATTCCAACGGTTTTCGCCAGCATTCATACATAAATGATAAATTGATTCTTTTTTTCTAGTTCAATCACAATAATTTCCTAATATTTCTTTCTCAAAATACTATACACAAAAAATAATAAGTAACTAAGAGTCTTTATCTTGTAAAAAACCCTTAAATTGTTTAATTTAACTTTAGACATATCAGGGAGAGCATATGACTAAAGAAACTACCTCGCTAGAATTCATTTCGCTTGAAGAAGCTGCAAAAATGACAAAAGGAACGAGAATTACATTCATTCCAGGAATTCAGGCAATTTATGCAGAAGCATTAAAAAATATTTGTTATGTAAAAAATAAAAGTCATAAGAGTTTTACATCCCTTTATGGGTATTGACAAAAAAACAGGAAAAGATCGTCAAGCTAGGCTCTACGAACTTACCAGCCAAACATCTTTGCCTACAATGTTTCATAATGAAGAGCGTCCCAGAAACGTCTGGATAGAGCAACTCGCCTTGGTAGAAGAGATTGGCTCCTCGGATAGCATCAACTTGATTCCGGATAATTTTCAAGAAAGAGCAGATATGTTTGGTTTGTGTGCCATAGTTTTAGGCGAAGATGGACTTGTTTGGAATATGAGAATCTTATCTGATGGTCCGCTTGCTAGAAAATATGGTTATAGTGATGATGCAAGTTCTAAAGCTCCAAGCAAAATGGCAGAAATCATAAAGCTGATTGATCTTCGACTAAAAAAACAGGAAGAAAAAGGTTCTAAATATTTAATTGGCGACAAAATTTCTGCAGTAGATATTTATTGGTCAACTATCAGCATGACAATCCTTCCGGCTTCTCTAGAAATTATGCCTAAGACCAAACAAAATGAAGGAATGCTTTTTTTCTTTGAAGCAAATTCCAAGATTCCAGAAATCAAAGAGGTCTTGAGTGACAGAATTCTTTCTCATCGAGACTATATTTTGAAAACTTACTGCGAAACTCCTGCTGTTCTTGGCGGAGATCCTATTTAAAAAATAAAAGATGTCTATTTGGAATGACTTATCATGGGTTGAAGGGATAAGAACTCCTTTTTTTAATTTCTTTTTTTACAATATTTCTTTAACTGGATACCCAATCTTTTTATTTTTATTTATAGCCTTTGGCTATTTTTTTTGGTCGCCTCAAAGGTTTTCTAGAGTTGCTATGCTGCTATTTATTTCTGCCTTGATAAATAGTTTTTTAAAAGATCTCCTTCAAGATCCAAGACCACCAGCAGACTTTATGTTGGATGGCGGCACTGGAACTAGCTATGGTTGGCCAAGTGGTCATGCTCAAATTGCTGTAACTCTTTGGGGACTTTTGGCTTACGAACTAAAAAATAAATTCATATCTATAGGAGCTATAACTTTTATCATGCTAGTTGCCTTTAGCAGAATGTATCTGGGTGTGCATGATTTAGGAGATGTAATTGCAGGACTTTTAATTGGTAGTTTTATTCTTTTGCTTTGGCATTTTGCTGTCGTTTATAAGCTTTATGAAAAATTTGATAAGTTATCTTGGTTTTTTATTCTTATTGCTTTTCAATTTTTTGTTCATTTACTTTATCCATCACATGAAGAGCATGAGATATCCAATTGGTTATTGGGAGCTATGACTGGATGGTTCCTAGGAGCGTCAAACTTAGTTCTTGCATCAAATAACTTTATCAAGCTTTTATTGTCTATAACGAGTACCGTGGCAGTTTTCTTTTTAATGATTTTTCTTTTTCAACTTGAAGGGCTTATCGAGTTATCTGGATTAATATCTATTTTATACAGTTATTCATTAGGTCTATTCTTCTCAATTTTTGTCTCTTGGGTTATTCCAAGATTTTGGAAATTATTTAATCTTGCAAACTGATTAGATGAAGGAATTCATTAAATTTTGGGGAGCTGGGACTGCAAGAACCCTTAGACCAATATGGATGGCTGAAGAACTGCAAATAAATTACGAATTAATTCCAATTGGTCCACGAACAGGAGAAACTCAAACAGAAGAATTTTCTAAAATCAATCCAAAGCAAAAAATACCAGCTATGGAACATAAGGAATTGAAACTATCTGAAAGTCTTGCAATTTGTAGATATTTACAAAAAAACTTTTCTTCAGAGAAAATTTTTATTCCAAGGGATGAGATTGATATTTTTAAGGAAGATGAATGGTGTAATTTTATCTATGGAGAGTTAGACGAAACCTCTCTTTATGTCATGAGAAGACATTATGATTTAAAAGATATTTATGGCGAGTCGCCAATTGTGGTAGATGCTTGTAGAAAATATTTTATGCGTCAAATTCAGGTAGTAGAGAATCACTTAAATTCCAGCAAAACCATTCTCAAAGATGGATTTGGACTAGCTGATATTTTTTTGATGACTTGTTTGGATTGGGCGATTTTCTATGAGTTTTCTTTACCCGATAATGTTGCACAATATCGAGATAAAATAGCTTTAAGAAGCGCCTATCAAAAAGCGATGAAAATAAACTATTCAAGTTAAAAAAATGGGACCTCTAAAAGGAGTAAAAGTTTTGGACCTTACTAGCATGGTTTCTGGTCCAGTCGGCGCAATGATTTTAGCCGATCAAGGTGCTGAAGTTATCAAGGTTGAACCCGTCTCAGGCGAATTGGTCAGACATATGGCCGCAACCCACAATGGAGTTAATCCTGTATTTTTTTCCTGCAATAGAGGGAAAAAAATCTATCGCATTGGATCTTAAGTCTCAAGAAGGAAAAGAAATTCTTTTTAAGCTTGCAGAAGATGCAGATGTTTTTATGCAAAATTTTCGACCGGGTGCTATCGATAGGATGGGCTTTGGTGAAAAAGCAATCAGAGAGATCAATCAAGATATTATCTATCTTTCCATAAGCGGTTTTGGTAATGAAGGACCTTATGCAAATTCAAGAGTCTATGACCCTGTCATTCAAGCTTTGTCAGGAGCTACAGATATTCAAGCAGATCGAGACACTGGCCGACCAAAAATGTTTAGAATTATCATTGCGGATAAAGTCACTTCCCTTACTGCTGCTCAAGCGATATCTTCTGCCCTTTATGCAAGAGAAAAACAGGGAATAAGCCAACACATTGAATTGTCCATGTTAGATTCAATGATTTCATTTTTTTGGCCTGAAGGAATGGCAGGAATAGTCTTTGCCGAAAATGAGGTGGATGTAAGAAAACTTCAAGGTTCACAAGATTTAATCTATGAAGCGAAAGATAGATTCATTACAGCTGGTGCAGTATCTGACGCAGAATGGCAAGGAATGTGTAAGGCTTTAGAAAGGGAGGACTTGATAGATGACGAGCGGTTTGCTTCACCGGCAGGCAGAGTAAGTAATGCTCAAGAAAGAAAAGAAATTACAGGAGCAGAAATTTCGAAGTGGGAAAGTGAGAAAATCCTTGCTCGCTTTAAGGCAGAAGGTGTTCCGAGTGCGCCATTGTTGGATCGTATGGAATTATTAGGGAATGAACAAATCATTGCTAACCAATCTGTGCTTAAACTGAACTATGATGAATTTGGTGAAGTTCGCCAAGCTAGACCTGCTGCTAGATTTGAAAAAACTCCTAGCGAAATATCAAGACCAGCTCCAAAGTTAGGAGAACACAGTAAAGAAATCCTCTTAAACCTTGGTTACTCAGAAGAAGAAATTTCTGCTCTTATTTCAGAAAAAAAACTTTTCGTCACAGAATAGAGTAACTACGTGAATGACCTAGATCTTTCTAAGCCAATTCAGCTTTATGGCTCAAATATTTCTTATTTTACTGGGAAGATGGAAAACTATTTTAGAATCAAAGAAATTTCTTACGAGCAAAAGGTTCTAAGTTATCCAAGATTTGAAAGAACCATGAAAAAAAAGTTGGGATCCATCAAATGCCGGCTGTTGAGTTACCTGATGGTAGATGGATGACCGATACTACTAAAATGATTCAATGGTTTGAGTCCAAAATTCCAGAAAATAAAATCATTCCCAAAGATCCAGTCCAAGCTTTTTTTGCTTTTTTATTAGAGGATTGGGCAGATGAATGGTGGTGGAGAACTGCTATGCATTATCGCTGGCATTATTCTGAAGGAGCGCATTTTGCCTCAAGACATTTAGCAGAAGAATTATTAAGCTCGGTGCCTTTACCTATTTGGATAAAAAAAATATTTTTAACCAGAAGACAAAGAAATGGTTATACGACGGGAGATGGGATCACTAAAGAAAATTTGAAAACAGTAGAAGACGATTTTTTAAAATTATTGGAAAATCTCACTTGTATCTTTAAAAAAAGAAAATTTCTATTCGGTAATCGTCCTTCAATAGCTGATATTGGTTTTTCTGGTCCTTTCTTTAGGCATTTTGCTTTAGACCCTGTTCCATTAGAAATTATTCGCCAAAAGGCTCCTTACGTTTTGAGCTGGGTAAGTAATTTATGGAATGCAAGATTGTCAAAAATAAATAATGATTTTGAGGAGGGAATTCCCAAAGATTTGGAACCATTGTTCAGAGAAATTGGAAAAGTCTATTTGCCTTACTTATCGGCAAATGTAGATGCAGTGAAACAAAATAAAACCAAATTTGATTTCAAATTTGGAAATGTCTTTCTAAAAAATGCAAGATACTCGCTATATAGAGTATGGTGCCTGAAAGAGTTAAGAGATCGTTACAGCAAACTTGAAGAGAAAGAAAAAACTCAAGTGGAAATTCTTCTTAAAGAGTTTGAGTGCTGGGAACCATTATGGAGAGATAAAGATCTTCCTTTGATGGATAATCAAGAAGAAGAGTTACCTTTTAGAGCAGATAGAAAGATGCTAGGAGTAAACGAATGACAAAAAAAATGAAACTGTATGATTTTCCAAAAGCTCCCAATCCGCGAAGAGTAAAAATATTTGCTCATGAGAAGGATATTGAATTGGAACTTATAAATTGCGATATGGGAAAAAGAGAGCATAAAACTCCTGAGTTTTTAACCAAAAATCCTAGCGGAAAGATTCATGTATTGGAGCTTGAAAATGGTGAATGTATCTCTGAGTCTGTAGCAATTTGTCGTTATTTGGAACTTATCAAACCTGAGCCAAATTTATTTGGTAAAGATGCTTATGAGATTGCCTTTATTGAAAGTCGAAATAGACATATTGAATTTGAACTTTGGACTCAAATAGGAATCTCTTGGGTTAATGGTCCGATAGTAGGTAGTTTGGGTATTTTTGATCAAATACCTGATGCAAAAGCTGCAAGTGATAAGAATGTTAAGGCTTATTACCAAAGACTGAATCAAGAATTTGATTTGAATAATTTCGTTGCAGGAGATCGCTTTACTATTGCAGATATTACTCTAGTATCGGCAATAGACTTTGCTTCTGAAATGGTAGATTTAAAACCAAATGAAGATTTAAAGAATTTGCATCGATGGCATGAGGAAGTTTCATCAAGACAGAGTATGCAAATTGAAGAATAAAGTTTTATTAATTAAATCAAGGAGAAAAAATGCCTGAAATGACAATGTTGGGATGGTTTCATACCATTTTAGGAATAGGTGCAGTTTTAACTGGATTCTATGCCATAGCAAAATTCAAAATTATTTCTTTAGAAAATAAGATTGGTCAAATTTATGTTGTCTTAACTGCAATAGTGGCAGGCTCTGCATTGGGTATCTACAACCAAGGTGGATTTGGAATAGCTCATATCTTAGCTGTCTTAACATTGATAGCTTTGGTTAGCGCTATTGTCATGGAGAAATTTAAAATATTTGGTGGTTTTTCAAAATATTTTCAAGCACTAGGTTATACAAGTACTTTTTTTGTTTCATATGATTCCTGCAATTACAGACTTTCTCAGGAGAATTCCTGTTGGTGATCCCTTTGTCGATTCTTTTGAAGCTCCTTTGCTAGTAAATTTTCAATTATCCTTTTTACTGATTTACTTTGTCGGTATCATCATGCAAATGATATGGCTTAAAAAAATGGAGAGATTCAATGACAGATGAAACGTATTCACCCCCAAAAGTATGGACTTGGGATCAAGAAAGCGGTGGTAGATTTGCAAATATAAATAGACCAATTTCTGGGGCAACGCACGATAAAGAACTGCCAGTGGGGAAACATCCCATGCAACTCTATTCGCTTGGAACGCCAAATGGAGTTAAGGTCACTGTCCTTCTTGAAGAACTTTTGGCTTTGGGGCACGAAGGTGCTGAGTACGATGCGTATCTGATTAATATTGGAAATGGCGATCAATTTGGAAGTGGTTTTGTTGAAATAAATCCCAACTCTAAAATTCCTGCTCTTCTGGACAGAAGTTCAGAGCCACATACGAGAGTTTTTGAATCCGGTGCAATTTTGGTTTATCTCGCTGAAAAGTTTGGTGAGTTCATCCCCACTGATCCTGCTGCAAGAGCAGAGTGCATGTCTTGGCTTTTCTGGCAAATGGGAAGTGCTCCTTACTTGGGCGGAGGCTTTGGACACTTTTATGCCTATGCTCCAGAAAAATTTGAATATCCCATTAATCGTTTTGCCATGGAAGTTAAACGTCAGTTGGATGTCTTGGATAAAAATTTAGAAAATAGACAGTTCATTTGTGGCGATGAATACAACATTGCCGATATAGCAATTCATCCTTGGTACGGTTATTTAGTTGAAAAATGCATACAACGCAGCAGAATTTTTAGATGTGAAATCTTATAAAAATGTTGTTCGTTGGGCAGAAGAAATTTCAGAGAGACCCGCCTTTAAAAGAGGAGCTAGAGTGGGACGACCTCCCGAGTGGACCAGAAGATAATGCAATTCCTGAAAGGCATGATGCCAGTGACCTTGATTAAACATGAGCAATAAACTTAAGATTTTTGGCGTTCCAATGTCTCAGGCTGTGAGGACAGTTCTATGGATGATGCTTTATAAAAAATTACCTTTTGAGTTGATCATCACTGCACCAGGTTCTCCAAAAGAAAATGGAACTCGTCATCCTTCTTATTTGGAAAAATATCCTAATGGAACTATTCCTGGCTTAGAAGATCCTGAAACTGGATATTTATTATCGGAGTCGATCGCAATCATGTGTTACTTGTGCAACAAACACCGATGGGACGACTTATACCCAGAAGATCCTGAACTGAGAGGAAAGATTGATCATTATCTTCACTATCATCACCGAAGCATCAAAGAGGCATCCACTGGTTATTTTGCACCAATTTTAAGACCTGATTTGGGACTTTCAGAAGACTTAATCAATATGTCTCAAAAAATGTTTAATAATGCTCTCAAAGCCTTAGAAAGCCAGTGGCTTAAAAAAAAAAATTTATTGCAGGAAACCACGTCACCATTGCCGACTTTTCAGCATACGTAGAAATTGCTCAACTAAATAAGCAATTTTCTAATCTCTTTGACTATAGTGACTTTGAAAATTTAAGTCGTTGGTTAAAGGACATGAGCAAACTTCCTTATCATGACGATGTTCACATGGTACTAACTAAGATGGGTGATATAAGTGAAACAGTTCCCGAAATGGAAATTATCATGAAAGCCAACTTAGAGACTTTCAGTCACTTGAATGAAATCGCCTCTAACTTGAATTAATTAATAAAATTTTAAGGTTTCTTACTAACCTGCAATTCGTTTAAACATTTTCCCGGTTAAATTAAGAACAGCCTTTCTGCTCATAAAACCAGTAACGAAATTTAATAATCTATTACCTCTACCGCATAAGACGTATTGTTTATCTTTTTCATAACCATCTAGACATTCTAGAGCGACATCGTGAGAAGTTTGCATAGACATTCCAGATGCTGAGTTATCTCGATTTTGATATCTTTGAGTTAATTTTTCCGATTTTTCTGTGGCTACTCGAGCAAACTCTGATTCCGTCCCTCCAGGAAGAAGCGCCATAACTTTGATATTTTTATCTTGATATTCAAACCTTATGGCTTCAGAGAACATCAAAACATAAGCTTTTGAAGAAGAATAAATACTTGCATATGGTATGGGTGCTAATGAAGCCATTGAGCCAACATTTATAATCCCACCACCACCTTGTTTGACCATGTCAGGTAAATATAAATGGCAAAGATCTGTTAGCGTTACAATATTGAGTTGCAACATCCCTGCATAATCATCCCTTTCAAAGCTAGTTAACTCTCCCCATCTACCGTAACCAGCATTATTGATTAAGATGTCGACAGATAAATTTTCTGATTTTATTTGGTTATATAAAGCTTCAGCAGAGCCTTGAATAGAAAGATCTTCTATAAAGACATGTGCTTTTCCACCAGATGCTTTAATTTTTTCAGCAAGGGTATGCAATTTATCCTTTGATCTTGCAGTTAAAATAACTTCTGCGCCTCGCTTGTTTAATTCTTCAGCCAAGGCATAGCCTATTCCAGTTGACGCACCGGTGATTAGGACTTTTTTATCTTTATATATACTCATGTTTTCATATTACTAAGTTTCAATACCTAAATAAATTATTTATCATGATTTGATGAACGAATCCAAAATTGAAGAGTTTCTTGATTCATGGACCAAAGGAGTAATTGAGATCGGAAAAGCTTTTTCTAAAAAAAGAGGATTTTGAAAAAGAAGCTTTGAAATTTTTATCTAAACACTACGCTTTTAAAACTCAACAGATACTTTTTAAACCGACTTTTACCAAAGAAAAAATATTTAGAAATAACTTAGAAGACGCTTTGTCTTATTTCGTTAAGGGAAAATTTTCAGAGGATAACGGCTTTGCATTAAAGCCATGGGAAGAAATAAATCTTCAGGATTTAAATGTTTTAAATGAGGAAAATCTGTCCACTGCAATGGGTACTCTCTCATTTAAACCAGTCTCATCGAGTGAGACGACTTTAGTTGCTTTCACATTTGTTTTTTGTCTTGAAGATGGAGAAATTAAGATTAAGATTCACCATTCTTCTCCTGTTCTCTAACTGTTAATTTTTATGAAATCTAAACCCTTAAAAATTTCAATTGTTGGAGCTGGAATTGGAGGATTGGTAGCTGCTTTAGCTTTAAAAAAAAGAGGACACAAACCAATAATCTACGAAAAGACAAAATCTTTAAGTGAACTTGGGGCAGGAATTCAGCTTTCGCCAAATGCTAACAAGGTACTCAAACATCTTGGCGTTATGGAAGAATTAAAAGCAGATGTTTATGAACCAGAAGCGTTTCAGTTTGTTCATTATCGAACTGGAAAAGTTTTAGCTCAACAGGCTTTAAAAAACTCTTCAATAAAGATGTATGGTTCTCCAAACTACGATGTTCACCGAGCTGATTTACAAAAAGCTCTTTTAAAAATTATCAATAAAGAAGAAATTCAGATTGAAAAAAATTCTGAAATCATAGACTTATACGAAAAAACAAATGGCGCCTTTATTAAAACCAAAGAAAGGGTGATTGGGTCGGATGCTGTGATTGGTGCAGATGGAATTCATTCAATTGTAAGAAAAAAGCTTTGGGGGAAGATCAAGCTCGATATACAGGGAATGTAGCATGGCGAATGTTAGTCCCTTTAGAAAAAATATCTTCAAAATTCTTACAACAAAATACCAAAGTTTGGTTGGGACCCAAGAAGCACTTTGTACAATATCTGGTTAAAGGTGGAAATTTTTTAAATTGTGTATGTCTTGTTGAACAAAATGACTGGACGAATGAGGATTGGTCTGAAAAAGGAGATATTTCTGAACTTAAGCATATTTTTTCAGACTGGCATCCTGAAATTCAAGTGATTTTAGAAAGCACAAAACCCGGTAGTTTATTTAAGTGGGGATTGCACGATAGGGCACCGATTAATAAATGGAGTAAAGGAAGATTTAGTCTGCTTGGAGATGCTGCTCACCCAATGTTACCGTTTGTTGCTCAAGGAGCTGCTATGGCCATTGAGGATGGTATTGTTCTGGCTTCAAGTCTTTCTTCTTTTGATAATGTTGAATTAGGACTTAATGATTACGAGAATAAAAGAAAGTATAGAACGGCTAAGGCACAAAAAACTGCTACCAGGAATGCAAAAATTTTTCATCTTTCGGATTTCTTTGCTATTTTTAGAAACTTAGTAATGAAATTTTTTATTAAAAAAATTATGGATAGTTTTTATAAATACGATGCCACCTCAAAATAAAATTTAAACTAGGACACACTTATGAAATATCGAAACTTCACGCCTTTTGGATCAATCAGTTCTTTAACTTTAGGTGGAGGCGGGATAGGTAATGTATGGGGTAAAACAACTAGAAAAGAGGCGGTTGATACTGTTCTATATGCTATTGATTCCGGTATCAATCATCTTGATATGGCTCCAATGTATGGCAGAGGAGAGGCAGAACTGGTCGTTGGAGAAGCTCTCAAAGACAGAGATCCATCTAAATTGAAAATCACAACCAAATGTCAGTTGGGTACTCTTCCACACGATAAGGTTTATGAAAAACTCAATGAATCTCTTATCGAAAGTTTTGAGAGGATGAAAATAGAAAAGGTAAACTTATTTCTTTTGCACTCTCAATTGATCAAAGATGACTATCAACTCCCCGTTTTAAATGATTTAAGAGATTCAATTACAACCTCTTTGACTTGTTATTATGATTCAGTGATTCCAGCTTTTGAAAGATTGAAGTCTGAAGGAAAGATAGATTCTTGGGGAATAGGGTTGGGTGAAGAAGAAGCTTTAATTTCTGCAATTAATCATGAAAAACAACCCGAGGCAATGCAGTGCGCTGTGAACATGATGAATTCTATTGGAGCTATTGGCTACATAAGCAAAAAACCCGATCCAAATAGAATTCTCAAAGAGTGTCAAGACAAAGATATTCCCATTTTGGCCATTCGAGCTGTTCAAGCAGGAGCATTAACATCAAAAATGGATCGCGAACCGCATCCATCAGGAAGAGACAAACATGACTTTGATGACTATGAGAGAGCAAAGCCTTTTAGAGAACTTGCAAAAAAATGGGACGAATCTCCAGCCTCTCTGGCGCATCGTTATGCTCTTTCGATACAAAAAGTAAGTTCAGTGATTTTGGGGGTAAAAAATACTCAAGAGTTGAAAGAATGTTTAGATACTGAAAATATGAGTGAGTTAAGCGAAGAACAATTAAAAGAACTTAAAAATTTATTTACTTAATTTGTACATGGAAAATATCCAGAAATACTTCCATCTTTTTCTAAGTACATTTCATCTTTCAATAAATCTAAATTTGCCATCAGACGTTTAGAAAAAGGTACCTCTTTTTCTAAAATCTTCTCCCATTTATCTGGAAAAGAATTTTGCATGGTATTTTCAATTTCTTGAATTTTTGAAAAAGAGGTTGTGCAAATATTTAAACAGCCACCTTCTTTAAGATATCCTTGACTGCCTTCAACTACTCTTACAATCAAATTTGATCCGGTATCATCTGCTTTAGGAACTTCCGTTGGAAACCAACCAGTTACTTCAGCAATATTTTTCGATACCCCTGAAACATCGCAACAAATTAGATCGTATTTACTGGTTACGTTTTGAAATAAGTCTGATTCAATAATATTTATTGAAACGTTGTTTCGCTTTGCATTAAGTCTCGTAAGTTCTAAATGCTTATCGTAAATATCACAAGCATCTACTTCAGAAGCTCCATTTTTTGCGAAATAAATTGCAAGAGGACCAATACCACATCCCATGTCCAAAACTTTTTTGTCTTTGAAGTCAGCCTTCAGAGCACATTCTTCGCTTATCAAAGTAGGACGAAATGTATCTTCAGAACTCTCTAGTTCTATGTTGTGAAAATTAATAATCATTTTTTTAAAAAAGATTATATTCTAAAAGCTTCATTTAATTAGGATTAATTGGAGAAGGGCAAGGTTTTTCTTTTTCAATTATTTCTGCTGCTAACAAAGCCAAATCATCTCTGAATAAATCAGCATATATTTGAATTCCAGTCGGAATGCCATCTGATACTCCAGTAGCTAAAGCCACAGCAGGCAATCCTAAGCCATTAGCAGGCGCAATAAAGTAGAAACTTTTTTTAAGCGCATCATTTCCTAATTTTGGATCTAAATCTGTATCAATTTGCCATGGTAAATTACACCAAGTTGGGCCAATACAAACTTGATATTCGTTCAGGAAATTTGACCAAACTTTTCTTAGTCTAAACCTCTCAGTGAACTTTTCATCCATTGATAAATTTATATGACTGAAAGTTTCAGACCATCTATCTAGATAAGCCGCAGTTTCTGGTTTAAAAAGCTCTTTAGGAGCAAGTTCCATACCACCTTCCATAAGAATTACTCCCCACATGTCAAAGACCTTATCTAATTCTGGAGCCTGTACTTCCTCAACATCCCAACCATTTTCAGAAAGAATTTTTCCAGCTTCTTCAATCTCTTTAACTGTCGTTGGTGGTAGTTCAATACCATCTATTTCTTTTACTAGGGCAGCTTTAAATTTCTCTGGCATTTTTCCTTCCAATGGAACATCAACCGAATTTGGATCATCAATATGTCTGCCTGCCAAAATTGAAAGACCAGCTTTAATATCCTCAACCTTCCTTGCCATCGGCCCGTCAGTCAAAAAAGGTGCAATCAAACCGATGAGTTCCATAGCGCCACTATGTACTCCTGGGACTCTACCTACAGTTGGTTTGATTGAACTTATCCCACAGCAGTAAGCAGGATTTCTAAGAGAGCCACCAACATCATTTCCCAGTCCAATGGGGGACATTCCAGTTGCAATTGCCGCCGCTTCTCCACCACTTGATCCTCCGGGAGTTAATTTTTTATTCCACGGATTGAATGTTCGACCTCTTAGATGGATTGTCGGTATCTAAGCGCAAACCCATCTCAGGCAAGTTGGTTCTTCCTATTGGAATAGCTCCAGCATTCAACATTCGATCAACGATAGGAGCGTTTTTTGGTGGAAATTCTTCGGCAAAAAATGGTAACCCATTAGTTGTGGGCAAACCTTCAAAATCTATATTTTCTTTTATGGTAAAAGGAACTCCATGAAGAGGCCTTGCTTTTTCTTCTTTAGAGGCGCTATCACTTTTTTAGCTAATTCCAAAGCAGATTCTTCCAAAGAAATCGTAATAGCATTAATTTCTGGATTTACTTCTTTTATTCTCTTCAGATGAGCTTTTACGACTTCTTCGCTTGAAGTTTCTCCATTTTTAATAAGTCGACTTAATTCAACAGCACCTTTTTTTACTAATTCGTCCATAATCTCTCCCAAATAATGAAACTTTGAATTAAGATTAACATAGAGTTTCAAAAAATTTTTTAATTGTTATAAGGAGATAAAAATGCATGCTATAGAAAAATGGTACGAGGTTATCAAATCAGATAACCCAGATAAATATGATGAAATTTTGGCTGAGGATTGTGTTTTTTATTCTCCAGTGGTCTACACGCCCCAAAGAGGAAGAGATAACAAAAATGTATTTGATGGCTGCAGGCGGAGTTTTTGGCGGAGAAGATTCACCCAAAGAAATCCTAGATGAAAAAAGTCCATCGAAATTTAGATACATTAAAGAAATCATTGGTGAAAACTCAGCAGTTCTTGAATTTGAATCAGAGATTGACGGAATTTATGTCAATGGTATTGATTTGATCTCCTGGAATGAAGAAAACAAAATCACGGAATTTAAAGTCATTGTAAGACCTCTTCAAGCAGTCAATAAATTGCATCAGCAAATGCAAAATATGCTTGAAAGAATGAAAGCATAGATTATTTATCTAGGACCTTGTCCATCATCTATCTTTATACAAGTTCCAGTTACACATTCCGAAGAAGGAGATACCAAGAATAACAAAGTTGAATCCATTTGCTCTGGTGTACAAATTCTTTTTCTTGGAAATGCTTGGCTAAAGTCACCGACTCTTTCTATCATGCCATCTAGCATTTCTGAGGAAAAAGCTCCTGGAGCAATTGCATTTACATTTATGTAACTTTTCGACCATTCAACAGCTAGGGCCTCGGTCATTCTCACTACAGCTTTTTTAGTTATTGAATAAAGAGAAGCCGCTGATTGTGGCGTAGTGTTGAAAGCCGCAACAGAGGCTATATTGACCATTCTGCCAGGTTTTTTCTCTTCAATTAGCTTTCTCGCTACTTCACAAGAGAGGATGTATGGACCAGTAAGGTTGGTTTCCATAACATTATCGATCAATTCTTCCGATTGTTTAACAGCCCATTGTGCATCTGGGATGCCAGCATTATTTACTAAAGTATCAATAGTGCCCATTTCTTTAGACACAGTATCAACTGCTGACTTGATGCTTTTTCTGTCAGTCATATCTATTGGCACAACCATGCATTCACCGCCATTAGCCTTTATTTCCTCAGCCAAAGATTCTAGTTTCTCTTTTCTACGAGCAGATATTGCGACCTTTGCTCCACAAGAAGCTAGTACTTTCGAAAAACGGTATCCCAGCCCAGAAGATGCTCCGGTTACCAAGGCAATCTGACCTGATAAATCTATGGAAAAGTTTGGTGTTTTGTATTCTGACATTTTGACCTCTGTTTTTTCTAATCATTACTATTACATAAGAAGATTGCCGTTTAAAATAGTTTTTTAAATATCATGCCTAGATCTCTTAAAAACTGTAACAATTTTCAAGATTTAAAAGACTTAGCCAGAAGAAGACTGCCAGGTCCTATTTATCATTACATTGATGGGGCAGCAGAGGACGAAACCACTTATCAAAGAAATACCGAAGCATTCCAAGATGTTGATTTAATTCCTAATGTACTTGCAGGAGTTGAAAATATTGATATGTCAGTAGAGGTAATGGGTTATAAGTTAGGATTACCAATTTTTTGTTCTCCAACCGCTTTACAAAGATTGTTTCATCATCAAGGTGAAAGAGCAGTTGCAAAAGCAGCTGAAAAGTTCAATACCTTATTTGGCGTATCTTCTTTAGGGACAGTAAAACTTAAGGATATAGATGAATTGATTAAGACTCCTAAAATGTTTCAGTTCTATTTTCATAAGGATAGAGGCTTGAATGATTCAATGATTTCTATGGCGCAAGAGGCCAATTTTGAAATTTTAACTTTAACGGTTGACACGATTACCGGAGGTAATCGAGAGAGAGACTTACGAACAGGTTTCACTACTCCGCCAAAATTAACACCAAAAAGTATTTTTCAATTTGGTATAAAACCAGCCTGGGCTTTAAATTATTTGTTTAGAGAAAAGTTTGAATTATCTCAATTATCCAGTCATGTTAAATGAAGGAACAAATATTGCTATATCTGTCGGAGACTATTTTACGACTATGTTGGACCAAAGCATGACTTGGGATGATGTCATAAAGCTCAAAAACGATTGGGGAAGAAAATTTTGTCTCAAAGGCATCATGAGTCCTAGCGATGCCAGAAAAGCAGTAGAGATGAATGCCGACGCGATTATGGTATCGAATCATGGCGGCAGACAACTTGATGGAGGAAGAAGTCCCTTTGATCAACTTGATGAAATTCTTCAAGAAGTAGGTGGTGAAATAGAAGTTATTTTAGATGGAGGCATACAAAGAGGAACGCATGTTCTCAAGGCAATGGCGATGGGAGCTACAGCTTGCTCGGGGGGAAGAATGTATCTTTTTGGCTTAGCCGCTGCTGGTCAAGATGGAGTTGAAAAAGCTCTTGGTAATATGAAAAATGAAATCGAAAGAGATATGAAACTAATGGGCGTAAATCAGTTAAAAGATTTAAAACCACATATGCTTCGAAAGAGATAGTTTTTAGCATAGAATATGCAACATAAATGATGAAAGCAGAATTTTTCTACAGAAATCCATTAAAAAAAGACGAACCAAAGCCAGCTTTTGGAGTCAAGGAGCCTGATCCAAATAGACCCGATCACAAGGGCTTCATGAAAGAAGTTTTCAATGCTAGGGAAGAAGATCACTCCTTAACCGAGTCTGGTTTTATTTTATTGAATCACAAATCGGCAATGACTGACTTTTATGACGACAAAGAAGTAACAGAAATCTACTATGACGAAATGGCCAATTTGGTTAAAAAGCAGACTGGGGCTGCTCAAGTTTTTATCGTAAGTCACATTACAAGAAATGAAGCTGAAGCTGCTGAAGGCAAAAGATTAGGCGCTCATAGATTGGTACACAATGACTTTACTCCGAATTTCAAACAAACCATTCAACCCTTACTTGATGAGAATGGTTCCAACCCGAGTAGAATCACTGTCTATAATTTATGGAGGCGTTTTGATGAAGACGGGATGGACGCACCCTTTGCCCTTTGCGATTCCAGAACAGTTTCTGAAAAAGAATTAATACCTACCGATTTATTTAACTATGGAAAAGAAGAAGAAAAAACTGAAACTTTAGCCGATGAAAATGGTTTTACCGTTGAAATATATCAATCAACGAACAGCGATAATCACAAATGGTACTTCTATCCAAAAATGAATAGAGATGAAGTGGTGATGTTTAAAACTTACGATTCTAATGAAAATCCTTTTATGCCTACTTTACATAGCGCCTTTGATGATTTGAGTTGTGATTCAAAGGTTTCCCCTCGTGAGAGCATTGAAGTCAGAGCGATTTGTCTATTTGATTAGGCAAAAGATAAAAATATCGAATTAACATAGGAGAAAAAATGTCTAATACATCAAGAGAAATTCGTTCGGAAGTAACGAGCGATGGTCAGCTAAAGCTATCTATTGAAAGTGTAGAAATGCCTACACCCAAAGATCACGAGGTTTTATTGAAAGTTGAAGCTTCTCCTATTAATCCATCAGACTTGGGATTATTAATAAGCTTTGCAGCAGATCTCAGTTCTATAACTACAGAAGGCTCTGGAGACGACAAAGTTACAACAATGAATATACTATCTGCTCTGCATAAAACCATGGCTGCTAGATTTGACAAATCTATGAAAGTTGGAAATGAAGGAGGCGGAGTTGTTGTCGATGCCGGGGAAGCTGGAAAAGGCCTTATCGGTAAAACTGTTGGAGTAGCAGGTGGTGCGATGTATTCCGAATACAGATGTGTACCTGTAGATAGTTGCCTTGTCATGAACGATGGGACTAGTCTCAAAAGAAGCTGCCTCTTCATTTGTAAACCCTCTAACTGCTCTTGGGTTTACAGAAACCATGAAAATGGAAAATCATACAGCTATCATCCACACTGCCGCAGCATCAAATTTGGGTCAGATGTTAGTAAAAATATGTAAGGCAGATGATATTCCTTTGGTAAATATCGTAAGAAAAGAAGAACACGTAAATCTTTTAAAAGATCTTGGCGCTGAATATGTTTGTAATATGAGCGAAGATTCTTTCATGGGATTTAATAGCTGCAATTGATGCTACTGGTGCAACCTTAGGATTTGATGCTACCGGAGGAGGTAATGAAGGAAAGTTAGCTGGACAGATTTTATCTGCAATGGAGATCTCAGCAAATAAGAAAGCTTCCGAATATAGTAGATATGGTTCGGATACCTATAAACAAGTTTATATTTATGGCGGCCTAGACCCAACACCCACTGTATTGAATAGATCTTATGGATTGCAATGGGGTTTAGGAGGATGGCTTTTAACACCTTTCATTGGAAAAGCAGGACCAGAAATTTTCTTAAAAATGAGAGAGAGAGTAGCCAATGAAATCACTACTACTTTTTCAAGCTCCTATACAGCTGAAATTTCTCTTGAAGAAATGCTAGATCCAGAGATTTTGAAAAACTACGCTAAACAAGCTACCGGACAAAAGTATTTAGTTACTCCTCATAAGTAATTATCGACCTTTGAATACTGGCTGTTTTTTTTCAACAAAAGCTTTTGTAGCATTTTTGTGATCTTCTGTTTGACCGCAGTGAACATGATGTGTGACTTCTAGATCCAGACAATCATCTACTTCTCCACTTACGGCTCTGTTTAGATTCTCTTTCATGTATCGAAAAGCAACTGCTGGACCTTCAGCAAGTTGTTTAGCTAATTCTAAAGTTTTCTGCTCAAGCTCTTCGTGTTTTACAACCCAATTAGTTAGCCCAAGTTTCAGAGCTTCTTCAGCAGGAATTTTGTCTGATAAAAAATAAAGTTCTTTTGCCTTTGATAAACCCACTAACTGAGTCATAAAGTAAGATCCTCCATAGTCACCAGAAAAGCCTACTTTTGCAAAAGCAGTAGTGAAAAAAGCACTATCGGACATTATTCTAAGGTCACAAGAAAGAGCATAAGACATTCCTGCCCCAGCTGCGGGCCCATTCACTGCAGCAATTGTGGGTTTGGGCATTTTAAATAATTTACCCGAGGTACCTCTTTGATGCACTCTTTGCTCATGGATTGCTATATCAATTGTTCGTTTAGGATCATCTTTTTTATTGGCCATACCTTTTACATCTCCGCCCGCACAAAAAGCACCTTCAGAACCTGTAAGAATGACCGCTCTTACTTCAGAATCATTTTCAAAATCTTCTAAAGTTGCCATCATCGCTGCATTCATTTCATCCGACATAGCATTTCTAGCTTCAGGTCTATTCATTATAATTTTTCCCAAACCATCTCCTTTCAGAGCTTTTAGGTGATCTGTTCCCATATCTATTTCTTTCATTTTTCTCTCCTTTTATTTATCCTTAAAATATTATTTTACAAATATTATGAGATTAAGACAGTTAGTTATCGTTGCTGAAGAAAGGGATTCTATTGCGAATCAAATTTGTGATGTCTTTGATTTAAAAGTAGCTTTTCACGATGACGGTCTCATTCACTTTGGACTTATAAACTCATTAATTCCTTTGGGTGATACTTTTATAGAGATTGTTACCCCCGTAAAAGAAAACACCACTGCAGAAAGATTTTTAAATCGTAGAGGTGGAAATGGTGGTTACATGGTAATTGTAGATTGCGATGATGTTGCTAAAGAAAAAGAACGCGTAACCAAGGAAAATATTGGCATTGTTTATGAAGTTGAGAGAAGCGAAGGCCACGTAACTGGAAAAACCATTCACTTGCATCCCAAACATATTGGTGGAGCAATAGTTTCAATTGATAAAATGGAACCTGAGTCAGCATGGCTTTGGGCAGGCCTTGATTGGGAAAAGTGTGTTTCAAAAAATGATAATGCTGAGAGATTATGCGGCGTTGTGATGCAATCCGATGATAAATCCGCTCTTTGTAAAAAATGGGAAAAAGCTTTTGGAGTTAAATCAGATGAAAATCTTCAAATTAATTTCTCAGACTCCAGAATCAAGTTTGTTGATGATCTCGATCAGAGGGGCGAGGGAATCAATGCCTTTGAGTTGTCAGTAAAAAATAAAGAAATAGTCTATGAAAAAGCAAAAGAACTTGGTTTGATAAAAAATGATTTAATTCAAATTGGTGGAGTTAACTTCCTACTTCAATAGCTCTCAATAAGATAGAATGCGCATGCTCATGCGTTCCATTCAAATAATTTTTCTTTTACTTTCCTCGATTTCGGCATTTGGTTCTCAGGCAATTGGTCATGCACCTATTGGAGTTATGGCCGATCATATGCACAAAAAAGGCGAATCAATGATTTCTTTGAGAGCCTCTTACATGAAAATGAGAGGTAATTCTTTAGATGGAAATTCGATCTCAGATGGCGAAATTTTAGTTATAGACAACCCACATTCAAATTCACCAGCAAAACTTAGTGTTGTTCCAATCGAAATGAGTATGAAAATGTTAATGCTTGGCGGCATGTATGCTCCAACGGATGAAGTTACTTTGATGTTCATGACAATGTTTATGGATAAATCCATGAATTTGAATACTTATCACGCAATGATGAGAAATAATATTGGCTCATTCAATTCATCCTCTTCAGATCTTTCTGATTTATCTTTTTCTGCATTAGTAAACATTAATGAGCAAGATAAAAGCAGGTGGCATGCAGAAATTGGCTTGAAGTTTTCTGTTGGAGATAAAAACGAAAAAGGCAAAGTACTTACCCCCATGAATACCAATATGGAAATGGCTTTGCCTTACGGTATGCAATCAGGTGATGATTCTATTGCTTTGATTGTTGGTTTTACAAACCTTTATACATTATCTGATGAACATACTTTTGGAAATCAAATTAGGTTCTCTAGAAATATCTCATCTGAGGAATGGCATTATGGAGATAAAACTTATTTTGACTCTTGGTATCAATATTCAGTTAGCAGAAACTTTTCTATTTCATCGAGATTGAGACTCAATCATCAGCAAGACATCTCAGGCTTTGATTCCAATATCAAGGCACCGGTTCAGACCTCAATAACATCAAATTATGGTGGTTTTACAGCTGAACTAGGTTTGGGTTTTAATTTTCTTACCCAAATCTTTCCTGGATCTGAAGACAGACTTGCCTTGGAGATTATTAACCCAATAATCAATGAAAAAAATGGTCTCCAAATGAAAGACAAAACCCAAATAGTATTTGGCTTTCAAAAATCTTTTTAAGTTTCTCTCTTTTAATAGTATATTTCTTAGATGGCTGATTTAGTTCACCTCTCAAGCTCAGCTTCTTCGGAAGAGATTATCGATGTTCTTAACAAGGATGCTGGAGTGATAATTGATAACCTCTTACATTCAGATGATATTTCTAGAATCAATCAAGATCTTAAACCGTTCTTAAAAAATAATGTTTTTGGTAGGGATGAATTTACTGGATTTAAAACGAAAAGAGTTGGGGCATTAATTGCAAGATCTGAAGCCTGTAGAGAATTAGCATTAAATCCTTTAATCAATGAAGTTTCTGAAAAGTATTTATCTCCATACTGCGACGGTTATCAACTGCATTTCACTTCGGCAGTAAGTATTGGTCCAGGAGAAAGTAAACAAATTCTACATAGAGATAGAGGAATTTGGGGTGGTTATTTACCTAGAAAAGTTGAACCACTTATGAGTACCATTTGGGCAGTAACAGATTTTACTATGGAAAATGGAGCCACGCAGATTGTCCCTGGATCTCATCTCTGGGAAAAAGACCGAATTCCTAATGACGATGAAATAGCTTATGCCGAAATGAAAGCGGGATCAGTACTTCTTTATACTGGAACTGTACTGCATGGCGGAGGAGAAAATACTTCAAAAAATGATATCCGAACTGGAGTTTTTCTGCATTATGCTCTTAATTGGCTGCGTCAGGAAGAAAATCAATATCTATCCTGTCCGCCTGAGATTGCAAAAGATATTTCGCCGGAAATGAGATCTTTAATAGGATATTCGAAGGGAGGCTATGTACTGGGTTTCTATTCTGATCCGTTAGATAAAAATGCAGAATATGAATCTGTTTCACCAGAAAACATGTTTAAGGATAGGGTTTTTGACGAGTATTCTGCTATACCAGATCCTAAAGAACTGGTTCAAAAATCTACAAAATAACTAAAAGTAGACTACGCCTATTAAGTAGCCGCCATAAAAAAAGGCCACTGCATAAAAAGGATATTCTCTACAAAAATTCCAAACTGATTTTAAATATTCACTAATCATTTCATCTCTTAGGGGATAGTTATAATAGACAATCAAATCTTAATTTTTGCTTATACCTTTATATAAAGTTTATTAAAAAAGATTTTTTTATTACAAATTAATTCTCATTCAAATTATTGCATCCGAAATTTATTTGAAGCATAGTTAAACGACAAATTTTCATAAAAGTAGATAAATAATGACTGTAAAATATTATGATTGGGTAGAGTATCAATCTAACTTTAGGCCAAAAAAAATCGCTATCAAAGAGATCTCAAATGGTCGAGAAACCTCATATTATGAATTAAATCAAAGATCTAAATCATTGGCAGGGTGGTTGCAACAAAAAGGTTTGAAAAAAGGAGATCGAGTTGCGATCTTAGCCCACAATTGTGCCGAAGTTTTTGAGCTTGAATTTGCCTGTGGAAAAATTGGTGGTGTTGAATTACCTCTTAACTGGAGGCTTACAAAGCCAGAGCTTGAGTATATTCTTAATGATAGCAAGCCAATGTGTTTGATTTACTCTATTGAGTTTAAGGACATTGCTCAAGAACTAATTAAAGATTGCGGATTAAAAAACTCTTTAATGATTGAAGAGGACAATTACGGTAGTGAATATGAACAGGCTATTTTAGAAAATAATAATTTCGAAACCGTAGAAAGTAATCATGATGACTTAATTATGTTGATGTATACCTCTGGCACAACTGGTCACCCTAAAGGCGCTATGATCAATCATCAAATGCAATTTTTCAATACTGTAAATTTAGGAGCTACTGCAAGAATTACTGATAAAACAATTCAACTTGTTGTTTTGCCACTATTTCATACAGGCGGCATGAATTGTTATGCAAATCCAATTTTGCATAATGGTGGACAAGTTGTGCTGATGAAAGAGTTTGACCCAGGAAAGGCTTTGGAAATTATTAATAATCCTGATTTTGGAATTACCCATTTTTTTGCTGTGCCTGCACCTTTCCAGTTTATGATGCAACATCCAAATTTTGCGACAACAGATTTCTCTAGAATTGAAGGAGCCGGTGTAGGTGGAGCACCATGCGCTGAAGTCATCATAGAGACTTGGCAAAACAAGGGCGTAGAACTCTGGCAAGGTTGGGGTATGACAGAAACCAGCCCTGGTGGAATTGGATTATCTGGTGATGACGCTGCAAGAAAAATTGGTTCAGCAGGAAAACCTTTGTTACATACGGAGGTAAAAATAGTCGATGAAAAGGGTAATGAAGTAAAGCAAGGTGAAGTAGGAGAAATATTTATTAAAGGTCCAAATATCACACCAGGATATTGGAATAATGAGGAGGCAACAGAAAATTCCTTTGTGGATGGCTGGTTAAAGACAGGAGATGCTGCACAAATGGATGATGAAGGTTTCATCTACATTGTTGACCGTCAAAAGGATATGTATATTTCTGGGGGAAAAATGTGTATCCAGCTGAAGTAGAAAATGTACTTTATCAATTACCTCAAATTGCTGAAGCTGCAATCATAGGTATACCTGATGAAAAGTGGGGAGAAGTTGGCCTTGCATTTATTGCTCTAAAACCTAATGAAAATTTAACTGATGAAGATATCATCAATCACTGTCTTAAAAACTTAGCAAAATTCAAAATACCAAAAAGTGTGGAGTTCATCAAAGCTTTACCAAGAAATGCTACAGGGAAAGTTTTGAAAAGAACCTTGAGAGAACAAAAACTTGGAAAATCAGCCCCAGCAATATCGTAAATGTCAGATAGATCAGAGCTCATAGAACTTTATAATCGATTATCTAAAACTCTAGATGATGAAAGAGGAGTTGCAAAAGAGAAGAGATACGAAAAAGGATACAGAACAGCTAGAGAAAATCTTGATGATTTAGTGGATAAAGATTCCTTTGTAGAATATGGTCAGCTTGCTATTGCAGCGCAAAAAGTAGAAGGGAACTCGAGGAGTTAAGAACCGAAACGGCTGCTGATGGGATAATTACTGGATTTGGTAAGATAAATAGTGAAATCTTAGATGTTAACAAAGCCCTTTCTGCAATAATCATCAATGATTATTCAGTCTTAGCAGGCACTCAAGGTTATTATCACCACAAAAAATTAGATAGGATTTGCGAGACAGCCGAAAAACAAAATTTACCCGTCGTGATGTATACAGAAGGAGGCGGAGGTAGACCAGGCGACACGGATGTACATGTTCAATTTGCAGGATTAAATATTCCTTCCTTTAGTAATTGGGCAAAATTAAAAGGAAAAAGCCTAAGAATTGCTGTCAATAATGGATATTGCTTCGCTGGGAATGCTGCATTATTTGGAACTGCAGATTTTCGCATTTCTACAAAAAATTCTTGGTTGGGAATGGCAGGACCGGCAATGATAGAAGGAGGAGGACTTGGCAAGGTAAATCCAAAAGATATTGGTCCAGCTGAAGAACAAGAAAAATTAGGTGTTATTGATTATCTTGCAGAAGATGAAGCAGACGCAACAAGCTTTGCGAAGAAATTACTTTCTTATTTTCAGGGAAGTCTTAATAAATGGGAAGCTAAGGACCAGTCAATTTTAAGAAACCTTATTCCAGAAAATAGAAGAATGGCTTACTCAGTAAGAGATATTATAGAAACCATTGCTGATAAAGATTCTTTTCTGGAAGTAAGAAAAATTTATGGTCGAAGTGTAATTACTGGGTTTATGAGATTAAAGGGCAAACCAGTAGCGCTTATTGCAAATGATTGTCAGCATTTGGGCGGAGCTGTGGATGCAACTTCAGCTGAAAAAGCTGGACAGTTTATTTCGATTTGTAATGAACATAATCTTCCAATAGTTTCTCTAGCAGATACTCCTGGTTTTATGGTTGGCGTTGATAGTGAAAGAGAAGGGGCTGTAAGGAAAATGGGTAGTCTATTTAATGCAGGTGCAAATATCTCAGTTCCTTTGGTAGCAATCTTCTTGAGAAAAGGCTACGGTTTGGGTGCAATGGCTATGGTTGGAGGAAGTTTTTACATACCTATTTTCACCGCTTCTTGGCCAACAGGAGAATTTGGAGGAATGGGTTTAGAAGGGGCAGTAAAACTAGGTTACAAAAAAGAGTTGGAAGCTATTGAAGATGAAAAAGAAAGAGAAGAATTATTCAATAAGCTAGTTCAAAAAATGTATGACGCTGGAAGGGCTTTAGAGGCAGCTACGCAATTAGAGATAGATGCGGTTATCGACCCAGCCGAGACTAGGTCGATAATCTTGAAAGCTTTGGAAACTGGTTAAAATTTTCCCTTAATTAGGGAGTTCTCATTACTTCAGCAGAAGTACATTTATCAATTGAAGCAGATTTCAACTTTTCAACTGCTAATTTTAACTTTCTGTATTCTGAAACTTCAGGATTTAATCCTGTAGATTTAACACCTACAAAACTAGTTCCTAAAGTTGGATCATGCATTTCCAGACCGTATGATGCATAACTAGTTGATCTGGATGAATTTTCTATTACTTTTTCAGCAACACTATCAATTAAAGCAGAATGCCTTATTCTTTCAGCCTGAAGTTCAGCACAACCTAAAGCTGAAGCATCGACTTCCCAATGATAAGTTTCAGCGTTAACTTGTCCTTTTCCTCCAGCATCTTCAACAAAATTATCTAATAGATATTTTGTTGCAACTATATTGTTCTGCATAAAAGGAGTACTTGAACAACCAACTAAAACTATTAAAACAGATAAAGATATCAGTTTTGAAAATTGAGCAAATAATTTTCTTAAATTCATTAAAAACATTGATAATTCTCCTAAGACACTTAATATGCCTTTACGACGGCAAGTTTAAGACCTTTAAAAACTTAAGTCAATTTTAGTGAAAGCTAAATTTAACAATAAAAATTGGTATTTTTATGAAAAAAATCTCTGTAAATGAGTTCAAAATCCTAAAATTAGGCAATCCTATTTTAAGACAAACTGCTAAAGAACTTACTAAAGAAGAAATTTTATCTTCGGAAATACAAGAATTAATTCCTAAAATGTGGGATGTTATGAAAAGAGCTGGTGGAATAGGCTTGGCTGCACCCCAAATAGGACTATCTATACAGTTAGCCGTTATAAAATTAGAAAGCGATTCAGAAAGATACGATAATTTAGAAAATTCTGAGGAATTTGTCATATTTAATCCAAAATTAGAAGTAATTGACGATCAAAAACAAGGCTTTTGGGAGGGCTTGTTTGAGTGTTCCAGGCTTAAGAGGATATGTTGAAAGACCACGAAAGCTTAAAATTAAATATCTTCAATGAATATGCTGATGAAAAAGAAGTAATAGTTGAAGATTTCTTAGCAACAGTATTCCAGCATGAACTTGATCATTTATTTGGATTTTTGTATGTGGATAGACTTAATTCTACGAAAGACTTAGTTTTTGAAGAAGAATTAAATAATATGGCATCGGAAAAACTTTTGGACTAAATTATGCTGAAATATTTATTACTAATTTTCTTGTCTTTAAATATGCTTTCTTTTGAAATTCTACCCAAAAAAAATATTGATATGGATGCTTGGCGTTTTGTAAAAGATCAGGTCATGGGAGGTAAATCAGATGGTTCCATGGAATTAAAAGAATCTGCAAATGAAAATTTTGATTTTATCTCTGCAAAAGGAAATGTTTCTACCGATGGCGGAGGATTTTTAATGTTCAGGAAAAGAAATTGATGCAAGTAAGCTAAGTGAGTTTTCAAGATTAAAATTCAAAGCAAGAGGAAATAACGAAAAATATTTTATCCATATAAAAACTAAAGGTTCAATCTTTCCTTGGGTCAGATATCTCAGGCGAATTTGAAGTCACTAATGAATGGCAAGATTTTGAAATTGAATTTACTGAATTCATTCGATACAGTAATAAAAGTCCAAAAAAAAGAAATCTAAACCCTAATAAAATAAAACTTATTGGTGTAGAGGCTTCTGGAAGGGATTTTGATATGGACATCGACATAGCTTCAATGAGTTTTTCTAAATAAATAAATTAAAAAGATGATTACTAAAGCAGACGATTATCCAATTCACCAATTACCTCATCCTGTTTCAGAAGTTGGCACAGAAAGAAATTTTTATGATCGTTATTTTTTTAATGGGTATTCCAAAAAAGAAGATTTTTATTTTGCTGCTGTATTATGTTTATATCCAAATTTGAATATTATGGATGCTTCTTTCACTGTAGCAGTTGATGGAAAGCAACATAATATTAGATCTTCAAGAATTTTGGGTCTTGAAAGACTTAATACAAAAGTAGGGCCCTATAGAAGTTAAAGTTCTTGAGCCTCTAGAAAAGCTTTCCGTTGAACTTTCAAAGAATGATTCAGATATTACAGCAAAGCTAGAATTCACTAAAAAATTTGAGCCTATGCAGGAACCTAATATGACTCTATTTAATGGCCCTAGAAAAATTATGGATACCTGTAGATTAACTCAGCATGGAAATTGGTCTGGAGAAATTAAAATAAAAAATGAAATAATCAAAATATCGCCAAAAGAATTTATTGGAACAAGAGATAGATCTTGGGGGTTAGACCTGTTGGAGCTGGCGATAGTCAGCCTATGGTGCCTTTTGAAATGCCACAATTTTTTTGGCTTTGGGCTCCTGTTCATTTTGATGAGTTAGCGACACATATTTATTACATTGATAACGAAAAAGGAGAAGCTGATAATGCTTTTGCAAAAATTCAATTCGACGATGGGAAAGAACAATCTAATTTTGTTTCACATCAAAAGTCTATCTCTTACTTACCTAAAACAAGAAGAGTTGAATCTCTATCTTTGAGTTTAAAAACTTCACAAGAAGAATTATTTGAATTTCAAATTACGCCTAAGGTAAATATGTTTATGTGTGGTTTAGGGTACATGCACCCTGATTGGGGTCATGGTCAATTCAAAGGAGAATTGGAAACTCACTACGATACCTATGATTTAAATGACGATCCTCAAGACCCTCCTTTTCTTCATGTTCAATCTTTATGCGAAGTTAAGCTTAAGACTCCAGAAAAAGAACTTCAAGGTCGAGGAGTTTTAGAACAATTATTTTTAGGACCTCACGAACCTAGTGGGTTCAAGGATCTTTTCGATAAACCTTAATAATGCCTGTTTCTGTCGAAAAAAATTTTCATAAAAAATTATCAATTTTTAAAAACTGGCTCGAAACGAAAGAGCGCTATAAGAAAAAAAATATTTCTATCCAGCCGCACGAATCTTCAGAAGCTAGCGGCTTTTCAAACGAAACTTTCTCATGCAAGGTATTTGGAAAAAATGTTGATGAAGATATTGTTTTAAGAATTAAGCCGACTGGCTTTCAAGTGTTTCCTGAATACGATCTTGGTTTACAAGTTGAAATCATGGAGCAATTAAATAAATTAAACTTTCCTGTACCGGAAATTTTATTTTTTGAACAAAATGAAGAAATTATTGGATCAGAATTTTATGTAATGAAATATGTCAGTGGAGAGGCGCCTTCGGATAATCCACCTTATCACATGGATCCTGATGGCATGATGGGGAAAGCTTCTCCTGATCAAATTAGATCAGTTTGGTTAGGTTGGTTAGAAAATTTAGTATCTTTTCATAAAATAAACTATGAGAATTTAGAATTAAGCTTAATTGATAAAAGAGACAACGAAAGGTCTCATCTTCAGTCTGATCTTAAATACTACAAATCATTTATGGAATGGGGTATGGATGGAGAAGAAAATGTATTTCTAGAAGATGTTTTTCAATGGTTATCTGAAAACCTTCCTTCTAATCAAAATCCAAAAAAACTTTGCTGGGGAGACTCTAGAATAGGAAATGTTCTCTTTGAAGACTTTGAGGTAAAGAGTTTGCTTGACTGGGAGATGGCAACCATTGGAGATCCACTATGCGATTTAGCTTGGGGACTTACAACTGATGATGTAAGTAGCCATGGATTGAATATTGAAAAGCTTTCAGGCTCAATTTCAAATCAAGAGGCAATTGAATTTTGGGAAAATAATACAGGCTATTCAGCCGATAATTTCTTCTATTATCGAATTTTATGTCTATTTAAATTTTTCTGTAATAATGATCAGAGTTGCAAAAAAATTAATTCACAATGAAATAATGCCTTTAGATAGCGACTTCCACGTAAATAATCATGTATCAACTTACTTAAGACAGGAATTTAATGAAAAAAATTAGGATAGAAAAACAGATAAAATGTTCAGCTGAATCGCTTTGGGAACTCTTTTCTGACGTCACAAGGTCCGATTGGGTTCCTTTTGCAAATGAAATTATTCTTAAAAACGATGTAAGAACTTTCAAAATGGATGGCGTTGGAGAAATTAAGGAAAAAATCATTGAAAAGAACCAGGCTAACAAATCTTTGACTTATAGTGTCATAAAATCTCCTGCACCTTTGAGTCACCACTTGGCTAAAGTTACAGTTCTTGAAGATAATAATTTTTCAAAATTAGTTTGGACTTCTGAAGTTGAACCAGATGAGTTTGAAAAATTAATTTCAGACGGAATGGAATCATCCATCCAGATGATAAAAAAGATCCTTGAATAACCTACAATCTGAAAAGGATTTTATTTATATGAAATTGGCTTTAGATGAGGCCAAATTGGCTTATTCAAAAAATGAAGTTCCGGTTGGAGCAGTTTTAGTCAAAGACAATGAAGTAATTTCTCGCTCGCACAACCAATCGATAAGCAAAAATTGACCCATCGAGCCATGCTGAAATTAATGTACTGAGAAATGCTGCAAAAACAATGGATAACTATAGACTTAATGGAACGAGTCTCTACGTTACTTTAGAGCCTTGTTTGATGTGTTTTGGAGCATGTATTCATGCTCGAATAGATAGATTAATTTTTTCAACAGAAGACCAAAAATCAGGAGTGGTCATTAATAATTTAAATCTAAGAGAGGAAAGTTTCTTTAACCATAAAATTTCAATTTCAAGCGGAATCCTTGCCGCCGAAAGTTCTGAATTATTAAAGAAATTTTTTTTAGAGAGGAGAAATTAAATTTTAAATTCAGTCCAAACAGGAGCATGATCGGAAGGCTTTTCCATACCTCTTATCTCGTAATCTATTTCAGATTCAACTGCCATATTCAAAAGAGGTTTTGTTACCCATAAATGATCAATTCGTAAACCTCTTTTTTGGATTATCATCAAATCCTCTACTACTGATAATCAAACCAACTGAACTTATCATTGGAATTTGGAAAAAATTTTCTGTAAGAATCGAAAAATCCCCAAGTTTTTATTTTTTCTAGCCATTCTCTTTCTTCAGGTAAAAAACTACATTTTCCAGTTGCGAGCCATCTTTTTCTATTGTTTTCTCCAATACCTATATCAATATCTTCCGGAGAAATATTTAAGTCTCCCAAGATAATAATATTATCTTTAGGACTAAAATTTTCATTTAAATAAATCATCAGATCTTTAAAAAACTTTTCTTTATATGGAAATTTTTTTGGATGATCTCTGCTTTCTCCTTGAGGGAAATATCCATTGATAATAGTGATTTCTTGAGAAGAAAATTTATGTCTTGAAGAAATCAATCGACATTGAGCATCTTCTTTATCTGTAGGAAAGCCTAATTGAAAATCTAAAGGTTCAGATTTGTAAAGGTTAGAAACTCCATAATGTCCTTTTTGACCATTAATTATAGCTTTGTAACCCAATTCATTTATGCTTTCCATAGGATAATTTTCATTATCTACTTTCGTCTCTTGCAGACAGATAATATCTGGCGAGTGCTTGTCAATTAAAGCGCTCATCTGGTGTAGCCTTGCTCTTAAACCATTGACATTGAAAGAAAAAATTTTCATCTTTAGTCTGAGCTTGAAAGTCTTTTGGGCTTATTAAAATTAATCTGATCAATTAAAATTCTCGCTGCTTCTTCAAGAACCATTTTCTCCGAAAACTCATTTAATTCCTTCAGGATCAGCATCTAAAAACTCTTGAAAATTTAAATAGGGCTTTAAACCTACAGAAACTCTGAATCTATTTTCAATGAATAGTCTTTTTTCTTCTTGCGCTTTTTTTTCAGATTTTCTTACTAAATAATTCACAGGAATTAATTTTTTATCTGATTCATTCTTAATTTGAATTCTTTGATCTTTTATATATTCATTTAGATTTGAATCGGATACTCTTTTTTTTGAGAAACTTTGAATCATCTCTATATTTGAAGTTGAATTAAAAGGTTCATACTCTAAAGATGAAATATCATCATATGGAAGAGAGTTTTCAAGAGCCATTTCTCCAACTTCTTCACTATCAAAAACATAAGGCAGGTTGATATCAGGGATGACTCCTAAATTTTGGGTGCTTTTCCCAGAAACTCTATAAAACTTCTGTTCTGTAAATTTTAGTTGACCATAAGAAAGATTTTCCAGCCTTTGAACAGTACCTTTACCAAAAGTGTTTGAGCCCACAATCAATCCTCTTTTGTAATCTTGAAAAGCTCCTGCAAGAATTTCAGAAGCTGAGGCACTTAATTTATCAACTAAAATCATTACTGGTCCTTCATAGTTTTGAATTCCTCTGGTATGACCCAAAGGCTGAATCGAGCCATTTGACTCCATTACTTGCACAATACTTCCTTTTCCAATGAAAAGTTTTGCAAGAGAGTAAGCTTCATATAATGAGCCACCTGAATTTCCTCTCAAGTCAAGAATG
Source organism: Gammaproteobacteria bacterium (assembly GCA_038141925.1). Classification (GTDB taxonomy): domain Bacteria; phylum Pseudomonadota; class Gammaproteobacteria; order Magnimaribacterales; family AG-339-G14; genus MEDG-81. Next base: position 1,081,866 of record JAYQJB010000002.1, on the reverse strand, counting down.
ACTCCATCCACTCGTTCTTCTTTTAACTCTCTTAAAAGATTCCTGACATCTTTTGAACTACTTTTATAGTTAAATTGATTTTTACTAAATGCCTCAAAATCCATATAAAAAGCAGGCAAATCTATAACTCCGATGTTGTAGGATTTATTCGGTTTGTATATCTCTACTTTCTTCTTCTTTGCAGCCTGATCTTCTAGTCTTACCAATCCTCTGGTGATTTCAATCACTCTACCTAGGACATCATCTGGAGAAGAATTAGAAATAACTTCAAGTTTAACTTTGGTATTTTTTGGACCTCTAATAAGTCGAACCACTTCATCGATTCTCCAATCTCTAACATCTTCTATGTCATTTTCTGGCAGGGAGGCCACTCCTACAATTTTATCATTTACCTTTAAGAGACCTGATTTTTCAGCAGGTCCTCCTGGAATTAATCTGACTATTTTAGTAATTCCATCTTCTGTGGATAAAATTGCTCCAATACCTTCTAGAGAGAGACTCATATTTATCTCAAAGTCCTCTTGAGATTTTGGAGAAAGATAATTTGTATGAGGATCATAAAGTGAGGTAATTGAATTTGTATACAAAGAGAAGATATCGTCTGATTTAATTCTTTTTAAACTTTTTAATTCTATTTTTGAGTCTTTTGAGAAGTTTTGACTTAGAGTTTTCAAAATCTTCATTTGATAAAAGAATATTTATAAATTCGTTTTTTATTAAAAGAGCATGATAATTTTTGATGGAATCCAAAGAATTAAATCTTTTTTTATCTTCTCTACTTTTTTCAATAAATTCAGTTGTATTCAAATCATTCGAATCATTTATTGAATTAACTACATCTATTTGATAGTCAATCAATTCAAGCGATCTATCAGAATAATTTTGATAAATTTTAAAGATCTCATCTAAATTAAAAATATTTTTGAACTTAGCCGAATATGAGTCAATCTCTTTAGAAGTTAATATAATTTTTTCCTTATCTAAATTTATCAAAAAGTTATCAATAACTTTCTGATCATTTATTTCAATATTCTTCTTAAAATGATTTTGGTCAAGAATTTTAATAATCTTCATTACAACCGGTTTATATTCATTTTTTACTTTCAAAGATTCTTCGCTTGTAAGATTTAAAGAAGTCAGAAAGAAAATTAAAAGAACGAGAATTTTATTTAATTTGAACATCATAAATTTAGTCTTTATTACTAAGCAAAAGGTCCTTTTCCGTCCACAATGAATTTAACCATTCCTTGAATTCTGATCTCAAAGAATTGATTGTCTAATAAATTTTCATTGAGAAATTTTTTTGGTATTTTTATTTCCTTAATAATAATTTTAACTGAATTCACTTTCCACAAAGATAGTCCCAAAAACTTGTTTTTTTTGAATCAAACTTGATTGTAAAATCAATTAGAGAATCAATCTTGTTCACAAGACTTAGCGCTGTAGCTAAACCTCCTTCTTTAGGCCTCAAAAGATTTTTAAAAGGACTGTTTTGATTATGATGTTTTTTAAGAGTAAATCTTGTACCCTCAGCAAAACTAAATACAGTTACAGGATAAAGGGCATAATGTTTCAAAGCTCTTTTCATTTCTCTCAACATCCTTTCCAGCTAAGCTTAGGATTTTTTTCTAGTTGTTTTTTTGTATATCTCTTCAGAAAAGGCATATCTAAAGCCCACCATGAAAGACCTATAACAGGAACGTAAATAAGAACATATTTCATAAAAAATTTAAGCATGGGCATCTTTCTGTTAGTAATATCTTGCAGAAGAAATATGTCCGCAACTGATTGATGATTTGAAGTTGCTATGGTCCAGCCATCTGACTTGATATTTTCTTTACCAATTATTTGCCATTTGGGGTTATGCAAAACTTTTACCCAAATTTTATTAGTGAAAATCCATAATTCACCTACCTTTATAATAAATTTAGTAAATAATACTTTTAGTGAAGTGATAGGTAAGAAAAATTTAATGATTCCTAAAGGTATTAACAAACAAGATAAGATGACTGTGTTCAATACCAAAATAGTGAAAGATGTTATTCCTATTAAATTTTCATATAAAAACTTCACTTGCTCTTCTCTAACTCTTTAATTTTAAAAATATGCTTTTCTTTGTTCTTCAATTGTATGAGGTCTTTTATCCTGAAAAACATATGGATGCCTTCTAATAAGCTTTTCACATAAGTTATCAATTACTTCATTAAAAGAAAATAGTTTATTTTCTTCAGCAATTTTACTCTGAAGAATTATTTGTAAAAGAAGATCACCTAACTTCTTCTTTGAGGTTTTCGTTATCTTCTTTCTCAAAAGCATCAAGAACTTCTTTAGCTTCTTCAATTATAAAAGGCAGGAGAGTTTTTGAAGTTTGAGATTTTAGTCCATTCACATCCAGAAATAGGATCTCTTAATTCAGAAATAATTCTAAGAAGTTTTTCTATTTTATTTTCATTCACGACTGAACATTAATATCCAGTTAATTCAGCATACCTGTTTTTATGAAAATCCGAATCTCCAAAAATTTGTTCAGCTACTCTGGCTCTTTTTAGGTAAAGCCCTATATCGTATTCGTCTGTAACACCTATTCCTCCATGCATTTGAACGGATTCGTTTGAAATTAAATGAAATACTTCTCCAACTTTTGCTTTAGAAAGGCTTGCCAATCTTTCAGAATCATTACCTCCTTCATCAAAGGAAGTAATAGATTCAATAACACATGATTTACACAATTCTAATTCAGAAAACATAATTGCCGCTCTATGTTGAAGCGCTTGAAAAGAGCCAATTTTTTCTCCAAATTGTTCTCTTTCTTTTAAATAATCAAGAGTAATTTCATAAGCCTTGAAGAGCACCACCTAACATTTCTGCAGAAATCGCAGCTCTAGAAATGTCCAATACAGATTCAATAATTTCATATGCATCGCCTTCTTTGCCAATCAACATATCTGAAGATACTTTCACATTATCAAATTTCATATTTGCTGCGTTTCTAGAATCCACCATTTTTGTAGGTGTAATGGCTAAACCCTTTGTTTCAGCATCCAAAATAAAAAGAGAGAGGCCATCTTTATCGCCTTCTTTTCCAGAAGTTCTAGTGGCAACAATGACTTTGTCTGCAAAACCGCCATCAATTACAAAGGACTTTTCACCTGAAACAATGAAATCATTTCCATCTTTTTTTGCTTCACAGGATATTTTTAAAGGATCATGATGATTGCTTTCTTCTATGGCAAAACAAAGCCTCAGACCTTCTTGCACAACTTTTGAAAGGATATCTTTCTTTATATCATCCGATGCATGCTTTAAAAGACTTACACCTACAACTGCCGTAGAAAATAAAGGCGAAGGAGTCAGCGTTCTTCCAAGCTCTTCTAGAATAGAAGATATACCAGCTACTCCAAAATTTGAACCACCAAATTCTTCAGGAACTAAAATACCAGTCCAACCAAGTGATACCATTTCCTGCCAAATTTTATCGTCATAACAGTTATCGATTTCACTATCCCTTACTTCACGAAAGTGAGTAGTAGGGGTCTTTTCTGATGCAAATTTTTTGGCACTATCTTTTAGAAAGACTTGCTCCTCATTCAAAACTAATGACATTTTTTTCTCCCAAAGAAATATTTATTATTGAGGCAGGTCCAAGACTCGTTTAGCTATAATATTAAGCTGAACTTCAGAAGTTCCGCCTTCAATTGAATTAGCCTTTGTTCTAAGCCACTCTCTAGTAATTGCTAGTTCAGCAGGACCAAAGCCTTCTCCTTCCCAGCCGAGAGCTTTAGTACCCATAGCTTCAAGCATTAACTCATATCTGAGTTTATTACTTTCGCTACCATAATATTTGAACATTGATGAAGCTGGACTTGGACCAGAATTAGAAGACTTACTTTCTTCACTTGCTCTTTTCATAGTTAGTGAAAATGCGTGAGAATTAATATCGAAAGATGCAATTTTTTGTCTTAAAGCAGGATTAGCTAATTTTCCAGACTCCTCTCCAACATATGTTTTCGCCATAGTTGCCATTCCAGATGAAATTGTTTGATCTTTTTTCTTTTTGGCAGAACCTGCGCCTCCAAGGCCCATTCCAGCAATCATATTTCTTTCATGTTGAAGTAATCTTTTTGCAACATCCCAGCCTTTGTTTAATTCATTTACTAAATTTTCTTTTGGAACAATCGCATTATCAAAGAAAGTTTCGCAGAATGGAGATTTTCCTGAGATAAGTTTAATTGGCTTAGTCGTAACTCCTGGTTGATCCATATCAATAAGAAGAAAACTTATACCGTCGTGTTTAGGTTCTTGTGGACCAGTTCTGACTAAAGTAAAAATCATGTCACAGTCGTCAGCATAAGAAGTCCAAACCTTTTGGCCATTAACTACAAAATGATCTCCATTATCTTCGGCTTTGGTTTTAAGGCTGGCAAGATCCGATCCAGATCCAGGTTCACTATAGCCTTGGCACCATCTAATTTCACCTTTAACAATTTCAGGAATATATTTCTTTTTTTGTTCTTCTGACGCAAATTCAAGCAATGCCGGCCCAAGCATCCAGATACCAAAACTAGATAAAGCAGGTCTGGCTCTGATAGCCATTAATTCTTCCTGTAGAATTTTTTTTCGTCAAAACTCAAACCACCGCCACCATATTCTTTTGGCCAGGTAGGGCAGGTCCAACCTTTTTCACCCATTCTTTCTAACCATAATTTTGCATCTGGGTGGGGGAATTTACAGTTTCTTCCACCCCATACTACATCTCCAGGACCCATTGGTTTTCTCATTTCAGGCGGACAATTCTCTTCCAGCCATTCTTTTGTTTCTTTTCTAAATTGATCTAAATTTTCCATAATTTTTTTTTAAATAAGTTTTTTAAGTGATTTTTTGTTTTTAAACGTGTCTAATTGTAGCAATTTTTGATAATTAATCAGCCATGAACTTAGAATTTTTTAGTCAAAACCCAGAATTATTATGGATTTTTACGGTGTTTTATGATCTTAACTTTGGCAATAATATTATTTTACTTTTTTGGTAAAAATGGACTCTATACAGCGGTTATTCTAGGAATTATTCTTGCAAACTTACAGGGTGGCAAAGTAAGTGAGCTAACTATTTTTGGAAATACATTTGTAGTAAGTATGGGAGCGATAATGTATTCAGGAATATACTTCGCTACAGATTTATTGAATGAAAAATATGGTAGAGCAGAAGCAAATAGAGCAGTAATAATTGGGGCAGTAGCAAATGTGATAGTAATGTTTACTCTGGTTCTGAGTACTTATTATTTACCATCAGGGATTGCTTCTTCGGCCAATGAAGTTCATCAAGCAATATCTACTTTAGCTCTTTACTCGCCTATATTCGTAATAGGATCTATCACTGCTTACCTGATAAGTCAGACTTTTGACGTTTGGGTTTTTCATAAAATTAAAACCATAACTGGAGATAAGTATCTTTGGTTAAGAAATAACGTTTCAACTTTAAGCTCTCAAGCCCTTGATACTTTTATATATACCTTTGTATGGGTATTAGCAGGACAAATGTCATTTAAAGTAGCCCTAGGAATTGCTTTAACCAAATACGTTTTTAAGTTTTTTATAGCAATAGTAGATACAATATTTATTTATTTCGTGAGAAACTTTAATCCAAAGGATTTACAAACGACAAATGGATAAAATTTCGTCAATAAACATCATTCATTCCTCAACCAGAGACTACAAAGAAACCTTAAAGAGGTGTGAAAAAACTTTGGAAGAAAATAATGTGGTCATTAAACACATTGTTGCAAATAAGTCTCAAAAAGAATTGAAAAAATTAGAGCCATCTGAAGATCTTATTTTGGTAATTGGCGGAGACGGAACGATGATAGGAGCAATAAGAGATCTCTGTCATTTAAATACCCCATTTCTAGGAGTGAACATTGGCAAACTCGGCTTCTTAACAGATTTGCAATTAGGCTCTTTAGAGCTTGAATTACCAAAAATTTTAAAAGGCAATTATCAAGAAGAATCAAGAAATCTTTTAGAAGTTTCTGACAAAAATAATTCTTTTCTTCTGGTAAATGAAGTTGTTCTCCATTCAGGAGAACTAGCAAAAATGACAAGTTTTTCTCTCTTTTTAAAAATAATAAATTAATTGCTAACCATAAATCAGATGGATTAATTGTTTCATCCGCAACTGGATCAACAGCTTATATGTATTCAGGTGGAGGACCAGTTTTGTATCCTACATTGGATGTTTTTGCTATCATGCCGATGTTTTCTCATAGTTCATCCACTAGGCCACTGATTATTCCAGCCGAAGATGAATTAGAACTTAAATATGAACATGATGAAAAAGCAAAAGTTATTCTCGATGGACACAATGAGTTTGATTTAAATTCTGGAGATTCTTTAAAGATAAAAAACAGTTCAACAAGATATCGTTTAATTCATCCAACAGATTATGATTATTTTGAAGCATGTAGATCAAAACTTTACTGGGGTCTTCCAATTGTTAAATAATTTAAAGAAGATACTTTTTCTCTTTTTTATCACGAATTCTTTTGCGCAAGTAAGTGATTACGAGGAATATCTTAGATTCTTACCTGACTCCGTTAGGTCTTCCGTAGAATCTAGAATCAAAACAGATGTTGAGGACGATTCTGACTATGATGAATTAAATCAGCTTAGGAGAGAATCTTTTATGGAAATGGAAGAGAAACCTGTTGAGTATGATGAATTTGATAACGTAATCCCTTCTTTTTTTGGATACGATCTTTTTGATATTGAGTCTTCGTTTGATTCCAGCGGCATCATTGCAGCTCCTAGAGAGTATGTATTAGGACCTGGAGATGAATTGACTATAAGTTTTTCCGGAAGTATTCAGGCCATAAAAAAAGTTTCAGTTAATCGTGAAGGAAATGTTTTTTTAAGAGAATTAGGAACAATATCTTTTAGCGGCTTGACCTTTGATGAAGCCTCAGAAAAATTAAAAAATATTACGCAAGCTTCTTTGATTGGAACAGAAGTCGAAATTTCTTTGAGTAGGCTTAGAACAATACAAGTCTTTGTTCTAGGAAATTCAAAAAGACCTGGTTCTTACAATTTTTCACCACTATCTTCAATTTCAAGCATTCTTTTTAATACCAGAGGACCTACTGAGAATGGCTCCTTAAGAAACATATCTTTAAAAAGAGCAAATAAAGAAATAGGCTCTTTAGATATGTATGACTTACTAATTAATGCCAACACTTCAAACGATTTAAGAATTCAATCTGGGGATGCATTGCTTGTAAATCCTGTTGGCGATAGGGTAAAAATTTGGGGAAATGTTAATAGACCAGCAATTTATGAAATTAAAGAAGGTGAAACATTTCAAGATGTTTTGAATTTTGCGTCTGGCCTATCAAGTAAGGCTGATAAAAATAAAATCACTTTTAGTAGATTAAATGATAAAGGAGAAAGAGAATTTTCTGATTACTCCCTGAACAATATTAATTCAATGGAATTAAAAGATTCTGATGAAATTTTTATTCATGATTTATCTGGGAAACTTTCAAATAATATTCGAATAGAAGGTTTTTTAAGTAATAGGGGAGTTTATTCTTATATTGAAAATTCAAAAATTTCGAACTACATCGATGAAAATGATTTAACTGATAAAACCTATCTTCCATTTAGCGTTATTTCTAGACGAGATGACAATGGTTCAAGAGAATTTATCGCAACTGATTTAAATTTAAAAACTAGAGAAGAGTTCAATCTTAAGCCGAATGATTTCATTTACGTATTTTCTCAATACGATATAGATTTTATAAATTCGGCTCTTTTAGCAGATGCATTAGGACTTTTATCAGAAGAAGATAAAATTAAGATTGATCTTTTTTATGAAAGGAAAAGAAAAAAAATCTGGCTGAACAAGAAAAAGCTCCTATTGTTACTCCTTCTGATCAAACTGATCCTTTTCAAAGATTACCAATGAAGACTGAGGAAGAAAAAAGAGAAGAATTTAATTTAAAGAGTAAAAATTTAACGAAATTTATACCTGATGATAGATATCCATGTAAGTCTTTGAAGTATGTAGCCAAATTTAATGCATCCACTCTAGTTTCAAATCTTAAAAGTTTAAAATTTTCAACTTCAGAGACTAATATTTCTGATCGTTTGGGTTTAAATGAGGGCTGTCCAAAAATCTTTGAAGACAATCCAGATTTACTCATCGTTGCTTTAGAAAATGCTTCTCTTGTGAGTGGGGAAATTAGAAAACCTGGATTTTATCCAATAACTAATAACATTAGTTTAAAAAATCTAACTTCTTTTGCTGGAGGAGCAACCAATCTAGGAAAATCTGGAAATTATGAAATTTTTTATTCTGAAAAAGATATTCAAAACATTAATTTTGATGAATCAGAAAATATGATTTTTTCTTCCTCATTTCCAAAATCAATTGTTTTGCAACAAGATCCAGATAAACAAGAAACTTTCTCAGTATCTGTGAGTGGTTTTATTAAAAATCCAGGAACTTATTCCATCTCCAAGGGTGAAAAGCTCAGCTCTCTTTTAGAAAGAGCTGGAGGATATGAAAAAATGCTTATCCATATGGAGGAGTATTTACAAGATCATCTGTTGCTAAAAGGGAAAAAAGAGGCTTTCAATAGAGCAGCTGACCAATTGGAGGAGGGCATAGCTACTTCTTTGACAAGCGGTGCAATCACAAATACAGGAAACCCTCAACTTGCTCTTTCAGTAATTTCCAACTTAATTACAAGGTTAAAAGATATTTCACCTGTAGGTAGAATTGTTACAGAGATGTCATTAGAAAAATTGAAAAAAATCCAGAAGTAGATATTGTTTTAAATTCTGGTGATAGAATTTATATTCCTTCAGAGAAGTCTACTATTACTGTAACTGGAGAAGTTTTAGCTCCTACAAGCTTTGTTTATTCAAAGAATCTTAGGGTGAATGATTACATTAAACTTAGCTGGAGGTTTGGCAGACTCTGCTGATAAAAAAGGAATTTTTGTGATTCTTCCCAATGGTCAAGCAGTAAGAAATCTAGATTCATGGAGAATTGGTAGAAGTAAAATAGAACCAGGCTCAACTATCATAGTTCCAAGAGATTCTACTCCTTTTAATGCGATTTCTATTTTTAGAATTTTTACGCCAATTCTCGCAAACTTTGCTACTGCTGCTGCAGCAATAAGTGCGCTTGATAATTAAATTGATAAAATTTTTAGAAGATCTAACTTTATTAACATTAAGAATTTTTCCTGCAGAGTTAGCGAAAAATATAACCCTTAGATTATTAAAGCTAATCTATAACTTTAAATCTAATTGGTTTATTTGCTTCAAGTAATATTGAAAAATCTAAAATAAATATTAAAAACTTATCCCTTAAAAATAGAATTGGGATTGCTGGAGGTTTAGATAAAAATGCAGAATATTTTCATATTTTCAGTTCCCTTGGATTTGGTTTTGTTGAGGTAGGTACAGTAACCTTGGAACCTCAAACCGGTAATCCAAAGCCAAGAATTTTTAGGTTTATCAAAGATAAAACACTTGTAAATTCATTGGGTTTCAACAATGTTGGCTCCGTTCAAGTTCTCAAAAATATAAAAAAATACAAACCAAAGTTTGATGGCGTTCTTGGAATTAGTATTGGGAAAAGTAAGAACACAAAAACTAAAAATGCTTGGCAAGATTATCTTCATTTGATGGATTATTTTTACCTTGAAGCAGATTATCTTGCTATAAATATTTCATCTCCAAATACTGAAAATCTCAGAGAATTATCTAGTCAAGAAAATCTCGAATTTTTACTGGAAAAGATATCGCAAAAAAAAAGTTCAATTAATTGATATGTATAAAAAAAATACCCCAATTTTTGTAAAACTTTCTCCAGATGAAACAGAAGAAAATTTAAAAAACTTAATAAAAGTTTCAGAAAAAAATAGTATTGATGGCTTTATATGTTGCAACACAACCACCGATCATATTTATCCAATTGCAGGAGGCATGAGTGGTGCAATGCTTAGTAAAAAAGCAGGAAATATGCAAAAAAAAGTAGCTAAATTGAAACAGGAAAAATCAATTTTAATAGCTTCAGGTGGAGTAATGAACGCAAGTGATGTAAAGGAAAGATTAATAAATTCAGCAGATTTAGTTCAGCTTTATACTGGATACATATATCAAGGTAACTCGCTTTTAAAAAAGGCTCTAAAAATTTCGTCTTCTTGACAAAACTGTAAAAAGTACTCCATATTAAAAAAAGGATGAAAAATTTAGTCATTGTTGAATCTGGTGCAAAGGCAACTAAGATTAATGAATATTTGGATAAAAACTTTCCAGAACAGCAGTGGGAAGTTGCAGCTTGCTTGGGTCACATAAGAGATCTTCCAGATGATGAAAGTGCGGTTAACCCAGAAAATTGGGTGGATTTATCTTGGGAAGAAACACAAAAAGGAAAAAAACGATCAGAGAATTAAGAAAGATTTGCAAAACCATCAATACTGTCTATTTAGCAACGGATCCAGATAGAGAAGGAGAGGCCATTGCGTGGCATTTACTTTCAGATTTTTCTGAAAAAAAATTATTAAAAGATAAAGAAGTGAAAAGAATCACTTTTAATGAAATTACCTCATCAGCTATAAAGCAAGCTATAAATTCACCAAGAGAAATTGATCAAGACTTGGTTGACGCATACTTAGCAAGAAGGATTTTAGATCATTTAATTGGATTCAAAGTATCTCCTTTAGTATGGAGACATGCTCCACCTGCTAAATCTGCCGGAAGAGTTCAATCCCCCTCTTTAAGAATAATTTGCGAAAGAGAAACCGAAAGAGATAAACACATTAAAGAAGAGTATTGGCCGATAACTAGTAAATTTGAATATAACGATTTTATTTTTGATGCTGAGCTAATCAAGTGCAATGAAGAGGATTTAAAAAAGAATCCCATATCTTCAGAAAAAGATGTAAGAGGAATTGAATCTGAATTGAAATCTTTAGAGTTTTTTATCAAATCTATTGAAACAAGACCTCAGAGCAGTTCTCCAAATCCACCTTTTCGTACATCAACTTTACAAATGACTGCAAGCAGCTTTTTAGGCTTTACTGCAGACAGAACCATGAGAGCAGCCCAGAATCTCTACGAAGCTGGCTTAATTACATACTTAAGAACAGATGGTATAAATATCAGCACATCTCCCAATACGGGAGAACCCTTTAGCGAAGAGAATCCTGGTCCACCTCCTTTGCAAGAAATAAGAAATGTAATTGTCGAAAAATTTGGTGATAAATTTTTATCTGACCAAGTAAGAGTTTACAAATCTAAAGTAAAAAATTCTCAAGAAGCTCATGAAGCTATAAGACCTACTAACATAAAAACTTATCCAGAAAATATTAACCTTGGGCAAGACGAACAAAAACTTTATACCTTAATTTGGAATAGAACTGTCTCAAGTCAAATGTCTAACTCGCAGCATGAAAGAAAAAAAATAGTAGTTTGTTCTAAAGATCAGAAATATGTTTTCAATGCTTCCTCAAGAAAAACTCTTTTTGAAGGTTTTGAAACTCTTTCTAAAAAAGATTCCTCAGAAATCATAGAGTTTCCAGAAAATTTAAAAGAAAATGAAAATGTAAGTCTTGCCGAATTCATTTCTGAGCAAAAATTTACATCTCCTCCAAATCGATATTCTGAAGCATCTTTGATTAAAAAAATGGAAGAGCTTGGCATAGGAAGACCTTCGACATATGCATCTACAGTGAAGGGTCTTAGAGATAAAAAATATGCTTATGGCGCTAAATCGATTGCTCCATCAGATTTAGGTAGAGTTTTAAATTCATATTTGTCTGGAGTTTATAAAGAATTTTTTATTGAAACCAAATTCACGGCTGAATTAGAAACAGAACTGGATAAAATTGCCGAAGGAAGTATTTCGTGGACTGACGTATTAGATAAGTTCTGGGAAGAGCTTCAAAATTATTTAAGCAAAAAAATTGATGGAATTCCTCTTAACGATGGTGAAAATTTTAAAACCAGACAGGTTTTAGATTTGCTAAACGAAGAGCTAGAAGAAGTTATTTTTCCTAGAGATGAAGCAGGAAAAATTATTAGGGATTGTCCCAAATGTGATAGCCAAACGAGTTTAAAAAAGGAAAGTTTGGTTATTTTGTTGGTTGTTCTGAATGCAAATGGACAAAAAAACCTTTTGATTTTTCTACAACTTGGGAAACTTATAAGGAACTCCCAAAAGAGTTAGGCAATCATCCTGATTTGAATAAGCCTATTTTTGCCGATATGAGCATTAATGGTCCTTGTGTTTGGACTATGAGAGATGATAAAAAAATATTTGGTAGCCCAGATGAGGATGAAAATATCTTGGATATTGGTTTAAACAGAGCAGTAGAACTAATAGAACGAGATTCTGGCGAAAACATATTGTTCATAGAAGAAAACAGCGGTATTCCAATTTTCTTAAAAAATGGAAGATTTGGTGAATACACTGAGTTTGATGGTTTCAATAAAGCATCTAAGCTGCCGCCAGAAGATAAACCTAAAAATCCTAAAGTTTCTTATTACAACCCTCATGAACTTGATTACGAGAATAAAGATACAAGATTGTTTGTTTTAAAATCTTTAAGAGTCTTGGGTTTTCATCCTGAAGATAAAAGACCAATTGGAATAAAGATTAGAAAGCCTGGGAAAGCTTTTAAATTTGTAAAATTTATAAAATGCGGTGAAAAGGAGGTTGAATGCCCCAACGATTTTTATAAATTAGAAGAAGCAGAGCAAGATAGCTTAATTAAAGAAGCTTTCTCTATAGATCAATACAAAAAACTCTAAGAAAAATCTCTTAAAAGACCAACGCATGTTCCTTCAAAAATGAGATTATCTTTTTTAGGGTTTACTTCAATATCAGAGTAAGAAGAGTTTTCAGGCCTCAAAATGACTTGAGAATCTGATATCTTGGTAAGTGTTTTTACCGTTACTTCATCATTTATTCTAGCCACTACTATTGATCCTGTCTTAACTGGAATATTTTTATTAATCGCAATAAGATCGTTTTCAAAAATCCCGACATCTATCATGCTGTCTCCCTTAACCTTCAAATAAAAATCAATGCCATGGGAAAGTATTCCCGGATTATTGGGGATGGTTTTTTCTATATTTTCTTCAGCAAGGATAGGTCCTCCTGCACTTACCAATCCAATTACAGGAATTCCTGAAGATTGATTTGATAAAGTAATCCCTCGCGATGTTCCAGCAGCTAAATTAAGTACTCCCTTTTTCTTTAATGCTTTTAAATGATCCTCAGCAGCATTAGGTGATTTAAACCCAAAAGTTTTGGAGATCTCTGAACGAGTAGGGGGATAACCATTATTTTCAATTTCATCTTTGATATAATTAAAAATTTCAGTTTGCCTTTTAGTTAAGTTTTTCATAACTGTAATTATATACAGTATTTATAATTTTTGTAATAGTTTCATATATTATTAAAAAGTGTTTAAAATAAAGTTTTTTATAATTAACTGAAATATAGTAAATTAACACAAATATATGAAATTCCAGCAACTCGTATATGTTAGAGAGGTAGCAAGAAGCAACTTAAATGTTTCTAAAGCTTCTAAGACCTTATTTACTTCTCAGCCTGGGATAAGTAAGCAAATCAAGCTTTTAGAAGAAGAACTTGATGTAGAGCTTTTTGAAAGATCAGGAAAACACCTTGTTGCGATTACTCCTGTCGGAGAAAGAATTCTTGAGCAAATTGAAGAAATACTTGCTTTAGTTGATGGCATCAAACACGCAGCTACAGAGTTCTCAGACGAAGAGTATGGTACTTTGAGTATTGCTACCACTCATACCCAAGCTAAATTTACATTGCCAAAAGTCGTGGATAAATTTGTTAAGAGATATCCAAATGTTCATTTCCAAATGCATCAATGTACTCCAGATGAATCTGTTGAGATGGCAGCGAAAGGAGAAGTTGATATAGCTCTTTGGACCGAAACAACAGAAAAGGGTGAAAATCTTGTCAAGATGCCTTGTTACAAATGGTCAAGAAGTATCATTGTTCCAAAAGGACACCCTTTAGCTTCAATACCTAAAATAAAACTTAAAGATCTTTCTCAGTATCCAATAGTCACATACGTATTTGGTTTTACTGGAAGTAACGATTTGGATAGAGCTTTTTTTGAGAGGGGTTTAAAAGCAAATGTAGTTTTCACTGCAACAGATGCAGATGTAATAAAAACATACGTAAAGATGGGAACTGGAGTGGGGATTATTGCCAGCATGGCTTTTAATGAAGAAGAAGATAAAGATTTGATTTCAATACCTGCAAACCACCTTTTTGACTCTGGAACTACATACATGGGCTTTAGGAGAGGAACTTATCTAAGAAGTCACTTATTTGAGTTCATCAATATGTTTGCCCCACACCTTACAAAAAAAATTGTTGCTAAGGCTTGTGCTACCAAATCTAAAAAAGATTTAGATAAAGTTTTTGAAAGCATAAAACTCATCCGAAGGTAAGGATGGTGCATCTCTGTTTGGATTTTGAAGGAGTACTCATCCCTGAAATCTGGCAATGTCTTGCAAAAGAAGTTAATTCAGATGATCTGATGTTAACCACACAAGATCTTAAAGACTATGACGAACTTATGTCTTTAAGAATGAAAGTGGTAAATGAAAAAAATATTAAACTAAGTGATATCCAAAAAATAGTTAGAGATATAGATCCATTTGATGGAGCTCAAGAATTTTTAGACTGGGCAAGATCAAAATTTCAAGTCACCATAGTTTCTGATACTTTTTACGAATTAGCTTGGCCTCTGGTAGAAAAGCTAGGCTATCCCTCGATTATTTGCCACAACATGACAGTGGAAAACGATAAAATTACAGGATACAAACTTAGACAGCCTAATAACAAACAAAAGGTAATTGAGGCATTGAAATCACTTAAATTTAAAGTTTTTGCTTCCGGAGATTCCTATAACGATATCAATATGTTGAATACTGCTGATTTGGGAATATTTTTTCAGGCGCCTGAGCACATAAAGGCAGAATATCCTCATCTCCTTACAGCATCTTCTCACAATGAATTGAAGAAAATTTTAGAGGAGCACATCTAGTGAGTATCTCTTTTTTTGAAGTTTTAAAAAATGAAAAACCACTTTCGGTTGCGGGCGCTATTAATCCATATTCAGCTTTACTTAGCTAAAAAAACCGGCATAAAAGCTTTATATATATCTGGTGCTGGAGTTGCAAACGCCTCGTTTGGCTTGCCAGATTTGGCTCTCACCTCATTAGATAATGTTTTGGAAGACTTAAGAAGAATTAGAGGAATAAGCAATCTTCCAATTTTGGTGGATTGCGACACGGGGTGGGGTTCAGCTTTAAATATTTCAAAAACCACAAAAGAGATGATTTCTTCCGGCGCATCTGGAATTCATATTGAAGATCAAGTATCAGAAAAAAGATGTGGGCATAGACCTAACAAAGAAATTGTTTCAACTGAGGAAATGTGCGACAGAATGAAAGCTGCTAGAGATGCAATTTCTGACGATGAATTTATGCTCATGGCAAGAACGGATGCTTTTGCAAACGAAGGCATAAATGGCACTATTGAAAGAGCTCAAAGATATGTTGAGGCAGGTGCTAATGCACTTTTTCCCGAAGCAATAACATCGCTTGAAGATTACAAAACTTTATCAGATGCAGTTTCTGTTCCGATTTTAGCTAACATTACAGAATTTGGAATGACCCCTCTATTCAAAAAGGATGAGCTAAAAAAAGCAGGGATAAGTATTATTCTTCATCCTTTAAGTGCTTTTAGAGCAATGTCAAAAGCTGCCCTGGAAGTCTATTCAACCATTTCCGAAGATGGCAACGTAGAAAAAATACTTGAAAAAATGCAATCTCGAGATGAATTATATGAGATTCTCGACTATCATACGTACGAAAAAAAAATAGACGATTTATTTTCTAAGGAATAATTCATGGCAAAGAAACTAGAAGGCGCGGGTTTACGTGGCCAAGTAGCAGGACAGACTTCCCTTTCTACAGTTGGGAAAGAAGGTCATGGATTAACTTATAGAGGTTATGCAATTGAAGATTTAGCTGATAAAGCTAAATTTGAAGAAGTCGCTTACTTACTCTTATATGGCCATCTACCTAACAAGACAGAATTAGATAGCCTACCAACAAAAGCTCATCTCAAATAGAAAACTTCCTGAAGAGCTAAAAAAAACACTAGAACTTATTCCTGCCTCTGCTCATCCAATGGACGTTATGAGAACAGGTTGTTCTGTATTGGGTAATCTTGAACCAGAGGGTGATTTTTCAAACCAAAATGATGCAGCAGACAGAATTTTAGCCATATTGCCTTCAGTTATTTGCTATTGGTATAGATTTTCACATGATGGGGTAAGCGTTGATACAGAAACATCTCACGAAACAATTGGCGGACAATTTCTATCGTTACTTACCGGAAAAGAGCCTTCTGAGGATCATATTAGATGTTTAGATACTTCTTTAATTCTTTATGCCGAGCATGGTTTCAATGCCTCTACTTTTGCTTCAAGACCGTGTGCCTCGTCTTTATCTGAGTTACATTCTTGTATTACTGCTGGCATAGGCACATTAAGAGGTCCTCTGCATGGCGGTGCAAATGAGGCTGCAATGGAAATGATTGAGAAATTCTCCTCTAGAGAAGAAGCAAAAAAAGGAGTTTTAGAACTCTTGGCAAAAAAAGAAAAAATCATGGGTTTTGGACATGCAGTTTATTCTACTGAAGATCCAAGAAACAAAGTCATTAAAGAATGGGCAAAAAAATTAAGCGTTCAAGATGGTAACGAAATGCTTTATCAAGTATCTGAAGAAATAGAAAAAATCATGGACGAAGAAAAAAACATGTTTGCAAATACCGATTTTTTTATGGCATCTGCGTACCATTACTTAGGAATTCCAACCAGCATCTTCACTCCATTATTTGTCATTGGAAGAACTACTGGCTGGTCTGCAAATGTATTTGAACAAAGAGCAGACAATAGAATCATTCGACCTAGCGAAGAGTACATTGGCCCTGAAAGCGCTGAATGGGTTGATATTGAAAACAGATAAATCTAATTAGGTATAAAAATGTCATCAAATGTTGAACCCAACGTCCGTCAAGATTTTGACGAAATCATTCAAAATATCATTGAGTTTGTTTACGAGAAAGATATAGATAGCTCAGAAGCATACACAACAGCAAGATATTGCTTAATGGATACCATAGGGTGCGGCCTCTTGGCATTAAACTTTAAAGATTGTGAAAAACTCTTAGGTCCTCACGTTGAAGGAACATCGGTGCCTAATGGAGTTAGAGTTCCCGGCACTAAATTTGTTCTAGATCCAGTTAAAGGTGCTTGGGATATTGGAGCTATTATCCGCTGGCTAGATTTTAATGACACCTGGTTAGCAGCTGAATGGGGACATCCATCTGATAATTTGGGAGCATCTTATCTGCCGCTGATTATGTGTCGCAAAGAAATTTAGCTTCAGGGAAAGATTCTTTAAAAATTAAAGACGTTTTAACAGCCATGATAAAAGCTCATGAAATTCAAGGAGTTTTAGCTTTAGAAAATAGTTTCAATAGAGTTGGGTTAGATCATGTTCTGTTAGTTAAGGTTGCTTCAACCGCAGTAATTTCTTTTTTGATGGGTTTATCTAAAGAACAAGCTCTAGATGCATTATCACAAGCATTCGTTGATGGACAAAGTCTCAGGACATATAGGCATGCACCAAACGCTGGCCCAAGAAAATCCTGGGCAGCTGGTGATGCAACCAGTAGAGCTATGAATCTAGTTCTAATTACTCAAAAAGGGCAAATTGGTTATCCAAGTGCAATTACGGCTCCAACTTGGGGTTTTCAAGATGTTTTGTTCAAAGGAAAATCTCTTTCTGTTCCACAGGAATTTAATAGCTACGTAATGGAAAATGTATTATTTAAAATATCCTTCCCTGCAGAATTTCATGCTCAAACAGCTGTTGAGGCTGCAGTAAAACTTCATCCTGAAATAATTGATAGATTAGAAGAAATAGAAAAAATAAATATAACAACGCATGAGTCTGCAATTAGAATCATTAGTAAAGAAGGCGAATTAAATAATCCTGCAGATAGAGATCACTGTATTCAATATATGACAGCAATCGGTTTGTTAAAAGGTGATTTGGTTGCCGAAGATTATGAAGACGATGTTGCCAATGATCCAAGAGTTGATTCTTTAAGAAATAAAATGTTTGTTGAGGAAAACAAAAATTATTCCAAAGACTATTTGGATCCCGAAAAAGGTCAATTGCGAATGAACTGCAAATAATTTTTAAAGATGGATCTTCCACAGAAAAAGTAGAAGTAGAATATCCAATTGGTCATCGAAGAAGAAGGGAAGAGGGAATTCCTGTCCTAATCAAAAAATTTGAAGAGAATCTCAAAACACAATTTTCTAAAGAACGCGTTGAAAAAATAATGAAAATTTGTGAAGATCAAAATGATTTAGAGAGCCTTAATGTGACAGACTTTATGGAAATTTTAATAAAAGAATAAATCTTTGGGAGAATAATTATGTTGAAACTACATTTTGCACCTGCCTCAAGAGCAGAAAGAGTTCTTTGGCTGCTTGAAGAACTAGAATTACCTTACGAACTAAATTCAATGCCATTTCATCCAGAAGCACTAAAATCTGATGAGCACAGAAAAAGACATCCCCTTGGAAGAATTCCGGTTCTTGAGGATGGAGATGTGAGCATATATGAATCAGGTGCCATTATTGATTATGTCCTCGAGAAACATAAAAACGGCGGACTGAAACCAAGCGTTGATTCTCCTGAATATCCTTATTATCTTCAATGGTTTCATTTTTGTGAGGGCATGATTGCTCAACCAATGAACACAATTGTGGTTCATACCATTTTGTTACCACCTGAAAGAAGAGACGAAACAGTTTTAGGTCAAGCTCAAAGACTTGCTTCTAAATCACTTCAAGCCATTGAATTGGCTCTTGAAGGAAAAGAATATTTAATAGGAAACTTCTCAGGGGTCGAATTCATGACAGGCCACTGTTGTACTAAATTATCCAATTTAGGATGTGTCACAGATGATATGCCTAATTTAAAGGGTTATGTCGAAAGAATTGAAGCAAGACCTGCTTTTAAAAAAGCTATAGAGACGACTTAAAAGGAACTGTATATTCTTTCTTTACGTTTCTTTTTAAGGCTTCATCTTTGTAGAAGGTAGGTTTGTACTTTTCGCCGATGTATAACTCCAGTTGATCAAAAAAATGCGAAGAGCTTTCATCTTGAGTGGCGCTTCCATATTGATGAATACTTTTTGATTCTTGATTCCCTTCTTTATCCCAACTAACGTGAATATAAAGACCATCGCCACCGACCGCTTTTAGATCACCATCTTCTTGCTCAAGGCCATATATAGCTCTTAAAACGTCAGGACCTCCTTGAACAGGTATTTTTTTCTTTCCTCTATACATGAAATTTCTTTCTGACCATTTTGGATTTAATTTTCCATAATTTTCTAAAGTGTCTTCTACGCACGTTTTAAAACTTTCTTCTGACTCTGGAGGAGTTTCTGCTGCTTGTTCTGCAAGCCATTCGGGACTCAAGACACAAACCCCAAGAGTTGCAGACTCATTATCAAAATCTGTCTTTAAATCCCAATTTTTTAGAATCATTTGACCTTTTTTTAAATTTTCATTTTCAAAATTTAATCCAAAAATTTCTGAAACATACTTATATGACCTTGAATCTAATGAATAAGAATTATCAAATTTGAAATCATCGAAATCTTTTTCAGTTATTTGATCTTTTTCCATAAAAAGCTCTTTGATTCTATAAGCTCTATTTGTCATTCTGGTTTGCAGGCCTAAAGTTTGAGAGTAGTTTTCTTTTTTAGGTTATCTTTTGGATCTGTAACCTTAAATGGATCCTGATTGGTACTTGCAAGCCATCCTGATGAGGGGTTCAAGATTTGAGGTATCTCATCGAATTCACAAATGTTTCCCATATGTATTTAGATCTAGTCCCATCGACAATTCCTGACCAATCTAGGCCCTCCAATCTTTTTGGCGAAGAAGAATTATGAAGAAAATAGATATTCCCTTTTTTATCAGCATAAATGCCATTAAAAGAAATGATAGATCTCATTCTCATTGCATTTATCCATTCTTTCAGGTTATTAGCTTTATTTAATTTATACCATTGTTCAACTTGCTTGATATCTTCCATACCTGCAAACCTTAAAGCATATGATTTTTCTCCAATTTCAAGGACTGGTCCGTGCTTGGAATATTTAACTTCTCTTTTCACTGTCCAATTAATCGGGCCAAATATTTTCACAGGAAGTTCAATGGTTTCTTTTTCCAGATTTAGCCAAACATCATCTAAAAGATATTGATCTTTATCATTTGGATTAATAACTAATTTATAGATATCCGTTAGATCTGGTTTATTTACAGTAAAACCCCAGCCTAAATTTTCATTGAAACCTACAAAAATAAATGGCGAACCTGGAAATAGACCTCCCATCATATTAAGACCTTCCTCACTTTTGATGTGTGCCTCATACCAAGCTAATGGGCCTTCTAAAGGTTGATGCGAATTGATCATTAATCGAGTGGATCCATCTGTACTTTTACTGGGGCTAATTGCATATGCATTGGAGCCTGTCACCAAATCATCTTTTTCATACAAATTAGAAAAACTTTGCCCTGATGAATCTTCTAATTTTTCTAAACTTTGAATTGAACTCACTACACCAGAAAATAAAAGATTTTGAATTGCAAAACCAGCCACTATATCTTTTGCAGTAAAAGGAAAATGTTTTTTGAAACTGTTATTGGGATTTTTAACCATCCAATAATTCAAACCAGTTGCGTATGCTTCTAATACCGATCTAACTTCATCTGAAAGGACTTCTTGATATTGCTCCTCAACTCTTTCTCTGATTTTTAGAGCCTTGATTAAATAGTCAATCACAGCTCCACTTGAGCCATCTTTTAGTCCCATTTGTGCTCGATACAAATACATATTCTCAGCAATGTTTCTAATATCATCTTCGGCATGAGCAAATGCTAAGCCAAATGCTACATCGGCATCTCTTCTTCCTGAGATATGGGGAACACCCCAAATATCTCTTGAAATTTTTGCCTGATATTGCTGAGCATCTGAAACAATCTGATTTTCGTATTCAAGAATATTCATCTGACATCCAGCTAAAAAAGTAACACTCAAAAGAATAAGAATTTTATTCAAAATTTATCCCTGTTAAATCTGTTAATTCTTTTAGAGCTTGATTGCTGTCTAAGACCTTTATTGTAGCCATTCCAAGCTCCCTTGCGGGTTTAAGATTTATACCTAGATCGTCTAAAAAAATTGTCTCTTTAGGATCAGCTCCAGTAATTTCTAAAGCTTTAATGTAAAAATCAAGGTCAGGTTTTCTAATGCCTAATTCTTTTGATTCAATTATGTGATCAAAGTTATTCATTATTTTCAGTCTTTCTTCATTAGCATCATCTAAAGCAGATAGATCTTTATCACCGGAATTAAAATTATTGGTCAAACAAGCAAGTTTAAAATTTTTTGATTTTAATCTTGTCTAAAGCTCTTACCATTTCTGGTCTAACTTCGCCTTGTAAGAGGTTTAATACCTCACCTCCTTTAACTTCGTGTCCAAGGGATTTGCTTTCTTCTTTGAAAAGCTCATCGAACTCATCGAGACTTATTTTTGATTGTTCAAGCTTAGCCCACGCATTCGTTTTATGATTAGTTGAGTTGACCTTACGAATAAAATCTTTTGGGAGATGATTGTCTATCTCAAATTTTGAAAAAGCTTCGAATGGACTTGAAGTTATGACGCCTCCAAAATCCCAAAAAACTGAACTAAATCTTAATTTTTGCATCTATTCGAGTAAGGACGATTAATAGCTTATAATCTAGCTTTCAAGTTTAAACGATATGTCAGGAAATACTATTGGTAAAATTTTTTCTGTTACGACTTTTGGTGAAAGTCATGGCGAAGCTTTAGGTTGCATAATAGATGGCTGTCCTCCTGGATTGTTAATTTCGAGAGAAGAAATCCAAGCAGAATTAGATTTAAGAAAACCAGGCTCAAATAAATATACTACCCAGCGTAAAGAACCTGACGAAATAGAAATCCTTTCAGGAATTTTTGAGGGAAAGACCACTGGTACTCCAATAGGGCTTCTCGTAAGAAATAAAGATCAAAAAAGCAAAGACTATAAAAATATTAAAGATGTTTTTAGACCCTCGCATGCTGATTACAGTTATTTTCAGAAATATGGAATAAGAGATTATAGAGGTGGAGGAAGATCTTCTGCTCGAGAGACAGTGATGAGAGTTGCCGCTGGTGCAATTGCAAAAAAATATCTCAAGAAAACTCAAAAAATTGAAATTTTTGGGTTTTTATCTCAAATTGGAGATATTAAGATTTCTTCTTTTTCGAAAAATCAAATCAATAAAAACCCTTTTTTTTGTCCTGATAAGAAAGTTGTTTCTGAGATTGAGGATATGATTGACTCTTTAAGAAAGTCTGGAGATTCAATTGGTGCAAAAATTTCAGTTATGGCAACAAATGTTCCTCCTGGCTTAGGCGAACCAGTCTTCGATAAGTTAGATGCTGATTTAGCCCATGGGCTGATGGGTATTAATGCTGTGAAAGGAGTTGAGATTGGAAGGGGATTTGAAGTTGTATCTATGCGTGGAACAGAAAACAGAGACGAAATCTCTCCGTCTGGATTTATGTCAAATAATTCTGGAGGTACAACTGGTGGAATTTCAACTGGACAGGATATCTTCGCAAGCATTGCTTTGAAGCCTACTTCCAGCATCATGTCCTCTGGAAATACAATAAATAAATCTGGCAAGTCGGTTAAAGTTCAAACTAAAGGCAGACATGATCCTTGCGTTGGTTTGAGAGCTACTCCAATTGCTGAAGCTATGGTGGCGATAACTCTCATGGATCATTTCTTGAGAAATAGAGCACAAAATGCTGATGTAAAATCTAAATTAAAGCCAATTAAACCTAAAAAGTAATGTCCTCAAAAACCTTATACGATAAGTTATGGGATGCCCATCATGTAGCCAAAAGAGACGATGGAAGTTCTCTAATTTACATAGATAGACATTTGATTCACGAGGTTACTTCTCCACAAGCATTCGATGGCTTGAGAGAAAGAAAAATAGAACCGTGGAGAGTTGATTCAATTATAGCTACACCGGATCACAATGTTCCAACTGAGAATAGAGCTAAAGGCTTAAAAGGTATTAGCGATTCTACCAGCAAGCTACAGGTCTTAACCCTAGAGGAAAATGTAAAAAAATATGATCTTAATTTTTTTAGTTTAGGAGATGAAAGACAGGGAATTGTGCATGTTATTGGTCCTGAGCAAGGACTTACATTACCTGGAATGACTGTAGTATGTGGAGATTCTCATACTTCTACTCATGGAGCTTTTGGTGCTTTAGCTATGGGTATTGGAACAAGCGAAGTTGAACACGTTTTAGCTACTCAATGTTTGATTGCTTACAAGCAAAAAAATATGAGAATTAATATTGAAGGAGATCTGCTTGAAAGAGTGTCTGCAAAAGATGTAACTATGTTCATTATTGGAGAAATAGGCACAGCCGGAGGAACTGGATTTAATATCGAGTATGCTGGTAGCACAATTAAAAATCTCTCTATGGAAGGCAGAATGACTCTTTGTAATATGTCTATAGAAGCTGGCGCAAGGTCTGGAATGGTTGCTCCTGATCAAACCACCTTTGACTATATCAAAGGAAAGCCTTTTGCTCCCTCGGGAGATCAATTTGACAAAGCATTGGATACATGGATTTCTTTAAAATCTGATCCAGGCGCTGTTTTTGATAATGAATTCAGTTTTTCA
Organism: Gammaproteobacteria bacterium; assembly: GCA_038141925.1. Classification (GTDB taxonomy): domain Bacteria; phylum Pseudomonadota; class Gammaproteobacteria; order Magnimaribacterales; family AG-339-G14; genus MEDG-81. The sequence goes on along the minus strand of JAYQJB010000002.1, from coordinate 1,057,934 downwards.
TCGGAACAAATCTTGCCTCAAGTGACTTGGGGAACTTCTCCAGAAATGGTCTCTTCTATTGACAAAAAAGTTCCTGAACCAAGAGATTTTAAGAATAAAGAAAATTATGAGGATGCTCTTAATTATATGGGATTGAAACCAGGAACAAAGTTGACTGATATCTCTCTCGATCAGATTTTCATAGGTTCATGTACAAATTCCAGGATTGAAGATCTTAGAATTGCAGCAGAAATCCTTAAAGGTAATAAGCTTGCCAAAAACATAAAGAGAGCCTTGGTTGTTCCTGGATCAGGTCTTGTAAAGAAACAGGCTGAAGAAGAAGGTCTTCACGAGATATTTATTGACGCAGGATTTTCCTGGAGAGATGCAGGATGTTCAATGTGCCTTGTAATGAATCCAGATCAACTTAATCAAGAAGAAAGATGTGCTTCGACTTCAAATAGAAATTTTGAGGGCAGACAAGGATACAAGGGCAGAACTCATCTTGTAAGTCCAGCAATGGCAGCTGCTGCAGCTATCGAAGGAAGATTTATAGACGTAAGGGAAATTTAATGAAACAAATTTCAAATGAATTCTCAGGAACTTTTATTTGTTTGGATAAATCAAACGTTGATACTGATCAAATCATTCCAAAACAGTTTTTAAAATCAATAAAAAAAACAGGTTTCGGTGATAATTTATTTGACGGTTGGAGATATTTAGATGAAGGAACCATAGATCAAGAAACTTCTTCTAGGATGGTAAATAAAGACTTTATTTTTAATAACAAGCTATTTACTGATTCTAATATTTTAGTTTCAGGAGAAAACTTTGGTTGCGGTTCAAGTAGAGAACATGCAGTTTGGGCACTAAAAGATTTTGGGATCAAAACAGTCATCGCAGAATCATTTGCTGATATTTTTTACAATAATTGCTTTAAGAATGGCCTCTTAGCTTTATGTTTAAAAAAAAGTGAAATATCTAAAATTTTCGAGAACTTCAATGAAAATTCAGCGCAAAGCATAGAAATAGATTTAATAAACCAGGTACTTTATTACGGTGATTCTGAGTTTAAATTTGAACTAGATGATTATAAGAAAAAATGTCTTTTGGAAGGCTTGGATGAAATAGGAGCATCACTCAAATTTACTGACCAAATCAAGTCCTTTGAAAAAAATTATCAAATAAAAAATCCTTGGCTATTTAAGTGAAATCTCAAAAAAAATTATTAATTTTACCGGGAGATGGTGTTGGTCCTGAAGTTTGTAATGAGGCTAGAAAAGTTATCGATTCTTTATCTAACCTTTCATTTGAGCTTGATATAGATATTGATTTAATTGGAGGAGCTTCAATAGAAAAATTCAAAACTCCTCTATCCTCAAAAGTTTTGGATAAGGCAAGAAATGCAGATTCAATACTCCTAGGTGCAGTTGGAGGAAAAAAATGGGATTCTTTGTCTCCTTCAGAAAGACCAGAAAAAGGATTATTAGAATTAAGATCAAAATTAAATTTTTTTGCTAATTTAAGGCCTGCTATAACTTTCAAAGAAGTAATTCATTCTTCTTCTCTTAAAGAATCAAAGATAAATGAATTGGACATTTTAATTGTTAGAGAGCTCACAAGCGGCATTTATTTTGGTGAACCAAGAAAGAAAGATAATGATTACGCCTTCAACACTATGTCTTACAAAGCTGAAGAAATCGAACGCATCGTCGATGTTGCATTTAAGAGTGCATTGGAAAGAGATAAAAGACTTTGTTCTGTAGATAAAGCAAATGTTTTAGAGGTTTCCCAATTATGGAGAGAAATAGTTGATAAAAAATCATCTGATTATCCGGATGTAAAAGTCGAGCATATGTTAGTGGATAATGCCGCAATGCAACTAGTTAGAGAACCTAAGCAATTTGACGTTATTGTGTCTTCAAATCTTTTTGGAGACATTTTGTCTGATATTTCGGCGATGCTGACTGGTTCAATAGGAATGTTGCCTTCTGCATCGTTAAACGAAAGTTTGAAAGGGCTTTATGAACCTGTTCATGGCTCAGCACCAGATATCGCTGGAAAAGGCATTGTTAATCCTATTGCTACGATCCTATCCGTTGCAATGCTTATGAAATACTCATTTAACGAACCGACTATTTTTAACAAAATTAATGATGCAGTAAGGAAAGTCCTTTCAGAAGGCTATGCAACTGAAGATATTGCACAAAAAAATTCAAAAGTAATTTCAACATCTGAAATGGGAGATAGAATAGCCTCTTATGTCTAATAAGTTAGCGATTGTTGGTGGTACCGGTGCAGTAGGTAGAGTTTTTATTGAATATTTAAAAACTCATGAACTTTCTATAGATGAAATAAAAATAGTTGCTAGTAGTAGGTCTGCGGGTAAATCAATCCATTTAAATGGCTCAGAAATAGTTGTTGAGAATATTGAAAATTTTGATTTTTCTTCAGTCAATTTTGCTTTTTTTTCAGCCGGATCAGAAGTTGCTAAAAAATTTGCACCTATTGCAAAAGAGTCTGGCTGCACTGTCATTGATAATTCTTCATGTTTTAGAAAAGACAAAGAGTTTCCCCTAATAATCCCTGAAGTCAATGGAGAACTTTTTGATAATATGAAACTCCCACAAATTATTTCAAATCCCAATTGTTCAGTTTCTCAATTACTGGTTGCAATCAAACCAATTCATGATCTTTATAAAGTTAAACGGGTAGATGTTGCAACATACCAATCTGTTTCAGGAACAGGGAAAGAAGCCATTGATGAGTTAACTGATCAATCAAAAAATTTTCTTGAAGGTAATGAAGTAAAAAAAAATATTTATTCATCACAAATTGCTTTTAATGTTCTACCTGGAGCAAATAGACCTAAATTACACAACGGATATACTGAAGAAGAAATGAAGATGACTTGGGAAGCTCAAAAAATATTAGATGAAAGCATCCAAGTTACAGCATCATGTGCGAGAGTTCCCGTTTTTTATGGTCATTCCGAAGCAGTTCATATAGAAACAGAATTAGAGATAAATCTAGATGAAATGATTTCTAAAATGCAGTCATTTCCCGGTTTAAAGGTTATAAATTCTGATACTAAATTTAACCCAACTCCCCTGGATGATGCCGAAGGAAAAGATGAGGTTTTTGTCGGCAGTATTAGAAAGGATCTTTGGAAAGAAAACAGAGTAAATTTGTGGGTTATTTCTGATAATTTAAGGAAAGGCGCAGCATTGAATAGCATGCAAATTTTAAAACGTTTAATAGAAAAACAAAATTAATGGATACTTTTTTACCTAGGGAAATTTATTTAATAATTGGGATTTTAATTTTTGCCTTTTTAATTTTTCTTTTATTTTTTACTGATAATTCAAAAAAAGAGGGAGAAAGAAATCAGAAAGAATTGAATAAACCTAATAATGAACTTGGAAAAGAAAATTCCGTTAATTTAAATTTAGCCATCACTTATTCTGAAATGAACCAAATAGATAAAGCTAAAGAACTCCTAAATAAAATTAAACTAGATCAATTAGAAGAAGAGGAAAAAAATACTTACCAAACAATCTCTCAAAAACTAAAATAACATGCAAAGGTATGCATTAGGCATAGAGTATATCGGTACTTCTTACAAAGGTTGGCAAAAACAAAAAAAAACCAACCTGACAATTCAAGAAAAGATTGAAGAATCATTATCTAAGGTTGCAAATGAAAGTGTAAAAACTATTTGCTCAGGTAGAACTGACTCGGGAGTTCACGCCTCGATGCAAGTTATTCATTTTGAGACTTCAGCAAATAGATTGAATAAAGCGTGGTTGGCAGGGTGTAATTCAATCCTTCCTCAAGATATAAGCATAAATTGGATTAAAAAAGTTCCTGAAGATTTTCATTCCAGATTTTCAGCAACCAAAAGGACTTATAGATATCATATTCTCAACGGCAACAAACAATCTGTCTTAAACAGAAATTTTACGTCTCTGATAAGAGCTCCTCTCGATATAAATTTGATGCAAAAAGCTTCAAATCATCTTATTGGTGAAAAGGATTTTTCCTCTTTTAGAGGATCAGGCTGCCAATCAAAAAGCCCCAACAGAAATGTTTTCGAAGTTAAGGTCAAGAAAAGGCAAAATATTGTATCTATAGAAATATCCGCTAATGCTTTCCTGTTGAATATGGTACGAATTATTGTTGGTACACTTATAGAAGTTGGTTCTGAAATAACTTCACCTGAATCAATGAAAGACATTTTAGAAGCTAGAGATAGAACCCATGCAGGTAAGACTGCAGAAGCAAAGGGTTTGTTTTATTTAGGACCAGAATATGATCCTTCATTTAAAATATATAAGCCAAAATATAACAATCAATTAACGTTGAAGAGTTGATGAAACCATATATTAAGATTTGCGGAGTAACAAATGATCAGGACTTAAAAGAGCTGATCAAATTAGAGATAGACGCCATAGGCTTTAATAGAGATAAAGATAGTCCAAGATATGTCTCTTTTGAGTTTTTAGAATCTTCAGGAAAATGCTTTAATGAAAAAATCTCTCCCGTCATCGTTTTTGTTAACGAATCAAAAGAAGGTATAAAAAAAGCTATAAGTTATTTTAAAAACCCTATTCTTCAATTTCATGGAGATGAGAGTCAGGACTTTTGTGCTTCTTTTAATCTACCTTACATAAAAGCTATTTCAATGAATGAGAAAGACTTTCAAAATAAAATAATAGAATTCGCTGATGCATTTGCAATTCTTCTTGATTCCGGAGGTCAAAAAATAAGAGGAGGTACCGGAAAAACTTTTGATTGGAAGCTTATACCCAAAGAAATAAAAAATAATTTAATAATTGCAGGCGGGTTAAATTCAAATAATATAACGTCTTTGATTAAGAGTTATAAGCCTTACGGCGTTGATTTAGCTTCAGGAGTAGAATCTAAACCAGGAAAAAAAGATATAACCGAGTTAAAACATTTTTTAAAAATTGTAGATGAAATATAAAAACTTAAATAACTATGCATTCCCCGATAAAGAGGGAAGATTTGGAGAATTTGGAGGCAAATATGTTTCTGAAACTCTTATTACAGCTCTTGAAGAATTAGAAAAAGTTTACGCTAAAGTTAAAAAAGACAAATCCTTCCAAGAAGAAGTAATAAAAGATTTAAATGATTTTGTTGGCAGGCCATCACCATTATATTTTGCTGAAAGATGGACTAAAAAACTTGGTGGAGCAAAAATTTATTTGAAAAGAGAAGACTTAAATCATACCGGGGCTCATAAAATCAATAATACCGTTGGTCAGGTTTTACTTGCAAAAAAAATGGGCAAAAAAAGAGTCATCGCTGAAACTGGTGCAGGTCAACATGGTGTTGCAACTGCAACTGTCGCTGCTAGACATGGACTAGAATGTATTATTTTCATGGGCGAAGAAGACATTGAAAGGCAAGCTCTCAATGTATATAGAATGAAGTTACTAGGAGCAGAAGTTTGTTCTGTAGATTCTGGAACAAAAACTCTTAAAGATGCTATGAATGAAGCAATGAGAGACTGGGTTACTAATGTTGAGGATACCCATTACATCATTGGTAGTGTGGCAGGACCTCACCCATACCCCGAAATTGTTAGAGATTTTAATTCAATTGTTGGAAAAGAACTTAAGATTCAATCAAAAAAAGAGTTTGGTAAATATCCCGACATCATTGTTGCTTGCGTTGGAGGTGGATCAAATGCAATGGGTATTTTTTATCCCTTTATTAAAGAAACAAAAACTAAATTAGTTGGCGTTGAAGCAGGTGGTTCTGGAGTAAAATCAGGTAAACATGCTGCGCCATTAAGTGATGGTAAGGTAGGAGTATTGCATGGAATGAAAACTTATCTTATGCAAGACAAAAACGGTCAGATTTTATCAACACATTCGGTTTCAGCGGGATTAGATTATCCAGGAGTTGGTCCAGAACATGCTTATTTGAGAGATATTGGTAGAGTTGAATATCAAAGCGCAACCGATCAGCAGGCATTAAAAAGCTTTCATGATTTAACTAAAACGGAAGGAATCATGCCGGCATTAGAAACTTCACATGCTTTGGCCTATGTAAACAAAATTGCACCCAAACTTAGCAAGTCTAAGACAATAGTCATTAATTTATCCGGAAGGGGGATAAAGATATGTTTACTGTTGCTAAAGAAGATGGAATGACTTTGTGACACGTTTAGAAAAAGTCTTCAATCAAAAAGAAACTAAAAATAAAGTTTTAGTAACTTACACGGTTGCTGGAGATCCAAATTTAGGGAGTTCAAAAAAAATTCTAAATGATCAAATTGCCTCAGGCGCTGAAATTTTAGAAATCGGGGTACCTTTTTCCGACCCAATGTCTGAAGGACCAGTTATCCAGAAAGCGCATGAAAGAGCACTTAAAAAAAATATTCAATTTAAAGATATTTTAAATCTTTGCAAACAAATCAGAATTAAAAATAAAAACGTACCTATTGTTCTCATGGGCTATATGAACTCATTTCTATCTCTCAAAAATAAATTGGCAAAAGAATTAAACCAAGCTGGCGTAGATGGTGTGATAGTTGTAGATTTACCCTACGATGAAAGCAAATCTTTTTTTAATAATCTGAAAAAAGAAAACATCGATCTCATTAGGTTGATTTCTCCAACAACAGATTCCAAAAGATTGAAAAGAATGCTTGCTTCTTCATCTGGATATTTATACTACGTTTCATTGAAAGGAATCACCGGAGCTGAGTTAAAAAACTTCAACGAAGTAAAAAATAAAGTAAAAAAGATAAAGTCACTAACAAACCTTCCAGTTGTAGTTGGGTTTGGCATTAAAGATGCGCCAACAGCAAAAAAGATGGCATCTTTTTCAGATGGCATAGTAGTTGGGACAAAAATCATTGACTTCATAGAAAAAAAATCTACTCCAAAAATCTCAAACTTCACTAAATCGTTAAAAAAAGCTATAAATTAGTATGGTTAAAAGTTGGTTTAACAAGATCCTTCCTTCTCTTGGAAAACAACATAAAGAAGAGAAAAAAGTCCTGTTCCTCAAGGGCTCTGGCAAACTTGCTCAAATTGTAAAGAAATTCTCTACGGACCTGATCTTGAAGCGAATATGTATGTCTGCCCAAATTGTGATCATCATATAAGAATAGGCGCTAGACATAGGATTTCTTACTTAATTGATCATGATGAATATGAAGAAATTTCATCAGAACTTAAAACAAAGGATTGGCTTTCATTCACAGACACAAAGAAGTACAAAGAAAGGTTAAATGATGCCAAAACAAATATTGATGAAACCGAAGCTTTGATTTCCGTTCACGGAAAACTCAACGATAAAGACGTAGTACTTTCAGTATTTGAATTTAGATTTTTGGGAGGCTCAATGGGTTCGGTAGTTGGTCAAAAATTCGTCGATGCAGTTGAATTTGCTATTGAGAAATCTTGCCCTTTCATATGTGTAGCAACCAGTGGGGGAGCCAGGATGCAAGAATCTCTATTTTCTTTATTTCAAATGTCCAGAACAAGTGCTGCACTAAACAAATTGAAAAGTAAGAAGCTCCCATTTATTTCAGTATTAACTGATCCAATATATGGAGGAGTTGCAGCAAGTTTGGCGATGCTTGGGGATATAAATATTGCTGAACCAAAAGCACAAGTAGGCTTTGCTGGACCAAGAGTTATTGAAGATACAGTAAGAGTAAAGCTTCCGGAAGGCTTTCAAAGAAGTGAGTTTCTTTTGAAACACGGAATGATAGATATGATTGTTCAAAGATCTCATATGAAAGATAAGATTTCAGGCTTGATATCTAAACTACACATTACCGGTTAATTCATTGCCTGAAAATTTATCAAAATGGATTGAAGAAAATCTTCTTATCCACAATTATAAAAAAAAGAGTTTAGTTGGATATAAAGAAGTTCTTAACTCTTTGAATTTAAAAAAACCCAAAGAAATCATTCTAATCGGCGGCACCAATGGAAAAGGGTCGCTTTCCGAATTAATTACTAAACTTGCTTTAAAAAAGAATATTTCAGTTGGAACTTTTACTTCCCTCATCTTCTAAATTTTAATGAACGTATTAGAGTAAATGACAAAGAAATATCAGATGAAAAGCTTTTAGACGTTTTGAAGAGATTCAATAGATACAAAGAAAGTCATAACTTAAATTTCTATCAAATAATTTCTTTAGCAGCTCTATATCACTTCAATAAATCAGATCTTGATCTATGGATTCTAGAAATAGGCATGGGAGGAAGATTGGATCCAATGAATTTTATTGAGCCCGATATATCTGTGATTACTAAAGTAGCTCTGGACCACCAAGAATATCTAGGAGATACGATAGAAGAAATTGCAGCTGAGAAGGCCGAAATTGCTAGACCTGAAAAACCTTTAATATTCGGCTCTGAAAATGTACCAAATGCAATTATTGAAAAAGCTTCAAAAGTTAATTCTTTTTTAATCTATCCTGAAAAAAAAAGTTATTCTTCTAATAAGTTTTTAAACAAAATAACTGTTTCTAGGGAAGTTCTTTTTTGCCTATATGAAGTTTCAAAAAATAGTGTCTTTGATTTTTCTTCTGAAATCACAAAACAATTCTTGGATGATTTTAAGATTTTTGGCAGGTTATCCTTATTTGATAACTTTCTTGTAGATTCTGCTCATAATGAAGATTCAGTAAGAAATTTAATAAACTATCTCGATACAAATTTTAATGGAAAAAAAATTAATTTATTTTTTGCGTGTTCAGAAAATAAAGATCCAGAAAAACTATTAGAGCCTTTTGAAGGTATAGTTGATAAAATCTTCTTAGCAGACAACATTCATCAAAGACTCATGTCATCAAAAAAAGTTTTATCAAAAACAGGAAGCCTAAAATTCAATTTCATTATCAAAGATTCAATAAAAAGCCTCTATTCAATTGCAAAAGACAAAAGCAGGAATGAACTCAATTTATTTATTGGCTCTTTTTACTTCTCTGGTGAATTTTTTAAATTCTTATTAGACGTAAGAAATCTTCCTATTTCCATTCAAAGTTTGAAAGAAGTCTTGTAATGGACTTTCTTTTATACCTTAATACTTTTGATTTTTTTATATTACTAATTTTTTTTTTAGTTCGCTTTTGATTGGTATTTCAAGAGGTTTATATATTGAAATTATTTCTAATGCTATTTGGATAAGCGCCATTTTGATTGCATGGTTTTTTCGATACTACCCTATGGAAATCTTTGACAATTTCACGAATGATAAAGAAATAAAAAGCATTTTTAGTTTTGTCTCAATTTTTATAGTTTTACTAATTATTTTTCGAATTACGGGAAGGGCCATAATGAAAGGGATGAATTCCATGCAAAAAGGTCTTTTAGATAGAATTTTTGGTGGTTTGTTTGGAGGCTTTAGAGGTTCTGTAATAATAATTGTAATGTTTTTGGTTGGAGACACGTATATAATGCGTCAAACATGGTGGAAAGATAGTTACATGTCTGACTATATTTTAACTGGTGCAGACCATCTAGGTTCTTTTGTAGGCAAAGTACCTTATAAAGAAATCAATTCCGAAGATTTAGATTTGGAAAAAAACCCTTTTAATTAAAATACGCAAAATGTGTGGTGTTGTTGGCATAGTTTCTAAAGAGGATGCTGCTCCTGCTTTGTATGAAGCACTTACGGTAATCCAGCATAGGGGACAAGATGCTGCCGGAATCGCTACTAATGAAGGAGAAAAATTTCACGTTCGGAAACAACTAGGTCTTGTTAGAGAAGTCTTCAGACAACAACACATAGTTTCTCTCAAAGGAAAAATAGGCATTGGACATGTTAGGTATCCAACTGCAGGTGGTCAAAATAGAGAGCTTGCACAACCAATGTATTCAAATTCACCTTTTGGAATTAGTATTTCTCATAACGGTAATCTCGTTAATACAAAAGAGCTCACTCAAGAACTAATCTTTGAAGATTTTAGACACATCAACACAAATTCGGATTCCGAAATCATTCTTAACGTTTTTGCTCATGAACTATATAAAGTTAACTTTCCTGGTACAAAACCATCAGCCAAAGAAATTTTTGAAGCAGTCTCAAGGACTCATCTAAGGCTTAAGGGCGCTTATTCAGTTGTAATTATGATTTGTGGTGTTGGTATAGTTGGGTTTAGAGATCCTAACGGAATCAGACCATTGATCTTAGGAAAAAAAGACAATGACCTAATTGGCTCTGACTATATGATTGCTTCTGAAAGTCCAGCCCTAGAAACCCTTAATTTTGAGGTAGTTGGTGATGTAAGTCCTGGAGAAGCAGTTTTCATTTCCTTAGAGGGAGAAGTGGAAAGAAAAGTCTGTTTTGAAAATCCCTCGCACTCTCCATGTATTTTTGAATATGTTTACCTAGCAAGGCCTGATGCTGTCATCGATAAAATATCTGTTATGAAATCTCGCCTCAGAATGGGTCAATATTTGGGCAAGAAAATTCTCTCTTTATATCCCGATCATGACATAGATGCAGTTATACCTATTCCAGAAAGTAGTACTACATCAGCAATTGAAGTTGCAAAAACATTGGGTGTTAGCTATCGAGAAGGTTTTGTTAAAAATAGATACATTGGTAGAACTTTCATCATGCCCAAACAAGAAATGAGAAGCAAATCTGTAAGAAGAAAGTTAAATCCTGTGTCATACGAATTCAAAGGGAAAAAATATTCTTTTAATTGATGATTCAATAGTAAGAGGTACAACAAGCAAACAGATAGTCGAAATGGTACGAAAAGTAGGAGCGAAAAAAGTATACTTTGCCTCGGCAGCACCTCCTGTAAGATTTCAAAATGTTTATGGAATCGATATGGCTGCAACCACAGAGTTAATTGCCCACCAAAGAGACGAAAGTCAGATTGCGGATTTCATCGGAGCGGATTGGCTTGTTTATCAGAATCTAACCGATTTAATTTCTGCTGCTCAAGAAGGAAATCCTGAAATGAAAAATTTTGAAACATCCATTTTTGACGGAAATTATATTTGTGGCTCTGTGACAGAGGAATATTTGATGAATCTTGAGGTGGATCGAAAAGACTCTAATAAATCACCAACTAAAGGCTTGATTAATTAGTTTCTATTGTCACTGAGGGTAAAACCGCATTCTCAGCAGCATTTTTATAAGATGCAATTTCATTAAAATTCATATATCTAAAAATCTCTGAAGACATTGTATTTATGTCTTTCATAAAGTTATTGTATTCTTCAGTAGAAGGCAGCTTGCCAAGAATTGATGAAATTGCAGCTAATTCTGCTGATGCAAGAAATACATCTGCTCCATCTCCAAGTCGGTTTGGAAAATTTCTTGTTGAGGTAGAAACAACTGTTGAATTTGGCTCAACCCTTGCCTGATTTCCCATACACAAAGAGCAACCTGGAACTTCAGTTCTTACATCGGCATTTTTATATATTTCATAAAAACCTTCTTCTTCCAATTGGAATTTATCCATTCTCGTTGGTGGAGAAATCCAGAGTCTTGTGGGTAAAGGAGAAGTCACATTTTTAAGAAGCTTTCCAGCTGCTCGAAAATGACCAATGTTCGTCATACACGATCCAATAAAAACTTCGTCAATATTTACTTCTCCAATTTCAGAAAGAGTTTTAATATCATCAGGGTCATTAGGACATGCAAGCAGGGGTTCTTTGATTTCATTAAGATCTATTTCTATAGTGGCGGCATATTTTGCGTTAGAGTCAGGTTTCAACAGAACAGGATTTTTTATCCAGCTTTCCATTTTTTGGGCTCTTCGCTCAAGTGTCCTAGGATCTCCATAACCTTCTGAAATTAACCATCTCAAAAGAACAACATTTGATTTTAAATATTCTAAAATAGGCTCCTCGTCCAAGAGTACAGTGCAACCTGATGCCGATCTTTCTGCAGACGCATCAGAAAGCTCAAAAGCTTGTTCGATTTTTAAATCAGACAAGCCTTCAATTTCTAGGCATCTTCCCGAAAAAATATTTTTCTTATTTTCTTTTTCTACCGTGAGCAAACCTTTTTGGATTGCCGCATAAGGAATTGCATTTACCAAGTCTCTCAAAGTAATTCCTGGCTGCATCTCACCAGAAAACCTAACCAACACAGATTCAGGCATATCCAAAGGGATTACTCCCAAAGCGGCACCAAATGCAACTAATCCTGATCCTGCAGGGAAACTTATTCCTATCGGAAATCTAGTATGAGAGTCCCCACCAGTTCCTACAGTGTCTGGTAAAAGCATTCTATTTAACCAAGAATGAATAATTCCATCTCCTGGCTTAAGAGCAACTCCTCCTCTTGTTCTTATAAATTCAGGTAGCGTGTGTTGAGTTTCAATATCAATAGGTTTTGGATATGCAACAGTATGACAAAAAGACTGCATCACTAAATCCGAAGTAAAGCCAAGACAGGCAAGCTCTTTTAGCTCATCCCTAGTCCTTGGTCCAGTCGTGTCTTGAGACCCTACGGTAGTCATTATGGGTTCACAGTATGTTCCTGGTCTTATACCTTTCACTCCACAAGCTTTTCCAACCATTTTTTGCGCTAGAGTAAAACCTTCATCAGAATCATCATCCATCCCAGGTCTGACGAAGACTTCCGAAGGAGCCAAGTTCAAATACTCTCTAGATTTATCAGTAAGACTTCTTCCAATGATTAAAGGTATTCTTCCACCAGCTCGAACTTCATCAAGAAAAGTTTCTGATTTCAGGCTGAATTTAGTAATTAGTTTTCCTTTTTCATCTTTTATTTCTCCCTTAGCAGGAAAAATAGAAACAATATCTCCCATATTGAGGTTCTCTACATCTGCCTCAAAAACCAAAGTTCCTGAATCCTCCATAGTATTAAAGAATATAGGAGCTACTTTTTCTCCAATACAAATTCCACCAGTTTTTTTATTTGGAATAAAAGGAATATCTTCACCAATGTGCCAAAGAACAGAATTAGTTGCAGATTTTCTTGATGAGCCAGTGCCCATAACGTCACCGACCAAAGTGACAGGCAAACCCTTTTCTTTAAGAGCTTCAATTTCCTTCAAAGGTTCTTTTGATAAACCCTTTCTGGGCATTTTATACATGGATAGAGCATGGAGGGGAATATCAGGTCTGGACCAAGCATCTGGCGCAGGAGATAGGTCATCAGTATTTGTTTCTCCAGGCACCTTAAAAATTATTGTATCTATCTTTTCCGGCACTTCAGGTTTTGATAAGAACCATTCAGCTTCTGCCCAAGAGTTTAAAATTTTAGCGGCATTCTCAGAAGATTTAGATTTTTCTGCAATGTCATTGAATGCATCGAATACTAAAAGAGTATTTGACAATGCTTTTACAGCTTCATCTCCACATTCAGAATCATCTATCAATGAGATTAAAGGCTCAACATTATAGCCTCCAAGCATGGTGCCTAAGTAAAACGTAGCCTCTTTTGGAGAGATTAATTCACAAGAGATTTTTTTATTTGCGATATCAGAGAGAAATGCAGCTTTCACATATGCAGCATCATCTACACCTGCAGGAACTCTTTCAGTCAAAAGTTCCAAAAGGTTTTTATCATTTTTTGAAGCATCTTTAATAAGCTCAATCAAACCAGAAGTTTGTTCAGCATCAAGAGGTAAAGGGGGTATACCTTGACTATCTCTTTCCTTGACTGAATTTAAATAATCCTCAAGCATCTCATCTCCAAAAAAAACTATTATATCATGATGAGTCAAGAATCTAATTTTGAAAATTATTGATAGAATATAGTTAATGATTAACAGAACTAGAACTCCTTGCGTAGGTATTTGCTCAACCACTTATGGTGATGATGTTTGCAGGGGATGCAAAAGATTTTCCTTCGAAGTAATTAATTGGAACGCTTTTAAACCAGAAGAAAGGGAATCCGTTTGGAAAAGATTAGAAAAGCTTAAGTCACAAATTATGGCTTCTAGACTAAAGGTTTTCGATTCCAAAAAACTCGAGGAATCAATTAAACATTTCCAATTGAAAATTAAAGACGATTTGAATGATTTATCGAAGGTCTTTGAAGTAATAAAACAAGTGAGCGAAAGCTTTAATAATCTTGATGAATTTGGTGTTGATGTGTTTGAAAAAAATAAATCACTAACTACTTTAAAAGAAGAGATAGAAAGCGAACTTTATACTTTATCGAAGGCTCATTATGAAAAATATTTCATTGAGCCGCTTAATAGAAATAAGTCTATGAAATTTCACTTGAGTGAAGACTGATTTTTTCTCCTTCTAAACTAATAAACCAGTATTTTTTATCCCAATCACCTAGGACAATTCTTTGACCAAAGGCTTCATTATGAACTTTAGGGCGATGCACATGCCCATGGATTAAAATCTCAACTTTATTCTCTTGAGCAATTTTTTCTACTTCCAATTTATTTACATCCATTAAATAGTCTTCTTTTTTTGAATTTTTCTTTGTACTTTCCTTACGAATATTTTTTGCAATTTCTTCTCGATCTTTTAGATCTTTTGAGAGGAATTCTTCTTGCCATTTTTCATTTCTAACTTTCTCTTTAAAATTTTGATATTCCAAATCATCTGTACAAAAAATATCTCCATGAGACAGCATAATTTTTTTCCCTTCTTTATTTAATATCAACGGATCTGAGATTAATTTAGCGCCGCATTTTTCTGCAAATTTTTTTCCTATAAGAAAATCTCTATTCCCATGCATTATGAAAATATTTTTATTTTTGAGAGAAAATTTTTTCAATTCAGAAATTACTTCGCTTGTAAATCTATCCTCAAAATCGTCGCCGATCCAAACTTCAAATAAATCTCCCAAAATGTAAAGATTTTCAAATTCAGAAGCCTCTGATTCTAGAAATTTGAAAAAAGCTTTTTTTATATCTTCGCGTTTATGATCTAAATGTAGATCAGAAATAAAACAAGACGACATTTATTTTTTTTCGACTTTTATAATATAGACATCTTCTACAGGAACATCTTGATAAGGACCAACGTTTGTAGTTCTAACAGATGCAATTTCATCAATAACTTCTTCTCCAGAGATAACTTTTCCAAAAACCGCATATCCCCCCATTGAAGGGTAATCTAATGATTTATTATCGACAAGGTTAATAAAAAATTGAGATGTTGCAGAATCTAGATCCTGAGTTCTCGCCATGGACAAAGTATATTTATCATTTTTGAGACCGTTATCTGCTTCATTTTTAATTGGTGGATTGGTTTCTTTAGGAGACATACCTATTTCAAAACCTCCCCCTTGAATTACAAAGCCTGGAATAACTCTGTGAAATAAAGTATTTTCATAAAAATTTTGCTCCGCATATTCAACAAAATTGTTAGCTGTTATGGGCGCTTCTTTTTGGTAAAGTTCAATATCAAAGCTACCTAAGGAAGTAGTGATAGTTAATAGTATTATTTCATTCATAATTAATCATACCCTTATCTAGCTTCACTTAAAAATGAAAATATTTAATTCACTCACAGGTAAAAAAGAGACTTTTAAGCCCAAAATTAAAAATGAGGTCAGTATTTATATTTGCGGGTTAACTCCTTATGACGATGTGCATATCGGGCATGCAAGAACTTTTATTAACTTCGACGTAATTGTTAAATTTTTAAGGTTCGTAGGCTTCAAAGTAAAATATGTAAGAAATATCACAGATGTTGACGATAAAATTATAAATCGTGCCAAAGAAGAGGACATTCCAGCATTGGATTTTTCTAAAAAGTTTATTAAAGAAATGCACAATGATTTCTTTTCTCTGGGTATTGATTCTCCTGACGTTGAGCCAAAAGTATCTGACCATATTGAAGAGATCATTTCTATGATTCAATCTCTTGAAGAAAAAGGCTATGCATATAGGAAGAACGAATCGGATGTTTACTTTGATATACAAAAATTCAAAGACTACGGAAAATTGGCCAATAGGACTTTAGATCAGCTATCTGCTGCAGAAAGAACAATAAAGGATCTCAATAAAAAACATGAAGCGGATTTTGTTTTATGGAAAATGGATACCGATGGGATTACTTGGCCATCTCCTTGGGGAGAAGGGAGACCTGGCTGGCATATTGAATGTTCTGCAATGAGCATAAAATACCTTGGCAAGGAGTTCGATATTCACGGAGGAGGCTTAGATTTAAAGTTTCCCCATCATGAAAATGAAATAGCTCAAGCAGAGTGTGCAACTGAAAGAAATTTTGCATCCTTATGGATGCATACCGGTCCATTGAGAATTGAAGACAAAAAAATGTCTAAATCTTTGAAAAACTTTATTACGGTTAAAGATATCTTAAAAGACTTTCATCCAGAGGTTTTAAGGTTATTTTTTCTTTTGACCCATTACAGAAGCCCAATATCATATTCAAAAGAAGGTTTGGAAAATGCAAAAAGAGTTCTAGATAAGTTCTACACATTATTTAGTGATATAAAAACAACTAGAAAATTTAATGAAGACAAAACTTTTAGAGAAGAATTCATTTCTGCTTTTCAAGATGATTTCAACTCTCCCAAGGCTCTTTCCCTACTTCAAGCTTATGCAGCAAATACTGAAAGCGGCGGAGACCTATCATCTGATAAGTTATTTACGCTTAAAGTATTGCTTAATTCTTTAGGGTTACTTTTAGATGAAGCAGAAAATTATTTTAAATATGGAGAGATTGAACTTTCAGATAGAGAAATCGAAAAGCTGATTAGCGATCGTAACGATGCCAGAGGAAACAAAAAATTTGATCTAGCAGATGAAATAAGAGATCAATTACTAAAAAAAGGTGTTGTCTTGGAAGATCTTGATGGAAAAACGATCTGGAAAAAAAGTTTTAAAATAAGCTAGTTAGATAAAAACCCATTGAAACAAACATTCCTATAGCAAATACAGGATATAAAACTTTCTTTAAACTTCCTTCTCCTCTTCCAACAGTTACTAATGTAATGAAAGCCGCTGTCAATGCACTCATAACCATGAAATCTCGGTTAAAAATCTCTTGATCAAAAACAGCTGTTGAGCCAATCCCGATTATTGGAAAAATTAGCACTATATTTAAAATATTAGAGCCTACAATATTTCCGACAACCATATTCCCTTTACTTCTTCTTAGAGCAGAAACGGAAGCTGCTAATTCAGGTAAGCTTGTACCAATGGCTATCATAGTAAGGCCGATAACAGCATCAGGAATACCAAGGCCTATTGCCAAGTCAACTCCTCCTCGTACAGTCAACTCAGAACCAACTGCTAATAAAATCAAACTTAACAAAATCAACAGGGAAACTTTAGTTAAAGATTCATCTTTGTGAGTATTTTCTGGGACTTCATCAGGCTTCTCTCTAAAGAGGTTTAAAACAAATAGGATAAACAGCGCTATGAACACTATCGAATCAGCGACAGAAATTGTTAAATCATAAAGAGCCCAACCAGCAATCAAGACACTTAAAATCAAAATAAAAATATTTCTTAGGCTTATGTTTAGTGTTTTGGAAGCCAACCAAAAAAGACTTAACCCATAAATAATAGCGATATTGCTTATGTTAGAACCAATTGAATTTCCTAAAGCAAGAGCAGGAGCATCATTAATTATTGAAGAAACGCTAACAAATATTTCTGGAATCGAAGTACCAAGGGCGACTAGTGTAATTCCTATAATAACGTCGCTTATTCCTAATTTAGCTCCCAATTGAGCACTATGATGGATAAAAATCTCAGCTCCCGAGATCAAGACACCCAAGCCAATTAAGAAGATTAATGTCGCGTAAAATAATTCCATGTTTCTCCTATAAATTAGCTTTAGTTATGTATCGGCAATATTCACAACTAGGATTTGATTCCGGAATTTTATCATCATCTAGTACTTTTTTTATCTCTCTTGTAACTGGGTCTATCCAGTCAGTATTTCCTTTATAGCTAATGACCTTAGTTTTAAATTCTAAAAGGTTATTAAATTCCTTTTTGTCAGCTCTACCATTGCAGTAGACAAAATAAGTAATGTCTTCAACATCAAAACCATTTTTTTTAAAAAGCCATTGATAAATTTCAACCTGTCTTTTGTAACTAATTTGCCAGGGAGCATCCAAAGATACTTCGCCTTTTTTAGAGGTTGCTTTGTAATCAACAATGATGAGTTTTTCATTTACCGTACTTATCCAAACATCATCAACTAGGCCATAAAAATATAAGTTTGTGTCATTGTCTAAAAAACCAATCCCTCTATTTCTAGTTCGCCAATTTTCAATTTCTGGGTGCTCAAAAGGTTTCGCATCTATGCCATACTCAACTATTAAGGGATGATTGTCTTTGGTACCTCTAAAGTTATCAAATTCGTTTTTTAATAATTCATCCACAGCATTATTCAGATTAAAGGGAAACTGGGCCGGCTTTGAAATACCAAGTTTTTCTTCCAAGTAGAAGCATTTTTTACATCTGCAAAAATTCTCAATTCTAGATCGACTTAATTTGTATGGCTCTGATGATTCGTTAGAATAAATAGGCATTGTATCTTTTGGCTCCGCGAGCAGGGCTCGAACCTGCGACCCAGTGATTAACAGTCACTTGCTCTACCAGCTGAGCTATCGCGGAAAAAGGAATGTATTATAAGCAAAAAAATTAAATAATGAGCAAGTCATTTAAAATTAAATCTAATTTTGGACCCTCAGGCGATCAACCTCAGGCAATTCAAAAAATTGTAAAGGGTTTGAAGTCTGGCCTCTTAAATCAAACCTTAAAAGGCGTTACTGGATCAGGTAAAACTTTTGCTATGGCAAATGTCATTGAGAATTTACAAAGACCTGCTATTGTTATGTCTCATAACAAAACTCTTGCTGCTCAGCTATACGGAGAATTCAAAGAGTTTTTTCCTGACAATGCTGTTGAGTATTTTGTTTCTTACTATGATTACTATCAGCCTGAAGCTTATGTACCTTCTTCAGATGTCTTTATTGAGAAAGATGCTTCCATAAATGAACATATCGAACAAATGAGATTATCTGCAACAAAAGCAGTACTCGAAAGAAGAGATGTGATCATAGTTGCTACGGTTTCAGCAATTTATGGGCTAGGAGATCCAAAATCCTATTTGAAAATGGTTCTTCATTTAGACAGAGGAGATGAATTAGAACTCGGCAAGCTTTTACTTAGGCTGGCAGAACTGCAATATACAAGAAATGATATTGAATTTAAAAGAGCTACTTACAGAGTTAAAGGCGATGTCGTAGATATTTTTCCCGCGGAGTCTGAAAAAGAAGCTCTGAGAGTTGAATTTTTTGATAAAGAAATTGAATCCTTGAAATTTTTTGATCCTCTAACGGGTGAAATTTTTAGAGATGTTCCACGGGCAACAATCTTTCCAAAAACTCATTATGTAACTACCAGAGATATCATGCTTTCTGCCATGAAAAAAATACGCTCTGAAATGCAACAAAGAGTTAAATACTTTAAAAAAAATGAAAAATATATTGAAGCTCAAAGAATTGAGGAGAGAACAAAATTTGATTTGGAAATGATCAAAGAACTTGGTTATTGTTCAGGAATAGAGAATTACTCAAGATATTTATCTGGGAGAAACGAAGGAGAGGCTCCGCCAACTTTATATGACTATCTGCCTGAAGACACAATCGTGTTTGTTGATGAGTCACATGTTTCGCTTCCTCAAATTAAGGGTATGTATAGAGGAGATAGATCTCGGAAAGAAACTCTTGCTGATTATGGTTTCAGGTTGCCCAGCGCCCTGGATAATCGTCCCTTACGCTTTGATGAATGGGAATCAATGTCTGGACAAAAGGTTTTTGTATCAGCCACTCCTGGGGAATATGAAGATAATCACCTAGATCAGTTAATTGAGATGATAGCTCGACCAACAGGCTTATTAGATCCTTCTATTGAAATAAGACCTGCGACAAATCAAGTTGATGATTTGATATCAGAAATACAGAAAAAAATACAAAAAAAAAAAAAGAGTGCTAGCCACTGTTTTAACAAAAAGAATGGCAGAAGATTTAAGCCAATATTTGTTCGAAAGGGATATCAATGTCAGATATCTTCATTCAGATATTGATACCGTTGAAAGAGTAGAAATTTTAAGAGAGCTCAGAATGGGTAATTTTGATGTGCTTGTTGGAATAAACCTTTTGAGAGAAGGATTAGATCTTCCTGAGGTATCTTTAGTTGCAATTCTAGATGCCGATAAAGAAGGTTTTTTAAGGTCAGAAACAAGTATGATCCAAACCATTGGCAGGGCAGCAAGACATGAAAAAGGTCACGCGATTTTATATGCTGATTCAGTTACAGGCTCCATACAAAGGACTCTCGATGAAACTGCAAGACGCAGAAAGATTCAGGAAAAATTTAATAAAAAAAATAATATAAAGCCTCAAGGAATTTTCAAACCAATTACAGATATTATGGAAGGCTCAAAACTTTCTTCCAAAAAACAATTCATAAAAAAGGTAGAAGACAAACTTGATGAAGAATTTCTAAATCCTAAGGATTTATCGGCAAAAATTGATGATTTAGAAAAATTGATGCTTAGCCATGCAAACAAATTAGAATTTGAAGAAGCAGCTTCTTTGCGAGACAAAATATCGAATCTCAAAGAAAAATTATTACTAAGCTGAAAATAATACTTTTGTTTTGAGGTATAATTTTTCTTTTTTAGATGCCCTTTAAAGTATTAAATTCTAGAACAGTTATTATTGCTGGCGAAAGAGTCCTTTCAGAAGAAAATTCAAACTATCTCTCTTTAAATTATTTTTATCTTTTACTTTTAAATAAAGCTTGGAAAGATATTCCAAAAAATAAAGTTGAAAAAATTTATGAGTTGTTGGATATAAACGCCAATAGTTCGTTAAGATTTTCAAAAGATATTATTTTTCTCTCGCCAAGGAATGGCTCACAGTCACCCTGGTCTTCAAAAACTGAGGATATTTTTACTTCTTGTAATTTAAATGAGGTCCAAAGGATAGAAAGAATCAAAGGCTTGGAAACAGAAGGCTTTTCTGAAAAATTACTTAAAAAGGAAAACTTCCCATTTGATTATCTTACTGAAGAGTTTTCAATTGGATTAAAAAGCATTGAATCTTTTTTTACCAAACCCAATAAAAATTCATTTTCCTTCAAATATCTAAAAAATAGCTATCAAAGCTATATCGATGCTAATCAAAAATTTGGCTTTGGTTTGAACGACCAAGAGATTAACTACTTGGTAAATAGTTATAAATCTCTTCAAAGAAATCCTACTGATGTAGAGTTGATGATGTTTTCTCAAGCAAACTCTGAACACTGTCGTCATAAGTTTTTTAATGCCTCTTGGCAGAATTTATCTGAAGAAAATGAACCAAGTTTATTTCAACAAATAAAATCTACTCATAAGAATTTTAAAGATGGAGTGCTAGTTGCCTATGATGATAATGCAGCAGTAATTGAATCAGAAAGTTCAGAAAAATTTCATTTAGATACAGATAAGAGAGAGTATCAGAGTAAGAATTTAAAACATAATATTTGTATAAAGGTTGAGACTCACAATCATCCAACTGCAGTTTCTCCTTTTGAAGGAGCTGCTACGGGATCTGGTGGTGAGATAAGAGATGAAGGGGCTACAGGAATTGGAGCACAACCAAAGGCCGGTTTAACTGGATATTCTGTATCTTATTTAAGGCTTGAAAGTTTAAAAGAAAAATGGGAGTTTAAAGAAGATCGCCCTAAACGAATTTCTTCACCAAAAAAAATAATGATTGAGGGTCCTCTTGGGGCAGCTTCATTTAATAATGAATTTGGAAGACCAAATTTAAATGGCTATTTCAGATCTTTTGAACAAAAAAATGATGGAACTCACTATGGATTTCATAAACCAATAATGATCGCTGGAGGATTAGGAAGTATAAGTTCAAACAACACATTCAAAAAAAAGGTTAAACCTGGAACAAAGATTATTGTTTTAGGAGGGCCTGGTTATTTGATCGGGCTAGGTGGTGGTTCTGCTTCTTCAGTCCAAGCAGGTTCTTCTGACGAATCCTTAGACTATGCTTCAGTTCAAAGATCTAATCCTGAAATGCAAAGAAGATGCCAAGAAGTCATCAATTTATGTTCTTTAAAAAAATCAAAAAATCCTATTTTATTCATTCATGACGTTGGAGCTGGAGGTCTTTCAAATGCAATACCAGAGTTGGCAAAAGATTGCAGCATGGGAGCTAGTGTTGATTTGAGAAAGATTCCTCTTGCTGACAATTCTATGTCGGCTTTAGAAATATGGTCTAACGAATCACAAGAAAGATACGTTTTAGCGGTGGAAAAAGATTCTTTAAAAGAATTCAAAGCATTTTGTGAGAGGGAAAAGTGTCCCCACGCGGTTGTTGGGACTTTAACAGCTAAAAAAACTTTTAAACTTAAAGATAGCAAAACCGGAAAATTTCCAATCTATCTGCCTATGGATACTATCTTTGGATATAAAGAAAAAAATACCCATGACATTATCTCAGACAGAAAGACAGACTCTTTTGATAAATCAAAAAAAATAAATCTTAAAAAAACTCTATTAGATGTATTGAGACATCCTACAGTTGGTTCTAAAAGCTTTCTAATAAACATTGGAGATCGAAGTGTAGGAGGCTTAACTTACAGGGATCAATTTGTTGGTCCATATCAAGTTCCCGTGGCTGACCATGCAATTACATTGTCAGATTTCAATACAAATTCTGGAGAAGCTATGTCAATGGGAGAAAAGTCTCCAATTGCAATTTCTAATCCTGTCGCAGCTGGAAAGTTAGCTCTTGCAGAGGCTTTAATAAATCTCTTGCCTTCAGGAGTATCTAAACTATCCGATATAAAAATATCTGCAAACTGGATGGCAAGTCCTGACAATGCTCAAAGAAAAACAGATTTATTCAATACAGTAAAAGAGCTGACCCAAAAAGTATGCAATCCTTGGAGAATAACCATTCCCGTTGGAAAAGATTCGCTATCAATGAAAACAATATGGCAAAAAGATAAAAAAACAAATTTATCCCCACAAAGTTTAATAATCAGCGCCTTTTCAAAAATAAAAAACGTCAAAAAAAGCATTACACCCCAATTGATAGATAATAATGAGCTTTCATTAGTCTACTTAGATCTTTCAAAAACAAAAAAACGTTTAGGGGGATCAATTTTCTCGGAAGTAACTCAACAAACCAATCTTGAAACTCCTAATTTAGAGTTTATAGATGAATTTCCAAAAATTTATAATTACCTAGCAACCAAGATCAATAAAAAGAGAATATTCTCTTTCCATGACATTTCAGATGGCGGCTTAATTGTTTCCGCGGTTGAAATGATGCTTGCTGGAGGGTGTGGTTTAAATCTTGATCTTTCTAAAATTTCTTTCTTAAAAGAATCTAGCAATTTATTTTCTGAAGAGTTAGGACTGCTTTTTCAGATTAAGAAAAAAGATTTTTCTGAGTTTAAAAAAGATTTTATAAAACTAGGTTTAAAGAATTCTTTTTTTAATATTGGTTCAACTAATAATACAAATAATCTTTTTCTTAAAACTTCTAGCCAAAATTTGAGAATAAGTCACAAAGTTTTAATGCATTCATGGTCAAGCGTTTCTTATAACATCAAACTTCTTCGAGATAATCAAGAAACAACAAAACAAGAGCATAGATTTTTGCTTGATCCAAAGAGGTCAAAGCTTACTCAAAAATTTAATTTTAAATTGAATAAAAGATATCTAAGTAGGGCTCCAAAAATAGCCATCATGAGAGATCAAGGAGTTAATTCTCATTTAGAAATGGCAGCAGCTTTTTCTCAAGCTGGCTTCAAAGTTATTGATGTTCACATGAGAGATCTTCTAGATAATTCGAGTTCTTTAGATAATTTTCAGGGCCTTGCTTTTCCAGGAGGTTTTTCTTATGGCGATATCCTTGGAGCAGGAAGAGGGTGGGCGCAGTCAATAAAATCTAATTCAAAGCTTAAAGATAAATTTTCTGAATTCTTTCATCGACAAGATACTTTTGCGTTGGGAATCTGTAATGGATGTCAGGTTATGTCAGAGCTTAAAGAATTGATTCCAGGCTCCGAACATTGGCCTAAACTAGAAAGAAATAACAGTAATAGATTTGAAGCCAGAATGGTTCAAGTAAAAATAAACAAATCCAATTCCAATTTTTTTAATGGTATGGAGGGTTCTCAGCTTCTAGTTCCTGTAAATCATGGAGAAGGTAAAATGATTTTTCCCGAACACCTAAGCGCAAAAAAAATAATCTCTGATAATTTAGCTCCAATGCAATTTTGTACAAATAAAGGTATAGAAGCTAAAGAATTCCCAGAGAATCCCAATGGCACCATGAATGGCATTACTGCGGTGACAAATAATGATGGAAGATTTTTAATTATGATGCCCCATCCTGAAAGAAGTTTTCTAAATAATCAATTGTCCTGGACTAATGAAAAAGGAAAGCATAGTCCTTGGTTCAAATTATTTTTAAATGCCAGAAATTTTTATAGTTAAACTATTTTTTTATTAACTCTCTAATCCTTAGAGGAAAATAGCCCTCATTTAAATCCTCATAAAATTGTTCGAGAGCAATGGGTACAAAAGGGAAGGCTAGTTCATCCCAAGGTATTTCATCATAGGAAAACAATTCAACTTCAAGACTTTCCGTTGTTGGTGAATAAGAATTTTCTTCTATAGAAGCTTTATAAAGAACATAAAATTGTCCAATTTGAGGAATATCAAACATGAAATAAATATCATCTATTTTTACAGTTGAATTGGTTTCTTCTTTGGTTTCTCTTAAAGCTCCTTCTTGTAAAGTTTCACCCAATTCCAAAAAACCAGCAGGTAAGGTCCATAAACCTTTTCTTGGTTCTATACCTCTTTTACATAAAAGAACTTTATCTCCGCAGTAGGGCAAAGTTCCTACGACTGCATTTGGATTATGATAGTGAATAAATCCACAATCGTCGCATATATATCTTTCTCGATTGTCATCTTGGGGTATCTTTTTAGATACGGGACCACCGCATTGGGTACAAAATTTCAAAGTTTTTCCTGCTTAAATTTAGTAAGCAAGTATAATTCAATACCTTTTATTAACATAATGATCCCTTTCATAGAAAAAAGACTAAATGACTTGAGTCCGAAGCAGTCGGATGGAAAATTACCCCAAGCAGCAGTATTAATTTTAATAACTGATAATGAGGATGACTATTCAATCGTTTTTACTGAAAGATCTAAAAAATTACCTTCTCATGCAGGAGAAGTAGCATTCCCAGGAGGGAAAAAAGAAGAAGAGGATAGAAACCTAATCGAAACTGTTTTAAGGGAAACACATGAAGAGATTGGAGTTGAACCTGATTCGATAAGAATACTTGGCCGGATGGATCCTCAAGAATCTAGATTTGGAATAAGTGTCACGCCTTATGTAGGTTACGCAGCTGGAAGTTTAAAATTTAAAAAAGATCCTAAAGAGGTAGAAACGATTTTTTCTGTTCCTTTAAAGTATCTCAAAGAAGATCCTTTGATATCAAACAAAATAACCAATGCAAGTGGCGAAACCTTTCAGACGCCAGTTATAAATTATGAAAATCAGAAAATTTGGGGATTAACTTTAGGTTTTACATTACAATTTCTGGAGTTAATGGAAATAGATATTGATATAGATGATTTATACTTTAGACCAGCATAGCGTTAAAACTGCCGGAGATAATTTTTATATTGCTCCAAATGCCACTGTTCTGGGTCAAGTAGAGCTCGGAGAAGATGTAAGCGTTTGGTTTGGAGCGGTAATCAGAGGCGATGTAGAAAAAATAATCATTGGCAAAGGTTCAAATATTCAAGATTTATCGGTTTTGCATGTTGATCCTGGAAGTCCAATTATAATTGGAGAAAATGTCACAGTGGGCCATAAAGTCATGCTTCATGGTTGCACTATTGGAAACAATTCGTTAATTGGCATTAATTCAGTCATCTTGAACAATGAAGAAATTGTAAATAATTGTTTAATAGGTGCAAATACTCTTTTAACAGAGGGAACAAAAATTCCAGACAATTCGCTTGTTATGGGATCTCCTGGAAAGGTTAAGAAAGAGGTTGATGAGAATTTAAAAATTATTTTGAAAGGCTCAGCAGAACATTATGTAGAAAATGGAAAAAGATTTAAGTCAGGTTTAAAGGAGGAAAATTGATGAATACCGAACTTGTATCATACGAAGTAAATTCTAAGACATTTGAGGGGTTACATGTAAAGCCAGAGGTTAAAAATGCTCCATGTGTTCTTATTGCTCATACTTGGGCAGGTAGAGATGGATTTGTTGAAGGTATAGCAAATAAGCTTGCTGATGATGGCTACAATGCATTTGCAATTGATATGTATGGAGACGGAAAGGTTGGCGGATCTAATGAAGAGAATCAATCTATGATGCAACCTCTATTAGACGATAGAAAAAATTTATCTCAGATTATTGTTGGTGCATATGAGGCAACAAAAAAACTTGAAGGAGTAGACACTTCAAACATTGCTATTATGGGATACTGTTTTGGCGGCTTGGTTTCTTTAGACCTTGCTAGAAGTGGAGTGGATTTAAAAGGGGCCGTTAGTTTTCATGGTTTTTTATCTGGTTCGGAAGACCTTGAAGATAAAGACATTAGCGCGAAACTATTGGTCCTTCATGGTCATTTAGATCCTATGGTAGGACAAGATCAGATAGACTCTTTTTCTGAGGAAATGAATAAAAAAAGTGTTGATTGGCAATTACATTCTTTTGGTAATGCCATGCATGCTTTTACAAATCCTGATGCAAATGATCCAAGTTTCGGAACGGTTTATTCGCAAGATGCCGATCAGAGATCCTGGAAAATCTTTAAAGATTTTTTATCAGAAATTTTTAGTTAAATAACGTGAAGTCATTTGAAGTAAGAAAAACTTTCTTAGATTTTTTTGTTGAGAAGGGGCATAAAGAAGTAGCGAGTTCCAGCCTTGTTCCCATCAATGACCCCACTTTAATGTTTTCCAACTCTGGGATGAATCAGTTCAAAGATGTATTCCTTGGCACAGAGAAAGTAAAATTTGATAAGGCAACTTCATCTCAAAAATGTGTGAGAGCAGGGGAAAGCATAACGACTTAGATAATGTT
This sequence comes from Gammaproteobacteria bacterium, assembly GCA_038141925.1. Lineage (GTDB taxonomy): Bacteria > Pseudomonadota > Gammaproteobacteria > Magnimaribacterales > AG-339-G14 > MEDG-81. The sequence goes on along the minus strand of JAYQJB010000002.1, from coordinate 1,030,873 downwards.
GGTTTTACGCTCAGACATCATACTTTCTTTGAAATGCTTGGAAATTTTAGTTTTGGGGACTACTTCAAAGAGCAAGCAATAGAATTAGCTTGGGAACTTCTCACAGAAAAATTTAAACTTGATAAAGATAAACTTTGGGTAACAGTGCATGTTGATGACAAAGAGTCAGAAGACATTTGGCTTAAAAAAATAAAATTTCCTGCTGAAAGACTCTCAAGGCTTACTGAAGACAATTTTTGGTCAATGGGAGATACAGGCCCATGTGGCCCATGTTCAGAAATATTTTATGATCATGGTGAGGATCTTCCGGGAGAAGCACCACAAGAAGGTGTAGACACTGGCGAAAGGTTTGTGGAGATTTATAACTTGGTTTTTATGCAATATAACCGAGATCACAATGGCAAACTTTCCAATCTTCCTAAACAATGTGTTGACACTGGAATGGGCTTGGAAAGAATCACTGCAGTTTTACAAAAAACTTGTGACAATTATAAAACGGATATTTTTAATAACATTATTGAATCAATTGCTGAAACATTAAATGAAAAAAATTTTTTGAATCCTTCATTAAGAGTTATAGCAGATCATCTAAGATCATCTGTTTTTCTAATCTCTGATGGTGTGAACCCAAGCAACGAAGGCAGGGGGTATGTCTTAAGAAGAATCATTAGAAGAGCTCTGACTCATGCTTACAAAATAAACAATGAAAAAGATTTTTCTTTTGCGGATATTTTTGACACGCTGGGTGAATCTTTATTAGAAACCTATCCGGAAGTCAAAAAAAATAAGACTTTTATTTTGCAGGAACTCAAATCCGAAGAAGATCAATTTAGAGAAACTTTAAAACAAGGAATGAGACTTCTTGAGGAAGAAATTAAAGACTCAAAAAAAACGACTTTAACCGGAGAGCTTATTTTTAAACTTTATGATACCTATGGATTTCCAGTTGACCTGACTAGAGATTTAGCCCAGGAAAATGACCTTAGCTTGGATCTTCCCGGCTATGAAAAGCTCATGGCAGCGCAAAGAGCAAACGCAAAAAAAGAAAGTAAATTTGAGGCTCTTTTGCCAGCTGCAATTGATTTAGATGAAGAGACAAAATTTGTCGGCTACAAAGATAGTTCGATCGAATCTGAAATTAAACTAATTTTCAAAAATGGCAAAGAAGTTAAATCTGCCTCAGGCGAATGTATGATCGTGCTTGATACAACTCCCTTTTATGGAGAATCTGGAGGTCAAGTTGGCGATAAAGGAAAGCTCAGTTCAAAGGGTCTAGAGATTGAAGTATTAGATACTCAAAAGGTAGGAAATTTTCATCTACACATAAGTAAGATAAAAAAAGGATCATTAAATCTTCATGACAGAGTTAAAGCCGAGATAGATACAGAAAGAAGAAGGGCAATTGTGTCCAATCATTCAGCAACACATCTTATGCACTCTGCTTTGAGAAATATTTTAGGCGAACACGTTCAACAAAAAGGCTCTTTGGTGAACGAGGAGAAGTTAAGATTTGATTTTTCTCACAAACAAAAACTTTCAGAATCTGAAATTGTAAAGATCGAGCAAGAAGTAAATCAAGCAATAACATCTGCTGAGGATACACAAATAATTGAAACTTCAATTGAAGAATCTCAAAAACTTGGAGCAATTGCTTTTTTTGGAGAAAAATATGGCGATCAAGTGAGAGTTTTAAAAATAGCAGGAGATTACTCTACCGAGTTGTGTGGCGGAACTCATGTAAAAAATAGTTCAGAAATTAAAAGTTTTAAAATAATCTCAGAAACAAGTATTTCTTCTGGAGTAAGAAGAATAGAAGCTATTTCTGGCGATCTTGCAATCAAGGATAAGGCTGATAATAAAACCGACTTACTTAATACTGCAGAGACTTTTAATGTTTCGGTCAAAGATTTGCCCATATTTTTAAAAGATAAAATTAAAATAATAAATTCTTATAAAGAAGATTTAAAAAAACATGAACAAAAGATTTATCAGAATTTATTAGATGATTTAAAAGGTAGTTACAAGAGTGTTGGAAAGATAAACATAATTACAAAAAGAATAGATAATCTCAATTTATCTAAACTAAGAGGTGGTTTAGACAGTCTAAAAAAGGAACTAAGTAATCTAATAATTATTCTCGTTGGATCTATGGAAGAAAAATCAACAATATTGGTTTCAGTATCAAATGATATTACTGCTACTTATGATGCAAGAAATTTGCTAGACTCGCTTTCCAAAATTATAGGAGCGAAAGGAGGAGGAAAGCCTGATTTTGCACAAGCAGGTGGACCAGCTTCAAATAAACTTGATGAAATATTAATTTCTGCTGAGAAAATTCTAACTGAGATTTAAAAATACCAATGTCTAATATAGTTGTCCAAAAATTTGGTGGAACTTCGCTTGCTGATACTGACAGATTCAAAGCAGTGGCGAAAATTATCAAAGATACATCTAAGAACGGAAAAAAAGTTGTTGCCGTTGTATCAGCTATGGCGGGCGAAACACAAAGACTGATCGTTCTAGCAAAAGAAGTTCAAGAAATTCCTGATCCAAGAGAATACGATGCATTGATTTCTTCAGGCGAGCAGGTGTCAGTAGCTTTATTAGCTATGACATTGAGAAATGAAAAAGTTAACTCAAAATCTTATACTGCTTTTCAACTTGGTCTTAGAACAGATGACTATCATGGGAAAGCTAGAATTAATTCTATTGATACAAAAAATATTCTCAAAGATATATCTGCAGACATAACTCCAGTCATAACAGGTTTCAAGGAATCAATGAAGAAGGAGACATTACCACTTTAGGTAGAGGCGGCTCTGATACTTCAGCAGTTGCTTTAGCTGTTGCTTTGGAAGCAGAAGAATGTCAGATATACACTGATGTGGATGGCGTTTATACAACTGATCCAAATGTTTATGAAAAAGCCAAAAAGATAGACAAACTAACTTTTGAAGAAATGTTGGAATTATCAAGCTTAGGCGCTAAAGTTTTACAAATTAGATCTGTAGAATTTGCCAGTAAATATAATATGCCAATAAGGGTAAAATCTAGTTTTACTAACGATGAAGGAACACTTATTAATGGAGAAGAAAACATGGAAGATGCTTTAATTTCTGGTGTAACGCATACCAGCGATGATGCTAAGCTAACTATTAGAAAAGTACCGGATATTCCTGGTATTGCAGCAAAGATTTTAGATCCTATAAGTTCAAAAGGGATTGAAGTAGACATTATTATCCAAAACGTTTCTGAAGATAAAACTACTGACTTTACTTTCACTGTAAAACGCGAAAAATCTCAAGAAACAAAAAATATTCTTTCAAATTTATCTAAAGAATTTGGGGGTGGAGAAATTGAGTTAAATGAAGACATCAGCAAGGTTTCTTTAGTTGGAGTTGGGATGAAATCGCATGCTGGGGTTGCAGCTACTATGTTTAAAACTTTAGCTGAAAAAAATATAAACATTGAAATGATTTCAACTTCTGAAATAAAAATTTCTGTTGTGGTTAAAGAGGATCTTGCTCATGAGGCAGTAAAGTCTTTGCATGATGCTTTTAATCTTGAAAATTAATAGGAGAGGTGGCTGAGTGGTTGAAAGCGCTCCCCTGCTAAGGGAGTATGTGGTAATCCTGCATCGAGGGTTCGAATCCCTCCCTCTCCGCCATATTTATTGATAGAGTAGCTATACGGAAATGAAATTAAATCAAAAAATCTGACAAACTTTTTTTAAAAGCTCAACAATTAATTCCAGGCGGAATTTTTGGTCATTATAAATATGCAGTTAGAGAGGAAGGTCCTAAATTCTTTTCAAAAGCAAAAGATGCATATTTTTGGGATGTAGATGGAAATAAGTATTTAGATCTAATTTGTGGCTGGGGTCCAATGATCCTTGGCTATAACAATCCTAAAATAGATAAAGCTGCACGAACACAATACGACTTAGGTAATACAGTAAGTGTAGCTTCTCCAGTAATGATAGAGCTAGCTGAAACATTAACAGATATGATCGATATTGCTGATTGGGCTCTTTTTGGAAAAAATGGGGGCGACAGTACCCAACTAGCTGTTATGGTCGCAAGAGCAGAAACAGGAAAATCAAAAATACTAAAAATTAACAATGGTTATCATGGAGCCAATGGATGGATGCAAAATAGCAGCAATGCTGGAGTTATTGATTCAGATAGCGATGAAGTGCTTTCGGTCGAATGGAATAGCACCAAAGAATTTGATGAGATGATTTCTTCTTTTGGTAGTGAAATCGCGTGTTTTATTTCAAGTCCGTATGATCATCCAACATCGAAAGACAATTCTCTACCTCATGATGGATATTGGGAACACATTCAAAAAAAGTGTAAGGAAAATAACATCATTATCATAGTAGACGATGTAAGAACTGGATTTAGAATTGATCTTCAAGGTTCTCATAAAGCTTTTGGTTTCAGTCCTGATTTGGTTTGTTTGGGTAAGGCTATGGCTAACGGTTATCCAATTTCTGCATTGGTTGGCAAAGATTCCTTGAAAGGATGCGGCAAATAGAGTTTATTTTAGCGGAACTCAGTTTTTTAATTCGGCTCCTATGGCTGCTTCCAAAGCCACATTAGAAGAGCTGCAAAGAGTAAATGCCATAGAAATCATGAACGCTAATGGAGAAAAGTTAAAAAAAGATCTGATTTCTGCCGGTGATGAATTTGGACTAAAGATGAAAGTCACTGGAGTACCATCAATGCCATATTTTAGAATTGAAGATCAAAATAAATATTTTCATATTAAATGGACAGATGAATGCCTTTCGCGTGGTCTGTATCTAACAAGTTATCATAATCATTTTTTATCGGCAGCTCATGGCGAAGAAGAAAATAGATGAAATAGTTAGGATCGCTTCAAATGCTTTTGAAGCAGTTGCTTCTTAGTTTAGAAATAAATTCATAATTAAGTAAAATTCTTTAATAAACTGAATATTCTTTTTTATAATGAGTTATGGATGCTTTTGAATTGCAAGAACTCAAAACTGCTCTTCTCGATGAAATTCAAAATGCTTTCAAAGATAAAAAGAATCCGATGCTTGTAGAATATGAAGAACAGACAGAAAACCTTTTAGCTTTGGCTGAATTAATGTCAAAAGAAAAAGACTTAATGCCTCAGGAAAATTTTGATCTTGTGATGGGCCAAGACTATGTAATTCTTCAGCTTGAAAGATGGATTGAGGACAATCAAAAAATAATTTCACATTGGGATAACAATGAAGAAAACCTTAAAAAACATTGATCTAGAAAGTACCAATAGAATAATCGAAATGGCCTGGGAGGATAGGACTCCATTTGAAGTTATTGAAAAGGAATTCTCAATAAATCATGGAGATCTCATAACTATCATGAGAAATAATTTAAAACTATCTAGCTTCAGACTTTGGAGAAAAAGAGTAAATGGCAGAAAAACAAAGCATGGAGCAGTTAGAAGTTTTAAGGTTGGTCGTCACAGATGCGATAGGCAAGGTAAATTAGGGCGTTAAAAGCGATACTTAAAATCTATACCTAAAATATTTTTATCCAAAGTTTTTCCTCTGTATGAAAGAGATTCACTTAGACTTGTAAGATTCAACCCGATATCAATTTTAGAATTGACCTTGAAATCAAAGTTTAAAACAATTCCATAGAAATCTTCATTTGTTGTTCCCCAAGAATTTTTGGTTCCACTGTTATCCTTATTTAAATTTCCATAGAACATTGAAAATTCAATATTCGTAATGTTATTTATTTCGCTATTAAGAGATAAATGCATGTAATTTGAATCTCCATCGATAAATGCTCCTATTGGACTTCCCTTGTATCTATATCCACTTGCATAAGAGCTATGTTCATAAATTATATTGGTTCCAGTATCTTGACCGTTGTAATAGGTATCAACGTATTCAATTACAACGCTATTTAACTTGCCAGCTTTTAGAAAGATAAATTCTGTTCCGGCTAAATAAAATGTTCGCCAAGGCCAATAGTCAGTTCCATCTTCCCCAATATATTGACCGTAAAAACTCCATACCAGATCATTGATATTGAAACTGTATTTCATATCAAATCCGGCTAATTCATTGTCGATGTTTCCATCTGATTTACCTTGCATTGTCGATGCGTCGCCCCTTATAGAGTCCCAAAGAGCTTTAAAGCTATTATCCTTGCCATCACCACCAAACATTATTGATCTTGTCAGCCCGATAGTTAGGCCATTCACTGGATTAAAAGATAATCTTCCAGAAATTAAAAAAGGATTTTTTATCGCTCGATTACTTTCTAATTGATTGGCAAAAAAAGAGAAATTCAACTTTCCAAAACTTCTAATCAAGGGGAGGGGTGAAGTAAAACCCTCAAGAGATCTGATAAATACCCCAGGAGAGGATTTAGAATAATTTGAGAGAATTAAACTTGCATGGTGCGAAGGGCCCCACCACCTATCATAATTTCCAATACCTAAAATAAAATTTCCAGAAACTAAGGCAAGATAGGAATCACTAAAATCATATTTTTTTTTCTTCATAAGGATTTTCAAAAGTTGTAATTGAAATCTTAGACGCAAACCTTTCTCCTAGATAAGAAGTAGAAAAGAATAAAGAATTTGTCTTTGTATTTACTGTCTATAAATCTAAATGGATTGAATTCTGAGTTTGATGAGAATCCAATCTCATTTATAAATTTTTTAGATTCTCTTTGAATAATTTTATCTGCAACTTCAATATACTCATTCATTAATGACATGTTATTGAACATATCTTCATTGGGATTTCTCACAAGCGCTAAGGGTATGGGGTAGGCAGATGAATCGATAGAAAATTGATTTTTAATGGAAAAATACTCTAATTTTTTTACTTCAAACTCATTTTTTCCAGAAAGCCATGGATCGGAAAAAGCCTGCAAAGACAAAAATATGAATAAAAAGATTTTTAGAAGTGAGTTAAAGGGCATTTTTATGGTATTTGATTGCAGACGAGATTATAGCTTTTAATGAATTCTTTTCTAATCTCCAATTTAATTTATTAACTGATTTTTTATTATCTGCAATTAATATATCCGGATCCCCATCTCTTTTAATACCAACTCTAAAATTTACTTTTGTTTGCAATAATTCCTGACATTCATTAATCACTTCCATAATGGAAAAGCCTGTTTCAGAACCTAAGTTAAAAACATGAAATCCTTTATTCGAATCCAAAAAATTCAGTGATAATAAATGAGCACTTGCTAAATCATTTACATGGATAAAATCTCTGATACAAGTTCCATCGTCAGTATTATAAGTATCACCATTTACCGTAAATTTAGATGAATTCAAAGCTGAATTTATTACATTTGGTATTAGATGTGTTTCAGGATTATGTTCTTCTCCTAAATCGCCATCGTCGTCAGCTCCTGCAGCATTAAAGTATCTTAGGCAAACTACATCCAAAGGAAATTCCATAGACAAATCTTTTAGTAAGTTTTCTACTTCTAATTTATTTTTGCCGTAATTATTTATAGGTTTTGTTGGATGATTTTCTTTTATAGGAATTTCTATTGGGATGCCATATACCGCTGCAGACGAAGAATAAATAAACTTTCTAATTTTTTTTTCTACAGCAAACTTGGCTAAGTTCATAGAAGCTATAACATTGTTTTCATAATACTCTTTTTCCATTTTTTGAGAATCAGAGACAATTGATAGTCCCGCAAAATGAACTATCGATGTGATGTCTAAATCTTGAAGATTTGCTCTTATCTCTTCAAGGTCTTTAAGATCAAGCTCAAAAAACTTTTTATTTTTTACAAATTTTTTATGCCCTGTTGAAAAATTGTCTACTATGACAAAGTCAATTTTTTTTCTTTCTAGATACCTTACAAAATGACTACCAATGTAACCAGCTCCACCGGTTACCAAGATAGTCATTTTATTTTAAGTTGATTATTTTGAGGCGTAGCCCATTACAGCTTTTATTTCTAAAAACTCTTCAAAGCCAAATTCTCCCCATTCTCTCCCGTTTCCAGATTGCTTAAATCCACCAAAAGGGGCATCAATTCCTGTAGGCTTATTATTGATATGAACATTTCCACTTCTAATCCTTCTAGCTACGCTTAAAGCATGTTCAGGGTCTTCAGAAGATACATAACCCGATAACCCGTATGGAGTATCGTTCGCGATCCTTATAGCATCATCCTCATCTTTGTAAGGAATGATACATAAGACAGGACCAAAAATTTCTTCTCTAGCTATGGTCATATCATTGGAAACGTTTGCAAAGACAGTTGGCTTGACAAAATAGCCCTGATTTAAGCCTTCAGGCTTTCCAGGTCCTCCAACTACTACCTCAGCACCTTCTTCAATACCTTTCTCGATAAGACCTTGAATTTTATTGAATTGAACATCACTCACAACAGGCCCCATATTAGTTGACTCTTCTGAGGGATCTCCAACAACTATTCCTTCGGCTACCGCTTTTGCAGCTTCTTTAGCTTCATCTTGTCTGGAGGCAGGAACCAACATTCTTGAAGGCGCATTACATGACTGCCCAGTATTATTGAACATATGTGCTGTACCCTTTGTTACAGCCTTGCCAAAATCAGCATCGTCTAAAATGATATTCGCTGATTTTCCACCTAATTCTTGATGTACCCTTTTTACGGTATCTGCTGAACCTTTGGCGACTGCAACTCCAGCTCTTGTAGACCCTGTGAAAGACATCATATCTATCTTAGGGTGAGCAGACATTGCTTCACCAACAGAAGGCCCATCACCATTTACTAAATTAAACACACCTTTAGGGACACCAGCTTCATGAAGAACATCAGCTAAAAGAATTGCATTGAAGGGAGCAATTTCAGTTGGTTTTAAAACCATTGTACAGCCAGCTGCAAGAGCAGGGCCGACTTTGCAAGAAATTTGATTTATGGGCCAATTCCAAGGAGTAATCATTCCAACTACACCAATAGGCTCTTTTCTAATAAGAGCAGATCCTTTAACTTCTTCAAATTTATAATTTTTTAAAGTTTCTAAAGCCGTACTAAAGTGACCCAGGCCAGTAGCAGCTTGAGCAGCCTTAGATAGACCAATCGGAGCACCCATTTCAGAAGAAATTGTTTCTGCTATTTCGTCATATTTACCTTGATAAACTTCTAATATTTTTTCAAGTAAGCTCACTCTTTCGTCAACCGAACTGTAACCAAAGCTTTCAAAAGCGTTATAAGCAGCTTCTACTGCTGCATCGACATCATCTTTATCTCCTAGCGCAATTCTTCCGAAGACTTCCTCTGTAGCAGGGTTAATAACATCTAAAGTTTTTAAGTCATTAACGGGTTTTACCCATTCACCATTTATATAAAACTCTTCACAAACTTTCATATTTATCCTCTTTATTTATTTATCTAGTAATTTTACTTCTAAACTTTTTTGGACTCTAGTAATCCATGAGCAAAGATACTGCCTTGTGTCTTTCGGGTCAATAATTTCATGTACCGAAAAAGCTTCCGCCCTCGGGAATGGACTTTGAGATTTTGCTAATTTTTCTTCTATTTCCTTCCTCTTTTTTTCTGGATCTTTTGCTTTCGCAATTTCTTTTCCGAAGGCAACAGCAACTCCTCCTTCTAACGGTAATGCACCTGCTTCAGAAGAGGGCCAAGCTAACACATAAGGATCTTCTCCAAAGTGAGCTGCAGCTGCAACACCAAATGATTTTCTTACCATTAGAGTGCACCATGGAATAGATGAATCTGCAGCAGCCAAAACTGCCTCCGTTCCATGAAGTATGGTTGCATCTTCCTCAGCTTTTTTGCCGATTAAGAAACCAGGTTCATCAACAATTGTTAAAATTGGAATATTAAATTGATCGCACAGTTTAATGAAACGAGTAGTTTTTTTTGCATTATCAGCAGTCATTGATCCAGCATAAAAGTTACTATCGTTTGCAAAAATACCAACTGAAAAACCATTAAGTCGAGCAAAACCTGTGATTATCCCTCTTCCAAAAAAATTAGACATTTCGAAAAAATCTTTATCATCAACTACCATTTTGATTATTTCTCTCATCTCATAGGTTTTTTTTCTATCTTTAGGAATGATTTCTTCTAGAATTTTTTCCGACCTGTCTGTCTCATCTTTTGAATCTTTTTTTGGCGGCAGCTCATATATATTTGCCGGAAAGAAAGATAGAAACTTTTTGATTTGATTAAAAGCGTCCTCTTCAGACTCTGCAATGTTATCTGTAACACCATTTTTTTTGTGAACGTCAGAGCCTCCCAACTCCTCTTTTGGTAAAATCTTTACCAAAAGCCCTAGAGACCACAGCAGGACCTGCAACTAAAATTTGAGCATTGTCTTTAACCATTATTCTGAAATGAGAGCCTACAAAACGAGAGGCTGGCAGTCCCGCGACAGGTCCTAGGGCAGCAGAAACTACTGGAACTTCCTTCAGAGTTTGGGCAACAGACTTAAATCTTGATCTGGCAAAAACTGGATCTCCACCATAACCTTTCTTTTCTTTACTAGGTCCTGCAACTGAGCCTCCGCCGCCTTCATGAAGTCTAACTAAGGGAAATTTATGTTTAACTGCTAGATCTTCCGTATAAACACTCTTTCTTAAACCTGCGGCATTAGGAGAACCACCTTTAACTGTAAAATCTTCACCGCCAACTATTACATCTCGTCCATCAATTTTTCCAAAGCCTAAAATAAAATTTGCTGGGGTGAGGGAGGTTAGATTTCCTTCATCATCGTATTCAGCTACTCCAGCAACTTTTCCAATCTCTTCAAAAGATTCTTTATCAAGCAAAAGGTCGATTCTCTCGCGCAGAGTAAGACGTCCTTTATTATGCTGCAACTTAACCGCTTCAGGACCACCTTGTTGCTTAGCCAGCTTTTCTCTAAGCTTGATTTGGGAAATTTCTTTTTTCCAGGACATTATTTGAATTCTTTGTCATCCCACCATGGGTAAAACTCAGGCAAATCTTTGCTAACTCTTCCAGGAAAATTTGGCTCTCTCTTTTCTAAAAAGGACATTACGCCTTCACTGGCTTCACCGGTTTTACCAAGTGAATATACTCCCCGGGAGTCAATTTTATGTGCTTCCATAGGATGATCAGCGCCTAGCATTTTCCACAACATTTGCCTGATAAGAGTCACTGAAAGGCTAGAAGTAGCTTCTACAAAATCTGCTGCTATTTCTTCAGCTCTTTCTAGTAATTTATCTTCTGAAGTAACTTCCGTAACCAATCCTTTGTCTAGGGCTTCTTGAGGCATAAAAATTTTTCCAGACAGGCACCACTGCAGAGCATTAGAAATACCTACAATTTTAGGAAGGAACCAACTTGAACAAGCCTCAGGAACGATTCCTCTTTTTGCAAACACGAATCCAAATTTAGCCTTATCAGAACATATTCTGACATCCATCGGAAGTGTCATAGTCACACCTACGCCTACAGCTGCTCCATTTATTGCTGCAATCAATGGTTTTTTAAAGTCAAACAATCTTAAAGTAAGTATTCCGCCAGTATCTCTTTTAACTTCAGTCTTAGCCTTGCCTTTGTCGGACATATCGAAAGTATCCTCACCTGAAGATAGGTCAGCTCCGGCACAAAAGGCTTTTCCAGAACCAGTGAAAATAACTGCTCGAATGTCATCATCTTTTTCAGCCTCATCAAGAAGTTCCAAGATATCTTTTAACATTTGTCCAGAAAAGGTATTCATTTTTTCAGGCCTATTGAAGACGACTGTTAAAACTTTATTTTTTGTAGAAGTTTTCAAACTTTCAAAATCTTTCATTTTTTTTTCTCTTTTTTGATATTTTTGTGTATATTGCATTTATAGCGTTGATTTAACCGACTTGCAAACGCTTTATAAAATTTGCTAAATAGGATTTTTTTTGACCTGTTTAGCGAAAGCAAACAGGTTTTTTTTTAATAATTTATGGAGATAAACCATGGCATATGAAGGAAAAAATTTAGAGACGATTGCTCTACATGCAGGGTGGCGTAATGACGAAACTACTGGTTCGGTAGCTGTTCCCATTCACCAAACTACAAGTTATCAGTTTAACGATACTGCTCATGCAGCAAGCCTATTTGGTTTGCAAGAATTCGGAAACATTTACACCCGAATCATGAATCCAACTTGTGATGTTCTTGAACAAAGAATGGCAGCTTTAGATGGAGCCGCAGCAGGTTTGGCTGTTTCTTCGGGACAAACTGCATCGGCGTATTCAATTCAGAACGTTGCTAGAGCAGGGGATAACATTGTTTCTTCTTCACACTTGTATGGCGGAACATACAACCAGTTCAAAAACAATCTTAAAGAAATGGGAATTGAAGTTAGATTTGTAGATCCAACAGATCCAGCTAATTTTGAAAAAGCTACTGACGATAAAACTAGGGCTTATTTTGCAGAAACTCTGCCTAATCCAAAACTTCAAGTATTTCCAATTGGTGAAGTTGCAGAAATAGGTAGAAAACACGGTATACCTTTGATCGTAGACAATACTGCTGCCCCAGTTCTTTGTCGTCCGTTTGACCACGGTGCTGCAGTAACTACCTATTCAACTACAAAATACATAGGCGGACATGGAACAACTATCGGAGGACTTATCCTTGATGGTGGTAATTTTGATTGGGGTAAAGCTGGCGCAGATAGACAGCCTGCCTTAAATACTCCTGATCCTTGCTATGGTGGCGTTGTTTGGGATGAGCAAGTGACCAAAAACATGGGCTTACCGTTTGCTTACTTACTCAAATTAAGAACTACACTTCTCAGAGACTTGGGTGGAGCTATGAGCCCTTTCAACGCATGGATGTTTATTCAAGGATTAGAAACCTTGCCTTTGAGAATGCGCGAACATGCTAAAAATGCACAACAAGTTGCTGAATTTTTAGCTTCTAATAAAAAAGTCCAATCAGTTACTTATCCTGGTCTTTTTGAAGGTGCTGAAAAGGAAAAAGCAGATAAATACATGACTGGTGGTTATGGTGCTCTTATCGGTTTTGAGCTACCTGGCGGGAAAGAAGCTGGAAGTAAATTTATTGATTCCTTAGAGCTTCTTTATCATGTTGCAAATATTGGAGACTCAAGATCTCTTGCAATTCATCCAGCAACAACGACTCATAGTCAGCTTGCTCCTGAGGAGCAATTATCTGCAGGGGTGACACCTGGATATGTAAGATTATCAATCGGTATTGAAAATGCAGAAGATATCATTGCAGATATTTCTCAAGCTATAGATAAAGCTTCAAAATAAAAAATATTTATCCCTCTTGGAAACAAGAGGGATAATTTTTCTAGTTATATACTTAATTTTTTCGAAGAATTTTCTAAATAAATCTGATATTAATCTCTATTTAGTATTTAATGCCTTAACTTAAAGGTAAATATGAAATTATATGTAGGAAATCTCCCATGGAGTGTCGACAATTCTCAATTAGAAGAATTATTTTCTGAATTTGGCAGTGTCATATCAGCAAATGTCATTACGGACAGAGATTCTAAAAGATCAAGAGGCTTTGGCTTTGTTGAATTAGAATCTGGAGGTCCAGAAGCAATTGAAGCCATGAATGACTCTGATCTTGAAGGTAGAAAACTAACTGTTAACGAAGCTAAACCAAGAACTTAATAATTCACTGTTTGGTGCCCCTGCCAGGAATCGAACCTGGAGCTGCCACTTAGGAGGCGGCCGTTTTATCCGATTAAACTACAAGGGCTAAATTTAAAGTTTGGTAGGATTTTCTTGTCCTTCGTAGACTTCGTCAGGATCAAATAATTTCTCTTCTTCTACAAACTCTAAGTCTTTAAAGTTTTCTACTGATCTATAGAAACAGGATTTATAACCAACGTGACAACTTGCTCCTGAACCTTCAACTTCTACTTTAAAAATGACACAATCTTGGTCATCGTCAACAAGAATTTCTTTGATATTTTGATAAAGACCGCTTGTTTCGCCTTTTTTCCACAACTGCTCTCTGCTTCTGCTCCAATAATGGGCTTGCTTGGTCTCAATAGACAGTTTTAAAGCTTCTTTGTTGAGATAACCATGCATCAAAACCAGATTTGAGCCTTCTTCCATGGTTATCACTGGAATAAGCCCCCGATCATCAAACTTTGGCATGAATTCGTTACCTTCCTCAACGGCTTCTATACTTATTCTCTTTCCAAAGTCCATATTTAATACTCAAATTTTCAATAGATATTATAGTTATAATAATGTCCGAATTTAATTAATTTTAGTAATAACTGCATATTTAGATGCTAAAAACAGCAAATTTATCATACAAGTTTGATGATAAATATATTTTTTCAAATCTGAGCTTTGAATTCTCAAACGATAATGTTTTTAAGCTTGTAGGAGACAATGGTTCTGGTAAATCTACTTTGCTAAAGATTCTTTCAGGCATTTATAAAAATTACGAAGGCGACTTATCTCTTTCAGAAGATGATTTAGTGTTTTATTCGGGTCATAAAACTGGATTAAAAAATAGTTTATCAGCAAGAGAGAACATCTATTTTGATATTAGACTGCCTAAAATTTCTGATTCTCAGATTAATTCTGTACTTAAACAACTAGACCTTATTGATTATTCTGATATTCAGTCAGCATATCTTTCAGAAGGGCAAAAGCGAAAAATCAATATTGCAAGTTTCATGCTTTCAACAGCTAATCTCTATCTTCTTGATGAGCCTTTCAATAATTTAGATCGCAAAACGACTGATCTTCTTCAGGAAATATTTGATATGAAAATTAATGCCGGAGCAAAAATTATCTTTTCCTCTCACGATAGATCTAAAGATGATTTTCCTGTAATTGATATGAATCTCTTTAACTAATGATTTACTTTATAAAAATACTTAAAAAGGAATTTCTTATCTATTCAAGAAAGTCTTCTTCTTTTATCAGCCCAGTGGTCTTTTTTTTGATTTCTATTTCTTTATATCCAATTGGAATTTCCAATGATCCAGATATATTAAAAAATTTAGCGCCAGGCTTAATTTGGATTACTGTCCTGTTATCGACTTTGATATCATTTCAAAATATTTTTTCTGAAGATTATGAAGATGGAAACATTGAGCTTTTTTTGGCTTCTAGACAAAATCTTTCATTGATTGTTTTGATAAAAATTTTTGTAAATTGGATTTTTAGTTGTTTACCCATCATTATCCTTTCTGTTTTGTCTGTTTTTTTACTTTATTTTCCTCAGGAAGGCTTAAAACCTTTAATTATAAGTTTGTTAATTGGAACCCCCACCATTTGTCTTTTTGGGGCGCTAGCTGGAGCACTTTCTCTTGGAAAAAATAGCATCACTGGACCTGCACTAATGTTGCCTTTGAGTTTACCAGTCTTAATATTAGGTACTCAGGCGATTAATTACTCATTGAACGGCATTAACTTTTCTTCAAATATTTTGTTACTTACAGCAATACTTGTTTTTTTGTTGCCGATTATTTTGTTTGCTTCGGTTGGAGCATTGAAACTTCATTTTAATTAGTTATGTTTCAGACATTAAAGAATTTTTATCATAAACTTGGTTCTTACCCTTGGTTCTACAAAATCTCAGGCAAAGTAATTCCATTTATAGGATTTTTCAGTATTTCGTTGATAGTCGTTTCTTCGATTTGGGGCTTATTTTTCTCTCCTACTGATGCGGTTCAAGGAGATGTTTATCGAATAATATATTTTCACGTTCCAGCGGAATCTGTATCTCAAGTCATTTATTATTCAATGTCTGTTGCCGCTGCAGTTTTTTTAATATGGCGTATGAAAATGGCAGGAGTCTATATTAAAAGCCTTGCTCCAATAGGTGCAGCTTTTACCTTTATTGGATTGCTAAGCGGAGCTATCTGGGGACAGCCAACTTGGGGAACTTGGTGGGTATGGGATGCCCGTCTAACCTCTACTTTAGTACTCTTTTTGTTTTATTTGGCTATCATTGGTATGCAATCAACTTTTGCCTCTAGAAAGTCTGCCGATACCGCAGTTTCTATAATAACTTTGGTTGGAGTTGTTAATCTTCCGATAGTGAAAAAATCAGTTGACTGGTGGAATACCCTTCATCAGCCTGCATCCATATCCATATCCATTTCCGGTGAGTCCTCTATTTCTAGTGAAATGCTTATTCCGTTATTACTCTCAATTTTAGGCGTTTATTTTTTCGTTTTTTTTACTGGATTGCTTTTTATGAGAGCAGAAATATCTACCAGAGAGCAAAACAAGGAATGGTTCAAAAAACTTTCAAGCAATAATTAACTATGGACTTTGGAGAATTTAATATTCATGTCTGGTCGGTTGTTTCAATAACAGGATTTATTTGCTTGCTTTTAATTTATTTGCCACTGGTAAAAATAAAAAAGAATGAGTCCAAGATAAAAAATAATGAAACAACATAGATTAAAAAGACTTTATGGAGTTCTGTTCATAGTTTTTTGTTCAGCCCTTGCTTTCGTTTTGATTTATTTTGCCATTAGAGATAATGTAAATTTATTCTACTCACCGTCAGATTTGTTTGATAATCCACCTCAAGGAAGAAATGCAATTAGAGCAGGAGGTTTAGTTGAAATTGGAAGTCTAAGAAGATCAACAGATTCCTTAGAAATAGAATTCATAATTACTGACTTAAAAAAATCTATTGCAGTAAATTACACTGGTATTCTTCCAGATTTATTTAAAGAAAACGCTGGAGTAGTTGCTACAGGCTACTTTGACAAAAACAAGATGAGTCTTGATGCTTATCAAATTTTAGCTAAGCATGATGAAAACTATGTTCCTAAAGAAGTAAAAAAGGCTCTTGAAAAATGATTCCAGAAGTAGGTTTATTATTTTTAGTTCTAGCTTTTACCATTTCCAGTTTTTATGTCTTTGGTAACTCTTTCTCGTTTTATAGAAATATCAATTTCATTATTTCTCCTAAAATAGTTTATCTATTCTTTTTCAGCGTTCTATTAAGTTTTATATGTCTTGAAATAAGTTTTTTAACCGACGATTTTAGTGTTTTGTATGTGGCAAATAACTCAAATGAGAATCTTCCTGATTATTATAAATTTGCTGCACTATGGGGTGGTCATGAAGGTTCTATGCTTTTGTATCTTTTATTTCTTAGTCTCTGGACTTTGATTTTCTACTTAAAATCTCAATCTAGTTTTGGCATATTTTTTCTATTCGTCATATTTTCCCTTTTTTCGGGTTTTGTTATCTTTACTTCAAATCCTTTCGAAAGATTACTCCCTTTCTCTCCCGAAGGAGGTTTGGATTTAAATCCTTTGCTGCAAGATTTTGCTTTTACTATTCATCCGCCGACCCTTTATCTTGGCTATACCGCTCTGACTTTACCATTTGCTATTGCGATGGCGCGTTGCGTAGACCCAAGTTATAAAAATTGGGCAAGCGATTTAAAAAATTGGTCAGTAATTTCTTGGTCATTTTTAACTTTGGGTATCGCACTGGGAAGTTGGTGGGCTTACTATGAACTTGGTTGGGGAGGTTGGTGGTTTTGGGATCCAGTTGAAAATTCCTCTTTGATACCTTGGCTTATTGCAACAGCTTTAATTCATTCAGCAATAGCTACTTCTAAGAGAAATATTTTTTCTAAATGGACGGTGCTTTTATCTTTAGGTGCAATTTTGTCCAGTTACATTGGCTTATTTTTAGTTAGGTCTGGGATTGTTACTTCAGTTCACACTTTTGCCTTAGACCCTGAAAGAGGCTTGATTCTTCTTTTCATAATTTTATTTGTTTTAATTTTTTCTTTGATTATTTACTCAAGCTCAAAACTAACCGATTTAAGTTTTACATATGCATCTATTCTTTCTAGAGAATTTTTCTTTTTAATTAATAACGTATTTTTAATTATTTTGGCGGTTGCTATTCTTTTTGGGACTATTTATCCAATAATCTATGAGATCTTTTCTGGAGGAAAAGATATTTCTGTGGGCAAGCCTTACTTTGATTCAGTAACCGTACCCATTGCATTCTTTTTGGCTTTTTTTCAAGGATTTGGAATTCTTAGTAATTGGTCTTCAAGAACAACCGAACCTAAGACAATGTTCGCTTACTTTGCAATTTTAATTTTATTGACCGTTAGTTTGAGTGCGCTCTTTTTAAATAATATTTCAGTATCAATCACAGTAACGAACTTAATGATTTCTGGCATTTTGGCAGGTCTAATTTATTACGCTTTTTTACAAATAAAAAATTCCCGAAAAGTGAATTTATCAATGGGATTTTCACATTTTGGAATAGCAGTAATGATTTTAGGAATAGGACTTGTTTCATCTTTAGAATCTCAAAAAGAATTAATCGCCTTTAAGGAAATGCCCTTTGAATTGGAAAATTATAAAATCACTTACCTTGGAGAAGAAAAAAACGTTTCTCAAAATTTCTCATCAGATGAAGTAAGTTTCAGAGTGGAAAATTTAAACCAGGAGTTTAATTTGATTGCTGAGAAAAGGTATTATCCGGTTACAAAATCAATAATGACTGAAGCGGCAATACATCCTTCTATTAAAGAAGATCTGTATATTTCTATTGGCGACCAGGTTGAAGAGGGTTGGGTAGTAAAAGCGCAATTGAAGCCTTTTGTTAGACTCATTTGGATGGGTGCGTTGATAATGGCTTTTGGAGGATTTTTGAGTTTGTTTAGATTTAAAAGCTTATGAAAATCACAAGATATATAGGTTATTTTTCTTTAATTTTGACTTTATTTATCTTCTCTATTTTTTTTATAAATCTTTTTGAAGAGAAAGAGATAAATTTTCCAGAAAGAAATCTTCCCTTAGGAGAGATAAAAACCTTTGATGGAAATCTTCTGGATATAAGTTTATTAAAAAAAAACGAATTTTCTTTATTAAACGTCTGGGCTACATGGTGTATCAATTGTAAGTTAGAACATGGTTTTTTGATGGCAAAAAAAGCCGAAGGTTGGAACATTGTTGGTTTGAACTATAAAGACGATTTAGAAAAAGCATTTAAATGGTTGGATCAATATGGAAATCCTTATTTTGTAAATCTTTATGATCAAGACGGCACATATGGCTTTAACCTCGGAGTATCTGGGGCACCAGAAACTTATCTTCTTAAAAAGGATAAAATTTTACAAAAACACATTGGCATCATGTCTGAAAAAGTTTGGAAAGATAAATTTATTCCCCTAATCAAGAAATAAAATGTTGTTCTTGATATCAGTTTTTTTTCTATCTTTTTCCTTGGAAGCAAAAAATATTTACGAGTTTTCAAATGAAAATTTGGAGAAAGATTTTATTGAGCTATCGCAGGAAGTGAGTTGTCCTCTTTGTGCTGGATCCTCTATTGCAGAATCTGATTCCGATATAGCAAATGATTTGAAAAACGCTATTTTTATTGAACTTGAAAATGGTAAAACTCCCAAAGAAATTAAAAATAATTTAATTAAGCTTTACGGAGAAGGTATTTTATTTATGCCAGAAAATAAAATATCAATTTTAATTTTATATGGATTTCCCTTATTGCTAATTGGCATTGGTATTTTCTTTCTTTTTAATTTTTCAAAAAAATGAATTTTAAAGTCATTAGTTACCTCGCAATCATCATTTTTTCTTTTTTTCTTTTTTTTCTGATACAAGGTTATGGCTCTTTAAAAAAATTCGCATTTCAAGACGATTACTCTTCATTTCTTATTTCGGATGAGCTGCGTGATATGCAGATAGATTTTAATTACTTGAATGCTTCAGAAGTAATGCTCTCTGGAAAGAGATTTTTTTATGATGAACAATTTAAATTGGCAATTAAAAGTTTTAATTTTTTGATAGATGAATATCCAGATCTGATTGATTCTAGCGTACATTCTTTTTTGGCAGAGTCATATTACGAGTTACAAAGTAAATTCAGTAGCGACGTCACCAACCATCTAGAAAAAGCTTTGTATTTAAACCCGTCCGACACAAGAGCTCTATCACTTCAAGGTTTAAATTATTTTCAACAAAATAACTTTGAGGAAGCCCTCAAAAGCTGGTCAATAGCCCTTGAAAATTCTACCAATATTAAAGAAAAAGAATCCTTGATTATTGCAATGAATCTTGCATTAAAAGAGCTTAAAAAATAGAAAAAATAGGGTTTTAAAAGCCTAAATCGGTTAAAATATACATCCAAGGATGAGATTAAAAAACATCAGCCTATCTGGTTTTAAATCTTTCGTGGACCCCACGAAAATTTCCTTCCCCAGCAGCATGAGCGGAGTAGTCGGGCCTAACGGTTGCGGTAAATCTAATATCATCGATGCTGTTCGATGGGTTATGGGAGAAATATCTGCTAAAAATTTAAGAGGCGAAAATATGGCCGATGTCATTTTTAGCGGATCATCATCAAGAGCGCCATCGAGTCGTGCTTCTGTAGAACTTTTATTTGATAATTCTTTAGGAAAATTAGGTGGAGAATATTCAAGCTATTCAGAAATTTCTGTCAAACGCGTTTTAGAAATTGATGGAAGATCTATCTACTTTTTAAACGGCTCAGAATGTAGAAGAAAAGACATTACAGATATATTTCTCGGCACTGGTCTTGGACCTAGAAGCTATGCAGTCATTGAACAAGAAATGGCAACTAAACTAATCAGCTCTAAACCTGAAGAACTAAGAATGTACATTGAAGAGGTTGCAGGTATTTCAGTTTATCGCGAAAGGAAAAAAGAAACCGAATCAAGAATTAAGAAAACTAAAGAGAATCTCAGTCGAGTTAAAGATCTTAAAGATGAGATTGAAAGACAGCTTTTAAAACTTAAAAGACAGGTAAAGTCAGCTGAAAGATACGAAGCATTAAAAGCTGAAGAAAAGTCAAAAAAAGGCCTTTTGAAAGCAATATCATGGCAAACAAGAAAAGAAAAAATTTCAAATATAGACTTATCAATCAAAGAACTTGAATCAAGCCTTGAAAAAGAAAGAACTCTTAAAATCTCACTTAACTCCGAAATAGATAAATCGAAAGTAACTCAATCTGAAATTCAACAAAAAATAGATAAAGTCCAACAAGATTACTATTCTAGCGGCGCAGACCTTACTAGTTCTGAACAGGAATTATCTTTGTTGAAAGAAAAGAGAAAGGATCTACTTTTAGAAAAGGATCAAATGGAAGAGACTTTAAATAGTTTTTCTTCCGATAAAGATAATTTATCAAAAGAGTTGTCTGAAGCTGAATTGGAACTTTCAAAAAAAGAACCAGAACTTCAAGCCTTAGACGAAAGCTTTTCTAAACTTGAGGGGGCAATGTCTCCGGATTTCCTAGTGGAAAAAATCTTTCTTGATATGTCTAATCTAACGGTTTCTTTGGAAGAGACTACAAGAGATTTCTCATCAAAAACAGAGAGCGATATCCAAGAAATTCATTCTTTCGCTCTTGAGATTAAGAACAAGCTTGAAAAGCTTAAGGAATCTATTAAACATCAATCTCAATATCAAGAAGAAAAGTTTAAAGCTCAAAAAACTGAACTTCTTTCTTTGAGTTCTGATATTACGTCTTTCAAAGTAAAAATAGCTGAAATTAAGAGTAAATTATCTGCAATCGAAAGTTCCAAGCTGAATACTATCGCTGCAAAAAAATCTCTTGAAGAAAAGCTTAATGAAATTGAAGGTCCAATACAGAAAATTGAAGCAGATATTAAGCCCTTATTAGACTCTAGAATAGACGTAGAGGGGAACCTGTCAAAACTAAGAGAACATTTTAATGATTTAAACGAAAACATAAGAGCCAATGAGCGAAGAATTCACGAAACCGATCTCAGTCTTGAAGACTTTAATAAAGATATTCAAAAATATAAATTAGAAAGACAAGGATTTATTTCTGAATCAGCAATTTTTGAAGAACAACTTAAAAACGACAATTATGAAATTCAAGGATTGCTGGATGAAATTACTGAAAACATGACCGAGGAGTCATTGGTAGAAGAAATTTCAAAAATTGAAACTTCAATAGAAAGAATCGGTCCGATAAATTTAGCTGCAGCAGAAGAATACAAATTAGAAGAAGAAAGAAACTCCGAAATTGATACTCAAATGTCTGAATTGAATAGTGCGCTGGAAACCTTACAAGGGGCGATTAAGAAAATTGATTTGGAATCAAGAACAAAATTTAAGGACACATTGGATAAGCTAAATATTAAATTAGGTGAGCTTTTTCCAAAACTATTTGGCGGTGGTTTTGCAAAATTAGAATTAACTGAAAGAGACTTATTAGAATCCGGAGTGCTTTTCAAGGCTATGCCTCCAGGAAAAAAGAATGTAAATGTTTCTCAGTTGTCAGGCGGAGAAAAAGCTTTATCGTCTATAGCATTGGTATTTAGCTTTTTTTCTTTAAATCCAGCGCCTTTTTGTATTCTTGATGAGATAGACGCTCCTTTGGATGACTTCAATACTTCAAGATTTATCAATATGGTTGAAGAAATGTCTGAAAAGGTTCAATTTATTTTCGTAACGCACAATAAAATTTCAATGGAAAAAAGTAAACACCTTATGGGCGTTACTATGCAGGAGCCAGGTGTATCAAGATTGGTTTCTGTGGATGTCGATGAAGCTCTAAAAATGGCTGCAAGTTAATGATGTTAAACGAAATCATAGTTTTAATCTTTGGAATAATAATTGCCGTTACAATATTGCTTATGCTAAGAAAAATTTTTTTTGGCAGTAGAACAAATTTAAAGATAAACAAAAAAGTAAATTCTCGTGAGCTTTTTGAGCCTTTAGAAAATGATCCAAATAGCCTAAGAGACGAAATTTCATCATTTGACGATAATGAAGCTATAGATGAACTTCAAGATCAATTAACTCCCGAAGCCCCTGATAATCTCTTTGTGATCAATTTAGAAGGAGAAGATAAGACAATAACCTATAAGCATTTAATCTCTGTGTTAGAGGAATATAGCTCTAATTATTCTAATGAGGGAGGATGGTTTAGAATTTTTTCAGATGATCATTTTTTTCTTTGGTCAATGGGTTAAACCCAGGGAGATTTGATACTTCAAAAGAAGATGACGAAACAACGGCTTTAACACTAATTCTAAGCCCTGTATCGGGTACGAATACAATTAGTAACTTCAACCAAATGGTTACTTTTGCTGAGCTTTTAGCTTCTAAATTAGACCTAAATCTCTTTGATTCAGAAAGAAATCCTCTTACTCAACAAATGATCGACCATTACTCTCATCAAGCAGAAGACTTTGATTTGAGAAATTTTGCTTAGTCCTTATGGCTATAAGCCAAAAAGTTAAAAAGGAATATTTAGCTTTAGTTGCTGAACTAAATAAACATAACGATCTTTATCATAATCAGGATTCTCCAGAAATCTCCGACCAAGAATACGATCAGCTTTTTAAGAAATTACTTGTTTTAGAAAGTGAATTTCCGAATATAAAGGCAATTAATTCACCTAGCGAAAGAGTAGGTTCAGAGCCAGTATCTGGACTTAGGGCATTTAATCATCGAATTCCTATGCTTTCATTGGACAATGCCTTTGATGATCAGGATATAGAAGATTTTGAAAAGAGATTTTTAAATAAACTAAAAAGAAAAGAAGCATTCAGTTATTCATGCGAGCCAAAAATCGATGGAATAGCAATCTGTTTGGTCTATCAAAATGGTATTCTCACACGAGCTGGAACTAGGGGAGATGGAAATATTGGAGAGGAAGTTACTCATAATGTAAAAACTATGAAAGAGTTTCCGATGCAACTTAAAAAAAGTAAGAACTTTGCTTATCCAAAAGAAATTGAAATTAGAGGCGAAATATATGTAGAAAAAAAAGATTTTTTCAATTTGAATGATAAATTCAAAGAAGAAGGCCAAAAGGTTTTTGCTAATCCCAGAAATTTTGCTGCAGGAAGTATGCGTCAACTCAATCCAAAAGTTGCAAGTGCAAGACCCTTAAAAGTCTTTTGTCATAGTTTAGGCTACCTTGATGGGAATGCTCTTTTTGATAGTCAATCTTCAGTTATCAGAGCCTTTCAGGAATGGGGTCTGCCAACTTGTCCTGAAATTTCATTAGCTTCTACTCTTGAAGAAACAAAAAAAACTTTTTCAAAGATAGCAAAGCAAAGAGAACAACTAGCCTATGAAATTGATGGAGTCGTGATAAAAATTAATGAAATTGCTCTTCAACAAGAACTGGGCTTTTCGTCTAGAGCACCTAGGTGGGCTATAGCAAGAAAATTTGAAGCAGAACAGGCAGAAACTAAAATAAATTCAATATCTTTCCAAATGGGTAGAACAGGAGCTTTAACTCCAGTTGCTAACTTACAACCAGTAAAAGTTGGGGGAGTGACTATTTCCAACGCAACTTTCCACAATATGGATGAAGTAGAAAGGCTAGATGTCAGAGAGCAGGATTACGTTTTTATAAAAAGAGCAGGGGACGTCATTCCTAAAATAGTTTCCGTAATTAAAGAAAAAAGAAGTGGGTCAGAAATAAGAGTTAAATTACCTTCTTCTTGTTCTGTTTGTAAAAGAGAGGTTTCTTACTTTGAAGAAAATATTCCTTGCCTAGAGATTTCATTAGCATCCGAATTTTCGGAGGGTTGTTATGGTTATGATCAGTTTAAAGAATCTTTAAAGCATTTTGTTTCAAGAAATGCTATGGATATTGAAGGTCTTGGTTCAAAAACTATAGATGCTTTAATTTGTAATAAATTTATTAGCTCTATAACCGATCTTTACTCTTTAGATGTGAATCAATTACTTTCCCTTGAGGGGTTTGCAGAAAAATCAGCTAAAAACCTTATCGATTCCATTTCAAAAAGTAAGGAAACCGAGCTCTATAGGTTTATTTATTCTCTGGGAATAAAAGAAATTGGATTACAAACTTCAAAGAATATTGCCAAAGAATTAGGGACTCTAGAAAATATAATCAAAACCAATTATGAAAAATTTATTCAAGTTGAGGATATCGGAGAAGTAGCTGCCTCAAACTTAGTTTCTTTTTTTGAAAATAAGAAATACTTGAAGATTTTAGAAAATTTTCAAAAATTGAATTTTAATCTCTCAAATGAAATATCGAATAATCAGGAAAGTCACTTACTAAATAAAAAGATAGTTATCACAGGGACATTGAGTAGTTATTCCAGAAATGAACTCAAAGAAACTTTAGAGAAAATGGGGGCAAAAGTTTCCTCAGCGGTTTCAAAAAATACCGACTATCTTATTTCGGGGAGTGATCCAGGATCGAAAATCAAAAAAGCCTCTGCATTAAATATTCAAATAATTGATGAAGATGGATTATCTTCTTTTCTGCAAAATGGTTTATAAATTTATTCTTTGGATATTTTGCTTGATTGTCTTGTCTTCTTGTGTAGTTTCGCCGCCAAAAAAAACTACAAACATATGTGAAATTTTTTACGAAAAAAGAAGTTGGTATAAAGCAGCTGTGAAGACAGAAAAAAGATGGGGTAGCCCAGCATACGTAACTTTAGCATTTATAAAACAAGAATCTGACTTCCAGCAAGGAGCTAAACCAGAAAGAACCAAGCTCTTGGGTTTCATCCCTTGGAAAAGAAAAAGTTCTGCTTATGGATACGCTCAAGCCATAGATGGGACTTGGGATATTTATAAAAAACAAGCTAAAAAACCATTAGCATCAAGAACGAGTTTTAAAGACTCCGTTGATTTCATAGGCTGGTATAACAAAAAAAGCAATAAGCTTTTGGGAATTCCTAAAGATAATGCAAGACTACTCTATCTTGCTTATCATGAAGGGCGAGGAGGGTATAAAAAAGGAAGCTACAAATCTAAGCCTTGGTTGCTGTCGGTATCTTCAGACGTTCAAAAAATGTCTAATAGATACCGAAACCAATATGATAGTTGTAAAAAGAAATTAAAAAGCCCTTTTTACTTCCTTTTTAACTAGTTTTTTGAACCAGTAGGTATTTCGTTAAACGGAACATTTTTATCTACCCTAATATCTTGTGGCATTCCAAGGACTTGCTCAGCAATAATATTCTTAAGTACTTCGTCAGTTCCACCTGCAATTCTTATAAGAGGCGCTCCAAGTAAGCTTCCTTGAAAAATTGCAGTTTCTTCATCTCTTGCAATGGAGGCATTATCCATTAGATCCATGCCATAGTTTGCAATATCTTGAAGTTTATTTGCACTAACTATCTTAGTTATAGAAGCTTCAGGACCAGGAGTACTCCCTTGCGATAAAGCTGAGATGTTTCTCATTTTTGTGTACTTCAAACCAGATTGCTCACAATACCAATCAGCAAGTTTTTCTCTAACAGCACCATTTGAAATGGCAGTATCACCATTGAAATCTTGATCTTTAGCAAGTTCAAAAATTTCTTGGAAATCTACTCCAGATGCATCACCTACAGCAAGTCTCTCATTCATAAGAGTGGTTAAAGAAACCTTCCAACCGTCTCCAATTTCACCAAGACGCTGTGAATCAGGAATTTTTACATCGGTAAAATAAACTTCATTAAAGTTTGCTCCACCTGTGATTTGTTTGATTGGTCTAACTTCAACTCCAGGAGATTTCATATCCAGAAAGAAGTAGGTAAGGCCTTTATGTTTAGGAGCTGAGAAATCACTTCTAGTGACAATGATTCCATAATCACTGTAGTGGGCTCCAGAAGTCCATACTTTTTGACCATTAATAGTCCAAGTATCACCATCTAGTTCAGCTTTAGTTTTAATACCCGCTAAATCAGAACCAGCTCCAGGCTCACTAAACAATTGACACCAAATTTCCTCACCTTTAGCCATTGGAGGAAGATATCTTTTTTTCTGTTCTTCTGTTGCATATAGCATTAATACTGGACCTGCCATTCCTTGACCAATTTCAAAAAAACCACCTGGCACTTTAAATTTAGATTCTTCTTGTCCCCAAATTACTCTTTCCATTGGAGTAGCATCACGACCACCATAATCTTTTGGCCAGTGAAGACATGCCCAGCCAGCATCGTATTTTTTTGCTTGCCAAGCTTTGGCATCTTTAAGGGCGCTTGATTCTCCAGATTCACCCTCGCCACTCATTTCTGCAGGACGGTATATGTCTTTAGCATGCTCTTTTTTATCCGCATTAGCAGATAACCAAGAACTTACCTCATCTCTAAATTTTGCTTCGTCTTTAGTATCGTAAAAATCCATGTTTATCCTCCGATTAATATAATTTTAAGTTGGTGAATTACTTTTTTCTAGTGATGTAATTAATTTATCTTTGCATATTCCTTGACTGCCTATATTACTGGAAAGCAATCTTGCTCTTCTGTAGAAAAGATGACAATCAAATTCCCAAGTAGCACCCATTCCTCCATGAGTTTGAATATTTTCTTTTGAGCATTCATAAAATGCTTTTGTAGCACTTACTCGAGCAGTAGCTGCGGCAGTGGGAAGCTCAGGAGCATCATTACTCAAAGCCCAGGCACCGTAATAACAGTTGGAACGAGCCAATTGAAGTGAAATATACATGTCAGCTACTTTATGTTTGATAGCTTGAAAAGAAGCAATAGCTCTTCCGAAGGCATATCTACCCATAGCATAATCTTTAGCTTGATTCATTGCAGCTTCAGCACCGCCTACTTGTTCAAAAGCAAATAAAACCGCAGATTGATCTAGAAGTTTTTCTATGTCCTCCCAAGCATCTGCGCTTAGCTCTTGAGTAGGTGTATTTTTAAAAGATATATCAGCATGAGATCTAGAAGGATCAAAAGTCTCTAAAGAATCAATTTCCACCCCATCAGCGGATAAATCAACTAAATAAAGGCCAATTTTATTTTTACCTGAAGTTGCAGATACCAGAGCAAAATTTGCTATATCTCCATCAGGCACAGCAACTTTTTTTCCAGTGATTTTTCCAGATTTAGCAGCGACACTAATTCCAGACTCGCTAGGAAATGTTGTTTTTTCTGAATGCGCAAAAGTACCTATGATTTCGCCACTAGCTAATTTTGGGAGAAAATTCTTTTTTAATTTCCTCATTTGAGGAATTTAGAATTGCCGTAGTAGCAAGATAAACACTTGAAGAAAAGGGAACTGGCGCTATTCCTCTTCCAAGTTCTTCAGCAATGACACACAATTCTAAAAAGCCCATACCTATTCCACCGTATTCTTCAGGAATGGTAGTAGCCGTTAAGCCCATTTGAACTAGCTGGTTCCAAAGTTCTTTATCAAACTTTTCTTCTCCCTCTAAGACATTTCTATTTCTTTTTACAGAATTCTCTTTATCAAGAAGCTTTTTCACCTCTTCTTTCATCAACAATTGATCTTCAGAAAAATTAAAATTCATTTGTTCTCCTTTAAATAATAGCTTTCTATTCTAACCATGAATTAAAATAAACAAAATAACCAAACTCAAGTAAATGAAAAAAAATCCAATCTCAACTAGAAGAATATTTCCTTCCAGTCAGGTACCACCAAGTTCAGTAATATCATATGGAGTCTTTCTTTTGGTTTTCATCATATTGATTTCCTTTATGTTATTCAGAACTTCTTCTCAGCAAGAAAATCTCATAAACATGAATTCCAGATTGATTGATTTGGAACAACAAGTTCAACAATCCGTTCAGTCGTCAGAAGTTACTGTTGAAACTCTTTCAGACGACCTAAAGGAAGTTAATAGAGAGATAAGGAAGTTATGGGATTTAAGTAATAAAAGAAATAAAAAAAGAATTGCTACTCTTGAAGATCAGCTCAATTCAATTGATAGCTCGATAAAAGAAATTTTTACTCAATCTCAAGAAATAAGATTGATTTCAAAAGAATTTTCAAAATCTATTTCCGATATAAAAACTAGAGTCGCTAAAATAGATACATCCTCTTTAAGCTCTTCTGATTATGAGCTGCGCATAAAAGATTTGGAGGAGGCGGTGAATTCTATGGATTCCTTTAGAAGGCAAACGAATCAATCTATTCTCAAATTAAAAGATGAGCTTTCAAAATCTATTTCCAATCAGGAAAACTCAGAAAGTAATTCCTTGCCAATAGAAAACTAATCAATATACTTATTTTTCACGCGGATATGGTGGAACTGGTAGACACGCTAGATTTAGGTTCTAGTGCCGAAAGGTGTGGGGGTTAGACTCCATCTATCCGCACCAAAAAATTAGCAACTATAGATGCTCAATCAGTAAAGTTGTATCATTCGAACAGTGAGATTTGATTGTTGCAACAAGAGTATTAGGCTTTCTACCATCTTTAATATCAGTAATATTAATTCCCGCATCAAGCAATCTCTTATGCGTTTTTTTTATATTTTTTGTCGTCCAGGCTAAGCCCCATAGAGAATCTTCTGGCGATCCATCTTTTTTAATTCCAATAGCCTCAATAGTGGTGTGGTTGGTCCTAAAAAAGAGCATTCTACCTCCCCATTTTTCTACAAATTGGTCTAAAGCCAGCCTAATTCCATATTTCTCTTTATATAGATCAACCAAACCATCAGGATCATTTGAATTAATAACTACGTGATCCATCCTTGTGATGTTTGATTCATCAGACCTTCATGTTCTGGCAAAGTACCACCTGTGTGTTCTATTAGAAGGGTAAATACTCCTCTTGAAACATCCATAGGAATCAAAATGTTTTTCCAGTGCCTTTCTTTTTTTGAAATATTATCCAAACCTTTTCCGTCTAGGATTTCTAAATCTACCTCAAAACTTGCTGAAAGCTTTTTTTTAGCTTTTTCTATGTCATCTGTTTCAAGAGCTAAGCCAAAAATACTCTCTCCATTTTTTTTTATATACTCGTCAATGTACTCTCCGAGAGGACCTTCATCTTCTTTACTAATTAATTCAAGATACATGTTCTCAAGAGGAAATAGGGCGTTTTTCGTTCCTAGAGATGGATGACTTCCTTGCCAAGTAGGACCAAAGCCAAAAACAAGTGAATAGTCTTCTAACAGCTTTATCCAGGTCTTCTACTGCAACTAATATGTGATCGATAGATCTAATCATATGACATGTATTATTTTGACATATAGGGTGTCAAATTTTTTAAAAACTTGTTAATATTTTTTTTTCTTAAATCAAGAGGATATATATGGAATTTCAACACACGGATAAAGTAAAAGATTTGTTAGAACGCGTAACAAAATTCATGGACGATCACGTTTATGAAGGCGAAAAAGTGTATGCGGATCAAATGACAGAATTTAGAAATCAAGGTAACCCTTGGCAAGTTCCTCCAGTATTAGATGAGCTTAAAGCAAAAGCAAAAGCTGAAGGCTTGTGGAACTTATTTTTACCTGACTCCCAATGGGGACCTGGACTGACAAACTTAGAATATGCTCCTTTGTCAGAGCAAATGGGAAGATGTGGGATCGCATCGGAAGTATTCAATTGTTCAGCTCCAGACACTGGAAACATGGAAGTAATAGATAAATATGGAAATCCTGAACAACAAGAAAGATGGCTAAAACCTTTGCTTGATGGAGAAATCAGATCAGCTTTTGGAATGACTGAACCAAATGTTGCTTCATCGGATGCAACAAACATAGGTAGCAGAATCGAGGATAAAGGGGATAGATATGTCATCAATGGTGAGAAATGGTGGACTTCTGGCGCTGGCGATCCTCGTTGCAAAATCATTATATTCATGGGAGTTACAAATCCAGATAACCCTAAACACCAAAGACAATCTCAAATTCTTGTCCCAATGGATACTCCCGGAGTGGAAGTTTTAAGAATGATGACTGTTTTCGGAAACGACGATGCTCCTCACGGACATGCTCATATGAAATTCACTGATGTTGAAGTACCTAAAGAAAATCTTCTTTTAGGAGAAGGCAGGGGTTTTGAAATAGCCCAAGGTCGTTTAGGTCCAGGAAGAATCCATCACTGTATGAGAACAATTGGAGCTGCCGAAAGAGCTTTAGACTTGTTATGTAAAAGATCTCTAAATAGAACTGCGTTTGGAAAAACGCTTTCCGAATTGGGTGGAAATTACGACGTCATTGCTGATTGCAGAATCGAAATTGATATGTGTAGGCTCCTTACTTTAAAAGCTGCCTATATGATGGATACAGTTGGCAACAAAATTGCTAAAAGTGAAATTGCACAAATCAAAGTTGCTGTTCCTAATATGGCACTTCGCGTTATTGATAAAGCGATTCAAATTCATGGTGGTGCAGGAGTTTCTCAAGATACTCCTCTTGCAAGGCTTTACGCTGGAATGAGAACTCTTCGTTTAGCTGATGGGCCTGATGAAGTTCATAGAAGAACTGTTGCAAGATTGGAACTTGGCAAACATCAAGCTGAAGAAGCAAAAGCAGAAGAATATATCGGCAGACCAAGCTAATCTTTAATGGCTGATCATACAACGTATGGATTAGTCTGCTCTGAGCTCTCCGAAGATTTGTCTAAGACAAATTTAGGAGAACTCAAATTAGATTCCTTTCAGGATAATTCGGTTAAAATTAAAATTAAGGCTGCTTCACTTAATTTCCCTGATTTACTCATGACTCAGGGTAAGTATCAAAATAAACCTAACCTTCCTTTTGCCCTTGGTATGGAAGGAGCTGGCATAGTAGAAAAGATTGGATCTGAAGTATCTTCTATAAAAGAAGGAGATGAAGTTATGTTTGGTGGCTGGGGTCATGGTGCAATTGCCGAATCAATTATTCTTCCGGAAGTCTTGGTTTCATTAAAACCCAAGGCATTGAATTTTTCGGAAGCAGCTTCCTTTAAGACAGCCTATTTGACCGCTTATGTTGGTTTAATTCGAAGAGGAGAATTAAGACAAGGAGAGACTTTCTTGTACATGGTGCTTCAGGTGGAGTGGGTATGGCAGCAGTACAAATTGGTAAACTTTATGGCGCCAGGGTAATTGCAAGTGGTACCTCTGATGAAAAATTAAAAATTGTAAAAACTTGGGGTGCAGATGAAATTATTAACACTGGATTAGAGGGCTCTGTTTCTTTTCGTGAAGAGGTAAAACATCTAACGGATGGAAAAGGAGCGGATGTAATTTACGACCCAGTCGGAGGAGATGTATTTGACGAATCCATTCGATGTATAAATTGGGGAGGTAGATTATTAATAATTGGTTTTACAAGTGGGAGGATTCCAACAGTCCCAGTTAACTACCCTCTCATTAAAGGATTTTCAGTCATTGGTGTAAGGGCAGGTGAATTTGGCAGAAGAGATCCCGAAAAAGGAAGAGAAAATAATGAAATTATTATGGAGTTAGCCGAATCAGGAAAACTCAAACCTCATATTTGTAAGGAATTTCCTTTAAAAAATTCTAAGGAAGGACTTGAATATTTAAGAGATCGAAAATTAGTAGGAAAAGTCACAGTTACAATGTCTTAGGCTTATTTCTTTTACAACGTTCACTGCAGTACAAAACATTTTCCCAATCCCTTTCCCATTTTTTTCGCCATGAAAAAGGTTTTTTACATACCTTACAAATTTTTTCCTCTTTGTGTTTCATAGCGAATTTTTCTTAATAAAGTCATCTGCAAGACCAAAAATTCTTTCCTTTCGATCTGGATCCATCTTATCCAGAGAACGAGTCAAAATTGATAATCTAGGGTTTGATTCATAGAAATTGCGATGTTTTTCTGTAAATCTCCAATACAGACCATCCAAAACTTCACACCAAGGTCCTTTTTTATAATTACTCATTTTTAAGACATAATTTGAACCGCATGTATAAGGCTTAGTGGACATTATCCCTCCATCGGCAAAAGTACCCATGCCAAAGACATTAGGGACCATCACCCACTCCGAAGAGTCAACAAACATCTCCATAAACCACCTGTAGATTTCTTTAGGGTCAATCTCACAAAGAGTAAAAATATTTGAAAGTATCATCAATCGGGGGATGTGATGGGTATAAC
Source organism: Gammaproteobacteria bacterium (assembly GCA_038141925.1). Classification (GTDB taxonomy): domain Bacteria; phylum Pseudomonadota; class Gammaproteobacteria; order Magnimaribacterales; family AG-339-G14; genus MEDG-81. The sequence goes on along the minus strand of JAYQJB010000002.1, from coordinate 998,100 downwards.
CATACTTATTCACCATTTTTATTACATCATCTAAAGGGTCAAGACCTGTGCTTCCATCGTACCAATTTAAATTAATTTTGTTTTTATGGTCCCAATAATTACTTTTAAACTCAATCTCACTTTTTTCTTGATAGACACCTCTTATAAATTCTCGCCATCCAATAATTTGTCTTATAAAACCCTCAAGAGAATTCAAGGGAATATCATTAGATTCAGCATGATTTAGAGCTGAATCTATAACTTCCTTAGGTGTCAAAAGTCCAACATTCAAAAGAGGTGACAACATGCTATGGAATAAAAAATTTTGTTGTTCTTGCATGGCATCTTCATAAGTTCCAAAAAACTTAAATCTTTGTTCTAAAAAATTTTTTAAACTTCGTTTGGCGTCTTTTCTGTTATCCGGCAACCAAGAATTTAACTCTCCAGGATGATTATCAAAATATTTTTGAATATCTTGTTTTACATCATCTCCATGAGTGTTTTTTGAAAACATTTTTAATTTAGGAAGCTCTAAATCTTTGGGAATTTTTTTTTATGTTTTCTTCATCGTAAGACCATTTTCCTCCTAATGGCTTACCATCTAAAATTAAGATATTTAAATCTTTTCGCATCAGTTGATAAAAACTTACCATTCTGAGATTTTTTTTTTTGAGCAAACTTATTAAATTTATCTCTGGAACAAAGGAACATTGGAGATTGAATGATTTCAAAATCAAATTCTTTTTGTTTTATAAAATCAAATATTTTTTTTTCAAAGAATTTGTCTTCTATTTCAAAAAATTTTAAAGTCTTGATTTTATTTTTATCTAAAAACTCTTCAAGAAGGGTAATGAAATCTTATTTTTGTTTTTTTCACTAAGTTTGTTATAAAAAACTTTATATCCAAAATTAGATACCTCATCTTTGAAAGTTCGCATGGCACTTAAAAAGAAGAAGATTTTTTGTTTGTGATATTTTTCTTCTGTACAAAGCCCGAAGTCTTCAGCCATAAAAATATTTTTAGTTTTTCCTTCAGAAAGATATTTTTTATCGAAAAGTTGATTGCCAAGAATTATTAATAAAGTATCATCACTCATTCTTTTAATTTACTTTATTTGAAACTTTTTTATCCAATTAATAACTATTCATTATTTAAATAGCTATGAAAATTAAATTTCCATATCCAGGCATTACAAAAAAGGTTACTGAAGAAATGTGTGATCTAAACGGTCATATGAATGTGACCTTTTATACTAAAATTTTTGAAGAAGGTTCCTATGAAATGTTCAATCAACTCGGAATGGGATTCGATTATATAAACTCAGGTTTTAGTACTTTCACTCTCGAACAAAATCTTAGATACGTAAAAGAAAATCTATTAGGAGATAAGATTTCAACTCATTACAGAATTGTTAATGTGAACAGAAAATTAATCCATCATGTTGGGATTCTTCTTAACAATGATAAAGAACTTAGCGCCATAGAAGAAATTCTTCTTATTCACATTGATATGAAGAAAAGAAAGTCATGCCCCATGCCAGATGAGTCTTTCAATAAAGTCCTTCAAATGAAAGAAGAAAACGATGCTCTTGGCGAATTGGATTTTGACTTAAGGTTCAAGATTAAAACTTAATTACCAGAAAATTCTGGATCTCTTCTTTCCAGAGAGGCTTTTATGCCCTCTTGAAAATCAGCAGTATCTCTGAGTCTATTTTGTTCAGAAAGTTCCCATTTGACTATCTCTTCAATTTTTTCAACAGAATCACCTTTGATTGTCTCTCTTATAGCTTGCACTCCTAAAGGACCTGCAGCATTAATCTCTTTTGCAAGTTCTTCTGCTTTGGACATTAATTCATTTTGAGGAACAAGAAAATCAGCAAGACCTATTTCAAAAGCTTCCTTACCTTTTACTCTAGCGCTAGTGAGTAACATCCATTTTGCTTTTTGATTTCCAACAACTCGCGGAAGAGTTACCGTGGTACCAAATCCTTGATGAAAAGCTAATTTAGAAAAATTAGCACTGAATCTAGATTCTTCACAAGCTATTCTAAAGTCAGCAGAAAGAGCTACTCCCAATCCACCTCCAACCGCAGCTCCTTGAATGGTTGCTATGACCGGTTTTTTAGTTTTAAAAAGCCTTACTGCCTCTTGATACAATCTTTCGTAAGGATCTGATTCTTCCTTATAGGAAGATCTTGTAAAGTCAGCTCCAGCACAAAAATGTTTTCCTTCTGAAGATAAAATAATACTTCTGCATTCATTTTCGTTATCCATTTCCTCAAGGAAATCTGCAATTTGACCAATAAGTTCGGCATCAAAATGGTTGTTAGGCGGTCTATTGATTGAAACATAACCAATATGATTTTCTAATTTAGTTTTTAAATCTTTATTACTCATAGTGAAAATAAGTCTATCACGAAGAATTTAAAGTAAAATAAGTCTATGGAGTTATTAATTAAAAAGTTTTCAATTCTTTCTTGTTTATTTATTTCCTCATTCATTTTTTCAGAGGAATGGAAAATATCGCCAAGTGATTCGGCACAAGATGACATTCAATCAGCGATGATTTTAGCTCAAGAAGGAGATACAATTTCTTTAGCCGCAGGAATCTTCAATTTGAATCATGGTTTATCTCTTGATGTCGATAACATCACTTTAAAAGGAGAAGGTCACAAAAGAACTATTTTAAACTTTTCAGGGCAAAAGACAGGAGCACAAGGTCTTCTTGTAACTTCCAATAATATAACTTTAAAAGATTTTGCCGTGGAAAATGCTAAAGGTGATGCTATAAAATCCAAAGGTTCTAAAAATATCAAATTTTTAAACTTAAGAACCGAATGGACAAATGGACCAGATACTAAAAATGGTGCGTACGGTCTCTATCCAGTTGAATCTAAAGACGTACTTATTGATGGCTGCATTGCTATTGGAGCATCTGATGCTGGAGTATATGTTGGACAATCTGAAAATATTATAGTGAGGAATACTGAAGCTTATTTTAATGTTGCTGGAATCGAAATTGAAAATTCTTACTATGCCGATGTTTATGACAATGTTGCTGAAAATAATACCGCAGGAATTTTAGTTTTTGATTTACCAGATTTACCGAAACAAGGTGGAAAATTTGTCAGAGTTTTTAATAATATTTCATCAAATAACAATACAGAAAATTTTGCTCCAGAAGGAAATATTGTCGGACAAGTGCCAAAAGGAACTGGATTAGTCATAAGAGCGAATCGTCATGTAGAAGTTTTTAAGAATACTTTTGAAAACAATTCCACAATCGGTGTCGCCCTAGTTGCTGGAGATCTTGAGTCTGGAGACGATTCATACGATCCTTATCCAAGAAATATTCAAATTTATGATAATTATTTTAAAAACTCTGGTTACGACCCAGACTTTAACCGAGGAGAGCTTTCTCCTTTGTTGGTAGAAATCTCCAATGGCTTTCAACCAGATATTATGTGGGACGGTATTTTACCTTTTTGGCAAAATGTCTTTGGTCAAAAAAAGGAGAAAGACTTGTTCTTGATTCAAACAATGATGCTAAGTTTTTAAATCTTGATTTATTTTGGTACTTTGTAATGTCTTTTTTTCATACTCCAGAATTCACTGGGAAGAAATATTTCTCAGATGTAAAAAATCTTGATCCAATTGCCGAATGGTAAAAAAACTTCTTTTAATTGTTGCACTCTTATCGCAATTAATTTTTGCAGTAAATGATGAAGCTATTCTCTCAAAAAGACCCGAAGCCAAGCTTTCAGACTATGATTTTTTTAAATCACCCAAAGAGCAAATTCCTAATGATAATGTTCACAAATATTTTCTTCAAACCCCTTTGTTTTCTGACTACTCTTTAAAAGACAGATTTGTTTATATTCCTCAAGAAAAAAAGCAACTCATTCTTTTGATAAGGTTTACGATTTTCCAATTGGATCTGCATTAGTTAAAACTTTCTCTTATGAGATGGCATCTGATAAAAAAACAAAGTTTTGTTGGAAACCAGATTACTTCTTTTACAAGAAACAGGTTGGTCAGCTCACACTTATGTTTGGGATGAAAATCAGGAAGATGCATTTCTTAAAGTTTCCGGAAAAACTATTGAAGGAATTAAATTTCTTCACGATGGGAAATTAAAAAAAGTAGATTATCGAGTTCCTAATCAGAACCAGTGTAAGGAATGTCATTTATCTGATAACAAAATTATGCCAATAGGACCAAAATCCAGAAATCTCAATTTTGAGATAACTCAGCAAAATAAAAGCATCAACCAAATTGATTATTGGATTCAGAAGGGTCTTGTTGAAAACCACTATCCACAAAAGGTAGTTGCTGACTGGAAAAATATGGAAGAAAGTTTAGATGATAGAGCAAGAGCATATCTGGATGTGAATTGTGGTCATTGTCATATGCCAGGAGGCTCCGCAGACACAACTGGATTGTATCTTTCAGTCAATGAGAAAGATGTTAAGAAAACTTGGAGTAAATAAACCGCCAGTAGCTGCAGGTCGAGCTAGCGGAAATCTTATGTATTCAATTGTTCCGGGTAAACCAGAAAAATCTATATTGTTGTACCGAATGAAATCTGAAGACCCGGGTATCATGATGCCAGAGTCTGGGAGGGCTTTAGCCCATTCTGAAGGTATTAGGTTGATTGAAAGTTGGATAAAAAACTACCATAAATGAAATTAATTAAAAGCATAATATCAAAGATAGATGTCACTTTATTTGTGATTTATGGATTTTTAGGATTTGGCAGTATGTATTTAGCAAGCTTCATTCGAAGTGTTACTAAGTTAAATTTTTGGGCAGAATTATTGATTTGTTTCTTAATTATTTCTCCAATTTATTTTTTGGTAAGAGTTCTTAAGAAAAAATATTCAAACTGATGTTAAGAATTTTAATTATTTCATTATTCCTTATTGGAACTATTTTAATCTTTTCTTACCTAACAACTTACTTAGTACAAAAATTTGGAAGACTGATTGCAATTTCTTCTATCATTTCTGTAGGTATTATTTTAAGCGCAATCGTTATCGCTCATGAAGATGGTTGTGTAACTGAAGTTGAAGGCTTAGAGGCTACAAAGGTTTGTTGGTTTAAATGAAAAATTTTCAAGATTTAGTTCAAGAAGCTTTAAAAAAAGTTCCAGAAGTTGATATTTATCAACTTAAGGAAAAAATTGAAAGTAATAAACAAATAAGACTAATCGATATCAGAGAAGATCGAGAATGGGTTTCTGGTAGAATTCCTTCAGCATTTCATATTGGTAGAGGCGTTCTTGAAAAAGGCATCTTCGAAGTTGCCAATAGTGAAGATGAAATTATTTTGTATTGCGCAAGTGGTTTTAGGTCGGTGCTGGGTTCTAAATCTCTCAACGAAATGGGATTCAATAACGTTTTTTCCTTAAAAGGAGGAATTACTGACTGGATTACTGCTGGATTTGAAATTGAAGAATAATTTCAAAAGAAAAATTATGGATTTATAATAAAAATATGAATGAAGAAATTTTAGATGTTTTGATTGTTGGCTCAGGTATTTCTGGTATTGGTGCTGGCGCTCATCTTAGTATGAAGTGTCCCAACAAAAAATACCTGATTTTAGAAGGTAGAGATAACTTTGGCGGCACTTGGGATTTATTTAAATATCCAGGCATAAGATCAGATTCAGACATGCATACTCTTGGTTTTAGTTTTAAACCTTGGCTTCACAGAAAATCAATAGCAGATGGATCTTCCATAATGGAATATTTAGAAGAAACCATTAAGGAGTATGAACTCACAGATAAAATAAGATACAGACATCACGTGCATCAAGCCGAATGGTCTTCCTCTGAAAATCTTTGGACTTTAAAGGTTGAAGACAAAAATTCTGGTGAAACTAAACTATTTAAATCTTCTTTTCTATATATGTGTGCAGGTTATTACAGTTACAAAGGTGGACACTTGCCAGAATTTAAAGGAAAAGAAGAATTTCAAGGCGATATCATTCACCCTCAGGAGTGGCCAGAAGATTTCGATTACAAAGGAAAAAATATTGTTGTGATTGGAAGTGGTGCTACTGCAGGCAACAATTGTTCCTGCGATGTCAAAAAAAGCAAAGCATGTGACTATGCTCCAAAGGTCACCTACATATTATGCTTCTGCTCCAGATGAAGACGCGATAGCTATTTTTCTGAACAAGTTTCTTCCAAGACGTTTTGTCTACAGCATCATAAGACTTAGGAATGTTCTTTTTCAACAATGGCTTTACAAAAGAGCCAGAAATCGTCCCGAAAAGGTTAGAGAATTTTTGCTGGACCGAGTTAAAGAAGAACTTCCAAATTACAATATACAAAAGCACTTCACACCGTCCTATAATCCTTGGGAACAACGTATGTGTTTAGTTCCAAATAGTGATTTATTTGAGGCTATCAGACAAAATGATGTATCAATTGTTACTGATCATATTGAAAAGTTTACTAAGGAAGGTATTGAGCTTAAGTCAGGCGAAGTCTTAAAAACTGATGTAATTATTACCGCAACAGGAATTGTTCTTGAAAACTTTGGAGGAATAGAAGTGAAAGTTGACGATTCAATGGTCAAGGTCTCGGATACTATGACTTACAAAAGCATGATGTATAGTGGGATACCTAATTTTGTAAATTCTTTCGGCTATATTAATGCCTCTTGGACTTTAAAAGCAGACATTACAAGTGAATATGTTTGTCGTCTAATCAAACACATGGATAAAAACAATTTCAAAAAATGTTGTCCTGAAATTCCTTCCGATGTTGAAGAATCTAAAGATTGGCTTGAAGACTGGTCTTCTGGATATATTCAAAGGTCCATTCATAAGTTTGCTAAGCAAGGAAATAAAAAACCTTGGGTAAATTATCAAGATTATCTAAAAGATTGGTTTGACGTTAAATTTGGAAAAATGGAAGACGGCAACCTACAGTTTTCAAATAAGAAATCTTAATTACAGCTAGCACCATGCTAGATTCAAGTTTTTTAAAAATACTTTTTCTTACTTTGGTTCTTTACTCCTGCGGGGGAGGTAATAGTTCTTCGGCACCTTCAAGCAATGGTTCTTTCGTAACTCAATCTAAATCTATTAATGGACTGGTAGTAGACGGGTACATAAGAAATGCTGATGTTTGGGTTGAAACTTCAAATGATTTTTCAAATATTGGAGAATCAAAAACATCTTCAAATGATCAAGGAAGATTTAGTCTAACAACAAATCAAACTAACTTTAGAGTTCAAACTTCTGGAGGAATTGATTTAGATACAAACAATAGTTTACAAGGTTTGATTTTAATCAATCATAAAATAGATGAACTGATTACTTCTAATGCTTCTCAAAATTTTATTATTTCACCTCTAACAACAGCAGATTTTTTTTTCTTTCTGAATCTCTAAAAAAATTAATCAACCCGTTTTCAATAACCATTAACAGTATTTTAGGCTTAGATCAAAATTTAGATATAAATACTTCTGACCATGTAGCTAATTTAAATAATGGATTTATGTTTGCTGAGGCCTATGAAAGAGCAAATCAATTAACTTCCATAACTTTATCACTAACAAGACTAGTAAATAATTTGACTAGTTCAAACATCAATAGCAGTGAAATCTTTCAATTAATTTTAGATAGAATGGTAGCAATCTATCAAACCTCTCAAAATGAGGTTAATTTAGAATCCGCAGTTTTTTTAGATTCCTTAGTAGAAGATGTGATTCTTAGTTTTTCACTTTCCATAGAAAATGAAATAAAGACGAAAGTAAAAAATATGTTTAAGGCTTTCATACCCTTGATTCAAGTTAAACCCAATTTAGCAACTACCCATGGCTTATTTTATTTTGCGTCTAACACTATTTTTTAATGACCTAGTTTTAGTTGCATCCAACAATGATCAAGAAAATATTTATTCAAGATATAGCCTTAATCTAATTGCTTATATTTCTGAAATATCTGGTCAATCAGAATCCAATTTAGCATTTTCTATTAGTGCAAATCCTGACTCCATCTCTTCTTTTGAAGACCAGTCATTTAATATAGACGTTCTAGAAAACGATGATTTTAATAATCAATCGTCTTTTAATCTTTCATTCACACAACCAGTCAATGGAACGATAAATAAAAATAATTCAAACATTTTAGTTTATCAACCAAACGTTAATTTTAATGGCAATGATTCTTTTTCATATACGCTCGAACAAGGTTCATTAAGCACTTCTGCATCAGTAAATATATCTGTTCAACCTTTGCCTGATGCTCCAATCATTTCAATCTCTTCTAATGAAATAACAATTCCAGAAAATCAACTTAATGTTGTGAATATTGCTGCTAGCGATGCTGATGGTGATACTTTGAGTTTTTCTTTATCAGGAATTGATTCAGCATACTTTAGTATTTCTAATATTGGAGAATTATCTTTTATAAATCCTCCAGATTACGAAACTAAGTCATCTTTTCGTCTGACAGTTTCAGTATCTGATGGTTCTTTATCTGACAGCACAGATTTAATAATCAATATAACTAATATAGCTTATGAAGTAGATCTGTTGGTTTATTATGCGCCAGATATGTTAGCTGAATATGCTACAGAAAATGCTATTCGTACCAGAGTTTTATATCTCATTACATCTGCAAATAATGCTCTAACAAGAAGTAAATCTGAAATTCAATTCAATTTGCTTAAGCTCTTGCCATATGATGTAGATGTTAGCAATCAGTCTGGAGATACAATTTTTTCTTCACTAATTGGAAGAGAAAAAATAAAAAAAGATCAAGTCATGTATGGTGCTGATTATTTTATTCTCCTTTCAAGATGGGACACAGCAAAGGGTCAAACAGGAGGAACTGCTTCAATTGATTTGTCTATCGATAATTTGATTGATTGGGATTTAGCGCATGGGTATTTGTCTGCCTGGTCAGTTGATCCTAATTGGTCAGAGCCAGGTTGTAATCCTTGTTTTCCAGACAAAGTGTTCGCTCATGAGTTAGGACACAATTTAGGCTCAGGACATTGGCCAGGAGAAACTGGACAATCTTACGCCTATGGCCATCGTGTTGATGGAAACACCGATGGAGATTTCACAGATAGCTTTGATTGGGGAACCGTCATGAGTTACAACAACATCTCGCCTGATTATTTTTCAAACCCTAATGTGACATGTAAAAATGGTTCGGTATGTGGCGTTTTGAATGTTAGTGATAACTCTAGATGGTATAACAATTTAGGATCAAGATTTTCTAGCATTCTGCCGGCTAGTTCTCTAGATAACTCAAATACCTTAAATAAAATAAACATAAAAAATTTTTTTCCAAAAATATCAGGCGGTAGCTCTACTTTTTCAAATGCTGGTTCTACAAGAATTTTTCAAGTTACTGAGTTTTCCGATGTTGATATAAATGGTCAAGTTTATAAAAGTTTTAAATGGGAAAATTCATCTAATGGAAACCCTAAAATTGCCTATCACTTTTACGAAAAGGATAATAAATACTATATAAACCGAACTGACTATGAAGCAGGTTATAAGTTTTCTAATCAAGATGAATACACCCTATATAATGATAACAATTTATGTGTTTTCTTTGATTCCTATCAAAGCACAGGTAATTTTTTAGCTAGAGATTGTAGCAATGCACACTATGGAGATCCGCCAATTTATAACAATGTTTATCATTTCAATCACTTTATAAAAAATGAAACTATAAGCGTTCCCTATGGTAGTTTTGAAACTGTAAAATATGTTTTTACTATTTGGGACAATAATAATAGTCCTTATAGCGACACACCTTATTTAATGAATGCAATTTTCTGGATGAGTCCGGAAATGGGTATTGTTCAGTATCGCGATCACTTAGGAAGAATATGGAAACTAGAAAGTGCTGATTCAGATGGTGATGGCATTGATAATAAATTGGATAATGATGATGACAATGATGGAGTTTTAGATGTTTCTGATGCCTTTAAACTAGACCCTACTTCTTCAGTTGATACTAATTCAGATGGTGTTCCAGATTAGATAATTATTTTTGTCTTATTGAATAATCTTCTTCGCTAAATTGTGGTATTTCAAGATTTGCTTCAGCCGTATTAACAACATAGGTCAGTTCTGAATCTTTTTTAACAGGAATACCTTTTCGTTAATATGAAACTTTCCAAAGGCGACTGCCTCCCCAATTACGATAAAAGATTCATTTTCATTAGTCTTTGAGTAAGTTGTAATAATTTTATTGCCTGATGATTTTTCTATAGATTTAATTTCTTCTTGAAAGATATTTCCAAAGAGATTTACATTCAAAATATCACCAGGAATGATGTCCACAAATGACTCTTCAAAGTTATTTACTTTTTTTAAAAGCAAGACCATTAATTCCAGAAAATTTAGCTTCATTTATGCTTAATTGTTCCAAATCAAGATAAATATTCTTTTTTGATATCCTGCTACTTAAAGAAGTTAAATCGTTTAATTTATTTTGTAATTCTATTTTGGCTTGCTTGTCTTCTATAGCTTCTAGATTATTTTCTTTGTTTAAACTTTTTTTACGTAATACATAAAAAATTACAATAAAAATTACTAACGATGTAAGCAGACTAATTATTAATCTCATATTCTATAAAATATCTTAAAAAACAAATTGTAAGATAAAATTGAATAAATTTATTATTAGTATTTTCAAGTGTTTAATTTTAAGAACATAGAGCTAATAATCGGAAATTCTGGAAGGAATTTTTCCGGAGGAACTTCTATCACAATTCAATTATTGGATTATCAAGAAAAGGAAATGAATTTGGCTGTTTTAGGATCAAGATTTATTCCTAGCCACATTAAGACCTTGAATTATTTTCAATTCCTCTTGCTCACCCGAACAAAATTACCTAATGGCAAGTTAAGAGTTTTTTACACAAGAAAAAATAATGAAATGATTCAAGGGTCTGATTGCAAAGTATATATTTCGTTCAAAAATTAAAATTATTTTTTCTTCGTCTGCTCAAAGAAATCATACCAAATTTACTAAATGGCTTATGTCTAAAATGGATAGTGTTGTATCAACATCTAAGAAAGCAGGAAGCTATTTAATCAAAGGAACCTGATAAAATCATTTCTCATGGCATAGATCTCAATAGATTTACTCTGCCCGAAGATAAAGATAAAGCTTGGCAAGCCTTGGATTTTCCTGGTTCTATAGGAATTGGAATTTTTGGAAGAGTTAGATATTCAAAAGGCATAGATATTTTAGTTGACGCAGCTTTGGAAGTTTTGCCTAAACATCCCCAAGCTACTGTAATAATTTGTGGAGAAATACAGTTAGAAGATCAAACGTATAAAAACAATATGTTAAGAAAAATAACTGATGCAAACCTAGAAGAAAGAATACTGTTTCTCGGTAAAAAACCTTTTGAAGATTTACCTAAATTATTTCAAGGCATGACAGTTGTTGCAGCATTAAGTAGAAATGAAGGATATGGTCTTACTCCATTAGAAGGTATGGCATCTGGCGCGGCTGTGCTTACTAGTTCAGAAGGAGTTTGGGATGAGTTGGTTAGAGATGGCATTGATGGATATGTAGTAAAAACAAATGATGTTAATCAAACATCAGAAAGATTAAATACATTAATAGAAAATAGTTCTAAAACAAAAATCATGGGTGAAAATGCTGCAAAATATATCAGAAAACTTTTCAGTTGAAAAAGAAGCAGAAACAAATTATTCAACATATTAGAGATGTACAAAATAAATAAAAACTTAAAATTTATAATTTTTCTTTTCTTCTTTCATTTGCATGGAGTTCTTCAATAGATTTAGATAATTCCACTAGTCATTTAAAAACTATTATTTTTGGTGCAGGTTGTTTTTGGAGTGTCGAAAAGAAATTTCAAGAAACTTATGGTGTTGTAGATGTTCAATCTGGATATGCAGATGGTAAAAATATTAATCCCAGTTACAAAGAAATCATCAAAAGAGAAAACAGATTTAATCCAAATAATTATGCTGAAGTTGTAAAAGTCACTTACAACAGCAATAAAACTAGTTTAGAAAATCTTTTAAAGACTTTTTTTGAATTGCATGATCCTACTCAAGAAAATCGTCAAGGAAACGATATTGGTGTTCAGTATCGTTCCTTAATTTTGACTTCTCAGATGAGGAAAACTCTCTTTCTAATGAGATAAAAAATAAATATCAAAATCTTTTAACCAAAGCAGGATATGGATTAATCAAAACTAACATAAAAAATTTCACAAATTTCTATTTAGCTGAAAATTATCATCAAGATTATTTAGAAAAGAATCCAAATGGATATTGTCCGGATTATTCAACTGGAGTTTTCTTCTCAAAAAAACCAGAAAAATTTACGGATAATAGGAATTTAGTTACAGGAAAAAAAATCCTCATTCTTGAGGCAGAAGGCTGTCCCTATTGTTATAAATTAAGACAAGATGTTCTAAATGACTACCGAGGCTCCTTAGAAATATCTTTTAGAAAATCAGATGAACTCGATCAACTTGACTTAAAAACACCTACTTGGGCAACACCAACAATTTATTTTTTAGATAATGGTAAAGAAGTTTGGTCACATCAAGGCTATTTATCAAATGAAAACTTTTATAAATCTCTTGGAAAGTTCAAGCTAGGTAAAACAGAAGCTTATGATGTTGCTTTTAATCAAGGTACAGATCCTACATATTGTAAAGAATACGAATTATTTAAAAATACACCAGATGGAGTTTTTATAGATAAATTGAGTGGAGCTCCGCTTTTTAGCACTAAATACAGATTTAATTCTAAAACAGGATGGCTTTCTTTTACTGAGGCTATAAAAGATTCTGTAACTGAACATATGGATTACAGTTATGGCATGGTTAGAGTAGAGATAAGATCTAAATCATCAGGCATTCATTTAGGACATGTATTCAATGATGGTCCAAATGGTAAACCAAGGTATTGTATCAATGCGACTGTGTTAGAATTCGTTCCGAATTTAGACACGTAGCTCAGTTGGTTAGAGTACTACCTTGACATGGTAGGGGTCCCCGGTTCGAATCCGGGCGTGTCTACCAAATTTCTGAGGTAAAAATGCTTTGAATTTAATATTTTTAATTCTGCACAAATTTTTGATCAAATTTTTGCATTCATCTGTGTTTACTTACTTACAAGTCTTAACGCTAAAACTCGTTTCTATGGCTTTATTGTTGGTACTGTTGGTTTTATTCCAGGAGTTTATTTATTAATTGTTACTGAACTTTGGTGGCTATTGGCATTCATACCAATCTGGGCTTATATCAACTACATTGGAATAGTTAATAACTACAGGGAATACAAAAAAACTAAAGTTGCTTAAAAGATATTTTTTTATAACTAAGTTTGTAGGTATTTTTCTTTAATGGATAATTTATTAAAAGCTTTTTTGAGATCAGATCATGCTGGTGAGGTAGGAGCTGTTTATATTTATAAAGGAATTCTTAAAATTGCTAAGGATCCTGAATTAGTTAATTTTTCCAAAAGGCATTTAGCAACTGAAGAATCTCATCTTCAAAAGATTGAAGGAGTGCTTCCAAAAAAAGACAGAAGCAAATTAGTTTGGTTGTGGAAAATTGCAGGCTTTTTACTCGGTTTTCTTCCTACGTTATTTGGTCCAAAAATTGTCTTTGCTACTATAGAAGCTGTTGAAGCTTTTGTAGAAGAGCACTACGAAGAACAACTCAAATATCTTCGAGCTCAGTCAAATCCCAATCAAGAGCTAATAGGTCTTCTGCAATCATGTCAGGATGATGAAATTGATCACAAACTTGAATCAGCCGAAAAGAAAAATTTAACCCCAGGTATTTTTATTAACATCTGGACCAAAATAGTAGGCGGTGGCTCAGCTTTCGCAGTCAAGGTAGCTAAAATTATCTAATAAAATTCCAGTTGCATTTTCTCCTAATGCAAATATACTGTATATATATACAGTATTAATTATTCAACCTTAATATTTATGAATTTAAAACATTTAGGGCAGATTGCAGACTCCGACAGAAACTCAGAAACACCTTTGTTTTCTGAGTACGTTCAAGTAGGCTGGCCAAGTCCTGCAGATGACTACATAGAAAAATCAATTGATTTACATCAACTCTTAATAAAAGCCCCAGCTGCTACTTATCTCGTGAGAGCAAATGGAGATTCCATGTTAAATGCAGGAATCAATAATGGCGCAATACTTATAGTTGATAGGAGTCTAGAGCCCAAACATGGTGACATCGTTATCGCTTCCATTGATGGTGCTTATGCTTGTAAGCGTCTTCAATTAACACCTAAGGTGGGTTTGCTATCAGAGAATATTAAATACCCACCAATTTTTTTAAAGAACGGAGAAGAACTAGACATAATGGGAGTTGTTACTGCGGCAATAAATCAGTTTTAAGATGTTTGCTTTAGTAGACTGTAATAGTTTTTATGCTTCATGCGAAAGAGTTTTTAGACCAGATCTTAGAACAAAACCGGTAGTTGTTTTATCAAATAATGATGGCTGCGTCGTTGCTTTAACTAAGGAAGCAAAAAATCTTGGTATCAAGATGTGCGATCCCTGGTTCAAAATCGAAAAGACATTTAAGCAAAAAGGTGGAATTGCATTCTCATCCAATTATGAGCTGTATGGCGATATTTCATCTCGAATCATGAGTATTTTAGAAGAGCTTGCTCCTAAAGTAGAAATTTATAGTATTGATGAAGCATTTCTTGATTTAACCGGTATAGCTAATTGCATGGACTTAGAAGAGTTTGGTAGAGCCTGTCAAAAACAAATCATGCAGTACACCGGGATGCCAGTTCGTGTCGGTATAGGTCCCACCAAGACCTTAGCTAAGGTTGCAAGTTATGGCGCTAAGCGTTATCCAACTACTCAAGGAGTGCTAGACGTCACTGCATTATATAAAAGAACAAAACTTATGAAGCTAATGCCAGTAAATGAAATATGGGGAGTGGGGCGGAGATTAAATAAGCGCCTTCTTTCCCAAAGAGTTTCAACCGCATTTAGCTTAAGCCAAATGGATATAGGACAGGTACGAAAACAATTTAGCATTATGTTGGTTAATACCATTAGAGAACTAAGAGGAGAGACTTGTATTCCTTTGGATAATGCACCTGCACCAAAAAAACAAATAGTAGTCAGTCGAACTTTTGGTAAACGCGTCACAGAATTAGATTTTTTAGAGGAAGCAGTCAGTGATTATGCAGCCCGAGCAGCTGAAAAATTAAGAAAAGAAGGGAAGGCTTGTAAGGTCATTTCTGTTTTCATTAGAACCAATCCTTTTAGAAAACAAGATGTTCAGCATAGAGAAATTAGATCAACTTCTCTTTTATATCCAACTAATGACACAAGAGACTTGATTAAATCTGCAAAACTTCTTATTGAAGGATTTATATCGAAAAGACTTTAACTACAATAAAGCTGGCATTATGTTGAGTGATTTTTTTGATGAAACTGTATATCAACTAGACTTGTTCAAACAAAAAGATAGAAATACCAGAGACTTTAAGATGATGAGCCTAGTCGATCAGATTAACCAAAGTAATTTAGGGCCTGTGAGTTTTCTTGCACAAGGAATTAAAAAAGAATGGTCAATGAAAAGAGAATTACAATCTCCTCGATACACGACCAACTTACAAGATATTCTAGCGGTTAATTAAAACTTATTTATCGGAGAACCAAGCTACACTAGTAGTAGACTCTTCTATTTTATTTTGAACCCCTAAGACTAAAGAAAATAGTGCCATCCTAATTAAAAGACCGTTATCTGTTTGTCTGTAAATAGCCAAATTAGGATTTTGATTGAGATCAGGATCTAATTCGTTTGCGTCTGGACGAGAATCGCGGGGAAGAGGATGCATGATAATGGTATTGGGTTCACAGTTTTTTGTATAAATTTCTTGGTTTAAAGACATGAGTCCTTTGTACTTTCCTGACTCAGATTTACTAGAAAACCTTTCCTCTTGAATTCGAGTCATATAAATAATATCCACGTCAGAAATACCTTTTGTGATGTCATTTGTTTCAAAAAAACTTACAGACGATTCTTTAAAAGTTTCTTTAATAGAGGATGGAAGTTTTAACTTTTTAGGAGAGATTAAGTTTATGGTTACATTTTTATATAGGCAAAGAACCTTGCATAAAGAATGTACAGCTCTTCCGTATTTTAGGTCACCTATCAGAGCAATTCTCAAACCATCAATTGATTTATTCTTTGATTCCAGCTCTTTTTTTATTGTGTAGAGGTCCAACAAAGCCTGACTTGGATGTTCATTGTCACCATCGCCTCCATTTATGACAGGAACCCTTGAAGCTTCTGCAAATTCATTCACCGATCCTGCCTCATGATGACGCATGACAATTATGTCGCTGTAGCCACTTAAAACTCTCGAGGTATCATAAAGGGATTCGCCTTTAGCCAGTGAAGTTGCCTCTATTCCTGTAGTCTCTCTTACTTCTCCGCCTAAAATATTAAAAGCACTTCCAAAGCTTATTCTGGTTCTCGTACTTGGTTCGAAAAACATGTTTGAAAGAATTGCACCTTGAAGTACACGTGTAATCCTTTCTCTTTTTGCGTAAGGAATTAAAGCGTCAGAGGTTGTAAATATTTTTTCTATGTCAGTTCTTTCAAACTGATCTATGGAGAGAATGTGGCTTCCTAAGAACTCCATGGCGAGCCATTCTAGCATTAAATTATTTATTTTATGGAATTAATAATTTTTAAAAATTCTTGTATGATTAATCCATGTCTAGCGATTGTTTGATACTTAATGGAAACGGAAAACCTCTGAGTTATTTTCCCTTATCGGCAGTAGATTGGAAAACTGCTGTCAAATTAGTTTTTACTAGAAACGTTATTGTTATTAAAGAGCACGATGATTGGGAAGTAAGATCGCCATCGCAATCTTTCAAAGTACCAAGTATTGTCATGCTAAGAAAGTATTACAAGTTTTCAAAAAAGTTAAGTTTTCAAGATCCAATGTATTTTTGAGAGACATGTTTACTTGCCAATATTGCAAAAATGTTTTCGAAAAAAAGATTTAACTATTGATCATATTATTCCAAAAAGTAAGGGCGGAGAAACCAATTGGTTAAATGTAACTACCTGCTGCAAATCTTGTAATTTATCAAAAGCAGATAAAATAATTGACCCTTCTCCAGAAGTAAAAACCCCTTCTTTGAGAGATCTAATAAAAGGTCAAGAATCTATAGGAATAAAAAAAATAGAAACTGATTGGCAGGAATATATAGTTGCTTAAATTAATTTAAGTAATCTTGAATTACCGATTCGGTTAAGATTTCCGGCAATATAATTGGTACGCTTTTATCATCTGGATAATAAATATAAAGCGGAATGCTTGATCTCCCAAAGCTAGCAAGTTTTTTTGCAATTAATTCATTTTTATTTGTCCAATCTGCCTCTAAGTAAGAAATATTTTTTTTCTCAAAAAATTTTAGAGTTTCTTCAGTCTTAAGAGCAACTCTTTCATTTACTTTACAAGTAATGCACCAATCAGCTGTAAAATTTAAAAAAACCGGACCTTTTGCTAACCTCTTAGCCAACTCTTCATCACTAAAAATATTATTATCTTGCCGAAGAGAATCTTTTTGTATTGGCAACGTAAAGAATAAGGAAACTAAGACTGCTAGGTAAATAACACTCCTAAGTTGCAATCCTATCTTAGAGGATATTTTGAGTTGGTTTAACCAATAAAAAAATACAATTAAAGAAATTCCTAAAAGTACTAAGACAAGCTGAAAAGAATCAATCTGGCTACTTAAGACCCATACCAACCACAAAGCAGTAAGAATCATAGGAAAGGCCATAAACTGCTTAAAAGTTTCCATCCAAGTTCCAGGTCTTGGAAGTAAGGACAGCATACTCGGAAAAATTGACAAAAGAATATAGGGCAAAGCAAATCCAATGCCCAAAGAAAGAAAAATTAAAAAAGATGAAAAGCCTGGCTGGAGGATAGCAAAACCTAGCGCAGAGCCCATAAATGGTGCAGTACAAGGGGTAGCAACAATCACTGCTAGAAAGCCTGTACCAAAAGAATTCATATAGCTAGGAGTATTAATTCCAGAGGAACCTATACTGAGTAAAGAATTTAAGAAATTAACATTCAATAAAAAGAATCCAGCTAAGAAAATGAATAGGAAAATCAATAAACTTACAACCAGAGGCGACTGGAGTTGATATCCCCATCCAATATCCATGCCTAATCCTTTTAAAAGAACTACAGAAAGGCCAATTAAAACGAACATTAAAATTGATCCAGACGAAAAAGCAAAACCATGTAATGAAGTTTGGGTTTTATTTTCAGAGTGATTGATAAAATTTAGAATTTTCAAAGAGATTACAGGAAAAACGCATGGCATTAAATTTAGTAAAAGACCACCAATCAAAGAAAATAAAATTGCAGCTGAAAGAGAGATGAATTCTGGATTTAAAGTTGATTCAAGAGCGATAACATCAGAAGCTAATTTAATTTCATAATCACCCATATTTGTTTTTAAAACACCACCTGACAAATTTTCAGCTTTATTCCTTTCAAGAAGATTGATATTTAGCTTAATTTCGTCAAAGTTTTTTTCTAATTTTTGATTGAATGAGTAATCAATTACATTTTCTTCAAAGGGAAAGAAATAAGCATCTTTTATATCAGAACCAATATTACTAAGATTTAGGGTAAGTATTCCACTTTCGATTTTAGAGCTTACTTTTTGCTTAAACGTTTTCGGAATACTCGATCTAACTTCACTAATTAAAATGTTTTGAATTGAAAAATCATTACTGCTTCCTTTGGAAAGTACAAAGCTCACTTTTCCTTCTTGAGGTATACAAACATCTGCACAAACTAACCATTTTGATGCCACAGAAAATTTATTGATTGGATCAAGTTGCATGGGAAGAGACAGTTTGAAGAGAAGCTTTAACTCATTTGTATAACCAAAAGTAGTTAGAGGAGGATAAGGTATCAGTTCCGGAGTAGGCCAAATTGGCTCAGAAATATTAAATCCTTCAGGAAGGTCCCAATTGAAAGATGCAGGATCTCCTGAATCTCCAGGATTGATCCAATAGGTATGCCAATCTTTATCTAAATTGAATCTTACAACTAAGAAGATTTCACTTTCATTAGAAACAACTATTCTTTCAGGGATTACTTCGAAAGACGAATTTGAGGCGACATACTTGTTTTCTGATATAGCTTGAGTGCTCAAAAGAATTAACGATAGAAATAACAGTATTGGATAATTTCTAAGCCTTGCCATAATTACTACTTACTAAATTAAGATTAAAACCTGCAAGTTTACTTGCCTCTTCAATCTTTTTATCACTCTTAGTTGAAAAGATTATTTGCTCATTAGCAGGAATTATTACCCAAGAGCCTTGTTGGATTTCTTTTTCAAGTTGACCAGAACTCCAGCCAGTATATCCAAACGAAACTATAAATTTATCAGGAAAATTTTTATTAAGAATTGATTGGATTATATCTGGTTTTGATGACACTCCAATTTCAGAAGTAATTGCATGAGTTTCATCATATTTTTTTCTAAACTATGAAGCACAAATGGTGAAAAAGGGGTAACAGGACCTCCCAAAAATACTTTATCGTCATTCAGAATCGCTTCTAGCTCTTTGTCGGGTTGTAAGGCAAAATCTTTTAAATTAATTTTTACCTTCTTATTTATAATAATTCCAAACGAACCTTCTTTATCATTTTTACATAAGTAAATTAGAGCATTTTTGAAATAGTTTTCTTCTTCATCAGTTTGACAAAAATATAAGAAACTATTTTCTAGTTCAGTAATCATTATTATTTCAATATATTGCTTATATTCATTAGAATTCACAATATATTTTTAAAACTTATGAAATCTTCTTCTATTGAACTAGTTCCTGAGAATTTATTGGCTTCGCATAAAAGAAAGCTTTATGCCGAAGATAAAATTACTCCAGAAGAGCTTGAATTAGTAAAAAAATCAAAGATAAAGTTTTAGAGAATAATATATCTCTTATTTCTCACTACTACACAGATACAAAAATTCAAAAAATTACCGAAGAACTTAACGGGTGTGTTTCTGATTCCTTGCAAATGGCTAAGTTTGGAAAAGAATCCAAATCAAATACTCTGGTAGTCTCAGGTGTAAAGTTTATGGGGAGACCGCTAAAATTTTAAGTCCAGAAAAAAAGGTTTATATGCCTACCTTGGAGGCAACTTGCTCTTTAGACTTGGGATGTCCTGCTAATGAGTTTAAGAAATTTTGTGAAGAATTTCCTGATAGAGAAATAGTCGTTTATGCAAATACCTCAGCTGAAGTCAAAGCTATTTCAGATTGGGTTGTTACTTCTAGCATTGCTTTGGATGTCGTTGATTATCTCGATTCCGAAGGAAAAAAAATTATTTGGGGTCCAGATAAACATTTAGGAAGATATATTCAACAAAAAACCAAAGCCGATATGGTTTTATGGGATGGAGCTTGCGTTGTTCATGAAGAATTTAAATATGAAGGTCTCAAATCTCTTATGAAACTACACCAAGATGCTGAGGTTTTAGTTCATCCAGAATCACCTCATGACGTGATAGATTTAGCAGACTGTGTTGGCTCAACATCTCAAATAATAGACTATGCTAACAATTCGTCTTCGAAGAAATTTATAGTCGCAACGGACAAAGGCATTTTTTATCAATTAATGAAAAATAATCCAGATAAAGAATTTTTTGAAGCTCCAACCGCAGGAGATGGCGCTACATGTAATAGTTGTTCAAGGTGTCCTTGGATGGGCATGAACTCTCTTGAAAATTTATTAAAAGCAGTCTCCGACCAAGGAGACGAAATTAATGTAGATAACGAAATTGTAAAAAAAGCCCAGATTTCTCTTAATCGCATGGTCAACTTTAAATAAATTGAAATTAAAAAAAAGCATAGTTAGTGATAGTGTAAAGAGAGCTTTACTTGAAGATGGATATAAAAGCGATCTTTCTTTAAAAGCAAAAAACATCAATCCAAAGAATATTTTTAAAGCGTCCCTAATATCTAGGGAAAATGGAATTTTAAGCGGTAGTCTATGGTTCGAAGAATCCTTCAAGCAAATTGATAAGAAAGCAAAAATAAAATGGAGCGTAATTGAAGGAGAGGCTTTTAAAAAAGATAATATAATTGCCGAAATAAATGCTAGCTCACAATCAATTCTTTCAGGAGAGAGAACAGCTTTAAATTTTTTACAAATGATGTCTGGAATATCTACCAAAACAAATAAATATTCAAAACTCCTTAAAAACAGCAATATAGAATTATTAGATACCAGAAAGACTCTTCCCGGACTTAGATACGAACAAAAGTATTCAACCTTTGTTGGAGGAGCAAAAAATCATAGATTCGGCCTTTTTGATGCAATTATGCTTAAAGATAATCACCTAAAAGCTTTTGGCGGTATTAATAAAATAAAAAACATTAATTTTTTAAAAAAGGGTGATTTTTTAGAGATTGAGATCGAAAAGCTTTCTCAAATTAAAGCAGCATTGAAGAGCAAACCGGATATTTTATTACTGGATAATTTAAATCTTAGTGAAATAAAAAAAGCAATTTCTCTAATTGACAATAAATGTTTGATTGAAGTTTCAGGAATAAAGAAGCCCGAGGACATTAAAAAATATAAAGACCTTCCTATCCATTATATTTCACTAGGAGATCTTACAAAAAATATTGAATCTATAGATTTTTCTCTAAATATTTCATGAAGTCGATAGTAGTTGTTTGTTTGTTTTTATTAATCCTTTCTGGCTGTTCTCAAGTCAATGAAAATATTTCATTGCAAGACAAAAAAATTTATGAATTTTCCTGGTGTAGCTATAAGGATGGTTTTAAAGCTCAAGATCTAAATAATGAATTAATATCTTATTTAGGATTTTTAAAAAATCTCAAGGATCAACATGGACTTTACAAAGAAACTAAATACTTGGATCCATCTTTTAAGCAAAAAAAATATGATTTTTCTTGGTTAGATATTTTTGAAAATGAATTGGAAAAGAAAGCGTTTTATGAGTTCGCAGAAAACTCTGAAATTCACAAAAATTGGTTGAGTATCAAAGATGAAATAATTATCTGTGATACTCAAAAACAGTCTTTTTATGAAACTGAAATAACGAATAATTATGATTTTTTAGATGGTGATCAGACTTATGTAGGATTTTGCCAGCTAAAAGATGGATTTGATTTGGATTATTTAATACCTGAGATAAGGAAAAATTCTATTTTTTTGGATAAACCCTATAACCAAGTAGCTCTTATTCCTGATACCAACATGATAGATTTTAATTTTTTGATTTACTTAGAAACAAATTTTGTCATGAATGATCTTAATCTTATTAAGAAAAATGGACTAGATAAAGCTTGTGAAGAATATGAAAATTACTCCGCAAATAGTTTATTATTTAATACTTATACCATCGATTAACTGAGGTTCAACTTTGAAAAAATATTTTTACTTAACTCTTTTATTTCTCTCAATTTTTAGTTTTTCCGCGGATTATGACTTCTCCGGATACACCAAATATTTAAATAAAGAGATAAATAAAGGCAATTATCCTGGATTTGTAACTTTAATTTATCAAAATGGAGAAATTATTTTTTCTGACACAAGAGGTTTTTCTGATATTGAAGAACAAGTTCCTTTGAATGAAGATTCTCTTTTTAGAATTTACTCCATGACAAAGCCCATAACTGGCGCTGCATTGATGGTTTTAGTCGAACAAGGAAAAGTATCTCTTTCAGATCCTGTAGAGAAATATATCCCTGAGTTCAAAAATACTAAAGTTTTCAATAAAAAAACCAAACAATTAGAAAATCTAGACAGATCTATAACTTTGTTGGATTTAGCAACTCATTCTTCTGGTTTAACTTACTCATTCATTGATAAAGGAAAAATAAAAGAAATTTATGACCAAGAAAAAATTTATCCCTATTACTTTTTGGATAACGTTTCGTTAGAAAGACCTGCCAAAAAAGTTACCCAGATATTTGTACTTTTTCTGAGAAGGTCGCTACATTACCGCTGGTTCATCAGCCAGGAGAAAAATGGACTTATTCTATAGGCATGGACATTCTGGGATGTATTATTGAAAGGGCATCTAACCAATCTTTTGGAGATTTTCTTAAAAAAAATATTTTTGACCCTTTAGAAATGAAGGATACTTTTTTTGAGGTTCCTGGCTCAAAGCAAACTAGAATGATTGATTTATATGCTCACAAAAAAGGTTTTAAAGAATACGGTGTAGATGTTCCAGATTCAATAGCAAGCCAAAAAAATAAATTAATACTTCTTGATCCCAAAGAAGATAGTTTCTTTTTTCAGGGTGCCTCCATAGAAGATGGCGGATCTGGATTGGTATCTACTGCTAATGATTATCTCAAATTTGCAACAATGCTTTTGAACAAAGGTTCTTTTAATGGAAAGAGGATTTTAAATCCAGAAACTGTGGAAATAATGACTTCAAATCAAGTAGAAAAAAAAGCTAAACCGTATAAGTTCGATGCTTTTGGTTTTGGAGTTACTGTTGGAGTTGCTCTAAATTCAAAAAAAATGAGAATGAAAAGAGGAGATAATTCATATTTTTGGGGAGGCGCTGCTAGAACTTTGTTTTGGGTAGATCCTGAAAACGATTTGGTTTTTGTGAACATGTCACAGGTTTTGGGTAGTCCAAGGATAAATAATAAGGTAGAAAAATTGGTTTATAAGGCGCTTGGTATTTAAAAAAAAATTTATCACAGAATATAAGATTAGATTTAAGATACTAGATCTTTTATCCAGGAGAGAACATTCCTTTAAAGAATTAATCAATAAATTAAAGGATAAGGTAGATTCAGAAGAAAAGCTTTTTGAAGAGTTAACACGGTTAAAAGAAGAAAATCTTCAGTCAGATGAGAGATTTGCTGAATCCTATACTCGGTCAAGAAGTGTAAAAGGTTTTGGTCCTGAAAAAATTTCTTACGAGCTTAAATCCAGAGGAATAAGTGAAAACCTCATAAGCAAGATAGTGTATTCTGATGAAATAAACTGGATGGAGATTATTAAAAAAGAGTTTAGAAAAAAATTTATAGTTGATAACGATTTTGCTGATGAAGATATTTCCCGTGCAAAAAAATTTCTTTTACAAAGAGGTTTTGAATTTGATCAAATAAACCAATTATTTAAATAATGAGTTATTTAGTATTAGCAAGAAAATGGAGACCATCCAATTTTTCAGAAGTTGTTGGTCAAGATCATGCTGTTGCAGCTTTAAAAAATTCCGTTTCTTCAAAAAACATTCACCACGCATATTTATTTACAGGTACCCGAGGTATCGGAAAAACATCTATTGCCAGAATCCTAGCCAAAGCACTTAATTGTTCTGAATTAATTAATAACACAGAACCTTGTAATGCTTGTGAATCATGTACATCAATAAATGAAGGAGCTGCAATCGACTTTATTGAGATTGACGCGGCATCCAGAAGAGGTATTGAAGATACTAAAAATCTTTTAGAAACTATTTCTTATTTGCCTTCGTCATCAAAGTATAAAATCTATTTGATTGATGAAGTACATATGCTGACTCCTGAAAGTTTTAATGCTTTGCTGAAAAACCTAGAAGAACCGCCTCCCCATGTCATATTTATGTTTGCAACAACAGAATATAAAAAGATTTTGCCCACAATAATTTCTAGATGCCTTCAAATAAATTTAAGTTCTGTCTCTGTAAAAGTTATTTCAAATCAATTGGGAGAAATTTTTTCAAAAGAAAAAATAAAATACGATGAAAATTCTTTGAAGCTTATTTCCGAAGCTGCACAAGGAAGTATTAGAGATGCTCTGTCTATATCTGAAAAAGTAATATCCTTTTGCAATAGAAACCTTAAAGAGAAAGAAGTGAGAGGTGTTTTGGGAATTCCAGAACCTGAAATTATTGAGAATCTTTTAAAATCAATTTTAGATGAAGATGTAACAGGGGTTCTATCAATTCTTGAAAATTATGGAGAATACGAAGATCATGAATTTTTATTAAAGTCTTTAATGGATTTAATACAAGACATTGCAATTAGTCAGTTTGAAAAAAAAGGATCCAAAAATAATATCAATGATTTTTTAAAAACCGACCCTGCTAAACTGCAGTTTCTTTATCAGTTAGGACTTTCTAATTTAAAGCACTTTAGTTTGGGCTACGATTCGTTTTCAATACTGAAAATGACTTTATTAAAAATGATTGCCTTTTCTCCTGAAAATCAAAAAAAAAATTCTTTAAAAATTAAAAAACAATATAACTCTGAAATACAGTGGCCAGGAATATTCTCTGATTTAAATCTAAATGGCATATCAAAAAATCTACTTAAGCAAGCAAGTGTTATTCAACAAGAAAATAATTTAAAACTATCTTTTCCAAAAAACGTTCTTTCTATACTTAATGAAGACCAAAAAAAGATATAGAAAAAAGCTTTGAAGATTATCTAAAAATGGAATTGGTTTTCATCTATGACGATGAAGTTGATTCAAAACTTACCCCGGAATATGAGAAAAAAAATAAAGATAAAGGAATTAGAAAAAATATTAAAAAAACCATGGAAAAAGATAAAAACTTCAATGAAATCATGGGTGGACTTAAAGTTGAATCTGTAAAATTTAATAAAAAAAATGAAACTTAGTCCTAAAATTTCTGAATTAATTGATTCATTAAAATCTCTTCCTGGAATTGGTCCAAAATCAGCTAAAAGAATGGCTCTTTCATTATTGAGTTCAAATAAAGAAATTGGTTTATTGCTTGCCAAATCTATCGAAGATGCAATTTTAAATATTCAATTGTGCCAAAAATGTTATGTTTTAAATGATCAAGAGCTTTGTGAAATTTGTAACTCAGCGAATAGAAATAACAATTCAATATGTGTTGTTGAATCAACTTCAGATCTTTACTCAATTGAAGAAACATCTGAATTCGATGGTAGGTATTTTGTTCTTAACGGTCTTCTTTCCCCAATCGATAATATCGGAGCAGAAGAACTAAGAATAGAAAAATTATTAGATCTCATAGAAGAATTTAATTCAAAAGAGGTCATTCTTGCATTGAATTCAACATTAGAAGGCGAGGCTACTGCTTATTTTTTATTGGAAAAATTAAAAAAGAAAGATGTTACCGTTACAAGAATTGCACAAGGAGTTCCGGCAGGTGGAGACTTAAACTATGTTGATAATAATACTCTTAGAAGAGCAATTTCCTTTAGAACTGAATTAAAATAAACCCATGTCTATCAAATCAGATAATTGGATAAAAAAGATGTCTTTAGAAAATGACATGATTTCTCCTTTCCAACCTAACCAAGTAAAAACTAATGAAGAAAATAATGAAAAATTAATTTCCTATGGGCTTTCCAGCTATGGGTATGACGTAAGGTGTGCAAATGAATTTAAGGTATTCACAAATATCCATTCAGCAACAGTTGATCCAAAAAAATTTGATAGTTCTAGCTTTATTGATGTTATCCAAGATGAGTGCGTAATTCCTCCAAATTCTTTTGCTTTAGCAAGAACAATTGAGTTTTTCAAAATTCCAAGGGACGTTCTTACAATTTGTCTCGGTAAATCAACCTACGCAAGGTGTGGAATCATTGTAAATGTAACTCCTCTTGAACCAGAATGGGAAGGGCACGTAACCTTAGAATTTTCCAATACAACCAGTCTTCCAGCAAAAATTTATGCAAATGAGGGCGTAGCTCAAATGTTATTTTTTCAATCAGATGAAGTTTGTGAGGTAAGTTATAAAGACAGAGGTGGGAAATACCAAGGTCAAAAAGGAGTAACTCTTCCTAAAGCTTGAATCAATCTAATTCCCAGTCAACATTAAATCCTCTTCCGCCTTGGAAAACCTTTATTGTTTCTTTGTCAGAATCATTCCGTATCAAAAATTTAAAGTATCTTTTATCTTCTCTTTGTTCAGTAAACTCAAATACTTCAACAGGTTTTGATTTATAAATAATTTCTTCTTTTTTGTTCAAAAAAGACTTTATTTTAATTTTTCCCTTATCGAAATAATTTATTTTAAACTCGTCCTTTTTAAGATGATTCATTTTAATTTGAATCTGAAGAGTTAGGTTATCGTAAAAATTTTCTTGAATTTCAATAGAACCTTTCTTTTTACCGAA
This sequence comes from Gammaproteobacteria bacterium, assembly GCA_038141925.1. Lineage (GTDB taxonomy): Bacteria > Pseudomonadota > Gammaproteobacteria > Magnimaribacterales > AG-339-G14 > MEDG-81. The sequence goes on along the minus strand of JAYQJB010000002.1, from coordinate 970,947 downwards.
AGAATAAACAATAATTTTTTGATCACCTTCTTTTTCAACTTTATAGGTCTGATGATCCTTTCTTAGTCCTCCTAAAATATCTAGCTTTCTAAATCCAGATTCCAAAATAACATTTCCATTGTCTAAACTAAAAATAGATTCTTGTTTTATGGTGAAAAGGGGATGTTTACCAGAGGACGAAATCTTCCAACTATTTTCAGATATTTTCTCTAATGTTTCTTTTACCGATCCAGTTGGTTTTGATGAATAATAATTTTCATAAGGATTTAGATCAAATAAGAATATTTGATTACAAAAAAAGCAAAACGCTACTTTAAATAAAATATTCTTTACCATTTTTATGATAGACCTCATCTATTTTTATTTTGTTATTGATGATGGATATTTTACCTTCCTGAAGTTCAGTTAAAATTTCTGGATAAATAAAATGTTCTATTTTATGAATTTTATTTATAAGATCGTTTTCTTTTTCTTTAACATCCACTTTAACTTTTGCGTAGCCAATTATTGGACCACTATCTAGCCCCTCATCTACGAGGTGAACCGTAACCCCATGTTCTTTATCTTTGTTTTCAAGAACTTTTTTATGAGTATTTAGACCTGGATATTTTGGTAAAAGAGAAGGGTGAATGTTTATTATTTTGTTAGGGAAATTCTTTACAAAATCCGACCCTAATATCCTCATAAAACCTGCAAGAATTATAAAATCTACACTTTCTTGCTTTATTACTTCTTTAAGTTTCTGATCATAGGATTTACGGTCCTCAAAATCTTTATGATCTAAACACAAATTTTTTATATTGTGTTTTTTTGCTCTTTTTAAACCATAAGCATCCTTGTTATTTGAAATAACAATTTTTATAGCAGCTTTTAAACGACCATTTTCAATGCTATCAACTATTGCTTGAAAATTTGTACCATTTCCTGATAAAAGAATTGCTAGGGCTAATTTTTTGCTCATTCAAAAAATGATTCCTTTATTTGATTTTCTTGGGCTTATAAAACCTAATTCAATGTGGGGTATTTTTAACTTTTTTAAATGGTTCTTGCATTGTGTTAAATCGCTTTTGCTTATCGAAAGTATCATGCCAATGCCGCAGTTAAACGTTGATAACATCTCCATTTTAGATAGATTCGATTTTGACTCAATTAAACTAAAAAGATCATCATGAAATGGATACTTTGATCCGATAGAAATATTTGCGGAAAGATTACTTGGAATTATTCTTTCTAAATTTCCCGTAAGTCCTCCTCCAGTAATATGACTTAAGGCATTTAAATGAATCTTATCTTTAAGGAATAAAATTTCTTTTACATAGATTTTCGTGGGCTTCAATAGAACTTTTCCCAGAGTAGATCCTTTGAATTTTTGATTTAATCTAATCTGCTTTTTTTCAATGAGTTTTCTAACCAAAGAAAAACCATTTGAATGTAATCCATTAGATTTTAAACCTATCAAAACATCACCTTTTTTTACTTGGTTTTTAAGCTTCTTTGAGCTTTTCTCTAAAACTCCAACACAAAAGCCTGCCAAGTCAAACTTACCTTTAGGGAAAGCGTTAGGATGTTCTGCTGTTTCTCCACCGATTAAAGAGCACTGCGAATCCTTGCAACCTTTTGTTATTCCTTTAATTATTTCTTTTGAAACATTAAGATTTATTTTATCTGTAACAAGGTAATCTAGAAAAAAAAGTGGCTCTGCTTGTAAAGTAATTAAATCATTTACACACATTGCTACTAAATCTATGCCTATTGAATCATAAACTTTAATCGCATCAGCAATTTCAATTTTTGTACCCACTCCATCGGTACAACTTATCAAGACAGGATTTTTGTATTTTTTTGGGAGAACAGAAGCAGCAGCAAAACCTCCTATAGAGCCGATTATTTCTTTTCTAAAGGTAGTCTTGGCTAAAGGTTTTATGATATCTACTAATTGATCACCCCTTTTTATGCTTACTCCAGAATCAGCATAGGAAGTTTTGTTTGATCTAGACAAAGGATTTTGAATTTAAGTTCTATTAAAAAAACATATTATAATCATTTTTAATGCTAAAAATTATTAAAGTTATTTTTTTTATTTCTCTTATTTTTTCTGTTTTTAATTTATACAGCGAGGATTACTCTACAATTGTTCAAGGTGATGATGAGGAAGTTTCTGAATTACTTCAAAAAGCTTTAAACCAATCGATATTAAAAGTATTAGGTAGTCAAAGGGACTTCAATCTTAACCAACAAAATTTTAAAAAATTAAATCCTAATAATTTTGTAAGAGAGTACAAATTTATCGAATTTAATGATGAGGAAGCTCTTGAGGTAATGATTGATTTAAAAGCACTTCAGGAAAAGCTACTGGAACTAAATCTTGGAATTTCCTTTTTAAAAAATCCAAAAGTTGCCGCTTGGGTTCTTTGTAAGCCAGATTACTCATCTCTTCAGGCAGCTAAATCTTTAGATCAGAAATGTAAGTTTGTGAAAAAAGAATTTGATAGGGTTGCAAACGAGAGGGGCATAACAATTGTCTACCCTATATTAGACTCTCGAGATATTAGTTTATTTAGCTTTGAAAATAATTCTAATTTAGAGAATTTAACAATTTTTAATGATCGCTATCCTTCCGACGGATGGTTTTTTTGTGAAATTTCAAGTTCAAGTGAATGGTGTTTTCTTCCAGAAGATATTGAAAAGAAGTTTTCTAAATTAGATGTTGAATCTAAATATAAGCCAGTAGTCGGCATAAACATCTTAATTGATAACTTATTTAGCAACCAAAGACTCAAAGCAAGCTCACAATCCAATCTTCCTTACTATTTAGAAATTAGAGGATTAAAAAAATTTTCAGATCACAAATCATTTGAAAATATATTAAAAAATATTTTATTTATTAATAATCTAAGTTTAATGTCATTAAGAAATAATTCAGCTACTTATAGTTTTAATCTTTTATCAGAGGAAAGAAATCTATTGAATTACTTTGATGAAATTGAAAATTTAATCCTTATAAACAAAGAAAAAGATAAACTTTTCCTAGCTTTAGGCGAATAATGATTGCGTCCTCAATACCTAATTTCTTGACCGTTTTTCGTTTTTTTTTAGTTTACCCGATCGTAATAAGTATTTTAGAAGAAAATTATCAACTTACTCTTTTTTCTTTTTTCTAGCAGGAATATCTGATTTTTTAGATGGATATCTTGCAAGAAAGTACTCTTGGGAAAGTAGATTTGGGAAAATATTTGATCCTATTTCAGATAAAGTCCTTGTCATTGCTACACTTATATCTCTTTCTTTAGTTGGAGAAATAAATATTTATTTAACAATGTTTCTTCTGAGTAGAGATCTCTTTATTATTGTTGGAGTCATTTTGTCTTCTCTTCTAATTGATAATTACGAAATAAAGCCTTATTTTTCTGGAAAATTTAATAGTTTCGTTTTGATGACTTACCTCGGATTTGTAATTATTGAGGTCTCATTTGGTCTTGTTCCTGTAGTTTTCTTAAATTTTCTGATGGTAGCGCTCTTAATAACTTCTCTTTATAGCGTAATTGAATACTTAAACTATCCAGGTAGAAAAGTAATTTCCCAAATATTCTTTTAATGAATCAAAAAGTTTTAAATATTTTCTTGCCCAAAGAGAGATCATTGGATCAGTTGAAAAACTTTTCATTTTTAAAAAAAATGATCTCTGAAATTGAGTTATTTTTTATTAATGAAGAAAATTTTTTATTACTAAACATCAAAGAAGATTTAATAAGAAATTATTTATTTCATGCTTCTTTAAATTCCTGCAAAACACAACCCAAAATAATCGATCTAAATGAAAAGATTTTCAACCCGGATGTATTTAAATATCCAATGGTTTTTATAAAAAACTTATCAAGCGATACTTTAAATCAAGAATCAGAGATTTTTTTATTTAACGGCTTTAATTACTGTGTAAACCAAAATACCAAAATCTTATTTTCAAGTAATGATTTCATTAAAAATTTCGATATTAAATTGGCAGATCTTGAGTCAAGATTGAATACCGTTTTACCTATTGAGATTTTAAATCCTGCTGATGAAGAAAAAATGAACTTAATTTACTTTGAACTTCAGCAAAGGGGCTTAGAAATCAATGACAAAGAAATGCAATACATATTTACGCATCATTCTCGAGATTTAAATAGTTTATTAAATTTGGCAGAAAAACTTGATGAAATCTCCCATCAAGAAAAAAAATCTATTTCAATAAATTTAATAAAGAAAATTATTTAAAAACTATCTTAATTCAGGACAAACTAAACAAATTAAGTTCGTTTCAATTTTTTCTTACTGACAAGTCTTTGAATATCTATTGATTCTATAAAGCCTAAAAGGCTATAAGTTGAATTCAAAAAAGAATTAAAAGATGAAAATAAATCATCAATAATTCCTGGAGAAGTAGATATATATTTTATTTTGAAATCTGAAATTCCTGATTTCTCTTCAAGAATTTTAATACCATCTTGAAATACCCCAAGAGAGTCGACAAGATTATTTTGAAGAGCTGATTTGCCAGACCAAATTCTTCCTTGAGCAATCTTTTCAGTATTATCGATACTTAACTGTCGGTTCTTTGATACAAGCTTGATAAATTTATTGTAAGAACCATCAACATATCTTTGCATAAATGAAGATAAGTTGTCATTTGGAGGTTCCAATAACGAAAAATTTAATTCGTTGGTAGAAACCTTATCAAAGAGTATTCCAACATTTTCAAAAGAATCTTTAAAATTAGGTAGGGCTGCCCAGACACCAATGGACCCAGTAAGAGTAAATGGATTTGCAATTATTGTATTTTGATTCATAGAAATCCAATAACCTCCTGATGCAGCAATATCTCCCATTGAAATTACTATTGGAATTTTTTTATTGAGAAGTTCTAATCTTTGTCTGATTATTTCTGAAGCAAAACCACTTCCTCCTGGAGAATTTACTCTTAGAAATAAACCTTTAATTGACTTATCATTATCAATTTTATTGAGAGTTTTTGAAAAGTTTTCACTGGATATCGCTCCTTCTGCATATTCACCATCTATTATTTCTCCAGAGGCAACTAGGACAGCAAATTTATTATCTGAAGAATTTTCATTGTTCAAGAGCGCTAGGTTATCTTTAAAAGATATTATTTTTTCCTCAACAAGCGAAGATAGATAGTCATTTAAGTTCGTTCTTACAATTAAAGTGTCAATCAAACCTTCGCTTTTAGCTAGCTTTGCAGTGTCACCATCAAATTTTTCGGTTAATTTTCCGAGATTATTTATGTAATTATCTATTTTTAAATCTGAAATTTTATTTCTATTTTTTGTAATTATTTCTTTCCAAGAATCCCAGACTTCAGAAAGATAAGAAGATGTTTGGAGTCTATCTTCTTCGGATATATTATCTCGAGTAAAAGTGTCTAAAGCAGATTTATATTTTCCAGAAACAAAAGTTGATATGCCAATATTAAGTTTTTCCAATAATTGTTTAATAAAAGGTTTCTGTGAAGAAAATCCATCTAAAAGAACCAAACCATTCTGATTCAATAGAATAGAATCAGCATAAGAAGCCAAAAGATAGTTTTTCTTGTCGTAAAAATCAGAATAGGCAATTACTTTTTTACCCTGGTTTTTGAAACTCTCTATGGCTTTACCAATTTCTAAGATACCTGTGAAAGAAATGTCTAAATAGGTTAAATCCATAAATAGTATCTTTACTTCTTCTTCTGTACCCGCCGTTTCAATAGCCGAAATTATTTCAAACAAATTCAATTCATAGTTTTCCCGCTCAAAAAAAGAAAGGTTTGAATTTGTTGTTTCGTTTATTTTTTTTGGGGCAAAAGTTATTACAGCACTGAGGTCTTCCTTGACGTCGCTAACCAAAAAAGTGATTGCAATGAACAACAAAGCCAAAATGAAAAATAGATTCAAAATAACTTTTCTTGTTAGGTCAACGAAGTTGAAAAATTTTCTTAAGAAGCTCATTTTAAGAAGTATTATATAAAGATTATGAAGTCTATTTTTAATAATTTTTTGATAATTTTTCTTCTGCTCTCTTGCTCAAAACCGGATCTAAATGTTTTTGAAGGAAAAGGAGTTTTTCTTGATGATTTAAAAGGTAAATGGATAGTTTTTAACTATTGGGCAGATTGGTGTCCTCCTTGTATAAAAGAAATTCCTGAATTAAATAATCTTCAGTCCAATTTCTCTGATGATTTAAAAGTTTATTTAATTAACTTTGATATGTTGGAAGGAGAGGAATTAAAACAACAGTTAAAAAAATTTAATGTACAAGTAGACTCTTTATTAACAGACCCTTCTATTATTTATGATTGGGTCATACCAGAGAACCTTCCTGTTACATTTATTGTTAATAGAAAAGGAGAATTGGAACTTACATTAGTTGGACCGCAAACAGAAGAAGAAATTATTAAATTGTTATCCCTTTAAAGAAACAGCATTGGATTTACTTTTGTTCCCAATAAAATAATTTCAAAGTGGAGATGTGGCCCAGTGACTCTTCCAGAAGAACCAACTGTTCCAATTTTAGAATTTTTAAAAACATTATCTCCTTCAGAAACAAAAGTTTCGTTTAAATGGGAATAGGTAGAGATAATGCCATTGCCATGGTCAATGATTATTAGGTTGCCTCTATAAAAAAATTCACCAACAAAAATAACTTTACCATTTTCTGGAGCGACTACTGACGTTCCAGTTTCCGCCGCTATATCTAGTCCTAAGTGGGGATTTCTAGGGGAACCATTTATAAAACGTTTCACTCCATACTCACTGGAAATTATCCCTTTAGCAGGGAAATTGAAATTAGTATCCTGATATTTTTTTACTGATTTCACAGATATCTTTCTTCCATAAATTTCTCTTTCGGTCTTAATTCTTATTAGATTTTCATTAGAGATTTGGTTGAACTTATTATCTTTAATTGTAATTCTAGATTCTCTGAATTCTTTTTCAGAAAGAATTATGGTCTCTCCCATAATTGTAAATTTCATTTTTGAAGAATAAGAAATGGGATATACAAGTCGATGACCAGCAATGTCTTTACAAATATATTTTTTATAAGAATTGTCTAGATTTTCTTTACTAATAAATCTATTTAGCAGGCCTCCTTTTTCAAGTGTTTCATTTGGAAATGAACAAGGAGTTGCCTCAGCTAATTTGAAGTTTGTACAACTAAATAAAAAAGTCAGACAAAAAAATATTAAAAAATTATTTAATTTCATCTATTTTAGTTATTTCTGAAAGAATGAGATTTCGTTCAGTTCTAGTGAGAATTTCATCTCCCTCAGTTAACTTCGTGTTATCCAAGATCTCATCATCTTTGGTGGAAACGGTATAGCCTCTCGATAAAACTGATAGAGGACTAAAAGCTTGTAATTTTGATGAAGAAGTATCAAAAGAATTTTTTTTGCTGAAAAGAACTTTATTAAATATATTTTTAAAAATTAATTTTTTACTCTTTAAATCTGCTTTTTGATTTGAAAGCTTTATAAGTGGATTTCTATCTCTTAAAGAAGTTCTTTTTTTTATGAGGTTTAATCTTTTAGATGAAAACCTATCCTTTTGTAAAAAAACAATTTTATTGAAGCTTTCATCAATTTTAAAAATCTTTTGATCTAGATTAAAATTAATTTTCCTTAGAACATTGGATGCATCACTAAAATTTTCATTTTTAGTTTCGAGATAATTTTTTATTGATATTGAGATTGATTTTTCTAGACTCTCAATTTTATCAATAATTTGTGAGTGAGTTTGGCTTGCTATTTCAGCTGCTGCTGAAGGAGTTGGAGCCCTTAAGTCAGAAACTAAATCGCAAATTGTAAAATCTGTTTCGTGACCAACCGCACTTATTACAGGAATTTCAAGAGCATAAATCTCTCTTGCGATATTTTCGCTATTGAAGCACCAAAGATCTTCTAGGGAGCCACCGCCTCTAGCAATTATTATCAGATCTAATTTTTCTGTTTTATTAAATTCTCGAAGCATGTTTAATGCATTTATTATTTCGTTCTCTGCTTTGTCTCCTTGCACCAAAGAAGGGGCTAAAATAAGTTTTGATAAGGGCGCTCTTCTTTCCAATATGTTTCTAATATCTTGAATTACGGCGCCTGATGGCGAAGTTACTACACCGATATGCATCGGTAATTCAGGAATTTCTTTTTTAAAAGATTCATCGAAGAGACCTTCTTTTAAAAGTTTATTTTTTAAATTTTCAAAAGCCTTTAACAAATCTCCTTCACCTGAATACTCTAAGCTTTCTGCTATAAATTGATATCTACCTTGCGCCTCAAATAAGGATAATTTTCCTTTGAGGACTATCTCGTCACCGATTTCAGGAATATTTTTAAGATATGAGTTTTTAAATTTAAACATCACACAACTAATGGATGAATTCTCATCTTTTAAGGTGAAGTACCAATGTCCAGATTGACGGTAATTGGTAAATTCAGAAATTTCTCCTTTTACCCAAACATCATTGAATTTTTTTTCAAGAGTAAACTTAGCGTTTTTATTGAGTTGAGAGACAGAAAAAATTTCAGGAGAATTTTTTTGTTCTTTACTTAACATTGTTACAGTATATCTATACTTCCCATAAAAATGATAAATCTAAATTCAAGAACAATAGGAATATTATCGACGTCAATTGGAGCCATGCTTATTGGCGTTGCCCCAATTTTGGTAAGAACGAGTGAAATTACTCCTTCTTTGACAGGATTTTATAGATTTCTTTTCGCAACTTTAATTTTATTTGTTTATGGAATTGCAAAAAAAAATTTGCCAATCTCAAATGGAAAGATATTCTAGTCCTTGCAATACCAGGACTATTTTTTGGAAGTGATATAACTTTATGGCATTGGTCAATAAATCAAACATCGGTCGCAAACGCTGCTCTTTTTGTCAATACAGCTCCCATTTATGTAGCAATAATTTCTTATTTTTTATTTAAAGATAAATTAGATTTATTTTTTTATTTTGCTGGTTTTTGTTGTCTGGGGGAGTCTTTTTAATTTTATTTGAACAAAATCAATACCAAACCTTTACTGGGGATTTATTATCTTTAGTCGCTGCTTTTTTTTATTCAGGATACTTAATTTCGGTTAAAAAATTTTCAGAAACTTATGAAACCTTTCATTTGATGTTTTTTTCTGCATTGTTTGGATGCATTCCTCTTTATTTAGGTAGTCTTTTAGAGATTGGTCAATCCTCTCCTGAAACAGTCTTAGGTTGGTCAAATATTTTATTCCAAGGCGTGTTTATTCAAATTGCCGGACAGGGCTTAATTATTTATGGGCTGACTTTAATAAGAGTACAATTTTCTTCATTAATTCTTTTAATCCAGCCGCTCACAGCGGCTTTTCTGGCTTTTTTACTATTTCAAGAAATGTTCTTAATACAGCAGATTTTCGGTGCTATTATTCTTTTAATTGGAATTTATTTAGCAGGAATTTCCGATCAGAAAACAATAAAGAATTGAATGTCAGAAGTAATAAAGATAGCAAATTGCAGTGGATTTTATGGAGACAATCTATCCATAGCAAAAAAAATGGTTGAAGACGGACCAATCGATGTTTTAACGGGAGATTATCTTGCTGAATTGACGATGACTATTTTGTATAACCAGAAAATGAAAAGGGGAGAAAATCTGGGATACGTAGGAACCTTTCTAAAACAATTTAGAGATGTTGCAAAACTTTGCGATGATCAAAAAATTAAGATTGTATCTAATGCAGGAGGTTTAAATCCTGCCTCAATGGCAGCTGAAGTTGAAGATATTATCAAAGAATTGAATCTTGATTTGAAGGTTGCATACATTGATGGTGACGATTTGATGCCTAGGTTAGATGAATTATCCTCCTCTGGAGAAAAGCTAAAAAATATAGATAAGAATAACGATCTTTTTTCTTATGAGAAAAAACCACTTACTGCAAATGCTTATTTAGGAGCTTGGGGTATTAAAGAAGCTTTAGATAGCGGCGCTGATGTGGTCATTTGCCCGAGAGTTACAGATGCCGCTGTAGTCATAGGTCCTGCAGCATGGAAATTTAATTGGTCAAGAAATGATTATGACCAGCTTGCCGGAGCACTTGCAGCTGGGCACATAATCGAATGCGGTGCTCAAGCCACTGGCGGCAATTATTCTTTTTTTAAAGAAGTTCCTACTTTTAAAGATATTGGTTACCCAATAGCCGAAATAAACCAAGATGGTAGCTTTATAATTACCAAACATCCAAATACTGGAGGTTTGGTTTCAGTTGGCACTGTCACAGCACAGCTTCTCTATGAGATAGGTTCTCCTGCTTATGTAAATCCAGATGTTGTTTCGCATTTTGATACTTTAAAAATTGAACAAGAGGCTGAAGACAGAGTTTTTGTTTCAGGATGTAGAGGAAGTAGCCCACCTAAAGATCATAAAGTTTGTATTAATCTTGCGGGAGGTTTTAGAAATGGGACTGAGTTACTTCTTACAGGTTTAGATATTGAAGAAAAAGCTAAATTAATTACTGAAACTATTTTTGATTCGGTTGGCGGTAAAGAGCAGTTTGATAAAGTTGATATACAGTTACACAGAACTGACAAAGAAAATCCAGAAAGCAATGAACAGGCACAAGCCTTTCTTAGAATTGATGTGATGTCTCAAAATCCTGATTTAGTTGGACGTTTATTTAGCGCTAAAATAATTGAATTAGCTTTAGCTAACTTTCCAGGCTGGACAGGAAGAAGTGGAGTTGTCCCTAGCGGACCTTATATTGAGTATTGGCCAGCTTTGGTTGATAGTAAATATATAAAGGAAAAAGTTCATTTTGATGGCAAGACCATGGAGGTTATTCCGACTAGCCAACTAGACTTTGAAGAAGTTTATTACCAAAAGGAACCTGCTGAAGTAAAAAAAATAACTGAAAATCCTGATACGGAAATATTTTTGGAGATATCTTTGGCACCAGATCTGGAGATAAAGGAGGCTGCGCTAATCTTGGGGTGTGGAGTAAAAATTCAGAAGCTTATGGGTTTTTGTTTGATTTTTTAACTGTTGATAAATTAAAAGAATTGCTTCCAGATTTAAAATCTTTTGAAATTGATAGATTTGAATTGCCCAATATTTTATCTTTAAATTTTTATATTCATGGAATTTTGCAAGATGGAGTTTCTTCATCAACAAGGATGGATGGGCAGGCAAAGTCTTTAGGTGAATATTTAAGAGCAAAAAAATTAAACGTTCCTAAAATTATTTTAAAATAAGACGATATGACAAGTAAAAAACTTTCAATAGAAAATCTAACCTTTCAAGCAACTAAAATAGATGTTTCTAACCACATTTTAACCATTACCCTGAACAGACCCGAAAAGAAAAATGCTCTTAACAATGTAATGATGAATGAAATTAATTATGCTCTTGCATATGCCAAACAAGAAAGAGCAATAAGAGTTGTAATTATTGAAGCGGAAGGAGACGTTTTTTGTGCTGGAGCAGACTTAAATAGAAAACAGGAAGAATCTAACGTTCCTAGGCTGGAGGGATCAGACGACATAAGTCTCTCAATAAGGCATTTGTATAAACCTGTTATTTGTAAGATTCAAGGATCGGTTCATGCCGGGGCTCTACTGATGGTTACAAATTGCACTCATGCAATTGCTGTTGAATCTGCAAAATTTTCAGCTCCTGAAATTCTGCGTGGGGTTTGGCCCCACATGGTTATGGCTGGTTTATTTAGAGTTATGCCTAAGAGAGTTGGATTAGATTTTTGTATGCGTGGTCAAGCAATAGATGCGAATAAAGCTCAAGAGTGGGGATTGATTAATGAATCTGTAGCACCAGAAGCTTTAGACGAAACTGTCACTAAATTAGCAAAAGACTTAGCTAGTCTTGCTCCTGGTACAATGCAATTTGGTCTTGAGGCATATGTTAATCAAGATAGTATGAATTTTGATGAAGCATTACCATATTTAGGAAAGAAAAGTGCAGAAACATTTGCTGGTCCTGACGCAAAAGAGGGAATTGCTGCTTTCTTAGAAAAAAGAGAACCCAAATGGGATTAATCCAAAACAACTAAAGTTTGACCATTTTCTACTTGCTCACCTTTAGAAACTAAAATATTTTTAATCTTTCCAGAAGATGGAGCATTCACTTTATGTTCCATTTTCATTGCCTCTAAGATAATCAAAGTATCTCCTTTTTTAACGGAAGAACCTTTTTTAATTTGGACTTCTACTACCTTTCCGGGCATTGGGGCATTTAGACCGCCCTCAATTGTTCCTGAATCTTTAACTTCAAATTTAGGTAAAACATTAAATAGCAAATCTCCCTTGTAGGTATGAATCAATAAAAGATTATCTTCAAAAGATATTTTTGATCTGAGTCTGGTTCCTGATATTTCTACATCTATGAAATTATCTTGCCAATCATAGACGGTCGCCAATACTGAATCAGAAAATTTAAACTGACCACCTCTTAATTTTTTATAATTAATAATGAAATTTGTATCCCTCAAAGAAAGCTTAACTTCCTGAAAAGGTAACCTTGCATTGTTCCATCCTGAATCCATATTGGTTAAAACAGACGCGTTTTTCCTATTCAATCCTTGGATCCATAAACTTGCTGCTTTTGCATAATTTTTTATTTCTTCTGCAGAAAGGTCTACTTCTCCACTTAATTTTTCTTTCTCGATGAAATCAGTAGTGGTTGCACCTTTTAGAAATTTCTCAGATCTTAAAATAGCTATTAAGAATTCTCGATTTGTTTGCATTCCACCAAAGTGACTATTTTCTAAAGCAAGAGCTAATTTTTTTGCAGCTTCTGTTCTAGTTTCTCCATAAGAAATAACTTTAGCTAGCATTGGATCAAAATCAGGAGTAATGATTGACCCTGATTCAATTCCTACATCCCATCTAACGAGAGGATCATCCGCCGGTACAAAGGAAATCATTTTTCCCGTTACCGGTAAAAAATCATTATTTGGATCTTCAGCATACAGTCTCACTTCTATAGAACTTCCAAACCAATCTATATCGGATTGGTCATAACCTAGAGACTCACCTTCGGCTATTCTGAGCTGTTCTTTTACAAGATCAATTCCGGTAACTTCTTCTGTAACAGGATGTTCAACTTGAAGCCTCGTATTAACCTCTAGAAACCAGAATTCTTTTGTTTTTTCATCAACGAGAAATTCAACAGTCCCAGCTGATTCATATTTTAATTTGGAAGCTAACTTTATGGCAGCATCTCCCATTTTTTCTCTCATAGAGTCATCAACCATGGGTGAAGGTGATTCTTCAACTACCTTTTGGTGTCTCCTTTGAATTGAACACTCTCTTTCTCCTAAATGAACCAAATTACCATGGGAATCGCCAAGAATTTGTACTTCTATGTGTCTAGACTTTTCAATGTATCTTTCTAAGAAAACTCTCTTATCGCCAAAGCCACCCTCAGCTTCTCTTTCAGCAGAAGCAATAGATTCTTTTAAATCCTTTGAGCTTTTGACAATACGCATACCTTTACCACCGCCTCCTGCAGCAGCTTTAACAAGGATAGGATAACCAATTTTGTTTGCATCTTTAGCTGAGGAACCTGAAGGCAGGGTGGGTACACCGGCTTTTTCTGCTAAAGTTTTTGCAGTAATTTTATCTCCCATTTTTTTTATGGCATTTGCGGAAGGTCCTACCCACTTCATTCCTGCTTTTTTTACATTATTTGCAAAATTAGCATTTTCAGATAAAAATCCATAACCAGGGTGAATTGCATCTACATTATTTTTTTTAGCGATTTCTAAAATTTCTTTAGCATTTAGATATGAGTCTGAAAGTTTAAAGGACTGGTCTGCCTCTCTAACGTAAGGAGTATTTTTATCAGCCTCTGTATAAATGGCTACACAGGTTATTCCCATGTCGTGAGCACTTTTTATGATTCTACTTGCGATTTCTCCTCTGTTTGAAATCAACAATTTTTTAATCGTCATAATCTAAATACCCCAAATCCCTCTGATCCTTTAACTTCTTTATTATTAACAATCGATAAACACATTCCCAATACATTTCTCGTATCTCGGGGATCTATAATTCCATCATCACTGATAACGCTAGTAGCTCTTAAAGCTTTGGAACCCTTGTCATGAGAGATTTGCTGATTTTTGACAATTTCTGCATCAGCTTTTTCATCAAATTTAAGACCTTTTCTTGCAGCTTGACCTCTTCTTACGATAGACATCACTCCAGCGATAACTTCGCCACCCATGACTGCAATTTTTGCCGTTGGCCATAGAAAAGTGAAAGAATTTCCAAATTCTCTTCCAGACATTGCGTAAGTTCCAGCACCATATGAATTTCCTACTATCACAGTAAGATGAGGGACATTTGAGTTTGAAACAGCATTTAACATTTGAGCTCCTTTTTTTATGGAACCATCTTGTTCATAATCTTTTCCGACCATAAATCCAGTGATATTTTGTAGAAAGACTAAAGGTAAATTTCTCTTGTTACACAGTTGAATGAAGTGGGCTGCTTTTTGAGAAGCATCAGGAAAAAGCATACCGTTATTTCCAAGCACGCCAACTGGGTATCCATGAATGGAAATAAATCCACAAATTATTGTCGGTCCAAAAAGCGGTTTGAATTCTTCAAACTTTGATCCATCAGAGATACGACCGATTATTTCTCTGATATCAAAAGGAGTCTTTAAACTTGGCTCGATAATACCCAATAAGTCTTCTTGATTATATTTCGGTGGAGCTATTTCAAATCGAGGATTATTTCCTTCTTTGTCCCAATTTAAATGAGACATTACTTCTCGAGCAATTCTTATTCCATCTAAATCATCCTCAGCTAAATATTCAGCTAAACCAGATTTTTCAGCATGCATTTTTGCTCCTCCAATATCTTCTCTAGAAGAAATTTCACCAGTTGCCATTTGAACTAAAGGTGGTCCTGCGAGGGCAACATCTGCTTGGTTTTTAACAAAAATATTATAGTCGGACATCCCAGGTTGGTATGCTCCACCGGCGGTAGCAGTTCCGAAAGCAACGGTTACAGTTGGAATATTTAGTTTTGAAAGCTCTGTGATTTCATAAAATTGTCTACCTGATTCAGCAAAATGACCCATTCCGCCAACAGCAGCTCCGGCTCTTGGGCGTAAATCACCTCCAGCAGACTCAACAAATTGAATGAAAGGAATTCGACAATCTCGTGCAATTTGCATACATCTCATCCATTTTTTTACAGAGTAAAAATGCATTGCTCCTGCAAGAACAGTAGGATCATTCGCAAAAATTACACACTCAATTCCTGAAGAAACTCCAATACCTGCAAAAGCACCGCCACCGATAGGGTATTCAGATTTATAGGCCGCTAAACCGCTAATTTCCAAAAAAGGACTATCTGGATCCAAGAAGTGGAAAACTCTTTCTCGAACTGGAAGTTTTCCCCTTGCTGCTAATCTTTTATGATGATCTGGACCACCACCTGCTTCAGCTTCATCTAATAATTCATTTAATTCAGAAATCATCTCAAGCATAGATGACTTGTTGTTTTCAAATTCTTCAGAATTTAAATTTAGTTTTGATTGAAAGGGTTGAGATTCTAGTTGCTTCATTACTTAATTTATAAAGAAAAAAATATGCACTAATTTTTTCAGATTGTCCATTTGATTATATTTAATTTGGGTATAATGCTTTTTTTTTGGGCGACTAACTCAATTGGTAGAGTGCCACCCTTACAAGGTGGAAGTTACAGGTTCAAGTCCTGTGTCGCCCACCATCAAAAATATCATTTTTTAATTGGCATATTTATTTTGAGTGTTAAATTAACCTTATGAATAAATACAGAAGAAAATTTCTAAAAAGTTTAGCCTTACTTTTACTTTTTTTGCCCATACGTATTTTTCCCTCGCTAAATAAAGAATCGGTTATTTCTTTTAAGTATGGTGTGGCAAGTGGGGATCCTACAAATACTAATGTAATTTTATGGACAAAAATCTTACCAATGGGTAATCCAGAAATTCGAGTTAGGTGGGAAGTTTCAAGTACTAATGATTTTTCAAACCTCATTAGCTATGGACATGTCAAGACAAATTCTAAAAAAGACTATTCGGTGAAGGTTGATGCAAAAATTCCAAAACAATTCAATGGTAAAAAGCTTTATTACCGATTCTTAGCAGACGGTAAAACTTCTGATACTGGAATGACCTCCACATTACCAAATGAAAATCCAAATAATTTTAATATTGCTTTTTGCAGCTGCTCAAATTATCCAGCAGGATATTTTAATGCTTATAAAGAGATAGCAAAAAATAAAAAAATAGATTTAGTCCTTCATCTCGGAGACTATCTCTATGAATATGGCCATGGTGGTTATGCCTCAAAAGATGCAGAACAAATGGGCAGAGTCGTAAATCCAAAACATGAAATGGTTTCATTAGATGATTATCGAAAAAGGTATGCGACTTATAGATCTGACCCCGATCTGAAATTATTACATCAAAAAAAACCCATGATTTCTGTTTGGGACGATCATGAATTTACTAATGATAGCTGGCAGAAAGGAGCTCAAAACCATTCAAAAGACGAAGGAACATTTGCTAATAGAAAAAAGAATGCTTTGCAGGCTTATTACGAATGGATGCCAATTCGTGAGAAAGGTAGAAAAGATAAAATTTGGAGAAATTTTAGAGTTGGGAATCTATTAAACTTGATGATGTTGGATACTAGGTCCTACGAAAGAGATAGACAATTAGACATAGAAAAATACTTTAGTGGAAACTCTTTTAATAAAAATTCTTATTTAAAAGATCTTAACAAACCAAGAAAACTTCTTGGCAAAGAGCAATTCAATTGGATAAGAACAAAAGTAGATAATTCTTTTAAGTGGTCTATTTTTGGACAACAAATTTTAATAGGACCAAAATATTTACCTAAGATATTTCAAACTGTTGATAAAGAAAACTTCCCCAAGTTTCTTCATAAATATCTATCATTAGCTGGCACTGAGATTCCATATAATACTGATCAATGGGATGGATACCCCAAAGAAAGAGAAAAGTTTTACAAAGCTATAAGCAATTCTCAATCCAATCTCATTCTTGCCGGAGATTCCCATAACTCTTGGCTTTCAAATTTATTTGATAAAAATAAAAACTTTGTTGGTATAGAAATAGGAGCTCCCTCTATCACATCTCCAAACTTTGTTGATACATTCGGAGAATTTACAGACTCTCTAGACAAATCATTTGTTGATTCTAATAAAGATCTTATTTGGACTAATGGAAAGAATAAAGGCTATGTAGAACTTAATATTTATTCAGAATATGTAAATGTTAAATTCAATTTTGTTTCTTCGGTTAAGTCTAAAAATTATACAAATTTAAAGCCTGTAACTTTCAAAATTAATCATAGCGAAGCTATCAGTTAGATATGGTTTTTATATTATTTTTGTAAGTTACTTTCCTTTCATACTATGTATAATTGTTTTCCTAAATTGGACCGGTAGTTCAGTTCTGGTTAGAACGCCGCCCTGTCACGGCGGAGGTCGCGGGTTCGAGCCCCGTCCGGTCCGCCATTAAAATATGTACATTACTGTTCTTAAATCTAAGTTACATAGAGTTAAAGTTTCTTCTACAAACATAGACTATGATGGTTCTTGCGGAATTGATAAGGACTGGATGGATGCTCTAGATATAAAAGAATATGAACAAGTTCATATTTATAATATTTCAAATGGGAAGAGATTTGTTACCTATGCCTTTTCTGAAGAGGCTGGGAGCAAAAAGATTTCTATAAATGGCGCTGCTGCCCATAAAGCAAATACTGGAGATTTAATAATTGTATGTACCTACATGATGGGCAGTAAAGATGATAAATTTCAAAAACCAAAAATTTTAAAAATCGAAGATTAGGAGATTAGGATGAAAATTGAGGAACTGTTTTCAGTAAAAGACAAGGTTGCTGTTGTCACAGGCGGATCTAGAGGAATAGGTGAAATGATTGCATCCGCATATTTGGCAAACGGTGCAACTGTTTATATTACTTCCAGAAAGGCTGATGTTTGTGACGCAAAAGCAATAGAACTCTCAGAAAGATATAACGCTCAATGTACATCTCTCCCATCTGACCTATCTTCTTTAGAAGGAATAGAGAAGTTTGTAAATGAAGTAGAGGCGTTAGAATCTGGGATTGATATTTTGGTAAATAATGCAGGAGCTGCATGGGCAGAACCTATAGATGTTTTCTCAGAAAAAGGGTGGGATAAGGTGATGGATTTGAATGTCAAAAGTGTATTTTTCTCTACTCAGAAATTTCTCCCTTTACTAAAGAAAAAGGCTACAAGAGAAGAGCCTTCTAGAGTTATCAACATAGGTTCAATTGATGGTATCGGAACTCCTGTTTTTGAAACATACCCTTACAGCGCTTCAAAAGCTTCGGTTCATCATATGACAAGAGTTCTTGCAGCTAGACTTGTTAGAGAAAATATTTTAGTGAATGCCATTGCTCCGGGACCTTTTCCTAGCGATATGCTGGGTTCGGCAGTAGCTCATAATTATGAGGGTATTATTTCTAGAAACCCAGTTCATAGGATGGGAAGAGCCGAAGATGTTGGCGGTTTAGCTTTATATCTTTCATCAAAAGCTGGTTCTTACACTGTCGGAGAAACAATTACCTGTGATGGTGGAACTATTTCTGCAACTGGTCACGATTTGAGCGAATAAAAAAACCCCGTCATTTCTGACGGGGCTTAAGAATAAGTATTTCAACTTAATTCTTACCTTAAGCGGGCGAACCGGCAAAAGGTCGGAATCGGGTTAACCCGTTGTCAAGAGGCACCCCCTGAAATTCCTGCTAATTCGTTAATACTAATTTGGACCACCTCCTTTACAGGGTAAGAATAAAACGCACTTTCCTAGGAACCCCTGATTTTGAACCTAAGTGCAACACTTGGAATTATTTTACTACAAGACCAGAGGGTAATAAAAGACCGACAAAAGAAGGATATATAGAAATGAAATTATATTAATAAAAATGCCTGCTCTAACCATTTGTTGAATGGGTACTAAGTTTGAAGCAAATACAATCGAGTTAGGAGAAGTCGCAACTGGCAACATAAAAGCACAACTAGCAACAATTGTAAGAGGCAAAGTAAGGAGTAAAGGATTTATATCTAGATTGAAACCGACACTAGCAATTACAGGCATAAAAGTAATAGTCGTTGTGAGATTGCTTGTTAGCTCTGTAAGTAATAAGACCAATAATATAATTAAGGCAACTACGATAATGGGATTAACATCTGCAGGAATCAAATTAGCTAACCATGAAGCAAGACCGGTAGAATTTACTTCGTAAGCTAGGGCCATACCTCCTCCGAATAAAAAGATTAGTCCCCATGGAAATTTTTGCTGTAAATCATCCCAATTGAGTAAATAATCTTCCTTATTTTTAGAACTTACAAAGAATAATGATATCCCGCCGATCATTGCAATGACAGCATCTTCTAAAAATCCTAGTCCTGGTAAATCGTCTAATAATTTTCTGAACACCCAGCAAAAAGCTGTAATTGAGAAAATAATTGCAACCATTTTTTGCTCTGAAGTTATGGTTCCTAAATCTTCTAGCATTGTCCTTAGTTTAGAATTTGTTTCTGGAGAAGCTTTGAAATTTATTGGAAAAATTAAAGAGGTCAAGATGAACCAAACAAGAGGCACCATGACAAGAGTTACTGGAAGTCCTATTGCTAACCAACTAATAAAACCTATGTCTTGGTTGAAATTATCATTTGCATATTGAATCAAATAACCATTTGGAGAGGTACCAATTGGAGTTGAAATTCCACCAAGAGAAGCTGAATATGCAATTCCAAGCAGCAGGGCAAATTGAAAGTTTTTACTTTCACCGGGAAGCAAGTCTTTTACAGTCTCATTGATTACAGCTATAACTGATATTCCAATGGGTAACAGCATAATAGCAGTCGAAGTATTCATAACCCACATACTTAAAATGGCACTTGTTAGCATGAAAGCAGCTATGATGTTTTTTGCTTGCAAACCGCTATATTTTAAAATATTGAGTGCAATTCTTTTGTGTAAATTCCACTTCTGCATCGCAATTCCGATCATAAAACCACCAGCAAAAAGAAATTGAACTTTGTTCATATATTCTTTGCTTATCACTCCAATAGGGTCTATTCCCAATAAAGGAAAAAAATCAAAGGTAATAAAGCAGTTGCATAAAGAGGCATTGCTTCCGTGGCCCACCAAATCCCCATCAATAAAAAAATTGCTGCAGTTAACTTTCCTTCGGTTGATAATCCTTCTGGGGCAGGCAAGAAATAGATGCAAACAAAAATTGCAAGTCCTATCCAAAAACCTATTTTTTTGGCATTAAATGAATTCATTTAAAATACTTAGTATAGTTTCGTCCATAATATGCTGAATTTATCTAAAAATAACAATGACTAAATATGTTTTGTCCATAGATGGAGGAGGTGTGAGAGGTCTAGCTTCAGCAACTTTTTTAAGCGAATTAGACAAAGCAGTTCCAAAGAAACTTTCTGAAAGTTTTGATTTGATTGTAGGAACTTCTACAGGAGGCATTATCGCACTAGCTATATCAATTCTTAGATTTGCAAAAGGATGATTTAATAGAGATTTACTCTAAAGAAAATATAAAAAAAATCTTTTCCCCTTTTAGGTACAGAATTCTAGGTTCTAAATATGCGGGCAAGGTAAAAAGAAAAGTATTTGAAGATTATTTCAAAACAGAAACACTTAGTGCGGCAAATATTCCAACAATGATCACAGCTTTTGATTTAGAAAAAAGAAGGATAAAGATGTTTAAATCATGGACAGAAGGTTATTTACCTGCAAGAAGAGTTGCTGCAGCAACTTCTGCAGCTCCAACATATTTTCCAGCAGAATCTATTGAAGGCCAATGGTACATTGATGGTGCAGTATCAACCAACAACCCAGTATTGATTGCTTATGCTGAAGCGAAAAAGTTATGGCCTAACGAAGAGATCAAAGTTTTGAGCGTTGGAACCGGTTATAACTCCAAAAGATTAGATGGAAGACGCGCTAGAAAATGGGGTTCAATTTCTTGGTTGAATGCTGGAATTATTCAAATTCTCATGGAATCAAATATTGAGCACGTCATTGCGCAATCTCTTATTAAAGAAAATTATTTGAGAGTAGATTCGTCTTTATCAGGTATTAAGTCTTCTTTTGATAACACATCAAAAAGAAATCTAAATTCCATAAGACTTTTGGGAGAAAGTTGGTGGAAAAAATTTGGAGATAAATCACTTAATTTCATTTCTTGAAATTTCATATGAATAAGATTTTAGTTTTAGGCGGAGGTTCATGGGGTACAACATTAGGCAATCTTTTGGCAGAAAAAGATCATAATGTGTCTTTGTGGGCAAGAAATTCAAAAATATTTAAAAAAGTTAAAAATTATTGGATTAATAATCAATATCTTCCTAAATATAAAATTTCAAAAAATTTAAAAATTGTTTCCAATTTAAAGGATGCTTTCAAAGATGTAGAACTTGTAATCATTGCAATTCCATCAAAAGGTTTTAGGTCAATTTCATCAAAAATTTCTAAATACTTAGATAATCAAAAGATTTTGATCGCTTCCAAAGGCATTGAAAACAAATCTTTTATGACAATGAGCGAAGTATTTATAGATGAAACAAATTATTTAAAAGAAAATATCATGGTTCTCTCAGGTCCAAATATTGCTGATGAAATTATGAGAAAAAATATATCTGCATCAGTAATAGCAGGAAGTGATAAAAAATCTTTGAACCATGTTTCAGATCTTTTTAATAGTGATTTTTTTAAAATATTTTTATCAAATGATACTAAAGGAATAGAAATGGCTGGAGCTTTAAAAAATTTGTATGCAATATGTTCTGGCTTATCTGATGGATTGGGTTTTGAATCAAATACCAAAGCTATGTTGCTGACAAGATCTTTGTCAGAGATGTCAGAACTTTTTAAGAAAATTAATGCTAATCCTTTAACTCTTCTAGGTCTATCTGGAGTTGGAGATTTAATAGCTACAAGCAGTTCTGAAAATAGTAGAAATTATTCTTTTGGAAAGCTTTTAGGTAAAGGAAATAGCCCTACTAAGGCTTTATCTTTGGTAAAACAGTCTGTAGAAGGGCATAGGACCTTAAAAGTCCTTTATCTAGAAAAAAATAAGCTTTCTTTGAATATGCCTATAATTGATGCTTTATACAAGATTGTTTACTTAAAAAATGATCCAAAAAATGTTTTTTAAAGTTTATCCATGAAAGTGGTAATATTGACACCGCTTATGACTGAAAAAAATGAAGATTCTTCGGTAATTGCCGAAGTTGAAACAGAAGAAAAGAAGAATTTTAAAGATGTCATACCTGAAAAGGTTAAACATCCTTCTACTTGGATTACAGCTGGTTTAGTTGTTTTCTACCTTTTCTTGTTAGGATTCTTGGACTTAGTCTTATGGATTATTGCAGGGACGCAATTTTTATTTACCTTATTTACAAAAGAACCAAATTCGCATTTATCAACTTTTTCTATTAAATTAAGAAATTACATTGTTCAAATAGTTGATTTTGTAACATATAGTAGTCAAGAAAGACCTTTTCCTTTTAATCCCTTACCTGAAGAAGATAATGATTAAAAGTTATAAAAAAGTCTGTAAAATATAACTGTTTTAAAGGATTAATAATGAGTAAGAAAAAATTTTGCCAAAAAAGCTATATCAATTTCTAGACCATCCCCTGAAGAGGCAATGGAAGCTGTAAAAACGCTTCTAGCTTTTGCTGGAGCCGCTCCAACTAGAGAAGGACTGGTAGAAACCCCTAAGAGAGTTATTAAAGCGTATGGTGAATTCTTTGCTGGCTATGATGAAGATCCTGAAGAGGTTCTATCTAAAACTTTTGAACAAGTTGAAGGTTATGATGAAATGGTCATAGTCAAGGGTATTCGAGTTGAGTCTCATTGTGAGCATCATATGGTTCCTATATTAGGCGTTGCTCATGTCGGCTATATACCTAACCAAAGGGTAGTAGGTATAAGTAAATTAGCTAGAATAATCGATATCTTCGGTAAAAGATTGCAAACTCAAGAAACCATGACAGCCCAAGTTGCTGACACTATCAATAATGTTCTAAAACCAAAAGGAGTTGCCGTCGTAATTGATGCTGCGCACCAATGTATGACTACAAGAGGAATTCATAAAACTGAAACCAGCACTGTAACAAGTAGAATGTTGGGTGTTTTTAAAGAAAATGCTATCACTCGTACAGAATTTATGAATCTCATACATTCTAACTCCAACCAATCTTGAGTTCAGAATCATTACCTGCTCACAAAGTTATCCTTGCATCAAATTCTTCTATAAGAAAAAAAATTTTAGAAGAAGCTGGAATAACTTTTGAAGTTATAGCATCGGAAGTAGACGAAGAAGAGCTGAAGAAATCTTTTTCTAGTAACAATTTTAAAGATTACTGTCTTGCTCTAGCTAAAGCTAAAGCTTTAGACGTAAGCAATAAGCAGAAAAATGCATATGTAATTGGTTCAGATCAAATATGCTGCTATGAAGACGAAATTTTTAGCAAACCTTTAACAAAGGAAAACTGCTTCAAAACATTATCTAAATTATCTGGAAATACTCATTATCAAAATTGCGGTATAAGTATCTGCAGGGATGGTAAAGAAATTTGGTCACATTATGCTCAAGCAGCTCTTACAATGAAGTTCTTATCAGATTTGGAAATTAAAGATTACATTGATAAAGATGAGCCTTTCATGGCTTGTGGAGCTTATAGATTTGAATCTCTAGGAAAAAATTTATTTTCATCTACCCAGGGTGATGAAACTACCATTCAAGGATTGACTTTAAATCCAATATTAAAATTCTTAGGTTCTAAAAAGGTTATAGCTAACTAAAACATTTATTAAAAATTGGACAGTCCTACTGTCATAAATTATATTGAATGTGCGGAGGATAGTATGAAGAATTTTGAAGGCAAAGTTGCCGTTATTACTGGAGCAGGTTCTGGCATGGGTAGAGAACTAGCCATAGAACTAGCTAAATCTGGAGCTAATATAGCCTTAGCTGAGTGGAATGAAGATACGCTTAATGAAACTGCTGAACTCTTAAAAAATTACAACGTAGGTGTTTCAAAACATGTAATAGATGTCAGCGACAAAGAAGCAGTTTTCGCTTTGCCACAGAAAGTTATTGATGAACATGGCGCTGTTGATATGGTTTTTAACAATGCAGGAGTAGCATTATCTCAAACAATAGAAGATTCAACAGATGAAGATTGGGATTGGGGTTTAGGAATTCTCCTTCATGGAGTAATAAATGGAACTAGAGCTTTTTTACCCCATCTAAAAAAAAGACCTGAAGCAGCTATAATAAACACTTCTTCTATTTTTGGACTTTTATCTGTTCCTACACAATCCATTTATCATGTCGGTAAATATGGAGTAAGAGCTTTTACTGAAACTTTAGCTTTAGAAATGAAAATGGAAGATTCTCCTGTAGAGGTGTATTCGGTTCATCCAGGTCATATCGGTACTAACATTGCTAATTATGGTGTGAAAAATGACAAATTAGAAATAGATCTTGATAGAGAAGACGAAAGACCAAATTTGTTTGGTCCCAAAGCTAAAACTAAAGAAGAGGTTGGAGAGATATTCAAAAATCAAGCTCCAATTAATGCAAATACAGCTGCAAAAATTATTTTAAAAAATATTAGGAAAAAAAAAATAAAAGAATTTTGGTTGGAGGAGATGCGCGTTGGTATGACAGGATTCAAAGATTTTTTCCAAAAAAATATATTTATTTATTGCCTCTTATACCTTTAATCGGAAGGTTATTTCCTAAGGATAAGCTTTTAGATAGATAGTTTATAGATCAATATCTTTGTAGTCAGAGATGGATATTTTATCTTTTGTAATTTTCATATCTATTGCTGGGTCAAGAATCTCCTCTTTGAAACGATAAATTAAATCGTATTTCCCGTTATTACTCTCTTCCAGGTAGACAGCTCTCTTCTCTTCGGTTTCTAAAAGTTTTGATTCATAATTTTTTAATTCCTGCTGATTTAACTTTGATTTGATAAAGCTCGGACTTACCACACCACAAGAGCCATTATTACCTCCAAAGCCTTTAGCATTTAAAAAGATTGCATCAACTTTTTCTTTATCAACTTTTCGGGTGTTGAGACAGAAATCTAAATTTTCGGATAACACGTCATCAGCTAATTTCTTAGTTGTGTTAATGCCTGGAATAAGACCATGATTCCAAATTCCTATAGCTGTTATTAATTCATCTCCAGCAGCAGGACCCATGGTATGACCTAACATACCTTTTAGAGCTGTAACTTTCCAATTCTTAAGTTTAAATCCTTCCGCAACTCTGTTTAAAACATCAGATTCGGTACTTCGATTTTGGAATGTGCCTGTTCCATGAGCAATAACAATACTATCTTCAATAGAGCATCCTATCTTTAAAGTATTAGATAGAGATTGAGCCATTGTTATGTAGTTACCAATGCCAGGAGAACTTATTGATTTCTTGAATCCATCTGCATTTATTGCAACATCTGTAAAACCTCCAAGTATCTTAAGTCCTTTCTCAATAGCAAATTCTAATGTTGTAACTGCTACAAATTGAGCTGCTTCTCCTAAAATCATTCCAGCATTATCTCCAAAAGGTCTGCAAGCATTTTTATGATCTACATCTTCAGAGTTATCATCATTATTTCTGATCTGCATTTCTAAGATTTTTTTATCATCTGCAATTCCGGTAGTGGCTAAAAAGCCATCCGTTATTTCTGGATTTATAGGCGCTTCTGCAGATCCAACAATTGAAAATCTAATTCATTATTTTTGATTCCTTTTAAAGCCAAATCTAAGTTGTAGAGAAAAGTTGCGCACGCCCCAGCTACAGTACCTGTCTTTCCCAAGGAGCCAAAACATAGGCGTTAATGAAATCCGCTGACATACCTATCAAAGACATTGATAAATGTTTAGAACTAGCTCTTTTACCAATTTTTCTTGACTGTAAAAGACCTCCCATTCCTTCATAATCAAGTTGTCCTATTGCTGGACCTGAAAAAACACCTATTTTTTTTGGATCTAATAATGGCTTTATTTCAGTATCCCAATCTTTGCCAAGATTCTTTAAACAGTCAGTAACCCCAAAGATTGTCATTTGAATTCCTTTAGGATGTTGTCTTGAGTTATACATTGTTGACAGATTTATTCCTTCAGGCAGTTGTCCAGCCGCATTTACATTCATGACATCTTTCATTAGTAATTCAGGATCAAAAAGATCTGAATTGACCTTTCTCACCAAAGTTTTTTCTAAAATATCTTTCTCAGATGAAATTTCAGAATTAGTTAATGAATTTAAATCTTTTAGTAAAGATTGTTTAGATGGATCATCAAGATTATCCATAACAAGTCGTTTGTATGAAAAATCAAAAGAAGATCTTCCAGCTGAGTTTACGCCTCCGACACTACATATCACTGGAAATCTTTTAAAATCTTGCATGTAAATTTTATTTAAATTAACTTATAGGGATAATTTTACATTATTTGAAGGAGAGGGCATGCATCCAGGAATAAATGGACCCAAATTAAAAGATAAACCAGCAATTATCATGGCGGGTAGTGGAGACGTAATCACTCATCAACAACTAAACGAATTATCAAATCAAGGTGCTCAATTATTCAGATCTTTGGGTCTTAAGCCTGGGGATAGCATGGCTTTTATGATGGAAAATCATAAATTATTTTTTCCTATTGCTTTTGCTGCTTATCGAAGTGGGTTGAAGTATACAGCTATAAGCTGGAGACTTCAGGCAAGTGAAGTTGAATATATTGTCAAAGACTGTGGTGCTAAAGTTTTCATCACTAGTAAATTCCTTGAGGAATCTGCAAACTCTCTGGCTAGTTCTTTAGAAGGAGTTCACAAATTTATGCTTGATGGCACTACATCTGATTTTAAGTCCTACGAAGAAGAAATAAATAATATGCCTGTCACACCTATAGAGGATGAGTGTCAGGGAGCAGCTATGTTGTATTCTTCTGGAACAACTGGAAAGCCGAAAGGTGTTAGTCGTGAAATAAATTTAAGTCCTTTACCTTACAAAGCAGATGAAGATGACTTAGGCCTTACTCGTGTTGTTCAAGGGCTGTATTCTGCTGATGAAGATTCTGTTTACTTATCTCCAGCTCCTCTTTATCACTCAGCGCCAATGGGGTTCAATACAGGATTTCTTGCCTTGGGAGCAACTAGTATTATTTTAGAAAAATTTGATCCTGAAGCTGCTTTAGCTGCCATCGAAAAGTACAAGGTTACCCATAGTCAATGGGTACCCACAATGTTTATAAGATTTCTAAAAAGTGACCCTGAAATCTTTCATAAATACGATTTATCATCACATCGAATAGCTATTCATGCTGCAGCACCATGCCCAATATAAGTGAAAGAAAAAATGATTGATTGGTGGGGTCATATCATCCATGAATATTATGCAGGAACGGAGTTCAATGGTTTTGTAGCATGCAATTCAGAACAATGGCTCTCCCATAAGGGTACAGTTGGTCAGTCCTTACTTGGCCCTATACATATTTTAGATGATGATCAAAATGAAGTGCCTATTGGAGAAGAAGGTACAATTTACTTTGAAGGTCCTACTGCAAATGGATTTTCATATCACAATGATAAAGAAAAAACTAAAGGCGCGACTTCAAAGCAAGGGTATACAACCTTAGGAGATATAGGTTACCTAGACGATGAAGGATTTCTATATTTAACAGATAGAAAGGCTTTTATGATCATTTCTGGAGGAGTGAACATTTATCCAAAAGAGACAGAAGATGCATTAATCATGCATCCTAAAGTCGCTGATGTTGCTGTTTTTGGTGTACCAAACGAAGAAATGGGTGAAGAGGTAAAAGCTGTAGTTCAACCTGAAGATATGAATCTTGCTGGAGAAGATCTAGAGGCTGAACTCATGGCGTATTGTCGTGCACATATATCTCATGTGAAGTGTCCTAAATCTATCGACTTTAGAGAAGAACTACCTAGGCATCCAACTGGGAAACTTTATAAAAGACTTCTTAAAGACGAGTACTGGAAAAATTAATCAAGACCTAGGTGAGCTTCGCAGCTTTCTAAAGTTTGCATAATTAAAGTATTAATAGTCATTGGTCCAACACCGCCAGGAACGGGAGTGTAAGCGGATGATCTTGAAATGACTTCATCAAGATCTATATCACCACATTTTTCAGGATGATATCCTGCATCAATTACAACAGCTTTATCTTTGATCCAATCACTTTTAATAAATTTTGGAATTCCGACTGCACCCACAACGATATCTGCGGTAGATATAATTTCAGGCAAATTTTTTGTTCTAGAATGACATATTGTTACCGTCGCATTTTCGTTCAACAACATCATTGCCATTGGTTTTCCCAATATAGGACTTCTTCCAACAACAACCGCTGACTTTCCTTCTAAAGGAATTTTATATTCTTTCAAGAGACGCATAATGCCGTACGGAGTGCAAGAACCATATGCACTTTCTTGCATACTCATTCTCCCAAAGCCCAAACTGGTTACTCCATCAACATCTTTTTTTATATCTATTGCATCAAAACATGATCTTTCATCGATATGTTCTGGAACAGGATGCTGCAATAATATTCCATGAACATCTTCATTAGCATTTAGCTCTTCAATTTTTTTGATCAACTCTGCAGTTGTTGTAGCTTCATCAAGTTCAATTTTCAAAGAGTCCATTCCAACTCTTTTGCATGCATTACCTTTCATTTTGACGTAAGTTGCTGAAGCAGGATCGCTGCCAACTAAAATTGTAGCCAATATAGGAGTGGAATGATTTTTGGCTTTAATTTTTTCAACGCGTTTGGAAAAATCTTTTTCTGATTCAAGCGACAATTTTTTTCCGTCGAGTACTATAGCCATGGTTATTTGTTATCATACCATCCCTTATATGAAAATTAACGGGGTGTAGCGCAGTCTGGTAGCGCGCCTGCTTTGGGAGCAGGATGTCGGGGGTTCAAATCCCTCCACCCCGACCAAAAATTATGACTTATTTAAAAAATAAAACAGCCTTAGTCACAGGTTCTTCTTCAGGTATTGGGTTTGAAATAGTCAAATATCTTTCAAGATTTGATATGCAAATCATTGTTACGGCTAGAAGAGAAGATAAGTTATTAGAACTTAAAGAAGAAGTAGAGTCTAAGTCAAACTCAAAAGTAATAGTTTTGGTAAAAGACTTAGCTAATTCTGACAGTCCTCAGGAGATTTATGATTTCTGTAAAAACAAAAACTATAAAGTTGATTTTTTAGTAAATAATGCTGGATATGGATTTACTGAAGACTTTGATTCGTATGATCTCGAAAAACTTGATGGTTTTCTAAATGTGTTATTGAACTCTTTGGTTAAATTAACGCGTCTATTTATTAAAGATATGAAAGAAAGAAAATCTGGAAAGATTCTTCAGGTATCTTCAATTGCAGGAATAATTCCAAGCGGAAGCGGAGCAATTGGCATTTATGGAAATATAAAGAATTTTGTTAATGAATTTACTATCACCCTAAACAGTACTTACAAAAAATATAATGTGCATGTATGTGCTCTTTGCCCAGGTTTTACAGAAACAGGTTTTAATGAAAGAGCTGGATTTAATATGCAATATTCAGACGTACCTTCTTTATTTTTAATGTCTGCGAAACAAGTTGCAGAGCAAGGAGTTAATGCTTGTTTAAAAGGAAAAGAAATTTATGTTGTAAGAGGAGGCTTCAATAAGACGATGATATTCATATCTAAATTCATTCCAAATAAGGTTTTAAGATTTATCTTTGGCTCATTAGTCAATTTTGGTAAGTAAAGACTATTCGTAAGTATTTTTATACAATAGCAAAAATTCACTCCCGGTAGCTCAGCTGGATAGAGCATCTGCCTTCTAAGCAGAGGGTCGCAGGTTCGAATCCTGCCCGGGAGGCCACTAATGGTGGGCGTAGCTCAGTTGGTAGAGCACTGGTTTGTGGTACCGGTTGTCGTGGGTTCGAGCCCCATCGCCCACCCCAAAATAAAGAAGGATATTATGTTCAGTAAAAAAAACAATTTAGAAAAAAAAATTAAATTAAATATTTCGTCTAAAGATCTTGAAAGTGACTTTAAAAAAAGACTTTTATCTCAACAATCATCATCTGATCTGAAGGGATTTAGAAAAGGGAAGGCACCCTTAGATGTTATTGAGAAGTACTATGGAGATCAAATCAAACAACGACTAATCATGGATAAAATGGGGGATATCTTTTACAAAAAGATTTCTGAAGAAAACATACCTGTCGTTGGCCAACCAAGTTTTGCTCCAGAGTCATTTGATATAAAAAAAGATATTAAATTTGAAGTCTCATATGAAATTTATCCAGAATTTTCTCTGACAAAAATGGGCTCGTTATCCTTCAAAAAACCAGTTTCAAAAGTTACAAGTGAAGACGTTAAAAAAGCTACTGACTTGGTTTTAAAAAGATATGGAAAAGCTGAACCAGTAGATGAAAAAAGTAAAGACGGAAATTTTGTCAAAATTGATTTCGAAGGTTTTTTGAATGAAGAAAAATTTGAAGGTGGTGAAGCACAAGATTATTCTCTTGAACTTGGATCAAAAACTATGATTCCAGGCTTTGAAGAACAAATTATTGGCATGAAAGCTTCAGAGACTAAAGAAATAGAAGTAACTTTTCCAGAAGACTATCAAGCAGAAAATTTAAAAGGTCAGAAGGTACTATTTAAAATTAAAATGAAAGAAGTTTCAGAAGTTAAGCTTCCTAATCTTGATGAGGATTTTTTTAAATCTATAAACATGGATGTAAAAACAAAAGAAGAATTTGAAAAAAAAATAGAAGATCAACTTCAAACTGATTTAAAAGCAAATCTAAAAGCAAAAACTAAACAAAGAATATTTGATGTATTTGAAAGTTCAAATCAAATTGATATCCCTCAAAGCATGATAATTTCTGAGGCAAATAATTTAAGAAATAATACTGCTCAACAAATGGGATTAGATATTAGTAAATTAGAAGAAGATCAGTTCCCTATTGATAACTTCAAAGAAAATGCTCTTAAAAGAGTTAGGTTGGGAGTACTAATTAATAAATTAATTGATGAAAATAACATCTCTGTCGATAACGATACTTTGAAGAAAGAAATTGAAGATAAATCAAAATCTTTCAAAGATCCTGAGCAATATGTCAATTGGATATATGGTAATGAAGAACAATTAAAAAATATTGAGTCTCTTGTATTAGAGGATAAAGTTGCAGAATACTTAGAAGGTAAATCCAAAGTAGAGGAAGAGTCTTTAAGTTTTGAAGAAGTAGTTTCTATGGGTTAAATTAAGATTATGACAAATATTAAAAATCAACTTGTTCCAATGGTTGTGGAACAAACACCAAGAGGAGAGAGGGCTTTTGACATTTACTCAAGACTTCTTAAGGAAAGAGTTATCTTTATCACTGGTCCCATTGAAGACCACATGGCCAATTTGGTTGTTGCACAGTTGCTTTTTCTTGAAGCTGAAAATCCTGAAAAAGATATTAATATCTATATAAATTCACCCGGTGGCTCAGTAACTTCAGGCATGTCCATTTACGATACTATGTCTTACATTAAACCGGATATAAGTACTTTGTGTATAGGTCAAGCTTCTAGTATGGGGGCAATCTTATTGACCGGAGGAACTAAAGGAAAAAGATTTGCTCTCCCTAATTCTAGAATAATGATTCACCAACCTTTGGGAGGATTTCAAGGACAGGCAACCGACATAGAAATTCATGCTCAGGAAATACTAAAAATTAGAACTAAATTGAATGAAATTCTGTCTCATCATAGTGGAAAAGATATTGACAAAGTGAGTCAAGATACTGAAAGAGATAATTTTATGAGCGGTGACGAAGCTGTAAAATATGGTTTAATAGATAAAGTTATTGATAAAAGAGATAAATAGGTATGTCTGAAAATCAAGAAACAGATAAAAAATTATTTTGTTCTTTCTGCGGAAAGAATCAATCTGAGGTCAAAAAACTAATAGCTGGACCTTCTGTATACATATGTGATGAATGCGTATCTCTTTGTAACGATATAATCAAAGAAGATTTAGCTGAAGCAAATCAAGAATCCTCCGAAGAAAAATTACCTGTTCCAGAAGAAATTAAAGCAATTCTTGATGATTATGTTATTGGACAAGAATCTGCAAAAAAGACATTAGCAGTAGCGGTTTACAATCATTATAAAAAATTAAAGAGTTCACAGTCTTCTAGCGAAGATGTAGAGTTAGGAAAAAGTAATATTCTTTTGTTAGGTCCTACAGGCAGTGGTAAAACTCTGCTAGCACAGACTTTAGCAAGACTTTTAGATGTTCCTTTTACCATTGCGGATGCAACGACATTAACCGAAGCCGGATATGTTGGAGAAGACGTTGAAAATATTATTCAAAAACTCCTTCAAAAATGTGATTACGATGTTGAAAAAGCACAAGTTGGAATTGTTTATATAGATGAAATAGATAAAATTGCAAGAAAATCTGATAATCCTTCAATTACTAGAGATGTTTCTGGTGAAGGAGTCCAACAGGCATTACTTAAACTTGTAGAAGGAACTAACTGCATCAGTCCCCCTCAAGGCGGAAGAAAACACCCTCAACAAGAATTTTTACAAGTAGATACATCAAATATTTTATTCATTTGCGGTGGGGCTTTTTCAGGACTAGAGGAAATAATTAAAGCTAGATCTGAAGAAAGAGGTATGGGTTTTGAAG
This sequence comes from Gammaproteobacteria bacterium, assembly GCA_038141925.1. Lineage (GTDB taxonomy): Bacteria > Pseudomonadota > Gammaproteobacteria > Magnimaribacterales > AG-339-G14 > MEDG-81. The sequence goes on along the minus strand of JAYQJB010000002.1, from coordinate 938,094 downwards.
CATCTGTTAAGAAGAAAACACAAGGTTTTGATTCGAAAGTAATTAAAAACTCTCAACCTGAAGATTTGATTAAATATGGGCTAATACCTGAATTTGTAGGTAGGTTGCCCGTTATGGCTACTTTAGATGAATTAGATGAAGATGCTCTTGTCACAATTCTTACTGAGCCAAAAAATTCTTTAACAAAACAATTCAAAAAACTTTTTGAGATGGAAGATGTAGAACTCGATATCAGAGATGATGCTTTATTGGAAATAGCAAAACTTGCAATAGAAATGAAAACTGGGGCAAGAGGTTTAAGATCAATTTTAGAAAAATCTCTTTTAGATACTATGTATGAAGTTCCGTCTGTAGAAAATCTTGAAAAAGTTGTATTGGATGCTTCTTGTATCAAAGGCGACTCAAACCCTTATTGGTTTACGAAACTGATTTAGATTCAAAAAAACTTCAATAACTTGTTTTTTTTTCTTCAGACCCTATATAAAAGATAGAGGTTATTATGAATATTCCATTAGTCCCCCTTAGAGACGTAGTAATTTTTCCAGGTGTCGTCACACCTTTATTTGTTGGCAGAGAATCGTCAATTAATTCTCTTCAAAAAGCTATGTCGGATGATAAATCTGTAATGTTGGTTGCTCAAAGAGAAGCAAATACAGAAAACCCCAATCAAAAAGATTTATATGACATCGGAACTGTCTCCACAATATTGCAACTAATTAAACTTCCAGATGGAACTTATAAAGTTTTAGTCGAAGGAATAAAGCGAGCAAAATTACAAAACTTAATAGCTGGAAAAGACATTTTAGAAGCTGAGGTCGATATTCTCGAAGATCTGAAATGGAAGATGATCTCAAGAAAAGTTATGTAAATACTTTGCAGTCTCAATTTAGAGAACTTTCAAAAACATCTCAAAAAATCAGACCAGAAATTGCCAATCAAGTCAGATCAATTGAGAGATTAGAAAAGCTAATTGATACCTTAGTTGGTCATTTATCGATTTCCATAGCAGACAGACAAATTTTACTTGAGGAACTTGATTTAGAAGAGAGAGCAAAAAATTTAGTCAATCTTCTAGAAACTCAGCTTGATCTTACTCAAATGGAAAAAAGATTCGTAACAGAGTTAAAAAACAAATGGAAAAGAGTCAAAAAGAATACTATTTAAGTGAACAAATGAAGGCTCTCAAAAAAGAAATGGGTGAAGGTGATGACGTTGATGATGAGGTAGAGGTTCTTGAAAAGAAAATTAAAGAATCTGGAATGCCAGAAGACGCTAAAGAAAAGGTCAATACAGAATTAAATAAATTCAAGCTCATGCCTCCTATGTCAGCTGAGGCTTCAGTTGTAAGAGGATACATTGACTGGATGACTAGTATTCCTTGGAAAAAGAAATCTAAAATTCAAAAAAATATTGAAAACGCTAGTAAAGTTTTGGAAAAAGATCATCATGGACTTGAAGAAGTCAAAGAAAGAATTCTCGAATATCTTGCTGTTCAAAAAAGAGTTTCAAAACTCAAAGGCCCTGTTTTATGTTTGTTGGACCTCCTGGTGTAGGAAAAACTTCTTTAGGAGAATCAATTGCAAGAGCGACTGGCAGAAAATTCACTAGAGTTTCTTTAGGTGGAGTAAGAGATGAAGCTGAAATAAGAGGGCATAGAAGAACTTATATTGGTTCTATGCCTGGAAAAATTCTCCAGAAGATGTCTAAAGTTGGAGTTAAAAATCCTTTATTCCTTCTTGATGAAATAGACAAAATGGGAATGGATTATAGAGGTGATCCTTCTTCTGCTCTTCTTGAAGTTTTAGATCCTGAACAAAATCATACTTTTAATGATCACTATCTTGAAGTTGATTATGATTTATCAGATGTCATGTTTGTGTGTACAGCTAACTCTTTGGATATTCCTGCACCTTTGTTAGACAGAATGGAAATCATCAGATTACCCGGTTACACAGAAGATGAAAAACTAAGTATTGCTAAAGATTATCTAGTAAAAAAACAACTCAAAAATAATGGATTGGACGAAACTGAAATTAATATTACAGATAACTCTATATTGGATGTCATTAGGTATTACACAAGAGAAGCCGGTGTTAGATCTTTAGAAAGAGAAATTGCAAAAATTTGCAGAAAAACCATTAAAAAGATTGCTGATCTTAAAGAAAAAAATTAATTAAAGTTACTCCCAAAATACTTGAAGATATTTTAGGAGTAAAAAAGTTTGATTATGGCGAGGCTAAAGATAAAGATCGAATCGGCCAAGTAACTGGTTTGGCTTGGACACAAGTAGGCGGAGAACTTTTAACGATTGAAGCTTCAGCATTTAAGGGTAAAGGTAAAATTATTAAAACTGGAAAACTGGGAGATGTAATGCAGGAGTCTATCCAAGCTGCAATCTCAGTGATTAGAGCAAGAGCGGAATCTTTAGGGATTAATCCAGATTTCCATGAATTAAACGATCTTCATATTCACGTCCCAGAAGGCGCAACTCCAAAAGATGGTCCTAGCGCTGGTATAGGTATGTGTACTGCAGTAGCTTCGGTCTTATCCGAAATTCCTGTTAGAGCTGATGTTGCTATGACAGGGGAAATCACTTTAAGAGGTGAGGTTCTCAAAATCGGCGGTTTAAAAGAAAAGTTGTTAGCTGCTAAAAGAGGCGGTATCAAAACAGTATTGATCCCTGAAGGTAATGTTGGAGATTTAAGAGAAATTCCTGAGAAAATAAAATCTAAATTAGAAATCAGACCTGTTAAGTGGATCGATGAGGTTTTTGATCTTGTTTTGACTGAAAAACCTAAACTCTGGGAAGAAAAAGGTGAAAATTCATCCAAATCTAGCAGAGGAAGAAAAACAAGAAAAGATAAGCTTGAAACCCATTAAAAAAGGTGTTTCAGGCTCTAAATCTCGCTTGACAGAAATATATCTACATGTCTAAATCACATTATCGACATTGTGTCTGAAGATTTTAACAACTTTATTTAGGAGAGAGACTAGTGAATAAAGCCGAACTAATAGAAGCAGTTGCAGACGCAACTGATACCTCAAAAGCAGAAGCCAGCAGAACTTTAGATGCTGTGCTAGATTCAATTGCAGGAGCTTTAAGTAATGGAGATTCCGTTCAGCTTGTTGGATTTGGAACTTTCAACGTTAGAGAAAGAGCAGCAAGAATGGGAAGAAACCCTGCAACAGGAGAAACTATCCAAATCGCAGCTTCTAAAGGCGTAGGCTTCAAGGCCGGTAAAAGTCTCAAAGATAGTTTATAAACTTATTTTTTAAAACGCGTCCTATGTTTTTAGGGCGCGTTTTTATTTTATAATCCTTAAATGTCTGCACTTCAAAATATCAGAAAAGGTTTATCATCGACTGGGTCATCTATCATTGTCGCAGTACTAATTTTTGGTTTAGTAGCAACTTTTGGTGGATTTCTAACGGATCCATCTGCTCCTTCAAACTCACCACTAAAAATTAATGGCAAAAATATTTCTTTTGGAGAATATAATTTAGAATTTAGCAGACTATCTACATTGTTTTCTGAAGGTGAGGTATCTGAAGAATTAATCAACGAAATAACTAGAAACTCAATAATTTCTAAAGAATTGGTATATCAAAAAGCTCTAGATTTAAAAATGAATGTTTCTGATGACTTTGTAAATACCTTAATTGCAAACGACACGTCATTTCAAACAAATGATGAATTTGATACATCCTTATTTTCAGGGTACATGGCAAGACTTGGTTTAACAGTTAATGATTATAGAGAAGTAGTGAAGTCAAAATATTTGGCAAATAGCCTAAGCGACTTCATATCTCGTTCTGAATTTTCTTTAGATTCAACTGCTTTGAATTTTATTCAGGCTACAAATCAACAAAGATCTTTAAGTTTTTTTAAATTAGATCTTAATCAAAATTGCCGAAAAGGAAATAATTCCAGATTCTGATATCTTGAATTATTATCAACAAAATCAATTTAAATTTATTGAACCTAAAAAAATTGGTATTAACTATATTTTGCTAAATGAGAATCTTTATAAAGATACTTTGGAAGTTTCTCCTCAAGAAATTCTAAATGAGAGAAATCTTTTAGAAGAGGGAAAGATAACTCTCAAACAAGAGTAAGTCATATCCAGCTAAGCTTTTCTTCTGAAGATGACAGACAAGAAAAATTAGAGACAGCCAATATAATTCTAAAGAAACTTTCCGATTCAATAAGCTTTGAGTCTCTAGTTGAAGAATATTCTGATGATTTTGGTAGTAATAGTAATGGCGGAGACTTAGGTTATACCGATGGAACAATTCTTCCTGAAGAATTTGAATTACAAATAAAAAACTTATCAATTAATGATGTTTCTCAAATTATAGAAATGCCGGGTTCAATTCATATTTTAAAGGTTACAGAGAAAAAATAATTTTTTTTTCAGATGATGAAATCAAAGACATGATTTTATCTAATAAATCTCAAGAAATTCTTAATGAAACTCTTTTAAATATTGAAGATAATTATTTTGGCTTTACCTTAGACGTTCTAAGTACTGATTTGAACCTCAAAATTCAAAAATCAGAGGAATTTAATAAAGATAATTTACCAGAAGACTTATTTTCCTTTTAATGTTTCAGAGGAAATCTTTGATCAAAACGATGTAAGTACAGAGTTTTTTGGTCCTTACGAAGATGAAATAGGTAATTTTCTTTTATTTGAAGTTAGAGAAGTAAAGGAAGAAACCTTACTTTCTCAATCAGAAGCAGAGCCAGAGATTAAAAAGATACTTCAACTTGAGCAAGCGCAAGATTCCATTCTTCAAGAGTTAGAAAAGTATGAAGCCAAAGCTAATGATAATGAGTTATCAGAATTTAATTCTTATTCATTGATAAAAAGAGATAGTAGTCTTTTACCAGATAACTTGCTAAGTGACTTATTTACAGTCGACCTTGATAAACCGGTCTTTATTTCTTCTCAAGAAAATGGAGACTTCTATGTAGTCAGATTGACAAAAGTCAAAAATTCGAAAAATCTTGCAAAAAAAGAAGATATAGAAGCAGCTAAGAATTCCTTGAAAGCATTGAATTCAAGATCTTATCTCGATACTTTTTTTAAAGAATTAGAATCAAGTTCTTATATTAATTAACCTCAGATAAATCGCCCATAGCAGTGATATTAAATCCTGCATCAACATAAAGTATTTCGCCTGTAATTCCGCTAGCTAAATCTGAACAAAGAAAAGCAGCTGCATTACCCACCTCTTCAGAAGTGATATTTCTTTTCAGCGGGGCTCTAGACTCGTTATAAGAAAGCATTCTCTTAAAGCTTTTCACTCCTGATGCAGCCAATGTTTTTACTGGTCCAGCAGAAATTGCATTTACTCTAATTTGGTCAGCACCCATACTATTTGCAAGATATCTTGTAGTAGATTCTAAGGCTGCCTTTGCAACTCCCATGACATTGTAGTTTGGCAAAGTTCTTTGTGCTCCAAGATAAGAAAGGGTTAATAATGAGGCATTTCTATTTTTCATTAAATGCTTAGCTTTTTGGGCAAGAGCAGTAAAGCTAAAAACACTAATATCGTGGGCAATTTTGAACCCTTCTCTGGTAGCAACATCCACAAAATTTCCATCTAGCTCGTTTGCCGGAGCAAATCCAACAGCATGAACTACTCCGTCTAAATATCCCCATTTAGCTTCAACTTCTTTAATCAGAGAATCTATTGAATCATCATCACTTACATCGCATTCAAAATAATTTTTACATCCCAAAGGATCTCCAACCTGGGAGACTTTTTTTAATAATCTTTCGCTTTGATAAGATAAAAATAAATCAGCTCCTTGTTCAGACATAGATTTTGCTATTCCAGCTGCAATTGAAAATTTGTTCGCTACACCAACAATTAGAAACTTTTTTATCTTTAAGAAATGACATTAAAAATAATTTTAGCATTGCAATTGGTAAAAAAAATTTTTTATCGTTATTTAAATCAAATATAATCGTTTTTTTCCCATGAAAAATTTTTTACTATTTTTTTTAATTTTTTTCTTTTTTTGGAACTTTATTTGGAGAAGTTACTGAGGATGTTTACGTAACTGGTAGTTCAATTAAGAAATCTTCATTATTAGTTGCTAATCCAATATCTTCGTTTGATTTAGATGATATTAAAAATAGAGGAACTCTTCATATTGAAAACTTTCTTAGTTTTTTACCTCAAATAAATCCAAGTAACTCATCTTTTCACTCTAATAAAGCAACTGGGACTGCATCTGTAAGTTTAAGAGGACTTGGAGGTACTAGGACCTTAGTTCTTTTGAATGGAAAAAGACTTTCTCCTGGATCGCCGATGAATGGAACAGCAGAGCAAGATTTAAGCCAAATTCCTTTTCTCGTTGATTAAGAAGGTCGATGTTCTTACAGGAGGCAAATCAACGATTTATGGTTCAGATGCAATAGGTGGAGTAATTAATTTTCAATTGGATAGAAAATTTTCTGGGATAGATATCTCATACCAACATTCTTTTTATAACCATCAAAATGATGATGATAATTTGAGAGCTCTGCATATTTCTAACAATTATGATTTGTCTCCTAAATCTGTTTCCGATGGTCATAAAAATGCTATACAAATTTCTTTAGGATATGAAATTTTTCAAGATATTCATCTTAACTTCTTTTTTAATTATAGGTCTGTTGATGAAGTCACTTGGTCTCAAAGAGATATAAGCGTCTGTGCTTGAGTGGAAATGATACTTGTAGGGGCTCAAGTCACATCGCCCGAGGGTAAATTTAGTGAAAATAGAGTTGGAGGAAAAAAATTTTACGTTCAAAACGATACCTTTGTTGAAGGTACAACTCGATATAATTTTGCGTCAAAAAACCATTTACTTAGACCTGATGAAAAAAACGATGTAGGAATCTTACTGACTTTTGAAAATCTTAAGAATCATGTTTTCAATTTAGATTACTTTAGGACATCTCACAAAACTACCGGCCAATTAGATTATTCAGGAGTTTTTCGACTTTCTGTAGATCTTCCTTGTAATAATCCTTTTTTATCAAATCAGCAATTTAATACTATTTGTACAAATAACGGCTTGTCATCATCAGATACTGCTCCTCTATATATCAGCAGAAGAAACATTGAAGGCAATCCAAGAAGACAGAGCTTTAAGCATTCCACGGATAGGGTGGTCTTCGATGTTGAAGGTAAAATTAACAATGATTGGTTTTACAATTTTAGTCTTCAAAGTTCAAGAACTTCTGTTGATTTTACTTACTTCAACGATATTTCTAAATCTAGAGCAACAAATGCATTAAATGTAACAGGATCGGTATCAATCCTGTTTGTGTATCAGGAGGCAACTGTAAACCTTGGAATATTTTTAGAATAACAAACGGCAATCTGCAGAATTCAGCAGCATTAGGTGTCACTCAAGAAGCTCTAGACTACATATCAACGAATTTGAATGTAGATGCCGAACTGACTGAAAATCAGTATAGGTTTGTGACCTCAAAATCTTTTATATTAAAGAATTCAATTTTACCTTCTTTAGATTTAGCCTTAGGTATTGAATATAGAAATTTAAATTTAAAGAAAAATGCGGAAGATTTCTCTGATGGAGCGGGTCAACAATATCCTCACTCAAGCTTATATGGAGACTTAGAGGTCAAAGAATTTTTTCAGAAATTTATTTGCCTTTAGTGACAGACACCAATTTAAACTTAAGTATTAGGTATTCCGATTATTCATTAGAGGATGATGCTTTGACTTATGACTTAGGATTGGTACATCTGTTTAATGATAAACATACGCTTAAATTTTCACAGCAAAAAGCTATAAGAATGCCGGATATTAATGATCTTTATAGTCCTGCAAAAGTACAACAAACTTTTCTAGACAATGATCCTTGTTCCGGAGCAAATCCTCAAAGATCTTTTTCTGATTGCTCGAGAACTGGGGTAACTCAATCTTTATACGGAACAATTTCAAATACTGAAGATCAAGTAAATTCTCTTATAGGCGGTAATCTAAATCTACGCCCTGAAACTGCAAATACAAATAGCTTAAGTTACCTTTTTTCTGATGAAATTGATTTGGAAATCGATTTTTATTCGATTTCTCTTAAAAGATAAAATTGGATCAGCAGATGCATCATTTATTTTAAATCGATGTTTGGATTCTGGAGAATCTTATTTTTGTAATCTAATAGTAAGAAATTCAACAACAGGAACTTTTTATGAAGGAACAGGAAAAATTGCTTCGCCTCTTTTAAATGTATCTAGCCAAAAAATTTCCGGTTTAGATATAAATATTGTTAAGACACTTTTTATGGATTTTGGCGAACTAAGAATTAATAATTTTCTTTCTTACTTGCTTAAAAATGACATTCAGCTTAGATCATCGCTTCCGATTGAAGATTGTAAAGGTAAGTATGAAAATACCTGCGGATTACCATCACCAAAATTTCAAAATGTATTTAACATGGAATTTATTTATAAAATTTTACAATTTGATACTTCAACAAATCTCACAATCCGATACATCGATAGCGTTGAAGATTCAAACGCGACCAACCCAATTGATTTCAGTAGTTTTTATTATTTAGATGCAAATTTTTCAATAAATTTGATCGACGATATAAATTTTTCTTTTGGAATTAATAATATTCTAGATAAGAATCCGCCTTTAAACGGAAGATCGATCAATTATGTACCCGGGAATGCTAATACTTACCCATCTTATTATGATCCACTAGGAAGATTTATTTATTTAAATATTTCAAAGAGAATCTATTGATGCATTGGCTACTAATATTTTTTTTATTTCTTGCCGGTTGCTCGGGAAACACTGATCAGAAATCAAAAGTTGATCTTTATTCAGAGCAAGGAATTCTTCTTCTTGGAAATGGCACAGAACCTTCTGGAATAGATCCTCATATTGTTACAGGAGTTCCAGAACATAAAATATTGTTAGCTCTTTTGGAAGGCCTCGTTATTTTTAATCCACAAAACAACGGAGTGCTTCCTGGAGTAGCATCAGAATGGGTGATAAGTGAGGATGGCTTAACTTATACTTTTATTTTTAATCCAGAGGCGAAATGGACAAACGGTGAATCAGTGAAACCTGAACATTTTGTTTATTCATGGAAAAGAATTCTTTCGCCTGAACTAGGAGCGCAGTATGCAGACATGCTATATGTCATAAAAAATGCTGAGAGCTTTCATAAAGGTCAAATTAAAGATTTTTCCAAGGTCGGAGTTTCTGTTTTTGAAAATAAGCTTGCGGTTACATTAGAAAATCCAACTCCTTACTTTTTAAATATCTTAACTCATTATTCGACGTGGCCAGTTCATCCTGAAACTGTTGAGAAATTTGGTGGAATGACTAGTAGAAATAATCAATGGACTAGGGTAAAAAATTTTATTGGCAATGGTCCTTTTAAATTAGATTCATGGGAAATAAATAAATCTCTTAAGGTATCAAGAAATGATCTTTATTGGGGTAACGATTCAAATAAAATTAATGGCATAGAATTTCTCCCCATTGATAATGAATTAACTCAAGATCGTTTATTTAGATCTGGTGGAATTCATTTAGCAAATACCGTTCCAACAGAAAAAATAATTAGATACAGAGAAGAAAGACCAAAGGAATTAGTTGAACATAATTATTTTGGAACTTATTACTACAGAATCAATACAAATAAATCTCCATTGAATGATGTAAATTTCAGAAAAGCATTATCTTTATCTATAGATCGTGACTTAATTGTAAAAAGTATTTTAAAAGGTAATCAAAAAGTATCTTATTCTTTCACTCCTCCAGATGAAAATAGCTACAACCCAAATACCAAATTAGAATTTAATCCAGTAAAGGCAAAACTACTTTTTAAAGAATCAGGATATGACATAAATAATCAACCTCTAGAGGTGCTCTATAATACCTCCGAAGGTCATCAGAAAATTGCTCAAGCTATTCAAGAAATGTGGAAAAAATATTTGGGATTAAATGTAATTTTAACCAATGTTGATTGGAAAGTTTATTTAGCAAGAGAAACTCAAGGAGAATTTGATATATCTAGAGCCGGTTGGATTGGCGATTATCCTGACCCATTTACTTTCCTTGATATGATGGTGACAGATAGAGGAAATAACAAAACTGGCTGGAGTAATGCTAGATACGATGAAATTTTAAATAATGCAGCTTCACAAATTTCAACAACAAAGAGATATGAACTATACGAGGAAGCAGAAAAAATTCTCATAGATGAACTGCCTGTCATTCCTTTATATACTTACACTAGAACATATCTCTTGAGTGAAAGGGTTAAAAATTGGCAAAAAAATATTTTAGATACCAATCCATATCAATTTCTAAGTCTGGAATAATATTTTGATTCAATTAATCTTAAAAAGATTATTCACTTACATTCCTGTTTTATTAGTCGTAGTCATTATTACATTCTTAATGATTCATGCTGCACCGGGAGGACCCTTTGATGCTGAAAGGGTGGCTTCGCCAGAAATAATTGAGAAGTTAAATGAAGCTTATAATTTAGATAAACCAATTCACGTTCAAATTTATAATTATTTATTTAATGCTATTCAAGGAGATTTTGGACCTTCTTTTAAATATCCCGGCAGAACAGTCACAGAACTTATTATGTCAGGATTACCGACAACTATTGAACTAGCAATTTACTCAATTCTTTTCGCAATTTTTTTAGGAGTAATTTCTGGACTTGTAGCTTCATTAAATCCAGGAAAAATTTTAGATATTGTACCGATGTCCATTTCGTTACTAGGCATTTGTATCCCTTCAATTATTCTAGGACCAGTATTGGTTTTAATTTTTGGAATTTGGTATGAAGTTTTACCTGTTTATGGATGGGGCGACAATCCTGGCGATAAAATTCTACCCACAATAACTCTTGGTACTGCCTATGCAGCTATTTTTGCAAGACTTACTCGTGGAGGGATGTTGGAGATTCTCGGTCAAGATTATATAAGAACAGCAAGGGCAAAGGGTCTTTCAGAAATTAGGATTGTTATTGTTCATGCTCTAAGAGGTGGAATTTTACCGGTTATAAGTTTTTTGGGTCCTGCAATTGCCGGATTACTTGCAGGGTCGTTTGTGGTTGAAACTATATTTCAAATAAATGGTGTAGGTCGATTTTATGTTCAAGCAGCCTTCAATAGAGACTATACGATGATCTTAGGCACTTCTATTTTGTTTACTTTTATGACTTTAACCTTTGTGTTGATTTCAGATATTATGGCTTCCTTTTTGAATCCAACCTTGAGAGATTCAGGCGGTCTTGAATAAATGTGGTTTGAGTTATTTCAAGAGATCAAACACAGAAAAATTCTTTTGATTTCTCTTTTATATACTTTATTTCTTATATGCGTAGCATTAGTAGCACCTATTATTTCTCCTTATGAGGTATCTGAACAAAATTTATCCTTAGGAGCTTCTGCTCCATCTTTTCAGTACATTTTAGGTACTGATGTTCTTGGGAGAGATCTATTTTCAAGAATACTTTACGGCAGCAGAATATCCCTTTTAGTAGGTTTTTTAGCTACTTTTGTGGCAATAACTATTGGTCTTACGTATGGAGCAGTATCTGGATATTTCGGAGGAAAAATAGACTCATTGATGATGAGACTAGTAGATATATTGGATGGACTTCCTTTTGTTATTTTTATTATTCTCATTCTAGTTATATTTGGAAGAGATATTTATTTTCTATTTATTTCAATTGGGGCTTTTGGATGGCTCTCTATGGCAAGAATTGTGCGTTTACAAGTTTTGGGTTTAAGAAAAAAGAGTTTGTAATATCTGCACAAATTATGGGTGCAAGTTCTTCCAGAATCTTGTTTAAACATATCATTCCTAATGTTTTGGGCACCGTTATAATTTATTCCACCTTGCTCGTACCACAATTTATGCTTTTGGAAGCTTTTTTAAGTTTTTTAGGTTTGGGAGTGCAACCACCTGATAGTTCTTGGGGAATCTTGATTAGAGAGGGTGCTAACACTATGGAAGAGTATTGGTGGTTGCTTATATTTCCAGCATTTTTATTTTCTTTAACTCTTATTTGCTTTAAATTTTTTAGGTGACGGGTTAAGAGATATTTTGGATCCAAGAGATACGCAAAAATTAGAAAATTAATTTATCTCAGAAAGTTTCAACTCTATTATTTGTCCGGGATAAATTAGAGTTTCATCTGGAATATTATTCCACTTTAAGATCCATTCTTTTGGAATACCAAATTTATTGGATATTTTAATGATGCTATCACCTCTTTTTACAGGATAAGCGATATCATTTTTAGGAACTGGTTTAGGTTTAATTTCTTTAAAATATTTTGGATAGATCAGTATTTTCGTATCTGTAAGGAGGAATTTTTCTGGATTTAGGTCATTCCAAATTGATAAATCCCTAATGGTCACATTAAATTTCTTTGCAATCGACCACATGCTATCTCCAGCTTTAACATAATAAATATCAGGTTTATTGAGATAATCTTTAATCCAACTTGGACCTCTTGGGACAATTAATTCTTCGTTTTCGTATATGGTATCGTCTTTAAACCCATTGATTTCTTTTAATAAAGCAAAATCAATAAGATATTTTTTTGCAATAGAAGTTAACGTATCTCCTTTTTTAACTAGATACTTATCCCACTGAACTAGTTCAGATGGATCAGTGTTATCCAAGATAACTTGAAACCTATCAGCTATTCCTACAGGAAGAAGAATATGAAATGGACCATTTGGATCTGTAGCCCATTGATTAAAACCTGGGTTAAGTTCATAAATAACCTCTAGTTTCAAACCAGAAATATTAGCTACTTGCATTAGATCTACCTGAGAGGGCAGAGTGACCAATTGAAAATAAGGTCTATTGGGCAAATTTGGAATAAAAACACTAAATTTATCAGGATTTTTGATAACTTCTAAGAGGGCTAAAAGTTTTGGAACATAAGCTTTTGTTTCTTTGGGAAGTTTTAATGACCAAAAATCTGTAGGTAATCCTTTAGCTTTATTTTTTTTAATTTCTTTTAAAATTCTATTGGGACCAGCATTGTAAGCTGCAATTGCAAGTAACCAGTCATCATATTTTTTGTAAAGTTTCGTCAAATAGTTAAACGCCGCATCAGTTGAAGCAACGATGTCTCTTCTTCCGTCGTACCACCAATTTTTTTTAAGCTTTTGTTCACGAGCGGTACTGAGAATAAATTGCCAAATTCCTGATGCTCCTGTAGAAGATTGTGCGTAAGGGTCAAATTGGCTTTCGATAAAGGAAGCAATGCCAGTTCTACTGGCAAGTCTCTTTCGATTGATTCAGTAACTGTGTAATAAAGATATCGTTGACCATTCTTTGCTAGTCTATTGATGACGTATTGATTGTCGTTATATTTCTCAAGTTCATACTTAACAGAAGGCTGGTTTAATTCATGATTAAAAACCATTCTGTCTCTTATTTCACCCCATAGATCTTTTGATGATTGGCTAAGTAGTGAAAAACTTAAGAGAGAACTAAGAAAAAGAAGGAGATATTTATTCATTCTAAAAATTATCTTTCCAATCTCTAATTGCTGCAAGGACTTCTGCTGGTTGTAGGTTTTGTTTCTTAGCATAATTTTCAGCATTTTTTTTAATCTGACTAACAGAAGTTCTTAAAAAGGGATTGATTTTATTTTCTAATAAAATGCTTGAAGGCAGAGATATCTGATTTGAATCTCTAAGCGTACTAACTTTCTCAAAATATTTTTTTAGGTCAACGTTATTGGGTTCTACTTCTAAGGCAAAAGTTAAATTACTTAATGTATATTCATGAGTACAATAAACTTTGGTCTCCTCAGGTAGACCAGAGAACTTTTTTAGTGAATCAAACATTTGTAGTGGCGTTCCTTCAAAAAGCCTCCCACATCCGCCAGAAAAAAGAGTATCACCACAAAATAAGGAACCAATTTCTTTAGAGTAGTAGGCAATGTGATCAAGGGTGTGTCCTGGAGTTTCAAATATATGAAATTCCGTATCTAAAATTGTAATCTTTGAGTTTTCTGATAATTCTGAGTCAATACCTTTTATATGACCTCCTTTAGGACCATAGACTTTTGGGTTCCATTTAGAAGCTAGGTCTGTTATTCCTCCGGTATGATCAAAATGATGGTGGGTAATTAATATTGATTCAAGACTAAGATTGTTTTTACTCAAAAAACTTTCGACTACTGAAGCATCGCCGGGGTCAACAACAGCTGCTGAATTACCTTTAACCAATATCCAAATGTAATTATCTGAAAATGCTGGGATAGCTTCTATATTAGATATCATTTTTAAAGTAATATTAACATCTATCTCTTTTCTTATAGATGTCTGAAAATACAATTAAGATTTTTACAGATGGAGCCTGTAAAGGCAATCCCGGATTGGGCGGATGGGGTGCACTCATCATTGAAGATGGTGAAGAAAAAGAAATATACGGCGGCAGTTTCAATACAACAAACAATAAGATGGAGCTAACAGCAACCATAGAAGCATTAAAGTTTTTTAAAGACCCTAAAATTATTGAGCTTTATACAGATTCAAAATATGTAAAAGATGGAATTACTAAATGGATTATCAATTGGAAAAAAAATGGCTGGAAAAATGCCTCAAAGAAATCAGTTAAAAACTCAGAATTATGGGTGGAGCTAGATCAAATGACCAATCATCATGAAATAAGTTGGTTTTGGGTGAAGGGTCACAGCAATCATAGAGAAAATGATATCGCTGATGCTTTAGCGAATAAAGGAATAGAAGAGCTCGCATGAGACAAATTGTTTTGGACACAGAAACGACCGGCTTAGACATTGCTAACGACCATAGAATTATTGAAATTGCCGGAGTTGAATTAATAAATAGAAAATTAACAAAAAACTCTTATCAAGTTTATGTGAATCCAGAGAGAACAGTTGGTTCATCCTTTAACATCCATGGATTATCTGATGATTTCTTATCTGATAAACCCTTATTTAAAGACATCTATCAGGATTTTTTAGATTTCATAAAAGACTCTGAATTACTAATTCATAACGCTGAGTTCGATGTTGGATTTTTAAATCATGAACTTAAAGTTGCAGGTCTTAATATAAAAATTGAAGATCACGTAAGTCAAATTACCGACACCCTATCAATTGCAAGAGAAAAACATCCTGGTCAAAGAAATAGCCTAGAAGTTTTAACAGATAGATATCAAATAACCGGTTATGACAGGAGCTATCATGGTGCTTTGATTGATTCTGAAATTTTGGCAGATGTATATCTTGCTATGACGGGAGGGCAAAGAGATTTAGGATTTGATGATAACTCTTCAAAAGAATCTCAACCTAGATTTTCTAAAGATGTTTCAAATGATTTCAATTTAGTCGCAATTAAAACTTCAGAAGAAGATGTCATTCAGCATGAGAACTACTTAAATTCCATAAAGATAGACCATGGAAATAACTAGATTTGCACCTAGCCCGACAGGACATTTGCACATAGGTGGAGCAAGAACTGCATTGTTTTCTTTTTTTATTTGCCAAAGCAAATCAAGGAAAATTTCTTTTAAGATTTGAAGATACAGACCAAGAGCGTTCCAAAGATGAATATGTTGATTCTATTTTAAGGTCTCTTGAATGGATGCAAATCAAACTTGATGATGATCCTGTATATCAATCAAAAAGAATTGCGAAACACAAAGAACTAGCAATTGAGCTTTATAAAAAAGGCTTTGCATATGCATGTGATTGTAGCGAAGAGGTTCTTACTAAAATGAGAGAAGAACAAATAGCTAAAAAACAAAAACCCAAGTACAACGGGTTGAATAGAGATAAAAATATAGAATTTACGGACGGTATGGTTTTAAGATTTAAATTCCCCATAGCTGGAGAGTCAAAATTTAAAGATTTAATCTTGGGAGATATCGCTATAAACAATAAAGAATTTGATGATTTTATAATTCTCAGAAGCGATGGCACTCCAACCTATAATTTTTCTGCTGCTGTTGACGATATGGATATGAATATTACAACGGTAATCAGAGGAGACGATCATATTACCAACACGCTTAAGCAAATTAATGTTTTAGCTGCATTAGACGCAACAATTCCTAGTTATGCTCACCTTCCAATGGTTTTAGCTGAATCAGGCAAAAGACTTTCAAAAAGGGATGGGGCAGATGATATTTTGGATTATAAAAAGAATGGGTATTTAAGTGATGCGTTAGTAAATTACTTAGTCCGCTTGGGATGGTCATATGGAGAAGAAGAAATATTCTCCTTAAAAAAACTTCAAGAAATTTTTAATTTGAAGGATGTTAATTCCTCCCCCATCTAAATATTCTCAAGATTTATTAGACTGGTATAACAATAAATATTTAAATTTTTTAACCTCCAAAGAGTTAATTACAAAAGTTAAAGAAAATTCAGGAGTTGATTTTAATCAAATAGATCATGGAGAATTAGCAATCTCTTTATTAGCAAAGGGAGCAAATTCCCTAAATCAGATTGCTGAAGAATCAATTTATTTTTTTCAGGAACCTCATATTAAGTTCGATTCACTCAATATCGATACCAATAAAAAAATATTATTTTCTAAATTTAGTAAACAATTAAGAGAAATTGATTTTGAAAAAAATGAGATAGAACAATATATCAAAGAGTTTTTGCAAGCAAATGATTTAAAGTTCCCTGAATTAGGAAAGCCTTTAAGAATAATCTTAACCGGTAGAGAAAATGCTCCATCTATTTCAGAACTTTTATTTATATTGGGCAAAGAAACTTCTTGAAAAAGGATAGAATATACTTTAAATGATTGATCAAAAATTACTTGAAATCTTGGTGTGTCCTAAAACACGCTCATCTCTCATTCAGCAAGGAGATGAGTTGATAAGCAAAAAGGGTAAATTGGCCTACCCAATTAGAGATGGCATTCCCATTATGCTTATAAAAGAAGCTCGTGAATTATCAGAAGAAGAGCTCAAAAAGCTTTAATTATCTGAGGCTAAATCTCTTTTTAATTCGTTTGAAGCTAAATTAGCATGATTGAAAATATTTCTAGCCATTGAAGAATCCTGTTCTTCAGAGAGAGCTGCATATATTTCTTTTCTAGCATCATGCAGCTTCTCATTTTTTTTATCAGCATAGTAAGCAACTTCAATTAGATGAGCTGCTAATTTATATTTTTTATTTTTTAAATTATTTAAAGCTTTATTAATGATTGCGTCTATTCCACCGCTGAGCTCAACCCATTCTTTTGCTTCATTTTCTCTAGTATCCGGCAATAATCTATCGTATTCACCATCCCACCAACCTCCATACCGTCTCCAGATCATTCTTATTAAAAACTTTGGATCGTCATAAACAGGTCTTAACCAAGGTTTGTTTTTTATTACAGACGAAATTTTTACTTGATGAAAAACCTCATTTAGAGACTTACCTTGATTCATTAGTTTAAGAGTTTGATCCTCAATATCTTTTAAAAAATCTGCTGTAGTCGATAAAGCTTCCTGAATTCTATCTTTTCCATATATTGGTAGTCCGTGCCCTGGAATCATAATTTCTGCATCCTTTTTCATCATCAATTTCAAAGCATCTGACCAATCACTGATGTATCTCTGAACTTTTTGTGGATTACCGCCATTTGGTACTGCCCAAATGAATAAATCTCCAGGTGCTAAAATTTTTCTTTCAGGAATGTAAACCCAAGTATGGTCATCTGTTTCACCACGCCCATGAAAGAGTTCGAAAGTACAATCTCCAATTTCAAAAGTATATTCATCTTCAAAGGTTATATCTGGGTAGCGGTATTCTTCTGGCCATTTGAAATGAGGAACATTGATCGCAAATTGTCTTTTATTAATAGCGGTGTTCCATCCAAGGGTTTTTTTATATCTATCAAAATGATCAGGTAACAATTTATGACTGTAAACAATCGGTCTTTTTTGATTGGATTTATCTGCATCCTCATCAAATTTTTTTGTAGCAAATATATGATCTACGTGATGATGAGTAAAAACAGCTGCTTTCACAGTGCTGCTTGGTCTCCATTTTTTTATTTCAGCATATGCAGAATCTATATCTAAATGACTACCAGCATCTATCATTACTAATCCATCGTTTGTATCAACAACATAAAATCCTCCAATACCTTTGAGTCCTAATAAATTCTCAGCAAGTTCGGTAGAACCTTCATAAAAGGTATGTACCGGATGATGCTCAAATTTAGTATCTAATTCTCCTTGCCATGCAAGTTCTGATAATTCTTTTAAGTTGTTCATTATTTTCCCCATTGAATATGTCTACAAGACGAAGTATCTTAATTATAGATAATTTTTAGGGAGAGAGAGAATGAGTTATGCCAAACCCTTAGAGGGAGTAAAAATTGTTGAAATTTCTACAATCGTTACAGCCTCGCTAGCGACTATGATGATGGCCGATCAAGGTGCTGAAGTTATAAAAATAGAGCAGTCGGGTATAGGAGATCCTATGCGCTACCTAGGAACGCAAAAAGGCGGCGTGTCTGCGTTATTTGCAAACTGCAATAGAGGCAAAAAATCGATAGATTTAAATTTAAAAGAAAAAGATAATTTAGAAATAGTCAAAAAATTAATTACCGATGCAGATATTTTAATCAATAATTTTAGACCTGGGGTCATGGAAAAAATAGGACTAGGAGAGAGTGATTGTAAAAAAATAAACGATAAATTGATTTATGCTTCCATAAATGGCTTTGGAGATTCGGGCCCATACTCAACTGCACCTGCCTATGATCACGTTGTTCAGGCTATGGCAGGAGCTACAGATATTCAATCTGACCTTAATGAACCGGCTTACATAAAAACGCTTTTGTGTGACAAGATAACTGCTTACACAATTTGTCAGTCACTATCATCTGCTCTTTTTAAGAGAGAAAGAACAGGCATTGCCGACCGCCTCAATCTTTCTATGATTGATTCAGCAGTTTTTTCTTTGGCCAGACGGCATGATGAATCACACTTTATTGGATGATGATGTAGTAACGTTACCGCCTTTGACAAAGTCTTACAGCCTTTATAAATGCAAAGATGGTTTTCTTTCCATTGCAGCTTTATCAGATGCTCAATGGTTTGGAATTTTCAGAGCTCTAGGTTTGCCAGAATATATTGAAGATGAACGATTTAATAATGCTTTTGCAAGAAGTGAAAATATGGTTGAGTTGGTTAAATCTTTAACAATTTTTGAGTCATTAACTGTGGATGATGCTCTCCAAAAATTACAGGATGAAGATGTTCCATGTTCAAAAACCATCTCTCTAGATGAGTTGATGACCCATCCGCAGATTGAGGCAAATAATCTTTTCCAATCTATAAATAGCGATATTCAGGGCAAGATACGAGCATTAAGATATCCAACTAAATTTGATGATAACGAAATGTTCAATGACAAACCTGCTCCAGCATTGGGTGAACACAAACAAGAGATCATTGAATCTTTAAGTAATTGAACCCATTATCCAACAGACAGCGAATCGGCTATGGAGTCGGCGATATTGCTATTTGCTTTTATTGGTCAGGGGTTGGTCTTTATCTTTTATATTTTTACACAGATATTGTGGGCATCAGTCCATACTTAGCTGGTTGGATATACGCCCTTGGCATTGCTTGGGATGCAGTTACCGATCCATTCATGGGTTATTTAGCGGAAAGAACATCTTCAAAAAGAGGTAAATATCGACCATATATTTTTTTCGGAACGATTCCATTAGCCCTATCTTTTGTACTATTGTTTTGGGTTCCTCCTTTAACAGGATTATCTCTTTTTATGTGCTTACTCCTTATTAATGTTTTTCATCGAACATGTTTTACGATTGTCAGTGTTCCTTATTCCTCTCTTACTCCAAGGATAACTTCAGATAGCGAAGAAAGAACAAAATTAACCACTGCAAGAATGATAGGAGCATCGTTTGGTACGTTATTGATGTCTTCTCTAGGATTTCCAATAATTAACTTCTTCGGCCAAAACGACGAGTCCCTTGGGATAGTTTATTTATCATGTTTTGCAGCTTTCTTTGCAGTCATTATTCTCTACATTACTTACGGATCTGTGAAGGAATCCTCTACTGAAGAAATTAGGGAAACTTATCCTTCAATATCAAAGTTAATTTTTTCGATTCTAAAAAATTATCCCTTCTGGATCGTTTTTTCTTCCATCCTTATCTTAGGTTCTACCACGATTATGTTTAATAAAAATTTAATTTATTACATCAAATATGCTTTGGACTTGCATAACTATCAAGGCTTGGTTTTAGGTTAAGCGGATTAAGTAGTTTTGCCTCAATACCTTTTTGGTCATACGTATCTTTAAAAATCGGTAAAAGAAATACCTGGCAAATATCAATGTCCTTGCTATTGCTTGCATTTGCATTATTTTATTTTTATGAAATCAGTTCATTACAAGAACTCATCATCATTGTTTGCCTGATAGGCGCAGCTTCAGGAGCAGGAGGTGTGTTATTTTGGTCAATGTTGCCGGATACCATTGAATATGGCGAGTGGAAATCAGGAATCAGGAGCGAATCCTCTTTGTATGGATTTATGACATTTGCTCAAAAATCATCTATTGCAGTTGCTGCTTTAGTTTTAGGAGTTTTGTTAACCTCAATAAACTTTTCACCAAATGAAGTGCAAACCCCTGAAACACTTAGTGGTTTGAAAAATATTATGTCTTTAATACCTGCTTCGGGTATCGCTATTTCCATCTTCTTAATGTATTTTTATCCAATTAGTTCTGCATATCACAAAGAATTACTGATTAATATTGAGGCAAGAAAAAATGGTTAAGTGGGGAGTTATCAGTACAGGAAATATTTCTAAGGCTTTCTGCGACTCTATTAGATATTCAAAAGAAGGGGAATTAGTTGCAGTTGCAAGTAGATCATCGAAAAATCTAAAACATTTTTCTGATAAATACGGAGTTGAAACTTACGATTCCTATGATGCCTTGCTAAATGATGCATCAATAGATGCAATCTATATAGGCACCCCGCACAACAGTCATTTTGATTTAAGTCTAAAAACACTTAGAAGCGGTAAACACCTTCTTTGTGAAAAACCAATGACAATGAATTCAACTGAAGCAATGATCTTAGTCAATGAATCTAGGAGGCTTAATTTATTTTTCATGGAAGCTTTTATGTATAGATGTCATCCATTAACTCATAAAATGCTTGAAATAGTTACACAAGAATTCTCTAACCAAGAAGTATTGATAGAGTCTTCTTTCGGTTTTACTGCTGATGTTGAAGAAAGCCATCGACTTAAAAATCCAGAATTGGGGGGAGGCTCAATCTTAGATATAGGTTGTTATCCTCTATCTATGGTCAGGTTGATAGCAGGAAATTTAATGGAAAATTCTTTTTCCGATCCGTTAACCATATCTGCATCAGGAGAGCTGTCTTCAAATAATATCGACTTGAATGCAAAAGCGGACCTTGAATTTAGTCCAAATATCAAAGCCACAATAAAATCAGCAATCAATGAGGAATACGATAATTCTTTAAGAATTTCATCTGGTGACAAACAAATTTTTGTTAAAGAACCATGGCATTGTGGTCAATTTCAAGGACAAAAAGCAGAAATTAAAATTTTAGAAAACAATCAAGAGAAGGTCATCGAAGTCACAGACGATGTTGGTTTGTTTACCCGGGAAATTGACGAAGCAAACATTTGTATTAAAGCAGGAAAAATTGAATCTTCATTTATGCCTCATGCTGATTCTTTGAGTAATTCAATTTGGCTTGATAAATGGCTTAATGAATTAAAAGTAGTTTATCCAGCTAACTCAATAAATACATCTTCGCTCAAAAGTTCAGTTTTTTCAAAACCATCAAAAGACTTAAATACTGTAGAAATTCCTGAATTGGATAAAGAAATATCCCCAATTGTTTTTGGGTGCGATAACCAAATAAATGAAGTTCATGCTTTTGCTATGTTTGATTATTACTACAGTAAGGGCGGCAAAGTTTTTGACACTGCTTTTATTTACAATCATGGATTGAGTGATAAATATTTGGGCGATTGGATAAATTCTAGGAACTTAAAAGATGTAGTTGTTTTAGGCAAAGGAGCACACACTCCAGATTGCTTTCCAGATAAAATCAGACCTCAAATTGAAGAATCCTTAGCTAGAGGCAATATAGATAAATTAGATATCTACTGCTTACACCGAGACAATCTCGAAGTTCCTGTTAACGAATTTATCGATGCTTTGAATGAATGCAAACATGATGGATTGATAGATGTTTTAGGCGCATCTAATTGGGAACTGGAACGTTTCAAGTCGGCAAACGACTATGCAAATGATCAAGAGAAAGTCGGTTTCAAAGTTTTAAGTAACAATTTTAGTTTAGCTAGAATGATTGAACCTGTATGGCCTGGTTGTTTTTCCTGCGATGAGAGTTATTTAAAATATCTCAAAGATAACAAGATTCACCTTTTTCCATGGTCTTCTCAAGCAAGAGGTTTTTTTGTTAACCAAGTAGAATTTGCTGCGAATGAACACTTTGCTAATCCAACAGACGAAGAAGAAAAAAAGAGTGTGGCATGATGAACTTAATCTTGCCAGAAGAAATAGAGCTATAGAGTTAGCTAAACAAAAAAATTGTCAACCAATACAAATAGCACTTTCTTATGTTGTTAACCTGGAAATATCTGCTTATCCTTTAGTTGGACCTAGAAATTTTTTCGAGTTGGATAGTTGTATCGAGGCAACAAATATTGAGTTGTCAGCTGAAGATTTAAGATACCTGGAAAAGGGCAACTAGTATTTAAACTGCGGCAAGAGTTATGCGATGTAACAATCTATCATAACCATCGTAGCCACCAGATGCTTGGTGCATGACAGTACGATTGTCCCACATGATTAACATATCTTCATTCCATACGTGCTCATAAACAAATCTATCTTGAGTCATGTGTTCATAAAGCTCCCATAAAAGCTCTTGGGATTCGTCTTCTGAGAAACCTTCGATATTGATGCTATATACAGGGTTAATGAATAAACACTCTTTTTTGGTTTCAGGATGAATTTTAATCATTGGATGAGAAAAGGTAGCTTTAGCTTCTTTAGATGGAAGGATTTTCATCGAGCGTTCTTCTTTTTCAAGAGCATAAAAACCATCATCGGCATATGGAATTTTTGCAGAATGTATTACTTTGAGATTCCTTAATTTATTTTTCATCTTTTCCGGAAGAGCAGCAAAAGATTTTTCTGTGTTAGCAAACAAAGTGTTTCCACCAACTGGAGGGATAATTTTTGAATGCAATAATGTCGCAGAAGGGGTTTTTTCATAAAAGACCAATCCGAATGCCAGGTACCTCCAAAAGGGGTGGCTTTCTCATTAGCACTTCTCTTTATTTCCGCAATATTGGGGTAATCTGGAAGAGAGGAGATAAATGGATCATCACCAAAATTTCCAAAACTTAATGCAAAGTCTTTAAATTCATCATGCGACAAAGGAAGTTTTGGAAAAACTATCAATCCATATTCAACCCATTTTGACCGTAAAAAACTTATATTCTCTTCTGTCAAATCAGACAAAGAAAAATCAGAGACTTCTACTCCAATACCATTTTTAGATAAATTCTTACTTACTCTCATATACTTTTTCAATAAATGAAGTTGCAGTTTCCCAAGCAGTTATTCCGGGATGCATTTGATTCATTACAAAACCAATTGAAACGTGGTTATCTGGATCTCCAAATCCAAGAGATCCTCCAGCTCCACCATGACCAAAAGCACCTTCGGCTGGTCCCATTGAGATATCCTTAGAGCCCAGCATAAAACCCAATCCAAAACGAGTTTGAAGATTAGCCAAGACCAAGTCAGAACCTTCAGATTCAGTTTGGCGAGCCATATCTATGGTTTCTGGACTAAGAAGATGAACGCCATTACGTTCACCGCCGTTTGCTAAAACACCATAGAATTTAGCAATTGCTCTAGCACTACCATGACCGTTTGCTGCAGGTATTTCTGCTTTTCTCCATTCTCTGGAGTTTGCATAAAAAGGATTTTTCATTTCCATTTTAGGGTTATTAAATGCCGAGCCTGCAATTGTTGAAGGATCATCAAAATCTTTAATCAAAGCAAGATCACCACGCAACATACTCTTGGGGATGATTTTAAAAATTGGGGCAAGAATCTTAGTCCAAGCTGGAAAAAGACTTGGCTGAATATCTGTTACTTTATCAAACTGTTCATCCGGCAAACCAATCCAAAAGTCTAGATCTAAAGGTTCAGCAATTTTTTCATTGAAATATTGTCCTATGGTTTGACCTGTTACTCTTCTCACCATTTCGCCAATCAAATGACCATAAGTCAAAGCATGATATCCATGGCGACTCCCAGGTTCCCATTGTGGTTTTTGTGCTGCTAATGCATCAACCATGACGTCCCAATTGTAATAGGCATCGTTTGGTAAAGGTTTAGTAACTCCACACAGACCAGATTTGTGGCAGAACAAATATCTGACTGGAATTTTATCTTTTCCTTCCTGAGCAAATTCAGGCCAATATTTAGCTACGGGATCGTCTAGATTGACTTTACCTTCTTCGACTAACTGTAAGAGACATACAGCTGCCAAACCCTTGGTGGTAGAAAAAACATTTACGATTGTATCTTCTTGCCAGGTTGTATTTTTTCTTCGGAATCAATACCTCCCCAAAGGTCTATGACTTTTTCACCTTCAATTTCAACGGTAATCGCCGCTCCTCTTTCGAAGCCAGATTTAAGGGTATTTTCAAATAATTCTCTGGCAGAAGAGAATTTTTCATCGCAGTATCCACTTATCATTTTATCTCCCAAAAAAGATAGAATACCTTTAATTTATGGAAAAATGAAAGTAAAAAAAGCAGATGATTATCAATCTTGGTATATAGAGGAGGGCAATGAGGCTCTCTTAATTGATCCTTGGTTTGATTTCTCTCTTGTCGATGGAAAAGGTTGGTTTTTACAAAGAACAAAAGATAAAAAATCTCACTTAACCGCAGAGGAAAACTCTTTAGTTAAAAATATTATCATTACCGCACCATTCGAAGATCACCTACATTTTAAGACATTAAATGAATTTCCCAATGCTGACATTTGGTGTTCTTCTCAAGTCAAATCAATCCTAGAAAAGAAAAATCTTAAGAATAAGATCAATAATTTTTCATCCAATTCCCATTCAATAGGGAACCTGAAAGTTAGCGCTTATCCAGCTGGCTTTCCTTATAACACTACCGCATATTGTTTAGTCATTTCCAATGCGGAAGGTTTTACCGTTTTCCATGAGGGGCATGTCGTCAACAAAAAAGTTATTCAAAATAATAAAATCAAAGCAGATGTTGCAATCCTTACCGCAGAAGAGGTTAAATTTTTTGGTTTGTTAACTCTTAGTATGAACTTAAAAAATACAATTGCTGCTTGTAACTTATTAAGTGCAAATACATTATTCATAACTGGGTCCAATCCTCTAAAAAATACTGGTTTTGTAAATCATTTTTTAAAGTTAAATAAACTTGATAATGATTTTAGAGACGATAAGATTGAAATCTTTTATGAAGCTGGCAGTACCTTTACCTCTTAAGATATTTTTTATCAGTATCTTTTTCTCTAGTCAGATATTCACCAAAAATATAATTTTAGATTGCGATGTAACTTTAGTGGGTATTGAAGGAAAAGATATGGCTTCAAACGATACAGAAGTGATAGATATTAACCTCAAAGCAAAAACCATTTTCTTTGGTTCCGAAGCAATACCTTACAAATTGAGAAATAGACTGAAAGTATATGAAGGTAGATACTTCAAAGGCAATAAAAGAACTTTTGCTATTGAAAACAAATTAGTCATTGATAAAAAGAGCTTTCAATCATCTCTAAATAAAAACGTTTGGGATAATAAAGCAATCAGTGTAAATTCATATTCCTACTTTGATTGCAAACAAAGAAATTAATGGGGCTATAGCTCAGCAGGGAGAGCGCTTGCATGGCATGCAAGAGGTCGGCGGTTCGATCCCGCCTAGCTCCACCAAAACTTCAATTAAAATTAGGAGCTAATTATTAATTCATTAAACAATAAAATCTCTTATTCATGGTGGCTATCATTAATCTTATTTTTATTAATTTCACCAATGTTTTTTGGTCCATATATTGCTTTAGTGAATCCGGAATTTTTTCAAGAGGAAGGAAATATAGAATTTAATCTAGCTTTATCATTGTATGTAGCAAGAAATTTGGCAATAGGTATTGCATTTTTATTTGCTATTTATTTTAGAAATGCCTCCATGCTTTTTATTTTAATCATAATTAGATTAATCATAGACTTATTTGATTTTTCAGCCTTTCAAATTTTTAGAAATCCTCCTTTACTGTATCAATTTATTATTTTTTCTTTGATTTGTTATCTACCAGCTTTTTTTGGTTTACGTATTCTTTGGAAGGCAATGAAAAACTCTTCATAGTTTTTAAAAATGTTAGATCACCCAAGTAAATTTACAAAACAATTCATCGTAAACTTATTTAATTCTCAAGAATCAAATTTAAAGGGATTTAATTTTGTTCCTGTCGGCTCTGGCCAAGTAGGAGATTGCTTTCGAGTTAATTTAGATTGGAAAGAAAAAAATATTTTTCCATCATCTTTTATAGCAAAGTGTCCTGCTGCTGACCAATCTAGCAGAGATACTGCAAGAAATTTACACTTGTATGAAATCGAAACCTCATTTTATAAATATTTATCTGATAAATGTTCAGCCAGAGTGCCTAAGCTTTATTATTCAGATTTTGATTCCAAATCAGATGATGGTATATTACTTTTAGAAGATATGCACCCAGCTCAACAAATTCCACAAATGGATGGCTGCACAGCTAATGAGGTTTCTCAAATTTTAAAAGAGGCAGCAGCCTTACATAAAAGTTATTGGAACGATGAAAAACTTTTGTCTTATTCTTGGCTTACTTATGGTGTCAGCGAAGAAAGAAAAGAATTCGTTGCTAATTTACTTCCTGCAGTTTATCCAGAGTGGAAAAAAAGATATCAAGGAAGAATAAGTGAAGATATTTTTGAAATGGGAGATGCATTAATAACAAATTACGACAAATATTCTGAAGTGAGAGAGGGACCCATGACCTTGGTACAAGGAGATTTGAGGCTAGACAATATTTTATTTGTTGATAAAAACAATAGGGCTATTCTTCTGGATTGGCAGACTGCAGCTGTAGGATTACCTCTTAATGATGTCGCTTATTGTATTTCTACTAGCTTTAAAAATCCAAAAGATAGAGCTGAGGCTGAAGAAAACTTAGTAAAGGAATATCATGCTCAGCTTGAGGCGAATGAAAGTTATTCTTTTGAAGAAGCTTGGAATGATTATCGTCGGGGTTCTTTTGTGGGTTTTTTAATGGCAGTTATGTCTGCCATGATTGTGGAGAGAACAGAACGAGGGGATGAGATGTTTGCCGTAATGGCAGAAAGATCAGGCTGGCAAGCCTTGCATCTAGATGCAGTAAGTTTTCTAGAATAAAAAGAAGGGAACGTCGATTTTTGGGAGAGAAAAGACGTCCCCTTCAAAAGATTAGTTCAATCTTTTCCACTCATAAGGTTTATTTCCACCAACCTTAAAATAGATATACATATTGATCATATGTATACCTAACAAAGAAAGGGAAATTGGAACAATTAAGTAAGGATTTCTAAAGTTTTCAAATGCACTCAAGTAGTAAAGAGCATATAAACTCAATACTGTCCAAAGTGCCATTAAACCAATTGCTTTAATACTTTCCATAATATTCTCCGTTAATCAATTAAATTTACTGCAACCGAGATGTCTGATTTCAAAGAAGTCTGACAAGCTAGAGCATAACCATCGCTTAATTCTTCAGGACTCAATACATAAGAGAAGTCAATTTCTGCTCTTGTTTTGCCATCAAGAATTTTGCATTTGCAAGTTCCACAACTTCCTACCTGACATTTTTTTGGCCAAGATAGACCTGCCTTCAGTGCTCCAGTAAGAAGTGAGTCACCAGACTCAACAACAAACTCCTTTTCGTAATCAACAAGTTTTGCGGTAAAACTTTTATTCTTTTTTAAAAAAACCAAACATTAAGCAACTAAAATTTCGTTTGATAAGTGTTTGGAGTTTTCGTAATAATCTTTGGCAATTTGCTTTTCAGCATTGGAAGCCTGATTAAGATCCCATTCATCTAAATATTTTTGTGTATATTTTCTAAATAATGGCGGAATTAGAGTTAACAAAAATAATGTGAAATAACCAATTTCATAGTTTGGCGCTCCTACTTCATCTAATTCCCAAAAGTAAGTTTCTCCTCTAACGTGATGATCTCCTTGTCTCCCAATTTCAATGAAAAACCAACTGGTAAACAGGTTATCGTTATCCCAGGAATGTCGGTGTTCAACGGGTTTACCAGCTTCACGAATTAGCCCATAGTGACCCATGAAATTTAGAGCTTCTAACAGAAAGTTAGAAATACCCCAAACAATAACTAAAGCAACAATACCGATTATCCCGCCAGACCAAACAAAAAGAATTATGGAAGGCAAGCTATACAGATAGCCCAATATCCATTTATTATCTAAAGAAAAAAATGATTTATTGTGTTTTTCCAGTTTTTGCTTTTCTAAGTCAAAAGAAAACTTTGATTGACCAAAATGAGATAACCATGTGTGCCAATAAACATTTCTTCCTCTTGGAGCTGTAGCAGGATCATTTTGATGACCCAATTCTAAATGGTGTTGATAGACATGGGCATAAGTAAAGTGTGAGGCACCGCTTAAAGCCATAATAGCTCTAGATACAGAAAAACCTTCCTTCTTATTATGCGACAACTCATGACCATAAATAATCCCTAGACCAGCCCATAGTCCTGTTGAGAGAATTGCCCCAACAAGCGTTTCAATAGCAACAGCACTAGAAGTTGTAAATTGGTATAAATTCCAAGCTAAAGCGCATTGCAGAACGATAAAAATCGGCAGCATCAAATACATCACAACGTATTGAAAAGTTTTAATTCCATAGGAATCGCCGTTTTCATCAAAATCTGCTCTTAAGTGAATATTTTTAGTTACGGTATCTAAGATAATGTTTAGACCAAAAAGAAATACTCCAGTCCAAGCAAAGATACCCCCCAAGAAAAGCCCGTAAATAGTTAAAACTGTCATAACAGGAACTATTAGATATCGGACGTTTACATAGAATGTTTTCATAGAAAACTCCGTGTTATTAAGTTAAATCCTGGGAATTTTAAAGTTCCGTTTTAGCACCTTCTTTTAAATCGCGGCAATAGGATCAAATCACGATTTGCTTTATTTTAAATATAAAAATGAATTTGTAAACAAAAGTCTAAAATAAAATACTTAATCAAAAAGGTTTTTTTTATGAAGCAAATAGTTAACCACCTCAGGGATATTTTTCTTAAAATTAAAAAAACCCTTTTTAGAGAACTGCCAGCAAAAAATATCTTCTTTTGAACTTATGAAATGCAATTTAGTAATATCTTTGAGTTCTCGATTTAAAAAATCAAGATTTTCTCCGATGGATGGGTACAGCACATCAAATTCTTTGTTTAATTTTTTAATATCATCTCCTTTAATAATTTGAGAATTAGATACTTTATTTGTAAAAGCTTCTTGTAAAGTTTTTTTAAAATCTAGGACTTTTTCATCTAACTCTATGTTTCTTTTTGTATTATCAAGTACTATCAAAAAAATATTTTCATAATTTTTAAAAAAAGAGTTACGCTCATTTACATTCAAATCAGACTCAAATAAAACTAAATTTTTATATTTTTGTTCGGTGTGTAAATGTCTAATTTCCTGTGGGGAGTAAATTTTATGATTTTCTAAAGGTAGGGCGTTTTCATTAAGTGAAGTACGCAAATATCTTTGATTGGTAAACTTTCTTATATTGGATTCTCGCGCTAGATAATTTTTACCTTGTGTCTGGATACCTGCAACCCATCTCCAACTTAAAGTATTTGATGCAGCATCACCGTCAAATAAATATTTCATAAAAAATCTTGCGCCAAGCTCCCAGGGTAAATTTAGAGTAAATATCCAAATACTCGCAAACCACATTCTGGTGTGATTGTGTAAATAATTTTCTGTTTTTATTTCCTTTATCCAATCATCAAAACACTCAATACCTGTTTCACCAATTATTGCTTTCTTGTAAACTTCTTCAGAATAAGTAGGATTGGAGTCAACAAAATCTCTCCATACTTGAGGCCTATGTTCTAGCCAGCCTTTCCAGTAAACTCGCCAAAAAACTTCTTGTACGAATTTATCTACCGTCTGAAGATTGTATTCCGAAAGTATTTCTCTAATCAGATCGTATTCATTAATAATTCTATGCGAAATATACTTCGATAAATTTGAAATATTTTCCCTAGATCTTGGCCCGAAATCATAATTTCTCTGCGAAGAATAATCTTTTAATCCTTTTTGAATAAAATCTAATTTTTCTTGATTTGCCTTTTCATACATGTAGATATTTTAAATCTTTAGTTTTAACTCTTGATTAATTTATAAAAATAATAATTCAATATAATTTTTATTTGCTAGATATTTAGAACTAGATAAACTTTATTTATGTCTGAAAAACTTACTGATAAATCAGTGAATAGGGGACTGCATTGGACAACTATCGCCAGTGAAAAAGTTTTGCTAGCTATCATCGGTATATCTACTTGTATTGCTGCAGCACTTTATTGCTATGAGATGGTTTTGGCAAGACAAATTACTTTGCCAGATTTGTTTATGCTCTTCATCTATGCAGAGATACTAGGTATGGTTGGAGCCTTTTATTCTACTTCTCGAATACCAGTAACATTACCTATCATAATTGCAATTACTGCCTTGTGTCGTTTGATAGTAATGCAAAATAAGGAAATGGATGCTTTGATGATAATTGCTGAGGCTTCAGCAGTAGTTATTCTTGCAGGTGCTGCATATTTAATGAGCCTGAAAGATAAATTGAGCCTTGAAAAATTAAGAGCTAGGGAACAAGATAAAGAATAATTTTTTTGGGAGAAATAAATGAATACTGAAATATTTATACCTGTGTTTTACATGGTCTTATTAACTTTCTCAGTGTCCTTGATTGGTACGATAGTCAGATTCAAGAACGTATTAATAGATAAAAAACACACTGGCATTGAAATGATGAAGTTTTCTCCTCCATCATCTGCAACGGAGATAATTAAACAAGCTGATAGAAACTTAACTAATTTATTTGAATTTCCTATTCTGTTTTATGCTA
Source organism: Gammaproteobacteria bacterium (assembly GCA_038141925.1). Classification (GTDB taxonomy): domain Bacteria; phylum Pseudomonadota; class Gammaproteobacteria; order Magnimaribacterales; family AG-339-G14; genus MEDG-81. Next base: position 906,796 of record JAYQJB010000002.1, on the reverse strand, counting down.
TCTGTATAGTTTTATACGTAACTGGAAAAGTAGATTCATATTTTCTTTTGCTCGCATATTGGTTTGTTGGCTTAAGAGTTGCTCATTCTGTTTATCATGTTTTCATAAATGGTTTTATTGGAGATACTCCTTTAAGAGCCTTATTCTGGTTGCCAAGTTTATTAATATTGATTTGGATGTGGGTAAGGTTCACTATACTTATTTAATTAAAGTCTATGGAAAAGGGACTGAAAATCTTTTCTTATCTACCAAATCCAAGAGTTTGGAAAGCTGAGATAGCTGCAAAGATTGCTGATATTCCTATTGAAGTTATTGGTGACAAACCTACCGAGATTCCTAATTGGCTGTGGGATTTTGAGCCAAAAAAATTATCAGATGCTGATAAAAAAAAATTAAAGCAATTTAAGAGAATTGGTAAGAGAGGTTTTAATTCAGCACTTTACAAGACAGACGATTTTATAAAATTAATTCCTTTTGGAACTGTTCCAGCAGCATTTAGCCCTGATGGAAAATTAGGAATATTTGAGTCAAATAGCATTTTAAGAGCCATAGCTAGACAAGATGATATTCATAATTTGTATGGAAAAAACTCTTTTTGAAGCGTCAAGAATAGACAGTTTTCTAGATTCAGGACTTGTTTTTTCTAGAGAACATCAAGAATACCTTTTCGGGCTTAAAAATATGAACGAAGCTTTATATCAAAGGATGAAATTAGCTTACGAATTTTTTCTTAACGGAATAGAGAGTCTTTAAAAAATACTAAATTCATTGGTTTTGGTCATTTGACTATTGTAGATATTTCATTTTTTTGTGATTTCTCCCAATTTTTGAGAGAAGGTCATTATGAAGAAGATTTAAAAGAAAAGGGCTTTACTCTTGTCTCAGAAAATTTTGTTTTAGATTATCCTAAAACATATGATCATTTGATGAAACTTTCTGAAGTGGAAGAATTTTCTTCAGTTATAGGAACTTATTTAGATTGGTACAAAAGAAAACTTCAGGATTCTAACTAAAGTCTTTCAACATTTTTCTTAATTCAAGTTGATGTTGCTCTTCTTGACCAATTAGATCTCTGGTGTATTCCTCTAGATATATAGAAGCACCTTCAACCATGTTCAGAAGTTTTTTGTATAGACCTAAAGCATGAAGTTCATGTTCTAAACTTTCTTCTAAAATATCTTTTATAGAATGATTATTAGTCTCTACAATCTTAGCTATTTTTTGACTAGGATGTCCATCAAGACCGGTAAGTAGCTCTCCTGCTTGTTGAGCATGTTGAAGCGATTCGTTAGCCTGTTCTTGTAGAAAACTCACTATGGGAATTCTATGAGGTCCAACTACCATCAATGCCGAATGAGTATATCTAACTACACCAGCCAGTTCATACTCCATTATTTCATTTAATGTAGTGCATACTTGTTTTAAATTAAGTTCTTTTTGCATCTTATCTCCATAATTTTTTGATAATTTTATCAGCTAAAACACTAAAAACTTTCAATGAGAAAAAAGATAACAATGAGAATTATTTACATAAAATGTTTGAATGAAGTTTAATTTTTAGAGAAAATAAAGTCATGAAAAAAGCAACATTTACAAAGATGACCGACGGTACTCAAGATGACTATACTCCAATTGTTGAAGCCGCTATGGTCCATTCAGAAAACTTACCAGACAGAATTATCGAACACTTAAATATGTTGAAAGATGATTTTGGTGGCTTTGCTGTAGATAGATATGAACATTGTTTGCAAACAGCTTCCAGAGCTTACCGAGATGGCAGAGATGAAGAGTATGTTGTTTGTGCTTTACTTCATGATATAGGTGATATTTTAGCTCCCGCAAATCATGCAGATTTTGCAGCTACTTTATTGGAACCATATATTTCTGAGAAGAATTATTGGATTTTAAAACATCATGGAATTTTTCAAGGTTACTACTTTTTCCATTTCTTAGGTCTTGATAGACACATGAGAGATAAATATAAAGACAGTGAGCATTGGAAAGATTGTGTCGAGTTTTGTGCCAAGTATGATCAAAATTCATTTGATCCAGAGTATGAAAGTCTACCTATAGAAACTTTTATGCCAATGCTTAAAAACGTTTTGTCTCAGACAAAAAAATCTATTTATAAAGCGGAATCTTAATTAAGAAGGTTTTCCTTTTTCTTCAACTTCTTTGTCGTGGGTTTTTTTGGCCTCAACTAGTTCGGGCATAAGTTGATTTAACTGTTCCATAGACCAAAGCTCATCACTTTTAAATGATTTTATTACCGCTGGTTGTTGCATGATGCCAATAGTTCCAGAAGAAACATGAAATATTTGATTGGTAATTTCACTAGCCTCATCTGAACATACCCAAGCAATGATTGGTGCAATTTGTTGTGGACCTTGGCTCCAATCATTGGGATCAACTTCTCTTCCTGCTGCTTTCATTAAATCAATGGTTAGTCTTGTCGCTGCTCCTGGTGAAATTGTATTAACTGTACATTTGTATTTAGCCATTTCCATAGATAACGATCGACTAAAGCCGGCAATGCCTGCTTTGGCTGCTCCATAGTTTGTTTGGCCAAAGTTTCCAATAAGACCAGAAACTGAAGACATGTTAATGATTCTGCAATTCAATCTATTAGTTTCTCTTATATATCTAACAAATGGTTGAGTGCAGTTGAAGTGTCCTTTCAAGTGAACGGCCATGATTGCATCCCAATCAGACTCTTCCATATTAAATAAAGTTTTATCTCTCAAAATTCCAGCGTTATTGATAATAATATCTACTGCGCCAAAAGTATCCATTGCTGTGTTGAAGATATTCATTCCGCCCTCGTACGAATCTACAGAATTGTAATTTGCAACTGCATCTCCTCCTAGGGCTTTAATTTCAGCTACAACTTCATCAGCTATTTTTTCATGACCAGAGCCATCAGGATTAGCACCTAAATCATTTACTACAACTTTTGCACCTTCTTTAGCAAATAATAGCGCTGTTTCCATACCAATGCCTCTTCCGGCTCCTGTAATTATTGCTACTTTATTATTGAGAACTCCCATGTTTTCACCTTGAGTATTAGTGCATAATTGCTTATGTCTAGAGTATATTATTTTTCAAATTTTTTAAATGTCAGATAAAAAGAATATCGTTGTTTCTAACTTAACACTTTTTTTTTGCATTCAGCTGGTTCTGGAGTAGTTGGAATTAAAAATGTTATTTTTGGGACTTGGGTATTACTTTATTACAATCAAGTCTTAGGCTTGGAACCATATTTGGCATCAATTGCACTTGGAGTCTCTCTTTTTTTTTTGATGCCATTTCTGATCCCTTGGTGGGTGTTTGGTCAGATAGATTCAAGTCAAAATTAGGCAGAAGACATCCTTTCATTTATGCCAGTATTTTCCCTTTAGCATTTTGCATCTGGTTACTTTTTGTTCCGCCTTCTTCTTATGATCAAACCTATTTATTTTTTAAATTATTAACTTTGACAGTATGCATAAGACTTGCAATAACTTTTTTTGAAACACCAAGAGCTGCTTTAGGCCCAGAGCTTACTAAAGATTATGACCGCCGAAATACTTTAAACGCTATGGGCTTGTTTTTTGGATATGGTGGAGCGATTCTTGTGGGCTTTGTAATGTTGGAGTTTTTCCTTCCTGAAACATCAGGTTATATGGGATCAAGAGCTTATCTTAATCCTGAGGGTTATGAAAAATTAGCATATTTTGCTGGCTTTCTTACCTTAGTGCTTGGTTTTATTGCGGCTTCAAGCACTCATAAACATATTAAAGATCTTCATGTTGTGCCCGAAACTTTAAATATTGATACAAAACAAGTCTTTAGAGAAGTTATAGAAACATTATCCAATAAGTCTTGGCTTATGATTTTTTTTGGAGGCTGTCTTTACGCTTTATTTTTGGGATTAAATACTGGAGTAGGAAACTATATAAGCATTTACTTTTGGGAATGGACACCTTCAGATATTTCTGTATTTCCATTAGCGGGAGGTATTTCTGCAATAATCGGTGCAATTATCGCCGTAGTCATTTCCCGAGGTAGAGAAAAAAAGAATATTGCACTCTTTGCTTTAACAACTACAGTATTGATTTCCTACATCCCTTTTACGTTGAGATTGATAGATCCTTTTTTTGAAGCTCAAACTTTTCCTAATAATGGATCAAATGCTTTGTGGTGGATTATGATTTCTCATCAATGCATTACTGATATTTTATCTGTAATGGGCTGGGTGATATTAATTTCAATGGTTTTTGATGTAGTAGAAGATTCGCAGAAAAAAACCGGAAGAAGAGATGAAGGTTTGTTTCTCGCTGGCCCAGGATTATTTCAAAAAGTATTTTCTGGTCTAGGCGTATTCATTCTTGGTTTTGTCCTTCAATTTTTAGGTTTTAGTAATACGGAAGCAACCATTCAGGAAATGCAAGAGCCAGTTAATAACTTAGTTCTATTTATTTGTATCATTGGTCCAATTTTAAATATTGGCGGACTTACTTTCATATACTTTTATACAATAACGAGAGACGAATATGAGTCTGCAGTTAAAGATTTAGGCTACTAAAATGTTTTTTCCGATATCGGATGATAATCCAAGTTCTTCAACTCCTTTTGTTACTTATTTATTGATCGGGCTTTGTAGTTTTGTCTTTGTTCTTCAATACTTAAGTCAAATGAATACCTCGATTTTTTATAGTTTTGGTTTCATTCCGGCTGATTTTTTTTCAAATTATTCGTCTTTCACCATTTATACCTCTATGTTTCTTCACGGAGGCTTATTCCATATAGGGGGCTATATGCTTTTTCTATGTATCTTTGGTTACAATGTAGAAGACTCTATGGGAATGGTTAAATTTATTTTCTTTTATCTTCTTTGCGGAACAATTGCTGCTTTATGCCAGGGGATAGTAGATCCAACATCTCAAATACCTATGGTTGGAGCAAGTGGAGCTATAGCAGGTGTTTTAGGGGCCTATCTAATGTTATTCCCGAAAGCTAATGTTAAGTGTTTGGTATTTATTATCATAATCATTCAAATGATTAGAGTACCTGCTTTTTTGGTTTTAGGTTTTTGGCTTATTATGCAATTTTTCAGTATTCCTGGATCTATAGATATGGAGGGTGGTACAGCTTATTTTGCACATATTGGAGGTTTTTTAGCAGGAATGATCTTAATTCCTTTCTTTAAAAACAAAGATGTAAAATTATTTCATGAACAAAATACTTCATCTTGGCAAGTTTTCAATAGAGACGCTAAAGAATTTTCATTTCAAAAGAATGATACTGTCGTGATAGATTTTATAAAAAAATCAGAAGAAGAAATGAATCGGAGAAAACATTGAATTTAATTTTAAAAGTTGTTTTTTGGCTTTTTGGAACTATATTTTCGATAGCATCAATAATAGGTATTTATTTTTTAGCCTTTTATTTTGGTTTTTTTGGAGTTCTTGAAAAAGCTGAGTCCAATGTAAACTCTTCTTACCCAAAAGAATTATTAACTAAAAAGATTCAGTCTCAACTGGAACACAACCCATCAAATAAACAAATTCTGTTTGGCGATACTCATGTTCACTCAACTTATTCTTCTGATGCTTTTCTATGGAGTCTTCCTTTAAATAATGGCGAAGGTCCTCATCCTGTATCAGATGCATGTGATTACGCAAGATTTTGTTCCGCATTAGATTTTTGGGTAATTTCTGATCATGCGGAAGCTGCTACTCCCACAAAGTGGATGGAAGCAAAAAAAGCCATAAGACAATGTAATGCAATTCATGAAAATAGCGAAACTCCTGATTTGATATCTTTTCTAGGTTTTGAATGGACTCAAATTGACCCCAATAAAGAAAATCATTATGGGCATAAAAATGTCATGTTCTTGGAAACAGATGAAGAATCTCTGCCTGTGATGCCTATTGGTTCAGGCGGAGTAGCTACTGATGGAATGCGAAGCGCAGATAGATTCCAGTTGTGAGATCGAACATGCTATCTATGGCAATAGTTGATTTTAAAAACAGAAATAGATACGCAGATTTAATTACATTTAGTGAACATATAGTTAAAACTGAAGATTGCGATGATGATTTTTATAATGCTAACAATTCTTGTTACTTTTCAGCGTTAACTCCAAAAGATCTATTTACAGCATTAGACAACATAAAATCTGACTCTATAGTTATACCTCATGGAAACACTTGGGGTTTTTATACGCCCAGTGAATCAAGCTGGGATAAACAATTATCCGATGAACACAATAATTCTGAAAAACAAATTTCTTTTGAAATTATGTCGGGACATGGTAATTCTGAAGAGTATCGACCATGGACTGCTAGTCTTACAGAAAACAATGTGCAGTTTTGTCCAGAACCTTCCGATAATTATTTGCCTTCTTGTTGGCAAGCAGGAGAAATTATTAAAGAAAGATGTCTTGAAAATCAAAACAGTGAAGCAATTTGCGATAAAAGAGCTGCACTAGCAAGACAGTTATATATCGAGGGAGGATTATCTGGAAAGTTTGCTGTCAAAGGCATTACCCCGGAAGAATGGTTAGATTCCGGACAATGCAAAGATTGTTTTATTCCTGCTTTCAATTATCGACCCAGAGGCTCCGCCCAATATGCTCTAGCTTTAAGAAATTCTTTGAAGATGGAATAGAACAGAGATTTAAATTTGGTTTTATTGCATCAAGTGATAATCATCGATCAAGACCAGGAACGGGTTATAAACCTATCGATAGAATGGTTACAACCGAAGCAAATGGTCCAACTTTAAAATTTGTTGAAGACAACTTAACTCTTCAAGAGGAAAAATCAGATCAACCTAGAAAGGTAAATTTAGAAGAACTCGATATCCCAGATCCATTTTCATTATGGGAACCAATCAGACAATCATCTTTTTTTACAACAGGAGGCTTGGCCGCAGTTCATGTAGAAAATAGATCAAGAGAGGGAATTTGGGATAGTTTCAAAAGAAGGGAAACTTATGCTACCAGTGGACCAAGAATTCTGCTTTGGTTTAATTTAATAGATACAACAGAACCTCTACCAATGGGATCCGAAACTTCAAAAAAAGAAAATCCAGTTTTTGAAGTCAAAGCTTTAGGGTCTTTTAAGCAAAAACCAGGATGTCCTGATTATAAATTAGGAAATCTTTCCAGTGAAAAAATTAAAAACTTTGTGTAAAAACGAATGTTATAACCCCTCTGAAGAAAGGAACAAAATCACCAGAATTGAAGTAATAAAAATTACTCCTCAGAATTCAAGTAACGAAGATATTGATAAATTAATCTTGGATCCCTGGAAAACAATAGATTGTCCTAAAGAAGGAAATAGTTGTCGAGTTCGTTTTACAGATGAAGATTATTCATCAGATAAAAGGGATTCCGTTTATTACGTTCGAGCAATTGAAGAACCTTCACTTAGAATAAATGCTGGCAACTTAAGATGTGATTTTGATGAACAGGGTAACTGTAAAAAAGTGAACATTTGTTATGGAAGTTACAAAACTTCCAGAGAAGACAATTGCACTATGATGTCTGAAGAAAGGGCATGGTCTTCCCCAATCTATGTAAATTATAAATAATTCTGTAATTAAAATTGAGTCTACCAACAGTCAATTTCTAAAGAAGTATGTAATACTTAATTCTTAATTTATTAGATTTATTAAATGAGAGAAAAATTACCCTTCCTTACCAAATTTTTTTATGGGTTTGGATCTCTAGCGTATGGAATAAAAGATAATGCCTTTAATTATTTTTTATTATTTGTTTACGTCCAAGTTTTTGGATTAGCACCAAACCTAGCAGGATTAGCAATATTATTGATGCTCGTAATTGATGCTATATCAGATCCCTTAATTGGATATTTCTCTGATAAAACCCAATCAAAATGGGGAAGAAGACATCCTTGGATGTATGGTTCCGCCATTCCTGTTGCAGTTTCCTTTTTTTAATTTGGGACCCTCCAGAGAATATAAGTCAAATGGAACTGTTTTGGTTTTTGTTGATTGTCGGTGCTTTCATAAGAACAGCAATTACAATTTATGAAATTCCAAGTAATGCTTTAGGACCAGAGCTCTCAAAGGATTATGTGGAAAGAAGTTCTCTTTTATCTTATCGATATTGGTTTGGCTGGTGGGGAGGATTAGCAGTTTGGAACTCATTATGGATATTTGTTGTTTATAGCACTCTTACAGGTACTCAAGATGCAAGATTCGTTGCTGATACCTGGATAACTTATGGTCTTGTTTGTAGTCCAATAATGTTCATAGCAATTGTAGTAACGGCTACAGGTACCCATAGACACATAAAAGATCTCCATGCTCCTGAAATAGAAAGAAAAACTATAGGGATAATTTTCAAAGAATTATATGAGACTATGACTGTTAGTAGAAATTACATAATTCTATTCATTGCTATGATTATGATGGGAGTAGCAAGTGGAATTGCTACCAATTTAACTCTTTATTACTATAGTTTTTTTTGGGAATTTACCCCTCTCAACATACTTACAATCGGATTAAGCTTATTTTTAGCTCCTCTTGTAGGTATTGTGGTCTCTCCATTTTTAGCCAATAGGTTTGGTAAGAAAAATGGAGCATTAGTCTTATTTGCAATTTCCTTAACTGTAGAAAATGGAATAATTGTTTTAAGGCTTCTAGGTTTTTTACCTGAAAATGGATCTCCAATTGTTCTTGCTGGAGTTTTAATATTTCACTTTATCGGAGTCGCTACATCTGTAATTTCTTTTACAACTCTTAATTCAATGGTTTGGGATACAGTAGAAGAGGTTGAAATCAAAACTGGAAGAAGAATGGAAGGAACTCTATTGGCAGCAAGATCATTTGCACAAAAGTGTATGAGTGGAGCAGGAGCCTTTGCAGCTGGGATGATTTTGACTTTTGCTGCATGGCCAGAAAATGCAGTGCCAGGAAAGGTAGACCCTGAAATTTTATTTACTTTTGGCATTACAGCAGTAACTGCTTCAGTTATTTTATGGGCAATATCATTACTCACTATCTCTTTTGTAACAACTACCAAAGAAAGTCATCAAGAGAAACTAAATGAATTAAACTATGCAGATAATTCTTAATAAAAATGATTAAAGATAATATTGAAGAAAAGTTAAAAACTGAAATATCATCTCTTTTTGTAGAAGTTATAAACGAAAGCCCTAATCACAATGTTCCAGATGGTGCTGAATCACATTTCAAGGTTACGGTTGTATCTGATGAATTTGAGAATATGAGGCCAGTCCAAAGACACCAATTAATTTATAAAGTACTTAGTGATGAAATGAAACTTATTCATGCTATAGCAATTCATCCTTTCACCAAAACTGAATGGGAGAGCAATAATCAATCGAGCTTAGATTCCCCTGACTGTTTGGGTGGATCCAGTTAACTTTAGAATATCTCGTGTTCAAAATAGGAACTTTTTATAAATGTTTTGAATTTCCTAAATATCAGGAATTGGAAGATGGTTTAAGAGATCATTGCATTAAAAGACAGATTAAAGGAACTATTATTCTCACTCCAGAGGGTATAAATGCAACTGTTTCGTCTGATAAAGATAAAGCTTTAGAAGATCTAAATTTATATTTAAACAACTTAGTTGGTGAGGTAGAGTTCCGATTTTCTTATTCAGACACATCACCTTTTAAAAGATTAAAAATTAAAACTAGAAAAGAGCTTGTACCATCGGGTACCAATGGTAAATCTTATAATCACAAGGGAAAATACTTACTCCATCGGAATGGCACAACTTTGTTCAAGATTCAAAGAACATTATTATTGACGTAAGAAATGACTACGAAAATAAGGTAGGAACTTTCAGAAACTCTATTTCTCCAGACACAAAAAATTTTAGAGAATTTAAATATTTTTTAAAAAAAAATAAAAAGAAATTTGAGCATAAAAATATTGGAATTTTTTGTACTGGTGGGATTCGTTGTGAAAAGGCATTGCATTCATTTGAAGAAGAGGGATTGAATGATATATATCAACTTAAAGGTGGGATATTAAATTTTCTTTCAGAATCCAAAGATAAATCATCATGGCATGGAGATTGTTTTGTTTTTGATGAAAGAGTTACTGTAACAAAGGATCTTGTGCCTGGAAATTTTAGACAATGCTATGCCTGCAGAAGACCTCTCTCTAAGGAAGATTTAAAAAGAAGCGAATATAAAAAAGGCATCTCTTGTCATAATTGTTTTTTTGAAAAATCCGAGTCAGATAGAATTAGATATGCAGAACGTCAAAAACAATTTGATATGAAAAAATCATGAATATTTTTTTTAATTTTTTAGTAGATAAGTCAAAATTTTTTATCTTTTTCCTAATTGTATTATCTTTAATAAGTCTTTTAGGACTTCCTAAGTTTCAATTAGATGCATCATCAGATACTTTGCTTCTGGATAATGATCCTGATTTGAAGACGTATCGAGAAAATTCAAGAAAATATGGCTCTTCTGACTTTCTCGTCATAGCTTATACACCTAATAAAGATATTTTCACTATAGAAACCGTCTCTCTTTTAAAAAATCTTGTCGAGGATCTAAAGAAAGTTAATGGCATTAAAAACGTTTTAAGTTTATTTGATGTACCTCTCCTTAAATATTCAGAACAATCTATAAGCGAACTTGCTGAAAATGTCATTACTTTGTCAACTGAAAATGTAAATTTAGATAAAGCAAAACATGAATTTGAAACCAATGAGGTTTATAGAGGATTATTAATCAGTGAAGATTTGAAAACCATTGCATTTCAAATGTCTTTAGAGCAAAACGAAGAGTATCAAAAATTAATTTCTGAGAGATATGATTTGTTGGATCAAAAGAACTCTATAGATGAGAAAACTTTCAATGATAATTTAGAAATTCTTGATTTAAGAATAGATGAACAAAAAAAATAAATTTATCTAACGAGGCAATTCTTATCAATGAAGTAAGAGACATTACAAATGACTATGAAGATAAAGGAGAAATTTTTTTAGGTGGGGGAGCAATGATTGCCCACGATACTATAAAAATGATTCAGCAAGATCTACTTACCTTTGGCATAGCTGTTTTTTTTATGTTTGTCTTGATTCTCTCTCTTATTTTTAGACAATTCAGATGGGTTGTCATTCCATTGATTTCAGCTGGGTTATCGGCTCTTTTTACTACTGGACTCATAAGCTGGATGGGCTGGAAAGTGACTGTGGTTTCAGCCAATTTCATTGCTTTATTAATGATTATTGGAATTTCTCTAACAGTTCATTTGGTTGTTAGATATAGAGAAATTACTTCAAGATTTAGCGAACTTTCTCATAATGAAGCTCTTAAAAGAACTCTTTCACAAATGTTTCTTCCCTGTCTTTATACAGCTCTAACAACAATGGTAGCTTTTGCATCATTAATAATCAGCGACATAAGACCAATAATTGATTTTGGATTATTAATGGTATTGAGTATTTTTATTGCTTTCATTGTATCTTTTGTATTTTTTGGTTCTCTTGCATCATTAATGGATAAAAATGTTAAAGATACTAAAGTGGATTACTCTTCAGGATTTACTACTTGGATAAATTCTTTGGTAGTTAGATTTAAAAATGTAATTTTATTAATATCCTTGCTTGGTTTCGTTTTTGCACTAGTTGGCATTAATAAGCTGAGTGTAGAAAATAAGTTTATTGACTATTTCAAGCCTACAACGGAAATCTATCAAGGGCTTTCATTAATTGATAAAAAGTTAGGCGGAACAGCACCTTTAGACATTATTATTTCTGCTCCGGAGAGCGATTTAGAAATTAATGAAGACTTTGAAGAGGACTTTGATGATTTTGGAATCGAGACTGAAGAATATGGTTACTGGTTCAATTCTCAAAATTTATCTTATCTAGAAGAAATTCACGATTATTTGGAAGGGAGACCTGAAATTGGAAAAGTTCTTTCTGTTTCCAGCGCAATAAAATTAGCTGAAATAGCTAAGGGAGAAACCTTAGATGATCTTGAACTCGCGTTACTTAGAAAAGTTCTTCCTGAAGATATTAACAATCAACTTCTTAGTTCGTACATATCAGAAGATGACAATCAAGTCAGATTATCGGCAAGAGTCATTGAATCTATGGATGGACTAAATAGAAAAAATCTTATCGAAGAAGTTAAAAATGATTTAATTCAAAATTATAAGCTCAATGAAGAACAATTTTATTTATCTGGAATCTCAGTAATTTATAACAACCTTCTTCAAAGTTTATTTCAATCCTTAATTGGAAGTTTAACAATTGTATTTAGTGCAATTTTTATAATGTTTATTATTTTATTTAGGTCTTTCTATATGGCTCTAATAGCCATGATTCCTAATTTATTGTCTGCTGCAAGTGTTCTAGGAATAATAGGGTGGTCTGGCATTCCACTTGATATTATGACTGTCACTGTTGCAGCAATTAGTATTGGAATCGGAGTAGACAATACAATTCATTACGTTCATAGGTTTTTAAAAGAATACGAACTTCAAAAAAATTATGATTTAGCTATAAAAAATAGTCATGCAACAATTGGTAGAGCAATGTTTTACACTTCCCTCACTATAGTATTGGGCTTTATGATCTTAGTTAGTTCTAATTTTAATCCCAGTGTATTTTTTGGAATATTCACTTCATTTTCTATGATCGTAGCAATATTAGCTGCATTAATGTTATTACCAGTTTTAATCAGGCATTTAAAACCTTTTGGGAGAAATATAAATGGGCCCACTTAAAGATATAAAAGTTATTGAAATGGCTGGAATTGGTCCAGCACCATTTTGCGGAATGATTTTGGCTGATATGGGAGCAGAAGTAATTTCTGTAGAAAGAATTTCGGCTGCTGGAAGAGGTTCTAGTGCAGATATTGCTTCCAGAGGAAAAAAATCAATAACAGTAGATATTAGAAAATCAGAAGGCCAAGACATAATTAAAAAATTAGTAGAATCTGCAGATGTTTTGATTGAAGGGTTTAGACCTGGAGTCATGGAAAAGAATAATCTTGGACCAGACGAACTTTTAAAAATAAACCCCAAGCTAATCTTTGGGAGAATGACAGGTTGGGGTCAAAACGGTCCATTAGCTAATGCTGCAGGACACGATATAAATTACATTGCTTTGAGTGGCGTTCTTGGAGCAATTGGAAAGAAAGATACTCCACCCCCACCTCCATTAAATTTAATTGGTGATTTTGGAGGAGGGGGGATGCTACTTGCTCTTGGAGTATGTGCAGCTTTAAATACAGTAAACAAAGAAGGAAAGGGACAAGTAATTGATGCTGCCATGACTGAAGGATCGGCTTATTAATGAGTATGATGTATGGAATGTTGAATTCAGGTATTTGGACCGATTCAAGAGATTCTAACTTACTCGATGGCGCTGCACATTTTTATGGCTGTTATGAATGCAAAGATGGAAAGTTTGTTTCTATAGGTTCGATAGAGCCACAATTTTATTCATTATTAAGAGAAAAAATGAATATTGATGAAGACATTTTTGATAACCAAATGGATAAAAATTCATGGCCAGCTTTAAGAGAAAATTTAGAAAACAGATTTAAAGAAAAGACACGTGATGAATGGTGCCAAATAATGGAAGGAACTGATATTTGTTTTGCTCCTGTTCTTTCTATGAATGAAGCTATAAATCATGAACATAATGTTGAAAGAAAATCTTTCTTTGATTTGGATAATGTTACTCAACCATCTCCAGCACCAAAATTTTCCTATTCTGAAAGCGAAGTAAGTCATCCTCCAGTTAAAGTAGGGACTCATACAAAAGAAATCATGATTTCTCTTGGGTTAGAGGAGAAATTTGCTGAATTAACTTCTCAACAAATTATTTCCGAAGCTTAAAGATTGAAGAATTTTTGACTATTTTCAAAAAATATTTGAGTGATTTCCTCTAAATCTTTATTTTGTAATTTAGCTATTTTCTTTGCAACTTCAACAATAAATTTTGGCTCATTTCTTCTACCCTTGATTTTAAGATTTTTAGGAAGTAAATAAGGTGAATCCGTTTCTATCATTATTCTGTCTAGAGGCATATTAGATATTAAATCAATCATGTGTTTTCCTCTTACTGGATCACAAATCCAACCGGTAAAACCAATCCAAAAACCCTTATCGAGATATTCATAAAATTCTTTTTTTTCTCCTGTAAAACAATGAACTACAGCATTTACTTTAAGATCTAAGTTACTAAAACAATTCATGAAGTCTTTATGCGCATCTCGTTGATGTAAGAAAAGGGGTAAGATTTAGCTCTTGAGCAATTTCAATTTGAGACTTAAAACATAATAATTGATTTTCTTTCTTTGAGAAGTTTCTATTGAAATCTAACCCTGTTTCTCCAATAGCCTTGACAGAACATGGTCACTTAATTTTTTAATTTCTTCAATATTTGATTCCTCAAATGTATCAGCATAATGTGGATGAATACCACAAGTAGTTATGAAGAAATTTTTGTCATTCTCTAATAATTTTAAAGAAACTTTTGTATCTTCAATTGAAGTACTTGTTATACAAATTTTTTTTATTTTATTTTGTTTAGCTTCTTCTATAACTGTTATTAAATCTTTATCAAAAGATTCATGAGTTAAGTTGGCTCCTATGTCAAAATAAGAATAATTTTCATTTAAATTTATCCACTAAAACTAAATATGAGTATTTCTAAAAATTTTGAAGATGCTATAAAAGTAATTGAAACTTCAAATGGTAATTTTACAGCAAATATTTCAGATAACTGGAGTATCGGACAAACTGCCAACGGTGGATATTCAATGTCTTTGCTTGCAAAGGCTTGTTCAGAATACCTTGATCATAAAGACCCACTGGTGCTATCAGCCAACTATATAGATAGAGTCGAATTTGGACCTGCTGATATAGAAGTATCAAAAATAGCAACTACTAGAAGTACTTCAACTGCTCATGTCTCGTTGAAGTCAAAAAGGAAATTTAAAAATTTTTTCTACCGTTACTTTTACAGATTTTTCAAAGATGAAAGGTTTAAAAGAAAATTTAAGAAGTGAACCAAATTTTGAAGATTATGAAACATGTACCCAAGTTCCCCTACAAAGAAGGTTTTAGCCCTAAACTGGATAAAAACTTAGAAAAAAATATTGTTCTGATTCTGTATGGTGGGAAAATCCAAAGAAAGATAATCAAGCAACTTTAAAATTATATATGGGATGGAAAGATGGCGGATTAGTCGATTTATTTGGATTAATTTTATTTTTAGATGCAACAACACCACCAATTTATAACAAATTAGGCACAGTAGGTTGGGTTCCAACACTTACGTTAACATCTCATATTAGAAACATACCAGAGCCTGGTCCTTTAAAAGTTATTGCTAAAACAGAATTTATTACCAATAACTATATTGAAGAAGATAGAGAAATTTGGGATTCAAAAGGTAATTTAGTAGGTCAATCAAAACAATTAGCAAAATTAAGAATTAAGAAATAATACTTAAAATATTGTTATTATAGATTTTTAAAAAATACTCAAATTAGGAAAATAAATGAAATTTACAGGTACAAAATCATACATAGCTACAGACGATCTAAGCCTTTCAGTGAATGCAGCAATAGCTCTTGAAAGACCATTATTGATAAAAGGAGAGCCAGGAACAGGAAAAACAATGCTTGCTCTAGAAGTTGCTAAATCTTTAGACCTTCCATTGATTGAATGGCACATTAAATCTACAACCAAAGCCCAACAAGGATTATATGAATACGACGCTGTTACCAGATTAAGGGATTCTCAATTAGGTGACGAAAGAGTCAAAGATATTTCAAATTATATTCAAAAAGGAAAACTCTGGGAGGCATTTACTTCAGAAAAACAAGCGGTCCTTCTTATTGACGAAATAGATAAAGCTGATATTGAATTTCCAAATGATCTTCTACAAGAATTAGACAGAATGGAATTTTATGTTTATGAGACTAAAGAAACCGTAAAAGCTACAACAAGACCAATTGTGATCATTTCAAGTAACAATGAAAAAGAATTACCTGATGCTTTCTTAAGAAGATGTTTTTTTCATTACATATCTTTCCCAGATAGAGAAACAATGAAAGAAATCATTAAAGTACATCACCCAAAAGTCAAAGAAAAACTTGTTAAAGAAGCATTGGATATCTTCTTTGATGTAAGGAAAGTTCCTGGTTTGAAAAAGAAGCCTTCAACTTCTGAGTTGGTTGATTGGTTAAAACTTTTGATGGCAGATGATTTACCTGATGAAATTTTAAAGAATAGAGATCCCTCAAAAGCTATTCCTCCTTTATACGGGGCTTTGGTTAAAAATGAACAAGATGTTCAATTGCTTGAAAGATTAGCTTTTATGACTAGGAGAGAAGGCAATAACCAAAATTAATTGAATGTTAATAAATCTTTTTAAAACTCTAAAAGAAGTCGGCGTACCGTGTACCTTGAGAGAACTTCTAGATTTAATATCTGGTCTAGAGAAACAGGTAATTTTCGCTGATATAAATGATTTTTACTATTTATCAAGATCCGTTCTTGTAAAAGATGAAAAACATTACGACAAGTTTGATAGAGCTTTTGATATTTACTTTAAAGGTCTCGAAACTTTAGACGATGTTCTTCAGGCTTTGTTCCAGAAGAGTGGTTAAGGAAAGAATTTGAAAAGTTCCTGACAGAAGATGAACTAAAAAAAAAATTGAAACAATGGGCGGCCTTGAGAAGCTTCTTTCAGAATTTATAAAAAGATTAGAAGAGCAAAAAGGAAAGCATCAAAAAGGAGATAAGTGGGTAGGTACAGGCGGTACATCGCCTTTCGGTAATGCAGGTTCTCATCCTGAAGGCATTAGAGTTGACGGAGAAGGAAAATAAAATAAAGCTGTTAAAGTCTGGCAACAAAGAGATTTTAAAAATTTAGATGATTCAATTGAGCTAGGTACAAGAAATATAAAAGTCGCGCTTAGAAGACTGAGAAAATTCATAAGACAATCTAATGATGAAGAGCTTGATTTAGATGACACAATCAAAAGTACTGCTAAAAATGCCGGTTTGTTAGATATAAAAATGGTTCCAGAAAAAACCAATGCAGTAAAAGTTCTTGTTTTCTTTGATGTTGGTGGATCAATGGATCCTCATATTAAAATTTGTGAAGAATTATTTTCTGCATGCAAAACAGAATTTAAAAATTTAGAGTACTTTTATTTTCATAATTTTATTTATGAGACTGTATGGAAGGATAATAGAAGAAGACACAATGAAAGAATTAAAACTGAGGACGTGATACATAAATATGCTTCGGATTACAAAATAATTTTTGTAGGTGATGCAACTATGGCTCCTTATGAAATTACTAATCCAGGTGGGAGTATTGAACATTGGAATGAAGAAGGCTGGATCTGTTTGGATGAAAAAATTATGACCACTTATGATAAATTAATTTGGCTAAATCCAGTTCCAGAAGAGCATTGGGATTACTCGTCTTCAATTGAAATTTCAAGACATCTTATTGATGACAACATGTTTCCTTTAACTTTAAAGGTTTAGAAGACGGCATGTCATTTCTATCAAAAAAATAATTTGAAAGCATTAGAAATCAAGAATCTAACAAAGATTTACGATAATAATTTAGTAGCTTTAGACAATATAAGTTTTGAAGTTGAACAAGGTGATTTTTATGCTCTTTTGGGTCCCAACGGAGCTGGAAAATCTACATTGATTGGCATAATTAGCTCTTTAGTAAATAAATCCTCCGGTAAAGTAAATATTTTAGGATTAGATATAGATACTCATCATTCTGAAGCTAAAAAGAAAATTGGAATCGTTGGTCAGGAAGTAAATTTTAATCAATTTGAAACAGTTCATAACATCCTACTTCACCTAGCAGGTTTTTTTGGCATGCCATTTTCTGAAATAAAAAATAATTGTGAGTTTTATTTAAAAAGATTAGATCTATGGGATAAAAGAAATGAACAGGGCAGGAATTTATCTGGAGGAATGAAAAGAAGATTAATGGTTGCAAAAGCCTTGGTCAATAATCCTGATCTTCTTATTTTGGATGAACCAACTGCAGGTGTAGATACTGAATTAAGGAGATCTCTTTGGGATTTTTTAATAGAAATTAATAAAAAAGGAACTACTATAATTCTTACCACTCATTATTTAGAAGAAGCTGAAAGGCTTTGTAAGAATATATCTATAATCGATCGCGGAAAGATTGTAAGAAATTCAGATATGAATTCATTTTTAAGGGAAATTGAAATAGAAACTTTTGTTTTTGATTTTAAAGACAAGACAAGCAAAAACTTATTTTCACAAGATTTTGATATAAAAAAAATAGATGATTCAACTTTTTCGGTTCAGGCAAGCAAAGGAACTAATTTAAACTCAATTTTTGATTTTTTTGATCAAGAAGGAATAGAAATTTTAAGTATGAGAAATGAGACAAATAGACTGGAAGAATTATTTCTAAAACTCACTAATAATGACCATTAACGAACAGTTGAGATCTTTATTCATTCTTCTTAGAAAAGAAGTTTTAAGATTTTTTAGAATTTGGAGTCAGACTTTGATCCCTTCAGTTCTTACTACAATATTATACTTTTTAATTTTCGGTACTTTTATTGGCGAAAGAATTGGCAAAATGTCTGGATTTGACTATATGCAATTCATGGCTCCAGGTTTGGTAATGTTGGCAGTTATAACAAATGCCTACTCAAACGTAGTCTCTTCTTTTTTTGGTGTGAAATTTCAAAGAAGTATTGAAGAATTACTAGTCTCTCCCATGCCTACTTATTTGATTTTAATCGGATTTGTTCTTGGCGGCGTAGTAAGAGGAATTATTGTAGGGTTTCTTGTATTGCTTACATCGTTGATTTTTACAGATATTACTGTTCAGAACGTCCCTCTTACTTTGCTGGTTGTTGTAATGACAGCATTTTTGTTTTCAATAGCAGGTTTTTTGAATGCTTTATTTGCAGATAATTTTGACGATATAAATATTGTTCCTACATTCATCCTCACTCCTTTGATTTATTTAGGAGGAGTTTTTTATTCTGTAGAGCTTTTGTCAAACACTTGGCAAATTGTTTCAAAAGGTAATCCATTGTTGTATATGGTTAATGCATTTAGATATGGAATGATCGGAGTATCCGATATCAATGTTCAATTTGCCTTGATGATGATAACCTTTTTTATATTGATCTTTTTACTCTAGCTTATTATCTGCTTAAAAAAGGATATGGAATAAGGACTTAATGCTATACGAACTCTTTTTAACAATTGTATTCTTTTTTTCTTCTTTCGGTTTCAACGAATTTAATGAAATTTCTACTTGTAGTGATGATGAAGTATTTGAAATATTTTGTGGATTTCAGAATCCAGAAGATTTATATCTTTCTCCTTCTAAGAGAAAAATTATAGTCTCAGAGTTTGGATCCCTTGCTCCAAATACAAAATTTGGAAACTTGGTTTTTTTTGATTTAAAGACAAAAAAAAGAGAGCCAATTTTAATAAATTATGAAGCCAATCAATGGGGAGATGATACCTGTATTTTAGAAGACAAGAGATTATCACCTCACGGAATAGATATTATTGAACGTAACGACGGAAAATATATGCTCGCAGTAGTAAATCATCTTCCTAGAGAGACAATTGAGCTTTTGAACTAATAGAGACAGATGCCATTGAGCTGATATGGAGAGGTTGTGTGGATGCACCACAGAATAAATATTTCAATGATATTGCCTTAAAAAAAGATGGCTCTTTTTATGTTACAAGCATGTTTGATTCTAATATTTCTGAATGGTCATTAGTTTCTGCAAGTATATTTATTTCAAATACAGGAGAAGTATTTTATTGGGGTAAAGAAAATGGGTTTGATGTTTTATCCAATACCAGCGGTTCTTTTCCAAATGGGATAGATTTATCTTCTGATGAGAAATTTCTCTATATTAATTATTGGTTTTCTGGATTAACAGTAAAATTTAATCTTCTTGAAAATTCTGTAGAGTATGAACACCTCGGTGGAGGCAAAGATAATCTTTTAGTTACAGATTCTGGTTTGTGGGTTGCGGCACATAATTATTCTGGCGTAGAAGGACTACAGTGTGATGAATCAATAGTTCAGTGTCCTTTGCCTTTTACCATTCATCAACTTTCATTGTCAGATTTAAGCGAAATCAATAGTTATCAATTTTCCAATAAACAAATGGGAGCAGCTACAGTTGCTCTACCAGAAACAAATAAAATCTGGTTAGGTACTTTTCATGGAGATAGAATCGCTAGTTTTAATATTAAATAAAATGGAGAGATGGCAGAGTGGTCGAATGCGCTCGCTTGGAAAGCGGGTAAGGGGGCAACTCCTTCAAGGGTTCGAATCCCTTTCTCTCCGCCATGCTTTATATGGAATATATTGAATCAAAATACTTCAGCTATGCAGATCCAGATGATCCCTTGGTATCGTAAATTAATTATAAGAACTATTGAATCTTTAGCTGGTCAGCCTGCTTTGTATAAACTTTATCGAGAGTACCAAGAAAACCCAAACAATTGGGATAGTTTTTGGCACGGGTGTTTGGATCAGCTTAAATTGAAACTAGACTTTAATTCCAATGTAAATATTCCAAAAGAAGGTCCTACTATTTTTGTGGCAAATCATCCTTATGGAGTTTTAGATGGATTGGTAATAAGTTATTTTGTCTCAAAATATAGAGATGATTTTAAGGTACTAACACATTCGCTTTTGTTAAGAGCACCAGAAACTAAAGGGTATTTATTACCAATAGACTTTACTGGAGATAAACAAGCTTTATTGACTAATCTTGATACCAGAAAAAAATCAAGAGAGCACCTTGCCAATGGAGGATCCATAATAATATTTCCCTCAGGAACTGTATCTACCACTGCTAAGTTTTATGAAAATACAAAGATGGCTTTTGATCCTGAGTGGAAAAAATTTACTTCGAGACTTATTAAGCAAACTGACCCAACAATCGTTCCAATTTATTTTTATGGCTGTAATTCTATAAAGTTTCAATTAGCGAGTCATCTTGGAGACATGTTCAGAGCTTCTTTGCTTTTTCATGAAGTTAAAAGACGTATAGGAAGTGACTTCAAGTTTATTGTCGGAGAACCTTTTAAATATTCAAATATAGATACAGATTTATCAAATCAAGAACTTGCAGATTATCTCAGAACTAAAACCTATTTATTGAACCCCAAAATTTCAAAAGCACCTCCTTACGGTTTAGATATTTAATTAAATTTCTTTAGCCTAGTTGGTTTTTTTCCTATCTTAGTAGAAAGGGGAATTAATTTGTTAGTTTTAAGTCGAAGAAGGGATCAAACTCTTGTAATTGGCGATAATGTGGAAGTAACAGTATTGGAAATTAAAGGGGGCCAAGTTCGTTTAGGAATTAATGCTCCAAAGCCGTACCGGTCCACAGAGGAGAAATCCACGCTAAAGTTATTGAAGAGAGTTAAAAAAGCGCCCGTAGCTCAGTTGGATAGAGCACCTGGCTACGAACTAGGGTGTCGGAGGTTCGAATCCTTCCGGGCGCGCCATTTTTTAAAAAATTAAGTAAAATAATATTATGTCATTAAAATTAAACAGCGATTCACAACCATATGTAGAAATAAATTCTCCTAAATATGAGGAAGTTTATTCTTTTGAGCGAGATTTTGATTTAACAGATCTTTTTATGTTTACAAAAGGTCAGCCATACGAGAAATTTGCAGAGTTAAGAAAACAAGCTCCTGTATATTTTCATAAGACAGGGCCAGAGGATTCAGAACCAGGTTTTTGGGTTTTGACTAAATATAAAGATATTGAATTTGTTTCAAAAAATCAGGAGATTTTTTCTTCTCAACTTGCAGGTGGGACTACTCTTACACACGGATTTACTTCGATGGATGATACTCCTCTTTATAGATCTACAATGGATCATATGTTGAGCTTAGATGGTTTATTGCACTTGAATATGAGAAATCCTCATATGGCTTTTTTTTAATCCAAAGTATGTAAGTAATTTAAGAAAAAAGGTTGAAATAAAAGTTGATCAATTACTTGATGCAATTGCTCCTCTTGGAAGCTGTAATTTAGTAGAAAGTGTTTCTGCGGAACTGCCAATGTTTACTTTATGTGAAATGTTAGGTGTACCTGAAGCAGATCGACCAAAAATAATAGAATGGATGAAATTTTTTAGAAATGGCTCAATTGATAGCTGCCACTCAAGCAGTTCAGAATAATGATATCAGTCTTACTGAAGAGCAAAGTCAAGCAGCACCAGATCCAGCAATGATAGAAATGTTTACAAATATGATTAATGAAATGTTTTCTTATGGTAGACATATCTTAGAAGAGAGACGAAAATCTCCAAAAGATGACCTGCTTTCTGTAATTGCAAACATTGAAATAGATGGAAAAAAACTTCCTAATGAATACTTGGACGGTTCTTGGTTATTAATAATTTTTGCAGGAAACGATACAACAAGAAACTCTATCAGCGGCACAATGAATTTACTTTCAGAAAATCAAGATCAAAAAGAATTAGTATTAAAAGATCGTTCTTTGATCTCCAATATGGTTCATGAGTCTATTAGGAGTCGCAAATCCTGTTTCTTACATGAGAAGAACGACCAAGGTTGATACTCAAATAGGTGATCAAAAGATAGGACCAAACGAAAAAATATCCTTATGGTACGGAGCAGCCAATAGAGATCCTGAAATTTTTGAGAATCCTGATAAGTATGACATTAGAAGAGAAAATGCAAAAAAACACTTATCCTTTGGATATGGACGACATCTCTGTTTAGGAAAACATACAGCTAACATGCAACTTGAAGTGGTTTATGAAAAATCTTTGAAAGATTTCCAGACATGACACAATCAGGAGACATGGTTTATACCCCCAATAATTTTGTAAACGCAATACAAGAATTACCTGTTTTTTTACTCCAAAAAATAAATTTAATGTATACAAAAAGTTTGATTGTTTGTTTCTTTGCTTATTTTTCTCAATCTTATTTGGTTATCTTTCTTTAGCATATTTTGATTTGGGCCATCTTTGGTTTGATATCCTTCTAGCTCATACAGTAGCTACAGTAGTCATATTTATTTTCAGCGTTATTTATAAAAATTCAAGTTTGTATGATCCTTTTTGGTCTGTAATTCCACTTCCAATATTTATTTATTTAATAATTTATCCTGAGGTTGATGAGTCTTCTAATTTAAGGTTTCTTTTGATAGGTATTCCAGTAACTTATTATGTAATTCGTTTAACTTGGAATTGGTTAAAAACTTGGCCCGGTTTAGAGAAAGAAGATTTTCGTTACATTAATCTTTATCAAACTTTTGGACGATTTAAATTATTTATTAATTTTTTGGAATACATCTTTTTCCAACTTTAATGGTAAATATTTGCCTGTTTCCGTTGTATTTTGCAATCACTATAAATGATCAACCAGTATCCTTTATAGATTGGTTTTTTTGTATTTTCACAATTCTAGCTGTTCTACTGGAACATGTTTCTGACGAACAAATGCACTCTTTTAAAGCCGACAAAAGAAACGCTTCTATTAACTATGAATAAAGGCCTATGGAAATATAGTCGCCATCCAAATTATTTAGGAGATTTTATTTTGGTTTGGTTTATTTGGTTTCTCTTTATCTCAGTCTTTAGATAATTTTTGGCTCATTATTTGTCCTTTATCTATGTTCGCCATGTTTATTTTTGCATCAATACCAATGATGGATAATAGAAGTTTAGAAAGAAGACCAGACTATGAGGAGTATATGAAAAAAACTCCTGCATTAATTCCCTCTTTATTTAAGTAAATGTTTGATCAGATAATCATATTAGGTCTTTTAATCCTAATGGTTGGACTTTTTATCTGGGGCAGATGGCGCTACGATGCAATTTCCTTAGGAGTTTTATCTGTTTTTGTTTTACTTGGTTATATTCAGCCTGAAGAAGCTTTTGAAGGTTTTTCTCATCCGGCTGTAATTACAGTTGCTTTGGTACTATTGATAAGTAAGGGTTTAGAAAGATCAGGCTTTATTTCTGTCATAGGTAGGAAAATGCAAGCTTATGCTAATAGTGAAATTCAATTTATGATTTCTATAACTTTTTTGCAGCAATTCTTTCATCTTTTATGAATAACATTGGCGCTATGGCAATGCTTCTTCCAATCACTTTAGGTATCTGTCAAAAAATGAATTGGAATCCATCTAAATTTTTAATTCCTCTTTCTTTTGCTTCAATTCTGGGAGGAATGAATACAAAAATCGGCACTCCACCAATATAATCATTTCTGAATTTAGAAATGATTTTGCAGATAAAGATTTGCCTTTTTTGATTTTTCCTTTTTGCAGGAGTTCCTGTAAGTATCTTAGGAATTTTATTTATTGCTCTTATTGGCTGGAGATTAATCAAACAAAGACCAATAAATTCTGAAAATAATCCATTAATTGAACTTGAAGATTATCTTGTAGAAATGGTTATTACTGAAAATAGCAAGCTTATTGATAAAAAGAGCATTAGATTTTCGTCAAGAATTAGATACAGATACTGCATTAATGGGTCAAATTGATGAAAATGGAAAGAAAATAGAAATACATGGCAACCAAAAACTTTATGAAGGCCAAATTCTCATTTTGAAAATAAATCCTGATATGGTTGCGGATATTCAACAAGAATTTGGTTTAGACATTGATTCTGAAAATGATCTTACCTCTATAGATGATCTAGGAGGCATCGAAGCCATTATTGTCCCTAAATCAAGATTAATTGGACGAAAATATCAATACTTCAAGCGACTTATTGGCAGAGATTTATCTTTGCTAGGTCTATGGCGAAGAGGTTTAAAATTTAGATTTAGATTATCAAATGAAATTTTTAAAGTAGGTGATGTTTTGCTAATTGCGAATAGAGGTGAAAAAAATAATATTTCAGAAAAACTTGAGCTAGCTGGCTTAATGCCCTTGTGGCAAAGAGAATTCGATGTTGCAAGAGATCCAACTAAAATATTTATAGCGTTTGGATTATTTGCTATTTGTTTGTTATTGGTGATCTTTAACTATGTTCCTATCGTTGTAGCTTTTTTTAATTTGCGTTATAGGCTTTGTAAGCACAAGGTTATTGACTGGGGAGGGTGTCTATAGGCATATAGATTGGCCTGTTGTTATTTTGTTAGCAGCAATGATTCCAATTGGAAATACTTTGATTTCCTATGGAATTACTGACTCTGTTTCTTCCTATTTAGCAGGCCTTTCTTCAGCTGTGGATTATATATGGCTTATAGTTTTGATAATGATAATTACGATGTTTTTATCAGATATTATAAATAATGCTGCAACAGCAGTGATTATGGCACCTCTAGCTGTATCTCTTGCTGATAAGATTAATCAACCAATTGAACCTTTCTTAATGTCAGTCGCTATTGGTGCAAGTTGCGCATTCCTCTCTCTATAGGCCATCAATGCAACACATTAGTTATGGCTCCTGGTAACTATAAATTTGGTGATTATTGGAAAGTAGGATTACCCTTAGAAATTCTTATCATCTTAATAAGTGTTCCCGCAATAATGTTTTATTGGGGTTAATTTTAAGACAAGTTTTTTTTAGTCGCGTTTTTTTGAACGCTTTCAATCCCTTTGTTTAGAGAACTTTCAGATTTATATCCTTGGCTAGTAGCTATTACCTTGTTGTTTCCTGCAATAACATTAAAGAAAAATTTTCCTGCTTTGTTTTTTAACTTTAAAGGATTTTTTTCTTTTTGAATTTAATATTAAATTTTGCGCCTTTTGTGCAAGCACTTTTGTAGTGTAAGCCTGACTAGCACATATAATTTCACCATTTTTAGCTTTTAATCTAAATCTAAATTTTTTTGATTTGTCTTTATATATTTCAAACAATGTTTTCTCCCATACTCAACATATAATTTATATATAAATTTCTCTATGTAAATTTTCTAATAGAATCAATCCCCAATATGAAAGTTTTTGAAAAGTATTTTGACGATTTCATTGGGTATTTAATTATTCTAAATGTCATTCATCAAATACTAATTTCTGGATATCCATTATCCGATAATTTATTAACTTTATCCGGAAACTTTATTTTATTTTCGTTTGGTATTTTTATATTTGAAGCAATTTTTAGAATTTTTAAAGAGAGAAAATTTTCTACCTTACTTCTCATAGAATATTATCGTTATTTTTAATTATTTGTTTATTAGTGTTTTTGATTTAAGAATCTTTAGAATTTTTAGAGCCTATTCAATTTTTAGCCAATTGAGAGTATTACTTCCAACAAACACTTTATTAAAAACAATATGGAAACAAAGACTTTCTATTTTAGGAACTCAGATAGTTGTGTTTTCTCTTCTTTTAATTTTTTCGGTAGTAATTCACTTTCTTGAGAAAGATCTTCAGCCAGAGGCTTTTGAAATATATTAGATTCAATGTGGTACGGATTGCTACTCTGACTACTGTGGGTTATGGCGATGTAACACCTGTCTCTGATTTAGGTAAACTCATTTCTAGTTTTGCAATGTTTTTAGGTATTGCAATGTTTGCTTTACCTGCAGCAATTCTAGCTTCAGCTTATTATGAGGATATTCAAAAAGAAATTTTTTAGTTTCTCTAGAAGCTATTACAGAAATAAATTTATTTTCAAACCTTCCAATAGGAGCGATTACTAAAATTAATTCAAAATTGGAACCGCTTGTTTTGCCGGCAAAACAAATTATTTTTGAAAAGGGTGATATTGCAGATGCCCTTTATATAATTGAATTTGGAAGTGTACAGGTTGAAATTGAAACCCCGTTGTATTGGGCTCTGGTGATTATTTTGGAGAAACTGGCCTTATCAGCCAGGCTGAAAGAAATGCAACTATTTCAGTTTTGGAAGAGGCTAAGCTTTTAAAACTTTCTAAAGAATCTTTAGATGAACTAACAGAAGAATATCCAGCTTTATTTGAAGATTTAAAGAAAAGTGCTGCAGATAGAACTGGATAACTTAAGATTCTATTTCGTGGCTAGACTCGACACATAAACTGATCTAGATGGGAAAGCAAAGTCGGAACCGTTTTCTCTAACGATTTCCATTACTTTATGAACTAGTTTTTGCTTCAAGTCTGTATAGTGAGAATAATCTCTTTCAGCTGAATAACAAAGGATTTCTACATCAATTGAACTTGCTCCAAACTCAACCGCTTTTGCAAAAGATTCCTGTCCAGGATTTATTGCAAACCCTTCTTTATCATTGTTAATAAACTCTCTAATTTGATCACAAATTGATTTCAATTGGTCTACAGATGTTGAATACAATAGATTGATTTGCCATTTAATTCTTCTATACCTTAGTTCCCCATGATTAGTTACGTTAACATCCGATAAATCTTTGTTTGGAATTATCATAGGCGATGTATTAAAAAGTCTAATCATCGTCGATCTAAATCCGATGGTTTCAACTATGCCGTGTAACTTACCATCAACTTCGATTCTATCTCCTGGTTGAAATCTATTTTCAGCAATAATAAGAATTCCAGAGATAAGATTTTTGAATAAATCTTGAGCTCCTAATGCTACAGCAACCGAAAACAATCCTAATCCGGCAATAATTGGACCTATTTCAACGCCAAATATATCTAGAATTATTGCAATTGCTAAAATCCAAACTAAAACTCGCGTAAATCTTTCTAACCACATTGATAAGGCTGCAGTAACCCAAGACTTAATTGCAAGAAGTTCAAAATATTGGACCTATTGCCTTAGTAAGAACGCTAAATATTGTATAGGCGATTAAAGCTTTGACTGTATTTGTTAAAAAACATCAGCAATTCCTGACAAAGGTAAAAGCTCAATAATTAAATATAGTCCCAATGCTAGAGGAACATTACCGATTGGCTTTTCAAGAGTTTCAAGAAGAATATCATCTGCTTCAGTTTCAGTTTCTTTAGCTAAATTTTCTAAAAATTTGAAAACTCTAGAAATAATCAAAGCTCTTAAAATCAAGGAAATAACTATGATTATTAAAGAAATAACTACATTACCAATGGATATACCAAGGAAATCTTGATTCCATACTTCAAGTATTAAATTTAGAAAACCATCCATAACAATTAATTGAAATTATACGAAAATACTGTTGCAAAATCCTTCTTCTTTTTTTACAGCATTTGAAGGAGGTTTTGAGTCATAAAAAGTATTGTATTGAAGAGAAATTTTAAAATTTTCATTTACATGAAAATCAAATTGACCAATTAGAGTTGCTTTGTAATCACTAAAAGAACTCAACGCAGGCTGCAAAAAAGCTGAAAAATCAAAGACAATATTTTCATCTATTAAAAATTCACTATGAAAATAAGAAGATAGCCTCAAAGTATTATCAGTAATTCCTAATAAATCCTCTTCATCTTCATTCATTATTCCAATTCCTGCTTTAAAATTATTTTCTAAATTAAATCTCGCACCTAATCCAATCAATTCTCTCTTTGTTGAATTTTCTAAATGGATTCTTGGTATATTGGATAATGTTTCTAAACTAGGATCATTATCAAATAAAAAGTTGAGTCTCAAATGAGCCAATGTTGCAGAGTCATAATTTCTTTGATTAATTTTTTTTTGTGATCTTTTTACAACAAAAAAGTTTCTAAATCATCTATGTTGTAATCTAAAGATGATTGAATTGAAAAACTATCTCTATTTCGGTTTCCTCTTGAAAAACTTAGAGATCCTGAGAATGTTAGCAAAAAAAGCCTTTTTCTCCATCTCTTCTTAGGTCTTCTACATTTACTATTGCTTCTGAATAGATAAAAGAAGATGAAAATAAAGCAAAAATAAGAATAAATTTACTTTGTTTTCGCAATAAATACTCCAGACCAATCATTTAGTAGGGTTTGTTTTGATAATTCATCAATCCTTTCTAAAAATAGCGAGTAGTATAAAGTAAATTCAGTTTTAGAAAACCTATATTTATCAATATGTTCTTTAGCTTTTAACCAATTTTGACTTCTGTAATTCTTTAAAAAAATCTTGATGTTCTAATAAAACTTTTCATCTGCAAACTCAGAGTCCTCTTTATTAAAAACTGTATATATTGTTACAGGTTCCGATTTTCCCTTCACTGCAATCAAATCAAGCTCACATACAGAATATTTATCTTTAGAAAGACCTTTGATAGATCCTTCACCAAGAATAATTTGCATGCCATAGTTGCCTGATTGACCTTCTAGACGAGAAGCTAAATTAACTGCATCCCCGAGTACCGTATAGTCCAAATCTTTTATCGAGCCCATATTTCCAACAATACAATCACCTGTAGTGATTCATGCCGATAAGACAGTTTATCTTCATCATGCTATCTAGATCTTTGTTCATTGTTCCCAATTAGCTGCTCATGGCAAGCAGCATCTATTGATTTTCTCATGGATCATCTGGTAGCGCATTCAAAAGGCCATGATGCAATCTCCATATATTTATCTATTGTTCCTTGATTATTTAATATTTCATTGGACAACAGTTGGTAAATTATTGATTAAAACCTAGTTAAAGCCATGATATAATTAATGTTGATAATATACTCTGTTGTTGCTGTTGTTATGTGTTCGTTGTCATTGTTTTCTGTTTGTTATATATCAACATATGATTTCACATATTAAATCTATTATCATTAACGTCCACAAATGTATCATCGATCAAACTCTGAGGCAACAATCAGTTTTGAACAAATGTATCTATAAACCTGATTTACCCAAGAATTAAGCTAGAGGCACAAGTCTTGTATTTTAGACTCGGAGCATAACCTTCGCTTAAAAGATATTTAGACGATATGGCGAAAATTATAATCCGCCTAAAGAAGTAAAGAGATGAAGGTTGAGCAAATTGATAGTAGAACTAGATTGTTGAAGGAACTACAGTCTGTAGTTTCTATAGGTGCAGGAATGTCTAGTAATGCTAATGCTGGATTAGATACCGATGTCGTAACAGTAGTAGGAGATTTAAGGCAATTGATTTAAACAATATATCTAACAAACCAAGTCTGATCTTTACTATACTGCTGCTTTTTCTTCTCAAATCACTCAAGATTTAAGACATCCTAGAGCGATACAATAAATTACGTTGTCTCTTTGTCAAGACAGGTTTATAGAGATTTTTCAAATTTTGATTCCTCTCAAGCAGGTGTATTTTCTGTAAATAGAAAATTTAATATGCTTGATAATGAAAATTAGGAGTTAACAAATCAGCTTCATTCACTCCATCATTGACTGCCTCAAGTTTTTTTACAAGGTTCAGAATTACTCAGATCACATAGAGTTGATGTTGATTGGAAGGCTACATTAAAGGATTCAGGCTCATTTGGTTTGGAATGTATATTTAGACGAAAGAGATTTTCTTGGATCTCAAAATAAAACAGGAGATTTTATTGGCGTTGGTCTAAGTAGAAGCATCATTTTTCCAAAAGTGGTCTGTTTTTGAGTTATAAAACAAATTATCGAGCATTTTTATGCTTCTTCTCATACTTGAAACTTACATCAAGATCTTTTGATTTTAGTACTAGGCAGCATTAAACTCAACTAACTTTTGCAACTACAAATGTTGGATATTCCTATAAAGATTATGAACAAAGGATCCATTACTTAGGTTAAGATCTGACAAATCAATAAACTTAGATTTGGTCTTACTAAGATAATTGATCTTTGTTGGAATACAGATCTGAAGTGTTCTTTTCTTCAAAAAAAGTACAATTGGATTGTATGCCCGTTCAAATGAAGAAATAGTTTTTCGATGAAATTTAATTATCTTTGTACTGAATAAATGTCAATGAATTTATTTTGAGGGTTCAATGTCCTGATAAATATGGCATTGTCGCAAAAGTTTCTTCTACTCTTAAATAAAGCTAATCTTTTTATTTTAGATTCTGCTCACTATGGAGATCAGAAAATAAGTTTTCTTTGTAGAAACAAAATTAATTTATTCAAAAATGAATTAGATATTAATAAATTAAAAAGAATGTTAAAAATGAAATGGTCAATAAGAAGCTAATTACAAACCAAATACAGCAGCAATATTTGTCTCTAAATATGGACATTGTCTTGCGCGATTTGATTTATCGGGTTGATTCTGGAATTTTTACCTATGAATATTTCTTTCTGCATTATTTCCAATCACAAAGATCATGAAAAAATTACCGACTGGCATAAAATATTCCTTTCTATTACATTCCAGTTAATAAAAATAACAAAGATAGGTCAGAAAAGGAAACAAGAAAAATTTATTAAAGATTTAGATATAGACTTAATGATTCTTGCTAGATATATGCAAATTTTATCGGACAAAATGTGCAAAGATTTTTTTTGGAAAAATAATTAATATTCATCATTCATTTCTGCCAAGTTTTAAAGGAGCAAAATATATCATCAAGCTTATAAAAAGCAGTTAGATTTTAGGCGCAACAGCTCATTATGTATCATCCGACTTAGATGAAGGGCCACTATCGATCAAAGTAGAAAGGATAGAGTATCACTAAAAACCCCAAAAGATCTTGAATTGATAGGTAGAGATCTTGAATCAATTACTCTAGCTAAGCTGTCAAATATCACCTTGAAAGTAAGGGTTTTTTTTAAATAAGTCAAAACTGTAATTTTCAGTTAATTTTTTAGAAGATTTTCTATCTTCCACCTTACCTAATTTCTTATGATTTTCTGTTGCTTCGTCATTAGAAGATGAAAAGTATAGGCTTTTATTTTCTCTAAAGATGAGAAGCTTGCAGATACTGAGGGAGAATCAAAACTTCGCTCTTAAAATCATTATTAATCTTCTTAGATAATAGTTTTGAAGATTTTGATCTACGCCATTTAATTTTCTTGATTTACTTTCATTAAAAAATGGACGATGTTAAATCTCTCTAAATAATTCATTTGGGAGATATTTGTTTCCATACAATGATGTATCAGTTAGCCTTTTTTGGGACTCTAGGAATTGGTAAAATGTTTCAAAACCTTTTATGTCCTTTTAATCATATTATGAATTTTTGGATCTTCAGTTTTTACCAAAAAAATCAAAACTCCTTCTTTCTCTTTGCATCTTATTCACAATAGTCCAAGGAAGAGGAAAAATTTATCGCTATCGAAGAAATAAAATTCTGAAAGAATTTCTAAAGATTTTCTTTCTGGACCTTCATACGGAACAACTTCATAGGGATTTTTTTTCTTTATCTGATATAGTAAACCTCTGTTTACATATACTCCCCTATTTGACGTGAAATTATTTCTGCAGAAGTATGAATTTGCCTTAATAAAATCCTATAACTGATAAATACTTTCCCAACTATCTGATTTTTGTTTAACGTTTCATAAAGTTTTTGGTATTAAATTTTGTGACAAAATAATTCTACCTTTAGCATATTCAACAGGATCATTTATCATCGCTCACTGTATTAATTCTTGGATCAATACCTTTTCAGGAGATCTCATATCATCACCATCGTTTCCAAAATAAATATTCATCAGAAGAATATTTTCTCAAGCATGTTATTTAAATCTTTTGTAAAGATTTGAGGTATATCCGTATTTAATAGCCTAGATAGATATCGTATTTACCTGGTTTTATATCGGCATATTGCCTGCCCTTGCTCACTCCTAGGGAGCTATATTTAGGCGTGATAATCCATCACAGAAGAACTTAAACCTTCCTTTGTAAGTAATTTCAGGATTATGAACATCAGAATTATTATATGAAGGGTTGAAGCAGCAAAATTATGATTAAGACCCAAGGTATGACCAACTTCATGCAATATTAACTGGTACAAG
Organism: Gammaproteobacteria bacterium; assembly: GCA_038141925.1. Lineage (GTDB taxonomy): Bacteria > Pseudomonadota > Gammaproteobacteria > Magnimaribacterales > AG-339-G14 > MEDG-81. The sequence continues at coordinate 874,001 of JAYQJB010000002.1, read as the reverse complement.
TCCTCACTCGTATAATCTACTTATTTCGTTTTCATTTAAATTTAAAGCTTCAGTGGCTAATTTTCCAAATATTCTATTTTCTTGTTTTATCAAAGATTTATGACAGAAATCATTTTCATGTTTTTCCTGATTTTTCAAATATTTCCAGAATATCTCACTCTGTTGTTAGATATATCCATTCAAGCATAATATCTGCTCCTAGAATTTCTCCAGTTCTAGGATTCGTAAAACTAGGACCATATCCACCAAAAAGGAGGATTAGGAGATGAAGTCCATCTAAGAACGTTATACCTTATATCACCAGCGGACCAATTTGCATCATCGGGTTGAATTTTTACTTCTATAGCATTGATGAAACCTGCTTCTTCAAATGCAATATTCCAAGCTAAAACTGCATTTTTTATTATTGGTCTAAGTTCATAAGGAGTTGTATTTTCTATCCAAAATGTAATAGGTTTTATTGGGACGGATTTTTCTTCATCTTTATCTTTTTTTCAAGATGCCATTTATTAATTAAATCTTCGTAAGGAGTAATATCGGTTGAAGATAAATTAGTTTTTCTTTCAGAAAAGAAAACCAATTCTTTGGTTTTCTATTCGCGTTTCAAAATTATTATTAGGATAATTAATAAAGCTGTATCTGAGAGATATTGAATTATTTCTGGAATCTTGATTTTCAATTGGCTTATTAGAAGGATTTGAAAATACAAAATTAATTTCAAAGTCAGTATTTTCAGGATAATTTAAAACTTCCCTTAATACTGGATTTATTTTTAGATATTGATCCAATTTTAAAACTTTCCTTAGGATCTTCTTTATATGGAGCAACAGTTATTTTTGATAAATTCTCACTCAGCAGTAATGATGTCACTTCTATTAAGAATTGATCTTCTGATTCAGATGTTTTTTAATTTTTATTGAGTCTATAAAGAGAATTAGAAATATTTGCATTATTTTGATTTTGACAAAGGCTATTAGTTTCATCAAATACATAAGCAGTATTTATTCGATCAATTCTGATTTGATCAAAATATTTAATGAATTTAATAATCCCATTATCTAGATAATTACCTCTCAGGTTCCTGCTTCGACTAATCCATCCAAAATATGAGCAAAATAAATAAATTCTTTTTCTAATTGATCTTTTTTATTAAAAAATAAACCTTTCCATCTTCATTGTTTCTATAAACATCTAAAAGCCCTGGAAAATAGTTAAATCTTCAAGAAAAGTTTCAAGGAATCTTCCTTATTCTTCTTGTTTTAATGTCTTTATCTGAAAAAATAGATATTGAAAGAAATCCAATAAGGACTATCCTAAATAATATTTTGTTTAAAATCATAATGAGCAATAAATTATCTTAGGTTAATGAAAAACAATCAATCGGAAAGAAAAAAGTTCTATACCCTTTAGAATCAACAGAAAAGTTTTTTAGTGTAATTAGCTTAGTTTTTCAAGAATTAATTGAAACAATATTTACAAAATTAAAATTAAACTTCCTAAAAGAAGAAGAGGTCCTGAATCTTGTAAGGTTAAATCTAAATTAATGATCCAAACTCAGTTTTAGAAGTAATTGATAATTATGCTTATAAAAAAACTTTTAATGAATATTGGAGATGAAAAAGGTCAACTTTTAGAGAATGCAATTAATGATTCAAAAGCCAATAACATTCTTGAATTAGGAGTATATTTAGGATATTCAACAATTAGAATTCTTAAAAAACCTAAATAGATAATTCCTTCCGCTCACTTCTATTGAATCAAATAAGAAATTTGCAAAATTGCATTGGAAACATGTAAAATTGCTGGGTTATCAAAAAATCATAAACTAATTATTGGCAAATCAAATGAGGTAATCCCAAGCCTAAACGAAAAATATGATTTTATTTTTATTGATCATTGGAAGGAGACTTATATCCTACAAGATTTAAAAACTCTAGAAGAAAATAACTTGCTTAAAAAATAATGCTTGGATTTTTGCCGATAATGTAATTCTATTTAATTTAGAAGATTATCTAGATTATGTAAGATCATCTTCAAAATATAAGAAGCAAATTTATTCCTGCCAAAAGAGAATACTCTAAATCTCATCCTGATGGAGTAGAGATATCCGTATATAAAGATGAAGTTTAATACCCTTGATTTGCATGGTTGTAACACGCAGATGTTAAAATTGAAGTAGAAAATTATCTTTATCTTAATCAAGAAGATTGTCCGATATTAATTATCTGTGGAAATAGTCAAAAAATGATATCTTTAGTTGAAGAAGTTTTAACGAAAATAAATCTAGTTTTGAAATAGGTTCAGGTAATAATTATGGAACTATTATGGTTAGGTCAGTTTAAAAATGAGTAATTTTTCTTTGGTTTTAAAAAATTGTAATTTAGTAAATGAAGATTCTATCAAAGCAGTTGATATTGGAATCAAGGGCGATAGGATAGAAAAATAGTAAGCCAAATTACTTCAGATTCTAATGCAATTATTGATCTTGAAGGAAAATATGTAGCGCCAGGAATAATAGATGATCAAGTTCATTTTAGAGATCCAGGATTAACTGAAAAAGGAGATATACGTTCAGAGTCATTAGCTGCAGTCTTTTCAGGTGTTACCTCAACTTTTGATATGCCAAACGTTAATCCAAATACAACTACAATTGATTTATTGAATGAAAGAAATTTACTTGGAGCAAAAAAGTCTTGGACTAATTATTCTTATTATTTTGGAGCTACAGAAACTAATTTAGAAGAAATTAGAAAATTAAATCCAAAAGAAACCTGTGGGTTGAAAGTTTTATGGGCACTTCTACAGGAACATTATTAGTAGAAGATGATTTTGCTTTAGAACAAATCTTTCAATTTTGTCCAGTAACAATTGTTACTCATTGTGAAGATAATGAAACTATAAAAAAAATTCAGATAAAGTTAATTCACAAAATGAAACACTAGATGCAAGTTTTCATCCAATCATCCGAACGATGTATGTTGTTATAAATCATCATCAAAGGTTATTGAATTGGCTAAAAAACATTCATCAGATTTACATGTTCTTCATTTAACAACAGAAAAAGAAATTAAGCTTATTTAAAAATATTGAATTAAAAAATAAAAAAATTACATGCGAAGTTTGTGTGCATCATTTATGGTTCGATGAAAGAGACTATGATAAACAAGGAAATTTTATTGTTTGTAATCCTGCAATAAAAAAAGTCTCTGACAGAGACGCTTTAAGAAAAGCTCTCAAAGAGGGTTATATAGATTATGTTGCTACTGATCATGCTCCACATTCATTTGAGGATAAAAAACTACCCTATGGAAAGGCTCCAGCTGGGATACCTTTGATCGAGCATTCTTTTCATATGATGATTGAACTTCATAAACAGGGTCATTATTCTCTTCAAGAAGTTATTTCTTACATGAGTCATAAAGTTGCAGATAGATTTTCTATTCTGGAAAGAGGTTATGTTAGGGAAGGTTATAAAGCTGACTTAATGATGTTTGACCTTAATAAAACAACACCTGTTACAAATGAAACTGAAAAAACTAAATGTGGATGGACTCCTTTTGATGGAAAAACATTTTAACTCAACTATATTGGGCACAATTATTAATGGAAAGCCTATTGTGGTTGATGGAAAACTTATTGCAGATAGTTCTTCTGCTGAACAAATATTTTTTGATAGATAATGAATGATTTAGAATATTTTTCATATGATGCTCTTGGATTAGCTGAGTTAGTAAGAACAAAACAAATCTCAAGCTCAGAGTTATGAAATAGCAATAGGATTAACTGAAAACTTGATCCTAAATTAAATGCTATTCCGATTAAACATTATGATTTAGCTAGAGAGAATTCAAAGAATCATAACAATTCTGGAATATTTAATGGTGTCCCATTTTTATTAAAAGATCTTAATAATTATTTAGAAGGAACCATAACTTCAGGTGGTTCAAGAGTTTTGGAAAATATAAAAAGCATCATACAAGTGAATTAGTTAATAGAACCATGGATTCGGGATTGAATATCTTTGGCAAAACCAATTCTCCTGAGTTAGGTCTCACTGTTACAACAGAGCCAGTTTTATATGGCCCAACCAGAAACCCTTTGGATTTAGATAGATCTTCAGGAGGTTCAAGTGGCGGGAGCCTCATCCGCCGTTGCCTCAGGAATTGTTCCAATGGCTCAAGCAAGTGATGGAGGCTCTATTAGAATTCCTGCTTCTTGTTGCGGACTATTTGGTCTCAAACCTACTAGAGCTAGAACTCCTTTAGGTCCTGCATCATTAGAAGGGTGGGGCGGACAGTCCATTTTTCATTGTGTTTCGGTTTCTGTCAGAGATTCTGCAGCTCTTTTGGATGTTACATCCGACATGAAAGGTGCTCCATATAGATCGGCACATCAAGAAAAAGCTTTTGGAGCAAATCAATATTGAGCCAGGAAATCTTAAAATCGGTTATATAGAAGACCCCAATATAACTATAGACGAAGACGTTAAAGAAATTATGGATTCGACAATTAATCTATGTACTCAATTGGGTCATATAGTAGAAAGTACAAAAATTGATTTTTCTTCTGAAGAAATTTCTTTAGCTATAGTAACAATTATTTCTTCAAATGTAGCTTATGTCGTAAAGTCGCAATCTCTATCAACCGGAAGGAAGTTTCTAATGAATTCTTTGAAAAAGTAACACTCCAGATGGCTGAAAATGGAAATAACTTTTCTGCAAGCGATTATGTTAACGCCATTAAAATCAATCATAGATTAGGTCAAGAATTAGAAAAAATGTTTGATAGATATGATGTTCTTCTTTCACCAGTATTGGCATCTCCTCCGGTAAAAATTGGAACTATTGATATGAATACTGATGATATGAAATCATATGTTGAGAGGCTAACTCAGTACTCTCCATTTACTGGAATATTTAATCAGTCTGGTCAACCTTCAATGTCTGTTCCTTTGTATAGGACAAAAGATAATTTGCCAGTAGGGTCAATGTTCTCTGCATCTTTTGGAAATGAAAATTTATTATTCTCTTTTTTGCCGGGCAATTAGAACGTTCAGAGCCTTGGGCGGAGTCTCTAAGTAATATGAGGAGAAAACTATTGGATACTAGTTAGATTCTAAGTAACTTGCTCTACTTTTCTTCTTCTATTTCCTGTCTAAAGTCCGATTCCTGAATAAAATATCCTATAAGGCCGAGAATAAAAGTTAAACCAGCAATGAGGAGAAAAAGACAATTAGATTTTTGGTAATTTCAGAATCTTTCATAGATGTATGATACATAATATTTATCACCTCACAGAATGACTGTCACAAAAAGATATACCTTTAGAGAAAATTTTCATGGTCTCTTTACGACTGGGCAAACTCTGTATTTGCAACCACTGTTTTGGCAGGATTTTTCCCCCTTTTTTTAAGTCCTTCTGGGCTGGTGATTTAGATGATGCCACCTCAACTGCTTTGTTAGGAACTGTAAGCTCTGTAGCTGGACTTATTATAGTTTTAATAGCTCCAATATTAGGGGCGATGGCAGATTTATCTCGTAATAAAAAACTATTCTTATTAATTTTTGCTTTATTAGGGATTGTTTCTACCAGCATCCTTTTCTTTATTTCATATGGTTTCTGGGAGTGGAGTTTAATCATTTTTGGTTTATCGATTATAGGTTTTTCAGGGGCAAATATTTTTTATGATTCTCTTTTAATAGACGTTTCTTCTGATGAAGACAGAAATTTTGTTTCGTCAATGGGATATGCCCTTGGTTATTTAGAGGAGGGATTCTTTTTCTTATTAACGTTTTAATGTATTTATATCCTTCTTATTTCAATTTAAATTCTCAAACAGAAGGCATTTTATATTCATTCTTATCGGTAGCTCTATGGTGGCTTGTATTTTCAATTCCTTTGTTTTTATTTGTTCAACAAAAAAAATCAATAACATAGCTGATTTTAAAAATCCTTTTAAACAATCCTTTATTAGGGTATTAAATACTTTTAGAGAGATTAAGAAATACAAAGCTGTATTAATATTTTTAATCGCATATTGGTTTTACATAGATGCAATAGATACCATTGTAAGAATGGCAGTTGCTTACGGAACGGATTTAGGTTTTGATTCTTCTAAATTAATTATTGCTTTAATTTTTACCCAATTTATTGGGTTCCCAGCAACTTTTGCTTATGGTTATTTAGCTGAAAAGTTTGGTTTATTTAATATGCTTGTTGTTGGAATTTTAATATACATACTGATTTGTATTTATAGTTTATTCATTACAAGTGCAACAGATTTTTTTATTCTTGCAGGCCTTGTTGGATTGGTGCAAGGAGGCGTTCAATCTGTAAGTAGGACTATATTTAGTAGATTAATTCCTCAAGACAAAGCTACTGAATTTTTTGGATTTTATAATTTGATTGGAAAATCTGCTTTGTAGTGGGACCAGCTTTAGTTGGTTGGATGGCTTACATATTTGATAATCCAAAAGCCGGCATCATTAGTTTGCTACTTTTATTCATCCCTGGAATCATAATTTTATTCTATGTACCAAAAACAAGTTTAGTGAGAGATTAGATTTTTCTTTCTCATTATCTCCATTAACATTTTAGGCTCGTCGGTAACAATTCCATTTACTCCATTATCTATTAAATCATTCATTACTTTTTTATTATTTATCGTCCAAACATGAACAAGTAAGCCTTTATCTTGAGCTTTTTAATTAAATTTTTTGTAACGACTTTAATACCATTCCACACTAAAGGGATTTGTAGAAATTTAATATTCTTATTATGAGTTTTAAAAATTTAAATTTAGCAACGTCCTTCAATCCCATTGATACAGATGCGCTTTGATTAAAATTTAAAACCTCCTTAGTTCTACTTGAATTGAATGAAGCAAAACATACCCTGTGAAATGCATCTAAATTTGAAACAATATCAATACTATCTTTTGTAACCTTATTTTCTTTTAAATCAATATTAAATTTTGTATCAGGAAAGCTTTTTAACACATCCTCAAGAGTAAGCAATTTGCAATTTTTTCTTTGAATAAATTGGCAATCTCATTAAAGGTTAGATCGTTCACTTGAAAATCTATTCCAAATAATCTTTTTAAATCTGAGTCATGAAAAGCAATTACTTGCCTATCTAAGGTCATTCTTAAATCTGTTTCAATGTATTTGTAGCCCATTTCAACGACAGAATTAAATGCTTCAAAACTATTTTCAATAAAATCTTTAGAATTTCCTCTATGAGATAAGCCAATAAATGGATCATTTTGATATTTTCTTTTCATATAGATAAAAATGATATTAGGATTTAAGATGAATAGGTGAAGTTTTTTTTATTTTCCATTTTTTTATTAATAGCATTCATTTTGCTTCCTTATCTTTACTATTCAATTAAATTAGAAAATCCATCTAATATAATTAAACCTTCATATGGAAAATTTGCTGAATTAAAGAATGGAAATATTTTTTATCAAACTTTTAAGCCAATTAACCCTATAGGTCAAACTGTAATTTTGGTTCATGGATTTTCCACACCAAGTATTGTTTGGAAAGGTATCGTTCCCTATTTAACAGATGCTGGATTTGATGTGATAGCGTACGACCACTACGGGAGGGGATTTTCGTCGAGACCAAAAGTTGATTACACAAAAGATTTTTATGTCTCAACCTTAAAAGAATTCATTAGCTACTTAAATATAGAGCAAAAAGTTCATTTAATTGGTTACTCTATGGGCGGTCCTATTGTTGGATATTTTGCAAATGAAAACCCAAATCAAGTAATTTCAGTAAATTTTATAGCTCCTGCAGGTTATATGTTTGAGAGAGACTCTCAAACTAGTTTTTATCTTAAAATTCTTAATACACCTTTTATTAACAAGTATATTTCTGTTGTTTTTCCATCTCTAATGTATGGAGGCAGCTCTTCTATTAAATTATCAACTGTTGAAGATAAAAATAAATTATCTCAGCTTGAATTAAATAAGGTTTATCAGGAACAAATGAAGTTTGAAGGTTTTACAAGATCTTTGATATCTACCGCAAAAAACTTTAATTTATTTAATACCAAAAATATGTATCAAGAATTGGGTAAGAAAAAACATCAGCGCATCTGTTATTTGGGGCGATGCAGATGAAGTTGTTCCGGTAGCAGGTTTAAATTCTTTGAGGTCAGATTATCCTAATATAAGTTTTAAAATAATTGAAAATGGTCATCATGATATTACCTACGCACTGCCAAGTACTGTTGGACCATTCTTGGCAAATCATTTAATAAGTTTCTCTAATAGTGAATAAAAAGATTGGAATCACAGAGGTTGTGCTCAGAGATGGCAATCAATCTCTTCTTTCAACTCGTTTAAAATTAGATGACATTCTGCCAATTGCATCAAAATTAGATGAAGTAGGTTATACCTCTATTGAAAGTTGGGGCGGTGCTATTTTTGATTCCTGTGTGCGTTATTTAGATGAAGACCCTTGGGAAAGATTGAGGAATTAAAAAAAGCTATGCCCAAAACAAAGCAACAAATGCTTTTAAGAGGACAAAATTTAGTTGGCTATAAACATTACAGTGATGAAATAGTCTCTAAATTCATTGAAAAATCTGCTATTAATGGAATAGATATCTTTAGAATCTTTGACGCTCTTAATGATCTTAGAAACATTAAGCACAGTGTTGATGAAGTTAAAAAATATGATAAGCATGCCCAAGGTACTATTGCCTACACAATAAGCCCTGTACATACTTTAGAGACATGGATTGATTTAGCTAAACAAATTGAAGATTTAAATTGTGATTCTCTATGCATTAAAGACATGTCTGGCATCTTAAGCCCAGAATTTGCATATGAGTTAATTATTAAATTAAAAAAAGAATTATCAATTCCGATTCATTTACATACTCATGCTACAACTGGTATGTCAAATTTAACAAACATGAAAGCGATTGAGGCTGGTGTAGATAATATTGATACATCTATATCATCAATGAGTATGGGTTACGGTCATTCAGCAACAGAGACTATGATTTACTTGCTAAATGAAAAAAATATTGATGTAGATATTGATTTAAAAGATCTTTTAAAAATTTCAGATTATTTCAAAGTAGTTAGAGAGAAATACAAAGAGTTTGAAGGCAGTATGAAAGGAGTTGATTTACAGATGTTAGTGAATCAAGTGCCAGGTGGGATGCTTTCAAATTTAGAAACTCAATTGAAAAATTTAGGAAAAGAAGACTTGCTAGAAGAAGTTGTCTCAGAAATATACGAAGTTCGAAAAGATGTTGGTTTTGTGCCTCTTGTGACCCCAGCATCGCAAATTATCGGAGCACAGGCTCTTTCAAATATTTTAAATCAAAGATACGAAACCCTATCGATAGAAATAATAGACCTTATTCTTGGTTATTATGGCAAACTCCCTGGGGAAATAAATACAGATTTATTTAAAAAAGGCTTTGAAGCAAAAAACTAATATTAAAGATCGTCCTGCAGATTTTCTTACAGAAAAACTTGAAGACTATAAAGAAAATTTAAAGCAATATTGTGAAAAACTAAAAATAGGTGATTTAAGTGACATTGAAGAAAATATATTAACCTTTATTCTCATTCCTTATGGAAGTGAAAGAATTTTTAAAATGATGTCTTCTTAGAAATTGAAAAAACAAATCCATCGTCATCGTTATTACTTGAGGATCTTGCATCAAAGTAATAATAAAAAAAAACTAAAATAAAATCTTTTTGAAAAGAATCAATCCCAACAGAATAATTTTTCCCGTTAGAAGAATTATTATTAATATAAGGGTCAAAATCTCCATAAGATAGAATCAAATCATTACTTGAAAAGTTGTAGGTATAAGAAAGTTCATAATAATTTGGAAAATCATTTAACCCCTTGAAATAAGATATTTCAAAATCATAAAGTGAAAAATTAATTCCTAATTCATCATAGTTATCATTTTTTGAATTGGGATAATTTGTGCCGATATAACTTAATGAAAAATTTAAATTATCATTAATTTCTTTCTGGTATCCAAGAAAAAAACCTACTTCTCTATTTGGATAAGATGAACTTTCAGAACAGCAACTTTCAATCCACATGCCTGTGGTCAGGCCATTCTTAAGTAAAACATTCAAATCCATCCCTAAGGTAGGATTCCCATTATTTTGTGACAGTCCTCTCCAAATTGAATCGCTTTTTAAAGAAAATTCAATTTCTCTTTCGGCATAAATTGAGATAGAGAAAAATATAAGAAAAACTTTTATAAAAAGATTCATAAAAAAAGCCTCTCTAAAAGAGAGGCTTTAATTTTAACTTATTTCAAGTTCTTAGAAAGACCTGCTTAACGAAACATAAGCACCGTCATCATCAGTCATTGAACCGCCTGCGTCAGCTTCAAAGTCGAAGTAGTAAAAACCAAGACTAAAGTCACCAACATTCCAGTCGTAACCAACTAATGTGTTATCTCCAGTATCCTCATATTCACCATATGAGATTCCAAAGGATCCAGGTCCAGCATCAACAGAGTATCCGATTTCACTGTAAGAAGGACCATTATTTTGACCATCAGAATAAAGGATGCTAAGGCCATAAATATTGAATCCAACATAAGCTTCTTCGAAGTCAGCTGCATCATTTCCTGGATAGATCACAGAAATATAACCTACATCGTAAGTCATGTTTTCTGCCATTTCTCCAGAAAAGCCAAGATAGATATCTAATTCCATAGATGCAGTACCTGCACTAGCATTAGATGCCCAAGTTCCTAAATAGAAACCCATATCTGTGGAAAGATCAAAACCTCCACTTACAGCTATGTCTCCATTTGTCTGAGTCATTCCACGCCAGATGTAGTCACTACTTAAGCCTACATTGCTTGAAATTTCTACAGCAGATGCATAAGAACTTATTACTAAAAACATGCTTGTTAAAGCAATTTTTATACTTTTCATATCATCTCCATTATAAATTTATAAAAGATAAGCGCATTAAACAATAAAAGAACCTTTCTTTAAAGATATTTTTACAAAATCTCCTTAAATATGTACATAAATTTGCTTAAAAAACAAACAAACCCCTAGTGCTTTATTAAACAAAAAGGGGTTTGTAAACTATAAAGGTTTTAAGAAAGGGGAATAAAAACAATATAGTTTTTTTGGTACCTCCCAGTAAGCAACTGGGAGGAATTTAAACTAGTAACTTATAGTGAAGAATCCACCGTCTTGATCACCACTTGGACCGCTATCTGAATTAAAGTCAGAATAGAAAAATCCTAAAGTAAAATCACCCACAGAGTATTCGTATCCGACTAGATAATTCTTACCGACATCCTCGTAATCTCCATAAGAGATAGAAAAAGAACCAGGCCCCGCATCAACTGAGTATCCAACTTCACCATAATTGGTAGCAGTATCTATACCGTTGGCATATGTTACATAAATGCCATAAAAATCAATTGTTAGGTACAACTCTTCAAAATCTAAAGCTGCATTATCTGGATATGTATAAGCTATGAATCCTAAATCATAACCCGAGTCTTCGTTAAAAGAGCCTGAGTAACCTAGATAACCGTCTAATTCCAAAGAACTAGTACCACCACTCACATTAGCTGCCCAAACGCCAAGATAGAAGCCGCTGTCATCCTCTAAGTCAAAACCACCGCTAATTGATGGATCGCCATCATTTTGTGTCATCCTCTCCATACATAGTCTGTTGTCAAGGCTACATTTCCTGATAGGGAAACTTCAGCAAAACTCAAACTACTTAAAGAAATGAATGAGACAAAAAAGATTTTTTTCAAAATATTCATGAATACTCCTTAATTTGTTAATAAAAAATAAATTATACAAGCGCTGTTTTCAGTAGATTTTTGACCTTAAATTGTCAAAATTTTAGTTTTTGCATCATAAAGATGCTTATTTAGAAATTTTTAACAAATGATTGATATTTCTTAGTGCAAAAAAATACATATTTATCTGACAATGCTTTTTTAACTGAATGCTCTGTGCTTTAATACTTTCTTTTAAAAAAATGAAATACAAAGCTTTAGTAACTAGAGAAGAAAATAAAACATTCGTTAATTCAATACAAAATCTTGATCTTACTTCTTTGCCAGATCATGACACTTTAATAAAAGTTAAATTTTCATCTTTAAACTTCAAAGATGCATTATCTGCTTCCGGAAATAAAGGAGTAACTAGAAACTATCCGCACACTCCAGGTATTGATGCAGCAGGCATAATAGAAAAAACTTCCGGTACAAAATTTAAAGAAGGCGATGAGGTAATAGTAACAGGGTACGATATGGGTATGAATACTTATGGTGGGTTTGGTGAATACATCAAAGTTCCTGAGGATTGGATAGTAAAGAAACCTGATAATTTATCTCTTTCAGAATCAATGGCATTTGGTACTGCTGGATTGACAGCAGGATTATGCTTAAGAAAGCTTTTAAAGTACGGACTAAAACCCGAAGATGGTAATGTATTTGTTTCTGGGGTAACAGGCGGAGTAGGGATTATAAGTTTGATGCTTTTTTTCTAAATTAGGTTTTGAAGTATCAGCCATTACTGGAAAAACAGATCAAGAAGATTTACTAAAAAGTTTAGGTGCCAAGGAAATTATTGACAGAAACAATTTAGATGTCGATCTTATATCGCCATTACAAAAACCAATTTATGCAGGTGGTATAGATGCAGTTGGCGGAAATATCCTCTCTAATTTAATTTGCTCAACTTCCCAGAGAGCAGCTATAGCATGTTGTGGTATGGTTGGCGGTCTGAATCTAGATACAAGTATATTTCCATTTATTCTTAGAGGTTTAACTCTTTTCGGTATAGACTCAGCGGAGTCTCTTTTAGAGGTTAAAGAGGAAGTTTGGGGAAACTTTGCTTCTTCTTGGAAATTATCTAATATTGATGAAAATATTAAAGACATTCATCTTGATGATTTGCCAAGTGAAATAGAAAAAATTTTAAGGGGTGACCAAATAGGAAGAGTGAGGATTGCATATGACTGAGAAAAATAACTTCAATGAAAAAATTGCTAATGAAGATAGTCGTTTAGATTCATTCATGTCCGTTTTAATTATTCTAGCTGTAACTGGAATAATAGTTTTTTGGGTTGCTACACAATAATGTCGGTTGCTGATTTATTTAAAAATACTAGACTGCCTGTTTTAGCAGCTCCTCTTTTCATCATTTCATACCCAGAACTAGTAATTGCCCAATGCAAAGCTGGAGTAATTGGTTCCTTTCCAGCTCTTAATGCTAGACCAGCTGAGGAATTAGAAAAATGGATAATACAAATTTCATCGGAACTTGAACAATATAAAAAAGATAATCCAAATGAGATTGTTTCTCCTTTTGCTGTCAATCAAATCTGTCATAGTTCAAATGATCGGCTAGAGCACGATGTTGATGTTTGTGTTAAACACAAAGTTCCTATGGTTATAACGAGTTTAAGAGCACCTAAATTTGTTGTTGATTCAATTCATAGTTACGGTGGCGTTGTAATGCATGATGTTATAAACGTAAGGCATGCAAAAAAAGCTGTTGATGAAGGAGCAGATGGTTTAATCCTTGTGTGCGCTGGAGCAGGGGGTCATGCCGGAACATTAAGTCCTTTTGCTCTAGTTAGAGAAGTAAGAGAATTTTTTGATGGACCTATTGCTTTATCCGGAAGCATATCTGAAGGTTCATCAGTTCTTTCAGCTCAGGCTTTAGGAGCAGACTACGCTTACATAGGAACTAGATTCATAGCAACTAAAGAGGCAAATGCTTCTCCAGGTTATAAACAGATGATTGTTGACAGCGCTGCTAATGACATCATGTATAGCCCGACTTTTACCGGTGTTCATGGTAACTATTTAAAGCCTAGTGTAGTTAATGCTGGATTGGATCCTGATAACCTCCCTCATGCAGATAAAAATGATATGAATTTTGGTAGTTCTGGGCTTTCTGGCGATAATTCGAAAAAAGCTTGGAAAGATATCTGGGGGTCTGGTCAAGGAATTGGATCAATTAAAGAAATTACTTCAGTAAAAGATACCGTTGACAAGTTAGTCGCCGAGTATCAATTTTCTAAAGAAAGATTGGATAAGATTAGTTAGGGTTTTCTTTAGAAAATTCTCTGCTTAAAAGAAATTGATCGTAATCCATATGCATCACTGACTGATCATTTTGATAAGTTAAAACATTAATACTTCGTTTTATCATCTGAGAGGGCAAGGCAGGCTTTAAAGCATATTTTTTAGCGAAATCATCTGTTTTCTTTTTTAATTCTTTTTCGCTATACAATTCATCTATAAAACCCCAGTCATAAAGGGTAGCAGCATTTTCTAGATTTCCACTTATCACCATTTTTTTGGTTTTTGATGGTCCTATTAGCCTTAGCAGCAATGGCAGGCCAAACCAATTTAAATTCATGCCAAGATCAATTTCAGGATATGCAACTAAGGTAGATTCTGAAGCTAGTCTAAAATCGCATGCCGAGGCAATACATGCAGCTCCTCCTAAACAGTAACCCTTTAAAGAAGCTATGGTAATTTGATCAATTTTCAAGATTGATTCTATCGCTTCCTTGCCTAAATTTGTTTTCCATATATCAAGCTTAGATAGATTTTTTTGTTTTTCTTTGATATCTGCTCCGGCCGAAAAATGATTTCCTGTAGTCTGATAAACAACAACATTGATTTTTGAATCTTTCTGAATTTGATTGTTTAGATGGATTAACTCTTGAAGAGTTTTGTTATTAAGTGCATTTAAAGATTTGTTGCTTATGAAAGACACATAAGCGATTTTATTGCTTTTTGCTAATTTAAGAAATTTCATAAACTCACTAATAGAAAATTAAAAATTTTCTTCAAGATATTTTTGCGCATCTAATGCCGCCATACAACCAGATCCAGCAGAAGTAACGGCTTGACGATAGACTGAATCCGCTACGTCGCCAGACGCAAAAACTCCTTCCACACTTGTTTGCGTAGCATTTCCATTTAAACCAGAATTAATTGTTATGTAACCATTTTTCATTTCTAGTTGTGAGTCAAAAATATCGGTATTTGGTTTATGACCAATAGCAATAAAAACGCCTTCTAATTTAATTTCTTTATTTGAATCAAGAGAAATACCTGATACTAAATTTTCATCTCCTAAAACTTCTTTCAGTTGAGAATTCCAGTGGATTTCAATTTTTCCCTCTTTTTCTTTTTCAAAGATTCTATCTTGCAAAATCTGTTCTGCTCTTAATTTATCTCTTCTATGAATAAGATGAACCTTAGAACAAATATTAGATAAATATAATGCTTCTTCTGCAGCTGTATTTCCTCCTCCTACAACACAGACTTCTTTATCTTTATAAAAGAACCCATCACAAGTTGCTCAAGCACTCACACCTCTCCCTAGATACTTTTGCTCAGAATCAAGACCTAAATATAAAGCAGATGCCCCAGTGGCAATAATAAGAGCATTTGTTTGATATTCATTGTTACCCTTTAATAAAAAAGGGTTCGATGACAAAGAAACTTGGTCTATGTGATCATTAATAATCTTCACTCCAAAAGTTTCTGCATGAGTTTTCATTCTTTCCATCAAATCAGGGCCCATTAATCCATGAGCATCACCAGGCCAGTTTTCTACTTCAGTAGTTGTAGTAAGTTGACCGCCGACCTCTAAACCAGTAATTAATATCGGGTTGAGTCCTGCTCTTGCTGCGTATATACCCGCACTGTATCCAGCCGGCCCAGAACCAAGAATTATTAAATTATTTGTATCTGTCATCGTTGTAGTAGTTATAATGACATCATTATACAAAGATAACGTGGCTAAAAACGAGTATCTTCATCATTGTCAAACCTCATTAATTCATTGAGTATTTCTTCTACCGCCAAAAGAATAGTTACAGATATTTCAGTACTGTTTCTTTTGTTAATAGGAATTATTTTCTTAATTTCTCTTTGGACATATAACCCTTCAGATCAGAATGAATTTGAAATGCTATCTGAAGCAAAGTTTACTAATAGCATAGGTTTAATTGGAGCTTACTTATCCTATGGAAGTTACTGGCTTTTAGGAATTACTGCTTGGCTGATTTTAATTCCTAGTTTTTGGATTCCACTAAAATATCTTTTTGCTGAAAGAACAGAAGAAACAAACATTAATTTAAAAAAAATTTTATTTTTTTTAATAGGCTTTACTTTTGCTTCATTTTCCTTATCAACACTAATATCAATTCATCTAAACCCATATGATAATTTTTATCCAGAGAGTTCCTCTGGTTTTGTAGGACTATCAATTAAAAACTTTTTAATCCCATATTTAGCAACAATCGGATCAACTATAGTGACTATCTTTTTTCCTTTTGGTAAGTTTTACTCTGACGGTAAATTTATCTTGGAAAAACTTAATTTCTATTCTTCAAGATACATTAGTAAATTTTACTTATCGATTTTCTAAAATTTTTAAAGATGGTTTTGCCTTTTTTAAAAACAAAAATAGGGAGAGGCTAGATAAAAAAAATAGGCAATCCTTTCTGAACGAACATAAAAAGAAAATGGATGAAATGCCAAAGACTGAAGTTAAAGAAGTTATTAAGGAAGTTCCTCAAGGAAAAAAAGTTCACCTAGAAAAGCAGAAAGAACTGTTTGAAAAATCTCTCCCGGGAGAAATGCCAAAAATATCTCTATTACAAGAAAAAATTTCAGAATCAAAAGAATTCACCTCTCAGCAAGCTTATGAGTTGGATATTCTTAAAAATGCATTAATAACCAAATTAGCTGAATTTAAAATAACTGGTCCGGAGAATGAATACGCAGTAGTTAAAGAAACCATGCGTGGGCCTGTAGTAACTAGATTTGAAGTGGAACTACCTAAAGGAATTAAAGTTTCTCAAGTCTCAAGCTTAAATAAAGACTTAGCAAGATCTCTTGGGGTTGGTAGTTTAAGAATCGTAGAAGTAATTCAAGGTAGAGAAACTATTGGAATTGAAATTCCAAATGCAGATCGAGAAGATGTTTTGCTTGGTGAAGTTATTGCCTCTAAAGTATTTGAAGAATCTAAAAGCCCCATAACCTTAGCTTATGGAAAAGATATTGAAGGTAAGCCAATTTTAGAAGATTTAGCTAGTTTGCCACATCTATTAATTGCAGGAACTACAGGCTCAGGTAAATCAGTTGCTTTGAATTCTATGTTGATGAGCATCCTTTACAAAGCTACACCACAGGAAGTGAAATTAGTTTTAATTGACCCAAAAATGCTTGAGTTATCAGTCTATGAAGATCTTCCGCATCTTTTGACGCCAGTAATAACTGATATGTCAGAAGCTGCGCACGGATTGAGATGGTGTGTGAATGAAATGGAGAGACGATACAAGTTGATGGCAGCTTTATCTGTTAGAAATTTAAATGGTTTTAATACCAAAGTTTCTCAAGCAGCTAAAAGTGGAACACCTTTAAAAGATCCTCTGTGGAAACCTAAAGAAGGCGAGGAAGTTGTTGAAGCAGATATTCCTTTATTGGCTGAATTACCTCTAATTGTAATTGCTGTTGATGAGTTAGCTGATTTAATGATGGTTGTGGGAAAGAAAGTCGAACACCTTATTGCTAGATTAGCTCAAAAAGCTAGAGCTGCAGGTATTCACATGTTACTTGCAACTCAAAGACCATCCGTTGATGTAATTACCGGACTTATAAAAGCTAATATTTCAGCAAGAATGGCATTCAATGTTGCCTCATCAATGGATTCAAGAGTTGTCTTGGATCAAGTAGGGGCAGAACAGCTTCTAGGAAAAGGAGATATGCTCTATGTTGGCTCTGGAACTTCTATCCCATTAAGGGTTCATGGGGCATATGTTGGAGAAGATGAAATCTTGAGAGTAGTAGAAGATTGGAAGAACAAAGAGGATGTTAATTATCTAGAAGAAGTTACCAAGGCTCCTGAAGCAGCAGACGTAAATTCTGGTGGAGATGGAGATTCTGAAAAAGACGAGTTTTATGATCAAGCCGTTGCTTTTGTTCTCGAAAGTAGAAGAGCATCGATATCTGCGGTTCAAAGAAAATTTAGAATCGGTTACAACAGAGCAGCACGATTGATAGAAGCTATGGAAGATGCTGGTTTGGTAAGCGAAATGAATTCTAACGGTAACAGAGAAGTCTTAGCGCCAAACGCAAATGCTGAATAAGCTTTCTTTTATTTTTTTATTTGTTTCATTTAATATTTTTACTTGCTCAGAATTAAATAATCTTAATATCTATAGCAAAGATACAAAGACAATATCTTTAAATTATATTCAAACCTTTGAAGGAATAAATAAATCAAATATTGAAGGACAAGTTTTTTTTAAAAAACCAAATCTATTCAAAATAATTACATTAAATCCTTCAAAGACTGAGTTGATAGTAAATGATCAGGAAGTTTATAGGACAGATTTTGAACTTGACGAAACAATCAAGTACAAACTTAAAAATATTGAATCTCAAATTCCTGCTTTATTATTATTAAAGTCTCAAAAGGAAGTTTGTAAATTTTTAAAAATTCTAAAAATTCAGAGTTTATATCTAACTTAAAAATAATGAGTAACAATAGAAATTTAAAAACAATTTCATATATAGATCAATTTGGAGTTATCACACAAATTAATTTCCTAGATATTAAATTAAATGACGAGCTAGAAAAGAAAATATTTGACTATAATAAAGAAACTACTCTTGTTATTCTCAACTGAAATGCTTGATATCAACCTCTTAAGAAATAACTTAAAAGAAATACAAAATAACCTGCAAAAAAGAGGGTTTGATTTTGATAGTAATGCTTTTGAAAAACTAGATTTAAAAAGAAAAAAACTTCAAATAGATACAGAATCTCTTCAAGAAAAATCCAATATTCTTGCTAAAGAAGTTGCTCAAGAGAAAAATCAAGCAACTAAAGATCAAAAGCTTAAAGATGCAAAAAAAGTATCTACTGATTTAAAAAAGAACAAGGTAAAACTCGATACAGCTCTAGAGGACTTAAATACATTTTTATTAGGAATACCCAATATTCTGTCTAAAGATGTTCCTGAAGGAAAATCTGAAGAAAACAATAAAGTTATTTACGAGAAAGGAAAAATTCCAGATTTTTCTTTTAAAATTAGAGATCATCAGGAAATAGGAGAGCTTTTTAACGGAATTAATTTTGAAGAATCCGTAACAATTACAAAATCTAGATTTGTTGTATTAAGAAAAGAAATAGCTAAATTACATAGAGCGTTATCTCAATACATGATAGATACCCATGTAAAAAATGGATACGAAGAGATTTATGTTCCTTATCTTGTAAATAAAAAATCATTAGAAGGAACAGGGCAGCTTCCAAAATTTGAAGAAGATTTATTTAAGGTGTCTGATGAAGAGCTATATCTAATACCAACTGCTGAAGTACCCGTTTCAAATATATATAGAAATAAAATTTTAAATTCAGATGAACTGCCAATTAGTTATGTTGCACATACTCCTTGTTTTAGAAGCGAGGCGGGGAGTTATGGAAAAGATACAAAGGGAATAATTCGTCAACATCAATTTGATAAAGTTGAACTGGTTAAATTTGTTCACCCTGAAGATTCCGAAGCTGAACTTGATAAATTAACTGAAGATGCTGAAGGTATATTAAATAACTTAAATTTACCTTACCGAAAAATTATTTTGTGTAGTGGCGATACAGGTTTTGCTTCTTCAAAAACTTTTGATCTAGAAGTCTGGTTTCCAAGTCAAAGGACATATAGAGAAATATCTTCTTGCTCAAATTTTGGCGATTTCCAAAGCAGAAGGATGAAAATCAGAATAAAGCAATCCAAAGAAAATATTCTTTGCCATACCATAAATGGCTCTGGGTTAGCGGTCGGTAGCACCTTGGCTCCTATTTTAGAGAATAATCAAACAGAACATGGCTCAGTAGTTATTCCAGAAGTATTGGTTGATTATATGGGTGGAACAAAAGAATTGAATCTATCTAGATAATTATTGTTTTCCTGTTAAACTCCTTTGCCTTATGGAATTTTTAATTGATTATGGGTCTTTTTTACTCAAAACCATCTCTCTGATAATCATTATTTCAATACCTTTTCTTATTTTGTTTTCTTCAAAAGGTAAAGATGTTTCACCATCTGGTACATTAAAAATCACAAATTTATCTGACAAATTAGACAATATGGCTGGTGCAGTTAAGTCTTTAACATTAAATAAAAACGAAAGAAAAAAACTACTCAAAGAGAAGAAAAAAATTTAAAAGCTAAAAAAAATAAATCTATTCCAAAGCCTGTTTTTGTTTTGAACTTTAATGGTGATATTGAGGCGTCAAGCGTGGAGAATCTTAAAGAAGAGATAACAGCAATATTAAAAAGTGAAACTAAATGCCAAGAACTTGTTTTGCGCTTAGAAAGTCCAGGCGGCACTGTAATTGGATACGGCTTATGTGCAGCTCAATTGCAAAGATTAAGAGATGCTGGAATAAAAGTAACGGCTTGTGTTGATAAGGTTGCTGCTTCAGGTGGATATATGATGGCATGTGTATGCAATAAAATAGTTTCATCTCCTTTTGCCATTATTGGCTCGATCGGAGTAGTAGCTGCTATTCCAAACTTTCATAAAGTACTCAAAAAGAACAATGTAGATTATGAACTTCATACCGCAGGTGAATACAAGAGAACAATCACAATGTTTGGAGAAACCACTCCAGCAGGAAGGAAAAAATTTAAAGAGCACTTAGAAGATATTCACGTTCTTTTTAAAGATCATATTAAAAAATTTAGACCTTCTTTGGATATGAAAAAAATAGCTACTGGCGAGACTTGGGAGGGTATAAAGGCTCTTGAGGTTGGTTTAGTCGATGAAATTTCAACAAGCGATGAGTATCTTTTAAATCTTTCTAAAAAACATGAAATTTTTGAAATTTCATTTATCACAAGACAAAATTTTCAAGATAAATTAAGTTTTTTTATTTCTTCTACCGCAACTAGATTGATATCAACTTTAGAAACTTTTTTTGATAAAAATAAATATCGTTAATTTCTTTGTAGATGGAAGATTTAATACTTCTAATTGGTATTGAAAACGCCTCACTTAGAGGATTTACTTTTGGTTTTATTCACGTCTTTCTAATCTTAATTGGATACTACTCAGGTTGGAGCATCAACCGATTCATTAAGATAGCTTCTAATGGATATGTGGCAGGCATCATTGGCGCTGCACTTGCTCATGTGATTGCAGATTTAATAGCAGCAATTATTGATCCAACAATAAGACCTATGACTTTTGGAATAGTTCTTGGAGGAATAGTGCCTTTGTTTTTCATACCTTTTTTAGACAAGTATTTAATTAAAAGCAAGAACCACATCATGGTTGGAGATCATGAGGATATAAAAAAAGATTTAGAAGAAAGACACTCTTGAATGAATGTCTAATTTATTTATTTTTTTAAAATAGCAAAAATAATAATCAAAGATACAAGAGCTAATAAACCATTTTCTCCAAAAAGATTCATTACTTCTGAAAAGTTATTCAAAACATTTCCAAAAACTGGAGTTTCAGGACCAAAAATCAACCCAATTAAAAGCGAAATAGCAATAAAGAGTCCAAGAACTTCAGTAGACTTGTATAGAAATTTTCTTATTTTTTTAAATTTAAATATTTCCATGTTTTAAAAAGAGCCGGAGTAAAAACTCCGGCTCAAAGCTAAAATTACTTAAGTAATTTATAAAGCAGTGCTGCAGCTAAAAGACCTACAATCCCTGCGTCACCCAATTGTTGGATTACTCCCAAAAGATTGCCAAGAACTCCGCCGAAGAACCAAGCATTGTTATCAAAAACAATACCGGCAACAACACCTAGACCGATTACACCAACTAAGATTCCAGTTAACCCAGAAACTAAGTCTCTAATCATATCGAACGCTTTATCCATAAGGTACCTCCCCATATATATGTGATTTAGCTAATTAATAAAACCATAGGGAAATAGGTCCTTCAATTTTTAAAATAATTTAGCTACTATTTAAGCCAATTTCTGTCAAACTTGAGATTTTGAGTTAAATCAAAAAATAAAATATTACAAGCAAAAATGAAGATACCTGAAAATAAAACATTACAAGAACTTTTTGAATGGCGTTTTGATAAAACACCTGATTCAGTAGCACATAAGTTTTTAGATCGAGAGACTACTTATAGAGATCTTGATGTTTATTCGAATCAAATTGCTAACGGCTTAATCAATATTGGCTGCAAACCTGATACAAGAGTTGCATATTATGGAAAAAATTCAGATTATTTTTTTGAATGCATAATCGGCACATTAAAATCAAATACGGTTGCTGTTGGCGTCAATTGGAGGTTAGCTCCTCCAGAAGTAAGTTATGTTTTAAATGATTCAGAAAGTGAAGTTCTTTTTGTTGGTGAGGAGTTTTACCCTATTATTGATCAAATATTAAATGACCTTCCAAAAATAAAGAAAGTAATAGCTATCGATGGAGGACATGAAAAATTTCAAGATTTTCTTAGCTGGAGAGATTCTCAAGACTCATCTGCTACGGGCTTAAAGTCATCAGATGATGATGACATACTGCAGTTGTATACGTCAGGTACTACGGGTCATCCTAAAGGAGTGCAACTGACCAATAGAAATTTTGCTGCCGCTAATGAATCTGTGAATGGCATTATTCCCTTCGAAGAAGGAAGTACCAATTTAGTTTGTATGCCTGGTTATCATGTTGCAGGAACCAATTGGGGAATATGGGGATATATATTTGGCTGCAGAAATATAATCATTGCTGACATTGATCCCGGATTAATATTGGAGCTAATTGAATCAGAAAAAATTAGTTCTTCATTGTTTGTTCCTGCTGTGATTCTGTTTTTAATATCTCATCCAAATGCTCAGACTGCTGATTTCTCTTCATTAAATTTTGTTTTATATGGCGCCTCACCTATTGCAGACGACACCATTATTAAGGCTCAAGAAATTATGAAGTGCGATCTTTATCAAGTTTATGGACTGACTGAAACTACTGGAGCGATTACCATCATGATGCCAGAGGATCATGATCCCGATAAAGGTAAACTCAGATCATGTGGTAAAGCACTTAAAGGAGTCGAGCTAAATGTTATAGATGAAGATGGTAATGAATTGAAAACTGGAGAAATAGGTGAAGTCATTTCTAAATCTAAACTGAATATGAAAGGTTATTGGAATAAGCCAGATGCTACTAAAGAATCAATAGTGGATGATTGGTTTTATTCTGGCGATGCTGGTTTTTTTGATGATGAAGGATATTTATTCATTCACGACAGAGTAAAAGACATGATTGTTTCTGGAGGTGAAAATATTTATCCAGCAGAAGTGGAAAACGCTTTGATGAGTAGTGCCGAAATTCTTGATGCGGCAGTCATTGGAATTCCAGATGATAAATGGGGTGAATCGGTTAAGGGTTTTGTTGTGCTTGCTGCTGATTCTTCTCTTTCAGAAGACGAAATTATCAGTTATACCAGAACACAAATTGCTGCTTACAAGTGTCCTAAATCTATCGAGTTCATTAAAGAATTACCTCGAAATCCATCAGGAAAAATTCTTAGAAGAGAATTGAGAGACCCTTATTGGGAAGGAATCGATAGAAAAGTATCTGGCAACTGATATCTGTTCTATTCCTCTTGGTTACTTCTTTACATAAATAAAATCATAAAATTCTTTACATTTCTTAATAAAAAGAAAGCATTGATATAATTAAAATTAAATTTGAATGTATAGAATAGTTTTATATCAATACTCTAACTCAACTAAATTATGAACGTACTCCTTGTTGATGACGACGAAGATTTTGCTAATAGTCTTTCAAGGTTATTGAAGAAATTTGCCATTAATACAGTTAATGAATTAAGAACTTCAGGAGCAGAAAAACAAATTAAAAAATCACATTTTGACGTAATTCTTTTGGACGTAATGATGCCTGAAGAAAATGGTTTTCAATTTTTGCCAACAATTCGCAAAATTTCAAATGTTCCTGTAATTATGCTAACTGCATTGAGAGAGGAAGATAATTTGGTAAATGGACTTGACTTGGGTGCAGATGATTACATAACAAAACCTTTTAAAATTAATGAATTAGTAGCTCGATTACGCGCTTTAAAAAGAAGATATTCTTTTAATGAGAATAAAATAAAAACTATTCTTGATGATTTTGAACTTTTTTTTTATAGATCAACGGTAAAAGTAGGTAATGTCACCATAAAACTTACTGAATCAGAAAATCATATTCTTCATTTACTTCTTAACGCCAAAGATTATTTCGTAACTCGTGAGTCTTTAATTAATAAGGTTCTTAAGCGTGAAATGTTACCCGAAGATAGAAGTCTAGATGTTCATATAAGCAATCTCAGACAAAAATTAGGGGCTCATCCAACCAAAGGCAACAGGATAAGATCTATAAGAGGCTTGGGTTATGCACTTACGAAATAATGCGTAATTTAGTTTGGACGTTTTGGCTGGCTTTAGTATTAGCAGTCTTCGTAACTTTGATTAGTAGTATATTTTTAGCAAGACAGTGGTCAAGCTTCCAATTGTTTTCACAACTAGAAAATAATACTAAGAATTATCTTCAAATTCTTTCAGTTGAAATTCAAAATTCAATCGATAAAAAAAGTGAATTAGAAAATATTCTACTTAGATCTCCAATTAATGAATATGGTGAAATTTATTTAGTTAATTCATCAGGATTGGATGTTTTAAATAGAAATATGCCAGAAGAAATTATGAATAACCTCCGTGGTCAACCTATAAAAGTCCAGACTTTATTTTCAAGAGTCATAAAGCTAGATAGCGGAGAACTATACTCATTAATTATTCGTCCATATTCTCCAAGACCACTATGGAATTTATTTAAAAAATTTGGTCTTTTTTGGATTGTATTAGCTGCCTTAGTGGTAACGGGATTAATTTCCTGGTGGCTAGCTATTAAGTTTGCTCGTCCAATTAAACATATTGCAGAAGCTAGTAGTGTTAGAAGAGGAGGTCACATTCTTCCTGCTATCGATAGCAAAGTACTTAATCGTCGCGATGAAATAGGCAAACTTGCAAGACAATTACGAGAATCAGGAATGAAGATACAAGATTTAATTAAGAACCAGAAAGACTTATTAAGAGATGTATCTCATGAAGTTCGATCTCCATTAGCAAGATTACAAGTCGCTGCAGAAACTCTAGAGTTAGATAGCAAGGATAAAAAAGCATTAAATCAGATAAAGGATGAAGTAACGATTATTGATCAACTTGTTCAGGACTTACTTCACTTGTCACATTTTGATCGCCCATCTGTATCTCATAAAATTGAACGTTTCCCTTTATCTGATTTAGTAAATGAGTGCATCAAAAGAACTGTAATTGTTGCTAAAAAGAAAAATCTATCATTAAAAATTAACCCTGAGAGTCAAAAAGATATACATATCAATGCAATTAAGTTGTTGATCGAGAGAGCTTTAGACAATGTAATTAATAATGCAATTCGTTATTCACCTCAGAATGGTCAGATAACTATAAGTTTTGAAAAAAACAATAAATATTGCTTATTAAAAATCCATGATGAAGGAGAAGGTGTTAATGATAAGGATCTTGAAAAGATTTTTGAGCCATTTTTTAGATTGGATTCATCAAGGAATCGACAAACAGGTGGGTTTGGACTTGGTCTATCTTTGGTAAAACGTATTTTAGACCTTCATAAAGGTTCGGTAGCAGCGTTTAACCATCTTGATGGTTTTATGATTGAAATGAAAATTCCTCTCCACGAAGATATGTCATAATCAATTTTGGGAGTGCCTTAATCAAAAAATACTATCTAAATACCATCTAAAGTAAAAAAGATAACCCCTATACAATAGAGGTTATCAATGTTGCTACTTAGGGAGGTAAGTCCAATGTCTCATAGAGAGCTCTGTTAAATTTTATTTTCTATTTCTCAATCGATCTCTTAACTCAATTCGTTGTTCTTGCTGTATTTTTTTGTATTTATCAAGTTGATTTTTATTCAAAATTTTTTCAAATTTATTCATAGATTTTTTATTTATTTTATCCATATCTATTTTAAAAGAACGTAATTGAACTATTCCAATTTTCTTTCCCGATGAAAGTGAATTAAGATCAATTTTATTTTTTTTTCAATACATCTTGGCGTCGTTGATTGGTATCTAAAAAAATTGGTAAGAATTGCTCAATCTGATTATTTGTTAAATTTATTCGATTAATTATTGATGATAAGTGTATTATCTGTTCTTCTGAAAGCGAATAATCTGAGATAAGTTTCTCATTTATAGCAATTTGCTCATTTCTTTTAACTAAATCTGATGATGATTTAACTTGCGCAGAATCATCATTTGCAGCAAAAATCACTGTGGCAGAGCTAATAAAAAAAAGTGTAAAAATTGATTTAAATCTTTTTGTTGAATAAAGCATTAGCGTAAATTCCAGTTTATAAATAGACTCGGTGTAAATCCACGATAGTTAATTTCTGTTTCAAGAATTTCTCCCTCAACGACATTGTATTCTGTATACCATTCATTTTTTTGATCGTAAGCATTAAAGAGTGATATTCCTAATTTTCCAGGTGTACCATAAAGCTCAAAATTATATGTAGCGGATAACTCAAGTCGATGATAATCGTCATGGCGTTTATTATTTTTATCACCGGTTTCATAAATTGGAGGAAAGTTATTTCCTTGCAATCCTAAGACCTCAGTATATGGTTTTCCAGTTGCGTAAATAAAAGTCGATGCAAAATCCCAATTATTCCATTGATACATTACTAAAGTCTTAAACTCATGAGTTGAATCATGATTTGCAAAAAGGTTTTATCAGAAATAGATGGAAAGTCATAAAGAACCTCGCTAAATGTATAACCTATCCATCCCGTTAGACTGCCTATATTTTTTTGTAAAAATAATTCAATCCCTGAAGCCGATCCAGATCCTTTATTAAATTCTTGCTCTAAAATAAGTGTTAATCCTGTTCCTTCTTCATTCCGTATAGCGCTATTACGTTCAGTAAATTCTGACAAACCATCATATTCTTTATGAAACAATTCCACATTTAAATTCAAGTCATCGAAAATATGTGATGCTCCAAGAACAAAATGTTCGGCTTTACTCACAGGAATTGTGACTCCATCTGCTAGAGTCCAAAAATTACGTGGTCCTTCTTCAATACTTTCTCTTGAAACGCTCAAGGCAAATTGATGAAAATTACCATATGCAGCTCTTAGTTGAGTTTCTGTATTTAAATCATAAGCTATAGATAATCGAGGTTCAGTGTATATCTCATCATTAATATCATAATGCGAAATCCTTAATCCTGGGGTGATTGTTAAAGCATCTAAAACAATCTCATCTTCAAGATAAATAGTTGAAGTAGAGGCATCGTTTTTAGTTTCTAAAATAATTTCATTATTCTGAGAAAGAGAAAAATCAATATCCTGTTTAGTATATTGAAATCCAAAACTTAGTGTATTTTGTTGATTTAAGAAAAAGTCATTTTCTATTTTTACTGAAAGATCGTTGAGTTTATTATCTTCACTACTAGTTGATTGTCCGGTTGTTGGATCTTCATTTGAATTTTCATAAACAACCTGAGTATCAATTTTACGATTTCTTTTACTGTAATATTCTGAGGTGGAAAGCACAAAGTTAGTATTGAATCTTTCACTTGATTGATGAAAATACTTAAAACTAGCACCAGTATTACCCCATTCACTAATATCTATTGTATTCAAAGCAAAGCTTATTTCTTCTTCACAAGGCGTGCCTTCCAACGATCTCCTTCCTTCCAAAAACTCGCATAAACGATCTAGATTGGCGTTACCACCAACTTCTCGAGATTTATCTAGTTCATCAGCTCCGTTGTATAAACTAAAGGAAAATTTATCGTCATTTGCTAGCCTATAGGTAAGCTTGGCGTTTAAATCATAAAAGTCTGATTTTGGTTCAATTGCAAATCTTCCAAGTGCAAATTGACCAGGTGTCGCTTCTCCTACTTGTGTGTTCTGAGTACTGCCAGTAACAGATTCTAAAATATCATCGTAAAGATCGCTTTGATAAGAATGACGCCCAGTGAAAATAAAAGATCCCGCGCCATCAGCAAAAGGGGTCTCAATCATAGCATTTGCACTTAATAAGCTAAATCCAACTCCAATATTAAATTCCTCTGTATTTCCATCTTTACCAGTGATGTCAACAACGCTAGACATTCGTCCACCATATTTTGCTCTAAATCCACCTTTATAAAATTGAACATCTTTTATAGCATTGTTATTAAAAGCACTGAAGAATCCAAAAACGTGATCAACATGGTAAACCGTGAAATCATCAAATAAAACTAGATTTTGATCGATTGAACCACCTCTGACGATTAAGCCTGAAGAGCTCTCATTAGAACCTGATACTCCAGGCAATAATTGTATTGAACGGAAAATATCTTGCTCTCCTAAATTTGGAATTGAATTTGTTAATTCAGGAGATAACGAGTACTGACTGATGCCTGTATCTTGAATTTTTTGAGGAGTCTTAGCTTTATAAGATACGACAACACTTTCTGTAGGATTAAATTTCAAGAGTCCGATAGATAGTTTTTGACTTTCAGGATAAATTTTAACTTCACTGCCTTCGTACCCTGTTTTATTTATTACGAGAATAGAATTTATAGGGACATCGAGAAGGGTAAATAATCCATTTTGATTTGCAGTAACAACTCGATTTGTCTCTTTAATTTGAATTTTTGCGAAAGGAAGAGTTTCTCCAGTATCAACATCACTAATCTTTCCATTTAATAAAGGTAATAATTCTTTTGCAGAGCCTGACACAGCAAAAAATACAAATACCAAAAATAAAATACTCTTTTTATTAAATATGATCATAGTCCTTCCTTTCATTAGATTTGTGAAAGCAATGCTAATAATTTATTTTTTTATTTTCTTTTAAGAATTGTTAAGAACAGAAGAAGCTACCTAGATAGTAGATGGTAAGGATATTGTTTGGGTATAAAAAAGACTTGGATACTCTGATACAACGACCACACTCAGATACTATGCTCATTTAGTTCCCAATAACGATTCTTCTCGTGTAGAATCCTTTGAAAATTCAATCTTAGGAACTAACTTTTAGAGTTACACAAAGGGAACAAAGTTTGGTGACTTTTGTGGTGACCCAAAAAGCTAAAAATCTTAAGAAAGCTCTGAAACGCTTATATATCAATGGAGGGGTGGCAGAGCTTGGTTGAATGCACCGGTCTTGAAAACCGGCAGGTCAGCAATGGCCTCGTGGGTTCGAATCCCACCCCTCCGCCATATTTTTTAAAAAAAACTCTTTCTCATAATTTTAAGAGATAAGAGAATTTTTTTTTATGAAAACATAGTCTTAAAAGAGCAATTTTTGCTGTTGCAAATAAGTCCGAATTGCATAAAATAATTTACAAGCTTTAGTGAAAGATTTTCTAACTCGAGACGGAAAAAGGGAAGCTAAAGAATAGAAGGAAAAGGGTGAGAAGACGTAAGAAATTACGCCACCTGCAGGGAGAAGGGTTTTTCGCCTGCGCTAGTCAACCCACTAGACCCCTTTAACTTCGGTTAAAAAACACCACTTCGTTGGTGTTTTTTTTTATACTAATCAAATGTCTTCTGTTTTAACTGGTATTACCACAAACGGTTCTCCACATTTAGGAAATTATGTTGGAGCTATGCGTCCAGCAATAGAATTATCAAAAAAATCTAAATCTTTTATTTTTTTAGCTGATTATCATTCTTTGATAAAGCAGCAGGATCCAAAGCTTACTCATCAATCTACTCTTTCAATAGCAGCAGCTTGGATTGCATGCGGTTTGGATCTTAAAAATACGATTTTCTATAGGCAATCAAGTATTCCTCAAATTATGGAATTAAATTGGATACTCACTTCTATTACACCTAAAGGATTAATGAATAGGGCTCATGCTTATAAAGCAATGCAGGATACAACGAGTGGGAAAGATAAAGACAAAAACGTTCAAATGGGTTTATTCAATTATCCCATTTTAATGTCATCCGATATTTTAATTTTTAACGCTGAGTTAATTCCTGTCGGTAGTGATCAAAAACAACATATTGAAATGACAAGAGATATTGCCAATAAATTCAATTTAACCTATGGATCATTCTTTAATTTACCAGAGCCTTTGATTGATGAAACAACTTCATACCTACCTGGGTTGGATGGCAACAAAATGTCAAAAAGCTATTCAAACTATATTGATTTATTCTCAGAAGAAAAAAAACTACAAAAACAAATAAATCAAATAAAAACGGACTCTTTGGAGCCCGGAGAAAAAAAACCCAAAGACTCAACTCTTTATAAGTACTTTAAATGTTTTACCAACGATAAGAACATAAAGCAAGTTGATGCGTATTTTAGTGAGGGAATGGGCTGGGGAGACCTAAAAAAAGAATTATTTGAAACTAATTAATAAAGAGATAACCCCAGCAAGAAAAAATATTTTGATTTAATCAATAACCCAAAAAAAGTAGAAAAGCTTCTAAAAGAAGGTGAGTCAAAAGCTTTAAAGATTGCCTCCAAAAATCTAAAAGAGATAAGAGCGCTGGTAGGTATCAAAACCTTATGACAAGCAAAAAAAATATTATTTCCTTTCCAGATAATTTAAACATAAAGCTTTCTGGAATTGACACCATCCGTTTGCATGAACATGGTCAGGCAATTTTTGTGCATTTGTCTTTTGATGAAAAACTAAGTGCTATCCAAAGTTCTTTTCTCATAAAGCAGATACTAAATAAAGGAATGCTTGATTTTCAGTTAACTGATTTTATGTTTAACAGAGCGAAAGGATTTCATGGTCCATTTAAAAGTAAACTATTGAAAAATTCAGATTTTAAAAAAATTGATGAACAGGATTTTTTTGAGTTAATTTGTAGAATTATTTCAAAAGAAAGAAAAGATACCCCTTTAATTTTAGACGAACGCAAACAAACCTTTATTGAAAAAATTGAATTAATGACTAAGAAAGAAGCAGATTTCTTTGTTTTGAATAAAGAACTAGAAAATGAACCAAAAAAATTCGAACATGAGTGGAGTCATGCTTTAACTGAGTATCACGAATTTCTTATATTGAATTATTCATTCAATAAAATATTTTGTCTTTTATTGGCATATGACTGAGAGAAAGAAGACTCCTAGTTCTATTTGGGTCTTGTCTGCTGCATTGGCATGTATTGGAGCAGGACAATCAACAATATTTATTTTAGTTCCACAAGAAATTAGATCATTGGGGTTCAATGAATTTCAAGTTGGTTTAATATTTTCCATCTCAGCACTAGCTTGGATTTTCTTCAGCCCATTTTGGGGTAGGTTAAGTGATCGCATCGGAAGAAGTAAAGTTTTTATGCTGGGGATTATTGGCTTCGCTATATCCTTGTTCCTTTTTGCAGCAATCATTAAATTTGCACAGCTTTATCCTATATCTTTTTCTTTGTTATTCGTTTTGCTTATTGCTGCGAGACTTATAAATGGACTTCTAGGTAGTGCAGTTAGACCTTCTGCAGGAGGAAGGATTGCAGATATAACCGATACAACAAATAGAACATCTGGATTTGCAAGATTAGATGCAGGTTGGCAATTTGGGGTGGTTCTAGGACCAGTTGCTGTTGGATTAATCATGTTGTTGTCTGGAAATAATTTACTGATGCCTTTTATTTTTTTGAGTTTATTAGGTCTTTCTATAGGTTTTTTAAACTTTAAGTTGCTTAAAAAGGATGATTCGTCATTTTTAAATAATGAGGATGTTTCGCCACTGAATTTTACTGATAAGAGAGTCTTTCCTTCACTGGTAATTGCAGCTTTTTTAGGAGTATCTAATGCTTGCGTTGTTTTAACATCGTCATTGTTTGTGAATGATGTAATTTTAAAATCAACTGAAGATTTATATTTTTTTGTCTCAATAGGCTTTGCAATAGTTGCTTTATCGGGACTTCTTACTCAACTTTTGATCGTTGATCGATACTCATTGAATCCAAAAGGCTTGGTGTTTGTTGGATTGTTTCTAATGTCTTTAGTTTTTTATCTATTGTCTAATGTTAATCAGATATTTTCTTTTTATATTTTATTGGCTGTATATGGTTTTGGTGGAGGACTTGCAAGACCAGGCAACGTTTCAATCCTTTCCTTATCAATAAACAAAAATGAACAGGGTTCTGCATCAGGTCTTATGGGTACGGTTTTTCCATTAGGTCATTTACTAACTCCGTTTTCGATAATGCCTCTATACATGTTAAATCCTAGTTATCCATATTTATTAATTTCAATTATGGGGTTATTTCTAGTCTTATATATGTTCTATAATCAAAAGCTATTTTTTAATTTTATAAAAACAGAGGTAAGAGAGGATGTTTAGTAAAGACGCATTGAAGGGGCAAAGAATTCTTGTAACCGGAGGAGGTTCTGGATTGGGAAAAGAGATGTCTAGGCATTTTTTAAAACATGGATCTGAAGTAGTTATTTGTGGAAGAAGAGAATCAGTTTTAGAAGATACAGTAAAAGAATTAACGGATGAAACTGGTGGAAATATTTCTTGTTTTGCCCTAGACATAAGAGACTCTCTAGCCATTGAATCTTCTGTCGAAGAACTATTTGCTGAAAAACCCATAACAGGTTTAATTAACAATGCAGCTGGTAACTTTATAAGTAGAACAAAAGATTTATCTCCGAACGGATTCAACGCAATCGCTAGTATTGTCTTTCACGGAACTTTCTATATAACAAATGCAATTGGAAAAAGATGGATTGAAAACAAACAAAAAGGAAGTATTGTTTCAATTCTAGCTACTTGGGTTTGGACAGGATCTCCATATGTTATTCCCTCAGCAATGTCTAAATCGGGAATAAACGCCATGACAAAGTCATTAGCAGTGGAGTGGGGTCAATATGGGATTAGATTGAATGCAATAGCTCCTGGTCCATTTCCTACAGAGGGAGCTTGGTCAAGATTAATGCCGCAAACAGGGGATAGTAAAAAAGATGAAAAAGTTACAGGACAGTATATGAACATTCCCCTGCAAAGAGCTGGAGAAATGGAAGAACTAGGTAATCTTGCTACATTTTTAATGGCTGATGGTTGTGAATACCTAACAGGACAAACTATAGCAATTGACGGAGCTCAATATTTATCGTCATCTGGAACTTTTGCTAATCTGAATAGCCTTTCCGATGAAGATTGGGATAACATTAGAAATACCATTAAAAAATCTAACGAAAAAGATAAAAAACAAAGATCAGTTTAATTTAAAAAGGGAGAAAATATTATGAGTACAGAAACATTACAAGAAATGGAAAGTGTTCTAAAACTGCAAAAAAAGCTTCATATTGAAGAAGGTCCTGCAAGCATAGAACTTAGAAAAGATAGATTGAATCGTTGCATCAAGATGATCAAAGAATACAGTGATGAAATAATTGATGCTCTTCAAAAAGACTTCGGTAACAGAGATCCAAAGTCAAGTTTTTTAACGGAAATAGCTTCAACTATAGGTGTTTTAGAACATGCTATAAAAAACGTTGATAAGTGGACAAAGGATGAAAAAAGACCGTCAAATGTTGATAGACCATTTTTTATTAGAATGTTGATGGGCTTTTTGGGTTCTAAATCTTATATTAAGTATCAACCCTTGGGAACAGTTGGTGTCATCAGTCCTTGGAACTTTCCAGTAAATTTGATTTTAGCCCCTTTGGGAGGAATCTTTGCCGCTGGAAATAGAGCTATGATTAAACCTTCTGAGTTGACTCCGGCAACAAGCGAAGTCACCAAAAAGATGTTTGAAGCTTATTTTGATAAATCTGAAGCTGCTGTATTTACTGGCGATGCTGAAGTCGGTGCTGCATTTAGTGCTCTTCCATTTGATCACTTACTTTTCACAGGTGGAACACAAATAGGCAAAAAGGTTATGAAAGCTGCCTCGGACAACCTAGTTCCGGTAACTTTAGAACTTGGCGGCAAATCTCCTGTTATTGTTGATGAAAATGCAGATTTATCAGAAGTTGCTAAGAAAGTTATGCGAGGAAAAACTATGAATGCTGGACAAATTTGTTTAGCTCCTGATTATTTAATGCTTCCTAAAGGTAAAAGTGGATGAGTTTGCAAAAGCTTCCAATGAAGCTGTTAGTGAAATGTTTGCAGATCTTAAGTACAACGAAGACTATACCTCTGTAATTAATGAAAGGCATTATGAGAGAATCAATGAGCTTGTTTCAGATGCAAAAGAAAAAGGAGCAGAAGTCATCCAAATAAATCCTGCAGATGAAGATTTTGAACAACAAGAGTTGCACAAAATTCCTCCTACATTGGTTTTAAATCCAACAGATGAAATGAAAATCATGCAAGAAGAAATTTTCGGTCCAGTATTACCTGTCAAAGAATATGAAGACTTTGATGAGACTGTTAATTACGTTAACTCCAAAGACAGGCCTTTGGGACTTTACCTTTTTAGCAAGGATAAAAGTAAGGAAAAGAAAGTTCTTGATAATACTACTTCCGGTGGAGTTACTTTAAATGATGCTATCTGGCACATTGGACAAGAAGAACTACCCTTTGGAGGAGTTGGTCCCAGCGGAACAGGTTCATATCATGGTCACGATGGATTTAAAGAATTTAGTCATGCTAAAGCAGTTTATAAACAATTTTCAGCAGATCTAATGGCTCAAATGATGCCTCCTTATAAAGGCAAAATGTTTGAATCCATGAAGAATCAAATTAAAAAATAGTTTTGAAACTTAAAAAATGTCTCAAAACTATACGTCTTTTTATATAGCTTTGAGATATTTGAAAGGGAGAAAGTCTGGCTTTCTTTCTTTTATCTCGGCACTTGCATTTATTTCTACATCACTTGGTGTTGCAGTATTAATTATTGTTTCATCGGTCATGAATGGCTTTGAACGTGAACTTAAAGACAGAGTTCTAAACGTTATTCCGCACGCTTCAATTTATGGTTTAAATCCAATAGACGATTGGGAGAGTGTAGAAATTAATTTAAGAGACGATACCAATATAAGAGGTATTTCTCCTTATATTGAAACTGAGGCTCTTATAAAAAGTAAATCAGCTGTCGCCGGTGTACTAGTTAATGGCGTTATTGCCTCTAAAGATAAGACTGTTTCAGTCATTCATGAATTTATGCAGGCTGGAGATTTTGAAAAAATTCAAACAGATAACAATATTGTTTTAGGAAGACTGCTTGCAAGAAAATTGAATGTCGACATAGGAGACAAAATATCTTTAATGCTTCCTGACGCTAGCTCTTCATTTGCAGGATATTTTCCTAGATCAAAAGTTTTTAACATTTCTGGTATTTTCAATATAGGTTCTAAAGAAATTGATGAAACTCTTGCTTACATTTCTCTTGAAAATGCATCCATTCTTACTGGATTAAAAAATCAAGTACATGGATTTAGATTGAAGTTTGATAATTTATTTGATGCTCCTTATTTGGTTTGGCAGTCATTGATATTTGCAGAAAAAAATTCGAACGTATTACTTAATGCAGAAGATTGGTCATATACATACGGCCCTTTGTTTGAAGCAATAATAATGGAAAAGAGTTTGGTTTTTTTATTGTTGACCTTAATTATTGTCGTTGCAGCTTTCAACATAGTTTCCATGCTCATGACAATGATTAACGAAAAAAGAGGGGCAATTGCTATTCTTCAAACGATGGGCATGGTAGTAATGAAATATTTAAAATATTTTTATATTTAGGCGCTTTGATAGCCTTCATTGGAACGTTTTTAGGTTTGATATTTGGATTAACTATTACTTTTCTTATTGGATCTTCGATTTTTGAAGCTCAACTCACTTCATTGATGGAATATTTTGGTACCTATTTTATATCTTATTTTCCATACGATATCCGTCTAGATACAGTTTTGATAATCATGGCAGTAAGCTTACTAATTACTATACTTTCAGTAATTTTCCCGGCCAGAACAGCTAGCAAGCTCCATCCAATTGAGATTCTAAGAAATGAATAATTTATTGGAAGCAAAAAAATTATCTAAATTTTATAAAGAGGGTAATGAAGAGATTAAAGCTGTAAACAATATAGATTTTTCTATAAAAGAAAATGAGAAAATAGTAATTTATGGAAGATCAGGTTCTGGAAAATCTACTTTGTTAAATTTATTGAGTGGTTTGGATACTTATTCTGACGGTCAAATTTCCTATAAGAATTATAAATACGAAAATCAACACAGAAAGTTAACTCAATTGAGGAAAGAGAGTATGGGCTTTGTGTATCAATTTCATCACTTACTGAAAGAATTTACTTCCATTGAAAATGTTGCATTAGGTTCGATGATCTCAGGAGAGAATAAAAAAAGATCTTTGGAACAAGCTTCTGATATTCTTGATAAATTTGGCTTGTCTGAAAGATTGAATCATTTTCCATCCCAGTTATCTGGAGGAGAAAAACAACGTGTTGCAATGGCAAGAGCCTTAATCAATAAACCTGATCTTATCTTTTTAGATGAGCCAACAGGAAATTTAGACAAAGATACCTCCAAAGAAGTAATAAACTATTTAAATCAATTAACTGACGAGTTTAAATCTTCAATAATTGTTGCTACTCATGATCCTGAATTTAGAAATTTTAGCGATAAAATTCTTACCATGGATTCAGGCGTTTTCGTTTAAAATAAGTCTTCAATGAAAATGAGCCCCTATTCAAGGATACTAGCCTATGTCCTTCCAAATTTAGGATTCTTTCTTTTAAGTTCTCTGGGGTATTTCCTTTTTGCCATATCTCAAGTTGGAATTGCAGACTGGTTTAGACAAATTGTTGATTATATTTCTCAGCCTGATACATCTTTAAATCTTTATCTGCCAATTCTTTTATTTGTTTTAGCATTTGGAAGAGGTATTGGTTATTTTGTAGGAAATTTCTTTATGGCTCTTGTCTCAACCAGATTGGTTTTTGATTTAAGAAAAGATTTATTTAAGTCTTTAATTTATCTGCCATCTAGTTTTTATGATTCCAACAATAGTGGTCATCTTCTGTCTAGAATTACCTTTAACGTTGCACAAATTAATGAAGCTGGTACAGCTGCAATAACAATTCTAGTAAGAGAAGGGCTTATTGTTTTGGGATTGC
This sequence comes from Gammaproteobacteria bacterium, assembly GCA_038141925.1. GTDB lineage: Bacteria > Pseudomonadota > Gammaproteobacteria > Magnimaribacterales > AG-339-G14 > MEDG-81. The sequence continues at coordinate 836,839 of JAYQJB010000002.1, read as the reverse complement.
TAGGGTATTTAATTTATCTTAATTGGCAACTTACTGCTTTATTATTTCTAGCATCGCCTTTTATTCTTTTAGTAGTTTCCATCGCAGGCAAAAGAATGAAAAGAGTAAGTACAAGAATTCAAAATTCTATGGGAGATGTCACTCAAGTAAGTTCTGAGTCAATCAATGCCAACAAAGAAGTTAAAATATTTGGTCAACAAGAAAGTGAAATTGATAAATTTAACTCAGTAAATTCAAATAACAGAATTCAGAATTTAAAACTAGAAACAACAAATTCTCTTCAGTCTCCAATTATTCAAATATTTTTAGCTATTGCATTAGCAATTATTACCTGGGTTGCATTGGATTCTTCTTTTTTTGAAAGAATGTCTCCAGGAACATTTATTGCTTTCTTTGGTGCTGCGGCAATGTTACCAAGGCCAATCAGACAGCTCTCAATGACAAATTCAATGATTCAAAAAGGTCTTGCAGCCGCAGAGGTTATTTTCAATCAAATGGATATAAAACCTGAAATAGATGATGGTACTAAAGAAATATCCGAAGTTAAGGGAGATATTTCTTTTGAAAATGTAAATTTTTCATATGGCGATAATGAAAAGATCCTTGATGATGTCTCTTTTACAATCTCAAAAGGTAATACCTTAGCTATAGTCGGTCAATCAGGTTCAGGTAAAAGTACGATGGTAAATCTTATACCTAGATTTTATGAAATTTTAGAAGGACGAATTGAAATAGATGGTTGTAATGTAAAAGAGATAAAGCTTGATAATCTTAGAAGTTTAATTTCAACAGTGAGTCAGAATACCGTTTTATTTAATGATTCAATTAAGAATAATATTAGCTACGCCAAACCCATGGCATCCTGATGAAGAAATTTTTGAAGCTGCAAGAAATGCAAATGCTCATGATTTTATAGAGAGCCTTCCAAATGGATATGAAACAATTGTGGGTGATGATGGAACCTTACTCTCTGGAGGTCAAAAACAAAGGATTGCAATTGCTAGAGCTTTATTGAAAGATGCGCCAATTATCATTTTAGATGAAGCTACTTCAGCATTAGATTCAGAATCAGAAAATCAAATTCAACAAGCAATAGATAACTTAAAAATAGGTAAGACTACTATTGTTATAGCTCACAGACTTTCTACTGTAGAGAACGCTGAAAAAATTATTGTTTTAAAAAACGGCAAAATTGTAGAAAGTGGTACTCACAATAATTTAATGAATCTAGAAAAGGCTTACTTTGAACTTTATAAGAATCAGTTCAAAGACGAAGTTGAGCCAGCTAAGAAAAAACTTCCTGTTCTAAAATCTCAATTTGCTTTATCAGAACAAAAAACTAGCAACTTTATTGAAGAAGCTTGGTACGAAAATAAAAATTGGATAAAAATCCTACTGCCATTTTCTTGGATTTATAGATTTTTATTTAAATTATTTCGAAAAAGAGATTTAGCTTCAGCATGGAAGCCTGATTTTAAGACAATCGTCATTGGAAATCTTACAGTTGGGGGTACAGGAAAAACCCCTCTAGTTATTTGGCTTGCCAATGAGCTTAAAAAAGAAGGTTTGTATCCTGGTATTGTCTCAAGAGGGTATAAGAGCACAGCCAATAACAACCCCGTTTTAATTACTCAATCTTCAAATCCAAGCGACGTTGGAGATGAGCCATTGATCATTTTTAATAATACAAATTGTCCAGTAGTAGTAGGAGCAAATAGAGTACGAGCTGCAAAGCATTTAATACAAAACAGACAATGTAATGTCTTAATAAGCGACGATGGCCTTCAACATTTTAAACTAGGAAGGGACATAGAAATTGCCATGATTGATGGAATGAGAAAATTTGGTAATAATCTTTTACTTCCTGCTGGACCCTTAAGAGAACCGATTAAAAAATTAGAACAAGTTGATTTTGTTATTAATACGAATACCTTTCTTTCAAAGGAGGCTGAATCCAAAGAAAATAATTTTTTGATGACTTACAAGCCTATATCTTGGGTTAACTTAGTTACTCAGGAATCAATTGATATAAATGATTGGAGTAAGGATAGAATTGTTTATGGGATAGCTGGTATTGGAAATCCTAGTAGTTTCTTTTCCCTCCTGAGAAGTCTTGATTTTCAAGTGATTGAAAAAGTGTTTCCTGATCATCATGAATTCATAGATACAGATTTCTTTGAGATGAATGATTTACCCGTCGTAATGACAGAAAAAGATGCGATTAAATGTAAGTTTTTAAAAAACCCTAATTGTTGGTATTTAAAAATTGAACCTGTTATAAATGAAGATTTTAAAACTGATTTATTTAAGAAAATAATTTGAAAAAAATTGTCGTAATTCCTGCAAGGATTCAGTCTGAGAGATTGCCTGAGAAGCCATTGAGGTTGATATTGAACAAGCCAATGATTAATTGGACTTTTGAAGCCGGATTGCAAACATCAGCAGATATAGTTCAAGTAGCTACAGATTCAAAGAAAATTTATGATTTATTTTCAAACGGTAATGCGGTAATGACCTCTTCAAGTCATCTTTCTGGTACTGATAGAGTGAATGAAGCTGTTTCGAAGATTGGTTTGAGTGATCAGGATGTAATCATTAATATTCAAGGCGATGAGCCTTTTATTAATCCAGAGGATATAAACAATCTTTTTGATTTAGTTTCCAAAGAAGAGATTGAAATGGCAACTCTATACAGCGACCTTAAATCTCTAGATGAATTGGAAGATTTAAATAAAGTAAAGATATTGGTTAATGATGGAATTGCATCTAATTTTTTTAGAGAAACATCTCTAGTGAATAATATATTCATTCATCAAGGAGTTTATGCATTCAAATATAAGACTTTAAAAAGTTTTGTATCTTGGAAGCCAAGCGACAATGAAAAGAAATTTAAACTGGAACAGTTCAGAGCTTTAGATAATGGAATTAAGATAAATGCAATCAAATCGATATCAAAAATACATTTGGGAGTAGATACAGAAGACGATCTTAAAAAAGCTAATGAAATTGCAAAAGATGATAGTTACAAATAAAGATCTGAGTGAATTTAATTCTCTTCAGATAGCTGTAAATGCAAAGTACTTCATAGAATGCAAAACAGATTCTGACATAGAAGAAGCTTTTCAATTTACAAAGAAAAATAAAATTAAATTCCTAATATTAGGGGAGGGAACTAATGTTGTTTTTACGAAATCCTACGAAGGACTCATCATCAAAAATTCATTTAAAAAAGAAAAAAAGATTTATAAAAATAAAGTAAAAGTTTCCAGTGGTTTCAATTGGGATAGATTTGTAACATTTTGTATCAAAAATTCTTTATATGGTTTAGAAAATTTATCTGGAATACCAGGAACTGTCGGAGCAGGTCCAATTCAAAATATTGGCGCTTATGGAGAAGAAATTTCCGATTACATAGAACACATTGAAGCTTTTAATTTCAAGACAGGAAATGTTGAAATTCTAAATAATATGAATTGTAATTTTGATTATAGAGATTCACTTTTTAAAAAACACAAACATTTGTTTATTAAAAATGTCTTTTTTAAATTAAAAGAAAAATTTATCGCAAATAATTCATATCAAGATTTACAAGATTATAGGTTTAAGAAAGCCTCTGAGCTAAGAAAAAGAATTTTAAGAATTCGTAATCAGAAACTAGAAAGCTACTTAACAAAGCCAAATGTAGGAAGTTTCTTTAAAAATCCATTAATCAAAAAAAAAGATCTTAAAAAAACTTCTTTCCGAAGAAGTTGATTTAAAATTTTATAAACATGATGCATTGATAAAGGTTTCAGCTGCATGGCTAATTGAAAGATGCAACCTTAAAGGAATGCAATTTAATAAAGCACGAGTCTCAAAAAAACATTCTTTAGTTTTAATTAATGAAGATAAATCGCCAAATTCAATCTTAAAGCTAAAGAATAAAGTAAAGACTACAGTTTCAAAAAAATACAATATTAGGTTGGAAGAAGAGCCTACAATTATTTAATGACTAAAGAGATAAATACAACTTCCTTGTTTCAATCCATTTTAGAGGCGCAAAAAAATAATGAATTGCCTCCAGTAGAAAAATGGGATCCGCCTCTTTGTGAAAATGTTGATATGAAAATTGCAAGAGATGGAAAATGGTTTTTTAAAAACTCTCCGATAGGAAGAGAAAAAATGGTTAAGCTTTTCAGTACTGTAATCAGATTTGATGATGATGGGTTTTATTATCTAGTAACTCCAGTTGAAAAAATTAAACTCAAAGTTGAAGACAAACCTTTCGTAATAAAGACTTTTAATAAGGAAGTAATCGATGGTAAAGAAGCTTATTTATTTCAAACCAATGTAGATGATATTGTCACCCTAACTAATGAAAATCCTTTGAGAGTTGAAATTGATATAAAGACTCAAGAACCTTCGCCTTATATTTTGGTAAGAAAAAATCTAGAAGCTTTAATAAGCAGAAATGTTTTTTACCAATTGGTTGAGGAAGCGAAATTAAACTCCAATACTCAGGAATTAGAAATTAATTCTGTTGGTGATGTATTTTCCTTGGGCAAAGTCATATAGATTAGATATCTAATTTTTCCACATCTAATAATTTTTAAACTTGCTGCTCCACCTTCAAGCAAGGGTTCTAGAACATCAGCTAATCCAGTTTCTGCTCGCCAATTTGCATAACTAGTATGATTGTCTAATGATTCCCAATCTTCTATTAAATAAATAGTACTTGCTGAGATATCTTCGTACGTATCTATAGAAATACATCCTTCAAAAGCTCTGGTATCGACTAGTGCTTCTTTGAGAGTATTTTTTAATTCTTCGAATTTATCTTTTTTTGCTGGAAATCCAACAATTACTAAATTTTTCATTATTGATTTAAAATTTTTACATGTTGGGGTAGTTAGGACCGCCCATACCTTCAGGGGTTACCCAAACAATGTTCTGACTTGGATCTTTGATATCACATGTTTTACAATGCACACAATTTTGAGCATTGATCTGAAATTTCTGTTCACCATCCTTTTCAACAACTTCATATACTCCCGCAGGACAATATCTCTGTGCTGGTTCATCGTATTCCGGTAGATTTACGGAAATAGGAATGGAAGCATCTTTTAAAGTAAGATGACAAGGCTGATCTTCTTCGTGATTAGTATTCGAAAGAAAAACAGAAGATAATTTATCAAAACTTACGACTCCCATCGGGTTTTGGATAATCTATTTTTTTAGATTCAGATGCTTTCTTTAAACAAGCGTAATCAGGAGTAGGGTGATTTAAAGTAAATGGCAGTTTGCCTCTAAAGATGAATTGATCTATTGCAGCTAATGCAACTCCTAATAGACCTTTAAAACCCCATTTCAACCCATTATGTAAAAAAGGACCCCAATTTCTAGCTTTATGCAATTCCTTATCCACCCAAGAATTAGTAAATTTCTCTTCATAAAAAATCAAATCTTCACCTACTGAATCTTTTTGAAGAGCTTCATAAATCGTTTCAGCTGCAATCATTCCTGACTTCATTGCTGTATGTGTGCCTTTAATTTTTGGAAAGTTCAGAGTGCCAGCGTTATCTCCGACCAACAAACCTCCAGGAAAAGACATTTTAGGTCTAGATTGATAGCCGCCTTTTATTAATGCTCTAGCTCCATAAGCAACTCTTTTACCTTTTTCAAGAATCTTTTTAATGTCTTTATGCTGTTTCCATTGTTGGAATTCATCGAAGGGACTTAAATGCGGATTTTCATAATCCAAAGGAACAACATAACCTAATAAACTTGATTATTTTCCCCGTGGATAAAAATAAGATCCTGAAATAGTTCCATTACTTGGCCAACCCATAGTATGCATTACAGTTCCTTCTTTATGATCTTCAGGAGAAATATCCCAAATTTCCTTAAAACCTATACCGTAATGTTGAGGGTCTCTGTTTTCATCTAGATTAAACTTTTTAATTAATTGTTTGCCTAAATGTCCTCTGCAGCCTTCTGCAAAAACAGTGTATTTTCCTCTAAGTTCCATGGATGGCTGATAAGAAGGTTTCTTTTCGCCATTTTTAGAAATTCCCATTTCGCCTGTAAGAACTCCTTTAACAACATTCTCTTCAAAAATTACTTCGGCTGCTGTAAATCCAGGAAAAATTTCAACTCCTAAAGATTCAGCCTGTGTTGCTAACCATCTTGTAAAGTTAGCTAAACTCATGACGTAATTTCCATGGTTATTAAATGTTGGAATCAAAAAACTAGGAAATGGTATGTTGATAGAAGAATTTTCAGAAATCATAAATTTGACAATATCTTTGGTTGCAGGAGAATTTAAAGGAGCTTCTTTTTCTTTCCAATCAGGAATTAACTCATTTAATGCAGTGGGTTCGAATACATTTCCGGAGAGAATGTGAGCACCAATTTCAGAGCCTTTTTCAAGAACGCAAACGGAAACGTCTTTTCCTTCGGCATTTGCTAATTGTTTAACTTTAATTGCAGAAGATAGACCAGAAGGGCCTCCGCCTATAATAAGAACGTCATATTCCATGACATCTCGTTCAACTTGTTCATTCATAATTCATCTCTTTGGGCTAATTATTAAGATATAACCCATTTGTTAAGCAATATTTTAATACTTTGATGAAAAGTCATCATCCTATAGAATATATGCTTCTTGAGTTATTCCACTAACCATTATAAGGATAATATATGAAAGTTTTAGTACCAATAAAGAGAGTTGTAGATTACAACGTGAAAGTTAGGCCAAAAGCTGACGAGTCTGGTGTAGACCTTAACAATGTAAAAATGGCCATTAATCCTTTCTGTGAAATTGCAGTTGAAGAAGCTGTAAGACTTAAAGAAGCTGGCTCAGCTACTGAAATAATTGCAGTCACTGTCGGAGCTGAAAATGCACAAGAACAACTTAGAACGGCACTTGCTTTAGGAGCAGATAGAGCAATTTTAGTAGAAACTGACTTGGAGGTTGAACCTTTGGGTATCTCAAAAGTTCTCAAGGCTGTCGTTGAAAAAGAATCTCCAAATCTGATTATTATGGGCAAGCAGGCCATTGATGGAGACAATAACCAAACAGGACAAATGTTAGCTGCCTTAATGAATTATCCTCAAGCAACTTTCGCTTCAGAACTCAAAATTGAAGGTGAAAAAGCAGTGGTTACTAGAGAAGTGGATGGTGGTCTTCAAACTATTTCCATCAATTTACCTGCAGTAGTTACATCAGATCTCAGGCTTAATGAGCCTAGATATGCTTCTTTACCAAACATTATGAAGGCAAAACAAAAACCCTTAGAAGTTATTAAATCTGACGATCTAGGAGTTGATTTAAATCCAAGGATTTCTACTTTAAAAGTTTCTCCTCCTCCAGAAAGAGAGGCGGGTATAATTGTAGAATCTGTCGATCAATTGGTTGAAAAATTAAAAAATGAAGCAAAGGTGATTTCATGACAGCATTAGTAATAGCAGAACACGATAACAAAGAGCTGAAAGTTTCAACACAAAACACAATAAGCGCAGCATCTAAATTGGATAGCGATATTCATGTACTGGTTGCTGGTTCAGAGTGTAATACAGTTGCTGAAGAAGCAGCTACTTGTGAAGGAGTTACAAAAGTTTTGTATGTTGATTCAAAAGAGTATGAAAATTTTCTAGCAGAAAATGTTGCTAACTTAATCAAAAACGTTAGTAATGATTATTCGTCGATTTTGGCTCCAGCGACTACTAATGGTAAAAATTATATGCCAAGAGTTGCTGCACTTTTAGATGTGGCTCAAATTTCAGATATCAGTTCAGTTGAGTCAGAAGATACTTTTCAAAGACCAATTTATGCTGGAAATTGTATAGCTACGGTTCAATCATCGGATGCGAAAAAAGTTATCACTGTACGAACTACTGCATTCGATGCAGCCGCTAAAGGTTCTAATAGTGCCGAAATTTTAAAATTGGAAGAAGTAAATGATGCTGGTATATCTGAATTTATTAAAGAGGAATTAGCTAAGTCAGACCGTCCAGAATTGACAGCTGCTGAGGTGGTTATTTCTGGTGGAAGAGGTATGCAAAATGGGGATAACTTTACTTTGCTTGAAGGTATAGCAGATAAATTGGGTGCAGCTATTGGAGCTTCAAGGGCAGCAGTTGATTCGGGATTTGTTCCTAACGACTATCAAGTAGGTCAAACTGGTAAAATAGTAGCTCCTAATCTATATATTGCTGTAGGTATTTCAGGTGCAATTCAGCATTTAGCTGGAATGAAAGACAGTAAAGTTATTGTCGCGATTAATAAAGATGAAGATGCGCCTATCTTTCAAGTTGCAGATTATGGATTAGTTGCAGACTTATTTACCGCTTTACCTGAAATGGAGTCAAAAATATAAAATATGTCTTTGGTTTCAATCTCAGACTCTGCTGTAACTTATCTTCAAGATTTACTTAACAGTCAAGAAGAAGAAACAAACATAAAAATATTTGTTTCTGACCCCGGAACTATGAGGGCTGAAACATGTATTGTTTATTGCAAAGTTGGTGAAGAAGAAGAAGATGATGTTTTGATGGAAGTCGGTGATCTTTCTGTTTTTCTTGAAAACGAAAGTCTTCCTTTTTTAGAAGATTGTAAGGTTGATTATCATCCTGATAAATTTGGAGGACAACTTACAATCAGAGCTCCCAACGCAAAAGTACCGAGTTTGAAAGAAGATAGTTCAATAGAAGAAAAAATTAATTATTATTTATATAGCGAGATAAATCCTTCACTTGCGTCTCATGGAGGTGAAGTAAGCCTTGTAGAGGTAATTGATTCAAGCAAAGCCGTTTTGAGATTTGGTGGCGGCTGCCAAGGTTGCGGCATGGTTGACCTTACTCTTAAAAATGGTGTTGAAAAGACTTTAAAAGATAACATTCCTGAGATAACGGAAATAGTAGACTCTACAGATCATTCTTTTAAAGATAATGCGTTTTACAAATAACGTCTAAATTTGACGTTTGTTTCCCTTATAATTTAGAGATGGTTGCTTCAGACGATCTTTATGTTTTCTATGATACGGAAACAACTGGGCTGGATATTAATTTCTCTCAAATCATTCAAGTTGGATGTGTATTAACAGATAGTAATTTCAACGTACTCGAAGAGCTTAATTTGAGTTCAAAAGTTCTTCCATGGATAGTTCCTTCCCCAGATGCATTTTTGGTACATAAACAAACCGAATGCCTAGAGTCAGGTCAGTCTCATTTTGACATGATGAAATCATTAAGAGATAAATGGTTGTCATGGGGCAAAGAAAAAAAATTAATATTCGTCTCATATAACGGTCATCGATTTGACGAAGAACTTGTTAGAAGGCAGTTTTATTGGAATCTTTTTGAGCCCTATATAACAAACACAAATGGTAATCGTAGACTTGATCTCATGAGTCTGTTTCAGATAATTGGAAATTTTTACAGTTCAAAAATAAAAGTTCCTCAGGATGAGGATAAAAATATCAGTTTGAAATTAACTGATTTAGCTGAGGAGAATAATATTTCCGTAGAAAATGCTCACGATGCAATTGTTGATTGCATGCTGATGGTTAATCTGATGAAAAAAATTAAAAAGCATGCACCTGAAGCATTAGAGGCAGCTGTAAAAGGATCTTCAAAAAATGGAAATATTGAGCTTACTAAGTCCAGTCCTTTCTCTATTTTGGGAGAAATCTATCGGAAGAAAAAATACATCTATCCTGTAATTTCGTGTGGACAAAATCCCAATCAAACAAATCAGGTTGCGTTGATAGATTTATATTTCGATCCAAAAAAAATGTTTGATATGTCGGATTATGAATTATCAGAACAATTTGGAGCAGGTGGAGGACTTAAAACAATTTCAATAAATAAAAGTATTCCTTTGATGCCAGCAAATAAAATATCAAATATCGAAGAATTTCTTGACTCACCACTAAAATTATTAGAGAAAAGGGCTCAGCAAGTTAATGAGAATACAGACTTTCAAAATAGAATTTGCGAACTACTATCTATCAATCAAAGAGAATATCCACCCAATAAATATTTAGAACAAAAGGTATATGAAAGATTTCCCTCAAATAGCGACAAACTTTGGATGGAAAGATTTGAAATATCTACTTGGGCAGAAAAAGCAAAACTCCTTAATGGATTTGAAGATGAAAGATATAGAGAGCTCTCTCAAAGACTCATAAATTATATGAAACCGGAATTTTCTTCAAATAAAGAACAGGATAATTATCATGAATTTTTAAAAGAAAGACTTTTAACAAATGGTCCTTGGAAAATGACTTTGGAGAAAGCAATTTCAAGAACCAACTCATTGAAAATTGAGGCAGAAGAAAATAAAGAAAAGGAGAAATTAGAAATTATTAATTCTTTGTTAAACCACTATCAGGAGAAGAAATCTTTTTCTGAGCTTTAGAAAGCTTTATAAGCATCCCAAATTTTGGGTGATCTACATAATGAAGTTCACCACTACGGAATTTTTTTGAGTGCACAACTTCGTAAAGAACTTTTTGGTTTTTTTTTCTTCATAAATATCTAGTTCTTTTTCTTCATTGAAAACATTTTTTCCAACCATTAATCTTTCATCTTGTTTAAATAAAGGATCTAACTCAGAAAGATATAGTTTTGTATTGAAGTGTAAAAAACGTTCTTTATAGAGTTGAAAAAAACCAAATATCCTTGTTCCCTTAAAAAAATTACTATCGATAAAAATAAGCTCAGCTGCATCTTTATCCTTTATGTTTTGGAACCATGATTTTGTGGAAATAACTCTAAAGTCTCTACTTCTTGCAATTTTGGAAACTTCAGCTGATAGAGAAAATTCTCTTGCAGAATCAATCTCAAATACAGATTTATTTACTTCTAAGGTTGGAATAGATTCAATATCGCTAGGAGTTTCATCTTCAGAAAAAGATAAATCTGAGTCTTCTTCAATTTTTACCGACATAAATAAATCTTGATATTTATATTCAAGATTAAACGGTAATGAATTAATTTCTAATTTGGGATAAGGAAACTCAGTAAGAAAAGTTATATTTTCTGGGATATCAAGTTTAGGAGGGAGAAACTTTTCATTAGTTTCAAAATCAGGAAGGTATTTGATTAAAATCAAATCAACTAAATAAAGCTGCTCTTCAGAAATTAAATTTATTGAAAAAAGCGTTAGCAATAAAGATAGTTTATATTTCATTCTTATCAAGGAAACTTTCTAACTTTGACATTATAAAGGTTAGACGATCACTTTTAATATCTTTAGCACTTACCTTGATCTCCTTATTTTTGAGGATGGAGGAATAAGTCTTGAATCATCTGCTAATTTTAATGAAAAATTTTCATCCCGATACTTGATGCCTAAAATGTTCAGCTTTCTGGCAATATTTTTTAGTTTTGATAATTCATAGAGATTAGTGATTTCTGAAGTTACATCGCCAAAACGATCGATAAAATCCTTTTTATTTTGCTCTAGATTTTTATTTTCCTTTATAGAAGATATTTCTTTGTAAATACTCAGTCTTAATTCTGCCTGAGGAATGATTTCTTCTGGAATGAATCCATAGATACCAATATCAATATCTATATCTGCTTGATCTATAATCTTTTCTCCTTTTAGAATTTTAATTGCACTTTCAATCATTTTTGAAAATAAAGTTAAACCTACGACATCTATAGGTCCGCTTTGTTTTTCTCCTAACAACTCTCCGGCTCCTCTTATTTCTAAATCTCTCATTGCTAAGCTAAATCCAGATAAAAGTGATTCGTTCTCTTGCAAAGCATTAATTCTTTCTGATGCCTTATTTTTTAATTCTTTATTTTCATTAAGGAGAAAATAGGCATAAGCCTCTCTTTTAGATCTTCCAACTCTTCCTCTTATTTGGTGAAGTTGAGACAATCCATAATTTTCCGACTCTTCTACAATTAAGGTATTTGCGTTCTCTATATCAATCCCGCTTTCAATAATCGTTGTGCAAACAAGTAAATCAATTTCTTTCCTAATAAAACTTTGCATGACTTTACTTAATTCTTTAGGTCTAAGTTGCCCGTGAGCAAAAGCAATTGTTTTACCTGGAAATCTATCTGAAATTTCTTTTTTCTTTCTTCCAACATACTCACATTGTTTAAGAGATAAAAAACTTGACCGTCTCTATAAAATTCTCTTTGAATGGCTTCAAAGACGAGACTTTTTGAATATCTTGAGACAATTGTCTTGACACTTTTACGTCCTGTTGGAGGAGTGGTGATTAATGAAATATCTCTCACTTTAGATAAAGATAGATTTAAGGTTCTTGGAATTGGCGTTGCGGAAAGGGAAATGACATTGATGCCATTTTTCAAAGATCTTATTTGTTCTTTTTGTCTAACACCAAATTTATGCTCTTCATCAATAATAAGAAGATTTAAACTCTTAAAAGAAATCTCCTTATTAAAAAGAGCATGTGTACCGATAATGATTGAGAAATAATTTTCTTTAATTTTTTTATATATTTCAGCCTTTTCTGTTTTTGTTTGCTCTCTAGTAAGTAGACAAACCTTGTAAGGAAATTCGCTGAATCTTTCTTTGAATACCTCAAAATGCTGTTTAGCCAATACGGTTGTTGGCGCAAGAATACAAACTTGATAATCATTTTGAGCTACTATGAAAGAAGCTCTCAAAGCTACCTCAGTTTTACCAAATCCCACCTCACCACAAATCAATCTATCCTGCGGCTTCTCTGAAAGTAAATCAGCTATGACTTCTTTGATGACTCTTTCTTGATCAGGAGTTTCTGTAAACCTAAAAGTGTCGCAAAACTTTTCGTATTCATTGGTGTCAAGAGATACTTTTTGTGAGGCTTCTAAATTTCTTTTGGCTTCAGCTTCTAAAATTTCTGATGCAATATCAAAAGCTTTTAATTTCGATTTTTGTGATTTTTCACTCCATTTCTTTTTGCTTAAAGAATCTAAAGGGATATCTTTTACGCCAATATATGGAGTAATTTGAGATATCGAATTTACCGGAACATAAAGTAACTCATTGTTTTGATACTCTATTAAAAAGCATTCTGTATTATTTAGATTTTTTAGACCTAAAAATTTTCCTATTCCATGGTTTGCATGAACAACAAGCTCATCTTTTTTAAAATTTAATAACGAGTCAAAATCTCTTTCTAATTGTTCTGAACTAGAAGGGGAGTCTTTAAAAACTAAATCTAAAGATTTATCAAAAGAGGATTCTGATAAGTTTATTGTTTCAGATTCAGAAATTAAATTATTAATTTCGTCCAGCGAATTAAAGATTTCTGCGGGCTTCAGGATTGGTCTATTTACATCGCCTAAAAATTCCTCGTATCTATTGTTTATTAATTCCCAATAATTTTTAGATTCTGATTTAACGTCACCAACGATAAAAATGTTAAAGGCGTTTAGATAATCTTTTAAAGTAGGTTTTTCATCATAGAAAAGAGAAGAATAAAATTCTATTCCTGATATAAATTTTCCTTTGCTGACGCTTTCAAAAACCTCACCATCGTCTTTAAACCTAGAACGCCAATTTTTTTTAAATATCTTTATAGAATTTATATTTAAAACAAAACCTCGTGATGGTCTAACAATGAATGAATTTATTTTCCTTATAGTTTTCTGTGTGTCGGTATCAAAAATAGAAATACTTGAAATTAAATCGTCATCTAAATCTATCCTGACAGGGTATTTGCTATTGGATGGAAATATATCTATCACAGAACCTCTTAAGGCATAGCTGGAGGGTCTGGTTACTAAATCTGCAGGGTCATATCCATTTTCTACTAAATTTGAGATGAGCTCGTTTCTATCAATTTTTTGATTTTCTTTGAATTCAAGGTAGAGAGTATTGATACTGGCTTTATCAAAAAAAGGTTGAAAAAGAGCAGGCACTGTAGAAAAAGCTGTGACTGAATCTTTTTTTAGTAAATCTCTAAGAGCTATTAATCTTTTTGATGAAACCTCAGAATGTGGAGAAAAATTATCATAAGGTAATACCTCTAAATCAGGAATTAAGATTTTCTCATCATGTGTGGAGTTAGACCAGGTTCTTTTCAGAAGCTCTGAATTACTGCAAATTACCAAGTTCTTTTGATAACCAAATGTTATTTCCATAATGATTTTTACTACGTATTAACAGATAAATGTTTGTGTATAATACTGACTTCTAAGAATAAGACTACAAAGAGGTTTTTAAATGAATTTATCTTTCTCAGAAGAAGATCTTAAATTTCAAGATGAAGTGAGATCATTTATTGCAGAGAATTATCCTGCTGATATTAAAAATAAAATGGATAATGGGATTCCTGTTTCTAAAGAGGATATCCAAACTTGGCAAAGAATCCTTAGCAAAAAGGTTGGTTTGCAGTTAATTGGCCTGAAGAATATGGCGGAACAGGTTGGTCTATTACACAAAAACATATTTTCCAAAATGAATTAGCTGATGCAAATACCCCAACTCTTGTTCCTTTTGGAGTAAGTATGTGTGGTCCAGTTGTTTATACTTTTGGAACTCAAGAACAAAAAGACAGATTTCTTCCAGGGATAATTAATAATGATGTTTGGTGGTGCCAAGGTTACTCAGAGCCTGGTTCTGGTTCTGATTTAGCATCGCTCAAGACTAAAGCTGTTAAAGATGGCGATCACTACATTGTTAACGGAACGAAAACTTGGACAACCATGGCGCAACATGCAGATTGGATTTTCTGTTTGGTTAGAACAGAAACAACCGATATCAAACAACAAGGAATAAGTTTTCTTTTAATCGACATGAAAACTCCTGGAGTTGAGGTGAAGCCTATCATTACTATTGATGGATCACATGAAGTAAACATGGTCTACCTAGATAACGTCAAAGTTCCGGTTGAAAACCTAATTGGAGAAGAGGGTGCTGGTTGGAATATTGCAAAATTCCTTTTAGCTCACGAAAGAACTGGTATTGGTGGTATTCCTGCTCTTAAAAGAGAGATTCGAAGACTTAGAGAAATAACTTCAGAACTTCCATTAGGTGAAGGTTTCTTAAAGGATGACGAGTTATTCATGGATAAGCTAAATAAACTTGAGATTGATTTGTTGGCTGCGGAATACAGCGAATTAAGAACTTTAGCAGCAATGTCAAAAGGTGGGCATCCTGGTCCAGAATCATCCATTCTTAAAATCAAAGGTACTGATTTACAGCAAGGTCTTTCTGACTTGTTTGTTGAAGCCCTTGGATATTATGCTCATCCTTTTATGTCGGAAGATGATTTAATTTCTAATGAAGGAAGAATTGGTCCAGATTTTGCAGCCAATGTCATGCCGCATTACTTAAACTATAGAAAAGTTTCTATTTATGGTGGGAGTAATGAAATCCAAAGAAATGTAATTGCTAAAGCTGTTCTAGGTATTTAAATGGATTTCTCGTTATCTGAAGAACAATTATTGCTTAAAGACAGTATCACTACCTTTGTAGACAAAGATTATCTATTTGATGTAAGACAAAAAAATATCAAAACTGAGCTGGGTTACAGCTCAGATTTTTGGAAGACCTTTGCTGATTTGGGATGGTTAGGAATGCCTTTTTCAGAAGCAGATGGTGGCTACAATGGTGGACCAATTGATCTTATGGTTATCATGGAATCACTTGGAAGAGGGCTTGTTGTCGAGCCTTATATCCCAAATGTTGTTCTAGCAGGTGGCTTACTTAGCAGATTAGGTTCGGAAGAACAAAAACAAGAACTTTTACCAAAAATAATTTCTGGTGAAATTCAAATGTCTGTAGCATTTTCTGAACCTCAAAGCAGGTTTGATTTAAATGACGTTATTACATCTGCTAAAAAAGATGGTGATAATTACATTCTTGATGGTTACAAAGCAGTAGTCATGAATGGTCCTTCCTCAAATAGTATTGTCGTTGTTGCAAGAACATCTGGAAATCAGCTTGATAAAGAAGGCCTATCTTTGTTTATTGTCGATCCTTCTTCCAAAGGAGTATCTTTAAGAAACTATTCAAATGTAGATGGGTCTAAAGCTTCAGAGATAACGCTTGAAAACGTATCTACGCCAGCATCTTCTCTATTGGGAAATGAAGGCGATGCTTTTACTGCGTTGGAAGAAGTCATTGACTTAGCAACATTAGCTATATCAGCTGAAGCGGTTGGTATTATGGAAAAAATGAATGAAATAACTTTAGAGTACACTAAGACAAGAGAACAATTTGGTGAGACTCTTAGTTCATTTCAAGCACTACAACATAGGATGGTAGATACTTTCATGGCATATGAACAAACTAAATCCTTACTTTTGATGTGTGCAGCAAAGCTTACTGATAAGTCAGACGATGCTAAAAAAGCTGTTTCAGCTTTGAAATATCAAGTTGGTATCGCTGCTAAGCATGTTGGTGAAGAATCCGTTCAACTGCATGGTGGAATGGGTGTAACTGACGAGACAAACATTGGTCATTACTTTAAGCGTTTAACAACAATTAGAGCAATTTTTGGAAACACTGATTATCACCTGAAAAGATATTCTGCTTTGTAATAAATGACAGCAATAAAATCTGACTCTAACCCTGATAAGAGGGATAGAGCAAAACCGGATAATTATCTAGAAAACTGGATAGAAAGACAGTCCCTTGTTGAATCAATGATTCCTATCATTGGTAAATTCCATAGAGATAAAAATGTTCGAATTTTATTGTATGGAAATCCTTTAATTTCTCTTTCAGTTATAGAAATAATGCAAGCTCACAGAGCTGTGAGAGAAGTCGAGGAAAATGAACTAAGTGAATACGAAACATCAATGATTTTAGCTAGTTTAGACAAACTTGATCTAGGCCCCGCGCAAATAGATATAGGTATATTAGCTGCAGCTTTTATGTTTGATGATCATGGACAAAACATAGATGAATTTGTAAAAGACCAGGTTAAGAAAGGCATAGGAAATCACACTCCAGTACTAAAAAAACCTCAAGATGTAGTCCTATTTGGTTTTGGAAGAATAGGAAGATTAATTACAAGATTAATTCTCGAGGATACAGGCGCAGGTGAAACTTTTTCTCTAAAAGCGGTAGTTGTAAGACAATCCAAAGGCAGAAGATCTTTTTAAAAGAGCTGAACTAATGAGAAGAGATTCTGTTCATGGATCTTTTAAAGGAACAATCAGAGTGGACGAAGAATCCAATACTCTTGTAATGAATGGTAATCCTGTAAAATTTATCTACGCCAATAATCCAGATGAAGTGGATTACTCCAAGCATAATATCGATAAAGCAATTTTAATAGACAATACTGGAGTTTATCGAGATAAAAAAGGACTTTCAAAACATCTAAAATCTAAGGGAATATCAAAAGTATTGCTTACTGCTCCTACTAAAGGAGAATTAAAAAATATAGTTTACGGCGTAAACCATAAAGACATTTCAGATAAAGAAAAAATCTTAGGGGCTGCTTCTTGTACTACCAATGCAATTGTTCCTTTATTAAAAGCAATATCCGAAGAGTACGGTATTGATAATGGTCATGTTGAAACTGTTCATTCGTATACCAATGATCAAAATCTAATTGATAATTATCATGACAAAGCCAGACGTGGAAGAAGTGCTGCACTGAATATGGTTTTAACTGAAACTGGAGCAGCAAAGGCTGTATCTCAAGTCCTCCCTGAATTAGAAGGGAAATTATCAGCAAATGCTATAAGGGTACCAACTCCAAATGTTTCTATGGCAATTTTAAACCTTTACCTAGAGAAAGAATCAACCTTAGAAAAGCTTAATGATTTTTTAAGAAAAACAGCTTTTCACAGCATTTATAAAGACCAAATCGACTATACAAATTCTCCAGAAATTGTCTCATCCGATATTATTGGAAGTAGGTTTGGATGTGTTGTAGATTCTCAAGCAACAATATGCAATGGAAAAAACGTAGTGATTTATGCCTGGTATGACAATGAGCTTGGTTACTGCGTCCAATTACTTCGAGTCTTAAAGAAAATGGCTGGTATTAAATATCTACGATTACCTCTATTTTTGTAATATGACTATAAAAATTAAAAAGGGATTAAATTTATCTCTTGAGGGTGAGATTAACCATCAAGTTTTGCCAGAAGTTACAAATTTAACTTCAAGAATCGCTGTCCTTGGAAAAGATTTTCACGGTATTCGACCTACAATGTTTGTCTCTGAGGGACAGCAAGTTACTCAAGGAGAAAAACTCTTTGAAGATAAAAAAAATCCTGGATACTTTCACTTGTCTCCAGTAAATGGAACGATTTCAGAAATCAATAGAGGTGATAGAAGATCTTTTCTTTCGATGGTCATAGAAAAGAGTAATGATGATGCTACTTTTGAAATTGATACAACATTTGATTCAACCGATAACCAAGTTTTAAATTTTCTAAATAAATTTGGTTTACTTAGCCTTTTTTAGAACTAGACCTTTTTCTAAAGTTCCTTTGGTGGGTTCCCTGCCAAATAAAATTTTTATTTCCCTGATAGATTCAAATCCCTTGTCTTTTGATCCGGCTTTGGTAATTGGAGAAAACCTTGAAGCTTTTAATAAAGGATTGGAAGTTATTTCTCATCTTCCTAAAGAGAATATTAATGTTGGAATGTCTGAAGACAATACTTTAGATTTGTTTAGATCTGAAAAGATCAAATACCATATTTTTTCAGGACCACATCCTATAGGGCTTGTAGGCACACAAATTCATAAAATTTCACCTGCTTCGTTAACTAATCAAATTTGGACTATTGGATATCAAGAATTAATAAAAATAGGAAAAACTGTTCTTACAGGCACCCAATCAAACGAAAAATATATCTCTATTTCAGGTCCTCAAGTATTTAATCCAGAAATCGTTTTAACAAATTTTGGCGCATGTGTTGAAGAACTTACAGCAGGGAAGTTGATTGAGGAGGATAATCGATTGATTTCCGGTTCTGTATTATGTGGTCATATTTGTGAAGGACCGCTTGCTTATTTATCTAGTTTCTCTAATCAAATCACCGTCATAAGAGAAGTAAATCAAGATGATCGTGAATTTTTGAATTGGTTGAGACCTGAAATAAAGAAACATTCATCTTTGAGAATGTTTCTTACATCAGCAATAAAAAATTACAAATACAATCTCACATCAGCTTTAAATGGTGGCTTTAGAGCAATTGTTCCTGTTGGTATCTACGAAGATATTTTTCCAATGAATTTAATGATTACTCAGCTGCTTAAAGCCATAGTGACTGAGGATACAGAACTGGCTCAAAATCTGGGAGTTTTGGAATTGGATGAAGAAGATTTAGCTCTTTGTACTTATAGTTGTCCAAGTAAATATGATTATGGATTAATCCTGAGAAATATTTTAGAAAAAATAGAGAAGGATGGATAAAAGCATAATATAGAAGAATATCTTCTAAAAACTAAATTGACTCATTGAAATCATTAAAATTGCGTCTATATCTTAGAGATGAAAGATCCGTTAAGAAATTTTCTTGATAAAATTAAACCTTCTTTTCAGGGAAAAGGGGGTCTTTCCAATTACTTCCCAATATTTGATGTTATTGAGAATCTTTTTTATTCCTCCGATAAAAAAACTAAAGGTTTAACTCATGTTAGAGATGGTTCCGATATCCAAAGGATTATGGTTGTGGTTTGGCTTGCAACTTTTCCAACTATGTTTGCCGGAATGTACAACCTTGGATATCAATCACTAAATGCAATTGAACAATTAACTCTTGCAAACGCTACTTTTGAGAAAGACTGGCATTGGCCATTAATTACTTTCTTTACCTCGCTCAATCCAAATAGCTTTATGGATTGCTTAGTGTATGGGGCCATTTATTTTATACCTATATATGTCGTGGTATTTGCAGTCGGAATAGGTTGTGAATTAATTTTTGCACTCATACGAAGACATGAAGTAAGTGAGGGAGCTTTTGTTACAACAGTGTTGTTTGCATTATCTTGTCCACCAAATGCTCCTCTATGGCAATGTGCATTGGGTATTGCTGTTGGATTAGTAATAGGTAAAGAAATTTTTGGCGGCACTGGAAAGAACTTTTAAATCCAGCCCTAACGGGTAGGGCATTTTTGTATTTTGCTTATCCAGCATCTTGGTCAGGCGATATGTCCTGGGTCGCAGTTGATGGATACACAGCAGCAACAATACTAGGAACAGCAGCTCAAGATGGCTATCAAAGTCTCGCCTATACATGGAATAATGCTTTTCTTGGGTTTATACCTGGTTCCATTGGAGAAACTTCAACCTTAGCAATTTTAGTAGGTCTAGCTATTCTTCTTTATACAAAAGTTGCTTCATGGCGCATAGTTCTTGGAGTAGCCATAGGTACAATCTTTACAACTTATTTGTTCAATCTTGTTGGTAGTGAAACCAATCCTATGTTTTCTATGCCTTTTTGGTGGCACATGGTAATTGGCGGATATGCTTTTGGCCTGGTGTTCATGGCAACTGAACCTGTTTCCGGGTCGCATACAAATGTGGGTAGATGGATTTACGGAATCATTATTGGTGTAATGGTTATTTTGATTAGAGTCTTAAATCCAGCTTTTCCTGAAGGCATGATGCTTGCCATTTTATTTCGAAACTTATTAGCTCCATTAATAGATCATTTTGTAGTTCAAAATAATATTAAAAAAAGATTAGCTCTTCAAAATGCCTAAGATTAATAAAGATAGCACTTTAAATATAACATTTGTCGGAATTGGCCTTTGTTTATTATGCAGCGCTATTATTTCGTTTATCGCTATTCAGCTGAGATCTGTTCAAGAAAATAATGTTGTTTTAGATATGCAGAAAAAGATTGTTTCATCTGCAGGCTTAGAAAAAGTATATGGCTCTGTAGAAAATGCTATGTCAAACATAAAAACTTTAATCATAGATTTAGATAAAGGCGAAATTGTAGACATAAATCCAGATTCTTATGAACTAGCTAAAGAACTTAGAGAGGATGGAAAATATAAATTTCTGTCTGCAGAGGAAGACGTAGCTTCAATTAAAAAAAGAGAAAAATACTCGAAGATATACATTGAATATAAAAATAATGAAATAAACACTTTAATTCTTCCTGTAAGAGGTTATGGCTTGTGGGGAATCCTTTATGGTTACTTAGCTATTGAAGGAGATTTTAATACCGTTGCTGGCTTGGAATTCTACGAACACAAAGAAACTCCTGGACTTGGTGCTGAGATTGATAATCCCAAGTGGAAAGCTTTATGGCAAGGAAAAAAAATATACCAAGAAAATGGTGAAGTTTCCTTAAAAGTAATCAAAGGAAGTGTCTTGGAAACTAGTAATAATTTCAGTTATGAGGTTGATGGGTTGTCTGGAGCTACCTTGACCTGTAATGGAGTAAGTAACCTGATAGCCTATTGGATGGGTAGCGACGGTTTTTTAAACTTTATTAATAATTTACAAAAAATAGATGTCTAAATATTCTGAAATATTATTTCGACCTGTATTCAAAGAGAATCCAATTGCTTTGCAAATGCTTGGTATTTGTTCAGCATTAGCAGTTACCAGCAAACTTTATCCGACTTTAATAATGTGTGTAGCTTTGACAGTTACTGTCAGTTTATCCAATTTTTTTATTTCGATGATTCGAAATATTACTCCATCAAATATAAGAATTATTGTACAAATGACAATTATTTCTTCCTTAGTAATCTTGGTTGATCAGGCATTAAAAGCCTATGACTACGAAACAAGTAAGACTTTATCTGTTTTTGTCGGTTTAATAATTACCAATTGTATTGTCATGGGTAGAGCTGAAGCTTATGCAATGCAAAATCCTCCAGGAGTATCTTTTCTTGATGGGTTCGGTAATGGATTAGGTTATAGTGTAATTCTTATAATTCTAGGCACAATCAGAGAGCTATTTGGTACCGGAACAATTTTGGAATATGAAATTTTTCCTTTAGTACAAAATGGTGGTTGGTACGTACCTAATAACTTTTTTCTTCTACCTCCGGTTTCCTTCATATTAATTGGCTTAATCATATGGGCCCTAAGGGCATGGCAAAAAGATCAAATTGAAGAACCCGAATTTAAAATGTCTCAGAATTCACCTGAAATAGTTCCTAATCCTCCACCAACACCTTCATCAAAGGCTGCATCATGATAGAGAATTATTTAAATATTTTTATCAATGCTATTTTTATTGAAAATCTAGCCTTATCTGTGTTTTTAGGAATGTGTACCTTCATTGCTATTTCTAAAAAAATTGAAGCTGCAATTGGCTTGGGAATTGCTGTAATTGTTGTACTAGCAATTACTGGTACCTATCAATAACTTAATATATAACTACATTCTTAGAGATGGAGCTCTTGCTTGGGCGGGTCTGTCAGATGTTGATTTAAGCTTTGTAGGATTGATCAGTTACATCGGCGTAATTGCTGCTTGCGTTCAAATATTAGAAATGTTTTTAGATAAATATGTTCCTGTCTTATATAACGCTTTAGGTATATTTTTACCTTTAATAACGGTTAATTGCGCAATTTTAGGGGCTTCTCTTTTTATGGTTGAAAAAGATCTGTATTTTGGAGAAAGCGTTGCCTATGGTTTAGGAGCAGGAGTTGGTTGGGCATTAGCAATTACAATACTTGCAGGCATAAGAGAGAAATTAAAATACAGTGATATGCCTGAAGGGCTTCAAGGACTAGGTTCTACTTTTATAATTGTTGGTTTGATGAGCTTTGGTTTTATGTCGTTTGGAGGCATCATTTTGTAATGGTCACTGAAATAGTTTTAGGAATTTTATCTTTTACAGTCATTGTAAATGTCATGGTTGCTATAATTCTTTTGGCAAGATCTCAATTGGTTTCTACGGGAGATGTAACTATTGAAATCAATGATGATCCAACTCAAAAAATTACTGTCCCTGCCGGAGGCAAACTTTTACAAACTCTAGCAGAAAACAATC
Organism: Gammaproteobacteria bacterium; assembly: GCA_038141925.1. GTDB lineage: Bacteria > Pseudomonadota > Gammaproteobacteria > Magnimaribacterales > AG-339-G14 > MEDG-81. Next base: position 813,951 of record JAYQJB010000002.1, on the reverse strand, counting down.
TTTTCCTTTCTTCAGCATGTGGAGGAGGAGGTACATGCGCTCAATGTCGTTGCCAAGTTTTTGATGGAGGTGGTTCGATTTTATCCACTGAAGAAAGTCACTTTAATAATAAAGAAAAAAGACTTCTGGCGTCTTTCCTGTCAGGTTCCTGTTAAAAGCGATATGAAAATAACCATTCCTGAAGAAGTTTTTGGTGTTAAAAAATGGGAAACTACCGTTAAATCGAATGATAACGTTGCTACGTTTATCAAAGAGCTAGTTTTAGAGCTTCCTGAAGGAGAAGATGTTGGTTTTGAGGCTGGTGGTTATGTACAAATGGAAATACCTCCATACCAAGCTGATTACAAAGATTTTTCTATTCAAGATGAATACAAATCAGATTGGGATAGATTTGAGGTATTCAATAATGTATCTACAGTAAAAGAAGAAGTCATCAGAGCTTACTCAATGGCAAATTATCCTGAAGAAAAAGGGATTATGAAATTCCATATCAGAATTGCTTCTCCTCCACCAGGTATGGCAGTTCCTCCTGGAGAAGCATCATCTTATTTATTTAATTTAAAAGCAGGTGACAAACTAACCATTTTTGGACCTTTCGGAGAATTTAAAGCAAAAAAAACCGATGCTGAAATGGTATTTATTGGAGGAGGAGCCGGTATGGCGCCAATGAGATCTCATATCTTTGATCAACTTCTAACAATTAATTCTTCAAGAAAAATAAGTTTTTGGTATGGAGCAAGAAGTTTGAAAGAAATGTTTTATGTTGAAGAATTCGATAAGTTATCAAATGACTTTGAAAATTTTTCTTGGCATGCGGCTTTATCCGATCCTTTACCTGAAGATAATTGGGATGGTCTAACGGGTTTTATAAGTCATGTTTTATATGACGAATACCTGCAACATCATCCTTCACCAGAAGATTGCGAATATTATCTTTGTGGTCCTCCTATGATGATGTCTGCAGCATTCAAAATGCTTGATAGTCTAGGTGTTGAACCAGAAAATATAATGTTTGATGATTTTGGTAGCTAACTTTTTAAATAAATCTCTATTATTTTTTCTTTTCATTTTAGGAGCATGTTCCAGTAACAACGAAATTCTTTCAATATCTGGTCAAGCTTTTGGAACGTTTTACGATATAAAATTCGAAAAATCCCAACACAACATTAAAAAAGTAAGTGATGAATTGAATAATATTTTTATTTCAGTTAATCAGTGTTGTTCAACTTACAAAAGTGATTCTTTGGTTTCATTTAAAAAAGACAATAAAAATACTGACTTATTTAAAGCAGAAATTAAAAATTATTTTCAAGAGGTTGAAAAAATTTCTGTAAAGGCTAATAAAACTGTTGAAGGATTTATATTGTTTGATAATTATGACTACTTTAATGCAGTTGCAAAAGGTTATGCAGTCGACATCCTTTCTTCTAAATTAAAAAATTAAATATTGAAAATTTTTTTATAAATATTGGTGGTGAAATTAGGGTAGAAGGAATGAAAAATAAAAATTTTTGGAAAATTGGTATTGAGAATCCCTTGCCTAACCAGCAAGGTATATTTAAGCCTTTTGAAATTAAACAAAGCCTCTCAATTGCCACCTCAGGAAATTACAGAAATCCTGGTCATATTGTTGGCATTAAAGGAAATAAAATTGATCAAAATGTGCTTTCTATTTCTGTAATGGATAAAAAATCAACTGCCTATGCTGATGCTCTTGCAACTGGTTTATTTGCATTAGGAAAAGTTGATTTAATTAAAAAAAACATTAAAGATAATAGCATTCCCGCATTAATCATCTTCAAAGGTAACGAAAAGATTCAATCTTTTGAATCAAAACAATGGAAGGAATTGTTACAATAGATAAATGATTACAGCCTTATTAGCCATATTTATTGTTATTCTTTCAATAGCAGGAATGTCGATAGGACTTATTCTTAAAAATAAACCCCTCCAACCAAGCTGCGGAGGAATTTATTTAGAAAAAGGCGATACTTGTAAGGTATGTGGTAAAACAGTCGATTAAAACTGATTCATAGTATTATCTTCGCCACCAGCTTTAAGAGCATTGTCTCCAGAGAAGTATTCTTTATGAGTATCTCCAACAGTGGAACCAGCTAAGTCTTGATGCTTAACAGAAGACATATCACGTCTGATTTCTTGCCTTTGAATCTCTTTAACATACGCCAACATGCCTTGATCACCAAAGTATCCTTCAGATAAAACTGATGTACCTAAGGCGGTTTCATGATAAGTGGGTAAAGTAATCAAGTGATGGAAAATTCCTGCTTCTCTAGAAGCATCTTTTTGAAAATTTTGAATGTATTTGTCAGCTTCAATAGCAAGCTCTGATTCATCAAATTTAACATCCATCAAGCCTTTTGGCTCCTTAGCAGGATCAGGATAATTTGAAACATCTTTTCCAGCTTCAACCCATTCTTGAAATACCTGTTCTCTAAAAGATAATGTCCAATTGAAAGAAGGAGAGTTATTGTAAACAAGTTTCGCTTGAGGTTGCTTTTCTCTAATAGCAGAAACCATTTCTGCAATTTGTTCTACATTGGGTTTTTCAGTTTCAATCCATAAAAGGTCAGCACCATTTTCAAGACTAGTTATACAATCAAGTACTACTCGATCAAATCCAGTGTCTTTTTTAAATTGATAAAGGCCATTTGGCAGTCTCACTGGTTGAACTAACTTACCTCCTTGATGAATAGTTACATCGTTATCTTCTAATTCACTTAAATCATTTATTTCATTAGATTCTAGAAAGCTATTATATTGATCAGCAAGATCTCCGGTTTCTTTTGAAACTGGAACTTTTTGAGTTAAACCAGCTCCTAATGAATCTGTTCTTGCAACAATGATTCCATTTTTAATACCCAATTCTAAGAAAGCATATCTGACAGCATTTATCTTAGATAAGAAGTCTTCATGAGGAACAGTTACTTTTCCGTCTTGATGACCACACTGTTTTTCATCAGATACTTGATTTTCAATTTGAATGGCACAAGCTCCAGCTTGAATCATTTTTTTTGCAAGTAGGTAAGTGGCTTCCTCATTACCAAATCCTGCATCAATATCAGCTATGATAGGAACAACGTGAGTTTCAAAATTATCAATTCTTTTAATAATGTCGTCAGTGTTGTTACCAGCTTCTTCTGCTTCATCTAATTCATTAAACAAATGCTGTAGCTGAACAGAATCAGCCCTTTTTAAGAAGGTATAAATCTCTTTTATTAAGTTAGGAACTGCAGTTTTTTCATGCATACTCTGATCAGGAAGAGGGCCAAATTCCGATCTTAAAGCAGCAATCATCCAGCCACTTAAATAAACATATCTTTTAGAAGTTGTTGTATGAGAACGTTTGATTTCCATCATCATTTGTTGGGCAGTAAAACCGTGCCAACAACCTAAAGACTGAGTGTAAACACTGGAATCTTTATCGTAGTCGGCCATGTCTGCATGCATTATGTCAGCTGTGTATTGAGCAATATCTAAGCCAGTATGAAATCTATTTTGCAATCTCATTCTTGCAGCAGATACAGGATTGATATTTTTGTAAATATTGGGATTTTGGGTTTTCAGATCCTCATATTCTTTAACGGTTTTTTTGTAATCAAACATATTATGCCCCTTAGGATTTAAAAGAAGATTTAGCTAATTTATCTGCCAGTCCAATATATTTTTTTGGAGTAAGGCTTAAAAGAAGTTCCTTATCTGCTTTATTTATTTTTAAGTCGTCAATTATCTTTATGTAGGAATGATAATCAAGCTTTTTTCCACGTGAAATGGATTTAATTTTTGTATAACTATCCTCAACACCATTTTTTCTGAGCATGGTTTGAATAGCTTCAGTTAAAATTTCCCAACTGTTATCAAGGTCTTTGAGGATTAACTCCTTATTAGGTTCAATTTTAGCAATCCCTTTTTTCAAAGAATAAAGACTGATAATAATATAAGCAAATAACGAGCCAATATTTCTTAAAACAGTTGAATCGGATAAATCTCTTTGCAATCTAGATATTTGGATTTTATTTTTTAAAGCAATAATTAAGCCATTAGCAATAGATAAATTTCCTTCTGCATTTTCAAAATCTATAGGGTTAACTTTATGTGGCATGGTTGAGGAGCCAACTTCTCCTGCTTTCAAATTTTGCTTTAAGTAATTTTTTGAGATTAAAAGCCAGATATCTTGAGCAAAATCAATCAATACATTATTCAAATTGTGAGTATTTGCCAATTGAAATGCCATGGCATCTTTGAGTTCTATTTGTGTTGAATGACTAGAAAAATCTAGACCTAAAGAATTTACGAATTTTTTAGATAAAGTTTCCCAATTTATTTTCTTTTCTGCAACAACATGAGCATTGTAATTTCCTGAGGCTCCATTGAATTTACCTTTTTGTTTAATGGATTTAATAAGATCTAAATGAAATTTTATTCGGTAACTATAGTTAGAAAATTCTTTACCAAGTGTAGTAGGGGAAGCAGGTTGGCCATGAGTAAAAGCTAGCATTGATAATTTTGAGTGTTTCTTTGCTAAGGAGGTTAGATTTTTCTGTAAAAAATTAACTTTCGGTATAAATTCAATATGTAAAAATCTTTGTAACATCAAAGAGTAAGAAAGATTATTTATGTCTTCAGAAGTACAACAAAAATGTACAAATTCACAAAGTTTACTGAGTTTTAATTGTTTTAACTTTTCAACAATAAAAAGCTCTATTGCTTTGACATCGTGATTGGTTTTCTTTTCAATTTTTTTAATCTGTCTAGCATCTTGGATAGAAAACTCTTTAAAAATATTAATTATCTTTTCTTGCTGACTGTTTGAAACTTCAGGAATAAATTTTAGAGATTTATTATTTGATATCAGCAGAAGCCATTCAATTTCGACTTCAACTCTGGTTTTAATCAAAGCAAATTCACTAAAATAGTTTGCGAGAGATTTTGTTTGAGATTCGTATCTCCCATCTATGGGAGTTACAGAAAGTAGATTATCGTTGGGCATTAATTTTCAAAAGAGGATTATATATCTATCTCGCCTCCGCCTAAACAAATTTCGTCTTCATAAAATACAATAAATTGACCTGGAGTTACTGCTCTTTGCGGTTCTTTAAAAAGACTTCAGCTTTATTTCCATGAATATCGATTTCACAGTCCTGATCTTTTTGACGATATCTAATTTTTGCCGAAACTTTATTTGAAGACGGTTGTTTTAACCAATTTATTTTTGATACCGCAAGTTTTTGTTTGAAGAGCAAAGGGTGATCATTTTCTTGAACAACTATTAATTTATTGTTTAGAAAAATCTTTTTGAGCAACGTACCAAGCTTTCTCTGCTCTATTCTTCATTCCTCCAATCCCAAGACCTTGTCTTTGGCCAATGGTATAAAAATACAAACCCCGGTGTTCTCCAATAACCTCATCATTTTCATCAACGATTTCTCCATAATCTTCAGGAAGGTAATTTTTTAAGAATTCTGGAAATGGTCTTTCACCAATAAAACAAATCCCAGTACTGTCTTTTTTATCAAAAGTAACCAAATTTTCTGCTTCAGCAATTTTTCTTACATCGGTTTTTAAGAGATTACCAAGAGGAAATTTAATGTTTTTAAAAATATCTTTTTCAACCTGACTCAGAAAATAAGTTTGATCTTTACTTTGATCATATGATTTACATAAGAAATATTCTTTATCGATCACTTGAACTTTGGAGTAATGTCCTGTTGCAACGGCGTTATAGTCATTCTCAACAGCATAATTTGTAAATTCTTTGAATTTAATAAATTTATTACAATAGATATCTGGATTGGGTGTTTTGCCATTATTCAATTCTTCTAAGAAATAACTGAATACTTTGTCTTTGTATTGCTTAGCAAAATTCATTTGCACTAAATTTATGCCTAATTTGTCAGCAACTTGTGCAGCATCTAAAAAGTCTTCTTTTACACTACAATACGGACTACCATCATCGTCCTCCCAGTTTCTCATAAATCCTGCTGTAACATCGAAACCTTCTTGTTTCAAAAGGAATGCCGCAACTGAAGAGTCAACACCACCTGATAAACCTACTAGAACTTTCACAATTTTTATAGATAAGTAAAAAATGCTATGATACCGCGCTTCAAAGGACTTTTATAACTCTTATGGCATATAAACACATAGAAATTCCAGACAATGGAGAACAAATTACAATAAATGATTCTGGTGAACTGAATGTTCCTCCAAATCCAATAATTCCATTTATTGAAGGAGATGGTATTGGTACAGATGTAACGGCTGCAATGATTAAAGTTGTTGATCATGCAGTTAATCTTGCCTATAACGGAGAAAGAAAAAATTGCCTGGATGGAAATATTTTGTGGAGAAAAATCTTTGGGTGTTTATGGTGAAAACGAATGGCTTCCAGATGAAACCATTGATGCTTTAGAAAAATATGTAGTAGGAATAAAAGGACCTTTAACTACTCCTATTGGAGGGGGATTCGATCTTTAAATGTTCGATTAAGACAAGTATTGGATTTGTATGTTTGTCAAAGACCAATAAGATATTTTGAAGGTGTACCAAGTCCTGTTGTAATTCCAGAGACAACAGACATGATTGTCTTTCGAGAAAACTCAGAAGATATTTATGCTGGTATAGAATTTGAAGCAAATTCTGATGAAGCTACCAAGCTAATTGATTTCTTGACCAAAGAAATGGATGTAAAAAATATTAGATTTGAAGATGCTTGCGGTATAGGAATCAAACCCATTTCTAAAGAAGGAACTGAAAGACATGTTAGAAAAGCTATTCAATATGCAATAGATAATGATCGTTCATCGGTAACTATTGTTCATAAAGGCAATATCATGAAATATACCGAAGGTTCCTTTAAAGAATGGAGCTATTCTTTAGCAGCAAGAGAATTTGGAGCAACTTCTCTAGATGGTGGAGAATGGATGAGTTTTAGAAATCCAGTTACAAAAAGATTGATTATCTTAAAAGACATCATCACAGACAATTTTCTTCAACAAATTTTAATTCGTCCAGGAGACTATGACGTAATTGCAACCATGAACCTTAATGGTGACTTCATATCTGATGCTTTAGCAGCAAAAGTTGGAGGTTTAGGCTTAGCTCCTGGAGCAAATTTAGGTGACAAAGTTGCTTTATTTGAAGCGACTCATGGAACGGCACCTAAATATGCTGGCTTAGATAAAGTTAATCCGGCTTCTTTAATCTTATCTGCAGAAATGATGCTCAATCATATTGGCTGGCATGAAGCTTCAGAAAATATTATCAAAGGCATAAGCTGGGCAATTAAGAATAAGTTAGTAACTTATGATTTAGAAAGATTGATGACAGGAGCAAAATTACTAAAATGTTCTGAGTTTGCAGAACAAATTTGTAATGGAATGTCATAATAAATCTTTTAATGAATGATAGATATCAAGCTAAGTAATAATTCCGAAGACTACGAATCTAATTCTTCCTCCCTTAGTTGAGTTAGAAGAGCCTAAATTAAAAAAACCTTCTTTATATAGAGTCATCCTGCTTGAATGATGATTACACTCCAATGGAATTTGTAATTTATGTTTTACAAACCTTTTTCAGTTACGATAAAGAAAAAGCTACGCAAATAATGCTAGCAGTGCATACAAAAGGAAAGGGCGTTTGTGGTATTTACACCAAGGAAGTTGCAGAGACAAAATCTAATCAAATTAATAATTTTGCTAAACAAAACGAACATCCTTTAGTTAGTGATATTGAACCGATAGATGAGGAAGACTGATGTTAGAAAAGAGTCTTGAAGAATGTCTAAATAATGCTTTTAAGTTTGCTCATGAAAATAATCATGAGTTTGTAACGACAGAACATTTGTTGCTTTGTATTTTAAACAATCAAGATGCTCTTAACGTACTTCTTGCTTGTGATGTCAATATCGATATTCTAGAAGCGGAATTAAAAGAATTCATATCAAAAAATTGTCCTGAAAAAAAAGACGATGCAGTAGAGATTCAACCAACTTTATCTTTTCAAAGAGTGATTCAAAGGGCTGTTTTCCATGTGCAGTCTTCTGGTACTGGTGAGGTTTCTGGGGCTAATGTGTTGGTTGCCCTATTTAGTGAAAAAGAAAGCCATAGTGTTTATTTGTTGAAGAAACAAGGAATGACAAGATTAGATGCTGTTTCTTATATGAGTCATGGGGAAGGCGTAACTGAAGATGAGTCTTTTGATGACTTTACCCATGAATCCTCGTCTTCGAAAGAATCAGGTTACCTAGGTAAGTATGCTTTGAATCTAAATAAAGAAGCAGAAGAAAACAGAATTGATCCACTGGTAGGTAGAGACAAAGAGATAGAAAGAATCTCCCAAATCTTAGCCAGAAGATCTAAAAACAATCCTATATTAGTCGGAGAGTCTGGAGTGGGTAAAACTGCTCTTATAGAAGGATTAGCAAAAAATATTGTTGAAAAAACTGCAGCACCTTCTTTGCAAGAAAACATAATTTATTCTTTGGATATGGGTTCATTATTAGCAGGAACAAAATATCGAGGAGATTTTGAAAAGAGACTTAAAGGAATTTTAAAGGAACTTACAAATATTCCCAATGCAGTTCTATTCATAGATGAAATTCACACAATCATTGGTGCAGGTGCTACTTCTGGCGGAGTAATGGATGCTTCTAATCTTTTAAAACCAGTTCTTGGAAAAGAAGGTATCAAGTTTATTGGTTCAACAACTTTCAAAGAATATAGAACTATTTTTGAACAAGATAGAGCTTTATCTAGAAGATTCCAAAAGGTTGATTTAGTAGAGCCTTCGGTTCAAGAAACTATAAAAATTCTAGAAGGTTTAAAAAAGAAATATGAACAGCATCATGAATTAAAATATTCTAAAGCCTCATTAAAAGCAGCTGCAGAACTTTCTGCGAAACATATTAATGATAAATTTCTTCCCGACAAAGCTATTGATGTGATAGATGAAGCGGGCGCTAGATTAAGACTTAACTTAAGTGTCAAAAGAAAGACTGTAAATGAGCAAGATGTTGAAAGAGTAATTTCCCTTATGGCTCAGATTCCAGAAAAAAGTGTATCCACTAAAGATCGAGTATCGTTAGGAAAATTAGAAGAAGATTTAAAAAGAGTCATTTTTGGTCAGGATGAAGCCATACAAAAATTATCGAATTCCATCATGATGTCAAGAGCAGGCTTAGGAGAAGAAGAAAAACCAATAGGATCTTTTTTATTCTCAGGCCCAACTGGAGTAGGTAAAACTGAAGTTTCACGACAGTTAGCAAAAATCCTTGGCGTGGAACTTATCAGATTTGATATGTCTGAATATATGGAAAGACATACTGTATCTAGACTAATTGGTGCACCTCCAGGATATGTTGGTTATGATCAAGGAGGATTATTAACAGAAGCTGTAACTAAAAATCCACACTCGGTTATTTTGTTAGATGAGATAGAAAAAGCTCACCCGGAAGTTTTTAATGTGCTCTTGCAAGTAATGGATCATGGCATGCTGACAGACAATAACGGTAGACAGGCAAGTTTTAGAAATTGCGTCTTAATCATGACTACCAATTCTGGAGCCATGGAAATGTCTAGAGAATCCATGGGCTTTCAAAAACAAGACAATACAACTGATGGTTCTGAGGCAATTAAAAAGGCATTCAGCCCAGAATTTAGAAATCGTCTAACTTCAATTGTTCAATTTGGTGCTTTAAAACCGAAGTCATTCATACTGTCGTAGATAAGTTTTTAACCGAGCTTCAAGCTCAACTGGATGAGAAGCGCGTTGTTCTGGAAGTGGATAGTAAAGCGAGGTCTTGGTTGGCAAAAAATGGTTACGATGAAAAGATGGGTGCTCGACCCATGCAAAGACTGATTCAAGATGAAATCAAACAAAAACTAGCAGAATCCATTTTATTCGGTGACTTAGCAAAAGAGGGTGGGGTTGCAAAAGTTTCAGTTAAAAAAGAAAAATTGGATATCAAATTTCTTCCTCACGAAGAAAAAGAATTAACCACTTAAATTACTTTTCTCTAAAAGTTATTCTGCCCTTGGATAAATCATAAGGTGTCATTTCTACCTTAACTTTATCTCCAGTCAAAATACGTATGTAATTTTTTCTCATCTTTCCAGAAATATGGGCTGTAATTATGTGATCATTTTCAAGTTTTACTTTAAAGGTGGTATTAGGCATGGTATCGATAACTTCACCCGACATTTCAATTAAATCTTCTTTTGCCATAAATTTTGTTCATAATTATGCCCTATGAACAAGAAAGATAAAAAATTTAATTTAAAGGGACTTTTATTAGTAATAGTGATTGTCAATATCTTTTTAGCAATTGTTGCTGCCATCGTAGATTACTTTTTTTAAATATTTTTTGATAAAGTCTCAATATCATTTGAGCCGTCATAACTTTTTTTCTTAATTTTTTTATTTTTTATAGTAATATCTACTAGATTAATTACTAGGGAGAAGATATGAGAAAAATTATTGCTTTAACTTTCATTTCAATTTTTTTAGTTGCTTGTGGTGGCGGAGGTTCATCACCTGCAGCTCCTAATCCATCAAGTCCTAGCGCACCAACAGGAAACTTTTCAGGTCAAGTTGACCCAGTGCAAACTCAATAACAACAAATTTTATCAAGGACAAGATTATGAAAAATATTAAAATCATTTTTTTAGGTTTGGTTTCTCTTTTTGGAAGCTTTAACCTATCTGCTCAAACCTATACCGAAGATGCCAGCGAGGTAGACTTTTATGTGCCTGGTATCTTAGCCAATGATGCCATGCAATCCGTTAATTTTTTGTTGTGTTTTATTGAAAATACCAATTTTCAAACATTTATTGATAAAGGTATTTACAAGGCATTAATTGATGAAGCTCAATGTCAGACTGCAGATGGAGCCGATGCAACTTCTGACCAAGCAGCGGCGACAGGCTCTTCAGCCCAATCAGCAGGTGCTGGTGGTGGTGCCAATCAAGTTGATGATACCAATTACACTGCAGCAGTTTTTCAAAATGTAACCGACGGAAGCACTATAAGCGGAAAGGGTTGGGTTGATTTAAAAATAGACTTTGGTTCAGGTGCTGAGGCTCCAATAACTGCTTATGTAAAAACTATTGTCTCTGCTGATGCAAGTGCCACAAATCGATTTGGTTCCTTCACTATGTACTACGACTTAAGGAATGATCAAGCGCTTGCTGTAGGAGGGGGTATCAATTTGCCAGCAAATTCTGAAATTGAAAAAGGATATCTTGATGTTGATAACACTACAATCAAATACAGAATGAGTGGCTTTGAAGGTCCGCCAAGATCTTTGGATGCTGATCTTTCAGATACCTCTAACATTCAAGGAATTCTGCAACACAATGTCACTTTAGTTACAGGAGGGGGACAAACAGTTTACTCCGTCAAACATCAAGTATTTGTTAACGAAAGTGCAGGTAATGAACAATATTGTCAAAAATTTTTAGAGGCTCATGAATATTCTCAAGCTCTTGGTAGTTGGACTCAAGGAAGTGCTATATCTGAAGCTGACTTAGCAACTGCAATTGCCAATGTTGGCACTGCTGGTTACGTTGAAACCGATGGAGGTTCAGCAACAACTGTCACAGGTGAACATTGTTGGGATTTAAGACAATCTGAGGCGAAAAGAGTTATATATGAGTATGGAACGTACGATAACAGCGTAGCTTCTAACCCGAGAATTTCTCTTGCCACTCCTTCTTTATCATTGGAAGCAAATACTACTGATAATACGGGATTAAACAATCCTATCTGGGCACATGCCAGTTATTGGGGAGTTCACGTAAACTCTGAAGCGAGAAGCAATGTAACTGATTCTATTAAATTTAAGAATCAAAGAGATGATAGTGATACTGACGTTTATAATCTCAGAAAAAACTATTACGAAATTACAAAGCGCACAAGGGAATATCTTCCGCTCAATCAACTAGGTGGGGTATCCTTTCAAATGTGGGTAGATTGGCAAAAAAATGATTCCACATGGAGTCCTAAAATGGATAACCTTGGCTTTCCTCTCACTGGTGCTTGTAATGCTGCTGCAGGAAATTGCCCTGAATACGCAGGAACAATCAGTGTCTCCGGAAGCACAGTTACTTTCAATGTGACTCATGGCATGGATTGGGGAGCTGGTATTCAACCTTTTGAATTAGATACAGCGTTTAGCTTTACAGCAGCAAATTGGCATACGCAAATGACTAACGGTTCTGGATGGACTTTGGACATGGGATTTCATGATCCAGATGCACATCAAAGCTACAACATTCCCTATGGAGCCTTTGACGACGTTGCTTCTACTAACACTGCAACTCAAGCAAGAACCAGGACCGAGTCAAAAATTGACCTTGATCAATTAGAAACTGATATTGCTGCTGGAGGAGCAGGAGCCACTGGCCTGATGTGTATTAGACAATGTTTGGATTCGACTAATATGAATACATCCTTGGCAGCTGCATTTACTGCATTGGGTAATAGCGCTAACCCAAATACGGCTTTAGCCACTCCTTTTAAGGATATCGGTCCTTGGTTTAAAGTAGCAGCTTATTTTGATACCAATGGAAATAATTCAAGAGATGGCGGTGAAGCCCAATACGCAGCTGGTTCTTACAACCAAATTGGAGGTATTAGATCCAATGAAGCAGCAACATTTACAGTATTCAATGACAGTGGTGAAAAGAAGCTTCGTGACGTAGGAAGAAATGCAATTCTAGAATATAGCAATGCAAATAAAACCAGCTTAGATAGTAGAACTTGGGGCGACGGTCTAGGTAACTATCGTTATAAAGAAAAAGCAAGTTCTTATACTGTTGAAAATTATGATCGTAATTTTGGCTGGGCATTTAGCATGCAGGCTGTAATCGATTCAAATGCAAATAAAACTGCATTGAATTGTGCAGTGGATGGAGGCAATGCGAGAGGTTACTCAGCAAGCTATAAAGCTGAAACTGGAAATGCCGCTCAACATGCTACTGGCCCAACAGAATATTATTGTGATTCCAAGTTGCATGATGGCTCAATATCTACAACCTACAGAATTTCAGTCAAACAAATGCCTGACTACCGTTTGTATAACGCAACCGATGCAGCATTTGTCAATGTTTCTGCTCCAGAAACATTAGTTTTAACTGTAGATGCAAACAATGTTGTCTACAACTTCCCGAACACCAACATGGCAGGAAGAAAATTCAAACTTAAATTTGAAGGTTTTGGTGAATTGCATAACTTACCAGGAAGAGTAGTTAATACTTGTACTGGTGACGTTGTAGGCAGATATGTAAACAATTGGAATCAATGTTATAGATACGTTCATGAATTCACTATTGCAGATGGAACGGTCCTTTCAAACACTGCTACCGGAAGGCCAGATGTTAAAGTTAGGGCATTGAGGGGAGACGAATATCTTAAGAAGATAAATCCTACGCCTTCTGGGATAACGTACTCTAAAACATCTTCTGATTTACCTGCTGAATCAGTTTTCCAAACCTTATTTGGAACTGGAACAGATGCAATCGGAACCAAGCCTGCTGTCACTCTTCCAAGTGCAGGAAGTAATGAAGCTTCGGTTGTTCACGGGGTAACGGTTCATACTCCTCCTGCAAACTAAAATTTCAGAATGCTTTAAAAAAATCCCTGCTAATAGCAGGGATTTTTTTTGATTTTTGAAGTTAGTAAAACTAAATTGATTCAATAAACTTTTTAAGAGCATCTCCAATTTCTTTTGGAGAATGCTCTTGAATAAAGTGATTACCTTTAACTGTCACTTCTTGCAGGTTTTGCCAAGATCTCACAAATTCTCTCTGATCGCCAACTAATATACTTCCTGGATCAGCATTTATAAAAAGCTTTGGTATGTCTGAGTTTTTATGAAATTCTCCATTTTTAGTTACTTCATCAATTACTGCCTGAGGTGAACCATCAACAGGAATCTGTCTTGGCCAAGTTAGAGTAGGGCGTCTGTCTTCACCAGGATTTTTAAAGGGTCTAATATATTCAGCTTTTTCTTCATCAGAAAAACCATTAGCCGAATCATTCAATAGAATTCTTTCGACAAATACGTTCTTCTCAAGAACTATTTCTTCTCCAGCTTCAGATCGCATTAATTGAAATATGTTTCTTGCATTTTCAGGCCATTGGTCCCAAGTAAGTGGCATTACGATTGCTTCCATAAAAGTAATTGATTTTATTCTATCGGGATTTTCACGTGCATATTGAAAACCCATAGCAGAGCCCCAGTCATGAATTACTAAGTTAATTTCATCTCCTAAATCTAAGGAATCCAAAAGAGCTGATAAATATTTATATTGTCCATGATATTGATAATCGGGATTATCTTCACCTTCAAGTTTTTCTGAATCTCCCATACCTATCAAATCAGGTACTATAATTCTGCCTAAGTTTTTTACAGAGGGCGTAATGTTTCTCCATAAAAAAGACGAGGCTGGATTACCGTGTAAAAAAACTATTGATTGACCTTCTCCAAAGTCTAAATAAGCCATTTGCTTTCCAAGAATTTCCTTATAATTTTTACCCATTTTCAAAGTCTCCATATGTAGAAAAATATAATATTAATATTAATAGCAATTTGATCTCATTACCATGATTCAAAAGAATGAGCTAATACGGAGATAGATTTTTCAAATGTCTAATTTTTGATATAAGGTGTATTCATGAATAATAAATTTTGGTTAGTTTTAATTGTTACTTTTCTTGTAACTGCATGTGGTGGCGGTGGAGGTAGTCCTTATAATCCTCCTCCAAATAATCCTTCTAGTTCAGTTCTCACCAATTTAAACCCATCAAATGCTTGTAAGACAGCTTGGTATACAGCTATGCCAACTGCTTCATCATCAAACGCAGTATTTAACAATTACAGTTTTTTTTGGCAACAGACAAGTTTTGAGAATATGCCAGTTTGTGAAAATTATTATGAATCAACAACAACAATCATTTCAACAGGTGGAGTATCATGGAAAACTTATATTAATGAACTCATTGAATATTCAAAAAATACTTTAGGTCAGATAGTTCCTGTTAATATTTTTGTTCTTGGTGCAAATCCTCAAAACTCCGTCACAGATTCAGAAAAGGCAACATACAATACAGACTTTGCTACAGTTCAAGCTCCTTTATCTAATTACAGCAATGCCTTAGCAAATTATGATGGGTTTCCTATAGATTCAGCTGGAGGAGGCTATTCTCATGAAGCTGCTCCAAATGGAGCTGATATACAAATTCCTCAATCTCTTGTTTGGGGTCAATCTGGTTTTGCAAACGATGATGAACAAATTCAACAATCTCTAAAAATAATTGCTCACGAATACTTTCATGTTTATCAAAATTCAATAAAGTTTTATAACGAGTCAGCAAAGACCATTTCACTTCCTAAAGCATGGTTTTCAAACCCATCACTAATTGATTCTCCAATTATTCCAGCTTATTTTCCTTGGTATATTGAAGAAGGTGGGGCTGAATTTGGTGGAATTGTTTTGTCAGCTAAATATGCATTTACAAAAGGAATTTCTACTAATCCGACACAACAGTTTGAAGATCATTTTAGTGCAGCATTTGATTATTTTGCAGGTGATGCAGGAAGAAGTCTGGCAGATTTTAATTTAACTGGAAACGTAGGATATTCAGCAGGTGCAAGTGCCTTACTTTATCTTTGGAGTGTTGATGAAAGAAATTTCAATGCTGCTATGTCTAAATATTATACTTCTTGGCAAGAGGCAGAACTGGCAAGGTCTGGAAATGGTTGGCAAGATGCTTTCGAGGACGTCTTTTGGAAAAATGGAACCGAATACTACACGCTCTCTGAATTTGTTACAGAATTTAATACCTGGATTAGGTCTGATACTAAATCAAACCTTTGGAATGCAATTGCTAAAACATCAGATGAAATAATGCATGCAGATATTATTCCTACAACCGTAAATACTCCAAATTCAACTTCTAAGACAATTGCAGTTCAAGCTGCAGCTAAAGTGGTGGGAGCAGGAACTGGTAATAGATATTTCATTGATGGAGTACAACAAAAGACTTTAGTTGTTAAAGCTGGCCAAACCTATAAATTTTCTTATCCCTCTGCACATCCATTTAAATTCTCAACTACGGCAGATGGCACGCATGGTGGAGGATCTGAATATACTTCTGGTGTAACTGTTGGAACTAATGAGGTAACAATTGTCATTCCAAATTCTTCGAGTATTACCTCTTTGTATTACTACTGCAGTGCTCACTCAGGGATGGGAGGAACTATAATCATAAAAGATCAAACAGCCTCAAGTGGAAGTGGCGGAAGTAGTGGAAGCGGCTATTAAAACTAAGTTATCATTTCTGTAACAAAAAGGTGAAATTATGCTAAATCCAAAAGAGAGAAGCAGGGCATTTAACTTTGCTCTTAAAATGCAAGATATTTTTAGTTCTGTTGTTGGGCTATCTATTATTTGGTCAATATACGCCCTTATCTTTACTCAAATTGAATTAATATTTATTTCAAAGGTTTTATTAACTTTTATTTGTATTGGATTTGGTACATTAACTCCTTTAATAGATTTCAATGAATCTCATGCTACAAATCCATTATGGACAGGTCATGCACGTTTTCATTTAGTTTGGCAGGTTAATGCAATGATAATAACAGCATTGCTCTCTATAGCTCTACTGTGGTTCTTTTATTCAGTTTTAAATCACTTAATAGTAATCCTGCTTATTTACTTATGGATATTCTCTTTCTATGCAACAGTCTTTAGTCTTAAGCTTTTCGATGGAGAATTAAATGACGTAAATGGTGTACCGCCAGTTTTAATTAAAATACTTGGACGAGAATACGAGATTGACAGAAATATACAAGGTATTACGGGCAGTTTACTTGTAAGTTCATATGCCACAGCTTTATTTTTGTTTAATCTTTATTTAACATAATATATATTATACGAATGTATATATATTGAAAGATTAGGACTTAAACAACCTACCCATTCCAAATATATAAAGAAAAGCCGCTAGAGAAGCGGCTTTTCTATTTGTAAATTAAGGCTATCTTTCAGCAGGATAAGCTTTAACTAATTGAGCTAATGTTGAATTAACTAACTTACGGATGTTTCCTACCTTTCTATTGAATGTTTTAAAATCATTTGATGCATAAACTTCATCTAGGGAATCGTTTAAGTCTTGAATAGAATTAGCACCGTTATACAACATATGTGAAACATATTTATTTCCATAAACTACTCTATTGATACCGTACGATCCGAATGAATCTGCAGTAGAATCTGTCAGCTGTTTGTAAGCTTCTAAGTAAGATGACTGATTTCCAGTTTTTACCTTAACTTCAATATTTGAAAAAACTGTATTCAATCTCCAATCACCAGCCTCTAAAATTAGCTCAGTAACGTAATTATAATAATCTTCACTTACGGATGTCTTAGCGAAAGCAACATTCATTTCTGATGATGCAGAACATGAAGCAAAGATATTTTGCCCTAATTGCATCATGTCATAATTTTCATATGCAACTAAAATAATATGTGAATGCCCTCCTCCCATACGAGAATAAAGTCCTACATTTGCTCCAGATTCTTTTCTCCAATTGGCAGCGCAAGACGAAGAATCAAAAGTCTCAATAGCAGCTACGAATCCTGCTGGATTAGTTACATTAAAAAAATGGAATTCATAAACACCGCTCCCAGGTCTTAATGTGTTCTCATTTGAAAATAAATTAAATGACAATAAAGCGGTGAGAAATAAATAAATGATTTTGTTTTTCATGACTTACCTCTAATTTCTTGTATATATAGTTTCACAATACTCAAAAGTTTCTTCCACTTCTTCATCAATGTATTGTTGAGCGTTATCCCAAGTAGCAGCCCAATCTGCCCCTCTAAAATACTCATCTATTATTTTTCCTGTTTCTGCAGCAGATTCAGTTATGGTTCTCACATGAAACATTCCGGTTTCAGCAAATCCGCCACCAAGTTGAGCAAATACGCCAATCATCATATTGTGACCTGCAGCATCAAGTTCTTTTTGAAGCTTTGTCATAGAATTTGAAAAGGCCTGCCAATCATTTAGCTTTACTCTCCAAAGTCTGTGATAGCCATCTCTGGCTTCAAAGTCTTTTAAAGGTTTAAAGGCTGAGGAATATTTGATCGTTCTAAGTTGTTTAAGATCAAAATTAGCGTTTGCTGGATCATATAACTCAATAAACCCTATAGCTTTTTCAACACTGGTAAAAGCATTGTAAATGAACATTTGACCTTGATAACTCTCTCCTGTTCTGGTTTTGCAATAGCCAGCTTGTTCAGATCCGAAGTTATCAAAATCTACATTTTCTTTTAAAAAATTTACATATTTATCAATATCTTTTGCTTGAACCATAAGAGTCGTAAACGCCCCTTCTGGAACAGCACTAAGATTTAATGAAAATATTGAGCTTAAAAGAATTAATAAAGATATTTTTATATTTTTCATAATTTTCTCCCAAAGTATTTGATATAAATATTACAAGAGAAAAAATAGGAGTTTTGTATCAAATTAGGTCAATTTTTTTTAATCAAAGAAAAAACAAATAGAAGAAATAAGAACAAAGTCATATAAGGTGCATACACCATTCCAGGAGTGATTCCGTCAGAATAAATCGAATCATTAACAATTGGACTTGAATTAATTACTCTGACAGACCATTCAACTAAAAAAGCTAAAATTATTAAAGGTGTTAATGACTTATATCTTATGATTACTATCCACGAGAAAGCACAAAATATAAGTTGAACTAAACCCCACGCAGAAAAAAAGCATATATCAGCGGCATTGGATCTGGATTACCAGTTAATACTTTTACATTAGCAATACCATGCAATCCAAATTCCTCAAAAGACATGTGAATGACAGAACGCCATGTCATTAGTAATAGAAATGGAATAAAGGCATAGAAAACAAACTTATAGCCTAAATAATTGTTATCTGCAGATTTTGGAAAAAGCATTTCTAACATAATTAATCACTCTTTTTAATGAAATTAGCAAGTAAGTTAGATAGTTCTTTAGGTCGAGTCCATTGATAAAAGTGCCCTCCTCCTATGTGAGGCGCACTTTTTGCATTGGGACACATATTCAAAACATCTCTCTCGACTCCATTAGTTACTGGATCATCTCCAGCAAAGACACTTAAAAAAGGTTTATTCCAATTTTTAAAAACTTCTCTGGCTTCTCTTACTGCATTTAAAGACTGATCAGGTATGGTTGGGACATGACTTGGCATGGCTCTTGGACCCATTTTAAATGATGGGTCTGGAAATGGAGCCTCATACGCATGATCTATTACTTTGTTTAATGGAAATAACTTTCTTAATCCTAGTTTAAGAAATAAATAAGAAATAAGTGTCTTTAGTATAGAATTTTTCCCCATCATATTTGACATCATAAAACCAATTGGCAGATCTTCTGTATCCCAACAAAATTTCTGCCAATACATAAATTTAAGAGCAGGACTGGCAAGTGTTTTGTCATCAGTAAGATTCTTACCATCCATTTGGCTAACTTCTTTTTGCATAGACATAACAGTAAGCTTTATATCGCTTTCTCTGAATGTTTTAACTTTATCTATTACTTCTTGAGGTGTATCAGGATTATAAGGCAGACCTGTATTTCCCATTGCAACTTTGAGAAATCTTTCAGGCTCATTTGCAACAACTCTCAATCCTATAAGACCTCCCCAATCCTGTCCAAAAAAGGTTAAGTCTTTAAAATCATTAGCTTTAAGCCAATCCGTCATCCAATCAACTTGTCTTTGATAGGAATAGTCTTCTCTGGCTGCAGGTTTATCTGACTTTCCATAACCAGGTAAGTCTGGAGCAATAACCCTTATTCCTGCATCTACCAAATAGGAATCATTCTACTGTATAAATAACTCCAAACTGGTTGGCCATGCATAGCCAATAGAATTGGACCATCTTTAGGTCCTTCATCAACATGATGAATTCTTAACTCTGATCCATCATGAGTTTGTATTGTTGTGTAGTTTGGCTCAAAGGGATAATCTTTTAAATTCTCAAAAGCACTATCTGGGGTTCTTAAAATTTTCATAGTTCAAATTTAGAGTTTGATAAAGAATCACATACAGAATTAAATTCCTGCATAGTTTGTTTGATGATTTGCTCTACTGGTAAGACTTCATTTATAAGGCCAATGGACTGCCCAGCTAAAGCAGGTGCAGCATTCATATCACCACCAAAATATAAATCTTTTATTCCGCTAAGAGCAGACATATCCATTAGTCCTTCTTCATAAATCTTATCGGTTAACTCTGTCTTTAAAGCTCTAATACATGGTTTTGCTTTCTTATTTAATATATAAGTCCCTTGTTCAGAACCATTTACGATTGCTCCCTTAAAATTTTCATGGACCGGGCTTTCTAAGGATGAAACAAATCTTGTACCCATTTGAATACCGTCTGCCCCCGCAGCAAAAGCTGCTGCCATTCCAATTCCATCTACAATCCCTCCAGCAGCCACAATAGGTAAATCAGTATGTTTACGTATGGATTGAATCAAAACATGCAAGCCAACTTCTTCAGGACTTTTGAAACCCCCTCCTTCTGTTCCTTCAACGACTAATCCATCTACACCGGCATCTACTGCCTTAAGAGCTCCTGCGAGGCTTGGAACTGCATGAAATACTTTAATATTAGCTTCCTTAAGCTTATGAATATATTTAGCTGGATCTCCTGCAGAAGTTGTAACAAATTTAATATTTTCCTCTACTACTACTTCCAACATACTTTCATCTGAAAGAAATAAAATCGGAAGATTTACTCCAAATGGGCTATTTGTAAGAGAGGCCATTTTTCTTATTTCATCTTTACACTGATCCACTTCTCCAGAAGATGTTTCAATGATCCCAAAACCTCCAGCATTTGATACAGCAGAAGCAAGTTGGCTCCTAGCAATCCAACCCATTGGTGATTGAATGATCGGATACTTACAACCTAACATTTCAGTTATTCTATTCATATTTACTCCACTAAAGATTGACAATTTGTTGCCGTTAAAAAACCTAATACTTTTTCCTGATTCTTATTATCAAGATCTCTGAATTCGTCTCTTATCCAATCAAGACACTTTGCTTGATAAGGAAATGATTTCTACTTCCAGGGATAACCTGCTAGATCTACAGACCATTCTTTTTTACCCTCTCCTATAGCTTTATGATTTTCTATCATTGTTGGCACGTAGGAGATAGAAAGTTCTTTAAAAAGATCGTGAACCGAGTCACTAAGAGAATCTAAAGAGAGATTTTCTTCTGAGTAATTTAGACCTCCTCTATCCTCAAGGGTACCAACCCATGTAACTGTTCTCGGTGAAATATCATAAGCTATTCTTCTAGGGGTAGGATCAAAGCCTACTAATTGAGTAAATTGTCCATAAATAGCAAAGTCACAAGATGAAGGATAATTTCCAAGGAGAAATGGTTGCTTTTTAAAGTGTTCTTCAAATATTGAAAGAACATTTTTATAACTTTTATCTATAAATTCAGCAGTATCATTATTTGAACCTACTACCCACAATCTATCTATTTGCCTTTTTGCAAAATACTCTTTAAAAAATACTAATTCATCGTCCTTCAAAGCACTATTTATGCCCAAGGGCAAAATAGTTCCTGCATTATCTGCATCTTCATCAAAATGCCATCTGTAGTGAAACATAAATTTTGTACACCATTCATCACCAAAATCTTCCAAAACATAATTTATAAAATTAAGTGCTGGGTCTTTGGGAAGAACTGATCTATCAGGATATTTTTCTTCAAACTCTCTTATAAGAGGAGTTGAGTCGGTAACAGCAGTAGCTTGACCTTCTCGATCCAATATAAAAACTGGCAAAAGAATAGGTTTTGGTGGCTCAATGCTCATCTCTTTAAGCACATCTTCTGGCTGGCCCCAAATTACTTCATATGGAATTCTTTTATATCTTAAATATGCAAGCATCTTCCTGGTATAAGGTGATCCTACATTTCCTATAAGTTTTATTGAGTCTGTCATAAAGATTCTCCTAGAATCGAGAAAATTATCTTACCAAATTTATTTCATTATTTTTTAAGAAAGGAGCCCTTACTGGCCTCCTTTCTGCTCTTGAGAGAGATCTTCACTTTTTAGCTGGTAAATCCTCTACCGGTTTTCCTTGAATAAAATCACTAATAATTAGCGCTAGCTCAGGACCAACTTCTTCTTGAACAAAATGACTTGCTCCTCCTAGAGTTATAACAGTTGGATTTGGAATACGTTCTAAGAAATCTGCCTTCATGGGAAGAGTAATTCTTTCATTTTCTCCAAAAGCTACTAAGAAAGGTTTATCCCATTTTTCATATACTTCTTTCCATAGCTTTTCATTTTCTGGAAGTTGAGTGGGAATAAGATAAGGCCAAACATGTGCTCCTGCTTTATATAAACCTGAAGGATAAGGAGCTTCATAAGCATAAGCTTCTTCTTCTGATAAATCTATTCTGCCAAAATTTTTAATGATGCCTACAATATCCATGTCATCTGCATAATATGAATAAGCTATCCAGTTACTAAACATTGAAATTCCTGTGGATGGAGAGGGATTTTCAGCTGTTAATGCATCTTTAGCTTTCGCCCTTAACTCTTCAAACGTAATTGGACCTATCCACCAAACCCTTAATTGAACAAATTTTTCAAACAGCCATGCCGATATACCAGATCTAGCAACCATTCCTGTATTGGATACAACTACGTGACTAAAACGATCAGGTAATTCCGCAACTACTCTTAAACCCACTAATCCACCCCAATCTTGACCAAAAAAGTAGTATTTTGAAGATCGAGCTTTTGAACTAATTCCTTCATTACATCTACATGGTGCTTGTAAGAATAATCATATTTTGAAATAAACTTATCCGATTTACCAAAACCAACGCAGTCTGGAACAATCACCCTATGACCTTGTGCAGTCAGAACAGGTATCATTTTTCTAAATAAATAACTCCAGGCAGGTTCGCCATGCAGGAGAAATATTGGATCAGCATCCCTTGGACCTTCATCAAGATAATGAATCCGTAATCCGTCTATCATCATGTAATTAGGCTCAAAAGGATAATCTTTCAGATTTTCAAATCTTGCATCAGGTGTTCTTAAAACACCCTCTTTAATATCTTCTCCATATAAATTAAAGGAAATACAAAAATTCACTAATAATATAATGAAAAAGCTTAAAATTATTTTCACTTAGTATTCCTCCTTGATTTAAATTATCAAAAGAATATAGAATGTGACAGTTAGAGTGTCAATAACTTTTGACAGTATAACTGTCATATTTTTATGAACAAGTTAAAGAGAGACGGGAGAAAATTAAGAAGTGAATCTACCGCGGATCACATCTTGAATACAGCTATTAAAATTGCTCGAAAAGGTAACATAGACAACATGTCATTTAATTCTATCGCTAAGGAAGCGAATATAGGAACCAGGACCATTTTTCGTCATTTTAAGGATCAAGAAGCCCTACAAGAAAATTTAGATCAAAAACTCGAAGAAGAATTTATAAACTCCTTTTCTACTATAAATGGAGATGACAATTTAGAAAATAGAATTAAAAATGTTTGTTTGACTCTCATTAAACTCTACATAAAAAATCAAAATATTATTCGTTGGACTCTTCGCAATGTTTGGAGAGATAAAAATTTAAGAAAAAATATGTTTTCTTGGAATCAAACTCTAAGAAATTTTGTTTATTCCATTCTCCCTGAGATTCAGGAAAAAACAAAACCTGAAAGAGAAATCATATTTGAATGTATGTCGTTTGTATTCTTCCTAAGACTCAATGTTGTTCAAGGCTTAAATGAAGACAAGATAAAAGAGATTTTTATCCTGAATACAAGAAAATACTTAGGTTAATTCCGACTTACCCTTCTGATATTCTCAATTATTGCTTCGATTATTTCAGGAAGTAACTCTTCAGGAATTTCATGCCCTACTCCTTCCATTATCATTCTCTTCGAATCTTTTATGCCATCAGCAACCGCAATACCATGATCTAAAGGCAAGATTGCATCTTCCGTTCCATGAATAATCAGCGCTGGAACATCAATTTCATGAAGTCGACTTGTTCGATCAGGACTTGCGCCAACTGCAGCTCCATGCAGAGCAAAAGGATTGTTTCCATGATCTACAATAGGTTTTAATTTTTCTCTAAATTTATCTTCATTGAAAGGAA
Organism: Gammaproteobacteria bacterium; assembly: GCA_038141925.1. Lineage (GTDB taxonomy): Bacteria > Pseudomonadota > Gammaproteobacteria > Magnimaribacterales > AG-339-G14 > MEDG-81. Next base: position 789,698 of record JAYQJB010000002.1, on the reverse strand, counting down.
AACGTGAACCCGTAAGTTGACGATAAATTTCAACAACTCCATCTTCTATTCTGCCTTTTAGATTAAAAACAAATGACTTTTTCATGGCTTCAATTAATTCTTTAGTGGGTCCAGACAAAGATTCATTTTGAATACCTGGAGAAGTCATGATGGGTGTAATACTCAAAACTCTTTCTGGGTAATCTAGGGCAATAATTTGGGTAATCATTCCACCCATTGAGGCTCCAATAATATGAGCCTTCTCAATTTTTAGAAAATCCATTAGTGATATGGCATCTTTTGCCATATCTGATAAATCGTATTGTACTGGCGAAGATTCACTAAACTTAAACCTGCCTTTTTCATCAACAGCTAGGCCAAAAATACTATTAACAATCATATTTAAAAGAAAATTTGGGAGAATCTTTAAAATTTTATTAAATGAAGGTTCTTTTCCAAACCAAGTAGTCTTACCTACATCTCTGTTGTCAAATCTGACTACGTGATAATCATTTGCAACTAATTGATCAATAAATTCCCGATCCCAATGCATACAATTTGCATTAGCTCCCATAATTAGAAGAATTGTTTCTTTTTCTTGGTCTCCAAATTCTTCGAACCATATATTTAAATTGTTTGCTTCTATTGTAGTTCCCATCTAATTTCTCCTCTATGAATTTTCAAATTCAGAAAATTTTTCTAATTTTACATATGGTATTAATCCTTTGCCTGGCTCCCAATTACAACTATAAGATTTGAAGATATTAGTATCATTTATAAATATCTTATACCTAACGATCTTGTCCAGCTGTATTTTTATAATTCTTTCTAAGTCAGTTACTTCTTGATCGATAATCTTTTTATAAATCTTTGAAATTTTGCTGATTTCTTTTTTTATAATTTCATTATTTGAATAGTTATCAGCTGTAAAATTCTTTCGATTTTCTATAATAAATCTACTTACCTCATTGTTAATGATCCTTTGGTCTTGCAAATAGTTATTTGTGAATTCTAAAAAACTTATCATCGTATAGATTATCAACATAAAAAAGCCTTCTAAGAATCGTTTTCTTTGTTTGTCAAATTTTACATCCATGTGATCAGCAATTTCTGGCCAACTTATTATGATATCTTTGCAAAAATCTTTTAATTTAACTTTATCTTTTTTTTCTACAGCTAACATGTACACATAAAACCTATTTCTTTTTTTTGAAAATTTACATAAAAAAAAGTTTTCATATCCACGATAATCTGCAGAAAGGTTATCTTTATCAAAGAATTTATTACATTGATTTGTTCCGCTTTCTATTATTGATTTAGAATCTGAATTAGAAAGAATTCTAAAATAATCAAGCTCTTGAAGTTTTATATCTCCTTGTATATATAAAGAGCTATAAAATTAAAATTATTGAATGAATTTTCACCAATATTATTTTAATTTAGAAAGATAGAAGAGATTAGTTTTTTAATAAATCAGTATTTTCAGACGAATTTATGAAATCTGTGAAAGGAAGTACCTGCTGGATAAATCTACTCCAGGATGTAACGCCAGCAGTGCCAACAAATACAATATCTTCAGACTGTAGATTAAATTCTCCTGCAACTAGATAACCAGATGGAGAAGACATATCGGATTTAAAAATTCTTGGTTTACCTTCAAAATCTTTAGGCCTTAATATATAAACATCTTTTCCTTTAGAAGTAGATTGATTTAATCCTTTTGCTTTAGCTAAAGCAACGGATAAAGGAATATTTTTTCTTGTTAAATTAATTGAAACAGGACTACTTGCTTCTCCAATCACATGAACTTGATTTAGAGAATTATCAGGTAAATGAATAACATCTCCTGCTTTAAGATAAATATAATTTTGTATTTGTGAATTTCTTGCTAGATATTCATAATCTATATCATAAGTATAGCCTTCTCTTGTAAATTTAACAGAGGTAAGATCTCCTAAAGGCCTTTGACCTTTCTCTCCAAAGGGATTTGCATTTGCTATAACCTCTGTAAGAGTGACAGGAACAGTAGTAACAGGAACTGAGCCTACATTTGCAAAACTTCCAGAAACAATAATTTTTTTTGATTTAAATTCTGCAATTGAAACATCTACCTGTGGATTATTTAGAACTCCTGAAAGAGATTCAGTTAAAAGAAGTCTAATCTCTTCCACTGTTTTACCTGCAACTTCAATGAATTCCAGCATTTGGATAAAAAATAGTTCCATCATCTCTAACTATTTTTTCAAAGATAGGGTTAATAGCCGCACCTCTTGCTAAAGCAGCAGACAATCTTTCAGTTTCACCGTATACATAAATAAATAAAACATCTCCTAAACCTACTTTGTAAGATTCTGGGGAATAATTAAGTAAATTTAATGGAAGGTTAAGAGGGATTCTATTCTTCTCATTTTCAATTAAATTCATTGAAACCTTTTCAATTAAAATAGGCTTATCTGATAGTTCAGGAATTATGGTTCCTTTGAAAGATTTAAAATCGGAAGCTCGAAAAGAGGTTCCAATAGAGCAGGAAACTAAAAAACTAAATAAACCTATTATTACTAACGTTTTAGACGATTTAGAATACTTTTTATCCATTTTGAAAGCATATTTTTTAAATTAGTGGCAGATTCTACTAAAAAGGCTCTAATTGTAAACTTTTTTGTTCCATAACCATAGTTTTGGTAATCATAATAGTTAATTTCTAGAATAATAAGGATACTGATATTTGTACCAAAGGAAATTGAAATAAAGAGAAAATTTATTATAAAAATAATATACATTTTTATCTGAATTGATTTCCTTTAAAAAAAGATCAATGTCCTTAAAGGTAGAAGTCTGACTGGAAACAACATAAATATGACTTTCAACATATTTACTTAGAATTTTTGCATCTACAAACAATCTCCAAGGAGGAGTATCAAAAAGTAAATAATCATAATTTTCTTTTAATTGGGATATCTCATTTAAAAATTCTTCAGAGGTAAAAAAAGTCTGTAGGAGAATCAATTTCTAAAGATGGAATGAAAAGACTGTCATTATCGGAAATATAATTATTTTTTTTCTCATTGAATTCTTCAAAACTTTTAAAATTTTGAATCAGGACCTAACTCCTTTGTTAAACCCTTTTTTCTATAATCTAAATCAATTAAACAAACTTTATTTTTTTGTTTTAATTTATTGAATAATTGAGATGCAATTTCTGTTTTACCCTCACCTTTTCTTGAACTAATTATTGAATAAGATTTAATATCTTCTTGATTATGAGTAATTTCATAAACTGTTTTATTGAGTAACTCTTCTGAAATACTGGAATACATACCCTCTTTATCTGGTTTTTTTTCAATAAAGGTAACTCTCCTATAATCTTTTCTTTGCTGACAAAGTCAACCAAAGAATCAAAATGAGTTATTTTGTCACCTAAAAAGTGCAATATAACTAAAACGAAATAAGCAAAAAAGAGTTATAACTATAGAAAGAATGTAAATAATAAGCCTTGGAGAAATTTTTCCGGTTCTGAGGACATATTTATAATCCTAACATTACTTAGGCTAGATGCTTCTACCATACTTAATGTTAGTTCCTGAGAAGATAATTCTCCTAGGGCTCCTGAGTATATTTCTACTTCTCTTTTTTAAATTTTCTAATGCTCTTTGAGTGCCAGGTATTGAAGGCAGATCTTCTTCTATTTCCTCTATTTGAGAAAGTACTAAGTTTTTCTGCTCCGTTAGAGTTAAATAGATTGGGTGACTTTCTTTATAAAATTCTTTAAGTTCAAGTTCTTTAAAAATAATTTCATTATATCTATTCTTTAGTTCTTCTAATTTAAAATTTCTTGTATTTGTATCAAAAATTACATCAGAAACATTAGTTGAAATTTTATAATTATTTAGTTTTTCTTCAGATTCTCTTAGAAGATTTTTTATCTTAGGAATTTCAGATTGAATAAATTTTTTACCTGCAGCACTTGATTCGCTAAAAAATTTTTTCTATCTTCAATAAACTCCTTATTGAATAAATCCAACAAATCTTTTGTAAGTTTTTCATTATTAGAAATAAAATTTATTTTCATTAAAGACTTTGATGTATTTTTCAAATTTAAGTTTTTTCTAACCTCTTTAAGCAGAAGGAAGTTCTTCTGGGTCATAAGTATTTTTATTACGGAGTTTTTCTAAAACATCTTTTATAGTTGAATCAGATTTATAAATTTCAATTTCTGCTTCTAATTCATTCTGACGAGAAAACGCAGAAACCTCCGTAAAACTTTCAGGAAAAAAAGACGAATTTTTTTTTTTTACTTCTAATAATGAACTTGACTCATATAAACTTTCGGCAGAGAAAAAATAAATTGTAATGACAAAAAAAGATGATGAGAAAACGGAAAAAATTAAATTAAAATTATCAAATAAAATAGATATTAAACTTGTTAAATCTATTTGATCATTAGTTAAACTATTATCTGAATGCATAATAAAACAAGATTATCTTATGAGTACCTTAATAGTGCAATGTACTAAAATAATTTTGAAAGAATAATTTCTCTAAGAGTAAGTTATAAAATATTGATTGTTTATTATATCTAATGAAAAAAATACCTCTTCCAAAAAAAAATACCAAAAAAATTAACTGCTCATAATGATACAAGAATAGATAATTATTATTGGTTGAGAGATGATTCTAGAAAAAATAAAGAAGTCATTAAGTACTTAAATAAAGAAAATAAATATACTGAATTTTGGTTTAAATCAAAAAAAGTAAATACAGGTGAAATCTTTAAATATTACAAAAAAGCAATTCCTAGTTTTGAAGAAGGAATTAAAATAAAAATTGATGAGTTTGAGTATTACTCAACATCATCGCTTTCTCAAGAATATCGCAAATACTATAGAATTCAAAATAAATCAAAAAAACTTCTTCTAGATGTAAATAAATTAGCAAAGAATAAAAAATATTTGATATTTCAGCGATTTTTCCATCAAGAAATCATAGATATATTGCTTATGGAGAAGATATCACAGGAAGAAGAGAATTTTCTATCGTAATAAAAGATATTAAAAAGAACCAAAATTATGAAAAAAATCAGTGTTCATCCACTGGAAATATTATTTGGAATAAGAATTCAGATGGATATTTTTATTTAAAAAAGATCCGATTACACTTATAACCAATTCTTTATTTTTTCATAAATTAGGTACTAACGTTAAAGAAGATAAGCTAATTTTTAAAGAAAAGGACAAAGAGTTTAATTTGAATATCGCTTTGAGTAGAACGAAAAAATATCTATTTTTGCAGGCTTCTAAAACGGAATCTAACGAAACCTGGTTTTTGAATCTTGAAAAAGATGATTTTAACCTTAAATGTTTTCTTAAAAAGAAAAAAAAAACCATCTTTATTACATTGATGATACTCCTAGTAAATTTTTTGTATTAAGCAATAGGAAAGGTAAAGAAAACTTTGCACTTTATGAAACAAATTACACTAAAACAGCAGAATCCCATTGGAAATTATTTGTAGCACATAAAAAAAATGAGTTAATTGAAGATTTCCTATGTTTTAAAGACTTTGTCATTCTAGAAATAAGAAGGCAGGGTTTGCCTTGCCTAGTTCAAGTTGATATGAATAATAAAAAAAGAATACGTAGAGTTTAAAGACAAAGCGTACACAGTAAATCTATCCGGAAATAATAATTATGACGCACACAGCTTTTCATTTATTTATTCAAGTTTGAAATCTCCTCCTGTAATCTACTCGCAAAATTTATACACAAAAAAAAAGGAGGAGAATCTGGAAACAAAATCTTATAGATCACAATGAAAATAAGTATGAAATTAAAAGAGAAACTATTCTTGCTAGAGATAAAACCAAAATCCCTATTTCTTTAATTTATAAAAAAGGAATAGACTTAAAAAATGCTCCCTTATTGCAATATGGTTATGGATCTTATGGGTTAATTGTAGAACCTTCATTTAAATTATCTTTTATGCCTTTGATAGACGAAGGTTTTATTTTTGCAATAGCTCACATTAGAGGAGGTCAGGACTTAGGAAGATCTTGGTATGATCAAGGAAGAATGATGAATAAATTAAACTCATTTTTTGACTTCATAGACTGTACAAAAAAACTTTTAAATAAAGGTATAGGAAATAAAGATAAAACCTTTGCTATGGGAGGAAGTGCCGGAGGTCTTCTAATGGGTGCAATTATAAATATGGAGCCTCAAGTTATATAAGGGTATTGTTTCTGCAGTTCCTTTTGTAGATGTTTTAACTACAATGTTGGATGAAAGCATTCCCTTAACAACTTTTGAATATAAAGAATGGGGAAATCCAAATAAGAAAAAAGAATATTCCTACATTAAAAAATATTCTCCATATGACAATATTGACTATAAACCATACCCTTCAGTGTTAGTAACTTCTAGTTTATATGATTCACAAGTCCAATATTTTGAACCAGCAAAATATGTACCAAAATTAAGAGAACATACTACTTCTGATAATCCAATTCTTTTGAAAATGAATATGATCGGAGGACATGCTGGGAATAGCGGACGACTAGCGGCTTTGAAGGAGACTTCTGAAGAGCTTGGATTTCTAAAAACTCTTGCTACAAAAGATTCGTTATAAATTTTCCTATAGCTAAAGAAGATGTAAGTCCAGGACTTTCTATGCCCTGTAAATTTATAAGGTTTTTAATTCCATGATCAGCGGAAGTTTGAATACTGAAATCTTTCATTGTCTCATTTGGTTTAGTAATCTTTGGCCTGATCCCAGTATAATCTGGATGTAATTTAGTTGAATTTATTTCAGGCCAATATTGAGAAATAGATTCAATAAATTTACTTTTTAATGATTCATTGAAGCTGTAGTCAATTTTATTTACAAACTCGACATCTGGTCCAAATCTAATTCCGCCTGCAAGATCAAAACCAACATGAATGCCTAAGCTATGTTGTCCTGAAACTGGATAGATTAAATTCGAAAAGGGAGCTTTTCCTGAATATTTAAAATAATGACCTTTAGCATAGTAATTTTTATAAATTTTATCCTCTGGAAAGTCTTCAATGTTTTTTAAGGTGAGCTCATTGCTTAAACCGCTACAGTTGATTAAATATTTACTTTCTATTGTAAATTCTTCTTCAGCTGAACAAGAAATGATAAATTTACCTTTCTTTTTTTTTGCATTTAAGAAAGATGTTCTTAAAGAAATTAGGCCGCCAAAATGTTGAATGTCCCCTTCTAGAGCGGATACATACTCCGGTACATCAATTACTCCTGAGCTTGGAGAATAAAGGGCGCTGTGAAAAATTAAACCAGGATTATTTTCTAAAACCTTTTCTTTTACAACTCTACTTATTTCAACATTATTTCTTTTTCCTTGATTGAATATTTTTTCTAAATTAGAAAGTTCCTTTTTATTGGAGGCAATAATGAACTTTCCATATTTTTTGTGATTTATTTTTTTTTCCTTGGCGTATTCATAAATAAGTCTATTTCCCTGAATGCAAAGTTTTGTTTTTAAAAAGTCTTCTGGGTAATAAATTCCTGCGTGTATTACTCCAGAATTGCGTGATGAGGTTACATCTCCTGCTCTTTCGTTTTTTTCTAATACAATGGTTTCTTTTCCTGAGAAAGATAGTTCGCGTGCTATGCTCAATCCGATTAAGCCTCCACCAATAACTATTACATCACTCATCTATTTTATTATTATAAGAATTGATGAGACTCTTCATTTCATTTTTAAGAAGAAAAATTGAAATTAAATTTGGTAATGTACTTGCCGCTACTGTGATCAACGCAAAATTCCATATTATTTCTGTATCTACGTATCCGCTTCCGGCAATAAAAAAAGCTAAAATATAAAGAACTCTATAATAGATTATTGATGATTCTCCAAACAAATAGGCTGAACAACGATCACCATAATAGGCCCATGTGATAACTGTAGAAAAGGCAAATAATAATAATCCTATTGAGACTATGTACTCGCCATAATTTCCAAAAAATCCTTTATTAAAAGCCTTACTTGTCAAGACTGCAGATTTTACAAGCGATTTCCCGATGAACTCATAATCGCTATCTATCTCTGAATTTTTGATTCTAATTTTACCTGTGAAAGGAATACCATTTTTATTGACAATGACTTCTTCAGCTATAGATCTATTATTAAGGATTGTTACCTTATTTTGAATTTCTCCTGAAATGATATTCAAGTCGCCTGAAAAGCTTTTTAAAGATGAATTTTCTCCAGATAAAAAATTTAAAATATCATTACTATCTTTTTCTTCTTCTAAAGTACCATTTACGACATACATTGAAGTCCTTTCAAAACTATTATTAAATTTTTCTGTCCAAACTCCTGAAGACAAAATCACTAAACCCGTTAAAGTGCAGATTATTATTGTATCTATAAATGGCTCTAAAATTGATACACAAATCCCTCTTCAACCGAATGTTTAGTTCTTGAGGTTGCATGTGCAATGGGAGCAGATCCCTGACCTGCTTCATTAGAGTACAAACCTCTTGCGACTCCATAAGTAAAAGCTAACGAAAAAGATGCTCCTAGAAAACCTCCAACTACTGAAGTGCCCTCAAAAACATCAAGAATGATTATTTGAAAAGAAGGAATGATATTTTCATAATTGAATATTAAAACGCTTAATCCCCCAATGAGATATATAAAAGCCATTAATGGAACTACTGAAGCTGCTATTGTGGAAATTCTTTTTATTCCTCCTATGATTACAAGAGCCACTAATATACTCATTACAACAGAAGTTATTAAAGGATCTATTCCAAAGCTTGATTCAAAGGTACTTGAGATATTATCTATTTGAGGCATATTTCCTGAACCAAAAGTACTTATAAGGAGAGAAAAGGCAAAGATCACTCCAAGCCACTTCATATTTAAGCCTTTTTCCATGTATACCATAGGACCACCTGATATTTCTCCAGAGTTATTTTTTTCCGATATGCATGAGACAGGGAAACTTCAACAAATTTAGTTGTCATCCCAAGAAAAGCAGTAATCCACATCCAAAATAAAGCTGCTGGACCACCTATAAAAATAGCCATTGCTACTCCGCCAATATTTCCTGTCCCAATGGTCCCTGACAAGGCTGTACTTAAAGCTTGAAAAGGAGACGTTTGTCCTTCGTTACCTTTTCCAGATGAAAATAAAATTCTCCATCCTCGAAGGAAATATTTAAATTGAGGAACTCCTAAATATACTGTGAAAAAAATACCTACCGAAAGTAAAAACAAAGGAAACCAAGCTGCACTTCCAAAGTAGCTATCAACTAAAAGAATATAGTTGTTTAGGGTTTCCAATTATTCTTCAGATCTTACTTTTGCTTCAAATTCAGTATAGCCACCAACTAATTCGCCATTAACAGTAATTTGTGGAAATGTTCTTGCAGAAGGAAATTTTTCGAACATTTGCTCCCTTGTGAAATCTACATCGAGCATATATTTCTTATATTCAAAGTTTTTTTGTTTACATAAATTTTCCGCTTTGTCGCAAAAAGGACATTGCGGTTTAGACCAAATCTCTATCATAATTAACCTCTTATTAATTTTATGACACTTCAAGCAATATCAAAAGGATTTGAGTATTACAAAAAATTTGGATTGAATTTTACTATTAAGATTCTTCCATTAATTTTTCTTTTTGGTTTTTTGGCAAGTCTTACCTCTTCATCAAGCTTATCAGAAGGAATATCTAATTTTGATATTTCTTTATTATTGATAAACAATTTTTTAATTTCACCTCTATTAACTATCATCGCTATTTTCATAGCAAATGACTTGATTGAGAATAATAATAGAGATGTTTTGGTCTACTACGCTATTTCATGGCAATTTCTTTTAAAAGTTTTAATACTTTCTTTAATTTCTACCTTTTGTATTGGTATTGGCCTACTTTTATTTGTTGTTCCAGGAATATTAATTGCTGGATTACTTATCTTTGTTAATTATTTTGCAATCTTAGAAAATAAAACGGTTCTTGACTCTCTGAATCATTCTTGGGAGAAATCAAAATTAAACTTTTTTCAATGCATTCTTATGGCAGGTTTTTTTTGGTTCATCACAATCCTTACCATTACTATTTTGTCTGCAATTTCAGGAAGTTATGAAGAGCTTAATCAAATTTCACAAACATATACGATTATTTCAAGTAGCATGGCAATTTATATACAAGTATGTTTAATTTCTTTTCCTATTCTGGTTTTTTACAAAACCCAATCACTTAATGAAATCAAAGATAGCGTCTAATTGAACTTTTCTGTTGATAGGTACTTTATTGGCCAACAAAGTTTGAAGAAAAATGATTTCTTCTAAAAATAAAAAAAGTCTTTCTTCATCAAGTGAAGAAGTAATTAATAAATTTTTATTATTTGTTTTTTTGGATTCCCCTAAAATTGTCTGAAAAATATTTTGCTTTAAGACATTCAATCTAAAGTTTAAATAATCATCATTCCAAGAATCTAATATCCTTTCTTTAGAGAAACTAAAGTTATCCAATGATTCAATAGTGTTTTTAAAAAGATCCAATAAAAAATTAAATTCCTTCTCTGATATTGCATCTAAGTCATATTCTCTATGAAGAATTTTAGAAAATAATGGATCAATTTTTATTCCATTAAATTCATTTATTAATTCTGTCCGATGAATATTTATTCTTATTAATCTACTTAAAATAGTTTTCTTTAATTTAAAAGGTCTTGAAGAGAGCATAATGATATGTGAATTTTTAGGCGGCTCTTCTAATATCTTCAATAAGTAATTTTGAGCCTCATCATTGAGTTTTTCGGCACAATTAATTTTAATTACTTTTGCGTTAGAAATTAGTGAGGTTTCATTTAAAATATTAATAATTCCTCGATTTTTATCGGAATCGCCTCTGAGAGATCCAATTCCTATCTTGTCTTTATCATCTGGAAATATCTGTAAATAATCTGGATTTGAATTTCCATTGAAAGATTTACAGGATTTACATTCATCACAAAAAGTAGGTTTTCCTTTATTGGAAGTGCATAAAATTTTCTTAATGAAATTATCTGTTAACTTATGAGATTCATTTGAGTCTTTACACTCAAAAAGGTATGCATGTGAAATATTATGTAGATTGAATTCTTTATTAAAAAAATCAGCTTTCATTTAATTTTTTTTCTATGCAATCTTTTGCTAATTCAAAAACTTCTTGTTCGCTATTACTAGAATCTATTGTGACTATTCGCTTTGAATCTTCTTGAGCAAGCTCTAGATATGAATTTCTAATTCTCTCAAAGAAGTCTGTTTCTTCCTCTTCAAATCTATCGAGCCCATCTCTTCTTTTTGCTCTATTAAGTCCTTCTTCTACTGGTAAATCTAAATAAATGGTTAAATCTGGTACTGGAAATTTTAGAGGATTTATAAGTTTGTCTAATTCTTCTTTGCTAATTTTTCTTCCTGCTCCTTGGTAAGCATAAGTGGAATCTAAATATCTATCAGATAAAACGTTTTTATTTTCCTCTAAAGCTGGATTAATTATTTTTCTGACATGTTCAATTCTATCTGCAAGGAGAAGAAAAGTTTCAGAAATTGGATCTAGCTCTATTGTTTTGTCTAGAAGAAGTTTTCTCAATTTTGCACCCTCTTCTGTTGCGCCAGGTTCTTTTGTAAAAATGAATTCCAAATTATTATCTAGAAAATATTTTTTTAATTTTCTATTAGAGTAGATTTGCCTGCTCCTTCACTACCTTCTAAAGTAACAAACATTATTGGCGCAACTGATATTTTTTTACTGCTTTCAAATGATCATCGTAATTAGTTGAAAATTCATGACTACATTTATCTTTAGCTACAAAGTATAAATAATCATGCTCTTCTGGCTGAGCAGCTGCAAAAATTGAATTTCTTGATGGATTGGAAATAGGGCCTGGAGGTAATCCTTTATGCATATAAGTATTATATAAGGAAGAATCTCTCAAATCTCTTCTTCTTTAGGTTGCCATTGAAATCTTTCAATCCATATATTGTTGTTGAATCCATTTGCAGAAGCATATTATTTTTAAGTCTGTTATAAATGACTCCTGATATTTTTTCTCTTTCGTTTGCACAAGATTCTTTTTCTAAAATAGAAGCAATGATTAAGATTTCTTTTTTGGAAAAGTTGTTTAATTTATTAGTACGTTCTTTCCAAGATTTATTTAAATCAATCATTTGTTTTTCTATGGATTTATTTAATATAGATAATAATTCGCTTTCTCTGTCATAGAAATAAACGTCTGGTTTTACATAGCCCTCTAATTCACATTCATTATGGAAATTCATAGTTTGACAATAACTTTTGATAATTTCTTTTGAAAATAAGTCGGTTATTATCTTTGATCCTTCTCCTAAAATAAATTTTTTTAAGATTATCTTCCCAAAATAAATTTTTTTAAAAATATCAATTAAAGAATCTTTATTGTCTAATTTTGTATTTCCCTAAATTAAATTTTTTATCTGTTTCAGAAACATTGAAGATTAGTTTTATCGCTTTAGGAAAATATATTTTTTTATCTTCTAGCTTTGTAAAAATCTCACTCAAATTATTACCTTCTTCAATCGAAAAGTCTGATTCGATATTAATGGGTTTGTAAATTTAAAAATATATAAAAAATGATATTCAAAGAAAATATCAAAGAAAATAAGTATTTCACTAAATTTTTTTAAAAATTAAGGACACATTTGTCCCACCAAAACCAAAAGAATTACTCATAGAAAGCTTTATTTCTTTAGTTTTTGATTTATTGGGTGTTAAATCGAGGTCAAACTCATTATCCGGATCATTTAAATTTATTGTTGGAGGAACAATAGAATCTCTCATTGCTAGTAGACAAAAAATGGCCTCAATTGCCCCTGCAGCACCCAATAAATGACCAGTCATAGATTTTGTGGAACTTACCGATAAGTTTTCTCCACCTTTAAATATTTCTGCTATTGCCTTGGCTTCTATTACATCGCCCAGAGGAGTAGACGTTCCATGAGCATTGATATAATCAATCTTGTCATGACCTTCTTTGAAATCATTTAAAGCATTAATCATGGCATTGAAGGCGCCTCTTCCATCTTCAGCAGGTGCAGTGATATGGAATATGCATCATCACTTTGCCCAAAACCTACTACCTCACCATAGATTTTAGCTTTTCTATTTTTTGCTGACTCTAATTCTTCTAAAATTAATATTCCTGCACCCTCTCCTAATAGAAATCCATCTCTTTTCTTATCCCAAGGACAACTTGCTGACTCAGGATTTTCATTATTTGTCGAAAGAGCTTTTGCAGCATTAAACCCTGCTAACCCTAAAGGAGTAATTCCAGCTTCTGCACCACCGGTAATCATAATATCTGCATCGCCGTAAGAAATGGTTCTAGCTGAATAACCTATACTGTGACCAGCACTAGAGCATGCAGAGACAATTGAAATGTTAGGCCCTTGTAAATTATATTTAATCGCAACATTTCCAGATGCCATATTAATAATCGCTCCTGGAACAAAAAAAGGAGAAATTTTTCTTGGGCCTTTATCTCCTAGAATTAGAGCATTATCTTCAATACTACCCAAACCACCGATACCAGAACCTATTGAAACGCCTATTCTTGTCTTTTTCAATTTCATCCAAAGATAAATCAGCATCTTTTATTGCTTGGTCAGATGCAGTTAGTGCATATTGAATAAAGGGATCTATTCGTCTAATTTCTTTTGGAGAAAGTCCTGAGGCCTCATCATATCCTTTCAATTCTGCAGCAAAGGTTGTTGAGAAACCTGCTGGATCGAATTTTGTTATTCGACCAGCGCCGCTTTTACCGCTAATTATATTTGACCAAGTGGAATCTAGGTCATTTCCTAATGGGGAAACAATGCCAAGACCAGTTACGACAACCCGCCTTTGTTCTGACATATTAAAAAAAACTTATTCTGCAGAATCTATATAGTTTACTGCGTCCTCAACAGTAGCTATCTTTTCTGCCTCTTCATCAGGAATTTCTATTTCAAATTCCTCTTCAAAAGCCATCACTAATTCGACAGTATCTAATGAATCTGCTCCAAGATCATCAATAAAGCTAGCGGAAAGAGTTACTTCTTCTTCGCCTACTCCTAATTGTTCGCAAACTATCCTGCGAACTCTATCTTCAGTACTGCTCATATGAACCTCTATTTAAAAATTGAATGAATTATATACCTTAAAAAAAAATTTTTTCAAAATAATCGCTAAATTAATGTACCAATTTTGTGCAAGTCAAGTTACATGTATAGACCGCCATTAACATGGATAGTCTGTCCTGTAATATAATTTGCCTGATCAGAAGCTAAAAATTCACTACTTCAGCAATTTCATTGGGTTTTCCTAACCTTCCTAATGGGATTTGAGAGGCTAAAAAATCTTCATTTCCCTCTGAAATTTCCTTTGTCATGTCAGTTTCTATAAAGCCTGGAGCAACGCAATTCACATTTATTTCTTGAGCCCAATTCTCTAGCTAGAGATCTGGACATTGCCTCAATTCCTGCTTTTGCTGCAGCATAGTTGGCCTGACCTTTGTTCCCAAGAACAGCTGACGTAGATGAAATATTTATTATTCGGCCCCATCTATTTTTAACCATTTTTTTAATAAATGATTTAATGAGTAAGTATTGTCCATTAAGATGAACATCAATTACATTATCCCACTCATCATCTTTCATTCTTAACATGATGTTATCTCTAGTTATTCCGGCATTGTTTATCAAAATATCAGGATAAATTTCTTTTGAATCGAGTAGATGAAGTTAATTCTTTAATTGAATCTCTATCAGCCTAAATCTAATTTGAAGGAGTTACCTTCAATATTCATTGAATTGATATTTTCTAAAATACTTTGAACACTAGATTCAGAAGTTCCAGTTCCAACAATGAAATATTCGTTATTTAAAGATTCAAGAATAGCTTTGCCTATTCCTCTTGAAGCTCCAGTAATTAAAACGGTTTTTTTTGACACTAACTAGCTGGGGAGTCTTCGGTTGAATCTTCCTTTGTTTTTATATCCAGAATTTTTCTTCCTTTGAAGAAACCATCTTTTGTCATATGATGCCTAAGATGCTTTTCACCAGTAACAGGGTCTAGTGATAGAGGTTCTTTTTTCAAAGCATTATGAGCACGTCGTGCGCCCCTTCTTGCTCTGGATACCTTGCTTTTTTGTACAGCCATAATTTAAAAACGCAATTCTAGGGCAATTTGAATATTTATTCATCATTTTTAAGTATTTTTTTAAACTCTTTTGGAGGCTTTACGTTTATATGAATATTCAAATCCTTTGAAATAAAAGAGTTTGCATGAAGGTACATCCTTTTTTTATGACCTGAGTCTTTTGGAAATTTTTTTTCTTTTATTCCATATTTCTTGTCTCCTACGATTGGAAATCCTAATTCTGAAAGATGAACTCTCAATTGATGAGTTCTTCCTGTAATCAATTCGCACTGAATGAGCGAAAAATGCTTTGAAGATTCAATAACTTTAAAAAAGGTTTTGGCAATTTTTCCTCCTTCTGAAATCCTCACCATTCTTTCTTTGCCAATAAGCGTATTTTTTTCAATATTTATTTCATAGATCCCATCTTTATGAATCCAGTTTCCATGGACAATAGCTTGATAGGTTTTTTTAACTTTTCTTTCCGAAATCAATTTATTACAAATTCTTAAAAATTTATTGTTTTTAGCAATTACTTGGCAGCCTGACGTATCTTTATCTAATCTATGAACCAATTTTGCATCTCTGTAGGATTTTCCAAAATTTCTAATTGTTTCTATTACCCCTATTGATATTCCACTTCCACCATGCGAGGCAATGCCCTCGGGTTTGTTTAATGCAATGTAATCATCATTTTCCTCCACGATTGAGTCTCTTAGTAAAGCAATAATATTGGTAGGAACAAATTGATTTTCTTTTGATGAAGTCTTAATCGGCGGGACTCTCAATTCATCACCAATTGCTAATTTATAAGAAGGTTTTTTTCTCTTGCTGTTAATTCTGATTTCACCTTTTCTGATAATCGAGTAAATCTTAGATTTTGGAACACCTTTTAATTGATTTAATAAAAAATTATCCAATCTTTGGCCAGAAATATTTTCATTTATAATAATTTTTTTGACTTCAGGCATAAATAATTTAGATTTCTTTGAATATTTTCTCTAGAATACGCTTCAAAGACCCTTATTAATAATATTTTAGGGCAAGAATTTTAATTTAGTTTAAATATAAGAATTTAATAAAGTTAGGTAGCTAGGGCGTAAAACCTAAAATTTATTTCCAACAAAACCTTCTACAGGAGTTATTACATTTTATATTTAAGCATTTTCATGAGGTGAAACTATGAAAAGAATGCTTATCAATGCAACTCAGCCAGAAGAACTCAGAGTTGCCATAACAGAAGGAAATCTTTTATACGATTTGGATATTGAAAATATCAGTGAAATCCGAAGAAAAGGTAATATATACAAAGGCAAAGTTAGCAGAATTGAACCAAGTTTAGGCGCTGCTTTTGTAAACTAAGGAGCAGAAAGACATGGTTTCTTACCTTTTAAGGAAATTTCTCCTCAATTTTATCCTGAAAAACACAAATCGTAATTCAAGACTATCTGTTTCAGACTGCTTGAAAAAAGATCAAGAAATTCTTGTTCAAGTTGAAAAAGACGAACGAGGTAACAAAGGAGCAGCTCTTACTACTAATATAAGTCTAGCTGGTAGATATTTAGTTTTAATGCCTAATAATCCAAAAGCTGCAGGAATCTCAAGAAGATTAGAAGGGAAAGAAAGAGATAAACTTAAAGAAAGAATTGCCTCTTTAAATGTTCCTGAGTCTATGGGATTAATAGTAAGAACTGCTGGAGAAGGAAAAGATCTTGAGGATCTTAAATGGGATTTAGAATACCTACAAAGAGTTTGGGAAGGCATCAGTGAAGCAAATACTTTAAAAAATAGTCCAATTTTAATTTTTAAAGAAAGCGATATCATTATTAGAGCTTTAAGGGACTACCTAAAAGAAGATATCGAAGAAATTTGGGTTGATACCGAAGAAGCCTTTGAAGAAGCTTCTGAGTTTGTTGAGCGTGTCATGCCTGATCAAGCTAAAATTCTCAATAAGTATGAAAATACTCTCCCTCTTTTCACCAGATATCAAATTGAATCGCAAATTGAGACTGCTTATCAAAGAGAAGTAAAGCTTACATCTGGAGGATCAATCGTCATAGATGATGCGGAGGCACTTGTTGCAATAGATATAAACTCTTCTCAAGCTACTTCCGGCAAAGATATTGAAGAAACTGCAGTCAAAACTAATATAGAAGCCTGTGAGGAAATTGGAAGACAATTGAGATTAAGAGATATTGGAGGACTGGTTGTAATTGATTTCATCGATATGATGAAACTTGAAAATAAGCGTGCTGTAGAAGATGCTATGAGAGAGGCTCTTTCTGAAGATAGAGCCAGAGTTCAAATTGGACGTATTTCTAGATTTGGTTTACTTGAACTTTCAAGACAAAGACTGAGATCATCTTTGAAAGAAAGATGGACTCAAGATATCAATACCCTCTCTACCGCAGTTCTTAGATTACTAGAAGAAGAATCCAGTAAAGAAAAAACTAGTGAAGTAAGAGCAATTGTATCTCCTGATATGTCCGCATTACTTCTAAATGAAAGAAGAGTCCGTTTAAATGATATTGAAGCTAGAAGTAGCGTAAAACTTGTTGTAATTTCTGATGCAACCAGACCCGATTCTAGATTTGAAGTCATAAGAATAAAAGATGGCAAAGTTATAGATCCTGAAAAAAATAGATCAAGTATTTCTGTTGCTGATCATTTTGAAAAGAAAAGTAAGAAGAAAACTTCTGAAGAAAAGCCTCTTTTAGATATTAAAAGATCACGTAGGCCAAAAAAATCTTTATTTAAAAGAATTTTAGAACTTTTTAAGAGCAACAAATCAAAGAAAAAATCTCAAAAACCAAATAAGAGATCTAAGTATTCTAAGAATCAAGGTAAAAAAACTTACCAAAAAAATAGAAATAGAACAGATAGCAGAAATAAATCAAATTCTTTTAAGTCTAAAGATAATAAAAAGACAAATTCTAAACCGAGAAAATCTCAAAATTCATCAGAAGATAAACAGAATAGAGATGCTAGGAAACCAAAATCTGAAAATTCCAAAACATCTAAATCTAAAGAAACGGCTGAAACTGGATTTTCTTCAGAAAAAGAAAACATTGTCAAAAATGAGATAAGTCCAAAGCCTAGAAAGTTAAGTAGGCCTAAGAAAGAAAAAGAAGTGGAAGTTAAAAAAGAAGTTGCAGAAGAAAAGAAAACTATAGAACGAGCGGCAAACGATCCAAGAAATAAATAAATTAAGATTTATTAATAAAGTTTTCTATCAACTTTCCAGAAATTGAAATATTTGCGGGAGGAATGTTTGTTGGCATGCTTTCTACAGTAAACCATTGAGCATCATCAATTTCCTCCCCATCAGGTTTTAATTCTCCAGAATCATATTCAGCATAAAAACCTAGCATCAGTTGACTCGGAAATGGCCATGCTTGACTAGAAAAATACTCTAAATTTTTAATATTGATGTTAACTTCTTCTTTGACCTCTCTTTTCAATGCATTTTCTACGGATTCTCCAGGCTCTATAAAGCCAGCAAGAGTGCTATAAAAATTTGGAGGAAAATTCTTATTGTGCGCAAGCAAAAACTCATTACTTTTATAGATTAAAGTGATTACACATGGAGAAATCCTTGGGTAAATTAATTGTCCTTTGCAATTAGGACATTCCATTGCTCTTTCCTTATCATGCTGATTCCATTGAAGATCCACAAGAGCCACAAAATTGATGATCCTTTGACCAATTTATGATTTGTATGGACCTTGCAATAACATCAAATAATTGATCAGGCATCCTGCCGAGAGCCGAGCGCATATCGATAAAAATTGAATGTTCCAATTCACACTGATTTTTTTCGGCAAGAATCACAAAACAGGGTTGTTTATTTAAATATCCTAGAAAATGTCTTTCTTTTTCTTCGATGTAAGACCAAGTCAATTCGTCTTGTGTAAGGGGTCTAATGAAATTTTCATTTGAAAATGAGAGGATGCTTTGATCAAATATTACAAAGAAAACTGAATCTTTGGGCTCATTTTCTATATAATTTGCAGGTTCAAAGGTAAACAAGTTAAATCTCCATGATAAGTTCTATTTATTATAATTTTTTGGGAGCTGCTCCCAATTGGTATAAAAATACAATCATTTCTTTTTTGATTGTTAATCCGATTATATACATTTTATTTGACGCTATGAGCTTGCCTGCAGGATTTATTCTTGGCTGGATTATCTTAGGAGAGTTTATCTTTACTTTAGCGATGGCAATAAAGTGCTATCCCCTGCAGCCTGGAGGCTTGCTTGCGTTAGAGTCAATTTTGATGGGTCTAACAAATACTGGACAAATTTATTATGAAGTTGAAGCAAATTTAAAGGTAATTCTACTTTTGGTTTTCATGGTAGCTGGTATTTATTTTATGAAAGACTTTCTTTTGTATATCTTTACCAAACTTCTAATTAATATCAAAAATAAAAGGCTTTTGTGTTTACTCTTTGTATTCGCTGCAGCATTTTTGTCTGCCTTTTTAGATGCATTAACAGTGATGGCCGTTTTGATAGCTGTAGCTGCAGGTTTTTATCATGTCTACAAAAGTGTTGCATCAAAGGAAGAATCATTTTCTGAGAACTCTGAAGAATTTCAAACTTTCAAAGGTTTTCTTAGAAATCTCTTAATGCATGGCGCTGTAGGAACTGCCTTTGGGTGGAGTTGCAACCACTGTTGGAGAGCCTCAGAATTTATTGATTGCAAGTGTTGCAGATTGGTCATTCATCGAATTCTTTTTGAAAATGTTGCCGATTTCTTTTCCTGTCTTTATTTCAGGCTTAATTACTTGTTATCTTGTAGAAAGATTTTCATTGTTTTCTTTTGGCGTTCAACTTCCCAGTCATATCAGGCAAATACTCTTTGATTTTGATAAACAAGAATCTCTAGAAAGAACTGATTCTCAAAATATGAAAATCGTTACTCAAGCAATTGTTGCTTTGGTACTTGTTTTTTCTCTAGCTTTTGGACTTGCAGCCGTAGGGTTAATTGGTTTGATGATCATTGTATTGCTCACTGCTTTTAATGGAGTAATAGAAGAACCTAAACTAGGAAAAGCTTTTGAAGAAGCTCTGCCATTTACCGCTCTATTGGTTGTATTTTTTGCGGTTGTTGCAGTTATTCATGATCAACATTTATTTACCCCTGTGATTAGTTATGTCTTAAGTCTTAAACAAGAAATTCAAATTCCAGTATTTTTCATGGTGAATGGTGTTTTATCGATGATCAGTGATAATGTTTTTGTTGCTACCATTTATATCAGCGAAGTAAAAGCCGCGTTAGACAGTGGAGCGATAGGAAGAGAACAATTTGATTTATTAGCAATTGCAATCAATAGCGGAACTAATTTACCAAGTGTTGCTACTCCCAACGGGCAAGCTGCATTTTTATTTCTTCTAACCTCTTCTGTAGCACCTCTTTTAGGGCTTTCTTACTTAAGAATGGTTTTGATGGCACTCCCCTACACTATTGTTTTATCCGTAGTTGGGGTTCTCTCTGTAATTTATTTTCTCTAATGGATAGATCTTTCTGCATTGCTCCAATGATGAGACGGACAGACCGTCACTTCAGATATCTATCCAGTTTATTATCCAAAAAAGCCATCCTTTTTACCGAGATGATTCATGCCAATGCAATAAATAGAAATGAGCCTGAAAGATTTTTAAACAATTCTAAAATTTCAAATGATACTGTTTTACAAGTAGGAGGCAGTTGTCCAAAAGAGCTAAAAAAAGCTACTTTAATATCTAATGAATATAATTATTCTGAGATTAATTTAAATCTAGGCTGTCCTAGCTCAAAAGTTCAATCTGGAAATTTTGGTGCAGTTTTAATGAAGGATGTAAATCTGGTTAAAAAAATGTTTATCTGAAATGATGAAGGTTTCATCAAAAGAAGTTTCAGTAAAAATTAGATTAGGAGTAGATGACTCTAATATCAATGAGGGATTGGATTATTTCATAGAAGAATTATCTAAAATTGGTGTAAATACTTTTTATGTGCATGCAAGAATTGCTCTCTTAAAAGGATTGGATCCTAAAGAAAATAGAACAATACCTCCTTTAAACTATGAAAGAGTTTTTCAAATCAAAAAAGACTTCAAACCATTTGAACGTAATCATTAATGGGGGTATAGAAGATTTTAAAATGGCAAAAGATAAATTTCAAAAATTGGATGGCATCATGGTCGGCAGAGCTGCTTATGACTTGCCTTTCAAATTATTTGATGTGGATCGTATTTTTTATAATTCCACAGAAACAAATAATTCATTGATATCTGTCATTGATGAAATGTTTGAATATATAGATTCATTGGATTTTAAAGATGAAATAAAGACTAAATTTCATATGTTAAATTTATTTAAAGGTCTAATTAATGCAAAAAAATCTAGACTTCTTTTGTTGAGCAATGAAAATAATGACAAAATTAAATGTGAGTTAAAAAATATTTTATTGGCAAACGAAAATCAAGCAGCATGAATTTCTTTAAGAAAATTTTTCAAACCGAAGAGACAGAAGATCCTACCGTAGACGATAAAACATCAACTAAAGCTTGTATTGCTCTTCTTCTAGAAACGAGTATGGCAGATGAGATTCTCGATGAATCTGAATTAATGACATTGAAGAATACTTTGCAAAAAGATTTCCAGATTGATGAAGATGAGATAGATGAGTTAATAGATCTTGCTAAAGAAAATGTAGAAGATTCAAATTCACTATATGAATTTACCCGCGATATTAATGATAATTTAGATGCAGCTGAGAGAGTAAAGCTCATAGAGTCAATGTGGAAAATTGCATATGCAGATGGGAATATAGATAAGTATGAAGAACATATAATCAGAAAAGTATCCAATTTAATTTATGTAGCTCATTCTGATTTTATTAAAGCTAAACTTTCAGCAAAAGAACAAATATGAAAACAATTAATCCGGATAAATTAGGCCTTTCAAAAGATAAATTGATGGCAATGGAGAATTTCTTCAAAGAAAAATATATCAAAAATGGCAAACTTGCCGGAATTCAAACTTTAATTGCAAGAAAAGGAAAAGTAGTACATTTCGAATCTAGCGGATTAAGAGATGTCGAGAATAATAAAAAAATTGAGAAAGATACTATTTTCAGAATTTACTCAATGACTAAACCCATAACCAGTGTTGCCTTGATGCAACTGTTCGAACAAGGTCTATTTCAGTTAGCTGATCCTGTTGGAAAATTTTTACCTGAATTTAAAAATCCTAAAGTCTTTGTTTCTGGAAGTTATCCGCATTTCATGACCCGTCCTGCTGATAGAGAAATCTCCATCAGAGATCTATTAACTCACACCGCTGGCCTAACTTATGGATTTCACTATCGAACAAATATCGATCATGCCTATCGTAAAGTCTGGAGTGGTCCTCGAGGAGATAACACTGATTTTAGTTTTCCTCCTCTTGATCTAGAAAATTTTTCTCAATCCATTGCTAGTCTGCCTCTCGAATTCAGTCCTGGAGATAAATGGAACTACAGTGTAGCTACTGATATTTGTGGAAGATTGGTAGAAGTTTTGAGTGGAATGACTTTGGACGATTACTTTGCAAAACATATTTTTAAGCCTCTCAAGATGAAAGATACTGGTTTTTATGTCCCTAAAAATAAGATTAAACGATTTGCAGCTTGTTATGAAAGGACTCCTAAGGAATATCTAAGACTTCAAGATACTGGCGATAGTAAAAGTGGTTATACAAGCTCCCCCTTACATCTATCAGGAGGAGGAGGTCTAGTTTCCACTACTGAGGATTATTACAATTTTTGTCAAATGCTATTAAACGGTGGTACTTTTGAGAATAAGAGGCTTTTATCAAGAAAAACAATTGAGTTGATGACTTCAAACCACCTTCCCGAAAATCAAGATATGGTTACTATGGGTTCTGAAGGGAGTTTCAGTGAAATAAGATACAAAGGTGTGGGCTTTGGCTTGGGTTTTGGTGTCAATATTGATTTAGCTGATACTCAAAATTCTGGCTCGGTTGGTAGCTACAACTGGGGCGGCGCCGCTAGTACTTTTTTCTGGGTTGATCCTCAAGAAGAATTGATTTGCATTTTAATGACTCAGTTAATGCCGTCAGGTTATTATCCAATCAGAATGCAGATGCAGTCTATGGTATATAGCGCTTTTGTTGACTAGCTAGAAATCTTCAAAGTCTTCATCATTAGAAAAATCTTCTTCTGATAATCCATCATTGATTTCGTATTTTCTTCTCTCTAAGTATGCATCTCTTAAAAAGGCATATTGATCTTTGTTTTCTATATCTGCAATACCAGTAAATGCTGAATAAGTGTTTATTAAATCAAGAGAAATAAGACCCACTCTTGCAGCGTTATCATCCAAAGACAGGGCCGGAGCTAAAGCAGTATCACCAACAAAAGTAAAAGCATCTCTAGTGGTACTTGGTCCTAAAAAGGGAAGCATTAAATAAGGACCGGGCTTTGCCCCCCATTTACCTAAAGTTTGTCCGAAATCTTCACTGTGTTTTTCTAGCCCTATTTCCGAGGCAACATCAAAGAAACCGCCAAGTCCAAAAATAGAATTTATGAAAAACCGAGTTATATCGCTCATGGATTCAACTACGTTGCCTTGTAAAAAGTTATTTATTGAAATTCTAATATCATCCAAATTAGCAAAGAAATTGGTTATTGAAGTTTGAGCAAATTCAGGGGTAGCCTTGTCATAAAAGTCAGTAACCGGTCTTAAAAACAATTTATCTATTTTGTTATTGAATTCGAAGACTTTTCTATTGCTTTTTTCATAGGGATCCTCAGGATTAAAATCACCTGACATGCTATTTGTTGTTGCACAACCAGTAGTTACCAACAATAAAATCAAAAGAATAGTTTTAGCATTTAAGATAAAATGTTTTCTCTCCATGGTGATAGCTTATTCCTATGACAACGAAAAAAAAAGAACTAATTGTTACTAGTGCCCTTCCCTATGCTAACGGTCCTCTTCATTTCGGACACTTACTAGAGCACATTCAAACTGATATTTGGGTCAGATCTCAACGTATTTTGGGAAACCATTGCATTTATCTTTGTGCTTCTGATGCACATGGCACTCCTATAATGATGAAAGCTGAAGAAGAAAATCTTGCTCCTGAAAAATTGGTTGATAAATACATGAAAGCTCATAAAAAAAGCTTAGAAGCTTTCCAGGTAAGTCATGATTGTTATTATCAAACGCATAGTGAAGAAAATAAAAAATATAGTGAGCTTATTTACAATACAGCTTTAGAAAATGGCTACATTAAAAAACAAAATATAAAGCAACTCTTTGATGAAGATAAAAAATTATTTTTAGCCGATCGTTACGTTCAAGGGAATTGTCCAAAATGTAATGCGCCCGATCAATATGGCGATAACTGCGATGTTTGCGGAGCAAAGTACGAAGCTACCGAATTGATAAATCCTCTATCAATTTTTTCTAAAAAACGTCCAGTGATAAAAGATAGTGAACATTTATTTTTTTCCTTAACAAAATTAGAAGCTGAAATAAAAAAATGGATAGACGAGTCCTCTTTACAAGAAAGTGTCATTAATAAACTTCAAGAATGGTTCAAAGATGGTTTGATGGATTGGGATATATCAAGAGATGCGCCCTATTTTGGATTTAAAATTCCTGGATTTGAAAATAAATTCTTCTATGTTTGGCTTGATGCGCCTATTGGCTACATTGGAACTTTAGAAAAATTCTTAAAGGATTCAAATAATAAAGCAACAGCTAAAGATCTTTGGAGCGACGATTCAAAGTATGAAATTTATCATTTCATAGGAAAAGATATTCTCAATTTTCATGCTTTGTTTTGGCCAGCTTTATTGCATGCAGCAGAATTTAAAAAACCATCTAATGTATTCGTGCATGGGTTTTTAACCTTGAATGGAAATAAAATGTCTAAATCTAAAGGCAATTTTCTTCTTGCAGACCAATATTCTGCAGAATTGGATTCTGATTACTTAAGATATTATTTAGCATCGAAACTCACCAATAAAATCGATGATATTGATTTTGATTTGAAAGACTTTCAAAAAAAAGTTAATACCGATTTAGTAGGAAAGTTTATTAATATTGCTAGTAGAGTACAGAAATTTTTGAAAACCAATGGCAATAAATTAGGTTTAGATCTTGAAGAAGATCTTATTGATGAATTCAAAAAAGAGGCGAAATTGATATTCCAAGACTATGTAAATTTGGATTATTCAAATGCCTGCAAACGAATTATGAAACTGGCAGATTCTGCAAATCAATATATCGATCACAATCAACCTTGGGTTTTAGCTAAAGAAGAAATTAACGAAAAGGAAGTTATAAAAATTTCTAGTACTGGCATGAATTTATTCAGGATATTAAATATTTGCTTAGAACCCATAATCCCTGAAACTGCATTTAAAATTAAAAGTTATTTGAACTTAACTGAAGATAATTTTGAACATATAACAGTTTCAGTTAAAAATCATGAAATACAATCTTTCAAGCCTTTAATTGAAAGGATTGAAGACGAAAAAATTGATAATCTTATAGAGGCAAGTAAAAGTGGATGAAATTACAATTGATGACTTCTTTAAAGTTGATTTAAGAATTGCAAAAGTAGTAGAGGTTAGTGAGATTGAGGAAGCAGATAAATTGGTGCAATTAAAATTAGATCTTGGTGAGCTGGGTGAAAAGACTGTTTTTGCTGGAATCAAAAAATATTATGAGCCTGAAAAATTACTCAACAAAATGGTGGTTTGCGTCAATAATTTAAAACCTCGGGAAATGAGATTTGGTACCTCAGAAGGAATGATTTTAGCTGCAAGTAATGAAGATAGTGGTGTTTATCTGGTTGGACCTGATTCTGATGCGTTACCAGGAATGAAGGTAAGTTAATGTCGAAAATAATAGAAACAGATATTGTCATAATTGGTGCAGGTCCTGTTGGACTGTTTACAGTTTTTGAAGCTGGTCTCTTGGGTTTGGATTGTCATTTGATTGATAACCTAGATAAGGTTGGTGGACAGTGTATAGAACTCTATCCAGAAAAGCCGATTTACGATATTCCAGGAGTTGCCAATCAGACTGGAAAAGAACACATTGATGCCCTACTGGAACAAATTAAGCCCTTTTCCTATGAGACGCATCTCAACCAGAGAGTGGATGTTTTAGAAGAGCTACCAGATAATTTCTGGAGAGTTGTTACTAATGAAAATACCGAATTTAAGACGAAAAATGTTTTTATAGCTGCAGGAGCTGGCGCCTTTGAACCCAGAAAACCTCCAGTGGAAGATCCTGATAAATTTCTATCAAAGGGTGTTGACTATGCAATTAAGGAAAAAGATAAATACAAAGATAAAGAAATTGTCATTTTTGGTGGTGGAGATAGTGCTCTAGATTGGTCTGTTGAATTATCAAAAATCGCTAAGAAAATTTACCTAGTACATCGAAGAGACGACTTTAGAGGAGCAGAACATACTGAAAATCAAATGAGGGAGTTAGTCAAAGATGGAAAAATTGAGTTGAAAATACCTTTTGTAATCAAATCCATAAAAGGAGATGCATCTTTTGAAGGTGTTGAACTTATGCACTTTGAAACTAAAGAAGATGAAATCTTAGAATGCGATGAAGCTCTATTTTTCTTTGGTTTGAACAAGCAACTTGGTCCCATTTTGGATTGGGAAATAGATTTGGATGGAAAAAAGATTGCCGTTGATACTGAAAATTACCAAACTAACAAAGAAGGTATATTCGCTGTTGGAGATATAAATACTTATCCTGGAAAACTTGATTTAATTTTATGTGGTTTTCATGAAACTACTATTGCAGTTCAAGAAGCTTACAAAAGAATTAATCCTGGAAAACGTGTGCCATTTGGTTACACGACCTCAAATAAAGGTCTGCAAGAAAAATTAGGCGTTAAATAAGGTTGGTAGAATTTCCTCCATCTACAGATATGTTTTGTCCGGAAATATAGGCTGCTTGTTCCGAACATAGAAAAGTACAAATACCAGAAAACTCATCTACTGTTCCCATTCTTTTTGCAGTTAAAGTCTCCTCAAGGTCTTTTTTTGCTTCTTCATAAGTTGAGTTCCCTAATTTTGCTTGAAAATTTAAAATTTGAGTCTGTCTATCGGTATTAATTCTTTCTGGTAATACGTTATTGATGGTTATGTTGTATTGTGCAACTTCTCTAGATAAAGCTTTTGATAAGCCATGCAGACCAGGACGAGCCGAAGTTGAAAGTCCCATTATTAAATGAGGATTTTTAACCATTGCTGAAGTTATATTGACTATCCGTCCAAAATTTTTTCTTTCATTTTTGGTATCACGGCTTGCATGAGTAAAGCAGATTGGGTGAAGTTAGATTTTATTGCTGAAAGAAAATCTTCTTCAGTCCAATCAAAAAAATTTCCAGGTGGTGGTCCGCCACTGTTATTGATTAAAATATCTGGATCAGGACAAGCTTCAAGCAAAGCTGACCTAGTAGAAGAATCTTCCATTGCTCCTAATACAGAGGTTACTTTAAAACCTTTATTTAAAAATTCTGCTTCAGTTTTTTTTAAATTTTCTTCATTGACTCCATTTATAAAAATTTCAGCACCTTCTTTTGCTAAATCATTAGCGCATGCTTTTCCTAAGCCTCTACTAGAAGCACATATAATTGCTTTTTTTCCTGAAATCCCTAAATCCATATGTTAGCCATTTTCTGCATTACCAAAAGTATTGCTTAATGCAGGACCCCATTGAGATTCAGCAGGTTCTTGACCCAACCCAGCTTCGTCAGTGATAACGTTTAAATCTCTCGTAGGAAAGGTGTTATCAAACATGTCTCCATCTGTCTGATGTTCATGAGTCTGTCCAAAAGGATTTCGCCAATAATCAAAAAGTTGACTTCCTTGATAATGACGACCAATGCCCCACTCCTGAAAGTAATTAAATTCTTCTTTTTTGGATTCAAGCATTTCGTTTCCAGTAAAGACATCATCGATATTAAACATTTCAAAAGAAACATGGTTCATAACTGGTTTTCCTTCAGATAGAAGAGGGGCAGAAAGAAAAAATACCGTATGGTGATCGGCAGGTTCTTTTCCTTTATCGAGACGAGAGAAAATTCCCTGAAGAGGAGTATTAGGATCTTTTGGATCACCTAAAAAAAGTCTGTCACTTGCTATGAAACCTAAATGCTTTTGATACCATTCAAAAGATTCTTTAACGTTAACTGCATTAAGACCGGCATGGGCAAATCTTAAGATCCTTGGATAAGATCCTTTCAAAAACTTTTCATTTGATTAACTCTATTTACGGTTCTGCCTTCATTGGTTGGAATAGTTTCGGCAGTTTTTTCTTCTAAATTTTCAATTCCATAGACTACTTCTACGCCGAAACCATCTAGATCTTGTCCTTTAGATACGTAACCTCCCCCTGGCGTATCAAGTTCTTCTATATCGGAGAAAGCTTCTGTTTTACTAATTTTTTCCAAGTCTTCCATTGATGATGCAACAAAAGCCAAGCTGATAAATTTCTTTTCTCCTTTGAGGACTTTTTCGATAAAAGGTTGAGTTCCATCGCCCTTCATTAGTAACATGTCTTCTGTCTTCTCAACTGTATGCATTCCAAAATGGATTAAAAACTGTTCTTGTATGTCTAAATCGGGACATTGCAATGTGCAGTACTGCACATCAATTGCCTTGATAATTGGTTCCATCGTTTTCTCCGCAAGTAATTAAAAAATCATTATAATGAATTTTTATTAATCTTAACGCTCATTAATGGAACAATTTGATATAGCAATTTGTGGTTATGGACCGGTAGGTTCTACTTTTGCAGGCTTAATGGGTAAGTTAGGTCACAAGGTTTTAGTCATTGAAAGAAATATTGGTCCCTCGCCTACGGCCAGAGCTATCAATACGGATGGAGAACTACTTAGGACATTTGATAGGCTGGGTATTGCAGAAAAAGTAGTTCAAAATTCATCTGAAGTTCATCGTGTTCATTTTGGCGATGCAAATTTAAATCCCATGCAAACTATTGAACAGCCAGTTGGTGTTTCAGTAATGGGTTGGCCAAATCAAGTTTTATTTTATCAACCTGAATTAGAAGGATTTATAAGAGCCGCAGTAGAATCGGAAAATAATATTGTGATAAAAGAAGGCACAGAATTATTAAGTTTTGATGATACGCGTGAAGGAGTGACTTTAAATTGTAAAAACTCAGATGGAGAAATATCGTTTTTTTCCAAATATCTTATTGGTTGTGATGGAGCTAGCAGCTTTGTTAGAAAAGATTTAGAAGTTGACTTAGAAGATTTTGAATACAATCAAGAATGGTTGGTTTGTGATGCTCATTTAACTAAGAAAGTAAATGTTCCAGAAAAGGAAGCTATGCAAGTATGCGATCCAAAAAGGCCAGGGACTTATGTACCAGGTAGACGTGGACATCTTAGATTTGAATTTAAAAAATGCCTGGAGAGGATTCAAAAGAATTAGAAAAAGAAAAAAATGTCTGGAAACTTTTAAAACCATGGATAAATGAAAATAATGCCAAGCTGGAAAGAGCTCAAGTGTATTCTTTTCATGCTTGCATAGCTGAAACTTGGCGTAAAGGTAACGTCTTAATTGCTGGCGATGCTGCTCACCAAATGCCGCCATTTATGGGAGCTGGGATGGGAACTGGCATCAGAGATATAACAAATATTTCTTGGAAGTTGGATCTCTTACTTAAAAATAAAGCCAAGGAAGGAATACTTGATACCTACCAAAAAGAAAGACATTCTCATGCTAAGTGGACAATCGCACAGACAGTCACAATCGGTCAGGTAATTGAAGGATTTTGTGCCGCTGCAGAAGGTAAAGAATATGAGCCTAAGGGTCCGAGTTATGATGTGAATTTTCCCCATATTCCAGCAGGGATTTATAGTGATCCTGCCGATATGATAACCGGAGTTCCAATACCACAACCCGTCCTTACTAAAAATAATAAAAAAGAAACTGCTCGATAGAGTCATTAATGGAAATTTTGCAGTTTTAACTCAAGAATCAAATTTAGATTTAACTGACAAAGCAAAATCTATTATTGATTTGCTTGGTATTAAATTAGTGACAATAGAACCTAATGAGGATGCTGAGGAAAGACTAAAAACTGTTTTTGAAAAATATAAGGCAGTTTTAGTTAGACCAGATAAATATACCTATGGTGGCGTAGAAAATATCTCTTCCCTTTCAGACATGATTGAATCTTTGGAAAAAGAATTTTCTCTTATTGCATGAAAGCCTTATTGTTTCCTGGTCAAGGCGTCCAAAAAGTTGGCATGCTGAATTCACTTTTTGAGGAAGTCTCTGAAGTAAAATCTATCATTGATGGCGTTTCCAAATCCCTAGATTTTGATTTAGAAGATTTACTCCGAAACGGACCAGAAGAAAAAATAAACCTTACTGAATTCTCACAACCAACAATTTTAGTTACTAGCGTCTTATTGGCTAAATATTCTAATAAGCTTTCTAATATTGATATTACTGCTGGTCTATCTTTAGGTGAATATTCAGCATTGGTTTATTCAAATAGTTTGGATTTGTCGGATGCAGTTAAGTTAGTAAATTACCGAGGAAGATTAATGCAAGAAGCAGTTCCAGAAGGTACAGCTGGAATGCTGGTTGTTTTGAATATGCCAATCAACGATGTTTATAAAATGATAGATGATATAAACGAATCGGATGAAACTATAAACTTTTCTACCGATAATGCAGATGGTGTTTCAGTATTGGCTGGAAAGAACTCTGCAATAGAAGCTTGCAAAAACTACATCGCTAATGGCGAATTCAGAAGAGTGAAAACTCAAATGGTTCAAATGTCTGTCCCTTCTCATTGCTATTTACTTGATGAAGCTCAAGAAGAACTAGCTAAATTACTCAAAGAAGTAGAATTTAAAGCCCCTTCTATTCCTGTAATTCCAAATGTTCTTGCTAAACCGACTTCTGATGTTGGAGTGATACAAGACTCCCTTATAAATCAATTGACCAAGACCGTGAGATGGAGAGAAACTTTAGATTATCTTTTGAAGAATAATCTTTCTTCTTTAATTGATTCAGGTCCAGGCAAAACGATAATCAATATGGCTAGAAAGATTCAAGATATTGAAAAAATCTCTTTAGAGGTAGATTAAATATCATAATCTAAAATATTTTTCTTTATATGAGACTGCATGTCTTCATTAGAAAAACCACCTTCTTCTTCAAAACTTACTTTGTTTTCGTTGTACAAAGAATTAGAACTTTCTTTAGAAATCGAAATGATATTTCCTTTATAAAGTTTTACTGAGACCTTACCGTTAACTTTATTGGATACAGAATCAATCTCACTTTGAAGACTAACTCTTTTGTTACTCCACCATAAGCCCTCATAGATTAATGCAGCATAGTCAGGGATCAATTTATCTTTGTTTTTAATCTCTTCGCCAGTTAAGCATAAAGACTCCATAGCTCTTCTAGCTTTTAATAAAATGGTCCCACCTGGAGTTTCATAGCAACCTCTTGATTTCATCCCAGTTACTCTAGACTCAACAATATCAATTCTTCCAATGCCGTGTTTACCGCCAAGAAGATTCAATTCTCGAAACAATTGTGCAGAGGATAATGTCTTACCATTTAAAGCTACAGGATCTCCTTTTGAAGAATTCGAGAGTTATTTCTTCAGATTTTTTTGAAGCATCTTCCAATGATTTAGTGTTTAACCACATGTCTTCAGGTGGAGCATTATTTAAATCTTCTAATACACCTCCCTCATAAGAAATATGCAATAAATTTTCGTCCATTGAAAATGGCGGTTCTTCTGCTTTCGAAGCTGGCATAGGTATTTGGTAGTTTTTACAGTAATTCATAAGATCGGTTCTTGAGACCATATCCCAGTCTCGCCAAGGAGCAATCACCTCTATGGAAGGATTCAAAGCATGAGCTCCTATTTCAAATCTTATTTGATCATTCCCTTTTCCAGTTGCTCCATGACAAATAATATTTGTACCTTCATGCTTACCTATTTCGACGAGTTTCTTGGCAATTAGCGGTCTAGCAATCGCTGTTCCTAATAGGTATTCACCCTCGAAGATTGTATTGCACCTAAACATTGGAAAAACGTAATCAGAAATAAATTCTTCAGTGAGATCTTCAACAATTACCTTAGTTGCCCCAAGATTTTTGGCTTTCTCTTCTAGATCATCAGAGATATCGCCCTGGCCTAAATCTGCTGTGTAAGTTATGACTTCAAGATTTTTTTCTTCTTGCAACCACTTTAAAATTACAGAAGTGTCTAATCCACCAGAGTAAGCTAGGATAACTTTTTTCATTTGCGATTAATTTTTAATAAATTTAAGAATAAAATAGTTTGATAAATAAAATATATTTTACATTTTTATTAATTTTTAGCTTATCTCTTTTAGGTGATCCTTATGCGCCTTTAAATTTCCCTTCTTATAACCCCTTTACTCTTAAATTTATTCATTTCGATAATAAAACTTTAGGGAATTATCGAGAAACAAATCATTTGAGTATTTCAGTAGAAAATAGTTCCTTTGCGGTTAAAGAAAAAATCAATAATGACCAATTAACTCTTGATGGCGAAATTGCAAAAGTCTCAATAAACTACTTTAGAAAAGTATCCGATAATTTAACTTTGAATGTCAGCTTGCCTATCTATTCTTTCAATAAAGGTTTTTTGGATAATCCTATCGAGCAATGGCATGATTTGTTTGGACTTTCCGATGGCTCAAGAGTTGATTTACCAAAAAGTCAGTTAAATTTTGAGGTTCTTTCTGATTCCAACAGAGAGAGAATCCAGGATTCTAATATCGGCATTGGAGATATTCAGATTTCAACAAAATTAAATTTTTATTCAAAAAACAGAAGTGATTTATATTTAATAACTTCTTTAGAAATCCCTACAGGTAGCATAAAAAATATTTTGGAAATGATGATTTTGATGGACTTATTGCTTTAAACTTAAAAAATCACCTCAAAGATAATTTAGTCATAAACTCAGTTTTTGGTGTTTCGATAATCAACCAAAATCGTAATTTTGTATTAAGAGAAAGAAATACAAGTTATTTCTCCAAAGTACTATTGTCTTGGAAGCCTCAATATTTTTTATCTAGGAAATCTGTCAATCCTCTGATTTATAAAATTAATTTTGAAGTTTTTGAGCCAAAAATAAAATCAGACTTCAAGACTTTAGGAGATGAGTATTATGTTTTTGGTTTAGGTGCAACTTTCGAATTTGCAAAGGACAAATATTTCAATTTTGGATTTTCTGAAGATTTAAAAGTAAATTCCTCTGCTGATTTTTCTTTTATATTTGGATTTGAGATTGAAATTTAAATCTTAATCTTCTACTGAATCAATCAATTCCTGCATCTCACCAGATTGATACATTTCAAACATAATATAGCTTCCACCAATCAGCTCTCCCTTTACGTAAAGTTGAGGAAAAGTTGGCCAATTTGAAACAGTTGGAAGTGTTTCTCTTATTTCAGGGTTTGACAAAATATCTACGAAAGAGAACTCTTTTCCACAAGCCATTAAAATTTGTGTGGCTCTTTGTGAAAAACCGCATTGAGGTTGTTCGGGAGATCCTTTCATATATAAAAGAATTTGATTATCTGCTATTTGAGATTTAATTTTTTCTTCTGTTGTCATTGGATTATTTTAGTATATTTCTGGATAGTATTCTCGATTCCATAAATTAATGATTCTGATATCAAAGCATGTCCTATAGATACTTCTTTAATATCTCCATAAGATAATAATGTAGCCAAATTTTCTAAATTCAAGTCGTGACCGGCATTAACCTCTAAATTTATCTCGTTTGCATAAACAATTGCCTCTCTATAAGACGCAAGAGTGTTTTCGTCATTCTTTGCAAAAGCTTCAGCGAATGGGCCAGTATAAATTTCTATTCTATCCACGCCTATATCTTTAGCTGCATCTAATTGAGATATATCCGGATCAATGAAAACGCTACTTCGAATATTGTTTTGTTTAAGATATGTTAAGACATCCTTCAATTTGTTGTGTTCAGAATGTATGTTCCATCCGTGATCTGAAGTGAGTTGGTTGCTGTCATCTGGAACAAGAGTACATTGAGATGGTTTTACAGCATCAATTAAATTTAAAAATCCAGGGTAATCGCCAAGACGCTCTTCATAAGGATTTCCTTCAATATTAAATTCCACATCTAGCTCTTTTGTTATCAAAGAGATATCTGATAAATCATCGGGTCTAATATGTCTTAAATCGGGCCTTGGATGAACAGTAATTCCGTGGGCTCCTGATTCAATAATTTTCTTTGAAAAAAATTCTAAAGAAGGATTATTCCCTTTTCTTGAATTTCGAATCAAAGCAATCTTATTTATATTTACACTAAGCTTGGTCATTACATATAACTTTGCAAACCATCATAAACTAACTTTAACCCAGCGATAAGCGTACAAAAATAACCTATGCGGTAAAACCAGTCTTGGTTAATTTTATCTACTAAATACGCTCCAGCATAAACTCCAATAGGTGCAAGAGGCAAAAGCAATAGAGACGTATAAATATTTTGAAAGTTCATTTGACCTAAATAGGCATAGGGAAAATCTTAAATAAATTGATTAGCAAATAAAAAAGTCCTGCTGTAGCTACATATATTCTTCGATCTAACCTCATCGGCAAGAGATAAAAACTCAGAGGAAGGCCACCAGCGTGAATTGAAAAACTTGTGAATCCTGATAAGGAAGGCCAAAAATAAGATCCCCACAAGGAAGGTTTTCGAGGTTCTGTAGAATTTTTTCTTAAATAATAATCAAGACAGAAAATAACTGCCATCAAACCAATAATGACTCTCACGCTGTCTTCAGAAAGATAGCTAAATGACAGTGTGCCAATGATGATACCTATAAATGCTAAAGGTACAATAAATTTTAGAATTTTTTTGTCCCACATCCTGCGATATCTCCAAACCGTAACCAAATCCATAAAAATCAGAGGAAGCAAAAGAATTGCGACTGCCTGAAAAGGAGGGATGAATATTGAAAGCATAGGAATTGCAAGCAATGAGCCAAATGAGCCTGCGCCAATAAAACCACCTTTACCCATTCCATGAAGGAATACTGAGACTACTGCAATTAAATAAAAGTATGGTTCTAAAATCATCTATATGTGATTAAAGAATCTCATAAAGTTTCTTAGCTAGACTATTCGAGGTTCGGTAAAGTTTACCTAGAGAATGTTGTCGATTGTTTGTAAAGCCAAACCCAACCTTATGATTCAAATCTGCAAAACCGGTTGCTCCAGCAACTCCAGGTATGTCCAAACATTCTATCTTTCATACCAATTGGAGAAAAAGGTGCGTCTACTTGATATCCCAAACCGAATTTATAAGGCGCTTGGAATAAGACTAAATCTGGGCCTGAAGTTTTAGGAGTTATTGCTTCGTTTATTGTATCGGGTTTAAGTAAAATCTGACCATTTCTTGACCCTCCAGAAGCTAAAATCCCAAAAAACTTTGCTATTCCTGAGGCAGTGCCGTGACCATTAGCTGCTGGGATTTCTGCCTTACGCCAAGAATTTGAATTAGGATAATCGGCAGGCGAAGAATTACCCTCTTCTATTTCCATAATCTCTAAAAAAGCTTTTGCATATTCTTTACTTCTTAATGTTTCTTTAACTATTTTTACCTGTGTAGGTAGGAGCCAATTAGGCAGGGATAAAATTAATTGAATCAATGGATTGGGTTTGCCGGACAGCATTAACAAATCGGCACATCTATTTATTTCTTCATCTGATAAACCAATAATAAAATCGATATCGAATTTATCAGCTATCTCTTCTTTAAAGTAATTTCCCAAAGATCTGCCATCGATTCTTCTGACCAATTCACCAACTAAATAACCAAAAGTAACAGCATGATATCCCTGAGTTGTTCCTGGCTCTCTAATGGGCTCTTGCTTTGCAAGCTTATCAACAATCATATCCCAGTCTTCCCATGAATCTATTGGTAGAGGTTCTTGAAAGCCAAACATACCTGCCCTGTGCGTAAGGAAATCTATCACTTTAGTATTTTCCTTCCCCGCGCAAGCATATTCTGGCCAGTACTCAGCGACCAAAGCATCGGGGTTTAATTTTCCTGATTCAATTAACTGCAAAGCACAAGTAGAAGTCATTGCCTTAGTAACGGAAAATACATTCACCAAAGTATCTTCTTGCCAATGTTTTTTATGCTCTCTATCCGAGAATCCTCCCCAAAGATTTAAAACTTCCTTACCTTCAACTTCCAAAGCAAATCCTGCACCATCATCAAAACCAGATTGAATCGATTTAACAAAAATATCTTCTAGCTTGGAAAATTCTGGTTCACAAAAACCATTAACTAATGGTTTGGTCATTTTGAAAGTAAACTTTTAATTAGAGAAGTAAATTCTTCCGGCATATCTAAGAAAAGATGATGCATAGCTCCAACTAGTGAATGAATGTTTTTTTCATCTAAATTTCCAACATACGTCATATACTCCAAAACCTCTTGAGTGACTAATTGACTGAGCTGACCAT
Organism: Gammaproteobacteria bacterium; assembly: GCA_038141925.1. Classification (GTDB taxonomy): domain Bacteria; phylum Pseudomonadota; class Gammaproteobacteria; order Magnimaribacterales; family AG-339-G14; genus MEDG-81. Next base: position 752,956 of record JAYQJB010000002.1, on the reverse strand, counting down.
AAACATAGTCAAAAGAACAATTCATTTTTGTAAAAGCATCATGCAGATCATTGTATTTATAAGTATTTGGTATCAAAGGGTCCGATTTTAAATACCAACCATCAGATCTTTCGGTATAAGAATTTTCTGCAACATGTCTGAGGACATAATCTTTACAAGGTTGCGACGGTGTAAGTCTAAATCTTGCAACAGCGGTTTCTAGATCAGGACTTGCAACAACCAATCTCGCAGATGGTCTATTGGAAGACATTCTTTCAGCAACATTAGGAGGTATCACAATCATTGAATCCAATAAAATTAAGTGTTCAAAGATATCTGGATAAATGGATGTCGCTAAAGTTGCTATCGAACCGCCCATGCTATGAGCGATACAAGTACAGGATTTCCAAGACAAGTCATCAATCACGCCTTTAACATCATCAACAAATATTTCTTGAGAATACTCTTCTCTTCTATCGCTTTCTCCCATCCCAGAAAAATCAAGGCCAACTACGCAATGATTTTCTGTCAAAGAAGGTGCGATATGATCCCACCAAAATGAATGAGCGTTATAACCATGAAGTAGAAGCAGAGGTTTTTTGGACTTATCTCCCCAAATAAAATACTTTATCTCAGCACCATTGACATTAATTGAACATTCTTCTGGTCGTTCAGCAATATTTTTTACAAACCATTCTGGAGCCTCGTTAAGAGGATTTTTACCTATTAGCATTTAATCTTGAAAGAAATCGAATAAATTTCCTCTAAGTTTAACATCTGGACTCGAGGTAAAACCACTCTCAAAAAATGATGTTATCTTTGCAAAAAGTCTTTTTGAATTAGCTATCACTACATAATTAAGTTCTTTATCCAATTCAAAGGTTCCTTTTAAAACATCGTCTTTCGGAATAGAGAAAAAAGAGCCAAGCATCTTGGTATCCTCACAAGAAATTGTTCCGGATAACTTAGCATTAGAAAGTTGATCCAACTTATTTGTTTGTCTCAAGGAGGCATATATGGTTCCTTCTGAAAAATAACAGCCATTAACATCAAATATAATTGAAATCTTTTCGCCAGATATAGATGAAATCACCGGTACTTTTCTTAAGAATCGCTTTGAATTTAAATTCAAATTTATATCTTCTAAAGAAACTTGGTTGTTTAGAATTGTTGATATTAGATTTATATTTCCTTCCAAGAAAAGACCTCTTTCATCAACCAAAAAAGATAAATTTCTCAAATTAAAACTGGTGTTTAAACTACCTAGATATTCGTCAGCAAAAGATAGATTATTAATTCTTCCTGACCAGATGGTCCCTTCCATACTGGTATAACTAACTTGAGGAAATAATTCTTTTACTGTTGGTGAAACCAAACTTAAGGGCAACCTAAGAATAGTAATTCCACCAATGAAGAATATGAGAATGAAGATTAATAAAAAAAACTTTTTCAATTTGTTTTTAATAGTACCGATATTTGAGCATTGACTTTATCCTTTTTAGATTTTCGGACATTCATCTTTTCAATCTCTCCTCCCTGCTCGCCCATTAAAATCATCCAATTATAAAGATCAATAAAATTTACTTCATTGACCCACACCATCATCGAATTATCATTTAAAGGTTGTGTTCTATCGATTTGGATATTTTTTTCTTTGGATGTTGAATTTACCAAAATAGAAATGTTGTCTGAATAAAGATTTCTATTTGATGAAACCGAGCTAGGTATAGACTCAATATAGTTAAGACGACTTATAATATTTTGATTTTCCTTTTCTAGAGATTGGTTTTTAGTATTAAGCCAAGAAATAACAAATATCAAAGCTGAAAAGAATATCAAAATGATGAGGCCAAAAATAAGGATCTGTTCTCGGTTTGAAAATTTATTAAAGTTAAAAGGCATTGATGCTTATCTCTCCTTGAATAAAATTATTAACCCTTCTTGAAGCACCCAGATTGACGCTCAATCCCATGGAATTGACCAAATCAACATATTCTTGAAGTTGGTCATAAGAATTTGTTTGAACCTCAATAATAAATCTTGAGCGCTCATAAGAAATAGAAACCAAGACAATATTTTCACTATTGCTCACTGCATCAGAAACAATACTCACTGCATTTAGAGCAGAATAATCTATTTGGCCCTGATTGATTAAACCATTTACCTGACTGATGAGATCGGATTCAAGATTCTCAGAGGGAAATTTTTCTTTAAAAGTATCTATGATTTTATTTTTCAACAAATTATTAGAAACATTTAAGTAAGAAAACTGAACGATTGCTGAAAGAAGAAAAATACCAAAAAAAGCAAGGGATGAGTATCCATAAAACTTATAACGAAGAAAAATCGATCGCCAATCTATTTTTTGTTCGTATTCTTTACTGAAAAAATTTAGAGAATTTTTAATATCCAATATTTGAGAAAATTCGTTCAACAAATCTTTCGTTGAGGAGAAATATTTTTCTTCGGTATTGATATCTAAGTTTGGAAAATCTAATTTTTTTTCAGTAGTCCAAACATTAAGCTTCTTTATTTCATATTTTCTTAAGGTAAGAGCCAAAGTATTTAAAATTGATTTTTTATCTGCAAACCAATACCAATTATCTTGTAGAGAAATAAATGCTTTATCGTCGAGAATCACTAATAGATTTTCTATAGAAGAAGATAAAGCTTGAATAGGAATTAATTTGCTAACTTTAGAATCTAATTTATCTTTTATTTCCTGAATTTTTTGATGTTCAATGATTCCAACTATTTCTGATTGACTGCCTTGAATCCAAAAATAATCTTCAACTTCACCAAGTATTTCTTCACTCAACTTGAAGGGAATGACTTTTTTTAAATTCCTTTGAGAAGTGGTGGGTAAATCAAATTTATAAAAAGAAAAGTCATTGGAAGCAATGATAGCAATATCTTCCTTATTGGAATTTACCTTGAGAATTGATTGTTCTTCAACATTTGATGTTTCTGAAGAAAACAAAATATTTAATGATTCATCGTAAAAAGATATTTTTTGACCACTCACAAATACTCTCCGAATTTTCGACGAATCACTTTGGGAGATTCATTTAACATGAAAATGTGACTTTTAAGATGAAAATCTTTGTCATCAATTTTTATGTTCGTATTTAGAATAAAATATTTTGTCTCCAGGGTTAGATTTGATTTGGAAAATTTACTGGAAAAAGCTGTTTTTATTTCTTGTTGATTTAAGAAATCTGAAACTGACGAATACCCGCCCAAAGGTTTGCTATTCAAAATGTTTCTTGCTTCAAGATCGCTTAGAGTATTTGAACTAAGAGCCACCAAGATATTTGGATAAAAAGGATTTAACGAATTTATATTAATTTTTGTTTCAACGGAATTGAAGGCACATACATAGGGTTTTAATTTTTGAAAGATCTCTTCTGTCATGCCTTTTACATCTCTAAGTTCTGTAATATCAAAAAAGAACTGATTTGAAGTCAATCTCGAAGGTTTTTCATTTCTATAATAGTCATCCTCTACGCCAAGATAGGAATCTGGGAAAAAATCTTTATCAAGCCAATCAATCACAGCAGGAGAAATTTCTTCAATTTTTTGATCTTGAATAAACAAGCTCTTCATGAGATTTTTAAAAAATTCTAAATTTTCTTGATTAGCAGTTTCTTCACCTGTCGCCGATATGGAGATCAAGGAATTCAAATTAAAACATTGGCCCATATCAACAATATTTGCTTCGAGATTTCCTCTTTCCAAAGGAAGATTTATTGGGCTTTTCTGAGAAAAATTATTTGCGGCAAGAACAATATTGTTTCTATTTTCTTTGTTGTTGAGATATTTTTTTGTGAAGGATTCTAAACTTAATGTTGTGAGAATTGCTTGCTGCTCACTAATCATATTTTTTTCATTTTCAAGATTCGTAGATACCATTGAAAATAAACCTGCACTCACTGAAGCGATGATTGCAGTTACAAAAAAGCGCCATAATCAAGGCGGCACCCTTAAATTTTTTATCCAACAATGTCATCTCCGCTTATGAATAGTATTTTTTTGAAATTGCCCTCAGAAAACTTAATGTTGACCTCCATCAAAGTAGGATAAATATCTAAATCAGCTTCATTGAATGGTGGCCAGGTGAGATATTCATTTTTCTCATACAAAACTTTGATTTCTAAATCTTCAATTTCTGAAATCAAAGCAAAAGCCTTGGCCTCATAAGAAGAATTTAAAAAATTTGAAAAATTTCTGTAAAGAACATTATTTTCTATTTTATAAATGACTTTATTGATGGCTCCAAGATCATCTAAGCCATCGGAAGATGAATTTCTTACCAGTTCTAATAATGGTTCGCCATCTCTAAAGTTATTATTTAACTTAAAAAAACTTGGAAACTGATCGATTTGACTGGGTCTTGGAAATTGTTTGGCTACATGAAATAAATCATCTTCCAGAAGCTCGCTAAAAACAGCTAATTCATTGAGAAGTTTAGATTTTGAACTGATACCAATTGAAGATGAAACCGAAGTATTAAGAAAGGTTAAAGATAAAAGACTTATCAATGAAAATAATGACATGACAATCAAAACTTCAACGAGCGTGTAACCTTTTAAATTATTCATTGATTGCTTTATAAATTTCCAATTTAGTTGATTTTTCAGTCTCTTCGGAGATGACTTCTACTTCGATATTTAAAGAATTCTGCTTTGGATCAATCGTTATCTTTCTATTCCATATATAGGGATAACCCATGAATTCTTCTCTTTGAGTGAGTAAATTGTTGGTCAGGTAGTTTTCATCAAAATAAGATCTAATGATTATATTTTCTGCCAAAGTCCCTCGATAAAAATCATCGCTTAATGAAGATATGGTTTTTGTACTATACGATAGCGAGGTTATTCCTGTGACTGCAACCAGTGACAGAATAAAAAGCGAAACGAGAACCTCTACTAAAGTAAATCCTTTCATTATTCCCAATTGCCTATATCTCGATCCATGCCCTCACCTCCTTGTTGGCCATCGGCGCCATAAGAAAATAAGTCAAACGGTCCATTATCTCCGGGTCTTTTATATTGATACTCATTACCCCAAGGATCTCTTTCTAGTTTTCTGATATAGCCGCCTTGGCGATATCTATTTTTAAAACGATGGTTTGCGGGAGCTTGAGTAAGAGCTTGTAAGCCTTCATCGCTGGTCGGATAAGAGAACATATCCAATCGATAAAGCTCTAAAGCTTGTTCGTATATTCTTATGTCGGCCAATGCTTTATCCGCTCTTGCTCTATCTTGGCTAGGAGTACATTGATGGCAACAACTGCAGTTAACAAGCCGATGATCATTAGCACCACTAGAATTTCTATCAAGCTGAAACCTGATAATTTTTTTGAAACAATTTTTTTCATAGTATTAATTTAAAGTTAAAGTGTTTAATTGAATTAATGGTAACAGGATAGCAAGGACGATAAGAGCTACAAACATACCAAGGAATACTACAATTAGCGGTTCGAGTAAATTCATGGTGATTTTTGTAGAGCTTTGGAATTTATCTTCTAAATAAACTGATACTTTCTCAAGCATTTCTTCAAGTCTTCCTGACCTTTCTCCGTTTTCGATCATTTGCGTCACCAAAGGTGGGATAACTTGATTTTTCTAAACTAGATGCCAAAGACTCTCCTTCAGCAACTTTATTTGCAGTTGATTTAACCTGTTGGCGTAAGTAACTGTTTGAAATGGTATCAGCTGAAATTTCAAGCGCGTTGATTATGGAAATGTTGCTGGATCTTAGAATGCTTAAAGAATTGGTAAATCTGGATAAATCCGAATCTATTAAAGAGTTCTTAAGAACGGGAACTGAAAGAAGAAATTTGTCTAATTTTGATCTAAATAATTCATAACCAATTGATCTTATGGTGATAAAACTAATCAAACCACAAATTAATATTGCTGAGTAAAAGAGATAACTGGTAAATACAGATGACAAGAATAACAAAGATTTTGTAATAAATGGCAAGTCTCTATTCAAAGAAGAAAATTGACTTACCACTTCTGGGACGACAAAAGACAAAAGCAAAACAATCACAACTATCGCTATGGAAAAAAGAATAAACGGGTATACCAAGGCACCGATAATATCTTGAGATATTTTTGATTTTCTCTCTAGAAAATCAGATGTTTTTTCTAGAACCATACCTAAATCGCCAGAAGTTTCTCCAGCTCTAACTAAAGAACAATAAAGTCGATCAAAGCTTTCCGGATGATCTTCAAGCGATTCTGATAGTTTGAAACCCGCTTTTACCTTATTGGAAATATTTGAAAGTTTGCCTTTGATCAAAGGCGAGTCTATTTGTTTGGCTACAGAGTCTAAGGCCTGATCTACTGGAATGCCGCCATTGATCAAAGTTGAAAGTTGACGGGTAATGAGGCTTAACTTTGATGAAGATATTTTTCGAAACAAAGAGATATTGAATCTATTTTTTGACTCTTTTAAATTTATTGGAATGAGCCTTCTGTTTTTTAACTCTTCTTGAGCTTCATTTAAATTCTCAGCGATCAGAACTCCGGTTTCTGTTATCCCGGTAGGGTCTAAAGCTTTATAAGAATAATTTGGCATTACTAATTTTTCTCTTGCAGAACTCTTCTAAGCTCATCTTCCGAAGTTAAGCCTAAGTTAACTTTCTCTTGTCCATCGAGCTCTAAAGTATTGTTATCTTTGAAAGCGATATTCTTAATTTCACTTTCCGAACCCTTGTTGTGGATCTGCTCTTTGATATCGTCATTAATAAGAATAGATTCAAAAATACCGATTCTTCCAGAAAGTTCCTGACTGGTAGGATCAATTTTTCTTACCAGTCTTTGTGCAATTACCATTCGCAGTGAACTAGCAATTAAATAGGGTTCCACACCCATATCAATAAGTCTTGTAATTGCACCAACCGAATCATTAGTATGCACAGTTGATAAAACCAAGTGTCCGGTTAAACTTGCTTGAATAGCAATGTCAGCAGTTTCCTTATCTCTGATTTCTCCAACCATAACAACATCCGGGTCTTGTCTTAAAATTGCTCTTAAACCTTTTTCAAAAGTTAATCCCACTCGATTATTTACTTGTGTTTGGCCTACTCCTTCAATTGCATATTCAATGGGATCTTCAACAGTTAAGATGTTTCTGGTTTGATCGTTTAAAAAGTTCAAGCCTGAATACAAAGTAGTAGTCTTACCCGAACCAGTAGGGCCGGTGACCAAAATAATACCGCTGTTGTTTTTTAATTCAGTTTGGTAATTGCCTAAAAGACTCTCCGTCATGCCTAGTTCTTTAAGATCAAGGCTGGAATCTGCTTTGTCGAGTAATCTCAAAACTATTCGTTCCCCATAACTTGAAGGTAAGGTTGAAACTCTAATATCTACCCATCGTTCTCCAAGTTTAAGAGACATCCTGCCATCTTGAGGGATTCGTCTCTCTGCAATATCCAAATTAGACATAATTTTTATTCGCGCATTCAATAATGGTGAAATTCTAGAGCTTGGCCTTATCTTTTCTTTAAGAATTCCATCCGTTCTGAATCTTATAATCAAATTCTCCTCATAGGGCTCAATATGGATGTCGGATGCTCCATCTTTGATTGCCTCAGACAAAATCGCATTGATTAGTCTGATTACCGGAGAATCTGTACTGTCATCCAACAAGTCTTCGGTTTTTGGTAAATCAAGTACCAAAGAATCCAAATCAACATCCTCGTGGATATTCTCTGCTAAGGATTCTGAAGATTGAGTTTTATCGGAATAAGATTCAGAAAGTTTTTTGTTGAACTCGGAAAAATCTATTTGTCTGGTTTCTACAGGTAATTTGTATTTAGACTGAATATGAGCAATTGCATTTATGTCGCAATCGTCGGTATGAAAAATCAATATCGAGTCGCTACTCACTTCTGGAAGAAGTTGATTATCCTTACAAAATTTATAACTGAAGTCTTTATCAGTCATTTTTTATACTTCTTCTTCCTCAATTTTTGGTTTGTTTTCTTCCTCAGCATCAAAAATTAATTTTTCAAGCAAGTCCAAGTCAGGAGAGGTTTTTCCTTTTTTGCTTCTAAGCATTTCTTGAGCTCTTAAATAGTCGTACTTTGTATTTGTCAGAGCCTGCATATCTTGAGCGGTTCTGATAATTGTCGGTTTCAAGAATACTACTAAATTTTTCTTACTGATGGTGGTTTGTTCCTGGCGAAAAGCCTTACCGATAACTGGTATGTCACCAAGCAAAGGAACCTTTCTTATTGACTCTTGGATGTCATCATCGATCAATCCTCCCAATACAATAGTTTGGTTATCTTCAACCATGACCACCGTTTCTATAGCCCTTTTGTTAGTAACAATTTCTGCTGATCCTGCAGAAATGGGCCCAGAAAGTGAGGAAACTTCCTGTTCAATATCCAATTTGATTGAGTTGCCTTCATTAATTTGAGGTTTAACACTTAATTTGATTCCAATTTCCTGACGGGTAACTGTTCTAAACGGATTTGAATTATTAGTACCTAAAGACTCTCCAGTGGTAATCGGTATCTCTTGACCGACAATAATTGATGACTCTTCGTTATCCATAGTCAATATTGAGGGAGTCGAAAGAACATTTGAGTCGCTATTTTTTGCAAGCACGTTTAGGATCGCCGCAAAACTATCACCACCTTTTTTATACTTACCAACACCAGTTGCAAAGCCATCCAAACTTAACAATGTAGATAAGACAGCAGTTGTGCTTCCTCCAGGAGTTAATCCACCAACAAGCGCCGAAAGATCAGGCGTCGGATTACCAAATCTTTGAGATGCAATCGGTGAATTCGATCCTTCGCCACTAAATAAAAATTGGAAACCCAAGTCTTTTGATAACTGATCTGATATTTCAACAATAATGGCTTCAACTAGAACTTGCGCTCTCCTAATATCAAGCTGGCTAATAATTCCAGTCAAGGAGGTCATCACATCTGGCTCGGCTGAAATTATGAGTGAATTGGTTTCTTCATGAGCGGTGATGGATGTATTGCCTTTGTTTGAGCTTTTTTCATCAATATTCGGTGTCATCTTATTGAGAATTTCAACTAAGGCAGTCGCATCTGCATATTTTAAATAAACAACCTTCAAGGAACTTGTACCTTGGTCTTTTACATCAAGCTTTATTACAACAGCCTTCATTCGCTCTACAATTTCTTGATCACCAAAGAGCAAAACGCTATTGCTCCTTTCAATTGCATAAGCATTAAAATCATTTTGTGCCATACCGCCAGAGTTCTCTGAAAAAACTTTATCTATCAATTTGGAAATTTGAGTGGAAGAAGAGTTTTTCAATTTAACGATTTCATAGACATCGGCAGGATTTTTATCCAGCTCATCAACAAGCTGCCTAATTCTTTTAACATTGGCATTTCGATCGGTAAGTATCAAACTGTTACTTGGCGCATAGACGGCAATGTGTCCCTGAGAATTTATGAGTGGCCTTATTAAAGGAATCAAAGCATTTGCAGATGTTTGGCTCGGTCTAATGATGGTCGAAACCAATGCATCTTCAGGTGAAACGGGTTTTGATACTTCAGTAAAGCTTTGCCTACCCATTGATGCAGGAACTATTTTGACTGCATTTGCTTGTTCAATTGCGGTAAAACCATGAACACTGAGAACTGAAAGAAAAATTTCATAAGCTTCTTCGATCGTTAAATCATCTCTTGAAATAACAGTTACGTTTGCCTTTACTCTTGGATCTACGACAAAAGACTTACCCGTCAAAGATGAAATATCTGAGACAAACGATTTAATGTCTGCATCTCGCATATTAATCGTCACCGACCATAAGCTAGATGAAAGTCCAAAAATAAGCGCATAGGCGCAACAATTCTTATAAATTGAATAAATCATAATTTTTTTTGGTTTAGTTAATGTTTATATCGACGGATACAACTTGATCGTCTCTAACTAAATCGAGGTTAAGCGATGCCAAGTCAGAGAAAAAGAATTAATTGAATCTTGATCAGAGAGGTCAATTTCTGCAACGGAAAGTCCATTAATGGACTTCACAATATCCCCCGGTCTCAATTCCGAAGAATCAAAAAGTGCAGTACTCTCCCTGGACTTATTTCAAGACCGGAAAAAGTTCCATCATCAAATACAGGAGCAAAAGTGATTAGCTTCGCAATTTCCTGATTTTCAATCCACTCTTTGCTGATGGTGGGTTTTTGCTGCGATGCAATTTTTATAGAAGTATTCCCCTGAACAACTCTTTCCATACCCTTTATTACTGAGCCCTTAAAAAAGGACAAGCTTTCGGTTATGCCAGAACGCTTGATGGTGACAAAATCTTTATTAATTGAATCCAAGTAAACGTTATCGGAAATCATATCTCCCACGAGATAAGTTTTTTGATCGTTTTGATTGAAGCCAATTATTGCCGATTTAACTTCATTAGAAGAAGTTACACCGTAAAGTTTCAAAGATAATGAAGTTTCAGGAGCTTTAACAAGACTTTCATAGATAGATAGACCATCAATTTCAACATCAGATGAAAATGGATTGTCTATGATTCTAGGAGCATCGCTAGATGCAAAAGAGTTGTTAAAGTTATTTGAACTTAATTGGTTATTAAAAATCAATCCGAGCAATATTGAAGAAAACTCTAAAGAAAAAACTAATAAAAGAGCACCGGAAATAGAGAATTTAAGATTTTTCTCATTCAGGTAACTTTTGTATCTTTCTAAATTGATACCCTTTAAGTAGTCAAATACCATATACCTGTTGATTTTATGTCATATTTAACAAAATTGACAAAGATTTATACCAATGATCATCTCTATATACATTATTTTTTCTGCGCTTTTAGGTAGCTTTCTAGCAAGCTTTATTTATCGCTACGCTAATAAAAATATCGAAGCAGATTCATATGTGGGAAATATTAATATTTATACCGAACCCTCTTTTTGTCCTGCGTGTAAGACTAAAATTGATTGGTATCACCTCATTCCTGTATTGAGTTACTTGTTTTTAAGAGGAAAAGCCAAATGCTGTGGTGCAACAATCTCCTCAAGATACTTCTTTATAGAAATATTGGTCATTTCTTTGTTTTTATTGATTTTCATTACAAATTCTTCGTGGGGTTTAATACTTTTTAAAAGCTTTATTTCTCTAACTTTAATATTTATTGCCTTGATAGATTATCAATACAAAATCATTCCTTTGAGCTCGCTTTTAATATTATTTATTTTGGCTTTGATACTTTCAGCATTGGAGGGTCTATTGATTCTACCTGAGATATTTGTAGCAATTATTTCAGGCTTTCTCCTTTTGGCAACGAGGTGGTTATTTTTCAAACTCAAAAGAAAAGAAGCTTTAGGTTTAGGAGATGTAATCCTTTTTCCAATTTTAACTTTAATGATCCCAATGACTTTAGTCCCTACTCTATTGCTTACAGCATCACTTCTTGGAATATTAGAGTTTTTTCTTAGTTCCAAACTGAAGAGAGATTCTGAGATTGCTTTTGGCTTTCACTTAGCAATTGCAAGTTACTTAGGATTGGTAAATTTTTATCCTATCCTGCCTTTGATATAGTTTTGAGTAAGTTCGTGATCTGGGTCGCCAAATATTTTTGATGTTTTGCCTGTCTCGACAAGGTGACCTAAATGAAAATAAGCTGCTCTTTGAGAAACTCTTGAAGCTTGGCTCATTGAATGCGTAACTATTACGATTGCATAGTTCTCTTTCAATTCACTTATCAAATCTTCGATTTTTTCTGTAGCGATTGGATCTAAAGCTGAACATGGCTCATCCATTAGAATAACATCGGGACGAACTGCTATGGCCCTTGCAATACAGAGTCTTTGCTGTTGTCCTCCAGAAAGTGCTGTACCAGGAGTGTTTAATCTATCTTTAACCTCATCCCACAAACCTGCTCTTAATAGAGAAGTTTCAACTATCTCATCCATATCTGATTTTGATTCAGTCATGCCGTGGATCCTTGGCCCATAGGCAATGTTCTCATAAACCGATTTTGGAAATGGATTCGGTTTTTGGAAAACCATACCTACTCTTGCTCTAAGAAGAACTACATCCAAATCTCCATGATAGATATCAATGTTTTCCAAAGTGATTTCGCCAGTTACTTTTGCGGAATCAATTGTGTCATTCAGTCGATTAAGACATCTTATAAAAGTTGACTTTCCACAACCTGAAGGCCCGATCAAAGAAAGAACTTCTTTTACCAACCTCGATATTTATGTTCTTTAAAGCCTGATTATCGTCATAAAAAACGCAACAATCTTTCGCTTTCATAATGACTTCTTTCTCTGTGGTTGTATCACCAACAGTTTTAAAGTCATCTGCTAACTCTATAAGTTCTGTTTTGCTCATTGAACTACCACTTAGTTTCAAATTTATTTCTGAGCCAAATTGCTGTCGAATTCATTAATAATAAAAAGAATAACAAAACTAAAATTGCTGCAGACGTTCTCTCCACGAAACCCCTCTCTGGAGCATCGGCCCATAAGTATACTTGAACTGGAAGCGCTGCGGAGGAATCTAGTGGCGAAGATGGAACATCAACTACAAAAGCAACCATACCAATCATCAACAAAGGAGCAGATTCGCCCAATGCTCTTGCCATTCCGATAATTGAACCGGTTAACATGCCGGGTAATGCTAAAGGAAAAACATGATCAAACACGGTTTGAATTTTAGATGCGCCTACGCCAAGCGCAGCGTCAGTAATGCTAGGTGGCACAGATTGAAGCGCAGCTCGAGAAGCAATAATAATTACTGGAAAGGTCATTAATGCCAAGACCAAACCACCAACCAGAGGAGCTGATCTAGGCATACCAAAAAAGTTTATAAATACTGCAAGCCCCAACAGCCCATAAATGATGGATGGCACAGCGGCTAAATTATTGATATTCACCTCTACAAAATCTATAAATCTATTTTTTGGAGCAAACTCTTCCAAATAAATGGCTGCTGCTACACCAAGAGGAAAAGCAACTATAAAAGTTATCATTAACATGAAAAACGATCCCACTAATGCTCCTAGTACGCCAGCGAGTTCAGGCTCTCTAGAATCTCCAGCTGTAAACAAAGTAGAATTGAAGTTTTGACTGATTAAGTTTTTTTCTTGTAACTCTTGAACCCACCTAACTTGATTATCTGAAATTCTTCTCTGTGATTCATCTAAAGATACGTCGATATTCCCTTTCAGATACATGTCAATGTCACTATCCAATCGTACCCAGATATCTATCTCTTGACCTATCAACGAATAATCGTTTAAAACCATAGACTGTAATCGTAAGGACGTTCCCGAACTTACCAGAGACTTCAATTCTTTTCTTTCCTTTCTAGAAGAAACTTCAGGAAAATAAGTTTTTAGAGAATCTAAGACTAATTTATCGAAGTTTGCATATCTAATTTCTTCTTCATCTCTAAGCTGATCGGGATCGATAACTTCTTCATTTAAATAGATCTTCATATTCAGCTCACCTTGAGTAAAGGCACTGTAACCTTTGCTGATGATGCTGCTAAAGAAAACCAATAAAAAAACTACCGCAAACAAAATTGAGACAACGCCATAAAATCTAAACATAAATTCAGAACGATATCTTTTTTTGAGACCGCGGTTTACGATTTCGGAAATATCTTTTGTCTCTTGTAAAGTATTACTCATATTGTTCTCTGTATTTTCTGACGATTTTTAGAGCGTAAAAATTTAATGCCAAAGTTACTACGAATAGAGTTAGTCCCAGAGCAAAAGCAGCTAAGGTCTTTGGACTATCAAACTCTTGATCTCCGACCAAAAGCGTCACTATCTGCACAGTTACCGTTGTCACTGCATCTATTGGATTAAAAGATAATCTTGCAGATAAACCTGCTGCCATTACAACAATCATGGTCTCCCCAATTGCCCTTGAAGCTGCTAAAAGTATTCCTCCAACGATTCCTGGTAAAGCAGCTGGGATGATTACCTTCTTAATTGTTTCTGATTTAGTTGCGCCCAAACCGTATGAACCATCTCGCATTGCCTGAGGCACTGCAGAAATTACATCGTCAGATAAAGAAGAAACAAGTGGAATGATCATAATTCCCATTACCAAACCAACACCAAGAGCACTTTCTGAGGCGATATCCAAACCAATGGTTACTCCGAAGTCTCTTATAAAAGGAGCTAAAGTAATTGCGGCAAAGAATCCATAAAATACAGTCGGTATTCCAGATAAAATTTCTAACATTGGTTTTGTATAGGATATAACTTTGGAAGGAGCATATTCGGATAGGTAAATTGCCGTCATAAGTCCAACGGGAACAGCTACTGTTAGTGAAATTAAAGATATCAACGCCGTACCGGCAAATAATGGAATGGCGCCAAACAGACCTGAAGAGCCGACTTGATCTTCACGAATTTCCATTTGCGTACTCCAAGTGAGTCCAAATAAAAAATCATCAAAGCTGTTAATTTGGAAAAATCTTATGGCTTCAAATAAAACAGAAAGCAGAATTCCCGCTGTAGCAAATATTGCAACAGTCGCAGAAGCTAAAAGTAAGTTGCTGATGATCTTTTCAACTTTGTTTCTAGCTCTTAACGTTCCAGATATAGACCTATAGGAAAATATGAACAAAGCTAAACTTAAAACCAATGAAGAATAAATTGCTACATCCTGAACTAATTTTGTAATTCTGTTGTAATTAGCCGCTGCCTGCTCAAGACCAATGAATGACTCACCTGCAATTAGATTTCCTGCAGCTAAATTTTTAACGTCATTCATTCTTAATGTAATTTCATTAGGAGACAAACCTTTAATGGACTCTGGTAAAAGAGAAATGACTTGATTAGTTACAAATGATTCAGAAAAAAGAAGCCAAAGAAAAATGATTAATGATGAGGGTGCTGCAAACCAAGCCAAGGAATAATAACCATAATATCTTGGTAGAGAATGAAGACTCTCTGTATTTTTTAGCAAAAGTGCTTTCCTTTTCCCCCAAAAGAAACTGAGAAAACCTAAACAAATAATTGAGATTAAAAATAGACTTATTGACATTTTTTTAATTAAGAAAAAAACGAGGGTAACTTAAGTCATTACCCTCGTTCATTCTAAACTACTTCTATCCAGGGGGATTAAGTAGCTTAATTAAGACCTGAAAGAGTAGATAATTTTCTTGCTGCAGATCTAAACTGACTGTATTCACCACTAGGCATTGGAATCAAACCTTTATCAGTAAGATATCCATCTTGTCCTATAGTTTTATCAGCAGTAAATTCTCTTAAGAATTCTTTCATTCCAGGAATGGTTCCAATGTGGGCTTTTTTTACGTAGAAGTACAACGGTCTGGAAACCTTGTAGTCACCTTGTGCAATATTCTCAAAAGTTGGAAGCACTCCATCAACAAAAGAACCTTGAATAGAATCAGAATTTTCTACTAAAAAGCTGTATCCAAAAACGCCAAGAGCTTTTGGGTTGGCGTTTAATTTTTGTACAATTAAATTATCATTTTCGCCAGCTTCAATGTAAGGACCATCTTCTCTAACAGAGCGACAAATCGCCTTATATCTTTTTTTATTTTCTTTCTTAATATCTTTAAGCCACTTAAAGGTTTTACATCCGCCTTCCATAGCTAATTCTGCAAAAGCATCTCTGGTTCCTGAGGTCGGAGGTGGCCCTAAAACTTCAATTTTTATGTTTGGCAAAGAAGAATCAACATCTCTCCAAGTAACATTTGGATTCTTTATAAGCTGTTTTGCACCGTTAGGGTGAGGAATTTCAGGAGCTAGTGCTAAAAATATTTGTCTTTTTGTTAAAGCCAAAACATCAGCTTTTTTAGAATTTGCAATAACAATTCCATCATAGCCAATTTTAATTTCAATAATATCTGTTACTCCTGCCTTAGCACAATTATCAATTTCTTTTTGCTTGATTCTTCTCGACGCATTTGTAATGTCAGGATGTTCGACGCCTATACCTTTGCAAAAAAGCTTCAGACCGCCTCCAGATCCAGTCGATTCAATAACTGGTGTATTAAATTTAGTTGATTTACCAAATCTTTCAGCTACGACTGTAGCAAAAGGATAAACGGTTGAAGAACCAACAATTTTAATGGTGTCTCTTGCAGCTGCACTTGCAGTTAAAGGTAATAAAAGCATTAATATAGCTGCTGCAAAAATTGATATAGATTTTTTCATTATGTTTACTCCAATATAAAAAAGAAATACACCTTGAATAATATTAGAGATATGTGGCATATCTGTTACATGGATGGAAAAGCTAAGAAACTTGTAGGGAAACTTAAATGTAGTTGCTGATATTTAAGATGAAATCAAGAATTTCATCCCTTACTTTTCTGTAGATATTTAATTTTTTTACATCATCGTCTATGTCTTCTGTGAGCTTAGGAGGATCTTCAAAGCCTATATGAATGGTCTTACCTTTAAAAAGACTGGACAGTTTTCTTCAGCATCTGAACATAATGTAAAAACATATTCGAAATCTTTATCTTCCAGTTCGTTTATGGTCTTAGAAAATTGATCTGATATGTCAATTTTTATTTCTGACATTACTTTGACTGCGTATGGATCTAATTCTGATTTTTTAGTACCAGCTGAGAAAGCCTGGAAACAAGTAAATTTTTTTGCAATACCTTCAGCAATTTGTGATCTACAAGAATTACCTGTACAGAGAAATAATATTTTTTTTAACTCGCTCATCTGAGAAATTTATATATATAAAAGGCAATAAATAGACCGACTAACTGGCCTGAAAAGAAATAAACGATTGACTCTGGAGAAATTCCAGTAAATGTATCAGTAAATGTTCTTGCTAAAGTAACTGCTGGGTTTGCGAATGAAGTAGATGATGTGAACCAATATCCAGCTGTTATAAATAAAGCAACTGAAATAGCTACATTAGATTTATTATTTTTTCTCACCATTAAGATAGTTAAAATTAATCCAAATGATGCAATTATTTCGCTGAAAAACATGCTCATACCAATCCTGGAATTAGATGAAATCTGCAGTAAACTCAGCTCGAATATAAAGTGTATTGATACTACTGCTAATAATCCTGCAACAAATTGAATAACCAGATAAAAGATCAAATCCTTTAAATTAATCTCTTTTAAAAATATAAAAGATTATCGAAACGATAGGATTAAAGTGAGCCCCAGATAAATCTTCAAAAGATTTAATGATGACATATAGAATTGCTCCGGTTGCAATCGTATTCCCTAATAGTGCTACTTGTTTATGACACATATTTGTCACATAATTGTCACATGGAATTAAGAGTAAAAAAATTATTTTCAACAATTTTCTTCGGGTCATTTTTAGAGCATTTCAATCAGCTACTTATAGTTAACTGCATCTTGTGAACGTACTCACAGTGTGATAAGCAAGAATCTTGTGAAGTTTTTAAACAGCTTGTTATGGTCATATCCAATTTGAGTTTGAGTTAAGCCAGCTGACTTGTCTGAAGTGCCATACTGAAATTTTACTTTACCCTTTTCCATCAGCAACTTTGCCTGCAATACTTAAAGTTGTTGCATCATAATCTTTTGAATTACCAACAGTAGATTCGGTAGTAGTATGGATTAGACCGATGGTCACTGGACCTGCAGGTATCATCATGCCTAATCTGTTATGGTCATAACCTTTGATAGATGCTTTTTCTGTAGCAATCACAAATTTGATGACGTCGATATCATATTTTAAAGATACTGATAAATTAGAACCAAACTCACCGTCCAAATCAGTTCCATCTACTCCATCATCTTTTCCTTTTCCAACACCAACAGAAATGCTGACTCCGCCACCGAAGACAGGAGAATCATATCCGAAGAAGGAACCAATTCTATTTTCACCATCAGTAGTATTTTTAATATCACCTTTTAGATCGTTAAACAGATCGGCTTTTAATTGAGCTAACTTCAGAGGTGTATCGTGAGTACCTAGCTTTAAGGTACCAAAGTTGCCTTTCAAGCCAACAAAAGAATTTCTTTGATCAAAGTCTGCATCTTTATTGTCATCTGTTATATCAACTTGGTATTCAATTTGATAGATTCCGGTAAGACCATTTTTCATGTCGACTTTACCTTTAAAACCTAATCTTGAAGCATTGCTTACAAGATCTATTTCTTTTTTGATGTTAACTCCATCCGATCCATCGTTGTTAACAGCAATGTTTAATTTACCGTAAACTTTTGGAGCTGAAATTGCACTCATTGATATCAAAACTAAGGCTGATATAAATACTGCTTTAAATTTATTCATGAAATGTTCTCCTAATGAATTATTTATTAAAAGAATGTAGACTAGGAAAATTACAATTTAGATACAGATAAAGTAAATTTTTCGATATTTTTGTGACATCTCAGTGACAATTTGCTTATTTAATTTTCTTTGATTTACAATCAGATAATGATCGAGTTTGATATTCCAGATTACAAACGAATAAACGAAGAGCTTTATGAGAAAGAAAAAAGAAAGCTTTTAATTGAATTGGTAAAACTGCAAAACTGGATTATTAAGTCAAAGCGAAAGATTGCTTTGGTTTTTGAAGGTAGAGATACCGCAGGTAAGACCGGAAGCATCTCGGTGCTTACTAAATATTTGATACCAGATCACTGTAAGCTCGTTGCTTTAGGCAAGCCAACTGAGAAAGAGTCAAAAAAATGGTTCAAAAGATATGAAAAGCATTTGCCCAATACCGGTGAAATAGTTTTTTTCGACCGATCTTGGTATACCCGGGCGCTGGTTGAAGCAACTATGGGTTATTGCACGAAAAGGCAATATACCTACTTCATGAAAAATGTAATTCCTTGGGAAAAAAAACAGATTGAAGAAGGTGTTGAATTTTTTAAGTTTTATCTCTCAATTGAAAAAAACACTCAACAAAAGAGAATAGATAAAAGAGCTACCAGCCCTCTCGTTTATTGGAAGATAAGCGAAAATGATTTAAAGATGCTTGATAAATGGGATGCCTTCACCCTATACAAAGAACAAATGTTCAAAAGAACTTCATATGATGAAGCGCCCTGGATTGTTTTAAATGCCAATAATAAAAAGGTTGCAATATTAAGTGCCCTCAGGTTTATCTTGAATGCCTTTGATTATCCAGATAAAGATTTACCCAAGCCAAAAACCTGGTCAGAAGGTTTGAACAATTACAAAGTGGAAATCAACAAGGTACTTTTTGAAAATTTATCGTATCAACAGTATAAAACTTTAAGAGTTTTTGCTGATGAATAGACAATCTAAGAAAGTTTCTTGCATAGATATCGGCTCAAATGCCATTAAGTACCGACAATACCGTTTGTTGCCGAATAGCCATCTTGAATTAGATACCTTTAAAAGAGTTAGCTTAAGGTTAGGGTCTGACGCTTTTGGCAGTGGAAAAATGACAGATGAGACTTATCTAGACTTTTTAACAGTTTTAAAAAAACTTAAAAAAGCATGCAAAAAAAGAATGCTGCTTTACTAGGAATATTTGCAACCTCCGCAATGCGAACTTTTTCTAACAGAGAACAAGTTATTAAAAAAGTAAAAAAGAATTGAATTTAGAAATTGAAATTCTCTCTGGAAATGAAGAAGCTTCATTATTAAAATTTTTTAACTACAAAGAATTCATCGACTCAGAAAGTCTTTTAGTAGATGTTGGTGGTGGAAGCACAGAGCTTTACCTTTGTGATAAAAATGAAGAAAAACTTAAATCTTTCAATTTGGGTGCCGTAAGAATTCTAAAAGGCTTAGATAAAGAAAAAAATTGGCAAGAATTGTCTGACTTTTTAGCAAATATTAATTCCAGACAAGTACAAAATATCATTGGTATTGGGGGTAATGCTAGACAGATTATTCAAGCTGCTGGAGTTTTAAAAGATTCTTTAAATTTAGAGGAACTCCAAGAAATAAGATCCCGACTAGGAAAATTATCTCTTGAAGAGAAAGTATCTGATTACAATTTTCCTTCGGATAGAGCAGATATCATTGAACACGCTGCAAACATTTTTGAATTCATTTTATTATGTTTTGAAAATGCTAAATTCTTTGCTTCAAATTGGAATATTAGCGATGGCTATATTTTTAAGAAGAATGCTGAAATCTCTCAGGCCACTTCTTTAGAAGTTTCTTGATGAATTTTTACATCGATATAAAAAACAGATCCTTTGGGTTCGTTTGATTCTACCCCAACGGAATAACCCATCATCAATGCTAAATTTTTAGAGATTGAGAGCCCGAGTCCTGTTCCACCAATTTTTTTAGATCTGCCTTTATCTACTCTGAAAAATCTTTCAAAAACTCTCTCACGGTATTTTTTAGCTATCCCAATTCCATTGTCTATAACCTTGATGCGACAAAAATCTTTATCTATCTTTTCGTTATCAATCTCAATAATCTCGTCATCAGGACTATGTTTGATTGCATTAGTTATGTAATTAGAAATTATTATTTTTATTGCTGATTCATCGCCAATGATATGAGTTATATCAGAGATCTTATTTACCAGTTTGATGTTACTTGACTCAGTCATTGGGTTTAATTCTTTGATGGCAGAATCAACAATATTTTTAATATTGAGTTTATCTAATGAAATCGGATAGTCTCCAGACTCCATACTAGAGATTGAAAGTAACTCGTTCACAATAGTTGCCATCCTTTCACTTTGAGATTGAATTGCTTTGGTAAAATTTATTGCATTCTCATCTTTGATTAATTTAGTGGATAACAAAGTCTCAGAATTTGCTTTTATTACACTAATCGGCGTTCTTAATTCATGCGAGACATTACCGATAAAGTCCTCACGCATCTTTTCAAGGGTCTTTAGTTTTGAAATATCAGAAAAAACAATTAAGAGCTGATTATCATTTGAAAATTTCTGCGAACTTACAAGATAAACTGTTTTTATTGTTCTTGGGCCTGCTATTTCTTTGGTATATTCATCTTTTTCCCAAGCTTTCTTTATGAATTTTTTAAATGCGGGATATGAAATATTTTTAAATAAATCATCACCAATTTTTAATTCAGGGAAAAAATCTTTTGTAATGGTCTGATTGAAATACATCACGTTCAAATCTTCGTTCACTAAGATAACTCCCTGACCCATTCTTGATAATAAATTACTGATGAATGAAAGTTGTTTTGAATAACTTTCCAGTTCATTTTGAACAACAGCGGTTGATGTTCTCAAAGTATCAAAAGCTGATTCAGAATCAATTTCTTCATTGTTGACTGGTCCTGAAATTATCCTTGATGCCTGAATAACAACGTCTCTTAAAAATCTATAAAGAGTGGTGCCAGCGGCAAGTATAAGAATTAAAAAGAGAGAAATACCAGCAAGTATGTTTTCACTAAAGTATTCATTTCCCCTTAAAATGATGGCGCTAATCAAGAATGAAGCAAGAACAGTAAAAACTATCAGTATAAATATTCTAATTTTTAAAGAGAACTTCATAAATTAAAATCAAATCTTATTAAATATATATCCGACACCTCGAATTGTTTCGATATTGTCTCCATACTTTCCAAGTTTAGATCTCAGTCTTTTCACATGAGTATCTACTGTTCTAGTAGTGACAGAATTATCATAGCCCCAGACTTTGTCTAATAAAATATCTCGTGTTTGGACTTTATCTGCTTTTGTCAAAAGGTATTTAAGAAGATTATATTCTTTTGCAGTCAGAGATATTTTTTTATCCTTTAGAAACACTTTATGCTTACTTGTTATCAATTAGTAAATCTTGATAAGAAATATTTGGCTCATCATCGGAATTTTCTTTGGTCACTTCTTTTTCAGTCATTTCTTCTCAATTGAGCTTGAATTCTTAACATCAATTCTCTAACGCTGTATGGCTTAACAATGTAGTCATCGGCACCAAGTTCAAAACCCACAACTCGATCTACCTCCTCGCCCTTTGCGGTAACAATTATTACGCTGATATTTTTTAGGTTATCTTTAGATCTAATATGTCTACAAATATCCAATCCTGGCATGTCTGGAAGCATCAAATCTAAAATTACCAGATCTGGAGCTGGTGCATTTTCTAGAATTTCGAGAGCCTCAGAACCTTTGAGTGCAGAAGTTACCTTGTAGCCTTCGTTTTCAAGATTGAAACTTAAGGTCTGATTAAGATCTTCTTCGTCTTCAATGACCAGAATTTTTTTCATAAGCATGGGTATTTTACTATATTCATTCTTTTGAATAAGTTTTTTATATTTAAATTTTCAATTCTGTAACTTTACTGTCGAAGAATTCACATTTCTTTTGGATAGTGATAAAAAATTTTATCCGCTAAATGAAGATTGTTTTCTTTTATTGATGCTGCATTGATTGAAAAACCTGCACATCCACAAGTAGGAAAAAAAATAGGTTCAGGAGAGAACTGCGAAGCAAACTCTGATATTCCAGGGTTGTGACCGATAAATAGAATTGCTTCATCGTTATCGTTATTGATCACATGCTCTAGATAATTTATCGGCGAACCATGATAAAGGGCATCATCAAATTCAATGGAAAAATTTCGGTCATAGTCAGCAAAAAATAATTCCAAAGTTTCTTTTGTTCTTTTAGCAGGACTGGAAATTACTTTTAGATTATCTGAGAAATAATGGTGTAATTTCTTTCCCATAAGAGGAGCATCTCTCAAACCTCTTTTATTGAGTGGCCGGTCAAAGTCTTTCAATGCGGGATTACCCCAATCGGACTTAGCGTGCCTTAAAAAGAAAAGTTTCAAATACTAGGCAATGAATTTGGTCGAGTCCGGTTCTTTAACAACTTTATTGCTAAGAGTTCCTACTTTTTCCAGTTCAATTTTGACTTCATCGCCCTCTTGGAGCCAACTTGCTCTCCCTGCCATGACTTCTACGCCCAATACACCACCTGGAGTTCCAGTAGGCACAACATCCCCCGGCATAAGCGTAAAGGCTGTAGATAAATGTTCAATCAAATCGTAACAATTGAAAACGAGTTCTCTGGTATTGGAATTTTGTTTTTCTTCACCATTTAAGAAAAGTTTGATGTCCAGATTATGCGGATCGCCAATTTCATCCATGGTTACTAAACAAGGTCCTAAAGGACAATGCGTATCAAAGCTTTTG
Organism: Gammaproteobacteria bacterium; assembly: GCA_038141925.1. Classification (GTDB taxonomy): domain Bacteria; phylum Pseudomonadota; class Gammaproteobacteria; order Magnimaribacterales; family AG-339-G14; genus MEDG-81. The sequence continues at coordinate 729,901 of JAYQJB010000002.1, read as the reverse complement.
CCCATGGTAAAAGTGGGGACAGCCAATTGCCAATCTCTAACACTGACGTCGTTGCAGATGGTTATACCTGCAATCACAGATGCTGCTTCATCTTTTGAAACATGTCGGCATTGTTTACCAATTACAAATGCCATTTCTGCTTCATAGTCCAAAGCTTCTGAAGCCCTTGGCAAATGGATAACACCATTGTGACCGGTTACCGAAGAGGATTGTTTGTTGAAAACCATGGGAAGCTTAGGAGTTTCCATCCCAGACTCTTTTACGTGGTCAGCGTAATTTAGACCGATCGCCAGTATTTTTTGCGGATTTAAAATTGGCGACAATAAAGTAACCGAATCCACAGGTATTAAATTTTCTGCCTTTTCAAGCAAGTCTGTCGCTTTATTCATGTTTACTTCCCCACCTTCAAGAAATGCTTTCATTTCATTCGGTAAAGAAGAATCGTTGGTAAAAGGACAAATGCTGTCTTCGAGCAATGCCCCAATTGCTGGCGTATCGCTATTGGAATAAGTTACTAGTTTCATAATTATTTCGGTTGCATCCTGATTCCACCATCGAGACGAATCGTCTCACCATTGAGGAAAGGATTTTCAATTATTTGTGTTGCCAACATCGCAAATTCATCTGGGTTACCCAAACGTTTTGGAAATTGCGTCATTTCAATAAGAGGGTTTCTTACTGCATCGGGTGCCATAGCCATCAGAGGTGTGTCAAAAATTCCTGGAGCAATGGTGTTGTTCCTAATTCCCATTCTTGCTAAGTCTCTTGCTATAGGTAGAGTCATACCAACAACTCCACCTTTACTTGCGCTATATGCAGCTTGACCAATTTGACCATCAAAAGCAGCAACTGATGCCGTATTGATAATTACCCCGCATTCGTTATCTTGTTCCGGTTCATTTTTTCCCATGACTTCAGCGGCAAGTCTCAAACAATTAAAAGTCCCGTTAAGATTGATATCGATCACCAACTTAAAATAATCTAATGGATGAGGACCGTCTTTACCAACCGTTTTGGAAGCACTTCCTATTCCAGCACAATTAATCAGAATGTGAATGGCGCCAAATTTTTCTACAGTTTTATCCATTGCGGCTTTGACATTATCTTCCTCAATGACATTAGTAATGCAGTAATCTGCATTATCGCCCAATTCTGCAACCGCTGCTTTGGCATTGTCTTCATTTAAATCCAACAACATTAATTTCGCGCCTTTTTCTTTTAATGCCTTAGCAGTAGCCAAACCCAATCCAGATGCACCGCCGGTAATTACGGCAACTTTATCTTGTATATTCATAAACTCTCCTTAAAAAAGTGACTAGCATTATTGCAGTTTTGAAGAAAAAATAAAGTAACCCTTCTCCTATGGACTCAAGCGTTAACCTTTATTAAGATTAAGGTCCACTTTTTAGGGAGAAAATATGAAAACCGATTACGAATTTTTAAAAACCGAAATCGACGGTCACATCTTAACCGTCACCATAAATAGACCGGACAGAATGAATGCTTTGCACCCCCCTGCGCACGCAGAATTTGATGAAGTTTGGAATGAATTTGATAAAGACGAAAATCTCTGGGTTGGTATTGTCACCGGTGAAGGCGATCGTGCTTTTTCCGCAGGAAACGATCTTAAGTTCCAAGCTGAAGCTGGCGGAAAAATGGATATCAATATGGCCTCTTCAGGTTTCGCTGGATTAACTTCTAGATTCAATTTAACCAAACCTCTGATTGCTGCAGTAAATGGTGTTTCCATGGGTGGAGGGTTTGAAATTGCACTCGCCTGTGATTTGATTGTGGCTTCCACCAATGCAAAATTTGCCTTACCAGAACCTAAAGTTGGTCTTGCTGCTCTTGCTGGCGGTATGCAAAGACTCCCTAGACAAATTGGAATGAAAAATGCGCTTGGTATGATGTTAACTGGTAGACATGTTTCCGCCGAAGAAGGCATGCGACTTGGCTTTGTTAACGAAGTGGTCGAACCAGAAAATCTCATCTCAGCTGCCAAAGCTTGGGCGAAACAAATTGAAGAATGTTCCCCAATGTCCATTAGAGCAACCAAACAAGTTGCCTATGAAAATTTCAATGAGCCAGATTTAGAGAAATCAATGAAAGCGCATTACTCCGCGGTTAAAGAATTATTCGGTAGTGAAGACTTTATTGAAGGACCTGTGGCATTTGCTGAAAAAAGATTGCCAAATTGGAAAGGCAAATAAATTCAAGGAGAAAACACTATGTTTGATTTAACTGGAAAAAACGCCATTATCACTGGCTCATCAAAAGGAATTGGAAAATCCATTGCTGCTGCGATGGCCCAACAAGGAGCCAATGTGGTCATCTCAAGTCGAAAGGCAGACGTCTGTGAAGCTACTGCCGAAGAAATTAATTCTAAGGGTTTCCCTGGAAAAGCAATTGTCATTCCATGCAATATCTCCGATAAAACAGCTTTGGAGATGCTGGTTGAAGAAACCAGATCTCAATTGGGACAAATAGATATCTTGGTTTGCAATGCAGCAAGTAATCCTTTCTTTGGTTCTATCAAAGACATCCCCGATGATGCTTTTGAAAAAATCATGAACAACAATATCAAAAGCAATCATAATCTATGCCAGATGGTTATTCCTGAAATGATGGAGCGCAAAGATGGAAGTATTATTATTGTTTCTTCTATTGGAGGCTTAAACGCAAGCCCTGTAATAGGTGCTTACAATATTTCCAAAGCTGCAGATATCATGCTTGTGAAAAACTATGCTCTGGAATTTGGTCAGTACAACATCAGAACCAATGCGATAGCGCCTGGGCTTTTTAGAACAGATTTTGCAAAAGCACTTTGGGAAAACCCAGAAATTTTGAAACAATCTACTGCTACTTGTCCTATGAAGAGAATAGGTGAACCGGATGAAATCGGTGGTGCGGCAGTATTTTTAGCTTCCCAAGCAGGAAGTTTTGTAAATGGACACACTTTAGTAATAGATGGAGGCACAGTAGTTTAATGAGTAACGAAGTAGTTTTATATGACAAGAAAGATTCAGGAGTAGCTTTAATTTCACTCAATCGTCCGGATCGACTTAACGCAATCACTGGAGAGTTGACTGCCAGACTGAAAGAAAAAATCGATGATGCTTGTAAAGATGATGATGTAAAAGTGATCGTACTTACTGGCTCGGGTCGAGGTTTTAGTGCTGGTGCTGATATGGATAATCTTTCTGATATCTCAGCTAATAACCGAGAGGAAAATCCAGACCAACCTGAAGACCGAAATTATGAAACCAATGGTTTATCAGAATGGGAAGGCACTTACAGTTACTTTCCTTCAGTGCCAAAGCCGATAATTGCCGCAATCAATGGTCCTGCTGCAGGTGTAGGGCTAATCATGTCTCTTTATTGTGATATGCGGGTTGCTTCTGAAGATGCTGTGTTCTCAACAGCTTTTTCCAAAAGAGGACTCATTGCTGAATGGGGTGTAGGTTGGATACTGCCGAGAATCATTGGAGTTGCTCACACCATGGATATCATGATGACCGCTAGAAAATTCGATGCCAAAGAAGCAGAACGTATTGGTTTGGTAAATCGTTGCTTTCCTGCGGAAAGTTTTATGGAAGATGTTATGGCTTATGCAGAAGATATTGCGCAGAACGTTTCTCCAAGATCAGTACAGATTATGAAACGTCAAATCTATACTGCCTTAGGTGAAGATATTAAAACCAATCTTGAATCCTCTATGGAAGAGATGGTAAAAAGTTTTGGTTCAGAAGATTTCAAGGAAGGCGTCAAACATTTCATTGAAAAGCGTCCCGCAAACTTCACAGGAAAATAATCATGTCTAATGCAATGGATTTTATTGATCCAGCTAATCGTTTAGCTGTTTTAGAACAAGTTACAGCTGAAGGTATGCTGTCGTTAAAAAAGATACCATCAGAGGCAACGAATATCATGTTTTTGCTGAGGCTCCTAACAATCTCAGAGAATTTTATGAAATTGGTCTCATTCATGGCGACTGGGAACATATCATTTACGAAGAAGATCGAATCACTTATCCAGAAACTTTTGCAAGAGCCAATCAATTGGGTAACGTCTTACAAAGTACTTATGGTATTGAGAAAGGAGATAAAGTTTCTTTTTCCATGCGCAACTATCCTGAGTGGATGTTTTGTTACATGGCCATTACTTCAATCGGAGGAATTGTTGTTCCGCTAAATTCATGGTGGCAAGGTGATGAACTTGAATATGGTATTACCAATAGTGAATCAAAATTGTTCATCGGAGATGAAGAACGTTTAGATCGGCTCGGAGATCGTTGTTCGGATGTAGCAAAAATATCTGTGCGTTCCAATAATCCAGATCACCAGGAATTTGATTTTTATAAAGTGATTGAAGGTGCGAGCGATAAACTTGAAAATCCTATTGAAATCCTGCCTGAGGACGATGCCTCTATCATGTATACCTCAGGAAGCACAGGTTACCCTAAAGGAGTTGTCGCAACACACCGTTCTATTATTTTCGCACCCTTCTATTGGATTACCTTAACAACTATGGGTAAGGCAGCACTAGGAGAGGCAGCACCCGAAGCCGAACAACATCAAATAGCTACGCTGGTAAGTGTGCCTTTATTTCATGTCACGGGATGTCATGCTATTTTTTTGCTTTCTATACCTGTCGCTCGAAAAACTGTTTTGATGTACAAATGGGATCCAGAAGTAGCTTTGGATTTGATTGAACGTGAAAAAATATCCATGTTCACCGGCGTACCAACTATGTCCTACGAAATGGTTGAAGCGCAAAAGAAAAATCCTAGAGACATTTCTTCCCTCAAAGACTTAACTGGTGGCGGAGCAGCTCGACCGCCTGAACAAGTCAAAGAAATGAAAGCCAATATGAAAGATACCAACCCTGGAATTGGCTATGGGCTCACAGAAACGAATGCCTTAGCTGCAAACAATACCGGTGATGTATATCTGCAAAAACCAGATAGTACCGGTTTTGCTGTTCCCAAACTTATTGATTTAAAAATAGTCGATGATGATGGCAATGAACTTCCTACCGGAGAAATTGGTGAGGTTTGCATCAGAGGAGCCTGTACTTTTCGTTGTTATTGGAAAAATCAGGAAGCTACAGATGAAGTGCTCGATTCCGAAGGATGGTTTCGTTCGGGAGACGTTGGATTATTGGACGAGGATGACTTTCTTTATATTAAAGATCGAAAAAAAGATATCGTCATTCGTGGCGGAGAAAACATTGCGTGCTTAGAAGTTGAAGCAGCAATCACTGAGCACCCTGCCATCTTGGAAGCTTCAGTATTTGGTGTACCCGATGAAAGACTTGGTGAAAAATTAGCAACCGTGGTCTCATATAGAGAAGATCAAAATATTGATGAAACCGAGCTATCTTCTTTTTTAGCAGAAAAATTAGCTAAATTTAAAATTCCAGAATTCATGTGGTTCCAAACAGAGCAACTACCGCGAATTGCTTCAGGAAAAATTGCAAAAAAACAAATGCGCGAAGAAGCGATTGAAAAACTAGGGGGATAATCTTGGATATTGTTGATAAAAGAGTTGTGGTTACCGGTGCTGCCAGCGGCATAGGTAAAGCATTAGCTACAGAATTTAAAAATGAAAAAGCCAAAGATGTAGTTCTTGCTGATTTGAATGAAGAAGTTTTAAAAGTTGCAGAAGAATTGGGATTTGCTGGTTTTGTAGTAAATGTCGGTAAGGAAGAAGAAGTCAAAGATTTAATAAGTTTTGCAAATGAAAAAATGGGTGGCATTGATATTTTCTGTTCCAATGCTGGAATTGGAGGAGAAATCGGTTTATTAGATGTCTCTACTGAAGCTTGGCAGACGATTTGGGATGTAAATTTCATGGCACATGCGCATGCGGCAAAACATTTGATTCCACAAATGTTAGATCAAGGTTCTGGATATTTGGTAAATACTGCCTCTGCTGCAGGTTTATTAACTCAGATTGGTGCTGCACCTTATTCAGTTACTAAAGCCGCTGCTGTTAGTCTCGCAGAGTGGATAAAAATTACATATGGGGAAAAAGGCATTGGAGTTTCTTGTCTTTGTCCACAAGCAGTAAAAACTGCGATGACTGCCCAAGGTCCTGGGGTAGCAGGCGTGGATGGGATGATTGAGGCTGATGAATGTGCTCAGGATGTAATTGATGCCATAAAAAAAGAACGTTTTCTCGTTACACCGCACAAAGAAGTACTGGAATACATCAAAAGAAAAACCACTGACTATGACCGATGGATAACTGGGATGCAAAGGCTTCAAGGTCGTTTTGAAGAATTCTATGAAGATTTTAAAGATCAGTAAGGTCTTTACAATTCCTCGCCAAAAGATGATTTAGCGTTCCTGATTTAGAACTTTCTCCCCATATCCTACACATCTGTAAACCATCCACTCTATTGAAAAATTCGATTTCGGTAACTTTGATGCGATCAAGATAATTCATCTTAGGTAGTTTATATATCTCAAGAATTCCACCCAAATATGCTTCTTTTGTCCCAACATCAACAAAATAAGTTACCTCGTAATTTTCCAGGTTCTCCGAAAAATAATCTAAAGAAGAATCCCAAGAGGTTTTCTTAATCTGATAATCGTTTGAACAAGCAAAGAACTGACATAAAATAATAATTAGGATTATTTTTTTTGAGAAAATCTTTTTATGTTTGAGATTAAACCCTTTCAAATATTTGGTACTGATCATCTTTCGGTTTTGATATTTATTTTATCCCTGTCTATCTTAATTCCCTATTTTTTAAGAAATCAATCCGAAACTATCAAAACAATATTTGGACAAGGTTTGGCAGTTTTATTGATAACCAATGAACTCTTAAAACCGTTTATATATTCAAGCGTTTGGCCAGAAGATTTTCCAATTTTAAAAATGCTGCCAATGCATTTTTGTCATTTAGCAAGTTTCTCTGCAGCAATTTATATGCTGACGCGTAAAAGAATATTTTTTGAAATTGCTTTTTTCTGGGGAATTGGCGGCGGTCTGATGGCAAATACTCAACCGGATGTTAAATTTGACTTTCCGCATCTGCATTTTTTACTTTTTTTCATCAGTCATGGCTTGATGTGGTTAGGCATTGGATTCATTTCCATAGGGCTGAATAATCGTCCTACCCTGAAATCAATCACAGATGTTTTGAAAATTACCTTCCCGATCTTATTTTTGGTTTACTTAATTAACGTTATCATCAATTTCTTTGCTGAAGGGGAACCAGCAAATTACTGGTTTATGATGCAACGTCCTGCCGGACAATCAATTGTTGATTTGATGCCGGATCCGCCTTTTCATTACATCTTTTTCATAATCTTAGGCGTTTCTACTTTTTACATAATTTACTTACCTTTTTATCTTAGGGATAAACTTAGGTAATTTAAGTTCAATATCTTTGCTTGAATGTCATTGGGTTATCTCTCAACTGAAGATAGAAATTAAAGCCAGAAACTGACAAAATAAACTTCTTTTTTGGGAGAACTGCAATGAGTTTAAAATGGGCAATTAACGGGATACTGGACGATATTTATTTTATGGCACAAGGATTGCCACGAGTCCTTTTCACTTGGAAACCTGAAAATCAACTATCCATACTCAATTTTTTTGAAAAGAATGTAAAAAAATATCCCAAAGAGATTGCTTTTGTCTTTAAAGATCAATCTACAACTTGGCAAGAAGCTGATGAAAAGGTTTCTCAGTATGGAGCTTACTTGCAAGCGCAAGGTATTGAAAAAGGAGACTGTTTTGCATTGTTGATGGACAATTCAGCAGATTTTTTAATGCTCCTTCTTGCTGCACATAGAATTGGAGCTATAGCAGCTTTAATCAACACAACCGTTACCGGGGAAGGCCTAAAACACGTAGTCACAATTGTTGATGCAAAAGCAGCAATACTTGGTGCCTCTCATCTAGAAAAATTTGAATCATCTATGCCAGAAGCGGAATTGCAGTCGCTCAAACTTTTCTTAATCGAAGACTCCATGGCAGTTCCGGAAGGATATACAAATATAAATACTGCTTCTGAAAATGCGGGCGAAGTAATTCCACATCCTTTGAAAATTAAAGATGTGGCTATGTATATCTATACATCAGGAACTACAGGCTTACCAAAGGCAGCTTTGATTACAAATGGCCGAGCCGTAAAAACCAGTTATGCAGGTCAATTTTTTGGTTTTAAAGCAAAGCAAAAAGATGTGCTCTATCTTACTTTACCGCTTTATCATGCTACTGGATTGCTTTGGACTTGGGCCGGTTGCCTGAGAGCTGGTGCTACCACGGTTATTAAAGAAAAATTTTCTGCATCTGAATTTTGGCCTGATGTAAGAAAACACAAAGCCACTATGTTTGGTTATGTTGGAGAACTATGTCGTTATTTAATGAACGTTGAGCCTAATGAAGATGATCAAAATCATCAGCTTCAAGTTATTTCGGGAAACGGCTTAAGACCTGATATATGGGAGAAGTTCCAAACACGTTTCAAAATTCCAAAAATCAGAGAGCTCTATGGAGCAACTGAAGGTGTTGGAGCATTGGTGAATACGCATGGAAGGCCTGGCATGGTAGGTAGATACATGAGAGGTTCCCTTGTCGTTAAGTGTGATTTGGAAACTGGAGAACCTATCAGAAATTCTGAGGGCTATTGTGAATCTGTAGAAATTGGTGAGACTGGATTATTTATCTCAGAATTATCAAAACTAGCAACCTTTGAGGGCTACTTAGACAAGCAAGCTTCCAACAAAAAAATAATGACCGATGTAATGAAAGATGGGGATACTTGGTTTAACTCCGGTGATTTATTAACCCGACATGAAAACAATTGGCTCTCTTTTGCTGACAGAGTTGGTGATACCTATCGTTGGAAAAGTGAAAACGTTTCTACTATGGAAGTTGCTGCAATATTAAATAAATATCCAGAAGTCTTAGACTCTAATGTTTACGGAGTTGAAGTTGAATCTGCTGATGGCAGAGCTGGAATGGCGTTGATGAATATCTCTGAAGATTTCGATTTTGAAGTTTTTTCTGAACACGTTGAGAAGAATCTCAATACTTTTCAAAGACCATGTTTCATCAGAATAGCTGAAGTGATGAAAACAACTGGAACTTTTAAACATCAAAAAGAGGATTTAAAAAAACAAGGTTTTAATCCTGCTGTTATAGAAGATAAATTATATTTTTATCAGAAAGGTAGGTATGTAGAAATTGATGATTCTTTATATCAAAAAATCCAATCTGGTGAGGAACGCTTTTAATGCTTCAAGCTTTACGAAACTTTATTGTAAGAAGAACCTTTGCTTATAAATTAAGAAACAAAGGAATGAATATGTTCTCAAGCTTTGAGAACTTTAAAGCAATCAGAAAGAAAGCAGAGGCAAACCGAGTTGCTGAAGGTCGTAAACATGAAGTACTTTATTTTCATAAAGTAGACGACCCCTACTCTCACTTGACCGTGCATTACATTGAGAAATTCAAAAATGCTTACGATATAGAATTTAAACCCATCTTAGTTGGTGATGAAGATCCTGCAGCCTTACATGAGCCGTCATTGTATACAGATTACTGTCTAGAGGATGTAAAAAGAATTGCACCTTATTATGGTGTTGATTTTCCAGGAACGAATTATCCTGAAAAAAAGTTAGTTAATAAGGCTAACTCCATTTTATCTTCAGTGAATTCGGAAGAGTTTGCTCCTCTAGCAAAAACCGTAAGTTATGCACTTTGGAGTGCTGATTCAGCAAAGCTTGAAGAGCTAGAGACTACCTACAAAACATCAGAAGAAGAAGTTCTTGAGAATCTTAAGAAAGGGAATGAAATAAGAAATAATTGTGATTATTATTTTGGCTCGGCTTTTTATTATGAGAAAGAGCTCTATTGGGGGGTTGATCGTTTAAATCACTTAGAAAATCGTTTGACCGAACTGGGAGTAAATAAATCTAGTGATAATGAGCCTGTTTGCTTACTTCAAACAAAAGCACCTGAGACTATGAGTGCCGAAAAAAAAGTAAATTTAACTTATTACCCTTCTTTGAATAGTCCCTATACCTTTGTCAGTGCAAAAAGAGTTAAAGAATTCCAAGATCAGTATCCTATCAATCTTATTACTAGACCTGTTCTGCCAATGCTGATGAGAATGATGGTCATCCCAGCTTTCAAAGGTAAATACATCATCTCTGATGCTGCCAGAGAGGGTCGTAAATATGGATATGAAATGAAAGAAATCTTTTCACCTATTGGTAAGCCAGCAAGAAAAGCGTATTCGCTGTTTCCTATGATTGATTCCATGGGTAAAGGCTTTGAATACATAGATGAATTATTAAAAGCTTCTTTTCAAGAGGGAATCAATATTGGTGATAATGATTACTTGAAGAACACCGTTACTGGATTAGGTCTAGATTGGGATTCTGTTAAAAAAGATTTGAACACGTCTAAATGGAAAAAAGTTTTAAACGATAATGTCAACGACATGTATCAAGGTAATTGTTGGGGCGTGCCAAGCTTTAAAATAACCGATGCCGATGGTTCAAACCCTTATTACATTTGGGGTCAAGATAGAATGTGGCTACTAAAGGAAGAAATCAATAGACGTTTGACATAGCCTCAAGCAAAATAAAGTGATTTTTAAAATTTCAATCGTTTATCTTTCAAATAAAACACAGTTTTAAGTGTCAAAAGAAAAAGGACAAACAAAAGAAAAAAGATTAAATCCAGTTGCTAAAAATGCTACCAAATTTAATCGAGCTTCTGTATTTAAAGACAAAACAAAATACGACAGAAAAAAAGTTAAAAAAGATGAAAACTAATTTTAACAATCTCTTAGAAATGGTAGGCAATACGCCAGTTGTTAAAATTAATAATATTGATACCGGTCCTTGCGAGTTATACGTAAAACTTGAAAATCTAAACCCAGGGGGATCCATCAAAGACCGCGTAGGCATCAAGATTATCGAAGAAGCTGAAAAAAGCGGTGCCCTAAAATCTGGAGGCACAATTGTTGAGTGTACTGCAGGAAACACAGGCTTGGGTTTGGCTTTAGCCGCAAAGTTAAAAGGCTATGATTTGATCTTGGTCATTCCAGATAAAATGAGTCAAGAAAAGGTGATGCATTTAGAAGCTATGGGAGTCGAAATTGTTTTTACTCGCTCTGATGTTGAAAAAGGACATCCAGAGCATTATCAAGAAATGGCAGCAGCTATTGTAAAGAAAACTCCCGGTTCTTTTTTTGCTGATCAATTTAGTAATCCAGCCAACCCTCTTGTACATGAAACTACAACCGGACCTGAAATTTGGTCGCAAATGGATGGTGATGTTGATGCCTTCGTTGCAGGCGTAGGAACTGGAGGTACTATCAGTGGTATTGGAAAATACTTAAAAAAGCAAAATAAAAAGATTCAAATCATTATTGCAGACCCAATTGGCTCGGTCGTAGCAGATGCGGTTAATACAGGTAATTATAAGTATGAAGGCGGTTCATGGCTGGTAGAAGGTATCGGTGAAGACTATATTCCTGATAATTTAAATTTAGATATCATTGATGAGGGAATTTATGTCTCCGACAAGGATGCTTTTGCAAGAGTAGATGAACTTCTAAGAAAAGAAGGTATTTTAGCTGGGACTTCTTGTGGAACCTTAGTAGATGCAGCAGTATAAAGTGGTGCCAAAAACAAACAGAACCAAAAAAAGTAGTAACATTGATATGCGATACAGGTAATAAATATTTATCCAAAGCTTTTAACAAAGAATGGTTAAAAGAAAATAAATTAATTGACTAGCTATCATGAGTAAAAAAAATAAAGAAGGATTTGAAACCAGAGCAATACATGCCGGTCAAAAAGCCGATCCAACCACAGGTGCAGTGATGATGCCTATTTATACATCCTCAACTTTTGAACAAGAAAGTCCTGGAGTACACAAAGGCTTTGATTACTCGCGCTCGATAAATCCAACCAGAAAGGCTTTTGAAGAATGTATTGCAAGTCTTGAAAATGGTGAAGTTGGTTTTGGATTTTCGTCCGGTGTTGCAGCTATTTCCGCTTGTGTCGAACTACTTTCTCCTGGTGATCACGTGATTGCTATGAACGATCTCTATGGAGGTACTGTTCGCTTATTCAATGAAATCAAAACGCTTTCGCAAGGCATCGAGGTGACTTATGTCGATATGACTGACATGCAAAACGTTCGTGAAGCAAAAACAGATAAAACTAAGATGATATTTGTTGAAACCCCACCAAACCCTTTGCTGAGAGTTGTAGATCTATCAGGAATTGCTGATTTTGCTAAAACAGAGAACATTTTAAGTGTGTGTGACAATACTTTTGCGTCGCCTTATGTGCAGCAGCCATTAAATGACGGTATTGATATTGTTTTGCATTCCGCAACGAAATATTTAGGAGGACACTCTGACTTGATAGCAGGTGCTTTAGTTATTGGTAAAAAAGACGATGCACTAGTTTCAAGAATGGCAAATACTGTAAATTCCTTGGGGCCTATTACCGGTGCTTTTGATAGCTATTTAATTCTCAGAAGTTTAAAGACTCTTGCAGTGAGGATGGAACGCCATTGTGAAAATGCTCTAGCAATTGCCAAGCATTTTGAAAGTCACAAAGAAATTTCAGAGGTAATTTATCCGGGACTCACAAATCATCCACAACACGATCTAGCATCAAAACAGATGAAGGGTTATGGTGGATTTATTTCAATGAATATCAAAGGTGGTTTAGAAAAATCGAAAAGTTTTCTTGAGCGAACTAAAATTTTTGCTCTTGCTGAGAGTCTAGGCGGAGTAGAAAGTTTAATTGAGCACCCTGCTATAATGACACATGCTTCATTGCCCAAAGATCGAAGAGAACAGATTGGAATTTCTGATGGACTTGTGAGGCTATCGGTTGGTTTAGAATCCTTAGATGATCTAATAGAAGATATTGAACAAGCTCTAAAATAAATTATTCTAAATCAAGGGAGAAAAGAATATGCATTACCTTCTGTTTTTTATTTTATTTTCTTTAAATTTGACGGCTTTGGATAATCCCAATGTGGTTATTATTCTCACAGATGATCTTGGATGGGGAGATGTTTCATATCACGGCAGTCATATCCCGACTCCTAATATCGATAAACTGGCTGAAAATGGCATGGAACTGAATAGATTTTATTCAAATCCTGTTTGCAGTCCCACTAGAGCTTCCTTATTAACAGGCTTACATATCTTCAATCATGGCGTTGTCAGACCATTCATGAATCCAGCAGCTGAACAAACGGGTATGCCTCCTGAATTAAAAATTATGCCCCAATATTTTAAAGAAGCTGGTTATCAAACAGCCTTATCTGGCAAATGGCATCTAGGAACAGCAAAAGAAGAATTTTGGCCAACGAACAGAGGTTTCGAAACAAGTTATGGTCATATGACCGGTGGCATTGGATATTTTGATCATACTGCGGCAGGTAGATTGGACTGGCACAGAAACGAAAGCTCACTGAGGGAAAAAGGTTATTCCACTGAGTTAATTGCTAATGAGGCTATAAATATAATCAAAAATAAAGATCAAAATCGTCCTTTATTTTTATATGTAGCTTTTAATGCTCCGCATACACCAATAGAAGCGCCGCTTCAAAGTATTGAAAAATTTTCTTATCTGGAAGATGAAAGAGATCGGGTTTATGCAGCAAATGTTAATGCTTTGGATAATGAAATCGGAAGAATTATCAAGGCAATTGAGGATGAGGGTTTGCTTGAAGAAACCATTATTCTCTTTTTTAGTGATAATGGTCCAGTTTTTGACATCAACCCTATTGTTAAAGTTATCGCACCAAATTTAATAAATGCAAAAGGGAGTACTGCAGGTTTGAGTGGAAGTAAAACCTCTGCATTGGAAGGTGGAATTAGAGTTCCTGCAGTATTGTGGTGGAAAGGTATTATCGAGAAAGAGAAATCCAATCAGTTTTTTTTCATCCAAGACGTACTACCAACTTTATTGACTGCTGCAAACATTAAAACATCTGATAAAGATAAATTCGATGGTGACGATAAATGGTCAAATTTGCTTACCGGGAAAATTATTCCACCAAGAAATGCTTTTATCGGGGCAAGAGTTATTTCCGACGAACGAGCATTATTTAATGATGTATGGAAACTTTATTCAGCAAAACCTGTTTTAGCTCCGGTTTCACCTTCATATAAATTATTTAATATCATTGAAGATCCTTTTGAACAAAATGATTTATCTAAACAAAGACCTGAGATATTCAATGCCATGAAAAAAACAATCACCTCTTATATCGAAAGAGACGTGGTAGGTGACATGAATCCAGCGCATGCTTATTTGCATGGTGACGATCGACAAGGCGGTGTTGAATTAGGTTCGCCTTGGATGGATGGAGACTATGAGTTGAAAAGCCCTCCCTCTGCAATATCAAGTTTTTTTATATTTCTTTGGATACTTATTCAAGCATTTAAATATCAGCTAGCGTCTTCTGTTTTATTTATTGTTCTAATTTTTTATGCTTTTAGAAAATTGAGACAAAAATAAATATTTAGAACTTTAAGAAAAGTTGAAAAAGCAAAGTTTATTGCCGTCTAAGTCATAAACATAAGCGCCATAAAAAGTACCCGCTCTGGTTCCAGGCTCTCCATCATCTTTCGCACCAAGCTCTATCGCTTTGGCATACATTTGATCGACTGCTTCATGAGATTCAAGAGCAATAGCTTTCATAGTGCCGTTTCCGTGTGATGCTTTACCGCCATCCCATGGAACAGCAATGGCAAGAATAACTGATGCCCTATCTTCCGACATCCACATGGTAATGCGATCGTTTGCTGGAAATTTGATTGCATTAATTTGTGCCAGCAAACCATCGTAAAATGTTTCTGCAGCTTCTTTATTGTTTGTACCGATAGTTGAGTATCCTTGCATTTTAGCGCTCATGTTTTTCTCCTTATAATTTTGTTAAAAAATCAATCATATGATTGGTAACCAATTCTGGACTTTCTTGTTGTGTCCAATGTCCAATACCATCAATGATTTCGACTTTGCGTAAATCATCATAATTTTTGGTGAAAGCTTCCAGAATGTCCTCTTGGGAAGCACTTTCATCTCTGGCAAAAAAGTTCACGGGATCCAAAGTTCCAGTGATAAAGCAAGCTGGTAGTGGATAAGACATATTTTTAAATTCTTGCAACTCTTCAAAATCAATATCTTGGGCTCGGTATCTATTAAAAGGTCCACGGAAGCCACTTTGTTCAAATTCTTTTATGAAATAGTTCATATCTTCTTGGGTTAGCCAATTGGGATAAGTATCGAATCTTGGAGAATTTTCTAACATTTTTGAGTCTGGAGTTTTTTGATATGCCGGATTGCCAATATTTTCCAACATGAATTGCATTCCTCTGCCATCGCCACTGAAATAGGTAATTTCTAAAGCTTTACGAACATCAGCTTCAAATTCAGCTTCAGCAACGCCTTCTTCTTGAATATACAATTGATAAAAAAACTTATCTTTATAAAGCTCTCTAAATAATTGAATCAAAGATTTTTCACCAACCGGAGTATAAGGCACTGAAAGCGCGCCAACAGCCTTGATCGTATCTTGATATAAAAGCCCGGTGGTCCAAACAATTGGTCCTCCCCAATCGTGACCGAAAAGAAAAGCTTCTTTGTAACCCAAAGAATCAATCACCCCAGCAATGTCAGCGGCTATATTTTTTAAAGAATACTCAGCAATATCATGCGGTTTATCTGAGCCACCATAGCCACGCACATCTATTGCAGCGACCTTAAATCCTGCTTTGGTTAAAGGCTCTATTTGATGACGCCAGCTGTACCAGCTTTCAGGCCAACCGTGAACCAAAACCACCAAAGGACCCTCGCCTTCTACCACGGATCTAATTTTTAGATTATTACCATCCAACAGTTGAAAATTCATAGGTTATAATAATGTCAGTTTTTTTTAACCATGGCTACATTAAAAGCAGCAATCATTCCTGTGACTCCCTTGCAGCAGAATTCTTGTGTCATTTGGAAAGAATCCTCCAAAATTGCAGCAGTCACTGACCCTGGTGGTGATTTATCTTTGATAGAAAATTTTATTACTGAACAAGGTCTCACTCTTTCCAAAGTATTTATCACTCATGGACATTTGGATCATGCAGGCGGTGCATTCGAATTGGCACAAAAACACAATATTGAAATTGAAGGACCCCATAAAGACGATGGTTTCCTTATTAGCGCTTTGGAAGAACAAGGTAAACGTTACGGTTTAGATACGGCGAAAAACTTTGAACCCAATCGTTGGTTAACCGATGGCGATCAAATTGAAATAGATGGAGAAAAACTTGATGTTTATCATTGTCCAGGTCATACACCCGGTCACGTGGTTTTCCATCATCCAGAATCTAAGCTTGCGATTGTTGGAGATGTACTTTTTCAGGGTTCCATTGGCAGGACAGATCTACCCAGAGGTAATACTCAAGACTTGCTGGATGCGATTAGAAGCAAACTCTGGCCTTTAGGAAATGATGTGACTTTTGTGCCGGGTCATGGACCGGTTTCTACATTCGGTCAAGAACGACTTACGAATCCTTACGTAGCCGATCAACTATTTAAATAAATAAAATAATTCTGGAGCGGGCAGCGGGAATCGAACCCGCATCGTCAGCTTGGAAGGCTGAAGTAATAGCCATTATACCATGCCCGCAATTCTCAAAATGAAACGTGATTATACATCTCAAAGAGTTAATTGTTATCAGGATTTTTAAATCCTCAAAAGAACTTAAAGAGCCTGTTTAAAAAACTCTGCTTTTAAATCTTCGACATTACTTAGTTTTTCTAAACCTTTAAAAGTAGTCTTATTAACTATTTCTATTAACTCATTATCTGTCTCGCCAATAACACAAGGTAGCTGGAAATTTCTTTCTTCAATTTTCATAGGAAGTTCATTACGATGTAATACTTCTACTTTGTATTTCGTCTTAAGTTCTTGAACAAATTTCAACCACTCTAATCTAACAAAAAACTTTCCATGAGAGATATCGCATAACTCGCAGGCACTATCCTTTTTTAAGATATTTTTATTTACCCAATATTTAATCTCATTCAATATGCCGCCATCAGCGTCATAAATAAAATAGATATTCTTGAATTGGGTCATCAATAAACCTTTAAGCAAAGACTTGAGGATTGGTGAGAAGATATATAAGTCCACCAATTCCAAATAACGTCATGGCAATTCCTCCAGTAAACATACTCAGTTTAGTTCCTATAGAAATCTCCATTTTAGCCCTTGTTGACAAATAATCCTTGTAATCGTCTTTAATACGAAGCAAACCAACAACAATAAAAATAATCCAAAGGACCATCATAAAATCATAACCACCCATAAATAAATTATAATCCATCTATGGACCAAGTAATCGTCATAGTTTTATTAGCAACACTCTTTGCTATTTGTTTTGGTGCGGTAGAAATCTACATCAGACTCAATGATAAGAAGACTGTTTGGCTATGGACAGAGATCGTATCTGTTGCCTTGATGTTATTTTTTGGCTCTCTGGTAGTTGGTTTTTTAACCTACTTGGGTTTGGATTTAATAAGCGGTTTGCTTTAAAAAAATCTGCTGGATTTTATTGATAAAAATGTCTACCAGTTAAGATCCAACGCGAAATAGTCAATAACCAAAAAGACCAAAAGAAAAACCTTATTAATGGCACAAAGGCCTCTGGAATATTTTGCTCAAAGCCAAAAGGCAAAAGAATTGCCCACTCAAAGAGACTGTTTAGAAAAACAACAAAAGAAATATTTTCTGTTCCAGATAGAAAAGTAATTAAATATAAAAACGGAACGAAACCAATCCAAATAGATTGCAACAAAACGCAAATAATATTTAATCAAAAAATCTAATCTTATTGACATAACTATTCAGGATTTTTTTGAAACTATCTAAAGATTTATCTAATGGCGACCAGTCCATTGCGGTATCGCTCCAAAAACTAGAATTTATTGTAACCCAAGAAGAATCATCCAAACTTCCTGCCTTAATAAATTTCGTACCGTCATAACCTTCAACGCTGCTGATTAAAGGAGAGCCGCATGCTGCACAAAATCCACGACTTACTTTATTTCCTCCTGAACCAACTACGGAAAAATATTTAATTTCTCCTGAAATTTTTAAAGCTTGATCTAAAATTAAAATAATTGTTGCTTTCCCAGAACCGGTTGATTTTCGACAATCCTCACAATGACAATGATGAGCAGACACTACTGCTTCAGCAAAGGAAAGGAGTAACTTACTTGCTTACACAAACAACTTCCTGTTCTTAAAGAATTTTCAGTCATTACAAAGGTTTATTAAAAATTTCATTTTTACGGCGATTGTGGGCTTCTCGAAGTAATAAAAAAACCAAAACAGTTAGAAACAAAGAAAACAATTGCACCCAGCTGAAATAATTATTAAAAAGACTGATGATTTGGGTAATCATGAAAAAGAAAATAATAATTAAAATTGGCCAAACAGTAGAAGTTGGATTTCTGCCAGAAAAATAGCGATAAATGAAATAACAAATAGTTAAATAAAAAGCAGGTAAAAGAGTACGCAAACGCCACTCTGACATTTGCTCAGCGGTCCAACTCGAACCAGGGAAAACTAAAATAGCCTCAGGAATAAAAATCATAAAAAAAGACATGATGCTGAAAAAAGAAACATCAATCCCAATGAATATCTAATCAGTCTAGTCATTGTCTTCTCCCTAAGAAGAATTATACCTAAAAGTTATGGAAAATTTATTAAATGACGTTTGGAATAACGGCTTTTCGCTCTTTGGGATAATCAGAAAATTTCTTTTTATACCAATTATGATTTGAAATAGCGCGAGGAAATAAGTTGCAAACGGTCCACAAAAAGAATACCAATCCAGCCCAACTCCAAGTCATAATGGCCCAACCCAGCCACTCAATGAATTCTCCTAAATAATTTGGATTACTAACTTTATTAAACAAGAAACCTTCTGGAATATGGTAACCCTCACCCTTAGTTTTTCGTAAATTAATCATGATTTCATCAGATCTGACATTGATGTAAAAAACCAGCTAAAAAAGATTAATAAGCCCAAAAAAGAAAGGAATGGTTTGAATCCAATCATAACTGTAGTCACTCAAAAGGAAAATCCAAGTACCTTGAAAAAAAACATTTACAAAATTAAAACCTATTGCTGAGAAAACCACCATCAAAGGCATTTTTTTATCTGTCGATTGCGCGCTTATTGGCCAAATAAAACTTCGATTGAAATAATGACCACAATATAAAAAGTAAAAATAACATGCACGGGATTGGTGTAATCTCCAGCAACAATAAAAAAAATCAACATTAAGAAAAAGCTGGGCATTCTTCTATGATCCAACCTGCTTTAGATGAAATTTCTGGCCCCCATCCTTTAGAAACATGTTTTCCATAAGGTGCAGTTTGAAAGAACAAGTAAACGAAAGCTATTAAGCCAACAGCAAGCCAAGCGATGAGTAAATAATTAAATGTGCTTAGAGTTATAAAGGTCATAAACCTTCATTTTCTTTAGTCACCACATGATCATTTGCATCGATGTTGTCAAAAAGATTTTCTAGCATCGCGACTCATGACATCAACAATAATACCTATAACCATATTGAGTAATACTACTGAGGTAACCAAAATAAAACTTATAAAGTAAATCCAAGAATAAGGATGGGCTTCAAAAACATTAGACATTATAGCTGCCCAATCATCATAAGTTGCTACTTGCGCCAAAGTTAATGCAGCAATTCCAATATTACGCCAATGTTCTGGATCGGTTTCGCTGAAAATCAAAGTACCAATTGCAGCCCAAATATAAATCACAATAAACATTAGCAAAGCGATGAATGCAACACGAGGCATTGATTTAAATAATGATTCTACAATATGACGAAATGCAGGGATTACTGTAATAATTCGTAGAACTCTAACAATTCTTAAGAGACGAGCGACAAATGCACTTTCTGCTCCATCAACAGGTACTAGACTTACAACTACAATGATGAAATCAAAAATATTCCAGCCATTTTTAAAAAAACGAATTGGATGATTTGCTTCAGCAAATATACGAATTAAGATTTCTACTAAAAAGAATACAGTAATTGCATAATCAAAGTAATCCAAGATAATGGTGTATTGATTTGGAATCTCATAAGAACTTGCGCCGGCATAAATAGCCGAGGCTACAATTACTGATATGACCAAGCCCGTGAAAAACTTACTGTCACGAATACTCAAAAAGAAATCTATAAACTGTCTCATGATTTGAAAGATCTATTATACATATCTAAGATAAAAAAAACTGAACCCAGAAAACCTGGGTTCAGAGTACTTAATTTTTTAAACTTAAATAACGAAATTGTCGCCTAAGTACCAAAAAGACAACGTCAAACGTTGTTTAAAATATTAAGTTTTTTTAAATTCAATAACCTCTCTTTTTACTCCGATAAAATTACCGTTCCTATTGCTTGCAAATAATTATTTATATCTTGTTTAGAAAAAAGTAATTCTGCCCCTACTTCAACATGAGTTGATGTTCCATAAAGACTCCCTTTTGCAGCCTTCCAGGTAGTAACACCATTATTCACAGTAGCGTTATATTCTTTAGCAAAATTAGCTTGGCCCGCACTACCATTCATTTGCCAATTAATGGTACCCATTGCTCCTTGACTAAAAGCATTAGCATTATTTCCTGCTCCTGAACTGCATATATCTCCCGAACTAGCACCACCGTCACAAGCATGTCGACCTAAATCATGAACGTTAATACTAACGTTATAATTTCCAGTTCCATCAAATACCACACTGCCATCCGCTCTAGAACTTTCAGTCCAAGCATAATTGGTCGTGGTACCACTAAGTGTCTCGCTTTTCCACATGTTGAACATTGCCATACCGGCAAGACTTGCGGTTCGACTGACAGGCCAATCGCTGACATCCAATAAATCACCGGCATACCAAGTACCCATGTGCACGGCACTGGGTTGTTCGCCAGTCATGTATTCAAGACCATCATTTACAGCCATACCCCAAATTCCCCAAGTCATGTATTCCAAAGATGGTTCAGGATCAGTACAACTTGCTTGCCCACAAGTCATCAATGTATCTCGATCTTTTTCATCAATGGTATCCCAAGTAACCATCGCTCCAGCATTATCAACGTCACTTGTTCTTAAAATATTCTCTGTACAAAGCGAACCACAATCAAGATTTTTTGATTCATTTTTGAGCATGGCACCAAAAACTTTTTATTGATGTAAGCAGAATTAGCAAAAAGTTGCCGTATTTTTTTGATTATCATCGTCACCGAATTGCAAAGTATATCCAGAAGTACCATTTGCACCATTAACCGTTGGAAGTACAGCAACACAACTGCTGACACTCCAAGATACAGCACCAAAACCACAGCCTGGACCTGAATGATACCAAGTGTTTTCCCCTGCATTGGTATTCTCATTCCAATCTGGATCGGCGTGAATATAGACGTTATTGGCAATAACTTTGACTCGGTCGTTGGTAGCATCAAAAGAAGCTGTTAAACCTGATCGAAAATACATTGGCATACTTTTTTGATCTGTTTCAACATCTGTCAACCAGTGACCTGAAAATCTTCCGTTCCAAGTGTCAGCCGATGTTGTAATCCCAGAACGCCAACTGTTGGAGCCAGTTAAATTTATGGCATCTACATAGTTTGAACCATCGTATTGTTTTTGCTGAGCAATACCTTGATAGAAAGTTTCGGTTTTATAAATCTGATTATTTATGTTGTTTGAATTATTAGCTTCCATGGAGTACATCACACCAAGTTCCATATTTTTTGTGTTGTTGCCAACTAAATCACATCCAAGACCATTGGCATTTCCCGAAGCGCTGCAAGGATCGCTTGTGGAAATAATTGCTGTGGATGGTGCTCCTGGCGTTATTGAACCTGTTGCTTGATTATCGCCAAAGAAGCAACCATTATCAGGACCTGAAACACAAGCTATAGGGTTTATTCC
The DNA here is from genome assembly GCA_038141925.1 of Gammaproteobacteria bacterium. Classification (GTDB taxonomy): domain Bacteria; phylum Pseudomonadota; class Gammaproteobacteria; order Magnimaribacterales; family AG-339-G14; genus MEDG-81. The sequence goes on along the minus strand of JAYQJB010000002.1, from coordinate 707,871 downwards.
AAAAGCAATTTGTGGAGCCTTTTGGTTACCAGCATACTCTCCATCAGTTGCAGAAGCTCTGCCGTCTCGTCTTTTGTAACTCCAGTAATGTTGCCCATCTATGACTTGCCCAGTTGCATTATCTGAATAACCAGCATTGTTTAATGAAAAATCTGATTTGTCGCCAACGTCTGTAATTACAACAGAAAATAAACTTTGTTGGGAATTATGAGGAGCCCCGCTTTTATTTTTGGTGAATCCTGACCGCAACCTAAACCAATACCACAACTCCAATTAATTTAGGCATACAAACCTACACCTCTTCCTCTAGGATTAAAGACCTGATACCAGAGTGATTGTCCAATAGGAACAAAATCTGCATTATCGGCTAAGTCGCCAAAACGTTCGGAAGCTACATTGACACTTTGATCTAATACTTTATTTGCATAGCCATACATACCATCAATATGGGCTTCGGTTTTGGTTGATGATGAGGTGTCTTGAGCATTCCAAGTGCTGCCTTCAGTATTGTAAACAATACAGCTGAAGTTGCCTTTGCAATGATCATCATCGCGTAACTGATGAAAATCAAAATTTGCATCTGTACCATTGTTTTTACTTTCCATGAAATCGGTAGAAATAAAATTAGGCATTATGGTGTGAGCACGTTTAAACCTCACATCACTTTGTCCAGAATATTGTTCCAGTTCATATTTGTTTGTATGCAATAAAGGAATTGGTGCATAAGCAACTACTTTCTTAGCTCCATTTAAAAAAGAATTTAACTTCGTATTTGAATAAACTTCTCCTGCAATTATGATTTCATTTTTGGCAGTAGTATGGCTAACAGAATTTCCTGCGCTTAATGAACCAGAAGATACTCCAGCACGAGAGTTAGGACCATTTTCAAATCCAGTAGCATCATTTGCTGGAGGAGTATATGACAAAGTTACTGGATCTTTATCTAAATGCATCCACATAAATTCGGCATTTAGTCCGGAACGATAAGATTGTTTAATATTAGATGGCAACAGAACATTTTTTTTGCTCAGATGTTTGTGGAACAAACCTATACATTGGTGCTAAGTTTGAGTTCCCTCTCCAATATGAAGAGTCATAGGAACTATTACATGAAATATTACTTAAATTGCTGTCTATGTTATTTGAAGTAAAAATAGTAGTTAGTTCCAAAAACTGATTGATTATTTCCAAAATAATTATTGTACATGTCATCAATTTCTGGAGGACTATCGTCTCTTCAGATTTTGGAATGTACTAGAATCCGAATTGTTAGTTGTTAAAAAACTATCTGAATCATTATCATGAAAAAATAATTGAATATACTCTTTTTCCTTCACAAGATGAAATATCTTCTCCATCGGATGTGCAAGATAAATCATTATCGACTCCAACAAAATAATTTAAACTAGCATTATTTCCCGGAGAAGATGGAAATTAGAACCCATTTCTCCATGAACAATCTTGAATTCATTGTTATTAAAATTTAACTGAATTTCTTAAATTTGCCTTCTACATTTTGAGAAGATGAATCGTAAGATTTGACGTTGTACCAACCTATTGTGAGAATCTTAGTATCAGCATTCCACATTTTTCTTATAGACCAATTATTATTTTCTGAATCTGTATTGTAGTCATTCCAAAGTGGGAAAATTGTATTATCCAAATTATTTGCATAAGCACTTGTTCCAGGTTTTCCATAAATATCAGGAATACGAAGTCCTTCTGGTCTTGTTTTGATCACCTCCGAAAAATAAGCTTCTTCTGGTGAATATACTGCAAAGGAATACCTCCGGTGAAAAAGCTGCTGGATTAGGTGCCGTTGAGCTCATAACACTTGAAGCTCCATTGCCAAGGTTTATCAAGATATGAATTTCCATTCCCAAAACTTAGGAAGCCATTTTCATTCACATAAATGTGCGTAAAACTTTGCCCAAAATATTCAAAAGCTTCAGGTAAAACGACAATTTCAAACTCCGTATCAAGAGATGGAGTTAAACCCGAAAACCAGTTCCATATTCACCAATGATATTGTTATAAGATCCTGCTCCACTGGTAATACCATTTCCTGCATTGGCTCCATCTGCATCAGCATTTAAAAGATTTGAATTTGATGATCTTGTAACATTGGCCTGGATGACTTTATATCCATCATAAGGTCCTTCTGTAGTCTTTGAACATATTTCCTGACAGAGTAAGGTCCTCTTTTGCTCCACCACAACCTTGACCGGAATCTAGACATCCATATTTAGCTATTTCTCCGTTTGCAGATCTTTCTGTGTCCCATTGAGCATTTGGCGACGATAATGGAGCATACTGTCGATGCGTTGTGTCACCTGTTGAATGATCAATGGGAAAGCCGTACTCGAAATCCAAAATTTCAGTATCATTCTCATTTTTTCCATTATCTACTGATAGACGTTCGATATAAAGTTTGGCCGCTAGCGTGTTTAGCGTAAGACTGATCGTTTACAGAATTAATATGAGCGCTGGAATCTCGATCTGCTTTAGATAAAGTTGTTTCAGTAACAACTTGAGCACTTATGTCCTCCAGTTCCGCTGACATCACGATGAGCTTTAGCTGTAAAGGGATTAGCACCAGTAAATTCATGTTCAACGTTATTAAAACCACTGGCAAATTTTATTACTAAATTTTCATTTTTCTCATATTTTTTGGTTCAAAAATTAATCACTTTTGTCTTACAACTCCTTCATTGGGAATTGTTGCGTTAACCGTAACATTCTTACAGTAACCTTGTATTTCTGAAGATGTCAGTTCATCAACATCCCAAGATTAGAACTTTTAAGGCTTAAAATTCCAGTATTTACATCTATTTCAACAAAATTTTCAGATCCACTGATGCTGTAAGTTGTTCCTGGGACATCTACCGCAAAATTTCCGATGACCCTATCATTGGCTCCCAAAGTTTCCATATCTTCATTCAATAAATAAGTAACGTTGCCTTGGAAAGTTCCTTTACTAACGGTATTATTCTCAGCCAATGAATCTGTCAGAACGTGAGTGTAATTAATTACATTTAAAGTTATTTCTTCTGGTTTATCTGTTTTAGAATCTGTAGCGATAATTTTTAAGTCATAAGAACTAGCAGCCTCAAAATCCAAAGCACCATTTAATATAACCTCTCCTGTTTGTGAATTAATTGAAAATTTATTATTGTAGGAATTTTCAAGTTTGTAAGATATTGAATCTGAATCGTTATCAGTTCGTTGTGCTTCAACTAAAGATTAACTCCAGGATACAGTTTCTTCTAAAGAACATGAATTACTACAAGTAGTAATGAAAATTGAGGGGTAATATTTTTAGTAATATCAATATTTAATGGAACGGTTGACAGTATCGTCATTTCCTTTTACAACAAGAGATAAATCGTAAGAATCTTTGAAGAATAATTTAAAAATGTTTGCTACTTTAATAATTCCTTCAGAAGAATAGAAAAATCTGAACTATTTTCACCAGTCAATGAATAAGACTAATTGATGCATCACCGGAAGCATTACATTACCGATTGAAGTATTAACTGAAACTCCTCTATGTACAGTATCGTTGGAAAGAGCAATGTTCGTATCAAGATCGTTTTCAATTTTAACATTGATTTCGGCTGTTAAAAATTTTTTATCCCGTCAAATACATCAACAGAAAGGTTGTATTTGTCTTTAGTTTCATAATCTAAATTTATTCTTAAAACAATATCCTTCCCCGAACTAAAATAAAATTTATCATCTTCCGTTACCTCCTATAGAAATTCCATTTCTCATCGCCCATCAACTTCAATTTCAGCAAATTTAGTTTTAGTTTAACATCATTGCTCAATGATGAACTCAAAATATTTAAAGTAATGCAAAACGGCTCTTCATCGATATCCACTACGTTAAAATTGAGCTTCTTTGTAATAGAGTTGCTTCTTCAATGAATTCCTCTTCTTGAGTTTCTATTTGAGTTTCATCTAAAAATAATTCTCCTCCTTGATCGAAGGCAGTTTGTCAAATTTTCAATACCAGCTTCCAGATGTATTTTTAGAAATATCAAAACTATCCAGTAAACTTCATCTATTTCAGGAATTACAGGTTCAGGATCTTTGTTATGGGTTCAAGAGTTATCGTTTCTGTAGCAGATGAAGTTATGGGTGGTTGAACAAGCTGGAATTTGAGGAAGACGAGGTTATTGAATCTGAACCGAAGATGATGATGTACTGGAGCTTGAACCAATGGAACCGAATCCGAGGAAGAACTTGTTGTTACAGGCTGTGTTACGTTTACAGAGTCAGAAGAAGGATTTGTTGTCACTGGTTCAGAAGAAGTTGCAGGCTCTTCAGTTGGTCTAGTTAATGGAGTATCTTTTATTTCTCTACCTTCATTAGGAATGAGTAGGCAAATTAGACTCATCACTTGATGATGAACTTGTAACTGTTGGTTGTTGAACTTCTGGAGTCGATTGATTTTCATTTGAAGTTGGTTGAGTTTCAACTTCGCTTTCTGAACCATCTGAAAATTGATCATTTGAAGAGTCGCTATCATTAGTATTTCCTGATGTTCTGACGATGTTGTTTCATTTGCTATGCCATCATTTGAATCAATGTTTTCAGAAGATTGTTCTTGAGTAGTCATCTTCTGTATCAGCAACAGATGTTTCACTACTTTCGTTAGATGTGAATCTTCATCTGAACTTGTGTTCTCTAGAGGAGTACTATTTTCTGATGACTCGTCTTCCGAATCTGTAGATTCTTGAGTTGACTTTCTTCTTGAGAATCATTTGAATCATCTGAAGAATTTTCATCTTCTGAGATTCTGAATCAGATGATTGGCAGTATTTGACTCTGGTTTCCTCAGTTTCAGATGATTCTTCTTCTGGCGATGAATCATTTGATTCTTCGGAATCATCGATATTTTCGTTTTCAGTTTCTTCATCAACTTCCTCACTTTCTGTTTCTTCAGTTTCATCAGTTTCTTCTACTTCTTCAGTTTCTTCGGTTTCTTCAGATTCTTCGTTTCTTCAGATTCTTCACTTTCTTCGATTTCTTCAGATTTCTTCGATTCTTCATTTTCTTCGGTTTTCTTCTTCAGATTCTTCAGTTTCTTCGGTTCTTCAGATTCTTCAGTTTCTTCGGTTTCTTCTGATTCCTCTTTCACTTTTCTTCAGATTCTTCTTCTGACTCTTCACTATCTTCGGATTCTTCTGATTCTTCATTTTTCTTCGATTCTTCGTCTGATTCTTCTTCTTTCTTCGCTTCCCTCAGATTCTTCACTTTCTTCTTGAGTTATCTTCAGATTCTTCATCATGTCTTGATTCTTCTTCAGGCTCTTCATTGCCTTCAAAATCATCAGAATAACTATCTAATTCTTCTTGAAGTTATAACTTCAGGATCTTCAACTTCATCTGAACCAGCCTCTACTTCTACACTCAATCCAACTTGAGTTAAAACCAAACTATTATCTGGATTTTCTAATTGGAGCTACTTCCATTTCTACACCATAAACAAAAGATGCTTTGGTTTCTTCTGGATTTGCTTCAACAATTGCAATTCCTCCTCTGATTCCAACAGTTGCTGTGCTTGTTTTAATAATTGCAGGTCTTTTTTTGTTACCTTTCCTCCAACCAGTCTGACCAAGCCTTTAGCAAAACTTCTAAACTTCCAGAAGCTGTTGCTGGATCGTAAATAAATTTATCCAAAGTTACAGTTGAATTGGGACCAATAGTAAAAGCTGTTCCATCAACCAAGAGCATTTGGGCTTTTCCACTTTTATTGGTTTGAATGGTTCTATTTGAGATGATCTTATAACCAGGATCAACGTTACGGTTTTCAATATTGCCGCCAGGATAGGCCACCATATCAACAGTTTTGGTGTTTACTGCAGCTGCTACCCCAATTTCATCTTGTGCATAAGACAACGGATAGACGATGAAACTCACTGCAACGAGTGCAGTTTTCAAGAGATTCATATGTTTTTGTCTCATATACATATTATTTACCAACGCCAAAAACCCCAAAAAAACGAATTTTTTGAGGTTTTAGCAAAAAGCTAAGGTGAAAATTACCAAAAAACAGTGTTTTTTCAATCTTTTTGCTTAGCTTTTTCCAAATAAAATCAATAACTTGGACTGAACCCGATGGAAACCACCGAGCCCAGCCGAGCAAGATCGGGTGATGAATAGCCTTTCTGTTGTCAAAGTACCAAAAAGACAACAAAGAACCAAAGAAGGTTCCAAAAGAAAGGTTATTGATCTCCGTTCTCATGCTCAATTCAAATTCTTTATCTCCCTATTCAATAATTACTCCGATAAAACTGCTGTTCCACGCAGCATGATCATTTCTTTCGACATTTTCTCTCGTGAATTCCAGTTGTGCGCCGACTTCAACGTGGTTTGCTGTACCGTAAAGACTGCCAGACATTGCTTTATATTCATAAACAGTAGGGCTCCACTCACGCTTCTTGTTGATATTCGAGAGAAACCACCTCCAGATTGAGCGGTTTCGAAATGAGGGTTTTTATTCGTTGCTGATTGAGTTGCGCTCCAAGTGATACTCCCCATAGAGCCTTTATTCATATTTTGATCAAAAGTAGAGCCACAATAACTTGAGGGACAATTTTCTGTACCAAGATTGTTAACGGTAATCGAGACGTCGTAGCTGCCGTTGGCATTAAAATCTACTGAACCTGTGGCTGCTGCCCCTTCGGTCCAATGATATGAACTAGTAACACCTCCATCTTGAATACGAGCAAACACATCAAACATTGCCATCCCCGCTAAAGTAGCGGTTCGAGCAACCGGCCAATCAGAAGCATCCAATAGATCACCGGCAAACCAAGTACCCATGTGCACAGCTGCAGCTTGCATGCCAGGAGTGGTTCAAAATCTGAACTTGCCTTTGCCCAAATACCCCAACTCATGTATTCCAACGAAGGTTCGGTTGCGTTATCGGACATGAAATCGCGATCTTTTTTATCGATCGTATCCCAAGTGACAATTGCCCCTGCAGCTTCAGATCCATTATTATAAGGATCAGTCTCAGTATAGGTAGGACAGTCGGTAGACGTACATTCAGCTCCTCTAAAAGAAACTCCTTGTTTTAACATCGCACCAAATACTTTTTTATTTAAATAAGCCGATTCAGTCCAAGGACAATTAGTTCCCCCAACAAGCACAATTATCTACTTGATAGTCTATGTCGTAAGGTTGATCGACAGAATCATCGGCATCACCAAATTGGATGGTACCGGAAGCAGATGAATTCGAGAATTTCAATCCCGCGTCTCGGCCTGCTTGTCCGCTTACTGCATGGTACCAATGGTTAACGCTATTAGTCGTTGAACAGTCAATAGAAGAGGTTCCGCATTCGTTACCGAGATCTTTTTCAATATCAATATCGGTACCGACGAACTTGACTCGGTCATTGCGATCATCAAAGGTAACCGTAAGGTTATTGACGTTGAAAGAACGCGGAATGGCATTTTTAGTGGAATCGTTGACATCGGTCATTAACAAACCAATCATTTTGCCCGACCAAGTATCGGAAGTTGTCGTTTGACCAGCACGCCAGCTGTTGGTAGCGCCTTCTAAATTAATGGCTTCCACCAAATTATCGTTGGCATCTCGTTGTTTTTGCAAAACGATACCTTGATTAAAACTGCCCGTTCGCCATTCGGGATCAGTCGGGTCTGTTGATTCTGCCATGGAGTGCATGACTCCTGGAGTGTGATGATTACCTGCACAACCGTTACCAGGAATGAGGCCAGATGTACAGGAATCAGCATTCGAAACCACTGCCACCTGTGGGGCACCAATCGTACTGGAATCTGGACTTTGGCCGTCGCCAAAAAAACAACCATTGTCTGTACCGGAATGACAAGCAATGAGGTTTCGCCCAAAGCTCAATTGCGGCGAAGCATCAGTCGTTGCGTAGGCACCATCGGTCGTCGTTGTTCTCCCAGAACGTCTTTTGTAACTCCAGTAGTGTTCACCTCGCATGACATGCCCTTGACCGTAACCGTCATAATTGTTTCTCTGAAAACCATTAGATAGTTTTGTATCTTGAAAAAATGTTTTGCTTCCTACTTCAGCAATCAAGACCGAGAACAAACTTTGTTGCGTTTTGTGAGGACCTGCATCTTTAGCAGCATAAGCCTCATTACAGCGCACATTACCTCCATCACCACAACTCCAGTTCATTTGGACGAAGATTCCAGCACCTCTACCGTTTGGATTGAAAACTTGCTGCCACAAAGATTGACCTTTGGGAGTGTGGTAATCATTGGCATTGCCGTTATTGAAACGAGTGGTTGAAAGAGTGCCATCCTGAGCCAAAACATCTCCAGTATAGGCATACATGCCATCCAAGTTTGTTTCGCCCATGCTGTTGGCAAAAGAGTTTTGCGTGGCAAAAGAATTACTGCCATTTGTGCCATAGACCATGTGAGCGCCTGACTCAGCATAGTCTTGATCAACCAATTGGTGAAAATCGAAACGTAAATCCGTACCGTTGTCTTTATCTTCCATGAAGGCGTCAGAGATAAAATGCGGCATGATGGTGTGCGCATGTTTGAATCTCACATCGGTAGCACCAGTAGGTTGTTGGGTCATTCTGTATTTGTTGGTATGAATGATTGGGATCGGAGCAAAAGCAAGAACTTTTTTCGTTCCGTTCAAAAACGCATCCATTTTTTCGTCTTTGTAAACCTCTCCCGCAATGATCACCTCATTGGCGTAAGTCTGTCTCGTAACGGCAGAGCCGGCATTCAAAGTACCGCCAGTTACGCTATCGTTTACATTGGCTCCACCTTGAGTAAAACCGGTAGCGTTATTTTCCGGTGGTGTGTAAGTTAGAGTGGTCGATGGTAGTCTTAACTCCATCCACATGAATTCCGCTTCGGTACCTAAGCTGTAAGCTTGCTTAATGTCAGAGGGCAAAAGCACGTCTTTCGTACTGCTGGTGCTACCTTGCGGAGTGAAGCTATACATCCTCCCGTTTACATCAAGTCTTGCTGTATTTGAATCATAACTACTGGAACAAGAGTCCGAAAGACTGCTGCTGCCCCCTGCCCCAACGTAACAGTAAGTTGTGCCATTTCTTGCTGTATTCGGAGTAGTGAAATAACTGTTGTACATGGAGTCAATTGCATTAGGGTGATTATCTCCATCTGGATTTTGGAAAGTCTGCACCGGAGACCATTGGTCAATGTCATTGGTGCTGTAAGGATCAAAATACATCAACTGAATATAATCTTTTCCTTCACAAGCAGAGATATCTTCGGTAGTTGTTAAACAAGAAAGATCTTTGCTGATTCCAGTGAAATAGTTGTGTGAACTAGAATCAGCATTAGTTGTTGCATCTGGAAAACGACCTCCAAATTTACCGTGGACGATTTTGAAAGAATCGTCGTTCATATTGAATTGAATCTCTAAATTAACCTCAGCATTATCTTCGGTTGATTTACCTGATCTCAAGTTATACCAACCAACCGTAAAGATTTTTGTTGCTGAATTCCAAAGCGTTCGAATGCTCCAGTTGGTCTCGCCGTTATAATCTTCGGTATTGTAACCACCGAGCAATGCAAAAATAGAATTGTCAAAATTTCCTTCGTAAGATGGGGAGCTAGGTTTTCCCCATTTTCCTGGAATGAGTGAGCCATCCATGGGAGATTGTACCACCATCAAAGTGTTTTGTTTCATCAAAATATTGAAGTGGAAAACCACCTCTGTTGTATCCTGAGGAAAGAGTGTTAATGCCCGCATTATCGTATGGTTTAGAGGTATCCGTATCAAAAGAGACAAACCCATTTTCATTTATATGCAAGTGCGTAAAGGTATTGCCAAAATAGTCAAACGATTCAGGCAAAGTAATCGTATGGTACTCAGCTTCACCTCCAGAAAAATTTGCTGTGTTTCTAGTTTCCCCATTCTTGTTTGTACCCAAGGCAAGCAAGCTGTTTACTCCAGTTCCACTTCCTGAGGAAGCACCATTGTTATCGGCGTTCAACAAGTGATTGCCATTGGCACCGCTCGATGTTGAATTCATGTTCAAGTTCCAATCTTTGACTTGATACCCGCTAAAAGTCCCTGGAGTGGTTTCGGTGCTTTGCACCATGCTGCCAGAAATGGATAGTTCGTGCGTGCCCGAACCACAACCTTGACCTGAGTTGTAACAACCGTAACGAGCCTGTTCGTTGGCAGACATTTCACGATCCCATTTGGCATCTGCGACCGCCAAAGGCGCATAAACTCCTTTGGTTTTGGAGGTGCCCGTTGTATGGTGCCCGTTATGAGCATTGTCCAATGGGAACTTATACTCAAAATCCAAAATATTTGTATCGTTTTCGTTCAAACCGTTAGCAACGGTATTGGTTCGATAATAAGTTTTGGCGCCATTGGATTGGGCGTAATAAGCTGTACCGCCACCTACCATAGTGGTTGCCGATGCCAATTTGGTGTTGCCTTCCAATTGGTGAGATACCAAAACAGACTCGGAGATGGACCCTCCATATGCAGACATGTTTTCCATATGAATCTTTTCTAGTTGTACAGAAGTATTATTAGCCATTCGCCTCATGGGGTATTTTTCAATCGCAAACGGTCTGTCATCAGCACCATAATTTGAACCCACCCGTCTATTAAATTGTTACCAAATCTCATCACCACGTTTTCTAGAGCTTCTGTTCTTACCGGTTTTATATGGATCTTTGAATACGAAGAGCCTTCATTTGGAGGTGTTATTTTGACTTGAACATGTGCGCCATAACTGTCTTCTCCACTAATATCCATTTTGAGAAAATCCCGCTAATTTGTTTATCATTGTGCTTTCCTGACCAGCGGCATTTGAAGATAAATTTTTGCCCCTAAATTCTCCGGTCTGAGGAGAGTCGAGAATTTTTCCTGCAGCCACTCGAAGAACCCCATTGGAATCAATTTCAAAACAATCTCCAGCTCTAGTTCCACCAGAGCCATTGGTGCCACAATTTAAAACTAAGATACCTTCTTCAGAAGGATCTGGAAAGATAACTCATAAGTTGTACCTGCTGGGAGACCTTGACCAAAATCAGCAATGACTCTCCCTGCGGCATCTTTTTTACCCAAATCATTTGGAATCCAGGCACTTAAAACGGGGTTGTTAGAATTTGTGCTGCCATGCATGTGCGTATTGGTTGCTTGATACATGCGGTTTCCAACGAAATTGGTGTTGGTAACGCTGGTGCTATTGAAAGACGGCATGGTGTAATACTCGTCATTAACTTGATAGGTAATGATTCCAGAAGTTCTGGTCTCACCACCTTTGGTAGCAGTTACTTGATATCGAAAATTATTAGCAGTTTCATAGTCCAAAGCACTGCCTAGAGTCACTTGCCCAGTACTGGTATTAATTTGAAGCGGGTTGGTTCCATGTTTTATAAGACCGTAGGTTACCCCCGACGCGCCAGGAGAGTTTGCGTTACTAACTACAGTTCCTACAGGAGAAAATTCCCCAAGATTATATTGAGAGCCAGAAGCACCGTTAGTGACAGCTTGTCCGTTTGCTGCAATCACATTCAAGGGAACTGTGTAATCGCCTACGTTAAGTGTAAAAGTCTCCTGTTCACTCTCACCGCCTGCAGTTACAGTTACGGTAAATTGGTGAGATGTCTTGGTTTCATAATCCAATGGATTGACCAAAGTGACTTGTCCGGTAGAAGCATTTATAGCGAATTTAGAATCACCCCCAGAGATCGCATAACTCGGGTTGCTGAAACTTCCGCCTAAGGCAGAATTCAAAATAACCGTTCCAGTTGCAATGGTTTCTAGTTGATTGGCTGATACCAAGTTCCCACTGAAACCGGGTGATACATCAGTTACATTAAAAGTAGAACTACGTTCTTTGGTAATGCCTTTGGAGTCGGTGGCGATGACTTTTAAGTTGTAAGAAGTTGTCGTCTCATAATCCAAAGCACTATTTAAAGTTACCTGACCGGTTGTTTGATTGATGGCAAATTTGTCGCCAAAATTGTTTTCCAAAGAATAAGTCAAATCGTCAATATCGCTATCGGTTCTTGAGGCATTTATCACAACTGTTCCGGTAGCTGCAGATTCAGCTAAAGCACAAGAACTTTGACAAGCAGTCGTAAAATCAGGCGCCAAGTTTTCCAGAACATCAATTTTTACTGGGCACATCAACGGTTTCCGTTCCAGCTGTAACTTTTACTACCAAGTTGAACTCTTTGCGATCAGTTGAATCAAACGGTTTGTCCAGTTTGATTTTTCCGTTTTTATTGATGCGGAAATACTCTTTACCTTCACCGGTTATTTCATAAGTCGGCGTTTCATCAGCTACTGGGCTTACATCAGCAAGAATCGTCCCTTGAGAAGTTGTCCCTTCGTGATAGCTGGTAGCTCTAACAGATGCTGTCGCACTCAACTCAGAAACATCGGCGATATTTATCGTGAAAGGTACTCTGACAGTTTCGCCTTTCTTATTGGTAACCAAGAGCACCAAATTGTATTTTTCATCTGTTTCGAAGTCTAAGAAGTCTTTGGTCTTAATCTTTCCTTTTTTATTTACTTTAAATACTCCGAAATCATCTTCCAGAGCATAAGTCATACCTTCGCCTTCAACTGCTGTGGTCGCTACAGTGGTATTTTTTGGTGAACTTTCGATAAAAGAATCAGCAGTTACCGTGACATTAGCCGACATTTTCTCTTCAATGGCTTCTTGTTGAACTGTCTCTGCTGTGGTGTCTTGAACTTCCTCTGTAGTTTCTTCTGCTGGTTCCTCTTCTTCTTGCTCAACTTCAAATAAATCGCTAGCTCCTAATTCACCGCCGATGTCATCAGAAGTAGTCAATTGATCAGGCGCTACGTTGGAACTGTTATCGGAAATACCTGAATCCATTAAAAGCGAATCCTCGTCAATGACAATTTCCGGTTCTTCTTTTTCAGATACTTCACTGAATTCATTATTTAGATCAACCTCACCACTGTCTTCTTGTCTGCCAACATCAGGTGTTTCTGAATCAGCTGCAGGTTTATCACCCCAGTTTCGATCGGTGCACTGCTTTCATCGCTTGTAGTTGTATCTGAGCTTACAGGTTGTTCGGTTTCACCTTCTTCTTTTTCTAGAGCTGGACCATCTTCGGATTTATCTGCCCCAGAAGACTCTTCTTGAGCGCCATCATCGGATGTTTGTTCATCAGATCCCGATTCTTCGGCAGGTGCTTGTTCTTCTTGTTCTTCTGATGATTCGCTCTCCGGAATCACCTTCGCCAGATTCACTGTCTCCAGAATCTTCACTTTGTTCTTCTGAGGATTCTTCTTCTGTGGATTCTTCTTCTGAGGATTCTTCTTCTGAGGATTCTTCTTCTGAAGATTCTTCTTCTGATTCTTCTTCTGATTCTTCTTCTTCAGACTCTTCTTCTTCAGACTTCTTCTTCTTCGGATTCTTCTTCTTCGGATTCTTCTTCTTCGGATTCTTCTTCTTCGGATTCTTCTTCTTCTTCGGATTCTTCTTCGGATTCTTCTTCGGATTCTTCTTCTTCTTCTTCGGACTCTTCTTCTTCCTCTTCTTCAGATTCTTCTTCCGATTCGCTTTCGGATTCTTCTTCCTCTTCTTCCTCACTACCTTCTAAACTTGCTGAATAACTCGCCAAAGCTTCAGCAGTTAAAAGTTCAGGGGCGTATCAATATCATCATAAGGATCATTTACCTCAACAACAAAACCATCTTCTGTTAAAAGTGTTCTACACCATCTTGGTTTTCCAGAGGAATAACTTCCATTTCTTGACCATAAACAAATGCAGCTGAGGTTGTCTCAGCATCGGAATCAACAATAACAATTCCTCCTCGAATACCAACCGTTGCTACATTGGTATTAATGGTTGCAGCATTTTTCTTTGTAACCTTTCCTCCAACCAATCTCAAAAGACCAGTTGCTTGCATTTCTAGAAAGCCATCGTTGGTTTCCGGGTTGTAAACGAATTTATCCAAAATAACTTTAGAATTGGGACCGATGGTAAAGGCAGTTCCATCGATAAGAATCATTTGTGCCTTACCTTTTTCATCGGTTTCGATGGTTCGGTTTTGGATAATTTTATAACCCTCTTCAACCAGGCGACGTTCAGCGAACATTCCTGATGGATCGTAAAAGTTATCAGTCGTGTCGTATTTTTACTGCAGCTGCAACACCAATTTCCTCTTGGGCATAGGCAAGCAGTCCTGCAGAAAATCCCACCAAGGTGACAAAAAGTTTTAAATTGAATTTTTTGGTACTTTGATGAGATAAAACATTATTTTTTATCTTCATATGGGAGAATTAAATCATAAATTGATATAAGTGTCGTGATGACTGTACACTATGTCATATGAGCAAGACCAAAGAGAAATTAACTGATGCTGCAATAGAATATCTTAATTCGAATGATTCCGGAAAAATGAGCGTCAACAAACTCATCAAAATAGCCAACGTTGGTTACGGTACGTTTTACAATCATTTTGATAGTATCGAAGAAATTCAAATTGAGGCTTTGAATAAAACCATCCGAAATACTTTGATAGATTTTAAGCTAGATGTGGCTAGTGAAAAAAATTACGTTTACGTCATCTACTTGGCTTTATTTAGAGCTTTAGAATTGTTGGCAAATTCTCCATCAATTGATTGGTTGCTCAGAGATCCAAATCTAATCATCAGTGTATTTAAAGAAATAACTCAACCAAATATGGAAAATATATTTTTAAATGCTGTAAAAAATAAGCAAATTAAAAACTCTGATATTGAAGACTTATTAAAGTTTAGAAATTCAAGGCATTATATGCAGTGGGCTGGAATTGGAGCTGTTCAGCAAATTGCTTCTAACGAACTATCTCTTGGCGAGGCTTTTGAAGCTTTATCAAAGACGGTCAACATTGTTGAGATACCTCATGCAGAGAGAGATCAAATAATTGCTCGTATCTTAAAGAAAAATTAATTTCTTAAGGATATCGACGATAAATGAAATCAGTTGAACCTAAAATAGAATCAACGAAAGCAATCTCTCTCACCATCTCACCAGCATCATAGTAAATTTTTTCTTTGTAGTTTTTACCATTGAGGGTGCCATAAAGAATGATTTCCCCATCTAAAAGTGTTAATTCTGCAACGAGATTTAAATTGTTAGACTTTCTTAAAAATTTCAAAGCTTTATTAGTTTCTGGTTTTGGTTCAATTGAAAGGGCTTCTTTGACATCCGTTAACACTTCTTCAAAAGTCTCTTCAAGAGTTTCTTTCAATTCAGAAGAAAAATCTTTTATTTCTAATTGAATATCCGGCTCTTCTATTTCTGCTGTTGCAACAAGCCAAGTTCTTAAATAATTTACCGTAAGCGCTATATTTGAACCGCACTGCTCAATTCGATAAAGTTGACTGCGCTCCAAAACAAATGGATAAGCAAGTACCTCTATAAAGCCTAAAAATCCTGAGTTTTCAACTAGCGCTTCGTGAAAAGCTTCATAATTATCAATTCGATCCAATTCCCAAAGACCTTGAAGTTTTGTTTCAGCAACTGGAGTTTCGCAATCGCTAAAAACTGCAGTTGGCAAAGGTGAATAGGTGCCATAGCGAGCTCCTAAAACGATAAGAAGAGAAGTTAGAAATATCAAAAACCAGCGTGTCATCTTTTTTTGATTTTAACGAGTTTGGTATTCATTCGCCAACAATACTTTTCAGCTATCTAGTTGGCGTTTGTGTTTTTTAGCCTTAGAATATTTAAAAGCCATTCATCAATAATCAAGGAGAAACAAATGGACTTAAACTATGGTGCCGAATACGAAGATTTCCGTAAGGAGGTACAAGCTTTTTGTAAGGAATATAAAGGAGTATCTTTCAAAAGCGAGAGCAATGTTGTTGCAGATACTCTAAACGATTCTTCAGCTACTAAAAACTCAAAAAAGGAAGTCACTCGTTCTGAGTGGCAGCAAATTTTAATTGAAAAAGGCTATATCGCAAGAGCCATTCCTAAGGAATACGGTGGCTATGGTGGCGAAACCGATATCATCAAAAGTCGAATCATTGCGACTGAATTTTCTAAAGCCAAAGTGCCAGGCGGAATGGGCGGCCAAGGTATTGATATGTTGGTACCAACTTTGCTTGAATGGGGTAGCGAGGAACAAAAACAAAAGTACATCCGCCCTACTTTGCATGGTGAGATGATTTGGTGTCAGGGTTATTCAGAGCCTAATGCCGGAAGTGATTTAGCCAGTCTACAAACCAAAGGAGAACTTATTGATGGCGATTGGGTGATCAACGGTCAAAAAATTTGGACCAGTACCGCACAATACTCGCAAATGATGTTTTGTTTGGTGAGAACTGAGCCACAAGCGCCTAAGCATTCCGGTATCAGTTTCATTTTAATTCCGATGGATACACCGGGTATTGAGATCAGACCTTTAGTAGATATGACTTTGAAGGCTGGCTTCAATGAGGTGTTCTTTGATGACGTAACGGTTCCAGAAGAAAATATCGTAGCCAAACGTGGTGAAGGTTGGTCAGTCGCCAATTCGGTCTTAGGTCACGAACGTGGTTCCTTGGCCGATCCAAATGCGACCATGAACAGATTGAACACTTTAATTAACATGATGAAAGAACAAACCATTGATGGCAGACGCTTGATAGATATTCCTTCTTATCGCGATCGCTTAATGCAAGTTCAAGGCAAAGTTATGGCCAGTCAAGCGCATTCCTTGAGATTACTTTCTTCGAAAATCAACCCAGGGCAAAACGTCAAACTAGGTGGAATGATACAAAAATTAGTCGGAACTGAATTGCGTCATGAGCTTGAAGGCCTTGCAATTGATGTGCTTGGAGAAATTGGGACGTTATATGAAGACAGTCCTTATTTAAAAGAAGACGGTTCGTTCCAATTTACTTATATGTATTTCATTGGTCTGATTATTGGTGGTGGAACGAATCAAATTCAAAAAAATATCATTTCTGAGCGTGGTTTAGGAATGCCAAAAGAACCTAAGGTCACGGAGGCTTCGTAATGTTTTTTGGTTTATCAGAAGAACAAGAACAATTTCAAGATTACGTTAAAAAATTTTTGACTGACAATGTTACAGTCGATGAAATTAGAAAAATTGCCAATGGCGAAGATGATGCATTAGCAAAAGAGATCTACAGCGGACTTATTAATTTGGGAATCAATGCTTTGTTGGTGCCGGAAGAACATGGTGGTTTAGGAGCGGATTTATTATCTGCAGTAGCAGTTGCCCAAGGCTTAGGCTCTGGAGTTGGACCCATTCCGTTTGCTGGTGCTTATGTAATGGCGCCAATTGCAATTAATCTAGCAGGTTCCGATGAGCAAAAAGCTAAATACTTGCCACAAATCGTCTCCAATGAAACAAAATTTGGAGTAGGTTTGAGTGAATATGTAGCAGCTAGAGAAGATGCTGGGATTGATTTGTCTGGGGGTAAAGCAAACGGTAAAGCATTGTTTGTTATTGATGGGGATGAGGCAGATTATTTTCTATTGGCTAATAAAGGTGGAGTTTTATTTTTAATATATGCAAAAGATAAAGGTCTGGAAATCAATAAGCTTACCTCAGTTGATAAAACTAGGTCCTATTTGGAATTGAATTTAAAAAATGTAGCTGCTGAAGTTTTACCTAACTGGGAAAACAACCCTGAGATAGCAAAAAAAGTTTTGGATGCTGGTCGTATCATTTTTGCTGCCGACAGTTTAGGAGCCTCTGAAAGTATGATCGAAAAGCAGTTTCTTATGCAAAAGAACGTAAACAGTTCAATCGAGTAATTGGCTCATTTCAAGCTGTTAAACATATGTGTGCTGAGATGGCTTCCGACTTGGAACCTTGTTATGCCATGTTGTGGCAGGCAGCACATTCTTTTGATCACGAGCCAGATGAAGCTCGTCTGCAAGCTTGTCAGGCAAAATCGCATATTTCTGAAGTTGCAAAAATGGTTTCCAAAAAAGCCACCGAAGTGCATGGTGGTATGGGCTTTACCGATCTTTTAGGCCTGCATTATTGGTTTAAGAGAATTGGTCTTAACCGTCAGCTTTTAGGTGGTCCGGAATTGATTCGCGAAGAAGCAGCTGAAATTCAAGGCTTCAATCAGTAATTCGATAAACCTTAGCAGCAGTTTGATAAAAGAGCTGATCTTTTTCAGTTGCACTGTAATCCTTAGCTATTTTCTTAAAGGCATTCCATAACACTGGATAAGAAATGGAAGCTTTATCGACCGGAAAGTTACTTTCGAACATACATCTTGCAGGCGTGAAATACTCAAGCGCTGTTTCGTAATAGGCTTTTTGTTTACTTACAAACTGATCGGATGTTGGTGGCTTCGATTGTGTGTGAAAACCAAAACCATTTACTGGCATAGCAAGTCCACCAAGTTTGGCATAAACATTCTCGTGTTGACTGAGTTCTTTCAAGTCCTTTTGCCATTGTGGAAAAATTTCTGCTTGTTTATTTTCGTAAGGCCCAATGCCTAAGGGACCGCTGAAATGATTCAAAATAATAATGAGATCTGGAAATTCTTTAGCTAACTCAGTGATTTGCGGAATTTGATGGTGATATTGCCAAGCTTCAAAAACATAACCCAATTTAGTGAGAGTCTGTAAGCCATCTAAAAAATTTGGTAGAAGATACAAACCTTCGCAAGCATCGTGATGTGAATTACGAACATTGGAATGCGGATCCCAACCGCCGGCATGACGAATGCCTTTGAACAATTCCTGACCAACTTCCAGATGCTTTTCAGTACTCGTTCTGCTTCAAAGCCCAACAACATATCAACGTGTCCAACGATTCCCGAAATGGTTGCTTGGTTTAGATCCGCTTTGGATGCATCTGCTAATTCTTTGACAAATTCCGTCTCTCCTACTGGATTCAATGCTGTATCTTCTAAATTCCAGTAGCACTGGCTACAGTCGATAAAAACTGTATTCGTGACGTTATGTCCCGAGCAGGTATCAGCCCAAAGATCATCTAATAGATATTGACTGCCTCCAGAACTGCTAGGCCAAAGATGATGGTGTGGATCAATGATCCTTTGCTTTGGATCAATGATCTCTTCAGATATTTGAGCTAACCATTCTGCTTGAGAAAGATTGCCCATCTTTGTTTAGTGAGCTTTTTTAACCAATCGTTGCGCGTGGAGAATTGGCTCGGTGTAACCACTGGGTTGCACTCGACCTTTTAGAACCAAGTCACAAGCTGCTTGAAAGGCGTCCCCATCATAACCAGGCGCCATGTTTTCGTATTCTGGATCACCAGAATTTTGGTCATCAACTACAACTGCCATTTTTTTCATGGTCTCTAAAACTTGTGTTTCGTCACACAAACCATGATGCAGCCAATTGGCAATATGTTGACTGGAAATTCGACATGTTGCACGGTCTTCCATTAAGCCGACATTATTGATATCGGGTACTTTGGAACATCCCACGCCTTGATCAATCCAACGAACCACATAGCCCAAGATTCCTTGAGCATTATTATCCAACTCGGCTTGGATTTCTTCAGCTGATAACTCTTCTTTCAAAAGAGGGATTTCCAAGATTTCATCCATGTTTGCTTCTTTTCTTTTTTTTGCAAATCTTCCTGAACGCTTGGAACGCTAATTTGATGATAATGCAGGGCATGTAAAGTTGCTGCTGTAGGCGAAGGTACCCAAGCACAATTGGCGCCCGCTTTTGGATGTACGGTTTTGTTTTCGTACATACCAAGCATTTCATCTGGCATTGCCCACATTCCTTTCCCAATTTGAGCTTTGCCTTTAAAACCAGTTTGCAAACCTTTGTCTACGTTCCAATCTTCGTAAGCTAAGATCCAAGGCTCTTGCTTCATTTGCGCTTTTCTAATCATTGGACCTGCTTCCATGGAAGTATGAATCTCATCACCGGTACGATCCAAAAAGCCAGTGTTAATGAAAATCACACGATCTTTGGCAACTTTGATGCATTCTTTTAAATTGATTGTTGTACGACGCTCTTCATCCATAATACCAATCTTCGCTGTCAACGGCGCTAAACCTACCGCTTTTTCAACAGCAGCAAATAAATCGCAAGTTAGCTGTACTTCTTTTGGACCGTGCATTTTTGGTTTAACAATATAAATACTTCCAGTACGACTGTTTTTGAAAGTACCATTACTGAGCAAATCGTGTTTGGCAATGGTGATGGTAAACATGGCATCCATAATGCCTTCAAAAATTTCATTGCCTTCAGCATCCAAAATAGCAGGAGTAGTCATTAAGTGTCCGACATTTCTAACTAACATCGTGCTTCTTCCTGGCAAAGTAAATCCTTCACCTTCAGGATTAGAATAATCTCGATCGGGATTCAGCTTTCGAGTCATGGCTTTGCCGCCTTTGTCAAAAGTTTCCTCTAGATTACCCTGCATCAAGCCAAGCCAGTTGCTGTAAACAGTAGCTTTGTCTTCGCCATCAACAGCGGCAACCGAATCTTCACAATCTTGAATGGTAGTAACTGCTGACTCGACTAAGATATCTTTAATTCCAGCTAGGTCGTCTTTACCAACCGAGTCTTCACGATCGATTTGTACCTCAACATGAAGATTATTATTTTTCATTAAAATCCCTGAGGGATTTTCAACATCTCCAGAATAGCCAACAAACTTATCGTTATCTGCCAAAGTCACTTTGGTTTGATCTTTGAGGGTAATTTCCAAATTACCATCGTTAATTTGAAATGCAGCAATTTCCTGATAAGTGCCATTACTCAAAGGAAAGTTTTCATTCATAAAATTTTTAGAAAACTCAATAACTTTATCTCCTCTGACAGGGTTATAAGCGCCCCCACGTTCAGCTCCACCATCCTCGGAGATCATATCTGTACCATAAAGTGCATCGTAAAGACTGCCCCATCTAGCATTTGCAGCATTCAAAGCAAATCTAGCATTCATCACGGGCACAACCAGTTGCGCGCCTGCAATGGTTGATATTTCAGCATCCACGTCAGTGGTTTCTATTTCAAATTCCTCATTAGTGTCGACCCAGTAGCCAATTTCTTTTAAAAAAGACTTGTATGTTTCTTTATCGAATTCTTTATTTTCTTTATGCCAATTATCTATTTTGGTTTGCAGTTCTTCTCTTTCAGTCAGTAAAACTTTATTTCTAGGGGTAAATTCTTTGACAACTTCGTTAAAAGAATTCCAGAATTGCTCAGGCTCCACATCGATATTCACACAAACTTTTTCACTGATTAATTTGTCTAATTCTTCACTAACTTGAAGATCGCCTCTTTGGATACGATTTGTCATATTGATTCCTTTGATTTAGTTCTAATAAAAGAATGATTTTAACAGCAGTAATAAAATTTAAAACTAGTTTGTTAAACGACTTATAATATCGCCAGATGGAAATAGAAAGTTTATTAAAAGACTTGATAAAAATTGAATCAATCACACCTAAAGACGAAGGTTGTTTTGATCTTATTGAGCCTTTTTTAATTGATTTGGGCTTCAAATGCGAACGAATTGATTACGACAATGTTGAAAATCTCTACGCCGTTATTGGTAATGAAGGTCCCATGATGTGCTTTTTGGGACATACCGATGTGGTACCAACTGGGCCAGTTGAAAATTGGAGTCAACCGCCCTTTTCAGCAGTAACTATTGATGGTCATATGTATGGTCGCGGTACCGCCGATATGAAAGGAAATATTGCAGCCTACCTCTTGGCTTTAAAAGATTTTTTAAGCACCAATCCTACCTTGAATTATCGATTGGGAGTGCTATTAACTTCGAATGAAGAAGGTGAACCTGAAGATGGCAAAATCGATGTCATCATTAAAAAATTCATGGATGATGGCGAACATATAGACTTCTGTTTGGTTGGTGAGCCCTCTTCAAATAAAAAGGTTGGCGATACCATCAGAATAGGCAGACGCGGTTCGTTGAGTGGAACGTTAAAAGTTTTAGGGAAACAAGGCCATGTTGCCTATCCTGAAAAAGTAGAAAATCCTATTTTTACCAGCGCCAAATTAATCTCTGAACTGGAAAGCATTACTTGGGATGAAGGCAACGAGCATTTTCAACCTACGTCTTTTCAAATTTCCAATATCAAATCTGGAACAGGGGCCACGAATGTCGTGCCAGGAGTTTTAGAGATGATATTTAATTTTAGATTTTGTTCTGAATCCAATGAAGCTTACTTGAAAGAAACCTTTGAGGCTGTTCTTAAAAAGCTGGATCTCAAATATGAAGTGGAATGGGTATTAAGCGGTCTTCCCTATCTAACTGAAAAAAAATATTTCATCGAACAGATTGTAGACTCAGTTAAATCCATCACTGGCTATGAACCTATCATCAATAATGGGGGTGGAACTTCTGACGGACGTTTCTTGCAGGTTATGGGATCAGAAATTGTTGAACTCGGTCCATTAAACGAAACCATTCACAAAACCGATGAGAATGTCAGTCTGCAAGACTTGGAAACGCTAAAAGGAATTTATTCGAATCTTCTAGAAAGACTCAATTCGAATTAGCCAAAGCTAAACTTCTTCAATATCTCTGAAATTTGGCTTTCTCTTTTCCAAAAAGGCTTGCACGCCTTCTTTAAAAACCGCCCCATCGCATAAAACGCGTTGGGTATCTCTCTCGTAATCCAATTGATCGGATAAAGACACTTGTAGTGCATTATCGTGAGCTTTAACAATCGCTTTCAAGCCTGTAATAGCTCCATCTGCCATTCGGCCGGCCAATTTACAAGCTTCATCCAATAAGTCTTTTTCAGAAAAAACTTTCCAAATCAATCCCCAAGCTTCTGCTTGAGTGGCGCTGATATCTTCTCCTAAAAGAGCCATACCATTAGCTTTAGCTCGACCCAAAAGATTAGGCACCAACCAAGAGGCTCCTACATCGGAAATGATGCCTAGTTGTGGGCCAAATACCAATTTAAATTTTGCTGTATCGGCAGCTAAAATTAAATCTCCACAGAGAGCCAAACCTACACCGCCTCCAGCAGCAATACCGTTTATAGCGTTCACTACAGGTTTGGGACAATTTACAATCTTCCTAACCAAAGGATTGAAACCGATTTCCATAGCATTTGCTGTTGATTCGCCGGGAGACCATTTGGGATCGCTGGGCCAACCTCCACCTGCAAGATCAGCTCCACTGCAAAATCCTCTGCCTTCTCCAGTAAGAACTACTGTCCTAATTGATTTATCCTCATAAGCAGTGTCGAATGCTTCAAGCAGCTCATCAATGATCTCTTTATTAAGACTATTTAGGACTTTAGGTCTGTTTAAGGTAACCACAAAGACTCCCTTTTCTTTCATTTCGGTTTTCACTGTACTCATTTTTACCTCTCTGTTTTTTTAAACTTTAGCACTTATGAAAAAAAGCTATATATATCTAATAATTAGATTTGAAATATTTTATATAACTTTGAAGTATATATAGTACAACGATGCTAAATACAGATGACAACAAATTTGTATCGAACGAATCAATTGGAGCTCAGCTTCATACTCCCCCTGAGAGTTTCAGTGATTCGTTCGCGCTTTTCATAACTAAAACATTAAGATTCTTTGCCGATACTCTCTTCCGTAAAAGATATGGTCATCGTGCCGTTGTCTTGGAAACCGTTGCGGGGGTTCCTGGCATGGTAGCTGGTGTCGTGCATCACCTGAGATCTCTCAGAAATATGAAAGACGACAACGGTATGATCAAGGAACTTCTTGATGAGGCAGAAAACGAAAGAATGCATTTGATGACATTCATTGAAATTGCTAAGCCTTCCAGAACAGAGAGATTTTTAATTCTTCTGGCACAAATCTCTTTTGGGATTTTTTATACTCTTTTGTATATTTTTTTCAAAAAGACTGCACATAGAATGATTGGTTATTTTGAAGAAGAAGCCGTTTTTTCCTATTCTGAATATTTAGCTGAAATTGATAGTGGCAAAATTCAAAATCGCCCTGCTCCTCAAATAGCTATCGATTATTGGAATCTTGAACCTGAAGCAACTCTTGAGAGATGTCGTCATTGTAGTTAGAGCAGATGAAGCCGGTCACCGCGATAAGAATCACGAATTTGCTGACCTAATCTAAATTATCTGATTGCTATCGGATTGATATACATCTGAACAGCGCCTCTAACCTTAGCTTGCCCTAAAACAAAAAGAAATTCGAAAGCTTCATCATCGGCTAACGGTCCGGTATTCATGGCTTCTAAAATGTAAATGCCATTTTGTTGCAATAAAATTACATGTCCTTGAAAAGGTTCTTCCGGATTTACTGGCGGGATGACATCCAATCCATAAGTATCAGAGCCAACGGCAATGACTTCCAAGTCAGCTAAATATTGTGCCAGCTCAGGTGTAAGGCCTGGGATTTCAGCTCCCCACTTTTCTGGAAATTTTTCCAACATTGCATCTGTCCAGCCTGTATGGAACAAGACTACATCGCCTTTTTGAACTTTGATACCTTGTGTTTTTTCTGCCAACTGTAATTCTTTAACCGAAAAAGTTTGGCCTGCTTTCAGGTACTCTACTCCCAAAATCTTTGTCATATCGAAAAGCACTCCCCGAGTTACCATAGGGGGCACTTTCTCAATTCCTAATTTAGTAAGGCCAGTTATGGGAGCAATTTTTTTCCATCGAAGCAGTTATAAAACTTACCATCAGGTCCTCCAATATGGCCTAAACCATCAAGCTGAGAACCTATGCCAAACCAGCCTTGGAAAATATCATCATTGTAGGTGGAGTTTGGAAAAGCTCTTTCTCCAAACTGTTGTGTAGGCTGAACCACTTGAAGATTTAAACTACGAGGAGGATAAGCAGGTGTATTTGAATCAAGCGTTAATCCCAAGCTGTAAACTTTTCCAGTTTTTATAAGTTTTGCTGCATTTAATACAGACTTATTGGTAATAAGATTTGCATTTCCAATTTCATCACCTTTACCCCATTTTGAATGTTCACAAGATTCAGAAGCTAGCAAAGTATTGAGAAAAAAGACGGAAGCAATTAAAAGGTATTTCATAATGGCACTCCTTAACATGGAGCGAGTAACGGGGTTCGAACCCGTGGCCTCGACCTTGGCAAGGTCGCGCTCTACCAGCTGAGCTATACTCGCATGAGGAATCAATTTACTCTTAGAAATTAGTTATTTCAAGTTAGATAGAATTTTTTTTAGATATATTTAAACTCTTAATGGGTGGTTAACTTTATGTCAGATCTTACAGAATTCAAAAAGCTCATAGAACATTCAAAATATCCTGTGTTCTTTACAGGTGCTGGAATAAGTACCGACTCTGGTATTCCAGATTTTAGAGGGCCAAATGGTTTTTGGAAGAAAAATACACCGATTTATTTTCAAGATTTCATGTCATCGAAAGACATGAGAAAAAAATACTGGGAACAAAGTCTAAATTTTAAAAGTAATTTCTCTCAATTTAAGCCTAATAAAGGTCATGAAGCCATTGCAAAAATTATTCAAACAAAAGATAACGGACATTGTGTTACTCAAAATGTTGACAATTTACATCAAGCCGCAGGTTTAGAAGATGATCAGGTTACCGAAATTCATGGCAATGCCACTTACGCAGTATGTCTAAACTGTGAAAAAAAATTTGAGCTGGAACCCATTCATCAAGCTTTTAAAGAAAATCAAGAGCCGCCTACTTGCCAAGATTGCAAAGGGTTTATCAAAAACCGCAACTATATCTTTTGGTCAGCCAATGCCAGAAAAAGAAATGATGCGCGCTCAAAATGAAGCAGCTAATTGTGATTTGATGATTGCTGTAGGTTCATCCCTTGTGGTTTATCCAGCAGCGACTATCCCCTTGCTTGGTAAACAAAGTGGTGCAAAGTTTGTTATTTTGAATAATGAGCCTACTGAAATGGATCAGTTTGCAGACTTAGTCATCAACGCGAGCATCAGTGATACTTTTGATGCAATCCTTTAAAGAACTTTCTTCCTTATAATTTTTTTTTTTTTTTTGACCCTCTTGAAAGAATTTTATATATTTCGTTTTGTCCCTTGTGCTCTTGGGGGAGACATGTGCAAGGGGCTCTTAAAAAAAACCCTAGCTGATAAGCTAGGGTTTTTCTTTATCAGGCTGATACTAAGCTGAATCTGCTTTAGCAGCTGCCCAAATTGCTAAACCGAATGCTGTTTTGTTAATCAAATCAGCAAGGTTATAAACAATGTTTAGTGCTTCGTTGTTAACTCCGCCTGCAAAATAACCAAGCGCGTAACCAACTGGGTAAATTGCCCAACCTACGGTTACAATCCATTTAATTGTATTAAATGCGCTTTGACTTGCAGAGTTTCCACTCGCGGCGTTTGCTGCAGCAGTCTCACCAAGAAATATTTCATAGATGATGTATACCCAAGCAATCATTCCAACAGCAAAACCTACTGCAGGAGTCCAAAGACCTGTTTCACCAAGATAACCACCAACAAGCATTACAATTGATGCAATAAGCAAACGCCAGAATATACCTGCGCTTACCGCTGTTACAGCCGCAACAATCAAGTAAAACTCAATGATTTGAAGTGGTACTGTGATTAACCAGTCAATGTATCTAAATACCGTAGGGGAAGCTCCCATATCTGACCACATTCCTCTCATGTAAAGGTAATGCCAAAAAGCAATACCGGTAACAAGACCAGCAACGGTAAGAGAAGTTCTCCACTTACCTGACACATCTTGTCTTTCTACAAAGAAGAATACTGTCGACGCTAACATAATAGCAGTCGCAATCCAGAACGAGATACCTACGTAATCATTTGTAGCTAAATAGCTCATAAATCCTCCCAAAAGTGATTTAATTTATAAATTAACTCTCCTAAATGAGTTATGTTCTAGATAATATACGGATTTTTTGAAAAACTCTAGGTTTTAAGTTTTATCCACCGACCAGATTCAAAGCGATATGTAAAGAGAATTCCTTTGACAATATAATCGATAATTAGGCTGCCAAAAATATACTCTATTGGAAAATTCAACCAAACGAAAATTCCAGCAAAGGTAAGTCTGAAGAAAACTAAACTAATTGTAATAATGTACAGTGGCGATTTAGTGTCTCCCGCTCCACGTAGAGCTCCGCCTAAAGCAAATTCTAAAGCCATCAAAGGTTGCATAATTCCCAAAAGCCATACAAATAAAACCGTCAAACGAATGACTTCTGGATCATCGACAAAGAAACCTGCAATCGGACGAGATGCTAAGGCCAAAATGATGCCTAAAATTCCCATAGAGACCATGGTCAAACCACAGAACGCCACCCACTTCTTTTTGCTTCCTTTGGATTTTCTGCACCCAAAAATTGTCCGGTTAAAGTAGCTCCAGCTACGGTAAAGCCTTGTCCAACCATGAAAGAAAGCATCAAAATATTTATCCCAACGTTATAAGCAGCAATTGGGGCATTGCCATATAAAGAAATTATCCAAAAATAAAGTAAAAGGCCCAATTGAAAAACTCCTTGTTCGAGTCCAGCCGGAGTAGAAACATGAATCAGTTCTCTAAATCTACTAAAAGAAAAACTATTAAGTTTTGGTAAAGGGATAGTAATAATTCTGAAAATCCAAACAAAAATTCCCAATACTGTACCGATAGCAAAAGATATTCCACCAGCATATGCTGCACCTACAACACCAAGCTCAGGAAAGCCAAAACGTCCATTTACTAGTCCTATTAAAAGAAAAATATTAATGATGTTTTGAATAAGACCGATGTATAAAGGTGTTTTTACGTCTCCCTGCAGCTCTTATTGCCGCACCTTGAACAATAGAAACTCCAAAAGCTGGGGAAAAGAGAATTAAAACTTTTAAATAATCTACAGCTAGATTTTTTGCCTCCGATTCCAAACCAAAAAGACTCATCAAATCTTCTCCGGCAACCCAAATAACAAAAATAGAGATAAAACTTAAAAAGATGCTTATTAAAATTGAGTCATAAACTACTTGGCTTGCTTCTTGATATCGTCTTGCGCCATAAGCTCTTGCAACCAATGCTGTGGTTCCAGTTGAAATTGCCATCATGACGGATTGAATTACGAAAAAAATTCGACCCCCGGTACCAACTGCGGCAACCGCATCCGTTCCTAAATTACCTACAGCTTTTAATGCCACTACTCCTACTGAAGCAAATAAAACATTTGCCAATATGGAAGGCCAAGCAAGCCCCCAAACTGAAAGTGTTTCAGGGCTCGCAACCTTTTCGGTTGATTCTTCATCAATATCTGTACGAGCAGTAGATTCTTGCATGTTAAAAAAAATATGGGATATAAGTTATTTTAGAAAGAATAACTAAACCCGAAACGCCATTGTATCGGAAGACCTGGAAAATATCTTTGTCCCGAAAAAGAGGAGTAATCTGCCCTTTCAGCATAACGTTTATCAAAAATATTCAATACACTAAAGTTGATATCAAGTTTAGGGGTTAAATTATAGAAACCTCTTATGTTAGTTAAAAAGTGACCTGGATAACTATATTGGTTTGCAGGATCTATAAAATACTTGCCCATATATTCTTCTTCAATTTGAAGAGTAAGTTTATCTATCGGAAATATATTAAAGAATATGCTTCCCTGTAATCTTGGTGCGGTATCGATTAAGTTGCATTCATGAACTCCAATAGTCGATAAAGAGAAATCATAAAGATGATCTGCAATGCTCCAAGCATATTAAATCATCAGCATAGAAGTTACATCTGCAGACCCAGAAATTTCAATTCCTTGATGTTTAGATTTTCCTCCAGCTATAGTTGATGCATCAGCATCTTTAAAGATGTAATTTTTTTTCTTTGAAGAAAAGAGAACTAATTTATTTATAAATTTATCCCCGGTTGAAAGAAGTGCAAATTCCAAAGAATCTATTTTTTCAGAATTCAAATCAGCTAAAGTCTGTGTTTTTTGTAACCTAAAAAGCTCATTTATTTGAGGTGGTCGGAAACCTTTACTAAATTGTAGGAAAAATTCATTTGTCAAAATCTTTAGAAAAACCAAATCTAAATGAATTATCAGAAAAAGAAATATTTCTATCGGCAGGTCTTGAATAATAACAGCCACCAAATCCACATTCTGAACCATCAGCTCTGGTTCTACCATCAAGCATGAGATTATCGTAATCATAGTTGAGTTTTTCGACTCTAAAATTAGAGAATATTTTAAAATCATCATCTGTTATGAATTCGTGAGACAAAAATGCAGCATACAAATTGGTATTTACTTCAAAGTCATAGTGCAAACCTTGAGGCCTTGTCGCATTATTGAAAGCTGAACTGTCAGTAAGTTGGTTTGGTTGAAATTCTTCTAATTGCACATCGGCTATCTCAAAATTGATCCCAAAAGATAGTTTGTGGTTAGAAAGATTTTTCACGTTCATCAGAAAATTCAAACCCGAACTGGTTTGGGAGTTTTTTTCTATTGGCTTTCCCGGAAGATAATGTTGGATGAAATCCATTTTGCTGTACCTTAAGTAAGGCCTCAACTGAAATTCAAAATCATCTTTAGTTTGAGTCAAGAGTGTATTTAAGCGTAATGACTTCGCATCGCGATAGGCTTCTGGATTGGCATTCGTTAACCTCAAACTTGATTTATAAGAACTGATATAGCCTGCGGTTTCTTGATTGATGTTGGTAAGATTTAAAAATGTTGTTGCTTGCCAATTCTTGGTGTTGTTTTTGGATTTAAAGGCCAATTTTTGTTGGTCAAAGCCACTGAAATCTCTGAATCCTTGATCTTTATCCAAAGCAACTCCTAAAGACCAATTAGTTGCTTCCTGATATTGAAAAGATGCTTTGAAGGATTCATCATCATTTACTTCGGTTTTAAGGAGATTGTCTGCATCAATCTTAAGAGATTGAAAATTGATGGCTCCGTGCAAAGCATTTCCACCAAATCTAGAACTAGACGGACCTTTTAAAATTTCAATCTTAGAGGATAGATTTGTAGAAACTTCAAAGAGATTATTGACGTTACAAAATCCTGCAGGCCTGATTGGCAAACCATCTTCCAAAATTAAGAAAGATCCACAAGCTCCTGAACCTGTCAATACAGGAGATCTCAAAGAAATTAAACTTTCCTGTCCGGATCCTCTACTTATCCAACTTCCAGCTGAATAGTTAAAGAGTTCTTTGTTATGGGTGACATTAAAAAAACTTATTGCGTCTGATGAGATTGTTTCTGAAGAAGGTTTGAAATTCCAATTTTTATTGGTAGATACAGTTAGTTCCTCGTTTGTTTCCAAGAAAAAGGAAAAGCCAGAAAAGAAAAATAATACAAGGAAAATAAAAGGCATGGGAAATTATATAAAAAAAGCAGGTAAGTTTCCTTACCTGCTTTTTAGGGGGAGGATAATTAATTAATCTTTGAACTCAGGATAAGCTTCCACTCCAATTTCTGAAGCATCTAGTCCTGAAGTTTCTTCTTCCTCTGAAGGTCTTAAACCTACAGTAGCATTAAGCACTAGCAAAGTACCTGCAGTACAGATGAAAGCCCAAAGGAAAATTGAAATAGCTCCAATTGCTTGAGTACCAAAAGCTCCAGCACCAGAAAGTGGTGTCGCCATGATTCCCCAAATACCAACTGTACCGTGAGCAGAAATTGCACCTACAGGGTCATCTATTTTGAGAACTGTGTCTAAGAAGACCACTGAGAAATAAACAATTACTCCACCGACGAATCCAATGATTGTGGCTAATCCGCCAGAAGGACTATCAGGAGCTGCTGTGATAGCAACTAAACCTGCAATGGCACCATTAATGGCCATTGTTACATCTGCTTTACCAGTAAGAATTTTAGCTATAAGTAGCGCACCTATAACACCACCTGCAGCAGCAGCATTTGTGTTTAAGAACACTTGAGCAACAGCATTAGCATTTGCTGCATCGTTTACAGCTAACTGAGAACCACCATTGAAACCAAACCAACCTAACCAAAGGATTAGTGCACCTAAAGCAGCAATTGGAATGTTTGAACCTCTCATAACTTTAATCGATCCA
The DNA here is from genome assembly GCA_038141925.1 of Gammaproteobacteria bacterium. Lineage (GTDB taxonomy): Bacteria > Pseudomonadota > Gammaproteobacteria > Magnimaribacterales > AG-339-G14 > MEDG-81. Next base: position 676,925 of record JAYQJB010000002.1, on the reverse strand, counting down.
TCGGAACCGTATTTTCCAGTTCTTGGACCAAGAATAATTACTGCAGCAAGAGCAGCAGCTGCACCACATAAGTGGACAACACCAGATCCGGCAAAATCAGTATAGCCGATGGCGTCTAACCAACCGCCACCCCACTTCCAGTAACCTTGAACTGGGTAGATAAAGCCAGTTAAAACTATGGCAAATAAGAAAAATGGAATTAGCTTCATTCTTTCTGCAACTGCTCCAGAAATAATTGACATTGCTGTTGCAACGAAAACTACTTGAAAGAAAAAGTCAGCAGCATCTGAATAACCTAAATCGGTATTAAAAGTTAAGCCATCTAAAGACATACCCCAAGTACTACCTATCATTGGGAAATATGCGTTGTATACGCTATCACCTGGGTACATTAAAAAGAAACCACATACTAAGTACATGACACATGCGATAGAGTAAAGACCTAAGTTTTTAGTAACAATTTCTGATACGTTCTTAGCTCTTACTAAACCGGCTTCTAACATGGTAAATCCTGCAGCCATCCACATTACGAAGGCTCCAGAGACCAATAAATAAAAAGTATTTAATGCATACTCTAATTCACTCATTGCTATTCTCCTTTATAGCGTCCTCACCAGTCTCACCTGTTCTGATGCGAACGACATCGTTAAGTTCTGTTACAAAAATCTTGCCATCACCTATCTCACCAGTATTTGCGACTTCTCGCACGGCTCGAATGATGTTTTCGACGTCATCGTCTTTGCAAGCTACTTGAAACATTGTTTTAGGTTTTGTATCCACCTCATAACTAGCTCCTCGATAAGTTTCAGAATGTCCTTTTTGGGTTCCAAAACCTTGGGCAGAAATGATAGTAGCTCCACCAGTACCAATGGTTGATAAAGCACGTCTTACACCATCTGATCTGGACGGCTTTACGACTATTGTTAAAAGTTTCATATCTTCACCTAATAAAAGATTAATGTGAGCAATTATAGAGCGTTGTAAATTAGCTAAATTTTGAGTCAAAAGTACAAAAATAAGGTCTTTTGCACTAAAACTTTTCAAAAATTGATATTTTGAAACACTATTTGCACCAATAAATAGCAATGCGGATATTTTTGCCAAGAGAAAATTCTTGGCGTCCCCTAGGGGGATCGAACCCCTGTTGCCGAGATGAAAACCCGGTGTCCTAACCGCTAGACGAAGGGGACACTGAAGGGGAGTGATTTTATCAGACTAATTTTTTTTGTTAAGTATTTGTTCGATTTTAGCTAAAAATCCTCTAAGGATACCCGTTTCTAATTTATCAGGTTGGAGGCGTTTAATGAGTCTTCGCATTCTTGTTTTCACTTGCTTAGGATTTTCTTGATCGTAAAAATCCATTTTTTTCATAACTTGATCAAAATGGTCGATTAAGTATTCATTATCTTGAAACGTTGGCGAATCATTTTCTATTTCTGGTAGCGAATCTATGCTATCTATTTCCATCTTTAAAACATAAGAAATAATCTGAACAGCATGGGACAAATTTATAGATGAAAAATCTTCATCAGTTGGAATCTTTATATGATAATCGCACATTTGAAGCTCTTCATTGCTTAGGCCGCTGATTTCCCTTCCAAAGACAAAACAAACTTTTGCATTACTACTCTCTAAAGCTGTATTTAAAACAATGCTCAATTCAGATGAAGTCTTTGTTGGCCATGGAATGGTTCTAGTTCTTGCACTCGTTCCAAATATCAAAGTTGCATCCTTCAAAGCATTGGATAAATCTTCATAAATTTTTACATTTTCTAAGATGTCTTTTGCGCCTTTAGCTCTATAAAAGGCTTCGTCATTTGGAAAATCTTTTGGGTTAATTAAAGAAAGTTTTGTAAATCCCATATTTTTAATTGCTCTTGCAGTTGCTCCAATATTTCCAGGATGAGATGGTTCAACCAAAATGAAATCGAATTTATTTTTAAGTGAAGAATCAGACACCTTAATAGTTTACAATTCTTTTCTTAAAAAAAACCATGGAACCAAAAGTTACTATTGCGATCAATGCCGCTAGACTTGCTGCAAAGGAAATTCATAAATTTTCTCGACGTAGAGACAAAATAAATATTTTTGAGAAAGGCCCAACTGACTTTGTTACTCAAGTAGATAGCATCGCAGAAAATATAATCATCGATACTCTAAAGACCTCTTTTCCTGATCATTCTTTTGAAGGAGAAGAATCTGGTCGTCAAGGCAATAAGAATGCAGATTATCATTGGGTTATAGACCCATTGGATGGAACCACAAACTTCATTCATGATTTTCCTTTTTACTCTATCTCGATTGCATGTTTCTATAAGGGCTCAATAGAACATGGTTTGATATACGATCTTTCTAGAGATGACGAATATTATGCATCAAAAGGAAAAGGAGCTTTTCTTAATAAAACTCGAATTAGAGTTTCCGATATAAAAGGCTTAAAAAATTCTTTGATTTGTAATTCTTTTCATGGCGGTCCAAATCTTGAACCAAAATTTGATCAGCTAACTTTAATTAGAAATCTTTACTCAAACTCTTTAACTCTTCGAAGAACAGGATCAACGGCATTAGATCTCGCTTTTGTAGCATCAGGAAAACTTGATGCATTTTTGGGATACGGGATGAAGCTTTGGGATTTTGCAGCTGGAGCGATATTGGTAATGGAAGCCGGTGGTTTTATAAATGATTTCAATGGCAATGAAGATGTGTTTTCTTCTCATAATATTGTTGCAGGCAACATGGCTTGTGTGAAAGCTATCAACAAAGAAATACAAAATTCTTTGATCTAAAATATTTACAATCTGATATTTTTTTTGATAAAATGCTCTTTAATCGTTCATTCAGTGCACTTTTTTAGTGCATTGAACGGAAGTAGGAGATAGGAAAACCTCTTTCTGCACGAGGTGTAGAAAGGCTAGCAAGTACCTTTTTATGGGGAACGAGACCGAATATCTACCGAAGGAACGCGTTACGAGGGTGTATGCCGTGAGGCACATGAAACATAATCGAAACGAAAACTGGAGGCGATATGTCTATTTACAGAGGTATCAAAGTCACTGAAAGCAACCTTCATGTTGAGAAACAAGCAACTCAACCAGGTGTTTACAGAGGCGTAAAGCATGATGCTATGGAGTCAGATAAGTCAGGAAAGTTACAAAACGGTATATACCGCGGTGTAAAACATTCTGCTTAATTGAAGAATAGTAAAATTTAGGGAGGTCTTCGGACCTCCCTTTTTTTTATGGTAAACCGTCGTCGTATGTTTCACTTTTTTTTATGGCAAGATCTTCAAAACTTAATTTCATCAAGATCAAATTATTGCAAAGAACGTAGATTGAAGAATACGTCCCAACAATTACTCCACATATCAGGGCAATTGCAAAATTCTGAATGAAATCGCCGCCTAAAATTAAAAGCGCAAATAAAACTAATAAGGTGGTTAAAGATGTAATTAAAGTTCTACCCAACATTTGATTTAAAGATCTATTGATTACGTCAACATTATCGGATTTTCTTTTCTTTCGATAATTTTCTCTGATTCGATCTGATACTACTATTGTATCGTTTAGTGAGTAACCAATTACGGCTAGAATGGCTGCTAGTACTGTTAAGTTAAAGCCAATATAAAATATTGAAAAAAAACTCCAAGCACGATCAATACATCGTGGATTAATGCCAAGAGTGCTCCTATGGCAAATTTAAACTGAAATCTAAACATGATGTAAACCATCATTACCAAAAGCGCGGCTAATAAGCCCAAGCCTCCTTGATCACGCAATTCTTCTCCTATTTGTGGACCAATAAAATCCTTACGCCTCAAATCAAATTGGAATTCATTTTTCAAAGTAGAAACAATTTCATCGATAGATTGTTTTCCGAACCTCCCGGAATCTTAATAAGAATATCTTCTTCAGAGCCAAAATAAGAAACTTGAAAATCGTCTTCTAGTTTAGAGTCAAGTTCATCTCTTATTTCTTCTAAGTTAACTGATTGAGACAACTTAATTTCAATCAAAGTCCCACCAGTAAAATCCAATCCAGCATTCAAACCTTTAAAGGAAAGTGAAACAACTGATATCAAAACCAATAAAATTGATATGGCAGAGGCTATCTTTCTTGGTCGCATGAAATTTATTTGCATTTTAAATCCACAAAGTTTCGAGATGCTTTCGATTCCTATAAACCAACCAAACTAAAAATCTCGTTACCAAAATAGCAGTAAACATAGAGGTTAAAATTCCAACCGATAAAGTAATTGCAAACCCTTGGACCGGACCTGTGCCTAATTGTATAAAGAATCAAAGCGACGATTAAGGTTGTTATATTGGCATCTACAATTGTAATGTAAGCTCTATCATATCCGGCATTGATGGCATCAAGCGGCTTTAGTCTGTTTCTTAATTCTTCCTTAATTCTAGAAAAAATCAAAACGTTGGCATCTACTGCCATTCCAATTGTTAAAACTATTCCTGCTATACCAGGTAACGTTAAGGTTGCTGATAAAATTGACATAATAGCGCTTATTAGGACGATATTGAGAGCCACGGCAATATTGGCAATTACACCAAAAACTTTATAGTAGAAAATCATAAAAATTAAAACCAAAGACAAGCCAAGAATTAAAGATTGCACTCCTACACGTATATTATCGGCTCCTAAAGAAGGCCCAACTGTCCCTTCTTCAACAAAATTCATCGGTGCAGCTAAAGCTCCTGCTCTTAAAAGCAATGCCAGTTCGGAAGCTTCATTAGGGCTATCTAAACCCGTGATTCTAAATTGGTTGGCAAGTGCCGATTGAATAGTGGCAAAACTTATAACTCTTTTATCAAAATAACTTTCAATTTCTTCGCTGTTATTTGACGTTTTTATTTTTCGTTCTACAAAAATAACAGCCATCTTTCTTCCAACATTGTTTCTTGTGGAACGATGCATTTTTGTTCCGCCCTCGCCGTCTAAAGAAATATTAACTTGTGGGAAACCGCTTTCATCGTAACCTACACTTGCATCAGCTACTTTGTCACCTGTGATGATTACTTGTTTCAGTAGCCTTATGCTTCTGCCAGAAAAATCAAATTGGTCTGTTCTAGATAATAAACTATTAGATTCTGCCTCAAGACGAAATTCTAAGTTAGCAGTTTTTCCAATGATCTTTTTTGCTTCAGCTGTATCTTGAACGCCTGGAAGTTGAACAGAAATTCTATTCTTACCTTGACGAACTACTACTGGCTCAGAAATACCAAGCTCATTAACCCTATTTCTAAGAGTTACTAGATTTTGCGAAACTGCATAATCGATCAAATCATCAAGGCCTTGCTCGTTATACTCTAACAACAAATTGATTGTTCCCTTGCTTGCTATACTCAAGATCAATGTTACTTTTAAGATAATCATCTAATTGATCTGTTGCATCAGTCCGAGTAGTGAAAATAATCTGATCATTAGTAATTTCGTATCGACTGATTCCGATCCTTTCTTCCCTTAACTTCCTTCTGATATCGGCTAGAAAGGATTCCAGACGAGTTGAGATGAGCAATTCTGAATCTACTTCCATTAAAAAATGAACTCCTCCTCTAAGATCCAAACCTAACTTCATTGGCGAGGCTTGAATATCCGATAACCAATCAGGAGTATTTGGAGCTAAGTTCAAAGCTATGACAAATTCTCTCTCTAAGTTTTGTTCTAAATATTCTTTGAGCTTAACTTGATCTTGATAATTCTCTGCCTTAAATAAAATTGAGTCGTAACCATCAAGCTCTTCAGCAAGATTGGATGAGAAACTGATTTCTGTTTCTGTTGCTAGTTGTTCTATTCGTTTTGCAATATTAGGAGATATCTTTCCCAAAGAACTATCCAAAGTGATTTGAACTGCTGGACTTGGCGGATAAAAATTAGGCAAAGCATAAGTAATGCCAATGGTAATGACAAACAATATAATTATTATTTTCCAGAGCTGAAATCTGAGCACTTTTTAGAGAGATTTAATTGTTCCTTTAGGCAAAACGTTACTTACAGATTCTCGCTGGATTGTAAGAACTGTGTCATTAGCTCGCACGGTTAAAAAGTCATCATTCATCTTTGTAATAACGCAGACCATACCGCCCGAAGCAATTACTTCATCTCCGACGGAGAGTGATTCAATCATTTCCTTTTGAGCTTTGAGTCTTTTGTTTTGCGGCCTGATAATTAAAAAATACATAATGGCGACAAAACCAATTAATAAAATTAATTGCGGGCCAAAAAAAACTTGGTGTTTGTTGAGCCATGACTATTTCGGTTTCTTTCATAATTACTTCTCCTTTGGTGCCGGAGGAGAGACTCGAACTCTCACGCCTTGTGGGCACTCGATTTTGAATCGAACGCGTCTACCAATTCCGCCACTCCGGCTATATTACAAGGTAAAATTCAAAAAAAATAAGATTTGTTTTGTTAAAATCCGCATTTTATCACTATAAAGAAGGAATGACTTCTAATGTTTAATTTTCTAATCAAAGCTAATCACGAGAGTGAATCAAAAAAAACAGAATTGCTCTTAAGAAATGAAGAGATAATCTACGCGCTTTCTTCAACCTCAAGAATAGATTTTCAGGCTTTAAAAATTCTTACTAAGCAGAATAATTTAACTGAACTTGAATTAAAAAATGAAAAATATCCAATTAAAAAAAATTATTTTCAAATTAGAAATCCAAAAAGAAAATTTCCTTGGCAGACTCCGAAAAGAATGCATCCAAAAGAATTAGGCATCCTTGCTGAAAATCGTAATTTTTCAAAAAATGCAATCATCATTCCAGTAGATGTTTTTTGGGGAAAATCACCTGAACGGCAAGATAACTGGCTCAAACTTTTATTTAGAGAATCTTGGGAAGGAACCAGTTTTATCAGAAACTTATTCAAACTTTTTTTTTAATGGCAGAAATGTGAAAATATTTTTTCACAAACCTCTTGAAGTGGATGACATTTTCAATAGTCCTGAATCAGATAAAAATCTTGTTTTAAAAACTGAAAGGCTTTTGAGAGCTAGATTCAGAAAAAATCGAAAAGCTCATTTAGGACCAGATATTTCCAATAGAAGAACATTGGTAACTAGTATTCTAAATTCTAATTCTATTAAAAGTTACATTGAATCTGAATCTGAGGGCAATCAAAAAAATTAGCTAAATTACGAAAAAAAGCCAGTAAATATGTATGGGAAATTTGCTCGGATATGTCTTATCCATTTATCTATCTTTACGATAGAGCTCTAACTTGGTTTTGGAACTCGAGATATGAGAACTTAGAAGTATTAAATTTCGAAGAAATTAGAAAAATTGCACCGAGCACCTCTCTAATTTTTTCACCTTGTCATCGTTCCCATATCGATTATCTAGCTTTATCTTATTTGCTTTACTACAAAGACTTGATGCTGCCTCAAATCGTTGCTGGTAAAAATTTAAATCTACCGCTGGTAGGCCCGCTCTTGAGAAAAGGCGGTGCTTTTTTTATGAGGCGCTCTTTTAGCAACAATCGTCTTTACTCTGTGGTGTTTTATGAACATTTAAGAAAATTAATGCAAAGAGGACACTCGATAGAATTTTTCCCTGAAGGTGGTCGATCCAGATCAGGAAAATTAATGCCGCCAAGACCTGGAATTATTTCGATGATTTTAAGATCATTCTTAGGCATGGATGAAAAACAAGTAAGTTTCATACCAATTTCTATTAACTATGAAAAAGTACTTGAAGGAAATTCTTATATCAATGAAGTAATGGGTGCAGAAAAGAAAAAAGAAAATTTAAAAGATATTTTTTCAGTATTTAGAGATTTTAGAAATTATCTTGGAGAGGCTTATTTGCAATTTGGAGAACCTATAAATTTGAATGCCCTTTTAAAAGAATATCCACTGAGTAACTATTCGTCTGAGAAAGATTGGCTCTTTAAAGTTACTCCCGTTCTTGGAAAGAAAATCATGACGAATATCAATGACTCAACTGTTGTGACTTCTACGGCATTGTTTTCATTGGCAATTTTAAATAGTGATGGTTTCTCTATCTCAAAACAAGAACTTGTTTCAAGAATTGAATTATTGAAGTCTTTGCTTAAAGAGGATAAATATTCTGCCAAAACTTTGATTTGTGAAAAAACTGGAGAAAAGATAATTGATCAAATGAGAAAGTTGGGATTCCTTTCTAAGGAAGACATAAATGACAGAATTTCTTTGACAAATTTAGAGGCGGCTAAGCTCAGCTTTTACAGAAATAATATTTCTCACTTGCTTATTTTTGAGTCTCTAATATGCGGTTTTTTTCAGTACCAAAAAGAAATAATTAAGGAAGATTTATTGCAGTCCATAAAAATGATTTATCCGTTTTTGAAAGAAGAATTTTTTCTTAAATGGAATGAGGCCGATTTGGATCAAATAATTAACTTAAAACTTAATAAACTTAAAAATAAAAATCTCATTCTTGAAGATTCCAACGTTTTTAAAAGACCTGATTTCAAATCAAAAGAGTTTTATGAAACGCAATCGCTGGGAAAACTTGTCCAACCTTCAATTGATAGGTTTTACGTTCTGATTTCTCAATTGTGGAAAAATTCAGCGGAACATATTTCAAAAAATGAATTAGAAAGAAATTCTTTAGAAATACTTAAAAAATTAGAAAAAACTCAAGCAAGACTGACTCCAGAATTTTCAGAAAAATGGATGTTTGATGTTTTCTTAAATCGGTTAATAGAAAATAAATATGTCCGCGAGGATGATAAGGGAATGCTTTATCCGACCAGAATAACTCAACGATTAGAAAAAGAAGCAAATAAGTTTTTAGAACCACATTGGCTGAAAGAACTTTCCAAAAGCAAACCTTAAAGTCTTGAAAAAATAAAAAATACCTCCATATAAATATTGAGAAAGGTTGCTGTGATGGGATCTTTCCCTAGGTTGACATGCTCGAATGAGGTGTCTTTTTATTAACTTGCTTAAATTAAGGAGTTTATTATGAAAAAAAGTGTATTAAATTTATCAGATCCTTTCTTCTCAACGAGGTTTTTAGGTTTCGATAGTCTGTTCGATTCATTGAGAACATTTAGTGAGATAGGAGAAGATTCAAGGTCTTACCCGCCATACAACATCAAGCGCGACGGGAATGATTTTACCATCGAGGTTGCAGTTGCAGGTCTTAGTGAAAACGATATAACCGTCGAAACTAAGGAAAACAATTTGAGTATTACACACGAAGGTTCTAAAAATTCTTCTGGAGAAGTCTTACATCAGGGTATTGCTTCGAGAGCCTTTAAATTGCAATTCTCTCTTGCGCCTGAAGTTGTTGTAAAAACAGCCGATCTAAAGAATGGTTTGTTAAAAATAAATCTAGAAAGGATTATTCCAGAGTCGGAAAAAGCAAAAGTTATTCAAATTAATTCAGGAGAATTAATTACAGAATAATCTCTCCCTTAACATGCCGCCGTCAAGGCGGCATGGATTACAAACCCAAAGCTTTTTTGATATTTGGTTTGAAATAAGTCTCCGGCTTCATAATTTTCCCAGCGTCATTTTTAATGAATTTACCATCAACAAATTTACTCATATTTGAACTTTTCACCTCTTCCCAAATCTTATCAAAATCTATACCCACACTATTGCACATACCCATAATGACCCAAACCATATCTGCAAGACCATCAGCAACCTCAATCAGGTCTTCTTCATCAAATGCTTTTGCGGTCTCTTCAAACTCCTCTTTGATCAAATTCATATAAAGCTGAGTTTGCTCATTATTAAGATTAAGATCTGAAGATATTTTTTGTTCTCCTAAGATCATAAAATTAGATACATCTTTTTGATAATTCATTCGTTCTCCTGGTCTACGGTAAATATATTGTATTTAAATGCTTTGCCTTTTATAACACGGGAAGGCTTTAAATTAATAAGCAAGCTCATGTTGCTATGCAAAGCTGATTTGTAAATGATTTTCTTGAAATTGTTTTTTTTCAAAGAGTTTTTAAATCTATTTAAATCAAATTCTTCGAAATCCAAATTTCTTAAAAATTGTATTTCTTTTTTGGCTCGTGCATCATTTTTTTGTTCAAACATTTGATCCAAATAGACAATCTCATGATCTGAATATTTATTTATGAGATCCAAAGAATCACCATTTAGAAAATCTATTCGATTAATGGCATGTTTCAAATCTTTATGCTTTGAGTTTTGCAGACATTGATTTGTAAATTCATATAGCCAAGATTTTTTTTCTATAGCAGTAACTGAATACCCAAGGAAACTTATTTCTAAAGCATCTATGCAATATCCAGCAGTCATATCAATCACCTTTCTCCCAATATCATTTTTGGAAAAACATTTCTTAAGCAAAGATGATTTGGCCATAATTTTTTTAAAGTCCATGTAATCGATGACAAAAGGTTTTGAGTTCTTTATTGCCAAATCTTGCAATGCAAGGTTTTTGGCTGATGCCCATATAACTTGCTTATGTGTATCGGAAATCCTTAAGTTTCTTGGCGTGATTAATTTCAAATCGTGTTTGGAAGCAAATTTTTCAGCAAATCTGATATCATTTTTTGAAAGATAAGATACAAATGGCTTTCTTCCTTTATAATTATTCATATCAGTAAAAAACGATGGTTAAACTCAGACAAGAAGATATTAAAACAAAAGAAGTCCTTTCTTGGAAAGGAATCCATCTCTTTCATTTCACTTTTTCTGCTTGTTCAATGAAAACAAGAATTTTTATGGGTCTAAAAAATATAGATTACACAGGCCATCATATTAATCTTCAAAAAAAAGAAAACTTTTCTACTTACTTTCAAGGCATTACTCCAAGATCATTGGTTCCTGTTTTGGTTGATGACGGAGAAGTTCATATCGAAAGTAATGACATCCTTAAGTATTTAGATAATAAATTTCCTAGCATGAGTTTGATACCTCAGATAAAGAAGAAGAGATAAATCAGATGATGATTGAAGAAAATGACCTTCATTTAGACATTCGAAATATTACTTTTAAATTCTTAGTTCCAAAATTCCTGAATAACGTAAAAATCCAAGAAAAATCCGAATCAAAGGCTACCTTGCATGGAAATGAAGACTTAGAAGACGACGCAAATAGAAAGTTTTGGGAGAATTATAAAAAAGAAGGCATCACAGATGAGGTCTGTAACTAAATCATTACTCAATCTTAAACTCCATCTTGATGAAATAAATGAAAAACTTTCTCACCATACTTACATTTTGGGCAACGAACTAACCTTACCCGATATTGCATGGTTTATTTATGTTTCAAGACTTAAGGCTGCAAGATATCCAATACATATTCTTCATCCCAATGTTAATGATTGGTATGAAAGCTTATTAAAAAGAGAAGTTTTTGCAAAAGAAACAAAGATTTCTGGAATTGTTAGATTCATATCCTTCATCTTTTATGTTGTTCAAAAATATAGTGGGTGGAGCATCAAAAGACAATTAATAGGCTAAAAAAAGTAAAAAAATCCCGAGTAAAACTCTATAGACGACAAAAGGTGTAAAGCCTATTCTTTCGATGAGGTTTAAAAAAATTCTAATACATAAGTAAGAACTTAAAAACGAAAAGGTTGAAACCAAAAGAGCATCAAGCCAATTTATTTCCGATGGGGTAAATCCTAAGGCAATAATTTCAGAAAGGAAAATAATACCCAAAGTAGGTATTGCAAGCATGAAAGCAAACTTTGAGGCAACCGTTCTGGAGTAACTCAAGAATAAAGCGCAAATTATTGTAATCGCCGAACGGCTGGTTCCTGGAATCAAAGCTAAGCATTGAGCTAAACCAATGAAAAAAGCATGTTTAAAGGTTACTGATTCATAAGTTGTTTGTTCTTTTGAGCTTCTATCAGCAATCCAAAGAAGAATACCAAAAAAAATAGTTGAAAGCGCAATAATGTCTAGAGTCCTTAAATTTTCTGAAATGAAATCTCTTAATAAAAATCCTGTAATTAGTATTGGCAAGGATCCAAGCAATAATTTATTTAAAAAAGAATCGCTTGAAGATAATTTGTAATCTTTTAAAGCGTCAGTAAGTTCTGCTCTAAAATAAATAATTACTGCAAATAAACTGCCGCCATGAGCAAAAATATCAACAGTGATTGATTGGGTTTCATTACCTAAAATTGAGGAAGTAATTATCAAGTGAGCAGAGCTAGAAATAGGTAAAAATTCAGTTAAGCCTTGAATGACTGACAAAATTAGAATTTGCAAAACTTCCATTTATTTAACTCTCTTCCATTGATCAGTGCCTGAAAGATAAGCGGGATATACCTCTTCAGGATTTTTCAATCTGTTATCTAAATCATCGAGATAACTGGCTAAGTGTAATAAACCTTTTACATGATTATTTGTTTCTAAAAGGCTTGGCTCAATTAAGTAGTCTAAAAACTCATGACAATCGCTACAGATGATTTCTTTATTATCTGAAGAAATAAAATTAGAAAGTTCTTTTTTCTTAATGGCCGCATCGTTGATTAAAGGGTGAGCCAAATCATTATTTTTTTTTAAAAATTTACCAACATATAAGTCGTTCATATGTGCATCTTTTACTATAAAAAGTTCTTTGGCTTTGTGTTCCAAAAAAACAGTTTGAGCTAAAACTAAAAGACTAGAGAGAGGTAAAATTTTCTTTTGCAAACCAAACGCAAGGCCTTGCGCAACAGAACACCCTACCCTTAACCCTGTAAAAGATCCTGGGCCAATACTCAAGGCAATAAAGTCTAGCTCTTCTTTTTCAAGTTGAGATTTCTTAAGGAGGTTATCGATAAAACCAAAAATATTTTTACCATGAGTATTTTCTTCCTCAGAATGCTCGATATATATTTCTTTGTTTTTTGCTAAGCCAATTGAACAGTAAACCGAAGAGGTTTCAATAGCTAAAATGTTGGTCATTTACTGAGATAAAAAGTCTTTAATATTATTTTTAATTTCCTCAACGGTTAAAGTGCCATCAACGGTAAGATACTTGAAATCTGAAGAGTTTTTAAAATTTGAATAATATTCAATCAAGGGTTGAGTTTGAGTCCAATAGACTTTGAGACGGTCTTTGACTGTTTCTGGCTCATCATCTTTTCTAATGATAAGTTCCTCGCCCGTTTCATCATCCAGTCCAGGTTTTTTGGGTGGATTGAAATCAACATGGTATGTTCTACCTGACGCCAAGTGGATTCTTCGACCAGACATTCTTTTGATAATTTCTTCATCTGCAATAACTAATTCTATGACTCCATTTATGTCAACGTTATTTTCCTGCAGTGCTTCAGCTTGAGGTATGGTCCTAGGAAAACCATCAAATAAAAAGCCGTTTTTACAATCGTCTTGTGAAATTCTCTCTTTGACCAATTCGATGATTAGCTCATCAGAAACTAAGTTTCCAGCATCCATTATTGCCTTTGCCTTTAAGCCCAATTCTGTTCCATTCTTAATGGCTTCTCGTAACATGTCACCTGTGGAGATATGCGGAATGTTTTTTTCTGTAGCAATGAAAGCTGCTTGAGTACCTTTACCAGCCCCAGGTGGACCTAAAATAATGAGATTCATTCGGTGATTGCTACAGCCATTGCAGTTGCGTGTTCTTCGGTATCGCTTAGGCTAAGGGAAATATCTTTAAGCCCTTGCTCTTTTGCTAATAATTTAGCTCTTCCATTAAGTTTTACTTTTGGGCCGCCATATTTTCTAAGTATCACAATGTCTTTTGGTCTGACGCCATTGGTGAAGCCATAGCCTATGACTTTTGATACAGCTTCTTTACCAGCAAAGTTTTTTGCCAAAAAGAAGGGTTTAGCTCTAGAAGATTTTTTTTGAAATTGTTCGATTTCAAGATGATCGTAAATTCTGTTCAAAAATCTAAGTCCAAAGTTTTCGTAAGCCTTTGCCAGTCTTGAGACCTCTACCAAATCTATTCCACTTCTTAATTTAGTCATTGAATATTGCTCCTGCATTCATAGGTTTTTCAGCGATGTAGGTGATTGCAAGTTGCATAATTTTTTTTATTTTACTTCTTGCTGAAGCAGAAGTGATTTTTCCATTGGTAAAATTTATAATATCAATTCCAGAGACTTTTAAAAAATTATTTAAAGGTTTTTCTGAAAATCCTTGAGCAGGATGAAAATAATAGATTCCATCTTTTTGTATCCCCTTTCCTTTGTCATCAAATTGAAAATCAAAACCATAACCTAGCTCGCAGATTAAGAAATATTCAAACTCTCTTAAAGATATTTCAATATTTTTAGCTTCTCCCAACTCTAAGATCTTGTAAAAATTAATTACAGCATTAAAAATTTTTTCTTGTTTAACTTCCTTTTCTATTAATTTGAAAATCAATTCATTGAGATACAGTAAAATTTTTAAATTTTTTCCAAGTATTTGAAAGTATTTGATTTCTTCCCAAGAAGTTAAAGTCTTTAGTTCGCTTTTACCAGAATAATTTACGTTAGCTAGAATATTCGGAGCAGCAACATTTTGAAATTTGTTTTTTTTTGATCGAGCTCCTTTCGCTATGACAGAAACTCTGCCATTTTTTCTAGTAAAAAGCTCACAGATAAGACTGGTTTCTGAGAACTTTCTGCTAAGTAAAAGAATTGCTTCTGTTTCGTTAGCTCCTAAAGACTTCAAAAATCAACTCCAAGCCCAAATTTTTTTAACTTATTGATATCGTTTGTCCAATTTTTGTTAGCTTTAACCCAAAGTTGAAGATTCACTTTTTTTGAAAACTCTTTTTCCAATTCTTTTCTGGCAGCTGTTCCGATGGCTTTAATCATACTGCCCTGCTTGCCAAGGATGATTCCTTTTTGACTTTGAGACTCAGTAATGACGGCTGCATAAATGGTCTTAAGCTTTTTTGAATCATGAATTTTTTCAATGACGACATTCAGACGATAAGGCAATTCATCACCCAGCCTATTGATTGCTTTTTCTCTAATTATTTCTGAGATAAAAAAATTATCTGAAAACTCTGTTAAAGAGTCTTCTGGAAAATGATGTGGACCAGTTTCCAGATTGTTTAAAATGACACTTTTCAATTCCATCAAATTATCTTTTTTCAATGCGGATATTGGAACAATAGATAAAAAATTAAATTTTTCACTAACATCTTTGATAAATGCTAATAGCTTAGTTTTATCTCTCAATCTATCTATTTTGTTTATGACTAAAACAACAGGCTTATTGAGATTTTTTAAACTTTTGAGAATATTTTCTTCTTCCTTTTGCCACTTAAAACGATCAATTAAGAAGAGAACAAGATCTACCTCTTCATAGCAGTGAGAGGCGATTTTATTCATGACTTTGTTAAGCTGCCTTTTATAGCCAAGATGTACTCCGGGAGTATCTAGAAAAACGATTTGAGATTTTTCTTCTGTGAGAATTCCTAAAATACGATTGCGTGTGGTCTGAGGTTTTCTTGAAGTAATGGCAATCTTTTTTTGAAAGAAAGCGTTTAGCAAGGTTGATTTACCAACATTTGTTCGGCCTGATAGCGAAACAAAACCAAATTTATTTTCCATCTTTATTCAGCATGATTAAAACGTTAGAAGCGGCCTCTTGTTCTGCTAATTTTTTACTTTTTCCTTGTCCTTCGCCAAAAACATTATGTATTGGCAAAGTTACCTTAGAGACAAAATAAATTTCTCCATTTTGCTTTTTTTCAGTAGTTACGTATTCAGGCAAATCTTCGTCTAAAGACTGTAAAAATTCTTGAAGCAGAGTTTTTGAATCTTTCTGTTCTTCTAGTAAAAGTTTAGAAAAATCTATATCTAAGATAGACAAGGTAATTTCTTTTGCTTTTAAAAAATCTGAATCAAGAAAAATAGCTCCGATAAGAGCTTCTAAAGTGTTCCCAACTATAGTTTCTGTTAGGTTTTGATTATTCTTAAGCGCTGAACCTGCATGTAAATACTTATTTAATTTTATTTTCAGGCCCGCTTTACTCAATGAAGATCTGCTTACGATTCTAGAGCGGTAAATACTTAATTTTCCTTCGTCGAGAGAACTCTCTTCAAAATGTAAGGCTTCTGAAACAACAAGTGAAATTACTGAATCGCCAAGAAACTCTAACCTTTCATTGTTGAAATCAGAGTTTATGCTTTTATGCGTAATAGCTTCATCTAAGAGTTTCTTATTTTTGAATTTATAACCAATAGAAGTTTCTAACTCAGCAAGACTCATTCTTAATTCAAAAATTTATTCCTTGAAAAAGATGGAAGACAGGTTAGGCACTCCCAATGCATCCATATAAAAGCTGGTTTGCCAACAATGTTTTGCTTTGGCACAAAGCCCCAACTTCTGCTGTCAGCACTGTTGTCTCTGTTGTCGCCCATTACGAAATAATAATCTTTTGGTACTATCCATTTACGTTCTGCTCCGTATGTAAGTTGATTCCTATAGTTTTCTAATAGTCTTATTGTGTAAGACTTATCTTGGTAGAACTCTTTCAAATAAACTTCATCATTGTCTGAAGATAAAAACTCTCTTTTTAATTTTTCACCATTAATTATCAATTCTTTATTTCGATAAATAACTTCATCTCCTTCTTTGGCTATCAATCTTTTTACAAAAGTAAGACCCAAGGGAGTACAAGCTTCGCTGTAGCGTTGCCAGAGATACTCCTGAGAACTATCGAAATTTTATTCAGGATAAGCATTTTCAATTGGTGAACTGCAAATAGTATGCTCTGGAATGAATGCAACCATCTCACCTTTTTTTGGGTCCCTGATTTCAAACCAAGTTGATTTTCCAATAGGGTTTTTTAAGCCATAAGAAAATTTATCCACTACCAAAAAATCTCCAACTTGTATCTGAGGAATCATAGACTCTGTGGGAATTTGGAAAGGTTCATAAATAAATGATCTAAAAATAGTTATGCCAAGGAGGATTAGGAAAAAAGATCTTGCCTCTTTTTGCAAATTAACTAAATCGGTTCTTCGAGAGATGATCCAAATTACAAGTGAAACTAAAGTTAAACCAACTAAAATATAACCAAAGCTGATGTTAAGTTTGAAAACTGCATAAAAAGCTAAAAGAGGAAACGGGAAAGAGACAGTGCTGATGGGCTTGGAAAATTTACCATCTAATTTTTTCTCTGAGTAAACCCAGGCTGCAAATAAGACAGAAATTATGATTACTGAAATTATTAAAATTGATTCATACATTATTATTTGCTTACTTTTAAAACCGATAAAAATGCTTCTTGCGGAACATCTATTTTTCCAATCTGACGCATTTTTTTCTTACCAGCTTTCTGTTTTTCCAAAAGTTTTTTCTTTCGCGTTACATCTCCACCATAAAGTTTGGCTGTTACATCTTTACGGTAAGCTTTGACTGTCTCTCGAGAAATAATTTTGTTTCCAATGGCAGCTTGAATTGCAACATCGTACATCTGTCTAGGAATGACTTCTCTTAGAGCTTTTGTCAGTTCTCTTCCTTTATAGTCTGCTTTTGAGCGATGCACCATGAAGTTGAGAGCATCAACCTTTTCGCCATTGAGTAAGATATCAATTCGAGTAATATCACTTTGATCAAATCTAACAAAATCATAGTCTAGAGATGCATATCCTTTACTAGTTGATTTCAATTTGTCAAAGAAATCCAGAACGATTTCATTCATAGGCATTTCATAAACCAGTTCTATTTGTCCACCCACATATCTGAGAGACTTTTGACTTCCTCTCCTTTCTACACAAAGAGAGATAACATTTCCAACGTAATCTTCTGGAACAAGAATAGTTGCAAGAGCTATTGGCTCTCTGACTTCCTCAATTGAACTTGGATCAGGATATTTACTTGGATTTTCAATTTCAATCACATCATTATTTTTCAACAGAATTTCGTACACGACAGTAGGTGCTGTAGCTAAAAGCTCTATTCCATGCTCTCTTTGCAGTCTTTCAATGATAATTTCCATGTGCAACGTTCCCAAAAAACCGCATCTAAATCCAGAGCCTAAAGCCTGAGATTGCTCTGGTTCAAATTGCAAAGCAGCATCATTCAACGCTAGTTTTTCTAAGGATTCTCTAAATGATTCAAATTCACCGGAATCCAAAGGATAAAGGGCAGCAAAAACTTGAGGTTTTATTGGCTTGAATCCTGGCAAGGAGTTACTTTTATCAGGCAGAACTATGGTATCTCCAACAGGAGCGCCTTTAATACTTCTAACTCCGGCACAGATAAAACCAACCTCTCCCGCAACTAGTTTAGTTTTTTCTAATCTTTTGGGAGTAAATACTCCTAATTTTTCTACTAAATGAACATTATTATTTGAGGAAAATTTAATTTTATCACCAAGGTTTATTTCGCCATTTACCACTCTCACTAAAGAGACAATCCCAAGGTATTGATCAAACCAAGAGTCAATTATCAAAGCCTGTAATGGTTCTGTAATGGAACCTTCTGGAGCAGGTATTTGTTTAATTATTTTTTCCAACAAGTCTTTTACACCCAATCCATCTTTTGCACTTATGGTTGGTGCTTCACTAGCTTCTATGCCGATAATTTCTTCAATCTCTTGTTTGACTCTTTCTGGATCTGACTGTTTTAGGTCAATTTTATTTAATACGGGAAATATCGTCAGCCCTTGATCGATAGCGTTATAACAAGTGGAGAGAGTTTGTGCTTCAACTCCTTGAGAAGCATCAACAAGTAAAATAGCGCCATCGCAAGCAGCTAAAGATCTTGATACTTCATAGGCAAAGTCCACGTGTCCCGGGGTATCTATTAAGTTAATCTGATACTTTTCTTCATCCAACTCATATTCTAGATATACCGACTGAGCTTTAATAGTAATGCCCCTTTCTCTTTCTAAATCAAGAGAGTCCAACACTTGATTTTGCATTTCCCGTTCGCTCAAGCCTCCGCATATTTCGATGAGACGATCTGCGAGCGTGGATTTTCCGTGATCTATATGTGCAATGATGCAAAAATTTCTTATCTGATTTATAGAAGCATGGCTCGACATGCGGGCATTATGTCCTATTTTGGAATTTTAAGGGTGAGAAAAGAACCGTTTTTGTCTCTGATAATTCTTAAAGCAATAGTAGAGCCTTTTTTAAAGCTTTAGAAATTTTTTCATAATCTTTGATATTACTCACATCCTTAAACTGTATTTTATCGATTATGTCTCCTCTTCTGATTCCAGCTTCAGACGCCGGTCCTGGAAAAACACTCGATACCACGACTCCTTTATCTTGACCCAATTGTTTTTGTTCTGGTTCTGTCAAGGAAGCGATATCTTTGACGGCAATGCCTAAAATATTTCCGGTCTCTTCTTCTTTATCAACGGTTGTATCTTGTGCAACTTTTTCATCTAATTTACCAGTTGTCACAGAAACCGTTTCTTTTTTCCATCTCTGAATATTGTTGCATTTACCTTTTTTCAGGTGGAATTCTTCCTACAATCAAAGGAAGATCGCCTGAGTAAATTATTTGTTGCCCATCAAAATCTATAATTACATCACCATTTTTTAGACCTGCTTTTTCTGCTGGAGAATCTTTTAAAACACTACCAATTAGTGCCCCGCGAGGCACATCCAAGCCAAAAGAATCTGCTAAATCCTTAGTTACTTCCTGAACTGCTACACCCAACCAGCCTCTAGAGACAAACCCATTTTCTTTTATTTGTGTAACTATTTCATCTGCGTAGTTAATGGGAATAGTGAAGGAAATACCCATATACCCGCCACGATTTGAGTAAATCATTGCGTTAATACCAATGACTTCTCCGTTAAGATTGAATAATGGACCCCCAGAGTTTCCTGGATTTATAGCTACATCTGACTGAATAAAGGGTATGTATGAGGTGCTTTGTCCTGGAACACTTCTAGCTTTTGCACTCACTATTCCAGCTGTTACTGTTGCATTTAGCCTATAAGGAGATCCGATTGCCATGACCCAATCGCCAACTCTAACCTTTTCGGAATCTCCTAAACTCAAAAAAGGAAGGTTTTCATTGGTTTTAACCTTCAAAAGGGCAACGTCTGACTTTTTATCACTTCCAATTATCTCTGCAGAAAATTCTCTTCTATCTTGAAGACTGATTACTACTTCGGAGGCATCTTCAATTACATGGTGATTTGTTAGAATATAACCGTCCTCTGAAATAATAAATCCTGAGCCTCCTGATGCTACTTTTCTATCACGGTTTGGCGGGTTGTAGGGAGAACCGAAAAAGTCATCAAAAAAAGGATCGTTAAATGGCCCTCTTCTCATTTCATTTTGCGCTGGAGATTTAATAACTTTTGTGACGCTTACATTTACAACAGCAGGCGTTACCTTCTCAGCTAAAGAAGCAAAATTTGGAAGATCTGATACGTTTTGATTCAACTGGCCCCATCCTGAGCTGGAAATGAGGAAAAGAGTAAAAAATACAAATAATTTTTTTTGCATAATCAGATTTTTTTTATTCTAAAATCAAATTAGAAATACTTATCAATTTTTGGTTGGATAATTTATCACTTGATAAATTTTATAATTATTGGTTTGTCGCCTTTCCTTGTATTTATAGTAACGCCATTAGAAATAGAAGACAGTTTCAAAGTGTTAGAGCCATCTTTGAGGAAAAATTTTAGTTTAAGATTCGCGTTTGAACCTTTGATCCCATAATTAGCCTCTACTTGATTATTGGAGATGAATTTATAACTGCGAAGGTTTCCATCAAAATTTCTGCCGTAATCGTCAAGGATAACTGGATTTATTGTAGAAACTAGTGTTTTTGGAGCTGAGACTTGGAGGAAAGATTGAGTGGGTTGGGAAGAAAATTCGAAAAATATAAGGTGAGAGTAAAACAGAGACCAAAAAAGATAAGAACAGGTCCTCATATAGGGAATTTTTCCCCAGCTAAAATGGTTTTCGTGATGTTTTTGGTTATTTGGTTTTTTGGATTTTTGAAGTTCGTTTAGGATTTTGGAAGAAAGATCAAGATTTGGCATTAAAAGTTCTCTTCGAAGCGCTGATTTTTGTTTATTCATCTCAAGCCAACGCTTCTTAATATGAGGATTTTTAGAAATATCTTCAACAAGCCTGCGTGTTTCGAATTCGGAGGCTTCGCCATCCAAAAGTAAAGACAATCTTTGATCTACACTTGATTCCATACTAATTACTCCAGGTTTTAGACAGTCCTAATTTAGAAAAAGTTTCGTTAATAAGCTCTCTTCCTTTAAAAATTCTAGATCTCACAGTACCAATTGGACAGTTTTGAACTTTAGCTATTTCTTCATAACTCAATCCATCGTACTCTCTCAGAGATAACGTTGATCTTATCTCGTCAGGTAAATTTTGAAAGGCCTGATTAACAGCATCTTTCATTTCTTCTGCTGCTAAAAGAGTTTCGGGATTGTCTGAATTCAAAGACAAATCAGATAAAGCGCCATCAAGAACGTCTTCATTGTAAGTTTCAGCTCCTCTGGATTTATTTGAAAAGTAGTTTTTTGCTGTATTGATAGCAATTCTGTAAATCCAGGTGTAGAAAGAACTCTCTCCTCTAAATTTATCAATATTTCTGAAAGCTTTAACAAAAGCTTCTTGGGCAATATCTTGAGATAATTCAAAGTCCTTGCAAAACTTAAAAACAGAATAAACAAGTCTATCTTGGTATTTGACCACAAGGATATCGAAGGCTCTTACATCCCCTTTTTTAACAAGATTAATAATGTTTATATCGTTTTCCATGTCCTAATCCTTATAGACATGCGTATTGTCCACAAGTTCAGCTAAATTTCACTATAAAATTCAAATATTTCTTCAAATATTTCTTTAAGTTCAATTGGATAATCCATTTTTTTATAAATGATCATATCTGCTAGCGAAACATCATCAATTTCAAATAGCTCAAAAAGTTGATCAACTTGAGAATTATTCAAAGATATGAACCTTTTCTCTACAAACGGCACAAAGATTTTATCTAGCTCATTCAAGCCTCTTCTAGCCTTAAATTTAGCTTTATTTAATAGGTCACTCACAGAAAGAATTATATAATCAGGAAAATATAAAAAAGCATGAATTTTTCAGAAAAACATACTTGTCTCTTAGTTCAGGGATCTCAGGCTGCAGAATTCTTACAAGGACAAATTACAATTGATGTAGAAAAGATTTCAAATGAGGGTTTTAAGCCTGCCTGCATTTGCAATAATAAAGGCAGAGTTATGGCAACTTTTTGGATTAAAAAGGTAGAAAATGGTTTTCAGATCGCCATCCTTGAAGAGTTAAGTGCCTCGTTTAAAGAACATATGAACAAATACATCCCTTTCTTTGATGCTGAATTAAAAAAAGATGATCAAGATCACTTTAAAAAAGATCTAGACTCAAAAGAATGGATGAAATTTCTAATTAATAAGAGAATAGTGGAAATAAATAAAAATACTTCCTCAAAATTTACTCCCCATGAACTTAATTATCAGAATAATGAACTGATTGATTTTTCAAAGGGCTGCTTTAACGGCCAAGAAGTGATTGCAAGAATGGAATATAGAGGGAAGTTGAAGTTTGCTCTCAAAATTGCAGATAATTTGCAGGATGAGATAAAGGATTCTTCTGATTTATAACAAAGAAGGAAAGAAAGTTGGAGAAGTTTTATCTAAAGAAGGTAAATACGGCTTTGTTTTTTTTTAAAAACAAAGATGATCAAACTGAGTCTATTTTTCTAGACGGACAAATTTTAAACATATTGTAGTCCTTAGATTCTCCAATCTATTTCTTCGTTTTTGGTTTTCCTAAGATAATCATTTGCCTTAGAGAAAGGTTTTGATCCAAAAAATCCTCTGTGAGCAGATAATGGTGAAGGATGAGGAGTTGCAATGATTAAATGCTTCGAAGAATCTATAAGAATTTTCTTTGATTGAGCATATGACCCCCATAAGATGAAAACTAGATTTGATTTTTTATCGCTTAAAGCTTTGATAATCTGATTAGTAAATTCTTCCCACCCAAAGTCTTTGTGACATCCTGGTGATCCGGACTCTACAGTTAGAATAGAATTCAATAATAGGACTCCTCGTTCTCCCCAAGCTGACAAATTTCCACTTGTGGGAATTGGTAAATTTAAATCTGAGGAATATTCTTTGAATATATTCAATAAAGATGGAGGAAATCTAATATCTGAATTAACAGAGAAGGCTAAGCCATTTGCTTGATTTGGACCATGATAGGGATCTTGCCCAAGTATTATAATTTTTACGTTTTTAAAAGAAGTCAATTCAAATGCCCTAAAAATATCTTTACTACTTGGATAAATTTTCTTTTTTTTGTGAAGAGGCATCAGATATTTTTTTCTTATTGGTTTTAAAATGTCTTTTAGGCCGTACTCAGCAGCAACTTCTTTCCAAGATTCTAAAGACTTCACCATAGAAGAAATTTTAACAAATATTTAATTTTTTTTATCCACAGAAATTGTGGATAACTCTTTGGATAAAATATGGAAGATTGATTGGAACCTTTAAACAGGAGTGTTTTAGCTAAATTGGTTAATTTTTAACCACTTATAAATTATTCAATAAAATCAATAACTTACAAAGTTATTGAGATTGCACCAAGATAATGCAGTAAAAGATAGACATAACTCGAATTTAAAAAAAACAAATAAACTTTTGTGTGTAACTCATATAAAAGTTACTATAAAAAAAATTCTTATTCCAATAAGGTCTTATCAATTCTGAATAAAAATAGAGGTAAAAATGGAAGCATTATTTAAACCAATAAAAATCAATAACTTAGTTGTGCCCAACAGAATAGCTATGGCACCTATGACCAGGAGCATGTCTCCAAACGGTATTCCAACAGATCAAAATTTAGAATATTACAAACGAAGAGCAGCTGCAGAGGTAGGGATGATCATTACTGAAGGAGTTGAGGTAAGTCATCCTGCATCGAGTGGCTATCCTAATGTTCCTAATTTAAGACAAGATTCTCATGAAGGCTGGAAGAATTTAATTTCCTCGGTTCAGGAAGAAGGTTCCACAATATTTTGTCAATTATGGCATGTGGGTGGAATAAGAAAACCCGGTCAACCTCCAAATCCTGAAGTACCTGGGTATACGCCTTCAGGTTTGGTCAGAAAAGATAAAAAAGTAGCTTATGAAATGACGGATAACGACGTTGAAGATCTCATTCAGAACTATGTAAAAGATATAGAAATTATAAAAATGTTAGGTTTTGATGGCGTAGAGCTTCATGGAGCTCATGGATATATGATCGATCAATTTTTCTGGAGAGATACTAATGTAAGAAAAGATAAATACGGCAAAGAAGAAGATTTAAGAACAAAATTTGTCTGCGAGATAGTTTCACGCGCTAGAAAACTTGTAGGAAATGATTTTCCAATAATGCTGAGATTTTCTCAATGGAAACAACAAGATTACGAACGCGATACTTGCTCCTACTCCTTCAGACTTGGAGACTTTTTTTTAGGGCCTATCTCTGATTCTGGGGTTGATGTTTTTCATGCTAGTACAAGAAGATACTGGGAACCAGAATTCGAAGGGTCTGATTTAAATCTTGCAGGCTGGACTAAAAAAAACCAATAAGCCTACTATTACGGTGGGAAGTGTGGGGCTGGATTCAGATTTTATAGGCCTATACGTCGGCAATGATAAAGCTAATACCTCTTCTATCAAAACTTTAGTTGAAATGTTTGAAAGAGGAGACTTCGATATGGTTGCCGTAGGGAGAGCTCTCTTATCTGATCCAGAATGGGTTTTGAAGGTTAAAGAAGGACGAGAAGAGGAGATTGTAGGTTTTACAAAAGAATATGTGGAAAAATATTTTTAGGGCTTAATAATTGCCTAAATGCATTCCACCATCAAGCAATAAAGTTTCCCCTGTTATTGTTGATCCTGATTCTATGAAATAACAAATTGTTTCTGCAACCTGCTCTGCGGTACAAGTTAGGTTCAATGGAACGCTGTCTTCAGTAGATTTTTTTACAAACTCATAGGTTTCCTCACCCAAGCCATTTTTCAACCAATCTCCTTGAATAAATCCAGGACAGATTGCGTTAATTCTGATTGGCCCTAAAGCTCTAGCAAGAGACTTGGTCATATTTATTAAAGCTCCTTTAGATGCGGCATAAGCTACGGAACTACCTATTCCTAAAACTCCTGCTATGGAGGCAACATTCACAACTGATGGATTATCTGACTGAAGGAGGCTTTCTCTTGCTTCTTTAATCATCATATAAGGACCCACGGTATTTGTTGCATACAATCCAAGAAAATCGTCTTTGGAGAGGCCATCTAAATTATCATGAGCATTGAATTTAGTGGTGCCGGCATTATTAATCAAAGCATCCAGTTTTCCCCATTTTTTTAAGGTTTCGTTCACTGTTTGAGCACAAGATTCGGGCTGTGAAACATCTGCTTTTAAAACAATTGTCTCTGCTCCTAATGTTTCACACTCCTTACTTACCTCATTTGCTGCTTCAATTGAACTTGAACAAGTTATTGCTATGTTCCAACCCTTGCTTGCAAGGAGTTTTGAAACCTCGGCGCCAACACCTCTACTTCCACCTGTAACAATTGCAACTGGTTTAGTCATTTTTATACCTCCCTTACAGAAATAACATCATCTAAAGCAGACAATTCAACCAGAACCTTTTCTGGCGGTTTGGTTTCTAGATCAATTACGTTGTACGCAATATCACCTCTACTTTTGTTAACCATATCTATAATATTCAATTTGTTATCGGCCAGCACAGTAGTAATTTTTCCTATCATTCCAGGGTGGTTCTTATTTGAAAGGGTAATCCTAAATTCTGAAGGTCTGGATTCAATTAACTCAGGAAAATTTACTGAATTTTTTATGTTTCCATTACTCAAAAAATCATCAAGCTGTTCAGCAGCCATGACAGAGCAATTCTCTTCTGCTTGGCTTGTACTTGCTCCAATGTGAGGCAAAATTATGACATCGTTAGCTGTTTTAGCTCTAGAGATTAGATCTAAATCAGCAAAATCTGTTATGTACTTGCTTAGGATGTTTTTATCCAAACTTTCAATGATGTCTTTCGAGACAACTATTTCATCTCTTGCAAAATTTATAAGTCTTAAACCATTTTTGGCGTTATTAAGTAAATCAGAATTTATAAGACCTTTAGTTTTATCATTTGCAGGTACATGTAGAGAGATGTAGTCAGATTCTTTAAAAACATCTTCAATACTTTCTTTTCGTTCAACTTTATTAGGCAGTTTCCAAGCAGCTTCAACCGTTATAGCTGGATCATAGCCAATAACATTCATGCCTAACGTTACTCCCATATCAGCAACTTTAGAGCCTATAGCTCCCATACCAACAACGCCTAAAGTTCCGCCAGTTAATTCTCTGCCCTTGAAAGCTTTTTTTTCCAGACTCAATTAAAGGTTTTAATTCTTCTTGATTTGACTCTTCTATTGAATTCACAAAATTAGCCCCTTGAAAAAGACCTCTAGAAGACATTAAAAGTGCTGCTAGAACTATTTCTTTAACTGCATTAGCATTCGCTCCTGGAGTATTAAATACAGGAATTCCAAGCTCAGAGCATTCTTCGACAGGGATATTATTTACCCCTGCCCCAGCTCTGGCTATGGCTTTTAGATTGTTTCCAAAGTCTTCCTTTTTGAGTTTGTGGCTTCTCAAAATAATTGCATCAGGATCAGAAAGACAATCAGATACCTCAAATTTTTTTTCTTGAAGGATATTTAGGCCCTTCTCAGCAATAGCATTGAAGGTTTTAATTTTTTGCGTCATATGAATTTTATTTATTTAATGAAGTCTATTAGTATTAGTTTTTTGAATCTGCAATTCTATAACTTAAATTAAATGAGACCAAAGCATTTCTTAAATTTTGAAGATTTTTCGAGACAAGACCTCAGCCATATCATTGATAGAGCAATAGAAATAAAATCAAAATCAGAAACATCAAATGTTTTTGAAAAAAAAACTCTTGGTTTGATTTTTCAAAAACCCTCAACCAGAACGAGAGTTTCCTTTGAAGTAGCTATGAACAAATTGGGAGGGAACACAATTTTCCTAAGTTCATCTGATTTACAAATGTCCAGAGGTGAGCCAATTCCAGATACTTCTAAAGTATTATCTTCCATGGTTGATGCGGTGGTAATTAGAAACGACAGTCATGAAGAATTGAAGCTTTTTTCAGAAAACTCCTCTGTTCCTGTGATTAACGGTTTAACTGATTTATTTCATCCCTGTCAAATTCTTGCTGACTTGATGACTTTTAAAGAGAAAAAATGAGGGAGAAATTCTTAATAAAGTATGTTGGATTGGAGATGGAAACAATGTTTGCAATTCTTATATTGAAGCTGCCTCTATTTTTGATTTTGAAATTAGTATTTTTTGTCCTAAAGGTTGTGAGCCCTATCAGCCATTGTTAAATAAGGCTAAAGATTTCATAACATTAGCATCCTCAAAAAATGAAGCTCTTGAAAAAGCCCAAATCGTCACGACTGATGTGTGGACTTCCATGAATAATGAAACCTCTGCAAAAGAAAGGAGAAAAACCTTCAAAAATTTCTTTGTTGAAGAAGAAGACATTGATCTTGCTGATGACAATGCAATCTTTTTGCATTGCTTGCCTGCTCACAGGGGCGAAGAAATAAGCTTCACAATGCTAGAACATGCTCAAAGTATGATCTGGGACCAGGCTGAAAATAGATTGCATGCTCAGCAAAGCCTTCTTGAATTTTTGTTAGCTGATTAATCTGTTTAAAAATTCTTTCCAGGTATCGTACCGTTCTAAATCATAGTTGGAATCCGGATTATACTCTGCCTTGGGAGACCAATTCTTTGAAACATCTTGCAGAGAGACTTCTCCAGCTCCAATACCAGCGAGATAAGCAGCACCTAAAGCAGTAGATTCAACCGTTTTTGAACACAAAACTTCCAATTCAATGACGCTGGATAAAATCTGATTAAAAAAAGTATTTCTCGTTAAACCACCATCAATTCTTACACTATCCACTTTTACGCCGTCATTTTTTAAAGAAGATATGATCTCTTTAGTTTGAAAAGCGATTGCTTCATGGGTAGCTAAACTCAATTCTTCTCTTCCGGAGTCTCTTGTAAGTCCAAAAATGGCTCCTCTGGCATCAGGAACCCAATGCGGTGCTCCTAAACCCACAAAAGCAGGAATGAGAAAAACTTTGGTATTGGGATCTGCTCTTTTAGCCAGTTCTTCAGATTCGCTAACGTCTTCGAAAAAATTCATTTTGTCTCTAAGCCATTGAAAATTTGCTCCAGCCATAAAAATACTTCCCTCTAAGGCATAGCATAAATCGTCCACTTGGTAGGCTATAGTTGATAGAAGCTTATTTGAGGAGTTTTGTCTTTTTTTGCCTGTGTTTGCCATTAAAAAACATCCTGTGCCATAGGTGCTTTTCAACTGTCCTTTAGCAAAACAACCTTGTCCTATTAGAGATGCTTGTTGGTCTCCTGCAATGCCAGAAATTTTTATTTCTCCGCCAAAAAGTTTAGTTGAGCCAAAATCTGCGGTGTTCTTTGTTACTTCAGGTAAATTTAGGTCGCCTAACTCAAATATGTCTATCAAGTTTGTATCCCACTCAACAGAATCAATATTTAATAATAATGTCCTTGATGCATTGGTTACATCTGTTTTGAAGCTTTTTCCTTCTGTTAACTTCCAAACAAGAAATGTATCAATAGTGCCGAAAAAATATTTCTTTGGATCAATTTTATGTTCTTTTAATAGCCAACGAGCTTTGGTTGCAGAAAAGTAAGGATCGAGTAAAAGACCTGTTTTTTTTGTTACATCTGACTCAATGCCTTTAGATCTGAGTTCTTCACAAAATTCTGTTGTTCTGCGATCTTGCCACACAATAGCTTTATCCAAAACTTTGCCATCTTTGTCCCAAAGCATTACCGTTTCCCTTTGATTGGTTATGCCAATGGAGATCACATCTGAGCTCTTGATGCCTTTCTTGCTCATCAAGGAATTCACAGTATTAAACACTGAAGTCCAAATTTCTTCAGGGTCATGCTCAACCAGTCCCTCTGCGGGATAGTGTTGTTTAAATTCTTGTTGTTCTTGAGTTATTTGGTTAAAGGAGCTGTCGTATAAAACTGCCCTCGAACTCGTGGTGCCTTGATCTATTGAAATGTAATACTTAGACATGAACACATTTATATACACTTATACACAGCCTATCCACTAAATTTTCATAAATTGTTGTATTGCTTTTTTGTTAAAAACCCTTTATCTTGTACTCCATTATAAAGAAAACACAATATGTTGTGTTTTTTATACCCATTTTAGTTAATTTTTTAAGAAGGAATTGTTTTGGAAACAACAGGAACAATAGAAGAAAAGAAGCAAGAATCAGTCCAACCGGAACCAAAAAAAGCTATGGTTTCGCCAGGTCAACTAAGAATTATAAAGAGAAATGGTTCAGTAGTTGATTTTGATGGTTCTAAAATAGAAATTGCCATTACAAAGGCCTTTTTGGCAGTACATACCAGTGCTGCAGCAGCATCTTCAAGCGTACATAGCAGAGTATCGGCTTTAAGTAGCCAAGTTGAAGATATTTTTAGAAAGAGAATGCCATCTGGCGGAACTATTCATATAGAAGAAATTCAAGATCAGGTAGAACTGGCTTTGATGCGCTCTGAAGAACACAAGGTAGCAAGAGAATATGTTTTATACCGTGCTGAAAGAGCAAATCAAAGAGCAATAGAAACTCATATTCACGATCGTCCAGAAAAGGAGGAGCTTGAAACTTCTGAAAGAATTGAGGTTATAGCAAAAGAAGCCTGCAACGGCTTAGAAGGAACGGACAGTGAAAAAATAATTTCAGAAGCAAACAAAAACCTCTATGAAGGTGCGCCAGAACATGAAGTAAAAGAGGCATTGGTGCTCTCCGCGCGTTCACTTGTTGAAGTGGAGCCAAACTATACATTTGCAACAGCACGAATTCTATTAGACAGTCTAAGATCAGAAGCTCTCTCTTTCTTAGAGATAACAGAGAATGCAACTCATGAGGAAATGTCAACTCTCTACCCTGAGGCTTTAAATGCATTTGTAAAAAAAGGAATTGAGTTAGAACTTCTTAACCCAGAGCTAGCAAACTATGACTTGGATTTACTCGGTAAGGCGATGATTCCAGACAATGACTTACTTTTTTCTTACTTGGGCATTCAAACTCTTTACGACAGGTATTTCATTCACTCAAATGAAATAAGATTTGAACTCCCGCAAGTATTCTTTATGAGAGTGGCAATGGGCTTGGCCCTTAACGAGGAAAACAGAGAACAACGAGCTCTAGAATTCTATGAGTTGCTGTCTTCATTCGATTATATGAGTTCAACGCCAACCCTATTCAATGCAGGAACTATGCATTCTCAATTGTCCTCATGTTATTTGACTACTGTCCCCGATGACTTGCATGGAATTTATGGTGCTCTTCAAGATAATGCCATGCTTTCAAAATGGGCAGGCGGTCTAGGTAACGACTGGACACCTGTAAGAGGAATGGGAGCGCATATAAAAGGCACAAATGGGAAATCTCAAGGGGTAGTTCCATTTTTAAAAGTAGTAAACGATACAGCAGTAGCTGTAAACCAAGGTGGAAAAAGAAAGGGAGCTGTTTGTGCATATTTAGAAACTTGGCACCTGGATATCGAGGAATTTGTTGAGCTGAGAAAAAATACTGGAGACGATAGAAGAAGAACACACGACATGAATACAGCCAATTGGGTTCCAGACCTATTTATGGAAAGAGTGTTTGAAGGGAAAAAATGGACTCTCTTCACTCCAAATGAAACACCTGAATTGCATGATCTTTCTGGGGAAGCTTTCAGAGAAAAGTATGAAGAATATGAAAAGCTTGCTCAAGAAGGAAAGCTTAAAGCATATAAAGAAGTGGAAGCGGAAGAATTATGGCGAAAAATACTGTCTATGCTTTTTGAAACCGGTCATCCTTGGATAACATTCAAAGACGCTTGTAACCTAAGATCTCCGCAACAACATACTGGGGTAATACATTCATCAAACCTATGTACAGAAATTACCCTTAATACTTCAAATGATGAAATTGCAGTTTGTAACTTAGGTTCAATCAATATTCCTAATCATCTTGATGCAGAAGGAAACCTTGATAAAGAGAAGCTGGAAAAGAACGTAACCACTGCAATAAGAATGCTTGATAACGTGATAGACATAAATTACTACGCGGTGCCTCAGGCAGAAAACTCAAACTTTAAGCACAGACCTATAGGCATGGGAATCATGGGTTTCCAAGATGCGCTTTACATTAAAAAAATCCCTTACGCTTCAGAAGCAGCAGTTGATTTTGCCGATGAGTCAATGGAATTAGTGAGCTATATGGCAATAAGCGCATCTTCTGAT
Organism: Gammaproteobacteria bacterium; assembly: GCA_038141925.1. Lineage (GTDB taxonomy): Bacteria > Pseudomonadota > Gammaproteobacteria > Magnimaribacterales > AG-339-G14 > MEDG-81. The sequence goes on along the minus strand of JAYQJB010000002.1, from coordinate 645,596 downwards.
TTAGCTAAAGAAAGAGGTTCTTACTCTTCCTATGAGGGTTCACTCTGGAGTCAAGGAATATTACCACTTGACTCAATTGAAATTCTTGAAAAACAAAGAGGAAAAGACTACATCGAAGTTGATAAGACGACTCGTCTTGACTGGGACGCTCTTAGAGAAAAAGTCAAAACTCAGGGGATGAGAAACTCAAACACTATGGCAATAGCACCAACAGCAACGATTGCAAATATCACAGGCTTAACTCAATCAATCGAACCTACCTATTCAAACCTGTTTGTGAAATCAAATCTCTCTGGAGAGTTTACTGTCATAAACATGCATCTAGTTGATGCGCTTAAAGAAATAGATATGTGGGATGAGGTTATGGTTTACGATCTTAAGAACCTCAACGGAAGCTTAGAAAGTATAGCCAGAGTACCAGAAGACATTAAGAAGCTGTTCGCTACATCTTTTGAGGTAGAGCCCAAGTGGTTAATAGAAGCAGCAAGCAGAAGACAAAAATGGATAGATCAAAGTCAGTCGTTGAATCTCTATGTCTCAGAGCCTAACGGTAAAAAACTCGATGTTATGTATCGAATGGCATGGTTGAGAGGTTTGAAAACGACTTACTATTTAAGATCAAGAAGTGCCACAACAACCGAAAAATCAACAATAACCAATATGGAGCTCAATGCTGTGAAGACTGAACCTAAAACCTATGATCAGCCAGAAGCGTGTTCCATTGACGATCCTGACTGCGAGGCATGTCAGTAATTTTATAAGGAGGTAGATATGTTATCTTGGGATGACTTTAACTCAGAAGAAACACAGAAAACGCCGGTAGCTGAACCAGCAAAAGCGCAAGTCGCAATGCAACAAACTGCAGTTGTGAATGATGATGCTGTAACTCCAGCAAAAACCCCACCAATAAGTACAGGCTCAATTAATGATGTATCCGAAGCTCTGGATAATCTGGACATAGAAAAAGGCTTGGAAGAGTTAGAAGGTGCATCAAGTAGAGTCGACGTTGATCAAAAGCAAATGATCAACTGTCGCGCGGATGTAAATCAATTGGTTCCCTTCAAGTACGATTGGGCTTGGCAGAAATATCTTGATGGTAGTGCCAATCATTGGATGCCACAAGAAATAAATATGACTGCTGATGTAGCTCTGTGGAAAGATCCAAACGGCCTTACCGAGGACGAAAGGAGAATCGTAATGAGAAATCTTGGATTTTTCTCCACGGCTGACTCATTGGTGGCAAATAATATTGTCCTATCCGTCTACCGACATATCACAAATCCTGAATGTAGACAGTACTTATTGAGACAAGCTTTGGAAGAAGCAATTCACACACATGCTTATCAGTATGTAATTGAATCTTTAGGTATGGATGAAGGAGAAATCTTTAATATGTACAAAGAAATCCCTTCGGTAGCAAGAAAAGCTGCTTGGGCTCTCCCTTTTACAGAATCTCTCGCTGACCAAAATTTTAAAACTGGGTCTTTAGAGGATGATAAAACTTTATTGAGAAATCTAATTGCCTTTTACTGTGTATTGGAAGGAATTTTCTTTTACTGTGGTTTTACCCAAATATTATCCATGGGTAACAGAAATAAAATGACAGGAACGGCAGAACAGTTCCAATACATATTAAGAGATGAATCCATGCATGTTAATTTTGGAATAGATATGATCAATCAGATTAAACTTGAAAATCCTCAGCTCTGGGATGAAGCTATGCAAACCGAAGCAAGGAATATGATTCTGCAAGGAACACAATTGGAAATAGAGTACGCTCATGACACCATGCCCAGTGGTATTTTAGGGATGAATGCAGAGAGTATGTCTGATTATTTAAAATTCATTGCAAACCGAAGACTTACCCAAATTGGACTTGAAGAAGAATTTCCTAATGCAACTAATCCTTTTCCTTGGATGTCTGAGATCATGGACTTGCGTAAAGAAAAGAATTTCTTTGAAACTCGCGTCATTGAGTACCAGACTGGTGGCGCTTTGAGTTGGGACTAAAAAAAAGAAGTATCCTTTAATAGTTGCGCATCGTGGAGCTTCGATGGAAGCTCCCGAGAATACACTTCCAGCATATATCAAAGCTTGGGAACAAGGAGTTGATGCTGTTGAACTTGATGTCAGAGAAACAAAAGACAAACGATTGATTTGTATTCATGACGATAGTCTTGCAAGAGTCAGTGAGAGCGAATATACAATCTCGCAAGAAACTCTTGATGATTTAAAAACTATAGACTTAGGCAGCTCTCGTTCAAAAAAATTTGCAAACACATATATACCTTTACTAAAAGAAGCGTTTGATTGTAAGCCGGAAAAATCAAAAATTTTTGTTGAAATAAAGCCAAGTAAAATTAGTTTTAATGAACTGAATGAGATGGTTGAAACCGGTGTTATTTCAAAAATGAATACTCATTTTTTGGGTTTTTACCCAAACGTTGTGAAGAGTTTAATCAAAAGATTTGATATTCCTGCGACGCTGAGCATCATTCCTGCTTTTTTTGATTACGATTATAAAAAGATAAGCTCTTTTTTAGAAAAAAGTAAATCATTTGGTATCAGTCAGCATATTGATTCAAAAAAAGTATGAATTTGATCAAAAAATTCAAGGAGGAAGGTAAGTATTGCATCACCTGGACTGTGAATAATAAGAAATACATGCGAGATCTAATAGAGCTTGGCGTGGATGCAATTATCACTGATAATCCTAAAAAATTGATGAAAGTAATAAAAGAAAAATGAAATGGATAATTTGGTAAAAGTTGCAGATGGTTTTCATTTTTTAGAAGGCCCAAGATGGCATGAAAATAAATTATGGTTTTCAGATATGCATGGTTATAAAGTCCATAATCTTGATGCTGATGGAAATTTGTCTACTCTCGCAGAAATACCGGAACAACCCTCTGGGCTTGGATGGTTGCCGGATGGGAGTTTGATTATCGTTTCTATGCTTGATCGAAAACTCATGAAACTTAAAGACGGAAAGCTTTCGATTCATGCTGACATGTCACATCTTACTCCTTACCAATGTAACGATATGGTCATTGCTAAAGATGGAACCGCTTATGTAGGAAACTTTGGAACAGACAGTGTTGAAGGCAAGATTCATAAAACTTGCTTGATTTCTGTAACACTAGAAGGAGAGACAAAAATATGCGCTGATGGCCTTCTCTTTCCAAATGGAACTGTTATTTCACCAGATGGTAAAGAATTAATCGTTGGAGAGACGTTTGGAGGAAATTTAACTTCCTTTCAAATTAATGAATCTGGTGAATTATCTCACAGAACCATTTGGGCAAGAGTCATGCCCCTTCACTTTAAAATTATCACAAGCATTATTAGATTTCTAAATATTCCTCTAAAAGAATCGAACAGCACCCCTTTTCCTGTGCCGGATGGCATTTGTTTGGATTCAGATAATGGAATTTGGGTTGCTTCTCCAACAACTGCAGAGGTGATTAGATATAAGAAAGGAGGAAAAATTACCAATCGAATTGCAACTCCTCAGCCTGCTTATGCATGTATGTTAGGCGGCAAAGACGAAAAAGAACTTTATATTTTGACTGCTGAATCTTCAAATCCCCAGTTTTGTAAAGAAAACAAAACTGGAGAGATTTATAAAGTTGAAGTTGATTATGAAAGGGCTGGTGAGCCTTAGCCTTTCATTATCAATTCAAATATTTTTTGTGATTGTTCGCCGCCCTGATAACAAGGTCTTGCGTCTTTCATATCAGAGATTTCATCCCATTTCTCTGCAATGTTTTCTGCAGTCATGTCTTCACCAGTACCTAAGTTGACACCCATAGTTTCATGAACAAAAACTCTTGCAAAAACTCCAGCACCCGCTGACATGATGACTCCTGTCGGTGCATCTTCAGAGACCATATAGGTTACTGCTGGAGTTACGTGATCAGGTTGAATCTGATCTAAAACTTCTCCAGGCATTAAATCTTCAGTCATTCGAGTTCCTGCTACAGGAGCAAGAGCATTACATTTAATATTGTATTTAGCACCTTCTAGTTTAAGGGTGTTGATTAAGCCAACCACTCCCATTTTTGCTGCACCGTAATTTGTTTGTCCAAAATTTCCGTACAAACCACTAGACGATGAAGTCACAACAATTCTGCCGTAATTTTGTTCTTTCATAATTTCCCAAACTGCCTTTGTACAGTTCACTGTTCCCATTAAATGAACTTCTAAGACCATACGAAAATCTTCATCAGTAACTTTTGAAAAAGATTTATCTCTTAGGATTCCGGCATTGTTAATTAAAATATCTATTCTGCCGTAGGCATCCATAGTTTGTTTAACCATTTCCTCGACTTGAGCAACATCAGTGACACTTGCTCCATTCGCCATTGCTTCTCCACCTGCTGCTTTAATTTCTTCAACAACTTTTTCTGCTGCCGATAAAGAACCATCATCAGAACCATCTACGTTTCCACCAAGATCGTTTACGACAACCTTAGCCCCTCTCTTTGCTAAATCTAAAGCATGACATCTTCCTAATCCGCCACCAGCTCCAGTTACAATGGCAACTTTTCCGTCAAAATTAATAGTCATTTAGTTCTCCTTGTTATTTAATATGCGTTTGATTAATTCAAGTCGGTAATATTACATCTTGTCAGAACGTAAGCAAAATAAAAAAATTGATAAAAGAGCTCCTGTCATCGTTGGTGTCGGTGACTTAGTTGATAGATCCAAGGAAGACGGGCTAAACCCTCAAGAACTTCTTGCAAAAGCCTGTGAACATGCAATTCAAGACTCTGGTATCAAAGAATTGAATAAGCACATTGATTATGTGGGTGTAGTTAGATTTACCGTAGATTTTCTTACCGCAACCAACCAATCAAACTTTCAATATTCAAATTTTCCAAGAACTCTTGCCAATAAACTAAATGTCTCAGCTAAAAATGAAGTATATGCGCGATGGGTGGTAATAGCCCTCAAGTATTGTTGGAGGATGCTCTAGTTAAAATTTCCACTGGAGAAACAGATTGCGCCTTGCTTAGTGGTGGTGAAGCTCTTCAAACAATGATAGCTAAGTTAAAAGCTGGCATGTCATTGGATTGGCTAGATGAGCCAGGAGGTTCGCCAGAAATGATAGGTAATAATGATATTGGGTTTTCAGATCATGAAAAGTTACATGGAATGGACTTGCCAACCAACGTATACCCTCTTTTTGCTCAAGCATTGAGAAAAGAAGAGAAAAAAACAGCGGCTACTCATCTTGATGAATGTAGTACCTTATTCAGCGAATTCAGCAAAATTGCATCCAAAAATCCTTATTCTTGGTTTCCTTCCTATCGCAGTGCAACCGAGATAGCAGAAGAAACGTCAAATAATCGAATGGTTGGTTTCCCCTATACAAAATATTTAAATTCAGTTATCCGAGTAAATATGGCTTCTGCTTTTATCCTAATGTCACAAGGTAAAGCCGACGAACTAAACATTGCAGAAAATAAAAGAGTTTATGTGCATGGCTGCTCTATTCTCAATGATATTTGGAATGTTACTGAAAGACCTGATTTTTACTCTTCTCCTGCAATTAAGACTTGTGTAAATCAATCTTTGGATCAAGCTGAAATTTCTTTATCCGATATAAAACACTTTGATTTGTATTCTTGTTTCCCTTCAGCAGTACAAATTGCAAAAAAAGAATTGGGTATTCCGGAAGAAAAAAAGATTTAACGGTTACGGGAGGTTTGCCCTACTTTGGAGGCCCTGGAAATTCTTACACGATGTTTTCAACTACAGAAATGGTGAGACAACTCAGAAAAAAACCTCAAACTTATGGATTGCTTACTGCAAATTCATGGTTTATCACCAAACATGCAGCTCTTGTCATGTCGACAATCCCAGCCAAACCTTTTGAAAAAATAAATAACAGTTCTGTCCAAAAAGATATCAATTCAAAAGCCATTCAAAATTTTACGGAAACGCCTTCAGGAAATGGAAAGATAGATACTTATACCGTGATCAATGGGAGAAAAGGTTTAGAATTTGCTTTAATAGTCGGAACTCTAGACGATGGAACTAGATTTATTGCAAATAGCGAAAAAGATGAGATTCTTTTAAATAAAATGATTAAAAATGAGATGTTGGATGCCAAAGTATCCGTTTCTCAAAAAGAAGGAAAGAATATTTTTAACTTAATTTAAGGAAAGATATATGAAAGAAGTAAATGTTTTAGTAACTGGAGCTGCCGGTCAAATCGGTTATGCCTTATTGACTAGATTGGCAAGTGGTGAAACTTTTGGATCGGATGTGAAAGTTAATTTGAACCTCGTTGAAGTTCCTCAAGTTGTATCCAGGCTTGAAGGCTCTCGTATGGAATTAGAAGATTGCGGTTTTAATACCTTAGGAACTGTCAAAAACTTTTCAGATATGAATGAAGCTTCAGGAGATGTAGATTGGGCTCTTCTAGTTGGTAGCATTCCAAGAGGCATCACTATCAATGGAAAAAAATTGAAGAACGCGCAGACTTATTAAAAATAAACGGTGGTATTTTTACTGAACAAGGAAAAGCTCTCGGAGAAAACGCCAAGGCAGATGCCAAAATACTTGTTGTTGGGAACCCGGCAAATACCAACGCTTTAATTGGCTGCACGCATGGCAACAATGAGTCTCAAACCTGGATGGCAATGACTGCCCTAGATGCTAATAGAGCTAAAGCTCAGGTAGCAAACAAATGCGATTTAGATATTTCCGATATCAAGAAAATGACTATATGGGGAAACCACAGTCCAACCATGTATCCTGATCTGGACAATGCAGAAATCAAAGGCGAATCAGCAAGCGGCTGGATCAATGATCAAAACTGGATTGAGAGTGATTTTCTCAGAATCGTTCAACAACGTGGAAAGGCTATTATTGATGCCAGAGGAGCTTCGTCTGCAACGTCAGCGGCTAATGCTGCTATTGATACGGTAAAGGCAACACTTTCAGAAACTCCTGCAGATGACTGGTTTAGTGCGGCAGTTTTAAGCGACGGTAGTTACAATGTTCCAGAAGGTTTAATCTTTGGCTTTCCTTTGAAGACAGATGCCAATGGAAAGGTTTCAATTGTCCAAGATTTACCAATAAGCGATTATGCTCAGGAGAAAATTGATCTAACTACTCAAGAGCTTCTGGATGAGAAAAACGATATAAAAGATTTACTTTGATTAATGTCGATGAATCATGTTGCTCAACTGAATGTTGCATTTTTTCCAACTGAGTATGATAAAAAGTTGTAGAGAAAAGCTCCTCCAAAAACTAAAACTAAAATTATAAATATCAAAGTTTTATTCATCAGTTAATAGTCCTGTCAATCCACTCTTCTAAAAAGCCCTCATAAGGCTGTTCTCTATCGTGAATTGGCATTACCTTATCATCAATAGTAACTCCAAAAAAATACCTTACCCCAACATGAAACGATTCGATAATAAAACCTTCATCTAAAGCTAAAGGAACCCCTTGGTGGTCAGCTCTATGTTTTAAATAATTAAGAAATCTTATAATTTCAAAATCTTTTTCATTCATATTTTGTTAATGTAAAATTTTAATTTGAAGATAAATCCTTAAAGCATTATGAATAATTTAAACAAAGAAGAATATAAAAAAGCAAAGAAAAAGTTTGATGATGAAGGATTCATTGTTTTTGAAAACCTTATTTCATCTAACGAAGTTGAAGAATATTTAAATGCCCTAGATCCATATTTGAAAAAAAATATAAAAGGAAGAAATAATTTTGAAGGTCTTAAAACTAATAGGATTTATGGTTTATTAGATAAATCAGAAATTTTTGGAAAAATGGTAACTAATTCAGTAGTTATGCAATTTGTGAGAGATGAGCTAGGAGAATCAGCTCTACTATCTGCCCTTCTTGCTATAAATTTAATGCCAGGGGAAACGGTGCAACCTTGGCATACCGACGATGGTTATGTTCATGTAGAGATGCCTCACCTTCTTTTGGAATAAGTGCCTTTTGGGCTTTAACCGATACAAATAAAGAAAATGGCGCTACAGAACTATTACCAGGAAGTCATAAATGGGATAAATCTAAGTTAGCAAAGTATATCAAGCTAGATGATTATCAATCAGAAGGTTTTTTAATACACAATTTATCTGAGGCTCCAGAGAATGAAAAAAAAAATTATTGAGCTTTCAGCTGGATCATTACTCCTCACAAAAGGAACACTCATACACAGAGGAGGAGCTAATAATTCTGATGCACCTCGACTTGTGGTTACCCCTCAATATTGTTTTGGCTGGATGAACAAATTGAAAACATGGTAGCTTCTGTTTCTAAAGAAAGCGCTAATAAGTTAAGTAATGAGGTTCTTGAACTTATAGGTTATTCAATTCATCCGCCATTTATTGGCTATTTGATGGCATCCATCCTAAAAAACTTCTAGGATAGAAATAAAAGAGTTTTAATTTATCTATCTGAGAACTTTTCTAATATAAATCAAATTACTTATACTTAGGATTATCTATTTTTATTTTTTCTTCTGTTAGATCGTATAGAAAATCTATCAAAGATTGATTTTCATAATCTAATTCTTTATTTCTTATTTTTTCAGAAAGTTTTTCTATAGAAAAATTTTCTTCATTAATTAACTTAGAACCTAATTTAGTAAATTTATCATTTACTTCTTTTCCATTTTCAAGTTCCCTTTTAACATATTCAGAACATTTAAAACAATCTGAAATTTAAACTTTTTATTTGTAGGATAAGAATCTGATTTTATTTCGGTATTGATAAAATCAATTACCGCCTCTAGAAGTTCTGCTGATGTTGGTCTATCAAAAACACTCATAAAAAATTTTTATGTTTAATCATATTCATTAAATCAAATTCCGTTTCGGATACTCGTCTGCCAATTGCTGCTTTTTCTACTGAATTTACCATTCCACTTAGATGAGCAAAAGTTTGCATCATACAAATAACTCCCCATCGTAATGAACCATATAGCTGCCATATATCAAGCTGTGATTCATCAATTTTTATATCAGAATTAGATTCATAACCAGCAATAAGATCTTTGATTTCTCCTAGGCCACCTACTCTTTTTTCAACATTACCAAATCGCCAAGAACGTACGCAGAGCCATCCCAGATCTTCCATTGGGTTGCCTATGTGAGCTAACTCCCAGTCAATAATTGATTCTAAATTTTCTTCGGAAATAATAAAGTTGCCAAAACGAAAATCGCCATGAACCAAAACATCGCCATATTCTGTAAGTTTTTGGGCTTCCAGCCATTTGAAAAGCTAAATCAAAAACCGGTTGTGGTTGGTTAAAACTTAGATATACCTGAAAGAGTTTTTCTAGAGAATCTGAAAAGGTCACTTGATCAAGAGCTTTTAAATCATCTAATTGTGTTTGATGTATTTTCGCTAGAGACTTACCAATTTCAAAAGGAAGTTTTTCTCGAGCAGTCGCAAATTTGTCATCTCTAAGAATTTTACGAGGAATAGTCTCTCCTGGAATTGCTTCCATGACATAACCCTCACCTATTTCTTCGCCTTCAGAAAATTCAAATATTATTTCTGGTACAGGAGCTCCATTTTTTTTAACAATTTTTTGTATTTTTGCTTCTAAGATTTTTGGAATTGCCATCACGGATTTTTCTTGTGACAGAGTTCTTCTAACGATCAGTTCATCTTCATTGGCAAGAATAATACGATTGATGTCTGCAGATGCTCCGCCTGTGAGAGGAATCAGTTGCTTAATTTTTTGCTGCAGAGAATTTTCTAAAAATTCCTGAAAGTCTGACATCTTAAGATACTAGGGATGCATCTCGCTCGCCAAAATCCCACCCAGGACCATTATTTTCATAGTTCTTAAGAATACGTCTGGCAACGGATTGGACATGAACTTCATCAGGGCCATCATAAATTCTTGCTTCTCTGGCATGTCGATACATCAAACTCAATGGAGTATCGTCAGTTAGTCCTTTTGCGCCATGAACTTGGATGGCTCGATCTATGACATTGTGTAGCATCTCCGCCCCAACCACTTTAATCAAACCAATTTCAATTCTCGCGTCATCTCCCTGATCAATTCTTTTAGCAGCATCAAGGGTCAAATGACGAGAAGCTTGAATTTCACAGGCGCTATCGAAAACAAATTTTTGCAGAAGTTGTTTTTTTGTCAGAGGAGTGCCGAAAGTCTCTCTTTCGTGCATTCTTTCACAGAGCAAATCAAAAGCTCTTTGAGCTTGACCTAACCAGCGCATGCAATGAAAAATTCTTCCAGGCCCAAGTCGTTTTTGTGCAATGATGAATCCTTGTCCTCTTGGACCTAATAAATTTTCTTCAGGAACTTCGACGTTGTCATATTTAACTTCGTAGTGTCCACCATTAATGCCAAGTACAGGAGTTTCTCGAACAATTTTATAACCTGGGTTATCTGTTGGCACAATGATCATGCTGAAAGCGCCATGACTAGGAGCGTCTAATTCGGTTCGACACATCACTGTAGTGTATGCAGCTCTGGCAGCTCCAGTGGTAAACCATTTTGTACCATTTATTTTCCACGTGCCATTTTCAAGGATAGCTGTGGTTTGTAATTGGGTAGGATCAGAACTTGCAACATCAGGTTCAGTCATGCCAAAACTTGGAAAGATTTCTCCTTGAACTAAGGGTTCAAGATATTGATCGCGCCAATGTGGGGAAGCAAATTCTCGAAGCATTATTGAATCTTGTAGAGAATGTGTACCCAATGCCACCATGGCAAAAGAAGATCTGCCAATGACTTCATTTACGTATACATACTCCATAAAAGGCATCCCGCCTCCACCAATATCTTCTGGGTGTCCCAATGCCCAAATTTTTTCATCCTTTGCCAATTGCATTAATGAACCAAGCATTTCTCGTGCCTCGGGGGTACCCTTAGCTAGCTCAGTTTCTTTAGGATAAATTTCACTTTCAATGAAATCTTTTACCTTTGCTCTAATTTTTGTCCAATCTTTACTCATAATTCTTATTTGTTTTTTAGTTGAGGAAATAATAAAACATCTCGAATAGATTCGGTACCGGTAATTAACATGGTTAATCTATCTATGCCAATACCAACTCCGGCACATGGCGCTAACCCATGCTCTAGAGCTTCGATGTAATCTTTATCAAAATGCATCGCTTCATTATCACCCGAATCCTTTTTAGCTACTTGATCTTTGAAACGTTCTGCTTGTTCTTCAGGATCGTTTAACTCAGAAAAGCCATTAGCAATCTCTTTACCGTCTATAAAAAGTTCAAATCTTTCTGCCACCTCAGGATTTACTGTCGAAGCTCTCGCTAAAGGTGAAACTTCAATTGGATATTCAGTAATAAAGGTAGGCTCTATGAGTTTCTCTTCGACCAATGCTTCAAATATTTCATTTTTAATGATGGCTAATGAACCCTTAATATCCGTTTTTATTTTTTCTGCCTTGCAAAATTCCTTGAGCTTCTTGCCATCGCTTAAGTCTTTTTTCTTCAGAGGAGTGAATTGCAATATTGCTTCATCCATAGTTAATTTGTTAAAAGCTTTTTTGAATATATTTGTTTTATGAGGCAGATGATTTTGTAATTGCTTTGAACATCTTCTCTACAAAGTTAATTTGAAAGTCACTATCAACGTAGGCGGTATAAAATTCCAACATAGTGAATTCTGGATTGTGTCTAGTTGAAAGCCCTTCATTTCTAAAATTTCTATTGATCTCAAACACTTTTTCAAATCCGCCAACAACCAATCTCTTCAAATATAATTCTGGTGCAACTCTTAAAAATAGATCCATATTCAAAGAATTATGATGCGTGACAAAAGGCCTTGCTGTGGCTCCACCTGGAATGGGATGCATCATAGGAGTCTCAACTTCAATAAAGTCATCAGCCAACAAGAAAGCTCTAATATTGCTTATTATTTCTGCTCTAGTTTTGAAAACTTCTAAACTTTCTGGATTGGTCAATAAATCCAGGTAGCGTTTGCGATAACGTATTTCGGTATCAGTTAAACCTGAGTGTTTTTCCGGTAATGGTCGTAAGGATTTGGTTAAGAGTTTTAATTTTTTGACGTGTATCGAAAGTTCACCGGTATTGGTTTTAAATACCTTACCTTCTGCACCGACAATATCTCCTAAGTCATAATTTTTAAATTCATCGTAGTTCGAAATTTCATCAGCTCTGATGTAAAGCTGAATTCTTCCAGAAAAATCTTGAATGGTTGTAAAACTTGCCTTGCCCATCATTCTTCTAAGCATGATGCGTCCAGCAACTACTCCTTTTGCCTTCTTCTTTTCCAATTCTTCTTTGGAAAACTTATCAAACTCTTTTTTTAATTCTTGAGCTAAATGTTTTCTTTTGAAATCATTTGGAAAAGCTTTGTTAGCTTCTCTAAGCTCAGCAAGTTTTTTTCGCCTTTCTTCAATTAAATGATTTTCTTCTTTATCTTGAGACATTATTCAATTCCCTGCTTTAAACTGGCTTCAATAAATAAATCTAAATTTCCATCCAGTACATCGTTGCAATTTCCTGTTTCTACGCCTGTTCTGAGGTCTTTAATTCTTGCCGAGTCTAATACGTAAGATCTAATTTGACTTCCCCAACCGATATCTGCCTTTGATGCTTCTAAATTTTCCATTTCTTGTTGTTGCTTTTTTAATTCTATCTCAAAGAGCTTTGCACGTAACTGCTTCATCGCACTATCTTTATTTTTATGTTGCGATCTTTGTGTTTGACATTGCACCACTACTCCTGAAGGCAGATGGGTCAGACGAACTGCGGAATCCGTTTTATTGACATGTTGTCCGCCTGCACCGCTAGCTCGATAAGTATCGATTCGAATGTCTGCAGGATTTAAATCTATTTGAATATCATCATCTACTTCTGGCGATACAAAAATTGACGCAAAAGAGGTATGACGACGATTTCCAGAATCAAAAGGCGACTTTCTAACCAGTCGATGAACACCTGATTCTGTTCTAAGCCAACCATAAGCAAACTCACCCTCAAATTTAATCGTGGCACTTTTAATTCCTGCAACCTCTCCTGGAGAGACTTCAATTAATTCGGTTTTAAAACCCTTGTTTTCACCCCATCTCAAATACATCCGTAAAAGCATTTCTGCCCAATCCTGAGCTTCCGTCCCCCCCGAACCAGACTGAATATCAAGATAAGTGTTTGCTTGATCCATCTTTCCTGAAAACATTCTACGGAACTCCAAATCTGCAATTTTTTCTTCAACATTAAGAAGCTCCTCTTTTAATTGGTTTGCTTCTGATTCATCTTCGCTTAGCTCAAATAATTCATTCAGGTCTTCTACAGAGTTATTTAATCCCTCTACCAAATCAACGAGTTTTTCTAAGGAAGCTTTTTCCTTGCCTAATTTCTGACTTTCTTCTTGATTGGACCAAACTTCAGGGTCTTGAAGTCTGGTGTTGATTTCGTCTAAGCGTTTTTTCTTATCTTCAAAGTCAAAGATACCCCCTAAGCTCAGCTAGAGACTTAGCAGCAACTTTGATTCTTTCGCCTAAAGACAGCTCAACCATTTAATTAAGAACCTCCGAATTAAGATAATTATTCAGGTCCTCAAAATTATTTTCAAGCACTGAAAAAGTTTCTTCTTTAGTCATAATTTCCTTCAAGGAGCTTGGAGTATTTTCGTCTAAAATATCCAATTCTTTATTTATTGCATCTGGAAATTTAGCTGGATGAGCAGTAGCAAAGGTTACAAGCTCTGAAGGGTCAAGATTTAAATCTTTGTTTCCCTTTATTGCTGTTGCAGTATGAGGATCAAACAAAATATTTTCTGTTTCAAAGCTTTTTACAATTGTTTCTACAATCTCTTTGTCATCACAAGTAGAGCTTTGAAAAAAAGCTTTCACCTCTTGCCAGATTTCATCGGATTGATTGAAATCTATAGCTTTTGCAGGAAATGATGAGAAAGTGTCGCTAAGCTTGGCACCATTTTTTTTGTAAATCTCAAACAATAACCTTTCAAAATTACTAGCTACAGAAATGTCCATAGATGGAGCAAGAGAAGCAGATGTTTCTTTTTTTTGATATACATCATCAGAGAAAAGTCTATGCAAAACGTCGTTTTTGTTGGTTGCAATATTGATTCCTTTAAATGAAAGACCCATATTTTTTGCCGTCCAGCCAGCATACGCATGTCCAAAGTTTCCAGAAGGAATAGAAGCTATAAAATCTTTTTTAGTTGAAGTTTTGTGGAAAAAAAATAGACGCTTTGTGCCATGATTCTTGTCCAATTAATTGAGTTGATTGATACAAACTTAACCTCTTCATTATTGTTTTCTATGAACATTTTTTTTACGTAATTTTGACAATCATCAAAATCTCCCTTCACTGCCAAGGGGAATACATTTTTTGCATTTGAAGTTGTCATTTGTCTTTGTTGAACGGGGGATATCTTTTGATGAGGAAATAAAATAGCAATATCTATGTCTTCGAATTTTTTACATGCTTCTATTGCAGCAGAACCTGTATCGCCTGAAGTGGCGCCAAGAACAATAATTTTCTTATCTGTTTTTTCAGCAGCTTTATCCAATAAAGCCGCCAACAGTTGCATAGCTACATCTTTAAAAGCAAAAGTTGGGCCATGAAACAATTCAAGGACATACCCAATGTTTTTTGTTTCAACTAACTTTACAACTTCAGGAATAGTAAAAGATTCATATGCATTTTTTACAACTTGCTCAAAGTCATCTTTTGATAAAAAACCTTCAACGTATGGATACAAAAGATGCGAAGCCAGGTCTTGATAGCTTGCAGTCTCAAAATCAGCGATTTCTTCTTTTGAAAACTTTGGAAAATTTTCTGGCACATATAATCCACCATCTTTTGCCGTACCTGATGTAAGCACATCAACAAAGTTTAGTGCTTCTGAACTTCCTCTAGTGCTGAAGTATTTCATTTTAGATATCTAAAATCCTAATATGAGTTAATGGTCCTGAAACCTCATCTAAAGCTTCCAATTCTTTAATAGTCTCTTGGATAGTCGTTTCATCGGAGTTACTCAGCACAATAACCAAAGGTATTTGGTCATCACTTCTCTCTAATTCCTTTTGAATAAGATTATCAATTGAGAGATTGTTCTTCGCCAACAAAGTAGAAATTTTTGCGACTACTCCAGGTTTATCATTTACTTGGAGTTTTAGGTAGCGATCACAGGAAAAATTATCAAAACTTGAAGAAAGGTCTTGTTGAACAAATTTTTCATAATCAAAAATTTTTCCACGCGCTATATCAATAACGTCTGATAAGACCGAATTGGCAGTTGGCTTAGCTCCTGCGCCTGGTCCAGAATACATCGTACCGCCAACATTTTCAGCATTTACAAGCACTGCGTTATTTTCATTTTGGATTGAAGCCAAAAGCGAATCTGTTTTTACAAAAGCAGGAAAACTACCAAGAGTAATCTGGTCCTTATTTTGCATACCAACCGATAAAGGCTTCAAAACAAAATTCAATTGCTTGCCGTAATCTATGTCATCAGGAGAAATTTTATCTATTCCTTCAAAATAAACTTTTTCCATTGAAGAGTTTTGAAAAAAAGAAAGTGTCGCAAGGATACTCGTTTTTTGTGCAGCATCTTGACCCGAAATATCAAAAGTAGGATCGGGTTCAGCAAACCCTTCCTTTTGAGCCAAAGCCAATGCAGTATCGAAAGATAACTTTTCGTCAGCCATTTTAGAAAAAATAAAATTGGAAGTGCCGTTTAATATTCCTGCAAAGGAATTTATCTGATTACTAATTAAACCATCTCTAATGGTTCTAATAATTGGAATACCCCCAGCTACGGAAGCCTCAAAACCGATGTGAACCTTATTTTCCTTTGCCAATTCAAAAAGTTCTTTTGAATGAGCAGCAATGAGAGCTTTATTTGCCGTGACAAAATGTTTTTTATTTTTAAGTGCTGAAATAGCTAGTTTATAAGCGTCTTCAACCCCGCCAATCAACTCCACAACAACATCAACATCGTCTGACTTGGCAACTTCTTGGATATCAGTAATAACTGAAATATCTGAGACTCCGGATACCTTGCCTTTTCTTGCACCAATCAAAGATATTGAAATATTCAAACCATAATTTTGATTAATAAGAGATTCCGAAGAAACGATACTTTCAATAAAAGCTGATCCGACATTTCCAGTGCCGCATAAACCTATTTTTAAATTTGTCATTATAGATACTCTTTGAAGGCTTTTTTTATACCTCTGACTGCCTGGTTTGTTCTTTGTTCATTTTCAATCAAAGAAAATCTAACAAAGTCATCTCCATACTCTCCAAAACCCAAACCTGGAGAAACGGCAACTTTAGCCTTTTCCAATAAGAATCTAGAAAATTCCATAGACTTCATTTCAAACGATTCAGGAATTCTTGCCCAAACAAACATAGTTGCTTTGGGTTTTTCAATGCTCCAACCAAATGAATTCAAGCCATCACAAAGTACATCTCTTCGGGATTTATAAGTTTGACAAATCTTTTCTACTTCTTTATCGCCATTATTCAAAGCTTCTATTCCAGCTACCTGAATGGGTGTGAAGTGACCGTAATCAAAATAAGATTTTAATCTCGCTAATGCAGCTATGAGTTCTTTGTTGCCACAACAAAAGCCTAAACGCCATCCTGGCATGTTGTAGCTTTTTGAAAGAGTATAAAACTCAACAGCTATATCTTTTGCCCCTTCTACTTGAAGAATTGAAGGAGCTTCATAACCATCAAAACAAAGATCAGCATAAGCTAAGTCATGAACAACCCAAATGTTATGCTCTTTAGCAATAGCGATAACTTCTTTAAAAAAATCTAAATCTACGCAACTCGTTGTTGGGTTGCTTGGAAAATTAATGAGCAACATTTTGGGTTTTGGAAAAGAATTTTTTATTGCATCTTTTAAACTTTTAAAGAAATCAATGCCTGGTCCAATTGGAACGTGATGAATATCCGCTCCAGCAATTACAAAACCAAAAGGATGTATTGGATAAGCTGGATTTGGTACCAAAATTACGTCTCCCTTGTCCATTGTGGCAATGGCTAAATGACTCAAGCCTTCTTTAGAACCAAGAGTGGCTATTGCCTCTTCTTCGGGGTCCAATGCAACATCAAATTTTCTTGCATACCAATCGGTAATAGCTTGTCTTAATTTAGGTATACCTTTTGATTGAGAGTAACGATGGGTATCGGGTCGCATGACAACCTCTTTAAGCTTCTCAACAATAAAATCAGGAGTTGCGCCGTCAGGATTTCCCATTCCAAAATCAATAATATCCTCACCTCTTCTTCGAGCCGCCATTTTAAGCTGACCAATTTCCTCGAAAACATAAGGAGGTAGTCGATCTATTGAAGAAAAGTTTTTATCCATAGTTATTATTTTAAAAAATTTAATATCTCCTCAGCAGAGTGATAGCCTGCTAATAAGAAACCGTTTTCAAGAATTATAGTAGGAGTTCCTCGGGCATTAAATTCTTTGGCTAAATTATAATGTTTTGAAACAATTTTTTTAGTGCAATCGTCGCTTTCGATAGTTTTTCCAAGTTTTAAAGTCGTCAAACTTGCTTGAGGATCATTCGAACACCAAGCAGTCTTCATTTTTTGATAAGTTTCACTTTCCAAACCTTCTCTTGGATATGCCAAATAATTAACTTGTATGCCATTTTCTAGATAGTTTGTGATTTCAGAATGCAATTTTCTACAATACCCACAATCAACATCAGTAAAAACGTAGATATCTGTTTTCTTTTCTTTGGGCTCAAAGGTAATAAACTCACTTGGATTTATTTCAAGTATTCTATTAATTCTTTTCTTAGAATCTCGCATGTCTGAAAAATTTATCAAAGAGTTTTTTTCGATTTGATAAAGATCGCCATTGATGATGAATTCACCATCTGCTGTTACGTAAAATAAAGATCCATCAGATAACTCAACCGAAAAAAAGTTTGGGGAATAAGTATCTTCAACTATTTCTACCGATATCTCGTCAGGAATGATTTCATTTAATTTTGCTTTTATTTCATCTTTATCCAAAACAAAACTCTGCAAAGAAAATAATAAAACAATAAACCTAAAAATAATCATATCCTAGCCTCGTGGGTGGTGCTCAGTATGAAGTCTTTTCAGTCGTTGTCTAGCAACCTCAGTATAAATTTGCGTTGTATTTAAATCGCTATGTCCGAGTAAAAGTTGTACCACTCTTAAGTCAGCTCCATTATTTAAAAGGTGGGTTGCAAAAGCATGTCTAAGTACGTGAGGTGAAATTTTATCTGGCTCAAAACCTGAAGCCAAACAATAGTGTTTTATCCTGTGCCAAAAGGATTGACGAGTCATTCTTTGTCCTCTAGTTGATAAAAACAAAAAGTCAGAGTGTCTTTTATTGAGAAGATTTTTCCTTGAAGAGGAAATGTAGAGTTCTAATAAACCAATAAGCTGATCGCCCATTGGAACCAATCTTTCTTTTTGGCCTTTTCCAATCACTCTGATCACACCTTGGCGCAAGTTAAGATTTAACAATTCTAAATTTGTTAATTCTGAAATTCTCAACCCACAAGAATATAAAGTCTCAATCATGGTTTTATCTCTAAGTCCGATATCTGTCTTTTCATCAGGTGCAGCTAACAATGCTTCAACTTCTTTTTCTGAAATGGATTTGGGAATGGACTTTAATAATTTTGGCGTTTCTACCTCGCTTGAGGGATCGTTTGGAATAATGGATTTAAAGACCAAATAGCGGAAGAAAGATTTTAGTGAAGAAAGTTTTCTGGCAACTGTTTTGCTGCCTAACCCTTTTTGAAAAAGAAAAGACAAATAAGATAGAATTTCTTTCTTGGAAGTTTTTATGTAACTAAGGTTATTCTTTTCAAGCCATGAGGAAATTTGCTCAAGATCACTTCTATATGAGTCTAATGTATTTTGACTCAATCCCTTTTCAATCCAGATATTATCGATAAAGGCATCAAGAATTTGCCTATCCGAATCACTCATTATGAGATTATACTTTTTCTTTTATTCTTGCAGATCTTCCAGAGCGTTCTCTTAAGTAATAAAGTTTAGATTGCCTAACCTTACCTTTCCTTTTTACTTTAATGGATTTTATTAATGGACTGTGAGTTTGAAATGTTCTTTCAACGCCAACACCACTGGAAATTTTTCTTACTGTAAAAGCAGAATTTAGACCTCTGTTTTTGATGCCAATTACAACACCTTCAAAAGGTTGAGTTCTCTCTCGGTCTCCTTCTTTAACTACAATCTCAACTAAAACAGTATCCCCTTGGTTAAAATCAGGGATGCTATCTTTAAGTTGTGCTGCCTCTACGACTTGGACAGATGTTCTTTTGCTGCTCATTTCTGTTACTGCTTATCTACAAGGAAAAGAATTCTATCAGATTATTACTCAAGTTCATCAAAAAATTCTTCCAAAAGAGCTTTTTCTTCGGGTGATAATTTGATTTTTTCCAGAAGATCTTTTCTTCTCGAAGCGGTAATTCCTAGCATCTGTTTCTTTCGCCATTGTTCTATAACCGCATGATTTCCAGATAATAATTCTTTTGGCACATCGCCTAATTTCATTTTTTCAGGTCTGGTGTATTGAGGATATTCTAGTAGTCCTTCAGAAAAAGATTCTTGCTCAAGAGATGCGTCGTCTCCTAAGACTCCCTCAATATTCCTTGCGATAGCATCAAATACTACTAAAGCTGGTAGCTCTCCACCGGAGAGAACATAATCACCTATGCTTATCTCGTCATCCACATAATGATCAATGATTCTCTGATCAACTCCTTCATAGCGACCACAAATAAATATTATGTTTCTCTCTGAAGTCAGACTCTCAGCAATTTTTTGAGTAAAGGGCTTACCTTTTGGAGATAAATAAATAATTTTGCTTTCTGATCTATCAAATTTAGAAGTTGCATCGTCTATGGCTTTCATTAAAGGTTCAGATTTCAAAAGCATTCCCGGACCACCGCCATAAACTTTGTCATCAATCCTTTCTTTGGGCTTAAGATAATCTCTAGGATTTATCGTTTCAAAAGAGATCAAAGACTTTTCGATAGCTCTTTTGGTTATGCTTTCATTTAATGAAGATCTTATGATTTCGGGAAACAAAGAAATAAAAGTAAAATTCATTTAAATCTCCCAATCTACATAAATGCTTGTTTTTGTTACCTCCAAAATTACTTGCTTCATGATAAAAGGAATCAAAATATCTTCTTGATTGGTATTTTTAATTATTAGCACATCATTAGAGCCTGTTTCCATAAGAGAATGGACTCTACCTAAAGCTTTTTCTGAGCTTCGTATGATTACCTCTAAACCAATTAGATCATTCCAATAAAACTTATTCTCTGTTTCAGGGAGATCTGATTTAGGAATAAATATTTCTTTTCCTTTAAAAGTTTCTTCAGCCTCTTCAAGAGAATTACAGTTATTCAAGAAAATGATTAAATTTTTGCCAGAAGTAGTTATTTTTTTTACTTCTAATTCAACAAACTGGGAAATCTCTTTCATAAAGAAAGAGTTATAAGATTTTATGTTTTCAGGAGGTCTTGTGAAGGAATTTAATTTGATACTTCCTTTGAGGCCGATTGGACGACCAAAATTACCTACCAAAATGAAATCATCATCTTGGTAGGTCATTTTGATAATTTATTTATCGTCTTTAGAGTCGTCAGATGTGAATGCGTCTTTGACAGCATCAATTGCATCACCAACTGCATCAGCAGCGCCTTCAGCAACATCTTTCACAGCATCAACTGCATCTTCAACAACATCTTCTGCAGTTTCGACAACGTCTTCAACTACATCAGCTGCGCCTTCAGCAACATCTTTAACTGCATCAACTGCGTCTTCAGCAACATCGACTGCAGTTTCGACAACGTCTTCAGCAACATCGACTGCGCCTTCAGCTACGTCTTTTACTGCTTCAACAACATCGCCTTCAGCAAGATCGCCTGCCACTTCTTTTGCTGTATCAACAACATCGCCAGCAACATCAGCTGCACCTTCGGCAACATCTTTTACAGCATCAACTGCGTCTCCAACAACATCTTCAGCAGTCTCAACAACATCGCCAGCTACATTAGCAGCTCCTTCAGCGACGTCTGTTACTGCTTTGGCAGCGTCTTCAACAACATCTTCTGCAGTTTCTACTACTTCTTCAGCAACATTAACTGCACCTTCAGCTACATCTGTTACAGCTTCAGCAGCGCCTTCGGCTACGTCTTTTGTACCTTCTGCAACCTTATCGATAATATCTTCGGTTTTTTCCATTAGATTATCCTCATTGTTTGATTGGTTATTATTATTGGTACTTTTTGGTTCTGTATTTTCTGTCTCAGCCGAGACTTCTTCTCCTTCTGATGGACTTTCTTCAGTATCTGCTTCAGAGGCTGAAGATTTTTTCTTTTCAAGTTTCACTAACCTGAGTTTTTCTTTCTTTGCAATTAATTGATTGAAATCTTCTGTTGAAAGTTTTGACTCTTTTATCAAAGTCTTTACTCTCTCGGTAACTTGAGCTCCTTTGCTTACCCAATAGTCCAATCTTTCATGATCTATGTTAAGTCTATCATTTTGAGCAGAGGCAATAGGATTAAAAAAACCTACCCTTTCGATGTATTTACCATCTCTAGCTCTGCGTGAATCCGCGACTGTGATATGAAAATAAGGACGCTTTTTGGCGCCTCCTCTGGCTAGTCTTATAGTTACCATAAATCTCTTTGAGAGAGGTATTCTAAGTAATTTAATTTTGTATTCAAGTAAACCCTTCCTATAATTGTAAAAAAATGCAAACAATTCACATAATTCCTACAATTGGCTGACGTTAATCCCTGGATGCTCTTTTCAAGCATCGTTTTTCTGCTATTTCTTTCTGCTTTTTTCTCTGGAGTAGAAACGGCTATGATGTCCTTAAATAGATATCGTCTTAAACATTTGGTTAAGGAAAACGATAAAGGAGCTATCAGAGCTGACAAACTTTTAAAAAGACCCGATAGATTACTTGGTGTTATTCTCATAGGTAATAATTTTGTAAATATTCTTGCAGCTTCACTAACGACAGTACTTTGTTTAAATTTATTTGGAGATAGTGGCGTTGTAATCGGTTCTATCGTCTTAACTTTAATAATTTTAGTATTCGCTGAAATCACCCCGAAGACTTTTGCAGCATTGAATTCAGAAAAAGTTGCTCTTCCAGCATCTCTAGTTCTTAAATACTTGCAAAAAATACTTAGGCCTTTGGTGTTATTTGTTAATTTCTTTTCAAACTTTTTTATGAGGCTATTGGGAACAAAAGAAACAACCATCAATGAAGATTTATCGCCTGAAGAGTTAAAGAGTGTTTTGGAAAACTCTGGAGATTTAATTCCAAAGAAATATCAGGACATGCTGATCAGTGTTTTGGAGCTAGATAAAGTTTCTGTAGATGAGGTCATGACACAAAGAAGTGAAGTAATTGGTATAGATATAAATCAGCCAATAGAAAATATTCTGAGTAATCTTCAAAATAACCAAAAAGATTTTTTGCCTGTCTATAATGAATCCCTTGATGATTTAAGAGGAGTTATAGATCTTTATGGAATAACTTCTTTTCTTTCAAATGAAGACAAATCAATCGAAAGTTTAATTGAATCTTTGGATGAAGCTTATTTCATTCCAGAAAATACTCCTTTAAGCACACAACTTTTCAATTTTCAAAAAAATAAAAAGACGGTTGCTGTAATCATTGATGAATATGGATCTGTTAAGGGACTGGTTACAATCAAAGACGTCCTTGAAGAAATTGTTGGTGAGCTTGCTACGGATATCGATAGAGAGACCGTAGAAATTATGGAGCAAAAAGATGGAAGTTATTTAATTGATGCTTCGATCCCTTTGAGAGAGCTAAACAAAAAACTAAATTGGCAGCTTCCAATAAATGGAGCTAAAACCTTGAATGGATTAATTATTGACCAAGTTGAAACGATTCCTGAAAACAATATCAAAATAGAAATAGACAATTACGCTATCGAAACTGTCTTGATTAGAAATAATATGATTAAAATCGCAAGAGTTCTTCAAGTCGAACAAGAAGATGAAGAACTCAGCGATGATTGACTTAGATATAAAAAACTAAGCCAGAAAAAATAATAGTTAGGATAAAGCTTGAAGTTATAACTGATCTTACGGATGCAATTACAGGAAACATTTTTCCATAAATTGCATTCAACTCAATTAAAAGAACCGCAGCTACGACAATCCAAAAATCATAACCTAAATAACCTGCAATGGGTCCCCCCGCAGCAGATTGATCAATTAAAAGATACGATTTTGGGTAAGATGCCGTTCCACCATGAGCTGAAGAAACCATGAAATAAAGCATTGGCAAAGAAAGTAAAGTATTTGTCCTTGAGGCCAGACCAGCTTTAGCACCAGCAGCCGCTGCATCTCCTTCTTTAAGGCCGATAACAATCTTTTGATTACGCCAAATGATTCCCCAAACATTTAACATCATGATGATCCCCATTAATGACCCTAAAGTTATAGCTGTTGTAATCGCTCTTTCTTGAACATACAAAAGATATAAACCTGTTAAAAAAGTTAAAAAAGCAGCCCATCTAAACCACCAAAGTGCATTGGGTGCTAATTTTTTCATAACATCTGCTTTAGCATCAGGATCTGCGACTTTTACATATTCTGTTTGCACAAAATTAAAATAATATAAAAGCCCTATCCAGGCTATACCAACTAAGATGTGTCCCCATCTCACTAGGACATTGTATAAATATAGTTCTATTTCCATTAGATCTCCCTCATTAAAGCTTTATTATATTCTAAAACCGTAAAATAAAAAAAAAGAGGCCTAACATGGCCTCTTTTTTTTCAACAGAAGATTTTTACATCATTCCATCCATGCCGCCCATTCCTGGAGGCATGCCACCTGGCATTCCGCCACCAGCATTTTCTTCAGGAATATCAGAAACCATGGCTTCAGTGGTGATCATCAAACCAGCAACTGAACCTGCTGCTTGTAGAGCAGTTCTTGTAACTTTTGCTGGATCTAAGATACCCATCTTAATCATATCGCCATACTCAGATGTTGCAGCATTAAACCCATGATTACCTTTTTCAGATTTAATTTTATCAACTACAACAGATGCTTCTTCACCTGCATTGAGTACGATTTGTCTGATAGGAGCTTCCATGGCTTTTAAAGCAATTGAAATACCTATGTTTTGATCTTCGTTGTCTCCTTTAAGCCCCTCGGATGATTGTAACGCTCTAATTAAAGCTACTCCTCCGCCTGGAACAACTCCCTCCTCGACAGCTGCTCTAGTTGAATGCAAAGCATCTTCAACCCTAGCCTTCTTTTCTTTCATCTCAATCTCTGAACCTGCTCCAACCTTGATTACAGCAACTCCTCCAGCTAACTTTGCTACTCTCTCTTGAAGTTTCTCTCTGTCATAATCTGATGAAGTTTCTTCAATTTGAGCTCTAATCTGGTTAACTCTACCAGAAATGTTGTCTTGAGAGCCTGCGCCATCAATCACAGTAGTATTTTCTTTAGATAGGACTACTTTTTTAGCCGTTCCAAGAGATTCTATAGTCGCTCCTTCTAAATTAAGACCCAACTTCTTCAGAAATTACTGTTCCTCCGGTAAGAATAGCTATATCTTCCAACATAGCCTTTCTTCTGTCTCCAAAACCTGGTGCTTTACAAGCAGAAACTTTTACAACACCTCTCATGTTATTGACAACTAACGTTGCAAGGGCTTCGCCTTCAACATCTTCTGCAATAATAAGAAGGGATTTTCCAGCTTTTGCTACAGCTTCTAACAAAGGTAATAGTTCTCTGATATTTGAAATTTTCTTATCGTGAAGAAGAATCATAGGATCTTCTAATTCGGTAATCATTTTGTCTTGGTTGTTATGAAATATGGAGAAAGATATCCTCGATCAAACTGCATTCCTTCGACAACTTCTAATTCGTTTTCAATACCGCTAGCTTCTTCGACTGTTATAACGCCTTCTTTTCCAACCTTTTCCATAGCTTCAGCAATGATGTCTCCAACTTCGCCGTCACTATTGGCGGAAATGGTACCAACTTGAGCTATAGCAGTGCTGTCGGCACATGGCTCGGACATGCTTTGAATACTTTCAACAGCTTTTGTTACTGCCTTGTCTATACCTCTTTTAAGATCCATAGGATTGAAGCCAGCTGCAACAGATTTTAAGCCTTCATTAACAATTGCTTGGGCAAGAACAGTAGCAGTGGTAGTTCCATCACCAGCTGCATCTGAAGTTTGCGAAGCAACTTCTTTAACCATTTGAGCGCCCATGTTTTCAAATTTATCTTGTAGCTCAACTTCTTTAGCTACAGAAACTCCATCTTTTGTAACTGTAGGAGCTCCAAAAGATTTATCTAAAACTACGTTTCTTCCTTTAGGGCCCAGTGTCACCTTTACTGCATCAGCAAGTACATTGACTCCATCAAGCATCAATTGTCTAGCTGAATCACTGAATTTTACGTCTTTTGCCATTTTTTACCTCGTATTAAAAAAATATGTAATTGTTTACTTGGAAACCGTTCCAAGAAGATCGCTTTCACTGAGAATTAATAATTCTTCACCGTCAACTTTTATAGTATTGCTCCCTGCGTATTGGCCAAAAACAACTATGTCTCCGACACTTACAGGAACTTCAACTTTTTCTCCTGAATCAAGAACTCTTCCTGGTCCAATAGCTAACACTTCACCTTGGGAAGGCTTTTCAGCTGCAGAACCAGGCAAAACAATACCTCCTGCAGTGGTTTCTTCCTCTTCACTTCTTCTGACAAGAAGTTTGTCTCCTAATGGGTTAAATTTCATATTAGCACTCCTTCAAAATAACTAAACAAATGTGAGATGCGCATTCTATTAAACGAATGCTCAATTCACAACACTTATTTATTTATGTTCTTTAGGTCTTTTTTCAAGAAAAAAAATAAAAAAAATTGCAAAAGTTATACCTAGAACGTCTGAAACAAAGTCAAAAATACTTCCGGCTCTATAATTTAGAAAAGTTTGAACAATTTCAGTAAACAAAGCATAAAAAATACAAAAAATAAGTGCGTTATTCTTTTTTAATTTGCCAACTATCAAAAAAACAGTCATTAAGAAAAAAATAGAAAAATGCGCTACTTTATCTGAGTGAGGAAAAATTTTTTTACCATCATTTTCTAAAGGAGCAAAAAATAAAAATAAAGATATGAAAAATAAAATATAAAAAATATTTAACCATGGATTAAAATATTCAGACTTATTCAAAACCCAGTTCCTTTCTCCTTTGGTGTGCCATCATGGAAAAAATAATTGCCGGGATTCCAAGTAAAGCGCAAATTATAAAAAACTCATGAAATCCCATACTATCTACAATTATTCCTGAGCCTCCTGAAATAATCCTTGGTGGTACTGAAACTAGTGCCACTAAAAAAGCAAACTGTGTTGCGGTAAAACTTTTTGAAACAATTGTGCCGAGAATAGTAACACCCATCACATTCACAAATCCCTGAGTAAAGTTGTCTAAAGTGATCGTCACTATCAGGAAATTCACATCATGACCAATCATGTTTAAATATATAAAAGGAAGATTAGTCAAAGGAGTTAGAATTGCTCCTGCAACCAGGTTTTTTGAAAGGCCGAAGCGATATACTGAAGCTCCAGCAAATAGACCGCCCAAGATAGTCATGATAAGTCCATAAAAATTAGTTATTTCAGCAACTTCAATTTTTGTAAATCCTGTTTCTCTGTAGAACGGCATAGCCATTGGGCCTAAAAACATATCACTAAGTCGATAAGTAAATATCAAGAGAAGTAATAGCAGCAGGTGGTTTTTATATCTTAAATAAAGGTCTTTTAAGGGAGCTAAAAAAGAATCTTCAAACCATCCAAGAGGTTCCTTAAAAAAATCTTTTGGCGGTCTAATCTCTCTGGTTGGCTCTTTTATAAGGATTAGGAAAATAAAAGACAACAAGATTACAATTATGCCAATAATTTGATAAGCAAAATTCCATCCAAATAATTCAGCTAAGTAAAAAGTTGCTACCCCAGAGAGCAAAATAGCTCCGATTCTCCAACCAATAACAAAAACTGCTGATGCCTCACCTAACTCTCTTTTTTCGACAAGTTCTATTCTTAATGCGTCGGCACATATGTCTTGCGTTGCAGAAAAAAATCCAATTGCGAGAATTAAATAAACAAAAATATTTAAACTCTCTTTAGGCTCAACAAAACTTATTGATAATATGATTAGACCGGTTACAAACTGAGATGAAAACAACCACGATTTTCTTTGTCCTAACCTATGAAGCCCTGGTATTTTTAAACGATCTACTAAGGGAGCCCAAAATACTTTTAAGGAATAAATTAAAAAAACTAAAGAAAGAAGACCAATAGTAGATTTTTCAATACCCTCTTCCGATAGCCAATAATTCAATGGATCCATTAAGACCCCATATGGGACTCCTGAGATGAAACCCAAGCATAAAATTACTAGAATTTGAGGACTTAAATAATTCCTGAAAGAATCTATGAAAGTCATTTTTAGTCTCTAAAATTTTGAAATTGCAGAGGAATATTGAAATTTTGTTCTTTTATTAGCGTGATTGCAGCTTGAAGATCATCTCTTTTCTTTCCAGAAACTCTTACGGAGTCTCCTTGTATTGAGCTTTGAACTTTCATTTTTTTTGATTTTATAAGTGCGTTAATTTCTTTTCCTATTTCACTCGAAATACCTTGAACAAGTTCAATATTTACTGAGGCTGAATTGTTAGCTTCTTGAGTCTCGCCTATTTTTAAACTTTTCAAATCAATTTTACGTTTACTTAAATTTTCTTTGAGAATTGGAATAATTTGTTCCAATTGAAAGGACTCATTAGCAGAAACCTTTATTTCGTTCTCTTGCAAAGCCACATTGGCGTTTGCATCTTTAAGGTCATATCTATTGGTGATAACTCTATTAGTTTGATCTATAGCGTTTGATAACTCATGACTATCAATTTTGGATTCAATATCAAAAGAAGGCATTAAGCTATATTAGCTTATCTTTGACCAATCAAAAAATGGCCCTGGATCTGTTTTTCTGCCTGGTGCTATTTCGGAATGGCCTACTATATTTTCTTTTTTTATCTTTGGAAAAGAACTGCATAGAGTTTCAATAAGCTTATTTAAGGCATCATATTGATTATCTTCAAAGGGAGTATTGTCACTACCAATGAGTTCAATACCTAATGAAAAATCATTGCAATTATCTTGGCTTTTAAAAGAAGATACTCCAGCATGCCAAGCCCTGTCATAGACCGATACAAATTGATAAATTTTTCCTGTTCGATCAATTACAAAATGACTGGACACTTTTAAATCTTTAATCGTATAAAAAAACTCATGAGACTCGAAATCAAGCTCATTTTTGAAGAGTTTTTTGATATTTTCAGGCTCGAAGTTTTCTGGTGGCAAGCTGATGTTGTGAATAACGATGAGTTTTATCTCAGAATTTTTTGGTCTTTGATCAAAGTTTGGAGATATATGTTTTTCCGCGTTTGAAAGCCAACCTTCTTTATTGATCATTTCCCATCTTTTCAGCCAATATTTCACCAGTAGCTGCGCCTAAAGTCCAACCTAAGTGACCATGTCCCGTATTGTAAAATATACCCTTAACTTTACTCTCAAATATTAAAGGCATCATGTCAGGTGTCATAGGTCTCAAACCAGCCCAAGGTGTATAGTTTTCCGTGCTTACAGAAGGAAAATATTCTCTTACCCAATTAAGCAAAGGACGAATTCTATCTTGTCTGATATCTTTGTTTTTTCCTGCCAATTCTGCAGTTCCTGCAACCCTTAGTCTATTACCAAGCCTGCTGGAAACAATTTTTACCGGATCATCCAATAAAGAAACCTGAGGTGCAGCTTGTTGAGAAATCATGTCGTCAAGATAGATGGTCACACTATAACCTTTGACAGGATAAACCCTCATGCCATCACCTAATATATCTGCAAACTTTTGAGTTTCAACGCCAGCACAAACTGCAACTTGATCGAAAACATATCCTTTTGAATTGGCTTGATCTGTCGCAGAAAGAATTACTTTATCTTTGTCCTTGTAGATTGATTCTATTTCGGTATTGAAAAAAGTTTCCACACCATATTTTTCTTCCAAGGTTTTGATCATATTAGTACAAAATTTATGAATATCACCACTTGCATCTGATTTTGTATAAATTCCCCCGACTATTTTCTTTTCGTTGCTCGCAGACTTGAATGCAGGTTCCAAATCTTCAATTTCATCTAAAGATAAAGCCTCCCATTCCATGCCTTCCTGATCTAGCCAGGAAGCTTTGTCTGCTGCAGAACTAAATTCTTTTTCGTCATTATAAAAATGAAGAATACCTTTCTTTAGAAGATCAAACTTAATGCCTTCAGAGTCAGCTATATCAAAGTATATTTCTCTGGCTCTTTTGGCTAACTCGATAGTTTGCTGGGTATTAGATTTATGTTTGCCATTAAATGTAGCTAAAAGAAAACCAATCATCCACTTATATTTTTGAACACTAGGCGAAGGATTAAAAAGAAGCGGAGCATCTTTCTTGAACATCCACTTAATTCCATTGAGTATGTTTTTTGTGGTATTCCAAGTTTCGGAATTACTGGCACTTAATTGACCTCCATTAGCATAACTAGTTGCCATTGCAGGGTATCTTCTGGAATCAATTAAAGTAACTTTGTGACCTTTTTTAGCAAGTGCGTATGCTGTTGTTATGCCAGCAATACCAGCTCCGATAATTGCTATGTCACTTTTCATCTAAGCTCTTTTGGTAGTTTGAAGGATATATTTTCTTTAAGGCCTTGGATTTCTTCAACTATGGAAAACCCAAAACCTTTGCAGTAAGAAATAATTTCTTTGACGAGTTCCTCAGGAGCTGAAGCTCCTGATGTAATTCCTAATTTACTGATGTTTTTCAAAGAGTCCTCAGAAAGTTGCGAAACATGGTCTACCAAGCATGATTCCGTTCCCATGAGCTCTGCTAGTTCCTTCAATCGATTTGAATTTGAGCTATTTTCGGAACCAACAACAATTATAAAGTCTGTTTCTAAAGCAAGCTGCTTTACAGCATCTTGTCTGTTTTGTGTTGCATAACAAATATCATCTGCATTTGGTGATTTTATTTTGGGAAATCTGTTTTTGAGTATTTCAATGATCTGCTTCGTGTCATCTACCGAGAGAGTTGTCTGAGTTACTAAAGCTAAGTTAGAGGGCTGAGAAATATTTATATTTTGAGCATCCTTTTCATCTTCAACGAGATATATTTTTCCTGAACTTTCATTTGGAAACCTGCCAAGAGTTCCCTCAACTTCAGGATGATTTTTATGTCCGATCATGATGACGTCTCTTCCTTGCTGAGCATATTTAATGACTTCCATATGTACTTTAGTAACAAGTGGGCAAGTAGCATCAAAAAAATTTAAATTATATTTTTTTGCTTGCGATTCTACTTTTTCAGATACCCCATGAGCTGAAAATATTGTGACAGAGCCTTCTGGAACCTCATCAAGATTATCAACAAATCTAGCTCCACGAATTTTTAGGTCTTGCACAACTTTTCGATTGTGAACAACTTCATGCCTTACATAAACAGGAGGTCCAAACTTATCCAAAGCAATATTTACGATATCTATTGCCCTATCTACCCCGGCACAAAAGCCTCTAGGATTAGCTAGCTTAATGGTCTTACTCTGCATCAGGTTTATGCACAAAAAAGGAATCAAACAATAAAAAAATTATACCTAATGTCACAAAGCAGTCAGCTAAATTAAATACATATGGATTAAATGTTATATCAATAAAATCTACAACATAGCCTCTTGTGATTCGATCTAAAAGATTTCCTAATCCGCCAGCAAGAATAAGGCTCCAAAAAACCCTCTCTTTGAAAAGAATTTCTTTGAATACAAGATTGGTAAAAATTGCCAAAAGAAGATAAAAACAAATTGAAGAAACTAACAAAATAAATATCAATCCTAAGTTAAGAGAAGCATCGTTAAATAAATTAAAAGCGCCGCCAAAATTTTTTATAAAAGTAAAGTTTAAGAACGGAATTATGTTTGTAGACTCATAAAGATTAAAGTTTGCCTCAATTAAGTATTTTGAGAATTGATCAAAAAAGACCAAAGAAATAATTAATGCAGTCAGAAAGAATAATTTTTGTGTTTTAAAAAAACTTTCTTTTTTCACCCTCGCCCTCAACGTTTTCTATACACCTTGGACATAGACTTGAATCTAAAATCTTTTTGAGATTACCCGTATGATGCCAGCAACGATCACATTTTTCTTTATCGGAGGATTTTACTTCAATTGAAATAGAAGATTGACCATCGTCATCGGCAACCTCCAAGGAAGCGTCTGAAACAATTAAAAGAAATTTCAACTCATCAATACAAGGGCTCAGTCTTAAAAAGGTCTCAGAGTTACAGAAGATTTTTACTTCAGCGTCTAAGGAAGAACCAATAATTCCATCATTTCTTTTTTCCTCTAAAAGTTTATTTGCTTCAATTTTTATTTCATTTAACACTTTCCAAGAATCTTCGTCTAAAGTTAGGGATATATCTTCTTGAGCTGATGAAAAACTTTCTAGAAAAATAGACTTTTTGTCTTTGTAGAACTCTCTGAAAGCCTCTTCTGCAGTGAAACTTAAAATTGGTGCAATCCACAACAATAATTTATCCAAAAGGCTTTTTATTGTTGCCTGCGCTGAAATTCTGGCAATACCAGATTTTTTTGAGGTATAGAGTCTGTCTTTGAGAATATCTAGATAAAAACTACCCAATTCGTTGGTACAAAAATTTAGAATTTTTTGATAAACCAAATGAAACTCATAATTAGAATAATCTTCAATAATTTCATTTTGGAGTTTTTCAGCCTCTTTAAGAATCCATATATCTATTTCCACTCTTGAATCTAAACTGACTTCTTGCTGATGATCAAAATCATATAAATTAGATAACAAAAATCTAATCGTATTTCTGATTCTTCTGTAAGAATCCGCTGTTCTATCGAGGATTTCATCTGAAAAATAAATTTCATTTCTGAAGTCTGATGAAGCTACCCATGCCCTCAGAATATCAGCTCCTTTCTTGTTCCAGACTGATTGAGGTGAGACAGTATTACCAAGAGATTTGGATTGTTTTTTACCTTCGCCATCAACTACAAATCCGTGTGTGAGAACTGATCTATACGGAGCCTCGTTGTTAATAGCCATGCCAGTCAATAAAGAAGACTGAAACCACCCTCTGTGTTGATCTGAACCTTCTAAATATAGATCAGCAGGATAAGATAAGTTTTCTCTTTGTTCTAAAACACAATGATGAGTTACGCCAGAGTCAAACCAGACGTCCAAGATATCAGAAGATTTTTCATATAATTCATAGTCATCAATTAACGAACTTGGTTCCATGTCATACCAAGCTTGGATGCCTATTTTTTCTACCTCTTGAGCAACTTTTTCTATTATTTCAAGAGTTTTAGGATGAAGTTCTCCAGTTTCTTTATTTGTGAATAAAGGAAGTGGTACCCCCCAAGAGCGTTGTCTTGAAATACACCAATCTGGTCTTTCTTGCATCATTCCTTCAATTCTTGATTTTCCCCATTCTGGAAGCCAATTGATCTCATTTATTTTTTCTTCAGAGTTTTGCAAAAGGAAGTTCTTTTCCATGGAAATAAACCATTGAGGTGTTGCTCTAAAAAAAACAGGAATTTTATGACGCCAACAATTTGGAAAACTATGTCTATAAGTACTTTTACTAAGCAATAAAGATTTTTCAGCTAATAATTCAATAATTTTATTATTTGCCTCCTCTAAATTTAGTCCGCCAACAAATTCTTGGCTTTTGATAAATTCACCCTTTTCATCAACTGGACTTCGAAAATCTAAGTCTTTACCTAAGCAAGCATGATAATCATCCATACCGTGAGCAGGAGCTGTATGAACAAGTCCTGTTCCCATTTCATCGGTTACATGCGTTCCAGAAATAAATAAAGATCGTCTCTTTAAAAAAGGATGATCTGCTTCGATTTCATTTAATGCACTTCCAGGTAACTTACCCAAAACATTGTATGAACTAACATCTATTCTCTCTAAAGTTCTTTCCTTTAAAGTTGAAGCAACCAATACAGCTATCTGATTTTTTTCATGTTCAAATTCTATTAATTCATATTGAAACTCAGGATTGAAAGAGATTGCTTGGTTGCTTGGAATTGTCCAAGGGGTAGTAGTCCATGATGCAGCAAAAGTCGGAGAATTAATTTCTAATGAAAGTAAATTTTCAAGAACTTCCTTTTGCATTGGAAAGAGGAAATCTATCGCTTTAGATTCTTTGTCATAATATTCAACTTCAGCTTCAGCAAGTGCGGACTTGCATTCTGAACACCAGTAGACAGGTTTTTCTCCTCTTACTAAATGATTGGCTTCGATTATTTTACCAAGCGCTCTGATGGTATTCGCCTCATAATCAAAAGACATGGTTTTGTAAGGATTTTGCCAATCCGCTTGAATTCCAAGCCTTTTAAAATCATTCCTTTGAATGGCAATTTGTTGGTTAGCGTATTCTCGACACTCTTGTCTAAATTTATCGGCGGGAACTTCAACATTTACCTTTCCAATCTTTTTTTCAACATTCAATTCGATTGGAAGCCCATGACAATCCCAGCCTGGAATGTATGGAGAGTTGAACCCTTGAAGTTGTTTAAATTTAATAATGATATCTTTCAGTACCTTGTTATTTGTAGTTCCAAGATGAATCGGACCATTTGCATAAGGTGGTCCGTCGTGTAATAAAAAATTTGGTCCATCTTTATTTTTACTTTGCAGCAAATCATAAAGCTTAATTTCTTCCCAATACTTAATCATCTCTGGCTCTTTCTGAGCCAAATTTGCTTTCATGGAAAATCCTGTTTTAGGGAGATTTAAAGTATCTTTAATTTTTTTCATCAAGTAATTGTTCTTTGGCAGTATTTACGTCTTTTGCAATTTGTTTTTTTAGATCATCAAGGCTTTCAAACTTTTTTTTCATCTCTTATTTTTTTAACGAATTCTACTTTTATACGCTTCCCATATATTTCTTTTTTAAAATCAAAAATATTTACTTCTAGTACTGGAGAGGTACCTCCAACCGTAGGTCTGATTCCAATATTGGCAATACCCTCAAATTCTGACACATCTATTGAAATCTTTACAGAGAACACTCCTTTTATAGGCAAATTATTTTTCGGAAGCCATATATTTGCGGTTGGGAATCCTATTGATCTCCCCAATCTGTTTCCATGAACAACTTTCCCCTCAAAGGAGTAAGGTCTACCCAATAATTTCTTTGTTGTCGAGAAATCGCTCAAAGATAGTGTCTCTCTAATCCAAGTACTACTAACGCGACGGTTATCAATTGAAAAAGTAGGTAATTTTGATAAAGAAATACCCTGAAGCTTACTCCAGTCTTTAAGCATCAAAAAATCCCCTTTTCTATCCTGTCCAAATCTAAAGTCATCTCCTATCATTAAATTGCTAATATTTAATGGTCCTAAAACTTTCTCAATAAATATTTCTGGACTCATTGTTTGAAGAGACTTATTGAATTTTAAGAAAAAGGCAAAATCTATATTTTCATTTTCCAAATTTTTAAACTTGTCACGCCAAGGGGAGATTCTTGCTGGCTGCTCCATGATGTTTTTATCCATAGAAAAGAATTCCTTTGCATGAGGTTCAGTAAATATCACCATTGTTTTAGCACTAGAGTTTTGAGAAATATTTTTCATTTCCTGAATAATTTTTTTATGGCCTTGATGGAGGCCATCAAAGTTCCCAATAGTAACTACGAGTTGTTCTTCGCTAAATCTCTCATTGAATAGCGATAAGTTTTTTAATCCTCTTATCAAATACATTTAATTTTTAAAAAAACTCATCCTTAAACCGAGTACAAACATTAAACCAAAATATATAAATGCTCCAAAGAAAATGATGGAAAGTAAATTAAAAATTTGAACTAACAAACTCCAGTCGGAAAAGTTAGGAAATAATGTTTGGAAGCCAAGAAGTCCAAAAAATAAACCTAAAGAACTGATAATAATTTTCATAAGAAAAATCACTGAATCTCCTTCTAGAGTTAATATGGATCGTTTTATAAGTATAAAACTCAAAATAAAAAAGCTAACTATCGCAGCTATAACACTTCCAATTGCTAAACCAACATGACCATAACCAAACTTAAAAGCAAAAAGCCAATTAAAAAATACATTAAGGATCAAGGATACTAGAGCGACATACATTGGAGTTTTGGGATCTTGTCTTGCAAAAAAACCTACATTGAGAATTTTTATAGCCATAAATGCAATCAACCCAAAACAAAATGCTTTTAGACTATAACTTGTCATAAGAGCATCTAAAGTTGAAAACTCACCTCGCAAGAATAAAATGCTAATGATTTCCGAGCTTAAAAAATAAAGCCCAATTGATGATGGGATACCTACAATAAATATAAATTTTAAAGCCCAATTAAATTTTTCATTGAATTCCAAATCATTTTTTAGAGCAGCAGCATTAGATAAAGCGGGCAAAATAACTGTAGCTGCAGCAATAGCAAAAATTCCTAAAGGTAATTGAATTAGTCTATCTGAAAGATATAGCCAAGTTGGACTTCCGGTTTTTAGTAGGGATGCAAAAATTGTATCTATAAGGATATTAATTTGAATTATTCCACCACTTAAAATTCCTGGAAGCATCAATATTGAAATTTTTTTTAATCCAGGATGATTAAAATCCAATTTTAATTTTGGAAACAGCTTGAGTTTGAGAATAGGAATTATATTTATAAAAAATTGAATGAGTCCTGCGGCAAAAACTCCCCAAGCAATAGCCAAAACCGGAAGTTGAAAGAAATCTGTAAAGAATATTGCTCCAATAATAATAATGCTAAATTAAAAGCAATAGGAGTTGCAGCTGGGATGGAAAAAAAGCTAAAAGAATTCAGTATGGCCCCAAAAAAAGCAACCAAAGATACAAAAAATAGGTAAGGAAAAGTAATTCTTAAGACTTCTATCGCAAGAATTTTTTTCGCTGGATCAAAATAAAACCCTGGAGCAAAAATAAAAACCACGATTGGAGCAAAAATCATGAACAAAATACAAAGGAATAAAACCAATGACGAAATTGCAGTAAAAGTTAAATCTATTAGCTTCTTTAGCTCTTCCTTTGATTGATTATTCTTGTATTCCGTAAAGACAGGAATGAAAGCTTGGCTAAAAGCACCCTCAGCAACAAGCCTTCTGAATAAGTTGGGTATTTTTAGCATTACCACAAATACATCGTGAGCAACTCCAGCTCCTAAAATGTATGTGGTTGCTATATCTCTTAAAACTCCAAATATTCTCGAAATAAAAGTCCAAAATGAAACAACTAGAGTCTTAAGGGAAGTTTTAGTCTTTTGACTTTGTGAGGAATCCAACTTTATTTATCAGATTTTTTAAACTGCATTGCAACAGAATTCATACAATACCTTTTTCCTGTAGGCATCGGCCCATCAGGAAACAAATGTCCTAAATGAGCATTGCACTTTTGGCAATGCACTTCTGTTCGAATCATCCCATGACTTTTATCAATTTCTTCACCAACAGAATTTTCATTAAGAACATCCCAAAAGCTTGGCCATCCAGTTCCAGAATCATATTTTGTATCTGAGGAAAAAAGCTCGTTGCCACAACAAACACAAGTAAAAATACCTTCCTCTTTTGTATCTAAAAGTTCGCCAGAAAAAGGTGCTTCAGTTCCATGCTCTTGAGTGACTATGTAAGATGCTTTAGAAATCTTATCTTTGAGATCTTCTTTATTCATTCTAGATAATTACTTTTTTAAAAACGTTGAAGTAACCATTTTCAATTTCTAAATCTTTGTAGAAATCTTTTTCTTTCAGCATTTCGTGAGCTTTAGGAAGGTTATACCATGGGCAAAACATAAATAGATGATGCTCAAGATGATAATTTACATTCAGAGGTGCAATGAAATACCTTACAAAATTTGACGATAAGGTTGTTCTGGTATGTGTAAAGTCATCTTGTCCAGATGTACAAGCGTGCTCTGAAATGCTTCTCAGCCTGTAAAACAAACTGAAAATTGTTAATTTTGGTATCCACCACAAAAGCAAATATAGCCATGGCACATTAAAAAAAGTTAATGTCGAAAAAATTATTAGCTGACAAATTAAGAAACCATATAGTGAAGAAACAAAATGCTTAAGATGTCCAAAAAAAGTATTTTCATTTACGCCCCATGCTGAATAAAAGTATCCAAAATAACGCCTCAAACCAGATATGCCAGTTAAATCTCTTAATACTTTTCGAGAAAAGCTTTTTTTTGATACTGGAAAAGGATCGGTCAGGCTTTTATCAGGATCTAAATCAGTTTCCGTATGTTTGTGGTGTATTAAGTGATATTTTCTATAACTTACAGTTTCTGTCATCATTGGATAGGCGCAAAGCCACTGAGAAATAAAGTCGTTAATCTTTTTATTCTTTGAAATCAAATTATGAGCACCATCATGCATCATTACTACCAGGGCAAACTGCCTGGTTCCGATAATAAGAGCGGCAACCAGAAAAGTTGAGATACTTGGTGAAAAAGAAAAAATAAAAAAACCAAGAGCAATTTGAGCCCAAATACTAAAAATAGCTAAATAATTCCTCCAATCCTTAGAATCTCTCAAAATAGCTATTTCTTCTTCAGAAAGAAGAGTATTTGGGTTAATCATCGGTTTATTATACTAGACAATTCATGCCTTTCTTAAAGTCTGAATCCAAAAAGCTCTAATTTTGTTTTGGCTGCACTGCCTAAATCACCAACTATTTTATGATTATTGAAACCTAGCCTTTTGAGTGAAGTTCTTAATTCCTGAAAATCCCTTGGATCTTGTTTTGTTTTGAAAAAACTTTTAAAGGCAAAATCATCTCTTTTAACATCATAAATTTTTAGAAAGATTGAAGGTGGAATTCCAAAGACATCCATTTCCTCTTCTATGGAATTATCTATTGTAAAATCTATAAATCTCTTAGGTTCGATTGCCTCTAGATTTTCATTAAAGAAATTATTAAATTCAGTTAAAGCTTTTTCATTGAATTTATTTTCTGCGCTCATTGTTTTTCCAGCAATATGGGGAGTCGCGATATAAGGCTTTTTAAACTTTGTTAAGTTAAGATTGGGTTCATTAGGCCATACATCAAAAATAAAATTATCTGATTTTTTTGATAAGTAGTACTCATCACTTAAAACTTCTCCCCTTGAAGAATTAATTAAAAATTGATCATCTTTCATTTCATTCAGAAAATTTATATCTAAAAGATTATGAGATGGAAATTTTCCAGTTTTTGAATAAGAACAGTTTAAGGAAATTACTTCTGAGGATAAAACTTCATCAAGGCTAGAGGATACTTTGGGAAAATACGGATCATAAATACAGCAAGGAAAATTAATTTCATCCAAAATATTTTTGAATCTTTTACCAATATTGCCAAATCCGATAATGCCAAACTTTGTCTCATAGGGTTTAATTTTATTGCCAATAATCAAGACAGATAAGACACTTAATAAATATTCAATGACAGCTAATGCATTTCCGCCTTTGCCTGTAGAAAGAAGAATATTTGAGTTTTTAAAGTAATCTTGATCTATGTGATCTTCTCCTGAAGTTAAAGAAGCGACAAATTTTACATTTGTGTTATCTAACAATTCTTCGTTGATTTTCGTCGTAGATCTTAAAAAGACAGCATCGGAATCTTTGATAGCTTGATTTGAGATTTCGTGTGAGGCAAGGCTTCGCACATTGAATTTAGAATTACTTTCAAATGTCTTAGTTAACTCTTGCAAGTCTTTATTAATAACAATATTCATCAATTTTTTTTGTTGGGCAGCAACTTACTTTTTATCCAGCCAAAAAAAGAATTGTTTTTAAGACTGATTTGATCGATTTTGAGATATAAATCATCCAATTCTTTAGGGGAAGAAAACATATCTGCTCTGGATATCATTTTTTCATTCTCATCTAATTCTTTTACTACTTTTGCAGGATTGCCGGCAACTACAACATTTGGAGGAACATCTTTAACCACTACCGATCCAGCGCCAACAATGCTATTTTTTCCAATTCTCACCCCTTTGTTAACAATTGCACTATCTCCTATCCAAACGTTGTCTTCTAGAATTACTTCTAAAGACTTTCCAACAGGCAAAGCTCTATCATAAATTCCATGCCAATCAGAGTCCGAAATGTATGCTCCATTGGCAAACATACATGAATCTCCAATTTTTATTGAAGTAGCTGCAGAAATTCTTACTCCTGGACTAAACAAACAAAACTTACCTGCTTCTATTTTTCCATCGTGTTTGTCTGCATTCCATGTAGTAATGTGAACATGAGCATCTGGGGATGTTATAAAAGTTGCGAAATCTCCAACCGATATGTTTTTACCAGATACGTGAAGATATTTAACACCCAAAATAAGAGGACTGATTCCCAAATGATCAAATTGAGGAGTGATAATTTTTTTTATGTATTGTTGATCAAACCACCAATGAATTCTTTTAAGCCAAAAAGGTCTATTGTCTTTTCTAATTTTTAATCTCCAGATATTTTTACATCATGTATGATACAGCGATTCTATGAAAGAAACCCTCGACACTTCTACAGAAGATAGCGTCATAAAAAATTCAATGGCTTCAGAAGAAGCCAAAGAGTATTTTAAATTAGCTACTCCAATGCTTTTGACTCAATTAGCAGCTCACGCTACTGGAATAATTTCTGCTTTAATGACTGGTAATTACAATACTGTTGATCAGGCTGCTGTTGCTATAGGTAATATGCTTTTTTGGCCTGCTTATTTTGGGATCGCAGGAGTATTGTTTATCGTTACTTCTTTTGTTGCTCAATTTTATGGTGCAAGGCAAATTGCGCAAATTGGACCCATCGTAAAGCAATCTTATTGGCTAGCAATTCCCTTAATTCTTCTATTTGTCATTTACACGTTAAATGCAGATTCACTTCTTAATATTTTAGGTACTCCCGAAGAAGTAAAGACCATTACAAAGGATTATTTATTTGGGTTGATGATTGGTGCTCCGGCAATGTTTTTATTTCAACCCTTAAGATCCATGTGTGAGGGTATGAAAAAACCACTTCCCATTACTTACATAAATGTTGTGATGGTCTTAATAAATGCTCTAGTGAATTATGTTTTAATTTTTGGTAAGTTTGGCTTCCCTGAATTGGGTGGTAAAGGTTGTGGAATAGCATTTTTAATTTCTTCTTGGTCTTCTCTTCTAATCATTCTTGGATACATTTATTTTTCAAAGTTCTTTAAAGAAATTAGATTTTTTGAGAATTTTGAAGCTCCTAATCCAAAACAAATTTCTGAGATCATAAAACTTGGAATACCAATTGGTGGAACCCTATTCATAGAAATAGCTGTTTTTAGTGGAGCAGGTTTGATTTTAAGCAGGCTTGGTGAAAATGTTATTTCTGCTCATGCAATTGCCATGCAAGTAACTACTTTAACTTTTATGTTGCCCCTATCAATAGGCTTAGCAGCTAATGTTAGAGTTGGAAATTTAGTAGGGTCAAACTCATTAGATAGAGCAAGATATTCTTCATTTTTTGCTATGTTTTTTGCCTTGTTTTTGGCAATTATAAATACCTTTGTCCTCATAGAGTTTGGTAATTACCTAGCAAGCTTCTTCAATCCAGATATCGAAATTGTAAATTTAGCAGCTACATTATTAATAATTGCTGCCATATTCCAAATTGCAGATGGGCTTAACTTTGCTGGCGTTGGTGCTTTGAGAGGTTTTAAAGATACTCAGATTTTATTCTTTTTTATGTTTATCGCTTATTGGATTATTGGAATGCCAATAGGATATACCCTGTCAATGACTGACTTCTTTTCTGATCCTATTGGGGCACCAGGTATGTGGATTGGTTTGACTGTTGGCCTTTTTGTTTCGGCAGCTTTTGTTATTGCAAGAGTTAATTATACTACTGGTAGAGGTAGAAATAGATTTGTCTTAAATTCTTGAATGATTGAAATAGATGCCAAAGGTCTTAAATGTCCTGAGCCAATAATGCTTCTTCATCAATCTATTCATGAAGCTAAAAAAGGTGATGAAGTGACTCTCATAGCAACAGATCCTACTGCAATTAAAGATGTTAAAAAGTTTTGTGAATATCTTAATCATTCGTTGATATCTTTTTCTGAGCAAGACGGAATCATTACATTCAAAGTAAAAAAGGGAGAATAAGGAACATGGAAAAAATTAATAAGAGATGGGTCTTAGCAAAAAGACCTGAAGGCATGCCGGAAGATGAATGTTGGAAATTAGAAGAGGCTTCTATAAAAGATCTTGATGAGAATCAAATCTTAATAAAGGTGATGTATCTCTCTATTGATCCATACATGCGAGGCAGAATGAACGATATGAAATCTTATACCGAGCCTGTTGCAATAGGAGAGATAATGACAGGTGAAAGTGTTGGGCAAGTAATTCAATCCAGATCAGAGAAATTCCAAATTGGAGATTACGTTGCAGCTCACTTGGGTTGGCAGTCTTTCATTAGATGTAATGATGATAATCCTGCATTAATGAGAATTTATCCTGACTTAGCTCCAATACAATCTTTTTTAGGACCAGCAGGTATGCCGGGTAGAACTGCTTATTTTGGACTTAAAGAAGTAGGAAAGGTAAAGGAGAGTGATACCGTAGTTGTATCTGCAGCCTCTGGAGCTGTGGGCTCTGTCGTTGGTCAAATGGCTAAACTTATTGGTTGTAAAACAGTAGGTATCGCAGGCGGAAAGAAAAAATGTGATTTTGTTAAGGATGTGATGGGATTAGATTATGCCATTGACTATAAATCAAAAACATTTAGAGATGACTTATCTAAGGCTTGTTCAGATGGGATAGATATCTATTTTGAAAACGTTGGTGGAGAAGTTTCAAAAGCAGTTGCTGAGCTTCTCAATCCTGGAGCGAGAGTTCCAATTTGTGGCTTTATCTCAGCCTATAATTCCTTTAATTCAAATATCTCAGAAAGCAGCGAGTTACCTGAGACTCCCTTTGATATCTTTGGGAATTTAGACTCAGTGCCAGAACATAGATTTTTTGTGGTTACAGAATTTAATGAAAAGTGGGAACAGGCAACACGTGAGTTAGCCGAATGGATGCGTCAAGGTAAAATAAAATACAAAGAAACCGTCTTAGAAGGTATCGAGAATGCCCCTCAAGGGTTAAGAGATGTATTAAGCGGTAAGAATTTTGGAAAACAACTTATAAAAGTGAGTGACTAAAAAGTTTTCTTCAGAAACTAACCTCCCTTGGTGGAAAAAAGGAGTTATTTACCAGATTTATCCACGTTCTTTCAATGACACTTCTGGAAATGGTATTGGTGATCTCAAAGGAATATCCAAAAAAATTTCTTACTTATCTTCGTTAGGTGTTGATGCAATATGGCTTTCTCCAGTTTTTACCTCTCCTATGAAAGATATGGGTTACGATGTTTCCAATTACACTGACATTGATCCCTTATTCGGTAATATTCTTGATTTTGTAAAACTAATAAAAAAAGCCAAAGAAAATAAAATTAAAGTAATAATTGATCAAGTTTTGTCACATAGTTCTGATACTCATCCTTTCTTTAAGCTCAGTAAATCAAATAAAGATAATTCAAAATCGGATTGGTACGTCTGGGCTGATCCTAAACCTGATGGCTCTCCTCCAAACAATTGGCTTTCTGTTTTTGGAGGTTCTGCATGGGAATGGGATACCAGTAGAGAACAGTATTACTTTCATAATTTTTTAAAGTCACAACCAGACTTTAACTTTCATAACACAGATGTTCAGAAATGGTTACTTTCAACTGTAAAGTTTTGGCTTGAAAAAGGCGTTGATGGCTTTAGGCTTGATACTGCTAATTATTATTTTCATGATAAAAAATTAAGAAATAATCCTGCTATCAAATCAAGAGCTTCTGGAAAAAATCCTTACTATTATCAAAATTTAAAGTATTCAATTAATCAAAAGGATAATTTTGAATTCCTAAAAAAGCTAAGGAAGCTAACCGATGAATATAAAGAAACGACGATGATTGGAGAAATTTCAAATGTTGAATTACAAGCCAAATACACTGCGAACAATGACAAGCTGCATATGGCTTACAGTTTTGATCTTCTCAGAGATGAATTTTCTCCAAAGCACATAAGGAATACAGTTTCTAAATTTTTTAAAGAAACTAAAGATGGGTGGCCGTCATGGAGTTTTTCCAATCACGATGTAGTGAGGCACTTGTCTAGGTGGAATAAAACAGAAAAAGATAGACAAAAATTTGCAAAATTAACTTGTGCGTTACTCATGTCATTGAAAGGAACACCATGCATTTACCAGGGCGAAGAGCTTGGTCAAACTCAAACCAAAATTGAATTTGATGAAATAAAAGATCCTCCTGGAAAAAAATTCTGGCCTATGGATTTTGGTAGAGATGGATGTAGAACTCCAATGATTTGGGATGAAAGCAAGAAATTTGCTGGTTTTTCAAATGCAAAGCCGTGGCTTCCAATTAAAAAAGAGCAAATTATCAACTCTGTTGAAAAGCAAGTAAAAAATAGAAACTCAACCTATCATTTTTATAAAAAATTTATTTCTTTAAGAAAAAAAATATCCTTCTTTACCGAAGAGATTTATTTTGAAAATAATAATGAAGTTTTGATTTTTTATAGAGGAAATGA
Source organism: Gammaproteobacteria bacterium (assembly GCA_038141925.1). Taxonomy (GTDB): domain Bacteria; phylum Pseudomonadota; class Gammaproteobacteria; order Magnimaribacterales; family AG-339-G14; genus MEDG-81. The sequence continues at coordinate 601,804 of JAYQJB010000002.1, read as the reverse complement.
GAAACAGATTTGCTGTATTTTTAATTTATCACAAAGAGAAATTTCGATAGATAATACTTATGGAAAAATCATACCTTTTCTTCCATCTCAGCAGGTCAGGCAAGACTCAAAAAAATTAAATCTATCTTCTTATGGATTTTGTTTCTTATCGAAAACAGATTTTAAGATTTCGAATAAAAAATCTTAAGGAGACATTTCTTCTAAAATAGACTGTCCTATTTCAGATGGACTTTTAACGGTCCTTACCCCAGCACTTTCTAGGGCATTATATTTGTCTTCTGCAGTTCCTTTGCCGCCAGAAATTATTGCACCTGCATGGCCCATTCTTTTTCCGGGAGGTGCGCTTACTCCTGCAATATAACCTACAACAGGCTTAGAGACATTTTCTTTGATATATTCTGCGGCTTCTTCCTCTGCTGAACCCCCAATTTCTCCTACCATAACAATTCCCTCTGTTTGAGAATCTTCTTCAAAAAGCTTTAAAACATCAATAAAGCTTGTACCGGGAAGTGGATCTCCTCCTATACCCACACAAGTAGACTGTCCGAGACCTACCTTGGAAGTCTGATCGACTGCTTCATAAGTAAGAGTTCCTGACCTTGAGACAATTCCTACCTTCCCAGGGCTATGAATGAAACCCGGCATAATTCCTAATTTGCATTCGCCTGGCGTAATTATTCCTGGACAATTTGGACCAATAACTCTTATGCCTTCCTTATCTGCTAGTTCTTTAACTTCTAACATATCCAAAGTTGGAATACCTTCGGTTATACAGATTATCAATTCAATACCGCTTTCGATTGCTTCAATTATTGAAGGTTTACAAAATTTGGCGGGAACAAAAATTATACTAGCATTTGCCTCAGTGGCTTGTTTTGCTTCTTTTACGGAATTGAAGACTGGAAGATCCAAATGCGTTTGCCCGCCCTTACCAGGAGTCACGCCACCTAAAATATTGGTTCCGTACTCTATCGCTTGACTGCAATGCAATGTGCCTTGTGCTCCAGTAAATCCCTGACAAATTACTTTAGTTTCTTTATTAATTAAGATACTCATCCTGAATTTTTAACTGCTAATTCTGCAGCTTCTAAGAGATCATCCGCAGAAATAATATTAAGATCACTTTCAGATAGAATTTTTTTGCCTCTTCTGAATTATTACCTTTAAGCCTCACGATGACAGGTATATTGACTCCAACTTCCGAGACAGCTGAGACTATCCCAGAGGCAACGACATCACACCTTACAATTCCCCCAAAAATATTTATCAAGACCGATTTAACTTTTTCATCAGAAAGAATGATCTTAAAAGCCTCGGCTACTCTTTCTTTATCTACAGTGCCTCCAACATCTAGAAAATTAGCTGGAAATCCCCCAGAAAGCTTGATGATATCCATTGTTGCCATTGCAAGACCAGCTCCATTCACCATACATCCTATATTTCCATCCAAAGCAACATAATTAAGATCCCATCTTGCTGCTTCGATTTCCTTTTGATTTTCTTGCGAAGAATCTCGCAGTTTTAAAAGATCTTCTTGTCTAAACAATGCATTTTCATCAATATTTATTTTTGCATCCAAACATTTTAGAGAATCATTTTGATCTATAACCAAAGGATTGATTTCAATCAAAGAAAGATCTTTTTCAAAAAATAAATTTACCAATCCAGAAACTATTTTCTTAAATTCTTCGGTTTGGTTGGAAGACAACCCGAGGCCATTAACCAGAGGTAGAACATCAAAATCTTCTTTATTATTTTTGCTGACATTGATCTTAAAAATCTTCTCAGGACTTTCCTCAGCAACTTTTTCAATATCCATGCCTCCTTCTGGTGAGGCCATCACCACCAAAGATTGAGAACTTCTGTCTATTACAGCACCTAGATAAAATTCTTTTTGGATTGAGGTACTTTCTGCGATCATTATTGCAGAAACTGGCTTTCCTTCATCGCCAGTCTGATGATTGACAAATTTTTTTCCAAGCCAATCCTTAGCAAATTCTATAATCTCATCAATATCGTTTGTTATTTTTACTCCGCCTACTTTCCCTCTTCCACCTGCGTGAACTTGGACTTTGGCAACAAATTCTTCGCCGTCTAATTCACTAATAAGACTGGAAATTTCTTCTACTGAAAAAACTACTACAGACTTAGCTGTTGGTAGGTCATAATTTTCTAGGAGTTCTTTAGACTGATATTCGTGTAAATTCAAAGTGTTAGTATTATAAAGCTCTTTTAACTAACATTTTTTTAATTTCACCAATTGCTTTTGTAGGGTTTAAGCCTTTAGGACAGACTGAAACGCAGTTCATAATTCCATGACATCTGAAAACGCTAAAAGCATCTTCTAGTTGCTCTAATCTTTCTTCTGTAGCAGTGTCTCTGCTGTCAGCAATAAATCTGTATGCTTGTAATAGAGCTGCCGGTCCCAAAAATTTATCAGGGTTCCACCAGAAGGATGGACAGGCAGTAGAGCAGCAACCACACATTATGCACTCATAAAGGCCATCTAACTTTTCTCTTTCTTCGATAGTTTGAGGAATGGCTTCTCTGGTATCGACTTTTTTATCAGTGATCAGATATGGTTTAACTTTTTTATACTGATCAACAAATTGTTTCATATCAACAATTAAATCTTTAATAACAGGTAGACCTGGTAGAGGTCTGATAGAAAGCTTGTTAGATTTGATTGCATCAGATAAAGGCGTAATACATCCAAGACCATTTTTACCGTTTATGTTTAAACCATCAGACCCGCAAACTCCCTCACGACAAGACCTTCTAAAAGAAATTGAAGGATCTTGTTCCTTTGCAAGCATTAAGACATCTAAAACCATTAAATCTTTTTCTGCCGGTATATCGATATCAAAGTCCTGCATGTAAGGCTTTTCTTGCTTCAAGGGGTCGTATCTGTAGATACTCAATCGAAGAGTTTTGATCTCACTTGCTGCAATTGCATTCATTAATAAGTCCTGACAATTGGTTGGAAAGCTTGAACCTGTTTAGGTCTAAAATTAACGTCTCTTTTAGATACTTGCTTGGTATCGGAAAAATAAATCGAGTGTTTGAGCCAATTTTCATCATCTCTATCAGGGTAATCTTCTCTAGAGTGAGCTCCTCTACTTTCTTTTCTTTCATTTGCACTGATTGCAGTAGCCTCAGCGACTTCGATTAGATTAAGAAGTTCCAAAGCTTCAACTCTAGCTGTATTAAACTGTGAAGATTTATCAGCAAGATGAATGTTTTGAGATTTATCTCTGAGATCAGAGACTTCTTTAATGCCATTTTCCATCAATTCTTCAGTTCTAAATACTCCAAAATTCATTTGCATTGTTTTTTGTAAGTCTTTTTTAACTTCTACAAAGTTTTCGCCAGATTGACTGACATTCACTCTGTTGAGGTTTCTAAGAGCATAGTCAACATCATCAGATGAAGGGTCATCCATTTTTATGCCTGCCTTGAAACTTTCTTCTATGTGTAATCCAGCAGATCTTCCAAAAACAATAAGGTCTAGAAGGGAATTTCCTCCTAAACGATTGCCGCCGTGCACGGAGACGCAAGCTGCTTCTCCAGCAGCATACAGACCATCTATGATTTTATCCGTACCGTCGGGATTTTGAGAAATGACCTGACCATGAACATTAGTTGGAATGCCTCCCATCGCATAATGACACGTGGGAACAACTGGAATGGGATGTTCGGCAGGATCAACATGAGCGAACCTTTTTGATAATTCTGTTACTCCAGGTAACCTTTTATGAACAATTTCTGGTCCTAAATGATCGAGTTTTAAATAAACGTGATCAGCATCTGGGCCACAGCCTCTACCTTCAAGGATTTCTGTAAACATGGATCTTGCAACAACATCCCTGCTAGCTAGATCTTTATAGTTTGGAGCATATCTTTCCATGAATCGTTCACCGTCTTTGTTGACCAAATAGCCACCTTCTCCTCTACAACCTTCAGTTACTAAAGTTCCATGACCATGGATACCTGTTGGATGGAACTGCCACATTTCCATATCTTGCACTGGGAATCCGGCTCTTAATGCCATTCCAGTTCCGTCACCAGTATTGATGAGGGCGTTTGAAGTTGTTTGATATATCCTTCCTGCTCCTCCAGTAGCTAAAACAGTAGCTTTTGATTTTAAAAAATATGGTTCGCCGGATTCAATTTCAAAAGCAATAACTCCAACAACCTGATCATTTTGATTTTTTACAAGATCAACAGCAAACCACTCTGAAAGAAAGTTGGTTCCTGCTTTAACGTTTGCTTGGAAAAGTGTATGTAAAAGAGCATGGCCTGTTCTATCGGCAGCAGCACAAGTTCTTTCTGCTTGGCCCCCTTTTCCATAATCTTTTGACTGTCCTCCAAATGCTCTTTGATAAATTTTGCCTTCTTCAGTTCGAGAAAATGGTAATCCCATATTTTCCAGTTCAAATATTGCTTCAGGACCTTCTTTGCACATATATTCTATGGAATCTTGATCTCCAATAAAGTCTGAGCCTTTTACAGTATCAAACATGTGCCATCTCCAATCATCATCTGGATCTGCACTTTGAATCGAGCAAGTGATCCCGCCTTGAGCAGAAACGGTGTGTGAACGAGTAGGAAAAACTTTAGAAACAACAGCCGTATTCATTCCTGATTTAGCAAGTTGAAGAGATGCCATCATTCCAGAACCGCCGCCGCCAACGATAATTCCGTCAAATTCCTTCACCGGTAAAGTTGATGCATCCAAAAGAGTACCTTTTCCATTCATTGCCATAATTACTAACCTAAAATATAAAAACTACAAATAATTAAACCAAGTGCTTGGAGCCAGCTAAAACCTATGACTGCAGGTCTAAGAATTTTAGCGGAGGCACCAATTTGCGCCTGGGTAAGATAATCTGTCGCCACGTTCCATATTCCTTGCACTGAATGATAAGCAATTGAAAAAGCAACAATTATCGTAAAAATTTCTACGAGGAGAATATCAAAAAAGCCAGATAGTTGTTCGTATTTAAAGTCTCTATTGACTAACCAATAGAAGGTTATAACTGAAAAATATACTGCTTGAATTACCGCCGTGATTCTTACCAAGACATAATCAAAGATTCCTGTTTTCTTTAATTTGTATAACTTCGTTACCATGCCAAATACAGAAAAGAAAAGAAAAATAATCCAGTTAAAATAAAAGTAGCAAGAGCTGACATCCTGCCAGCTTTAAGAGTTTCCCAGTATCCAAAGTCCATTACTAAGTGTCTTAAGCCGGAAATAAAATGATAAAAAATTGCCGTAACGAAAAGAGTAAATAAGCTTTTAAAGAGAATATTTTCAAATAATAAAAGGATGATTTCGTAATTAGCTTCAGAACTCAAAGAAAAAACTAACAAGCCCATCATTGGAAGGGATAAAACGAAAATTGCAACTGCAGAGAGTCTATGCAAAATAGAGGAAACACCCGGCAAAGGTAAAGCGATCTTGAATAGATTTAGATATCTAGGCGAATTCATCTCAATGACAAAACATTATATTGTAAAAATTATTTTATTAGCGCCTTGCTATCCTTTTTCTCTTAGCTAATTGCTTTTTCGTTAGTTTGTTTTTCTTGTCCCCAAAAGGATTGATATTATTTTTAAAAACCAATTTAATTGGAATTCCCTCAAAGTTCATTTTTTTTCTTAAAAAATTTTCCAAGTACTTTTGATATTGTTTTGTTAACTTATCTAAGTTGTTACCTTGAATCCTGATAATTGTAGGTTGGGATGAAAGTAAATTTGCGTATTTAATTTTCGGTCTAAATCTTCCAGACATCTGAGGGGGATTTAACTTTGATGCTTCTTGAATCAGGTCATTCAACATTGAAGTATCGATTTTCTTAACGCTTTTTTTTATGAGCTTTACAAGCTCTTTGAATACTTTAGCGGTGCCTTTATTTTGTTTTGCGGAAATATAGTGGATGGATATACCAGATATAAAAGCTAATTTTTTGTTAATGGATCTTGTTAAATTTGATTTGTCGTACTGAGACAGTTTATCCGATTTGTTGATTCCTAAAATCATAGGTTTTCCAGAAGAAACGATTAAAGAAATAAGATGTAAATCTTGATCCGTAATGTTTTCTTTTCCATCAACTAGATAAAGAACTCCAGAAGAAGATCTCATGCTAGAGATAGCTTTAGAAACTGAAAAACTTTCTATTGTTTTATCTATTTTTGATTTTTTTTCTCAGCCCTGCTGTGTCAAAAAGTTCTATCTTGTCATTTTTAAAAACAATTGATTTAGAAATGGCATCTCTTGTTGTGCCTGCCTTGGATGAGACGATAGAACGATTTTCTTTGATTAAAGAATTAAAAAAAGTAGATTTTCCAGCATTAGGTTTTCCTAGAATGCTCACCTTAATATTTTGACTAACATTTTCGTCTTCAAGGATGGAACTTGTCTCAATATGAAATTGATTCAAAACTTCCTCTTTAAGATTTTTTATACCTAAACCGTTTTTAGCGGATACTTTAATGAAGCTTTTAACTCCAAGCTGGTAAAAGTCATTTATATTTTTTTCTGAAGACTTAAGTTCAGATTTATTTAAGGCAAGAATATATTTTTTTCCTGATTTTCTGAGAATTTCATGAATCCTATAATCATCTTGACTTAAACCATACTCAGCATCTACTAAAAAAATAAACCCATCAGCTTCTTCAATAGCCTTATCTATTTCCTTGAGTATAAGAAGATTCATTTCTTCTTTTTCGTCTGAAATTCCTCCTGTATCAATTATTGAGAAATTTCGAGATTTAAAAGAAAAATTTCCATAAAGCCTATCTCTAGTCAATCCTGAAAAATCAGCAATTATGGCTTTATCTTCTCCAATTATTTTATTAAAAAGCGAAGATTTGCCTACATTAGGTCTGCCTATTATTGCTACTATGGGTCCCATGTTGGGGACAATATCATTGCAATGTAAAGAGTGAAAGTTTTCCTTTTGAATCCAAAGTTAAGACATTTTCATCTTTCGTGGATATTGAAATAATTTTTGATCTAGAAACTCTTTTTCTCGCAACTTGTTCTCCCTGAGAAATATCTAGTGCATGAAGAAAGCCCTGAAAATCTCCATAAACCACCAAAGATTTTAATCTGTTTGGAGAGGTAAGTTCCCTCAAGAAAAAATCTTTATTGAACCATTCCAATTTTCCTGAATTTTGAGAATATGCAAGTACCTGATCTTTTTCATCTATTAAAATTATTTTTCCTCTGGAAGACAGTAAATCATTTGCAGTAGAGGTCTTTTCTTTCCATATAAACCTTCCAGATCTTGTGTCCAAAGCGGCAACATCTCCTTGAAATGTTGCTACAAAAGCAATGCCACTAGAAAAAACAAAATTTCCATCAATGTCAACAATTCTTCCAATTTCTGATGTTTCTTTAGATGTGGTTATAGGTATTTCCCATTGAGTGACTCCTGATCTGGGTTCAATCTTAGCCAAATTACCATTTGCAAAACCCATGTAAAGGAAACCTTCATAAAAGGAAGGTTCAGAAGTCCCTCTCAGAGTAAGATTTGGAATAACACTTCTATAATCCCATCTAAACTCTCCCGTTTCCAGATCAACTGCAGTTACTCTGCCATCGATATTCTGTATTGCGACAATATCCCCATTTGTAGCAGGTGGAGATAAAACTTCTCCCGAAGTTGAATATCTCCAAATGGTTTCTCCTGAGTCTTTAGAAAGGCAAAATACCTCTCCGTTTGAAGAACTCAATAAAAGCTTGTCAAAGCCAAGGGTAATCCCAGTAGAGATGTCAACATCGAGTTTTTTATTCCAAATTCTTTTCCCGTTATTGGAAAATGCTTTGATTTCTCCCCTTGAATCGAAAATAAAAATGCTTTCTTGATCTGAGGCAATATTTATTTTTCCTAGAGGTAATGACTTAAATGCATTTACTGACCAACTTTTATCAAAAGAAAACTTTTCGTTTATTTGTTTTTTTAATTCGATTGGTTTTTCAACTTCTTCTGCTCCTGTCTCACAAGCAATGAGAAACATAAATAAGAGTAAATAAAGTAAATTTTTAAAAAACATCAATCTGTCAAAGTGGAAATTTTTAAATTAATAAGATTTTTTTGAGTTTCATTTTCGGATAGTTCCACGGCATCAATATATTTCTGCTTAGCTTCATCAAATTTTTTTTCTATTGCTGAAATGTCTCCTTGAAGAATGAGTTTATTTGTTTGATAAGTTGTAAAAGTATTGTTAAGAATATTATTAGCCCTATCTAAATCTTCTAAATCAATAAAAATATTTACCATTCTTAAATCAATTATTTCTTTTAAAAAATTAAACTCACTTCCTTTCGAACTTAATATCTCTCTTGCAATTGAAAGTTCAGTTAAAGCTTTTTGGAGATCATTACTTTCTACTGACTCTGCCGCATAAATTGATTTGAGCATTACCAAATAAATTGAAGCATTATCTATTTGAGAAATTTCATCTATAACAGTTTTATATTCTTGGTCATTAAAGTCTGATGTCGAATAAGAATTATAAAAATTTAGAAATAAATCTCCTGCCTCTTGATCTTTTTTTTGAGCCATAAAATAGAAATAAAGATAAATTCCATAGGCTAAACCTATAACTAAGAGAAATGAAATTACCTTAATGTAATTTTTAAGAATCCAAGGATAGATTTTATTAAGAAAATTCATTTAATTTATTTCAGATTTTTCAATAAAGAATCAAAGTTATCGATTTTCATTTCTTGATTCATTGAAAGTTTTTTTAAGGTATAAGAATTATTTTTAATCTCTTCCCGACCAATTATAACCATGAAATCGGTATTTTTTTTGTTTGCTTTTTTTAGGAGGGTTTTTAAATTTTTTTCTTTCCCAGAAAATTGAATTGAAAAGTTTTTTAATTTCTTTCTTAAAGATGCAGCTAGTTTCATTCCATTTATGAAAAATGAGTCTTCAAGAGACACTATCAATAATGATTTTGTATCCTCTACCAATGAATCTTCAATTAACAAACATAATCTTTCAAGTCCTATTGATAAGCCAATAGCATTGGTTTCTCTTCCGCCAATAATTTTAGATAAAGCATCATATCTTCCTCCTCCACAAATAGTATCTTGAGAACCAATTGAATTTGATTTCCATTCAAAAACCAAATCATTGTAATAATCCAATCCTCTAACCAAAAGAGGATTTTCTTTGTATTCAATTTCAAGATCCTCCAGATAAGTTTTTAGTAAAGAAAATTTTTCTTTAGATTCCTTTGAAATTGATTGATCAATTTTAGGAGCCTCTTTAATGAGATTTTCTAAATCTCTATTTTTTGAATCTAAAATTCTCAACGGATTTTTTTCTAGTCTTTTTAAACTATCTTCATCTAGATCTTTTTTATATTTTGAAAAATAATCTTTCAATTTTTTGGGAATATTCTTGTTGGTCTTTTTGGGAGCCAATAGAATTAATTTCCAAGGTCATTTCTTTTTTAACTGAGAGTTCTTCAAAAAGAAAATTTGATATCTCAAGCATTTCTAAATCGATAGCATAATCATTAAAACCATATGCCTCCAAACTTAGTTGCTGAAATTGGCGAGATCGACCTTTTTGAGGACGTTCGTATCGGAACATTGGGCCTTTATAAGACAATCTTTGTTGGCCTGCATCCAATAATCCAGTCTCTATAGCCATGCGCATACATCCAGCTGTACCTTCTGGTCTTAGCGTCATCGATTTCCCGCTTTTGCTTTCAAAAGTAAACATTTCTTTATTTACTATGTCAGATTGATCGCCAACGGATCTTCTAAATAAATCTGTGTTTTCTATGATTGGAAATCTCACCTCTTGATAACCATAACTATTGGAAATTTCACTAAACTTGTTTTCTACAAAATTAATTTTGGTTGTTTCAATAGGGTCTGTATCTTGCATGCCTCGCAACTTTGAAATCTTTTTCATTATAGTTAGACCTCTTTTATGGAAAGCTTACTTTTGGATTGTTTAATTTTTTTTGCTTTCTTCCTTATTAATTTTTCGAGAGAGTCAACAAGATTTTTGTTTGAGAGTTTGTGATCAGCCTTTCCATCTATGTAAACAAGATTATTTGGCGAAGCTCCTGTTAGGCCAACATCTGCAGCTTTGGACTCTCCTGGTCCATTTACATAACAACCAATAACCGCAACGTCTATATTTTCAGAAACATCTTCAAGTCTAGACTCAAGTTCATTCATTGTTTTAATGACATCAAAATTTTGTCTGGCACAACTTGGACAGGCAATGAAATTGATACCCTTCTTTCTTAATTTTAGAGACCTTAAAATATCAAAGCCTACTTTGATTTCTTCACACGGATCCGAAGCTAAAGATACTCTTATGGTATCGCCAATACCTTCTGAAAGAAGTTGTCCCATGGCTATTGATGATTTAATGGTTCCGCTTCTTTGCCCACCGGCTTCAGTCAGGCCTAAATGTAGAGGTTGGTCAATCAAAGAACTAATTTTTCTGTAACTTTCTGTCATCATAAAGATATCGGAGGCTTTGATGCTGAGTTTAAAATTTTCAAAATTTTGTTTCTTTAAGATATTTACATGATTCATAGCCGATTCTACTAATGCATCAGAATTTGGTTCTCCGTATTTTTTTTGTAGTTTTTTTCAAGAGAGCCGGCATTAACCCCTATCCTAATTGGAATATCATGATGAGAAGCACAAGCAATTACTTCTTTTACTTTTTTTCGTTACCGATATTTCCGGGATTTATTCTCAAACAGTCTGCTCCTTGTTCTGCTGCCTGAATAGCTATCTTATAATCAAAGTGAATATCAGCAATTAATGGAACTTTTGCTTGCTCTTTAATTTTTTTAAAGGCTTTTGCAGAATTTTCGTCTGGCACAGAAACTCTTATTAAGTCTGCTCCGACTTTTTCTAATTCTTTAATTTGATCTACGGTTTTTTTTATGTCAGTTGTCAAAGTATTGGTCATACTTTGAACTGTTATCTCTGAATCTCCTCCGACGGGAACATTTCCAACGTGAATCAATCTGCTTTTCCTTCGCTTAATCTCTAATTGATTCAACTTTATTTGCCTCGTTTACCCAAAAATGAGCATAATTACTTGCTCCTTTAATCGCTCTAGAAAAACTAATCTTTTGATCGTCGATGTATAAATTTGTTGCAGGAGCATAGCCTATTTTAAACCTCAGAGGAGAGATTCCTGATAGTTCATAACTTCCAGTTTGCATCAATTCGTAAAGAAGCCTTTCATTTTTATCAAAAACTACTACCCAACTTTCTCCTTCAATAACAATTTCAATCTTTCTCATTAGATTATCTGTACTCAAATCATCTATGATTTCATCATTTAAAAATAAGTCATTTTTAATTTGATTTTCTTTAAATAATTCTTCCTCAAGAATTTATCATTGAATCTTGATCTTCAATTTCTAAAGGTTCTATTACTTTTTCTATTTCTTCAATCTCCAGTGTATCTATTTCCTCATCATCCGTAATAGCAAACATTAAGACCAATAAAACAATAGAAATAATTAAAATACCTCCATATTTGAGGTAAGAGTTACTGACGCTTGGAAAATTTAAATTATTTAAGAGGTCCCGAAAATTTAACTTAGTATCTATAGAAGGTTCATCTTCAGATATTATTTCCGGAGGAGATATAAATTCTTCATAATCCTTTAACGCCTCACTTGGATCAATTCCTAAAAATCTAAAAAGTCGCTCTATTTGAGATTTGCAAAAATTTCAGCTGGAAGACTCTTAAAATCAGCTTTCTGAATTGCTTCAATGAATTTTGTGGGAATTTTTGTTTTATCTGATATTTCTTTTATCGAAAATTCAGATTCAAGAATTTTAGTCTTTAGCTGTTCGTTCCAGCTTTCCATAACCTTAAACTAAAACAAAGCAGACATTATTTCAATTTCTCTGTCTGCAGATTCTGGTGAGTCTGAACCATGTACCGCATTTTTAGAAATTGACTCGGCAAATTTCTTTCTAATAGTTCCCTCTTCAGCTTCTTCCGGATTGGTTGCACCCATTAAATTTCTGTAGCTTGTTATGCATGCATCACCTTCAAGAATTTGGATAACTGCAGGTCCTGAGGTTATAAAATCCACAAGTTCATTGAAAAATGGTTTTTCCGAATGCTCTGCATAAAATTGCTTAGCAATTTCAGAAGAAATATTAGTTTTTTTGCTTTTTAAAATAATCAATCCCTTTGATTCAATCATTTCATTTATTTGATCTACAAAATTATTTTCCACTGCATCTGGTTTAATTATGCATAAGGTTTTTTCTGACATTAATCTTTCTCCTCTATCCAGATAGCCTGAATGGCTTCCAAAATTCTTTCGTTACAGTTCTCTTTCTTTCCTTCAAACCCTTCAAGAGACGTAACCATATTCATTAGATCCAAAAAAAGCAACTTTTCAGGCTCTTCATTTGGATATTTTTCACAGAGACTATCAACGATGTCATAGGTATCTGACCAATCCATTGTATTTAGTTGTTAGATAAATCTTTTACAAGCTCGTTATCAAAATTAAAACTTTCACCGCAACCACATTCTGCTGAAACTTTTGGATTAAAAAAAACCAGTTCTTGGTTTAAGTTTTTTTTAATGAAATCTAGTTTAGTACCTTTGAGAAAGACAAAGCTCTTATCTTGAATAAATAAATTTACGCCATTCACTAAGCCGGCAAGATCGTTTTCATCTTTATCATCAATTAAGTCAAGTTGATACGCGAAGCCTGAGCATCCTGAGTCTTTTAAAGATATGCGAATGCCAAAAGAATTATTTGCTTTAATCATTTCAGTTAAATGACTAGCTGCAGTATTGGAAATATCAAAATCTTTTGAAGAAATTTCTTTTGATGAGGTCTTTGCAGGTTTTGGATGATTTTCTGAAACCATATTTATTGTGTATTTGGGAATTTGTATTTCCAAATCCGTATTTTCCACTATTGTCTGACAACTTAATCTTGATCTTGGCTCCAAACCCCAAGCTTTATCCAATAAATCTTCCTCATCATCTGTAGAATCATTTAGGGAATTAAAGCCTTCTGTAAAGACAACATGACATGTAGTACAAGCGCATGAAAGTTCACAAGCATGTTCTAGATCTATATCATGGTTGAGAAGATTTTCACAAACAGAAATTCCTGGTTCTGCTTCAAATTCTGCACCTTTGAGGACATATTTCAGCATGCGGCAATACTTTGATTCTCGGCATTAGTCATTATTTCTTCTGCTTTTGAAGTCATCTATCGCCCTGTGGATGGCTTCTTCAGCAAGGACGCTACAATGAATTTTTATTGCAGGTAATTCAAGAATATCAACGATTTCTTGATTTGAGATGTTTTGAGCCTCTTCTAAAGTTTTTCCTTTAAGCATGTCAATAAGTTCTCCGCTTGAGGCAATCGCTGAACCACACCCATATGTCTTGAACTTGGCATCAACAATTTTATTAGTGCCATCTATGTTTTCACATTTAATTTGAAGCTTCATGACATCTCCACAAGCAGGAGCGCCTACTATGCCTGTACCAACTCTGTGAAAGTCTTTGTCTCCAGGTTTCCATCTTCCTACACTTGCTTCTTTAGGATTTTTTAGTGTTTGTTCAAATTTATCTACTACTTTCTGTGAATAAGCCATTAGTTCCTCGCACTTAAAATTTTCAATTTATGCCCACTCTATTTTATCTAAATCTACGCCATCTTGATACATTTCCCACAGCGGAGATATTTCTCTTAGTCTGTTAACAGAATCTTTTACAAGCTCTACAGTCTCTTTGACCTCTTGTTCCTTAGTGAACCTTCCAAAAGAAAATCTTATCGAGCTGTGAGCAAGTTCGTCTTTTCTTCCTAAAGCTCTTAAAACATAAGATGGTTCAAGACTAGCAGAGGTACAAGCAGAACCAGATGAAACTGCAATATTTTTTAATGCCATTATTAAAGACTCGCCTTCAACAAAGTTGAATGACATATTAAAGATTCCTGGAAATGTATTATCAATTGCTCCATTTATGTAGACTTCTTCCATATCTTTTAATCCGTTCCACAAAATGTCTCTAAATTTAGAAAGATTTTTAAAATCTTCTGACATCTTTTCTTTAGCAAGCTTAAAAGCTTCACCCATCCCAACAATCTGATGTGTTGGAAGAGTACCTGCCCTTATACCTCTTTCTTGGCCCCCACCATGAAATAAAGGCTGAAGACGCACCCTAGGCTTTCTTCTTATGTATAACGCACCAATCCCTTTAGGTCCATAAATTTTATGAGCAGAAAATGACATTAAATCAACTTCTAAATTTTCAATATCAATCGGAATCTTTCCTGCACTTTGTGCAGCATCAACATGAAAGATACTCCCATTTTGTTTTACAATTTTTCCAATGGCCTCAATGTCGTTTATAACGCCTATTTCATTATTGATATGCATTAAAGAAACTAAAACAGTATCATCTCTAAGGGCTGCTTTAACAGACTCAGGCGTAATAATTCCATCATTGTTTGGTTCTAAATAAGTAACTTCGTAAGATTCGCTTTCGAGCTGTCTACAGACATCTAAAACGGCTTTGTGTTCAATTTTAGAAGTAATTATGTGTTTACCTTTTCAGAGTAAAAATATGCTGCGCCTTTTATTGCTAGGTTGTCTGATTCAGTAGCTCCAGAAGTCCAAATTATCTCTCTGGGATCACAGTTAATTAAGTTAGCGACATTTACTCGAGCTTCCTCAACCAATTCTTCAGCTTTCCAGCCAAAAACATGAGATCTTGATCCAGAATTACCAAATGTTCCATCGACTGATAAACATTCTTTCATTTTATCCACTACCAAAGTATCAACTGGAGTAGTAGAGGCATAATCAAAATAATAAGTATTCATTCCATTAAAAAATTTTCGAGCATAGTATCACGAAAATTATATTCTAAAAAGGTACATTTAATTAAAATCTAACATTTCATAAACATATTACCAAGTATTGTACCTTTCAATTAAAAATACTATAATTAAACAGATATAGGGTTATGAGTTGAAGTATAAGGTACACTTTAAATGTCTGATAAAAAATATTTATTTAAAAGAAATAACGTATGGTGGGTGAAACTTGCTGTACCTTTATCCTTAAGAAGTGAATTAGGCTATGATTTAAGAAAAACAACTGGCGAGAAAGATTTAGAAAAAGCCATACCTATAAGAGATAAAATCATTGAAGAATTCAAAACTGAATTTCAAATAAGAAAGGTTAATGCAGATGATAAAGGTATCGTGCTTCGAGGTACTGAGCATATGCAAAAAACTGATATCTCTGATCCGCAATACTTTCATAAAGTAGTTGATTGTCAATATGCATGCCCTGCTCATACTAATGTTCCTGAATATATTCGTCTGATTGCTCAAAAAAAATATGACGATGCTTATATGCTTAATTGGGAATCTAACGTATTTCCAGGAATACTTGGAAGGACCTGTGATAGGCCATGTGAACCTGCATGTCGTAGAGGCAGAACTCATGATAAGCCAGTGGCTATTTGTAGACTAAAAAGAGTCACTTATGATTACAAGAATGATATTGATCCTTATCTCCCTGAAATTCCAAAAATTAAAAATGGTAAAAAAATTGGTCTGATAGGTGCAGGTCCTGCTTCCTTGACAGTGGCCAGAGACTTATTACCCCTTGGTTATGAAGTTACTATCTTTGAGAAAGATAATAAACCCGGTGGATTAATGAGAACAAATATTCCGTCTTTTAGGCTTCCTGCAGAAGTTTTAGATGAAGAGGTTTATAGAATAATAAAGATGGGAGCTGAGCTGAAAACCAATTCTTACATTGATAGCCTAGAAAATGTAATTGATTCTTTTGATGCTGTATTCGTTGGTACAGGTGCTCCTAAAGGTAAAGATCTTGAAATACCTGGTAGAAAAGAAGCTAGTGAAAATATTCATATTGGAATCGATTGGTTAACTAGTATTGCTTTTGAGCATACCAAATCAATAGGTAAGAAAGTAATTGTCATTGGTGGTGGAAATACAGCTATGGATTGTTGTAGGACAGCCATTAGATTAGGAGCAGATGATGTTAAAGTAACTGTTAGAAGTCCAAAATCAGACATGAAAGCTTCTGATTGGGAGTTAGATGAAGCTATTGATGAGGGAATTCCAATTTTAGATAACACTTCTCCAAAAGAATTTTTATTGGATGATGAAGGAAAACTTAAAGGAATGAAATTTGAAAAAATGGAAGCTCAATATACCGACGGAAAGAGAAAGTTGATTCCTACGGGTGAAGAAATAATTATTGAGTGTGATGACGTGCTTTTGGCAATTGGTCAAGATAATGCTTTTCCATGGATAGAAAAAAATATCGGAATTGATTTTAATGAATGGGATTGTCCAATTGTTGACAAAACTACAATGCAGTCTTCTCATCCAAAAGTCTTTTTTGGTGGTGATGCTGCCTGGGGTCCTGAAAACATCATATGGGCAGTAGCGCATGGTCATCAAGCTGCAATTTCCATAGATAATTTTTGTAGTGAAGTTGATTTATTCGATAGGCCTCCTCCACTTACGAATTTAGTAAGTCAAAAAATGGGAATTCATGAATGGTCCTATGACAACGGTATTTCTCAGGAAGCCCGTTTGGAAGTTCCGCATGCAGATTTAAAACAAGCTCTAAATGACCTGAAAATGGAAGTTGAGTTGGGCTTTGACGAGAAACTCGCATTAGATGAAGCACAAAGATGTCTTAATTGTGATATGCAGACAGTTTTTCAAGAAAAGCTTTGTATAGAGTGTGATGCTTGTGTTGATATTTGTCCGACAGATTGTATTACATTCACTACAAATGACACTGAAGAAAAGGTTAGAGAAAAACTTAGAGTGCCGGCTTTGAATTTGGATCAAGATCTTTATGTATCAGGAAAATTAGCTACTGGAAGAGTCATGATCAAAGATGAGGATATGTGCGTGCATTGCGGGTTGTGTGCAGAAAGGTGTCCGACTGGAGCCTGGGACATTCAAAAAAATAATTATATCGAAGCGCATAACTTGAACAAAGGTAGAGTTAAAGCCAAGGAAGTTGCTTAGTGGAAAATCCAGTAAAAGTAGATGCTATTAATTCACTTAATGACTTTGTCATTAAATTTGCAAATGTAAATGGAACAGGTTCTGCAAGTGCTAACCAAATGTTTGCTAAATCTATCTTTAGGATGGGCATACCTATTAGTCCAAAAAATATTTTTCCTTCAAATATCCAAGGTTTACCAACTTGGTTTGAAGTTAGAGTAAATAATAAGGGTTATTTGGGAAGTAGAGGTGGTGTAGATATTGCTGTTGCGATGAATCCTCAAACTTATTCTCAAGATGTTGAGGAGATTTCAGAAGGAGGTTACCTTTTATACGATTCAACTTGGAAAAGAAATTTCAATAGAGATGACATTACTATTATTGAAATACCCTTAACACAGCTTTGTGTAGATTCGTTTACTAATGCCAAACAAAGGGCATTATTTAAAAATATTGCATACGTGGGAGCATTATCTCCTCTTTTAGAAATTGAATATGAAGTTCTTGAGAAATTAATTTCGGAACAATTTGTAAACAAACCTGCTCTCATTGAGCCAAATATAAAAGCTTTAAATATAGGAAGAGATTACGTTTTAAAGAATTTACCTTATCCGTTAGGAATTAATGTCAAAAGAGAAGACAAACTTAAGGACAAAATACTTGTTTCCGGAAATGATGCATGTGGATTAGGAGCGGTTTATGGGGGAGCTACATTTTGCTCGTGGTATCCAATAACACCATCTACCTCTGTTGCCGAAGGTTTTGAAAAATACGCTTCAAAATATAGAGTTGATTCTCAAACAGGTAAAAATAATTATATAAGTGTCCAAGCTGAGGATGAGTTAGCTGCTGTTGGTATGGCGATAGGTGCCAACTGGAATGGTGCAAGAGGCTTTACTGCAACGAGTGGTCCAGGCATTTCTCTAATGAGTGAATTTTTAGGACTAGCTTATTTTGCCGAAGTGCCTTTAGTTATTTTTAATATTCAAAGAGGTGGGCCTTCAACTGGAATGCCAACTAGAACTCAACAGTCCGATATTCTTTCTTGCGCCTATGCCTCACATGGAGATACTAAACATGTGCTTTTGTTTCCTGAAGATCCTCAAGAGTGTTTTGAGTTTTCTGCAGAAGCATTTAATTTAGCTGAAAGATTACAAACTCCTGTGTTTGTAATTAGTGATTTAGATATTGGAATGAATGATTGGGTTACAGATAAATTTGAATGGAATGATGAGAAAAAATATGACAGAGGAAAAGTTCTTAAAGCTGAAGATTTAGATAAGATGGATAATTTTGGAAGATACTTAGATGTTGATGATGATGGTATTTGTTATAGAACTTATCCTGGAACCCATCCCGAGAAAGGAGCTTTCTTTACAAGAGGAACATCTCATGATGAATATGCTAGATATACCGAAAATGGAGATATCAATGAGCAAACTTTAACAAGATTGGTAAAAAAGTTTAGGACCGCGTCTGAATTAGTTCCTGATCCAATAATTGATCTTTCTGAAAAACAAGGAAGTTCTGGGGTGATTTTTTATGGCAGTACATCTGCAGCAATGTATGAAGCTAAAGATATTCTCAATGAAAATAATATTGAAGTAGACCTAATGAGAATTAGGTCATTCCCTTTCAACTTGGATGTATGGGAATTTATTGAAAACCATGATCTTATCTACGTGATTGAACAAAATAGAGATAGTCAAATGAGGACTTTAATAATGGCTGAAGGAGGAATTTCAGCAGAAAAACTTAGGTCACTAGTTTGGTTTAACGGCGATCCAATTCAGGCAAAATTTATTGCTAAGAAAATATATGAAAGAGAATCTCAACAAGCTTTAATCACATGAGTTACTTTAAACCAATAAATAAACATCCTAATTTGGAAAAAAATAAATTGGGTCTCACAAGAAGGGATTATGAAGGAGGCGTTTCTACACTGTGCGCTGGATGTGGCCATGATTCAATAAGTGCTTGTATCATTGAAGCCTGTTTTAGGCTTAACATAGAAGCTTACAAAGTAGCTAAATTGTCTGGAATTGGATGTTCCTCAAAAGCTCCTGCTTACTTCTTAAATGCTTCTCATGGATTTAATTCTGTTCATGGAAGGATGCCTTCTATAGCAACAGGAGCAAACTGTGCTAATGAAGACCTGCTTTATTTGGGGGTATCGGGAGATGGAGATAGTGCCTCAATTGGTATAGGTCAGTTTATTCATGCAATAAGAAGGCAAGTAAACATGGTCTATTTCGTTGAAAATAATGGAACATACGGCTTAACAAAAGGACAATTCTCTGCAACAAATGACCTTGAATCTAAAAATAAATATGGAGAGGATAATTTATTCCCTCCAATTGACCTTACTTCAATGGCAATACAGATGGGAGCATCATACGTAGCTAGAAGCTTTTCTGGGGACAGAGATCAGTTGGTTCCTTTGATAATGGGTGCCATTCAACATAAAGGTTTTGCGCTTTTAGACATTATTAGTCCTTGTGTGACCTTTAATAATCATGATTCTTCAACTAAAAGTTACGATTACATTCGAAATCACAACGAAGCCATGGGCAAAACAGACTTTGTTCCCTTGGGAGAAGAAATAAAAGCAAATTATGATGATGGTTCAAGTGTAGAAGTAAAACTTCATGATGGTTCTAGACTATCGTTAGAAAAAACAGATCATAATTTTGATCCTACAGATGCAGGGAACTCTTTAGAGTTAATTAGAAAAAAAAATAAAGAAGGGAAAATTATTACCGGGCTTCTATATGTAGATAACAAATGTAAGCCTTTAACTGAAATAATGGATTTACCTGATAAACCTCTTAACACATTAGAACAAGAGGAACTTTGTCCGGGTAGCGAAGTATTGGAAGAAATAAATCAAGGGTTAAGTTAAATCTACACCTAGTCTGTGTGCTATCTCTTGGTAAGATTCAACGACATCTCCTAGACCTAATCTAAATCTATCCTTATCTAGTTTTTTCTTGGTTTCCTTATCCCAAACCCTACAACCATCAGGAGTAAATTCATCACCAAGGTATATTTTTCCAGAGTTTTTTCCAAACTCTAGTTTGAAATCAACAAGAATTAAGTCTGCTTTGAGGAATAAATCTACTAAATGATCGTTAATCTCTAAAGTAAGATTTTTTAAAGTTTCTATATCATCGGCTTCAGCCCAGCCAAAAGATATTATGTGATTATCATTTATCATCGGATCGCCTAAGTCATCATCTTTATAAAAGAATTCAAAAATAGGATTTTTAAATTTCATGCCCTCTTCAAGACCTAGACGCTTGCAAATACTTCCTGCAGCATAATTCCTCACTACACATTCAATTGGAAACATATCCAAAGATAAAACCAAGCTTTCGTGATCATTCAGTTCCTCTAAAAGATGACAAGCTACACCTTTTGAATCCAAATGATTCATAATAAAGTTGTTGAATCTGTTATTGACGGTGCCTTTTCCAGCTAATTGTTCTATTTTTTTTTCCATCAAATGCTGAAGTATCGTCAGTGAAGTCCATTACTAACTTAGATTCATCCGAAGTTTTATAGAGCTCTTTTGCTTTTCCTTTTGTGAGTAATTCTTTTTTTTCCATTTTAAAATTAAGATAAAGATTGGTTTATTTCAGAAATTATTTCATCAGATAAGTCTTTATTTTCTAAGCCTAAACTTGTGAAAATCAAACATTCATTTGATTTCGTCTCTTTAACAAGAATTTCAACACT
Organism: Gammaproteobacteria bacterium; assembly: GCA_038141925.1. Classification (GTDB taxonomy): domain Bacteria; phylum Pseudomonadota; class Gammaproteobacteria; order Magnimaribacterales; family AG-339-G14; genus MEDG-81. The sequence continues at coordinate 581,003 of JAYQJB010000002.1, read as the reverse complement.
CGTTATATCTTGTCTACGATCGAGTAAAGATCTTCTTACAATATATTCTAGATAAAATACCCCTTCATTTCTATCCTCATCAATAATTTTGTATCCAGCAAGTAGCAATGATCTTCTTAATGCAGCCCAAGCTCTAGCAAAATTTATTCTTAACTTTATTTTGGACATTCCAGATTCATCATCTGAAATAACTTCGGTTTTATTACTTGCATTTAAATTTAATGCGACTAAGGATGTACCAGTCGACGGATCCGAAGAAGATAAGTACTCGTAAAATTCATTGATTAACTCATCTAATTTATTATCTTTTGATGAAACAATTTGCCAAGAATTATTTATTTTATTTAATTGAGAGACAAAAATTTCAGAACTTGACTGCTGAAGACCTCTTTCAATTTTAAAAACATATTTTGAATCAAAGTTATTTTTTTTAAATTTTTTAGATGATATGGTTCCAGTATTTGGATCGAAAGAATCAAGAGATAAATTTTTATTTGTTTCAAGAAATTGAATTGTCAAAGGCCAAACAGCGCTAGGTTCTAACCCTAAATAAACCCATCTTATTTCGCCAAGTTTATGCAATCTTATCTCGTTAGATGAAGCTGCCGAGAAAAGTTGCTTTGGTCTAGGAGTTGGTTTTTTTTCAGTAACATCTAGAACTTCTATTTCCCCAGAGATAGGATATTTGTCTACTATAAATGAGGGATCCTGAAGAATATTTTCATCCAAAAAAATTGTTTGATTTTTAGATGTATATACAATTTCTTCTTTATTAACAACTTCTGTTTTTTTGATAGCGCAGGATAAAAAGGTAGTAGTTAAGATAAATAATAGAAAATTTTTCATTTATTAAATTAGATTAAGTTCATTTAAAGACTCTTTTAAAGAGATTCTAAAAGATTGATTAAGTTCTACTAAAGGAAGTCTAATTCCTGTTTTAATCATTTCCATCTGATAAAGAGCCCATTTTACAGGTATCGGGTTTGATTCACAGAATAAGTTTTTGTTTAAATTTTGCAGACTATTATCCAATCTTTTTGCCTCTTTATAATTTGAATTTACTAAATTACATATATTTGCAATAAGGTTTGGTACAACATTAGATGTAACGGAAATGGTGCCATGACCACCAAGCTTGAGAAATTCTAGAAAAGTAAAGTCATCTCCTGAATACAATAAAAATTTATCACTATCAATTTCCTTTTTACATAAATCTAATACTTTTTTATGATTTTGCATATCTCCAGTAGCATCTTTTATTCCTATAATATTTTCATGCGAAGAAAGTTTCAAAACTGTTTCTGGCTCAATAAAGCTAGCTGTTCTAGAAGGGTCGTTGTATAAAATTTGAGGCAAATTCACTTCGTCAGCAATTTTCATATGATGCCTATAAATTCCTTCTTGAGGAGGTTTGTTGTAATAAGGAGATACTAATAAAGCTGCATCGGCCCCTGAATCTTTAGCTGCCTTGGTAAGGAGAAGAGCCTCTTCAGTCGAATTAGCTCCGGTACCGGCTATGATATCAATTCTTCCATCAGCGCTTTCAACAAAAAATTTTATCAACTTGATGTGATCTGAAAAATCAATCGTTGCAGACTCTCCGGTAGTTCCAACTGCTACCAGACCAGAAATTCCTGAATCAATTTGAAAATTAATAAGTTTTTCTAGAGAGTCATAGTCAAAGTCTCCATTTTCATGCATTGGAGTTACTAAAGCTGTGATGGAGCCCTTAATTGACATTTAACTTATGAAAAAAATTTTTTATAAATGTTATTATTTCATAACTTAACAATGTTGATTAAAAAAATATGAAAGAAGGTGCTAAATTAAAAAATTTCAAGTGTGAGATGACCGGCAATAAAGATTTCAATTTGTCAGACTATAAGGGTCAAAACATAGTCATATATTTCTATCCTAGAGATAATACTCCTGGATGTACTTCAGAAGGAGAAGATTTTAGAGATAATTATAAAAAATTTAAAAAAAAGAATACTCAAATTTTTGGAGTATCAAAAGATACAATTAAATCTCACGAGGGATTCAAGGATAAATTCAATTTTCCATTTGAACTAATTTCTGATGCAGATGAAAAGATTTGTAAAATTTTTGACGTTATAAAAGAAAAAAGTATGTATGGAAAAAAATATATGGGTATTGAAAGAAGTACTTTTTTGATAAATGAAGAAGGAAAGTTAGTTAAAGAGTGGAGAAAAGTTAAAGTTAAAGGACATGTTGAAGAAGTCCTTTCTTTTTTATAATTAAGATAATAACTTCTCCTTAGTTGGCCATGAGACTAATATTGCCCTTAAAAAGGTTGCAATAGGGATTGCTAGAAGTAAACCCCAAAATCCCCAAATTCCTCCAAAAATTAGAACAGCCGTAATTATTATTACAGGGTGAAGTTTAACCTCCCTGCCCAGAAGCAAGGGCATCAAAACGTTTCCATCTAAAGCTTGAATGATTAAATAACTTGCAATAAAAATATAAAAATCTGAATCTAATCCCCATTGAAAAAGACCTATTAAGATAACAGGAATTGTTACTAATATTGCGCCTACATAAGGAATTAAAACTGAGAGACCAACTAGAATAGCTAAAATTACAGAATAGTTTACGTCCTGCATGTAAAAAACCAATCCGGTAACTAATGTGACTAGAAGCATCTCAAGTCCCTTTCCTCTTAAATATCCATATAATTGAATATTTACATCTTTCCAAATTTTAGAAAGAAGATCCTTTTTTTCAGGTAATAAGACTTTTACATAATTCAAAAATGTATCTCTATCTTTGAGCAGAAAAAAAACTAAAAAAGGAACAATTATCAAATACAATAAAGCGTTCATTACTGCTGAAAATCCGGAATTAAGCTGAAGCAAAGCATTTTGAAATAATGTAGGAATATACGAAAAAGCATTAACTAGAACTTCATCTAATTGATTTGATGAAACTGTATAATTTGCTAATTGTGCAGATAAGAATACATTTACAGATTCATAAATTTGAGGAATATCAGAAACCAGAAGAAGAATCTGCCTTGATAGAAAAGGTAAAACTAAAAAAATTGATAAGTAAATTAAACTAAAAATAAAAAGAGTAACTGACAAAGCTAAAAACCTGCTATTTCCTTTTTCTTCTAAAAAACTCATAAATCCATTAAGAATGTATGCAATTAATATACTTACTAAAACAGGAGCAATGATGCCTCCTAAAAAATAAAGAATAATGATTCCAATAGAGATGATGAATAAAGCCGCAAATTGCTCATCATCAAAAAATATCTATCGAAAAAATTTTTTTAAAAAATTTATCATCTATTTCAAATTCTAGAATTCAATTATACTTTCTAAATGATAAATAAATTATATTTATTGCTTTTAATGATATTTTTTTCTTCATATTTTCAGACATTAGTAGATGAAGATTCTTTGCCAACTTTAGGAGATTATTCTTCAGCATCTATCTCTTTATCAGGTGAATATAGTTTGGGAAGGATTTGGCTATCGATGTATAGAGGTTCAACTAAAGAACATTCAGATCCTCTGATGAGAACTTACCTTGAGGATTTAATATATCGTCTTTCTGAAACTAGCGAAGTTCAAGATAGAAGGTTTGAATTTTTAATTTTAGAAGATAAAACTATAAATGCATTTGCCGCCCCCGGAGGAATAATTGGAATAAATTTGGGTATGTTCTTAAATACTGAGAAAGAGGGAGAGCTAGCATCAGTGATGTGTCATGAGTTAGCTCATTTGAGTCAAAGACATTATGCAAGAAGTCAAAATAAAGTCTCTCCTCTTACAAATGCTTTAATGGTTTTAGGAAGTATTGCAGTAGCTGCTGCTTCAAGAAATCCTGAAGCAATTTTGATTGCTCCCGCTGCAATGCAACAAATGTCTATAAACTTTACAAGAAGTAATGAGAAAGAAGCCGATAGAATTGGTTTTAATAATTTAGTAAAAGCAGGCTTCAATCCTGATGATATGACAATGATGTTCCAAAGAATGCAAAGTAAATATCAAAACGAAGATTCTGAACAATTTTCTTATTTGATGACTCATCCTTTGCCTAGTGAAAGGCTTAGTGATATGAGAATAAGGGCCGATGGTCTAGAGAAAACTTCTCAGAATTCTTTTAGAGATAATATTGATTTTTATTTTATGCAAAAAAGAGCAGAGATATGGACAAATAAAGATTTAAAAAAAATAATAAGAAAATATAAGAAAGACCAAAAATCTGATGATAGAAATATTTCGTCTTCTGGAAGTTATGGATTGTCATTGGCATACAAAAATTCAAAAGATTTCGATAATAGCTTTTCACTTTTAAGAAAACTTATTAAGGAAATTCCTAATAACTTAGTTTTGGAGTCAAGTTTAATGGAATTGCATTTAGCAGCTGGAAATTTTTATGAAGCAATATCTCTGGGAAAAAATATTTTAGAAATTCACGAAAATAATTATTCAGCTTCAATTCTTTTGGCCGATGCTTATATTAAAAACGAGCAATCGGAACTAGCTGAAAACCTTCTTAAAGATTTATCTAAAGATAGACAAACAGACCCAAATGTTTGGTACAAACTTGCTGAGGCTCAAGGGCTATCAGGTAATATACTTGAACTTCACAGATCAAGAGCTGAATTTTTCATTCTAACTGGGCGGCATGATGCAGCTGTATTTCAATTAAAAGAAGCTTTATCTTTATCCCAAAATCTTTTTGAAGTAAGAGAAAGTATCATAAAGAGATTGGAAGAAATTTTTGCTACAAAAAGAGCGATAAATGAACTTTCTTAAGCAGGAAGAAAGTCTGAAAAGTTTTTCCCTGATAATAAGTGCAAGTGCAAATGAAAAACTGTCTGTCCTGCCTTTTCCCCATTATTTATTACCACATTAAAGTTATCTTTAATATTTAGTTGTTCTGAAACTTTTTTTACAGTCAACATAAGGTGGCCTAGTAAAGCTTGATCCTCTTCACTTGAGGCTGAGAGCATCTTGATTGGCTTTTTAGGTATAACTAAGAAATGGATTGGCGCCTTAGGTGAAATATCCTCTATAACTATGCACTTCTCATCTTCAAAAATAATATTTGCAGGAAGCTCCTTATCAATAATTTTTTCAAAAATAGACTTCGTCATTTTTAAGAAAACATCTTATGTCCCATAAAAGTAGAGAATACACAAAGAGAAGAAATTATTAAAGCAATGAAAATAGAAGGGATCCATCCATTTGAATTTGAAAATAAAAAAACCTCTTTTGTAAATGCAGAAAAAGTAGTGAAAGAGCTTAAATAACCGATTGCTACAATAGGTCCAATCAAATCTTTATTAGAGAAATTAAAAGCTAAAAAAACACCAATTAGGTAACAACCGATTAGGTTTACAATTACTGTGCCTAAGGGAAATCCAAGAAGTAAAAATTTTTCTAGGTAGCTACTTAGAAGGTATCTTGAGATTGCTCCAAAGAATGCACCAATACCTATAAAAAAATAAATCATTGTTTTTGGTGGGTCGTATAGGATTCGAACCTATGACCAATTGATTAAAAGCCAACTGCTCTACCAACTGAGCTAACGACCCAAAAAGAAAAGATTATACCTTTATTGAGGATTTAATTTAATTAAATCTTGTTCTGCAAGTAAAGCAGCTCCAGAGTTTGGATAATTACTTATAACTTCTTGTAAGAGTGTCTCAGCAGAGTCTAATTCTTCTAAATTAACTTTGGCAAGAGCAAGTTTGTATAGGCCATCTGCCTTTCTTGGATGATCATCAAATTTTGCTATAAAGGCATTCAAAATTTCGGAGGAATCTTCAAACATTTCTTGGACTAAATATATTTCACCTAGCCAAAAATAAGCATCACCTGTATAGGTTCCATTAGGATAAGATAATATTAATAGCCTTAAGTTTTCCGCTGCTTCTGAATACCTTGAATTATCAAGCAACTTCATAGAATTTGACCAAAGACCAAATTCTCCTGAGTCAATATCTTCTTCAACAAGTCCTGATAATGGATTTATAGATTGTTCCACTGATTCTTCAACTTGAGTTTCCTCAAATAATAACTTTGTTTCTAAAAGATGAATTCTTTTATCCAAGTCAACATATCTTATTTGGTTTGCTTCTTCTAACCTGGAAATGGTTAAGTTATTCGTTTCTATTGAAGCTGTGAGCGATTCTATCTCTTTTTTTAAAAGGTTTATTTTTTCAAGAAGAAGTTCTACAGATTCATTATTTTGCAAAACTACAAAATTAGAAAAACCCAAAAAAACAAAAAAGAGAAAACTTTTTAGAATTTTCAATCTAGTAAAGAGAGATTTCTACCCTTCTATTTTCAGCCCAAGCTTTTTCATTTGATGCGCTCTTAAGGGGTTTTTCTTCTCCGAAACTTACCACTCTAATTTTTTTACCGGATACTCCTTTTACTACCAGAAAGTCTCTTACCTCAAGCGCTCTTCTTTCTCCAAGAGCTAAGTTATATTCTCTAGTTCCTCTTTCATCACAATGGCCTTCTAGTCGAACTATTTTTGCTTTTTTGATTTCAGGTAAATACTGCTCTAATAAACTCTTATCTTCAGCATCTAGAGATAGATTTATCAAAATCAAAGTAAACTTTATCGTCTAAATTAGTTTCAAGCCTTTCTCCTTGAAGATACTCTTCTCCAGCTACAGAGGCATATTGCATACGTTCAACTGAATCTGAAACATTCGCTGCACAAGAATAAACCTGACAAATCATAGCTAAAATAAATATTCCAATTGGTTCCATAAATAGCCTCCTCATAAATAAAGCTCCTTTTTAGATGGTGATTATAATACTTTTCTTTTAGACAAGAAATTTTATATTTAGTTTGTTTAATTTATTAATGGCGACCAAGCTGGTTCTCTTACCGATCCATTTTTAACAGGTAATGAAAATCTTGATTTTCCATCTAGAGTAATCCCTCCTAAATAACCATTTGACCCATCTTTTGTCGCATAAATAATGATGTTCCCGTTAGGAGAAATTGTAGGTGATTCATCTAATGAAGTAGAGGTTAAGGTCTCAATATATCTACTGGAAAGTTTTTTTGTTGCGATCTGAAAATTTCCATTACTTCCATGGACAAAAAAAATAGATTTTCCATCGGGAAAATATCTTCCTCTCGCATTATAATTACCATCTCTAGTTAATCTTTTTTTTCTTTTAGATTTTGTATTGATCTCATAAAGCTGAGGAGAACCTGACCTGTCAGATGTAAAAATTATTTTTTTTGAATCTGGAGACCACGATGGTTCTGTATCGATACCATAATGATTTGTAAGTCTTGTTAATCTTTTGTTATTGATTGAGTATAAGAAAATGTCGGGATTTCCTGAAAAAGAGACAACAACGCTAAGCTCTTTCCATCTGGAGACCAAACTGGTGCACTATTTGTCATGCCTAAAGCCTGGATGGAATCTCTCTCTCCAGATTTTAAATCCTGTATGAAAATTTCAGCTAAACCATTTTCAAAAGATACATATGCAATTTTTTTCTATCAGGCGACCAATCAGGAGACATTATTGGTGCTTTGGAGGTAAAAAGAATTTGTTCATTTTTACCATCGATATCTGAAATACACATTTGATAAGTGTCAGCATCAGAATTAATGACATATGCTAGTTTCGTATCAAATATCCCTCTCAACCCTGTAATTTCCTCGTAGATTCTATTACTGATAATTTTAGAAATGCCCTCAATATTGTCTTCACTGCCAACAATTTCACCTTCTAAAATCTTAATTCTTCTATTTATGTTAAATAAAGAATATGAAATATTAAGATTTCCTAAAACGTTAACAGAATTTACTTTTCCAATAACAGAATAATCCACACCAAGTACTTTCCAATCCCTATAAAAAAATCATTTTCCGAAGAAGGATATGAGAGCATCTCATTCACAGCAAGATTCTCAAATTCACCAAACAAAAGCATGTTCTTTTCGATATTTCTAGATATCTGAATACCATAATTTTCTTCAATGCCACTCTCAATGCCAAAAGGAACAAATGCAACCTTAGATAAATTATCACTGCCCTTTAAGATCTCTATTTCTAAAATAGAAAAAATACTATTTGAAACTAAAATAAATAATAGAGATAAAAACCTAATCACTCTATCTCACCAGATGATTTAAAAACTAAATTAAAATTTCTAAAATTTTGTTCAAATACTTTTCTCTCAAGAGATAAAACTTCTTCAAAAAAAGTCATTTTATTCATAGCAGTCAAAATTGATTCATTGAAAGAAGTATTTGAACTTGGTTCTATTAAGTTAAAATTTAATATCTCACCAGAAGGAGCAAGGTTAATTAAAACCTTTGCAGTCAAAGATTCGCTTAAAGAATTTGGTTTTATCCAAATTGAGGAAATTCTTTTTGAATAATAGCCGAAACTCTTAAAATATCTTCTCTCTCCTTCGAAAGTTTAATTTTAGTTATTTCATTTTTTATATCTAATTTATTTATTGTAAATTTTGAGATAATTGAAGTTTCATCAGCGTTTGTTTTTTCATTAATTGCAGAAGTTTTTTTTATTTCTTTTTTAATTGAGGTATTGGGTGCTGAAGAATCAGGTAAAATTTCATCTTGTTGAATTAATTCGTAAAAATTTACTTTGATTGATTGTGTCTCATCAATATTGAGTTTTGGAACAGAAAACATAGAAAAAATAAAAGATAAAAATAAAAGCATCAAAAAAAAAGTATTTAAACTTGTTAAAGCCTTATTCATTCTCGATGGGTTCGGTTATGAGATTGATAGAATCTGTTTTAAATTTTTTGATCAAAGACATAGTTTTAGCAACGTTGTCATAAAGCGTTTCCTTATCTGCTCTAAGAAATATCTCAACTTTTGGATTATTTTTTAAAATCTTTTCAAACTGTTCAGAAAATGACTGAAAACTTTTGTAAATTTCATTTTTTTCACCTAAATCAAGAGAGTAAAAACCCTCTTTGCTGATTGAAATAGTTAGATTATCGTCTTTGGATTTATTTAGAGCTTGTGCTTCGGTTTTTGGCAAATCTAGATCAATTCCTTGAATCATGAATGGAGTTGCCACCATAAAAATAACCAGTAAAACTAATGAAATATCAACATATGGAATAACGTTAATTTCTGTTAAAAGCTTTCTATTTTTCAGTCGTCTTTTGGACATTGAATTCTTGGTAAGTTATCAAAAGTTCAGATGTAAAGTTTTCGTAACTTTTAATAATTATGTCAATTGTCTTAACACTCCAATTATAAGAAATAAGAGCAGGAATAGCTGCAAAGAGACCCAAGGCAGTAGCTACCAGAGCTTCAGATATTCCTGGAGCAACGGCATTTATTGATACTTGAGAAAGTTGTGCCAAACCGCTAAAAGCATTCATAACTCCCCAGACAGTTCCAAATAGGCCTATAAATGGGCTTACTGAGGCTACAGTGGACAGGAAAGATAAACCTTCTTCTAGTCGTTCTTCTTGCCTATTTATTATTATTTCCGTTGACTTATTGATACGGTCTTCAGCTTTTTCAAAATTTTCTGCCTTCATAAATTCTTCATGAGAAATAACAAAAATTTGAGATAGCCCAAAATTATCTTCTTTGCGATTTAGTTCATTAAAAATTTTTTCAATATTTTTAGAATTCCAGAAATCGTTTTCAAATTCATAAATATCCTTTCTGGCTCTGCTTAAGGTGAGCCATTTATCAAAAATAAACCACCAGGAAGTTCCAGCTAAAACAAACAAAATAATCATCACCAGTTGAACAACTAAACTTGCTCCTAAAAATAAATCTATAAAACTTAATTCAGCTTGCATTTTTTTTATCCAACATCTTTTTTCTTAGTTCCTCTGGAAGAGCAGTAGGTTTTTTGGTTTTAAGATCAACACAGCCGCATAATACATTAGCTTCACACATTATTTCTGAATTTATAACAACTCTCTGATTAAAACTAAAACTAGCTTTCTTTAATTCCGAAAGAGAAGATTCTATTTTTATTAATTGATCTAACAAGACAGGTTTTTTGTAATGAATGTCTAATTTATTGACAATGAAAATAATATTTTTGGCTAAAAGCACATTTTGCAGGTAACCACACTTTCTTAGAAATTCAGTTCTAGCCCTTTCAAAATATTTAAGATAATTAGCGTAAAAAACTACACCTTGTGCATCAGTATCTTCATAGTAAATTCTTAGCTCTATGGTATCTGACATTAAAGATGGCTTTTTATATCTTCTTCAAAGAGAGATTTAAGTAAAACTATGAAGCTCTCTAAAGAAAAATCACATGTATTATTAAAATTTTTAGGAAGATTATCGTTCACAGTATGGAGTGGAACTCTCACCTTAATAGGCCTGTGATTAAATTTATAAATCAAAGCTGGATGGCTATCTTCTGGAGTTGCAGCAATCACTTGATCCCACCAGCCTTCAAGAGGTTCTGCGCCTTGCCCATATCTCTTGCATTCAATATACCAATTACCAAGGATAAGATCCGGAAGATGTTTTTCTCGAGTTTGTTCTAATATTCTTTTTAATGGTTTTTTTAATTCCAAATAATCATTCAATGCATTTGCAATTTCTCTTTCAAATGATGCTCCCTTATTTCTTGAATTCGTCATCAAGCAAAGCTCCCTTCAGAAAATTCAGCATTGGAATGAACATTTTGTACATCATCCAAATCTTCAAGACTTTCAAGAAGATTGATGACTTTTTCAGAAGCTTCATCATCAAGCTCAACGCTATTTGATGCTTTCATAATCAACTCGTATTGGTTGATTTTGATTTCATTCTGTTCGAGGACATTTTTAAGATTATGAAATTCTTCGGCTTCAACAGAGATGATGAGATTATCTTCGTCACCCTGTTCTACTTCTTCTGCACCATTCGATACAGAAACATCAAATATTTTTTCCTCATCAGTATTTTCAACAACTATCTGACCAACTTTAGTAAATAAATATGCTACAGACCCGTCGGTACCTAAACTTCCTCCATACTTAGAAAAAGCGTGTCTAACTTCAGCAACCGTTCTATTTTTATTGTCCGTCAAAGTTTCAACTATAATGGCAACCCCATTGGGACCATAGCCTTCATAAATGGTTTCTTCTAAATTTTCTGCTTCCTGATCTCCAGAACCTCTTGCTATGGCTCTTTCTATTGTATCTTTTGGCATATTTGGCCCCAAGCGCCTTGTCTAGAGCCAGTCTTAATCTAGGATTATCTCCTGGCTCAGGTCCTCCCAATTTAGCAGCAACGGTAAGCTCTCTGATAAGTTTCGAGAAAACTTTTTGTCTTTTTTCATCTTGACGACCTTTGCGATGCTTTATGTTGGCCCACTTAGAATGTCCTGCCACTATTTATCCTCTTCAAGAACTTTTATGGAAAGCATATCTAATTGATCTTGATCAATTAAACTCGGAGCATCGGAAAGCAAGCAAGTTGCTGATTGGGTCTTTGGAAAAGCAATTACATCCCTGATGGATTCTTGTTTACAAAGCAACATAATCAAACGATCTAATCCAAAAGCAATTCCGCCATGAGGAGGACATCCATAGGACAAAGCTTCTAAAAAGAAACCAAATTTTTCATCCGCTTCTTTTTGATCTATTCCTAAAATTGATAACACTTCCAATTGTTCATCTAAATTGTTAATTCTCAAAGAACCGCCTCCAATTTCACTGCCATTCAAAATAAGGTCATATGCTTTTGCAACAGCATTTGCTGGATCTTTCTTTAGTTCTTTGAGCCCTCCTTGAGTAGCAGTAAAAGGATGGTGTGATGGAGATAAGTTCCCTTGAATATCCTCTTCAAATAAAGGAAAGTCTGTTATCCATCCGAATTTAAAAGCCTCTTTATCAATTAAGTTAAAATCCTCGCCTAGTTTTTCTCTCAATGAGCCAATTGAATCATTCACAACATTTCTGTGGTCGGCACCAAAAAAAACAGTGTCTCCAGAACTCAGTTCTAGCCTATCAGCTAAACTAGAAATCTCTTCTTCAGAAAGGAACTTAAGAATTGGAGACTGAAGCCCATTTTCTAGATCAGCAGAATCATTTACTTTTATATAGGCTAGTCCTTTTGCTCCAAAATTACCGACAAATTTAGTGTACTCATCTATTTTATTTCTGCTTATTTCTTGTTCAATTTTAAGAGCAACAATTCTTGCCTTTTCATTCTTGGCAGGATCGGCAAAAACCTTAAATGAAGAATTTTCAAAAATATCTTTTACATCAACAAGCTTTAAAGGATTTCTTAAGTCAGGTTTATCTGAGCCATAATCCTTTATTGCTTCTTGATATTTAATTTTTTGGAAATCATCAAACTCAATATTTAAAGTTTCAAAAAAAATTCTTTTAATAAGGCTTTCAGAGATCTTAAGAATTTCTTCTTCTGAAATAAAAGACAATTCGATATCCAATTGAGTGAATTCTGGCTGCCTATCTTTTCGTGTGTCCTCATCACGAAAGCATCTGACAATTTGAAAATATTTTTCAAAACCTCCAATCATCAACATTTGTTTGAAAAGCTGTGGTGACTGAGTGAGCGCATAAAACTTTTGATTGTAAAGCCTGCTTGGAACAAGAAAATCTCTAGCTCCTTCCGGAGTAGCCCTAGCCATCATTGGAGTTTCAATTTCAACAAACTCATCATCAATGAGATGACTTCTGACGATATGATTTACTTGCGATCTGATTTTTAGATTTGATTGCATTTCCGGTCTTCGCAAATCCAAGTAACGGTATTTGAGCCTAACCTCTTCGCCAACTTTTGCATGTTCATCTAGCTGAAAAGGCAAGGGTTTGCTTTTGGAAAGGATATCGATTTCTTTTGAAACCAGTTCTAGTTCTCCAGAAGCCAATGACTCATTAATTGTTCCTTTAGGTCTTTTTCTTAGAATTCCATTAACTTCAAGAACATAAGACATTCTTATTGATTCCGACTTTTTGAATAGCTCTTTATCGTTCGGCTCAACAACAACTTGCATTAATCCAGATGAGTCTCTGATATCTAAAAATATGACACCGCCATGATCCCTGACCTTTTCAACCCATCCAGAAATAAGAAAGGAAGAATCAATATCTTTATTAGAAATATTTTTTATTTGAGTACGTTCCATAATAGAAAGATTATTTAATCTTTTTTAGCAGGTTTTGAGTTTTCTGTTTTTTTTGGTTCCTTAGATGTTTTTTTACTTTTATCATCTGATTGTACAAGATTTTTTTTATTACCTGTCTTAAAGTCAGTTTCATACCAACCTGATCCTTCTAAACGAAATGATGGCGCTGAAATAATTTTTTTAGCCTTTGCTTTTGGCGAGCAATCACAAAAAACAGATTTTGTGGAATCTGCTACAGAAATAATTCTTTCAAATATTTTGCCGCATTTACTGCATTGGTACTCATAAATAGGCATTATTCCTCACTGTAAGCATCTTTTTTTAGTATTATTGATTTTTAAAGCCGAATATTAATTTATATTTTAAATGAAAGCTTCCTCATTTCACTATAAAACTCAAAAAGAAGCCCCAAAAGATGCAGAACTCATAAGCCATAAACTTATGATCAGAAGCAATATGATAAAGCCATTAGCTTCTGGTATATATTCTTGGATGCCTCTGGGATTAAAGATTCTAAATAAGGTCGAATCTATTATTAGAAGGAATATGAATGAATATGGTTGCTTAGAAGTCTTCATGCCAATGGTTCAACCAAAATCGCTGTGGGACGAAACAAAAAGGTCAGAGCAAATGGGTCCAGAACTTTTAGGTTTTTTAGATCGAAATGAACGAGCATTTTACCTTGGACCTACTCATGAAGAAGTCATTACCGATATATGTCGTCAAGAACTGCAAAGTCATAAAGATCTGCCTAAAACTTTTTATCAAATACAAACAAAATTCAGAGATGAAATTAGACCTAGATTTGGGGTAATGCGAGGCAGGGAGTTCTTAATGAAAGATGCTTATTCATTTGATCTTGATGAAGAAGGGATGAGCAAAAGCTATCAATCTATGAAGGAGTGTTACCAGAAGATATTTGATGAGATTGGCTTTGATTACAAGATTGTGAAAGCTGATTCTGGAGCAATTGGTGGGAATATGTCTGAAGAATTTCATGTCTTAGCTGATTCTGGTGAAGATACATTGGTATTTAACGATAAAGATTTTTCATCAAACATTGAATTATTGGATGAATCTTTAAAAACAGAAATTGAAAAAAATTGAAAATAATGATCTATCTTATATTGATATTGACCATGGCAAACTTACAAATAAAAAAGGGATTGAGGTAGGACATATATTTGAACTAGGCAATAAATATAGTAAGGCTATGGGTCTTAGTGTCCAACATGATAATAGTCAAAAAATTTTAGAAATGGGCTGTTATGGAATTGGAGTTTCAAGAATTGTTGCAGCCACTATTGAGCAAAATCATGACAGTGAAGGAATTATTTTTCCAAAAAATATTTCTGCTTTTGATTGTTCCTTAATTTCAATCAATGAAAAGAAATCAGAGATAGTAAAAAAGAAAGCTAAAGAAATTTACTCTTACCTAATAAATAACAATGTAGATGTCTTTTATGATGATAGAGATGCCTCTCCAGGTAACAAATTTTCTGATTCCAATTTGATGGGGAATCCTTATCAAATAGTCATTAGCGAAAAGAACGTTGAAAATGGCTTGATCGAAATAATTAACAGAAAAGATCAGGCAAAATCTGAAATAACTGAAAAAGACTTATTGGGTCTCTTTGATTGAGTCTGTAATTTGTTTTTCTATTTTCTTAGCTATATTGGGGTTATCTTTTAACCACTGACTAGCATTAATCTTGCCCTGACCAATTTTTTCACCATCGTAAGCGTACCAAGCACCTGCCTTCTCAACGATTTTTTTTTCAACTCCAATATCGAGAATTTCTCCAGCACGGTTAATTCCTTTGTTGTAAAGAATTTGAAATTCAGCTTGTCTGAATGGAGGTGAAACTTTATTTTTAACAACCTTAACTCTGGTTTCATTTCCTGCAACTTCGTCGCCGTCTTTAACTGTGCCGATTCTTCTAATATCCAATCTCACAGAAGAATAAAACTTCAAAGCATTACCACCAGAAGTAGTCTCAGGACTGCCAAACATTACACCGATTTTCATTCGAATTTGATTAATAAATATAACAAGAGTATTTGATTTTTTTATACTACCGGTTATTTTTCTAAGTGCTTGAGACATGAGTCTAGCTTGAAGGCCGACGTGATGATCTCCCATTTCACCTTCAATTTCGGCTCGGGGTACTAATGCGGCTACAGAATCAATAACTAAAACATCTATTCCGCCAGATTTAACCATTATGTCGGCAACTTCTAGAGCTTGTTCGCCTGTGTCAGGCTGAGAAAGGAGCAAGTCATCTATTTTTACTCCAATTTTTTCTGCATAAACTGGATCTAAAGCATGCTCTGCATCTATAAATGCCGCGGTTCCTCCTTGTTTCTGGCACTCGGCTATAACTTGCAAAGTCAAAGTTGTTTTTCCTGAAGATTCGGGACCAAAAATCTCAACTACTCTACCTTTAGGCAAGCCCATTATGCCAAGTGCCAAATCCAATCCTAATGAACCTGTAGAAATACTTGGAATACTCTGAACTTCTCTTTCGCCCATTCTCATGATGGTTCCAGGACCAAATTGGGTCTCAATCTGAGAGATGGCTGTTTCTAGGGATTTTCCTTTTTCTGGTGATGCTGTATCGTCTTTTTTTGTTTTTCTTGTAGGCATAATAAAACTGTATATTTATACAGTATTTAACAATATATTAAAAATTATTGCAAACATTTTAATAACTCTTTTAAAGCAAAAGCTACACTCTGTTTTCTAACTTCGTCGCGATTTCCTTCAAAAACTTTAGTGAAGCAAGTTATTTCAGTTTTAGTACCAATTCCAAAACATACCGTACCAACCGGCTTGTCATGTGTTCCTCCAGTAGGTCCTGCTATACCGCTTATTGAAATTGAAAAATCTGAACCACTATTTTTTATAGCTCCTTCTGCCATTTCCTTCACAACTTTTTCACTTACAGCTCCCTCCTCTAAAAGAGTATCTTTGCTAACGCCAAGAGTTTTTAGCTTTGCCTTATTAGAGTATGTGATAAACCCAAACCCATACCATTTTGAACTGCCTGGTATGCCTGTAAATTCCTTTCCGATCCAGCCTCCTGTACAAGATTCTGCTGTAGAAACACTTTTCTTTGACTCAGTTAATAGCTGACCTATCTTTATAGCTAAATCTTGTAATTCGTCATTAGAAATCATCAATTTAAATTATAATTGATTAATGACTTTTATTGTTGGCCAAGGATGCATCAATTGTAAGCACACCGATTGTGTCGAAGTATGTCCTGTAGATTGTTTCTATGAAGGAGAAAATACTTTAGTCATCAATCCTGACGAATGCATCGATTGCGGTTTGTGTGAACCTGAGTGCCCCATTGAAGCCATTTATGCAGAAGACGAAGTTCCAGCTGATCAAATAGAATTTATTGAAATAAATGAAAAATATTCAAAGATTTGGCCTAACATTACTGAGGCAAAAGATCCCATGCCAGATCACGAGGAGTGGAAGGAAAAAACAAATAAAATTGATGTATTAATCCTTGAATAAAGCTATTCAGAAACCTTTCCCTCAAGCATAGGAACAAATAACACAGAATCTAAAATAGTTTCATGAAATTCACCTTTAGATTTTTTTTTCTAAGAGTAGTAAATGTTGTGTCTTCCCATCGCCAACGGGGCAAATAAGCTTGCCATGCACCTCAAGTTGAGTTTTTAATTTTTTTGGAACTTGTGAAATTGCTGCTGTACAAATGATGGCATCAAATTTTTTTGGGGTTGGCCAGCCTAAAGTACCGTCAGACCAACGTAATTGGTAATTGTCTACACCAACTTTCTTTAAATTATTATCTGCCCGAAGTGATAGGGCTTCGATTCTTTCTAAAGAAAATACTTTTCTGCAAAATCTGGCAAGTATTGCTGTTTGGTACCCACAGCCAGTGCCGATCTCCAAAACTGCTCCTAAAGGTTTTTGGTCTAAGATATTTCCTTGAATCAAAAGTTCTGTCATTTTTGCTACAACAAAAGGTTGTGAAATAGTTTGTTGATGACCAATTGGTAAGGACATATCCTGGTAAGCTCTAGAAGTAAAAGTTGCATCGATAAATTCATGTCGCGGAATTTGGTAGATGGCTTCTAGCACTCTCGGATCTTTAATGCCCTTTTGAGATAGTTCTCTGGTTAATTCTTTTCTGGCAAATTCAAAATTCAATTGATCTATAAATTTTTTGCCCAGTCTGCAACTACCTGTTGTTGAGAGTTGGAATGCATGTCTATCTTAATTGGAGAAATTGAAATGAATCCATCTTCCAAATTCTTTCTATCGGATACATCAAGATTCTTCTCACCTTCTTCCTCATTGAGGAAAGTTTTAGTGATTTTAATTTCAGGATCGGGAAATTCATTATGATCCGGTACATTGATGTTTAAAATTTGAAAGTCTTCCATTTCCAAGTTGTCTAGATTATCTAAGACTTTGGCAACAAAATTTGCAGCGAAAAGAAAAATCATCGATTTCAAAAGATGCTACAGACACTGCAATTGAAGGATACTTCAAATTTCTTCCATCTAAAGCAGCCCCAACGGTACCGGATAAAATCGCATCGGAGCCTAAATTTGGACCTGGGTTTATTCCAGAAACGACTATTTCCGGTTCGAAGGGGCACAGCATGTTTCTAGCCACTTTTACACAATCAACAGGTGTACCGTTTAGACTAAATATATTATCTGCATATTTTTTGTGTCTTAAGGGAGTCAAAAAAGTTATTGCACTACTAAATCCGCTTCTATTTTGATCTGGACCTATAAGAAATACTTCGTGTTTGTCATGTAATTCTCTGAAAAGAGCTTTGATACCAGGATGGTCGAATCCGTCATCATTGGTGAGTATTATTTTCATATAAATTAAGTCTTCTTAACGAGAGCAATCGCTTGAGTGCTGATGCCCTCTCGAGCGCCCTCATAACCTAAACCGTCTGTCGTCGTTGCTTTGCAAGATATATCATTTGGATTCATTTTTAACTCTTTAGCTAAATTCTCTTCAATTTTTTTTTTGAATTTCTCCAGCCTAGGCTCTTCTCCAACATAGGTAAGGTCAATATTTACAATCTTGTATCCTGTCTCTAAAAGCATTGTGGCAACTTTTTTCAAGAGATGAATGCTAGAGATACCCCTGTTTTCCTTATTGGAGGGTGCCAATTTGCCGATGTCACCCATCTTACAAGCACCTAAAAGGGCATCTATGATTGCATGACTGATGATATCCCCATCAGAATGAGCAACGACCTCATACTCAGAGTCGATTGAGATACCGCCCAAGATGAAATCTTTAGAGCCTTTGATGATTTTATGAGCATCAAATCCTTGCCCAATTCTCATATTATTCACTAAATTCTGCCAGCAAGTTTTAAATATTGTTCTACTGTTTCCAAATCCTCTTTTTTAGTCACCTTAATATTTGTTTTGTTACAGGGGTAAATGGATATGTCTTTTTTAAAATAATGCAGCATAGCGCTTACTTCATCAGTGAATACTTTTTCATCATCATTGGCTTTGGTTAAAGCTGACAACAGATCTTCCAAACAAAAAACTTGAGGTGTTGCTGACAACCAAACGTTATTTCGATCTAAGGATTTTTGTACTTTTTCATTTTTTACCAAGTTAACGCTTTCTGTTGGCTGGTAAGAAAGATAGCATCCTTCCCCATCTTCTTTGATTTCATCCTGAGCTTTACTCATTAGGCCCAAAAGATCTTTAAGGTGCAAGCAAGGTCTTGCAGCATCATGCACTGCAACTAATATCGATTTATCTTCATCCTCTTTAATCTCTTGCAGCCCATTCAAAACAGATAGCATCCTCGTAGAAGCACCAATGCAAGTCTTAACTTTGTTGTGTTGCGAAATAGATAGAGCCTCCCAAGCTTCGGTATCTTCTGCGACAACTACATAAATAGTTTTGCAATTTTCATCTTTCAAAAAAGGATCTATGGCAAATTCAATAATGGTTTTTTTTCCTACTATATTGAATTGTTTAGCAAGTTTGAGTTGGGCTCTAGCACCAACCCCAGCAGCAGGAATTAAAGCGACATATTCATTCATTTGGTACTAGTTCAATGAGAACTTCCCCTTTTTTAATCAAATTTAATTTACTTCGGGCATAACCCTCTAAAGCTTCAGGATCATTTGTAAAACTATCTAGCTCCATTCTGGCAATTTTATTGTCTTCCTTCAATTTAACGATTTTATTTTCTAAAATAATTTTTTCTTGTGTCATTTTGTCTAACCGACCAATGCTATTTTTCCCATAGAAGATTCCTATAATATAAAATAAAATCAAAAAAATAAGTATCACTAATACATTGGGAAACAAATAATTTTTAATTTTGTCTATCAATTAACTAACTCCTCCCTACCGAGAAATTCTAAATCTTCTAAAGCATCAATCATTAACAATCTATTATATTTTGAAGTTCTATCTGACCTTGATGGTGCGCCAGTTTTTATTTGCCCAGCTCCAGTACCAACAGCTAAGTCGGCAATAAAATTATCTTCTGTTTCGCCAGAACGATGAGAGATTACGCACTTATAGTTATGTTGATAAGCCAAACATATAGTTTCAAAAGTTTCAGAAATTGTTCCAATTTGGTTAATTTTTACCAAGACTGAGTTGGCAATATTTCTGTCAATGCCCTCTTGAAGAATATCTTTATTTGTTACAAATAAATCATCACCAACTAACTGAGTCTTCTTACCAAGTTTTTTAGTGAGACTCTCCCATCCAACCCAATCGTTTTCATCGAGTCCATCTTCAACTGAAGTAATAGGATATTTATCAGCTAAATTGGAAAGATACTCAATTAATTCATCTGAAGATAACTTTTCCTTATTTGAAAAAACATATTCCTTATTTTTTAACAATTCTGTTGCTGCACAATCCAACGCAAAGGTTACATCTTTATCAACTTCATATCCTGCTTCTTGGATGGAGCTGGATATTAAATCAAGCGCTTCTTCAGCTGAATCAATTCTAGGAGCAAATCCACCTTCATCCCCAACTGCCGTAGAAAAGCCTTTTTTGTTCAATGTTTTTTTTAAAAAATTAAATACTTCCACGCCGCAAATGAGACCTTCTTTAAAGGAAGAGAACCCAACTGGCTGAATCATAAACTCCTGAAAGTCTAACTGATTATTGGCATGTGCTCCTCCATTTAGAATGTTCATCATAGGAAGAGGCATCTTCATTTTTACTTCTGAAAAAAAATTTTTCCTAAAGTAATTATGAATATATTCGTATAAAGGCTTTTTTTCTGCACTTGCTGACAACTTACAGTAAGCCAATGATAGAGAAAGGATAATATTTGCACCAAAATTTTTTTTATTTTTCGTCCCATCCAGTTCTATTAGTTTTGAATCGAATTCAACTTGAGAGCCTATTTTCATACCAATAAGTTCTGGAAATAAATTCTCTTCTGCATTTTTAATAACCTGCGCAACTCCTTTGCCATTAAAATTATTACCGCCATCTCTTTTTTCTATGGCTTCTCTGGAACCGGTAGAAGCGCCAGATGGTACGAAACCAATTTCTTTAAAATCATCATCTGTCTCTATCAAAGCCGCAATTGTTGGAGTTCCTCTGGAATCAAGGATTTCAAATGCTTTAATTGCTTTGATTTTCATTTTCCTAAAAACCTTTCACAGCCTGATCAACAGCATTTACTTTACTTAAAAGGATTTCAAATTGATCTAAAGGAGTTGCCGACGGACCATCACAAAGAGCTTCTTTTGGATTGGGATGGACTTCTATGAATAGGCCAGCTATGCCCAAAGATACTCCGGCTTTGGCTAAATCTTCAGCTTGATCTCCTCTACCACCTGCGGCAGTTTTTCCTTGACCAGGAAGTTGAAGGGAGTGAGTAACATCAAAAATAATTGGGCAATTAAAAGTTTTTAATTTAGACATACCCAACATGTCTACAACTAAGTTGTCATAGCCAAAAGAAGTGCCCCTCTCACAAAGCATGACTTCATCGTTGCCAAAATTGCTGCATTTTTCAATGATATTCTTCATTTGATCAGGAGATAAAAATTGCCCTTTTTTTATGTTTAATGGCTTTCCAGACTGACAAGCTTCTTTGATTAGATCTGTTTGTCTGCATAAAAAAGCAGGTATTTGGATAATATCAACAACCTCTGATATTTGTTCAACTTGGCTTATTTCATGAATGTCGGTAATAAGTTGATAGTCACTATTTTTTAATTCTCTAAAGATTTCTAAGCCTTTTTCAAGACCCGGTCCTCGATATGAATCTACAGACGAGCGATTAGCTTTATCAAATGAAGCTTTAAAAATGAATGAATTCCCTGAGCCTCAGTAATTTTTTTTAATCTTTCAGCAACCTTGAAAGTAAGTTGATCGTCTTCTAAAACATTTAAACCAGCAATGACGCAAAGTTTGTTGGAATTTGAAATCTCTGTTTTTGCTATTTTTACTAAATCGCTCATTTTTTACTTAGAGTTTAACTTAGCAGCTTTAATAAATCCTTTGAAAAGCGGATGTGCATTTATTGGATCGGATGTGAATTCAGGATGAAACTGACAGCCAATGAACCATTTGTGGTTCTTAATTTCAATTGCTTCGACCAAGGTTTCGTCTTCAGATTTTCCAACTACAGCCATACCATTTTTATTAAATGCTGACTCATAATTGCCATTAAATTCATACCTATGTCTGTGGCGTTCAAAAATTTTGAGTTTTTTGTAAAGCTTTGCCATCTTGCTATTTTTCTTTAAATGACATACCTGACTTCCTAAACGCATAGTCCCCCCTTGTCAGAGTCTTCCGACCGGTACTGAATAAGTCCATCTTCATCAAGCCATTCTGTAATCAATCCTATTACTGGATGCTGAGTGTTCTTCCTAAACTCAGTACTGTCAGCATCCAATTTCAATACATTTCTTGCGAATTCTATGACCGCGACTTGCATCCCTAAGCATATCCCAAAATAAGGGACGTCATTTTCTCTAGCAAACTTTGCTACGTTAAGCATTCCTTTAACGCCTCTATTTCCAAATCCTCCTGGAATTAAAATGCCATCAGCTTCTAAATTTTCTACTCCCTTATTGAATCTTTCAGAATCTATGTGCTCAATTTTTACGTTTGTCTTATTGTGGATACCCGCGTGAATTAAAGCTTCATTTACTGATTTATATGAATCTACCAATTCAGTATATTTACCTACCATCGCGATTTTAGTCTCTCCTTTTTGCTCTGATTCAAGTTTAGTAACTTTTTCCAATCATTAAGTTTTGGCTTAGAACATTTTAATTTTAGTTTTTCTACTATTTGCTGATCTAAGCCTTGTTTATTCATCATTACAGGGATTGCGTATATTGATGGCACATCAGGCAATGTAAAAACACAATCTTCATTTACGTTGGTAAACAAAGCAATTTTTCTGCAATCTGCTTTTGAAAGATTTTGTTCAGATCGACAAATTAAAATATCTGCTTGCAGACCATGAGATAACAGACTTTTCACGGAATGTTGGGTTGGTTTTGTTTTGGTTTCTCCTGATGATGCTAAATAAGGAACGAAAGTTAAGTGTGTAAATAGTGTCCTTTCAGATCCCAACTCAAGTTTCATTTGCCTAATTGCTTCTAAAAAAGGTTGTGACTCAATATCGCCAACGGTTCCACCAATTTCTATAATTGCGATGTCATTATCGCCTGCGCCATATGCAATTCTTTTTTTAATCTCATCAGTGATATGGGGAATTACTTGCACGGTTGAACCTAAAAATTCTCCCTTTCTTTCTCTTTTAAGAACATCTTCATACACTTGACCTGCAGTAAAATTATTTTTATGCGACATTTTTGAGTTCAAATATCTTTCATAATGTCCAAGATCGAGATCAGTTTCAGAACCATCTTCTGTAACAAAAACCTCGCCATGTTGAAAAGGACTCATTGTGCCAGGATCAAGGTTTATGTATGGATCAAGCTTCATTACTGTGACTTTTAACCCTCTACTCTCTAAAAGAGAACCTAAGTGAAGCTGAAAGAATGCCTTTACCGATAGAAGAAACGACTCCACCAGTTACAAATAAGAATTTAGGATTTTTTGAAGCCATCTTTTTCATACAAGATGGTTCATTAGTATATCAGAATAGTCTAAAGCTATTTAGAAAACTTTATCAGAGATAAATTAGATGGATATAAACTGACCTTCTTCTACTTCTTCCGATTGATCCAGCGGCCTTGAAAGAGAAGCCCAATCAATTTCTCCATCCGTTGGCCAGTCTTGATAATCCAAAACACCCAGTTCGTCATACAAAGGTTTGACTTTATCAGTTAATAAGCCAATTCTTGCTAAGTTAGGTACGACTCTTGTAAACAACAAGTGTTGGAAGTTGTTAGTAACATCGGACTTGCTTTGAAAAGCAATGGCATCTTCCACATCCCATCCAAAATGTTCATATACTTCTGAAGACATCAATCTACCTCTCATCACAACACAAGCCTCATAAGCAAATTGAGCTCTTTCCTCTCTTTCTTCATCAGAAAGGGTTTTTACAAACTCCTCTAAATAATTTACACCAAACGTCACGTGTCTTGCCTCATCCCTAATGATTAAGTAAAGCATATCTTTAAAAACAGGATCAAAAGTACCTTGTCTCGCAAGATTAAAAGCAGCAAGAGCAAGCCCTTCTATGATTATTTGCATCCCGATGAATTTAAGGTCCCATCTTGGGTCAGTCAAAATTTTATCAAGTAAAGACTTAAGACCTGTTCCTACAGGATACATAATTCCAACTCTAGATTGGATGTATTTATTAAATGCTTCAACATGTCTTGCTTCATCAAAAGTTTGAGATGCAGCATAAAGCTTTGCATTGAAAGTTGGAGCACATGATACGAGTTGCGATGCTACTAACAAAGCTCCTTGTTCGCCATGCAAAAATTGGCTTAAAGACCAAGCTCCTCTATGACTCATGAAAGTGAATTTATCTTCAGTGGAGAGCTTTTGATAAGGCTCGTAATCGTCCCAAAATATAGGAGGAGGTGTATCTCCTCTTTCAGGTAAAGGTCTGTCCCAATCAATGTCTTTTTCTGCATTCCAATTGAGATCTTTTCCAAGTTCATACAGTCTTTTGATGCTATTATCTTGAACCGTATAGTCCCAGTTGTAAGAACCTGTTAAGGGAGTACTAAAAATCTCAGCTATATCAGTGACTTCTTCCTTAGAAAGGTTGTATTCGTTTTCAACAGGAAACTCTTTTATGTTTCTTGGGGTTTCTTTTAAAACTTTAATTTTCATAACTTGTATACCTTTTTTACGCGATTTGTTAATCCAGTCATCAACGTGTAAGAACTATTATTAGCATATTTAGCCACTGTGTCTACTTCATGGCCACTACCCCATAAAATAACTTCATCCTTATAACTAATTTTACTTATATTGGATAAATCAATTGCAACCATATCCATTGAAACTTTTCCAATTACTGGCGCTAATTTTCCTTTAATCAATACTTTCCCACAATTGCTCAAGTTTATTGGATACCCATCACCGTACCCTACTGGCAAAATACCTATTTTAGTTCGCTTTTTGGCTTGCCAAGTCCCTTCGTAACCAACCTTTTCTCCTTTTTCAATGTCTTTTAAAGATATGAACTTTGATTTCAAAGTCATTACAGATTTAAGCTTTATATTTTTATCTTTTAAGTTTGATCTACTGCCAAACATGCTTATCCCAGGTCTTACAATATCTTTCTGCGAAGCAGGATAATTAATCATGCCGCCAGAATTGCATAGGCTTTTCTTTACAGAAATTTCATCAGAGGAACATCTTTTCTCAAGATCCTTGAATTTCTGTAGTTGTTTTGCATTACCTTTAAATGAATAAAAATGACTCATCAAAACTATTTGGTTGGTTTTTTTAGAAACTTCTTCAAAAATTATTGAAGAATCTTTAATTGGAAATCCCAGTCTATTCATTCCTGAGTCAAATTTAATCCATATCGGATGACTTTCTTTGGATTTCTTAATTTGATTTAAAAAATTAAGCTGCCTGCTGGAGTGGATGACAAACTCTATATCGTTTTTGAAAAGCGCCTTCATATCAGCTAAATCGTAGGGCCCTTCCAAATCTAAAATAGGTTTTTTTGATTTTGAACGAAGATTTATGGCCTCTTCAGACGTTGCAACACAAAATCCATCAACTTTACTTTGAATGTGTTTCGTAATTTTGACTATACCGTGGCCATATGCATCAGCCTTTACTACTGGAAAAAATTTAGCAGAGTGTACAGAGCTCTTAAGACTTTTAAGATTAAAATCCAAAGCCTTTAGATCGATCTCTACAAATGTTGGACGATTCAATTCAATCTTCTTCTGAAAAATCTGGATTTCTTAAGCTGGATCATCTGGCGCAAGATCTTGGAACTTTGTATATTTATCTGAAAAATGCAATTTCACTTCGAACCTGTTGGTCCATTTCTATGTTTTGCTACATCAATTATTGCAAGTCCTCTATTTTCAAGATCTTGTTCGTATTTTTCTGCACGAAAAACAAAAGTCACAATATCAGCATCTTGCTCAATCGCTCCAGAATCTTTTAGGTCAGCAAGAACAGGTCTTTTTGCGGTCCTTGTTTCAGGCGCTCTATTCAATTGAGATAAAGCTATTACCGGGACATCAATTTCTTTTGCTAGAGCTTTTAAAGATCTAGAAATTTCACTCATTTCTGAAACACGATTATCATTTTTAGTATCAGCTTGCATCAACTGCATGTAATCGATAATGATAAGACCTAAATCAGGATTTTCTCTTTTGAGCTTTCTTGATCTAGAGAGAATTTCTGATGGAGACAATGAAGATGTATCATCTATATAAAATTTTGATCTACTTAGCAAAGAAAGAGAGTTCTCTATCTCGTTAAAATCATTATCAGAAAGATTTTTTGCTTCGAATAGTTTTTTTAATTCTATTTTTCCTAGCAGGGATATCAGCCTGTACATAATAGATCTTGCTGACATTTCCAAACTAAAAAGCACTGATGGTATGCCATCATTTACCAATTGTCCGGCAATGCTAAGAGCAAAAGCAGTCTTTCCCATACTGGGTCGACCTGCAATAATGAATAAATCTCCTTGTTGTAAGCCCATTGTGAGCTTATCCAAATCTCTAAAGCCTGTGCTTATCCCAACCAAATCTCCATCAGATCTTATGGTCTCGTCTATCTTGTCATAAACCGGTTTTATCAATTCTTTAGCTAGCATTGGACCAGAACTTCTTTGAATTGAGTCTCTGAGTTTTATTAGCTTGTCTTCAGCCTCACTTAAAGCACTTTCGCTTTCAAAAGTATCTGCTTCCTTTGCCAAAGATGAAATATCAGCTGCAGTTGATATTAATTTCCTAAGCGAAGAAGACTGTTTAATAATGTTTGTATAATTAACAAAGTTAGCTGTACCCGGTGTTTCAGATACCAAATTTTTTACATAACTCACTCGATCAAAATTAGAAAGAGATGAAAGATCGCTATCTTTTGAAAGAGATTCAATTAAAGTAACGGTATCAATCTCAGACCCAAGATCAATAAGTTTTTTGATACCACGAAAAATTAACTTATGTTCGTTGGCAATAAAATCACTTTCATCAACTTCTACAGACAATGAATCCCATAGCGTTGGTTCTAAAATAATGCTTCCAAGAACAGCTTTTTCGGCTTCAATAGATGATGGTAAGTCGTTTTCTTTTCTCATAGCAGGGCTGATATTCTCCCACTACTAAAGAATGAAGACAATTAGATTTTAAGATTCTTCGGGTTTAAGTTCGAGATTAATTTTTGCTACAACTTCAGGATGTAATTCGATATCAATCACATGGTTTCCAAGTTCTTTCAGCGAACCCTCAGGAAGTCCTACTGCGCTTCTTTCAATTTGGAAATCATTTACTTCTAAAAGTTCTGAAATTTCTTTTGTTCCCACTGAGCCATACATTGTGCCTTCTTCAGAAATTGCAACATTTTGAGAAACAGAAAAATCATTTATTTTTTCAAAAATTTCTTTTGCAAGTTTCAGTCTTTTTCTTCTTGCAGTTTCAATTCTTCTTGTTTAGCTTCATAAACCTTCATATTTTCTTCATTGGCAATAATCGCTTTGCCGGAGGGTAAAAGATAATTTCTACCATAACCCGATTTAACTTGAACCAAGTCTCCAGGGTTTCCTAGCCCTGTAATACTTTCTTGTAGAATTAACTTCATGCTTCTAATGACTATCCGTAAAAGGCAATAATGCCAAAAGCCTTGCTCTTTTGATGGCTCTGGTAAGCTGACGCTGATACTTTGCACTTGTGCCGGTCATACGTGCTGGAATAATCTTTCCTGTTTCTGTTATGAATTTTTTTAATAGCTCAACATCTTTATAGTCAATTTCATCAACGCCCGCTGCGGTGAATTGACAAGCTCTTTTAGGCTTTAGAAAGTTGTCCTGATTTTGATTTCTTCTTTTATTATCTTTTTGCCTTCTCATTTTTATTTACTATTTCTTGTCTGATTTAAAAACGTTCTTTACTTTTGCAAAGACTCCTTTTGCTTTCTCCTTTTGCCTCTTCAACTGCTTCTTCTACTACTTCTTCTACTTTTTCAGCAGCTTCTTTAACTTCTTCTATGGCGTCTTCGACTACTTCTTCTGCTTTTTCAACAACGTCTTCAACGACTTCTTCAGCAGCTTCAACAATCTCTTCAGCTTTCTCGACCACTTCTTCAACCACATCCTCTACTACTTCTTCTACTTTTTCAGCAGCTTCTTTAACTTCTTCTATGGCGTCTTCGACTACTTCTTCTGCTTTTTCAACAACGTCTTCAACGACTTCTTCAGCAGCTTCAACAATCTCTTCAGCTTTCTCGACCACTTCTTCAACCACATCCTCTACTACTTCTTCTACTTTTTCAGCAGCTTCTTTAACTTCTTCTATGGCGTCTTCGACTACTTCTTCTGCTTTTGATAAAACTTCTTTTGCTTCATTTGAAACTTTTTTTAATAAGGCCTTCGTCTTTTGAATCTTTTTCATACGAAGACTCTTTGGTTTGTTCCATTAAGGCTGATTTAGTAGTTTCAGGTTGTTTTTTCTTTAAAACAGATGTTCTTAAAATATTCTCATTGAATTTAAAAAGATCGGTTATTGATGCTAGCTCAGAGGAATTACACTCCAAGTTGATCAAAAAGTACTCGCCTCGATAATAATCTTTTATTGGGTATGCCAATCTTCTAGAACCAATTTCCTCGGATCTATGTATCTGACCTTTAATGGATTTGGTTGTCTCTAAGATTTTATTAAAAAGGGATTTACCCTGTTCTTTTTCGTCAGGGTTGAATATATAAACTATCTCGTAATGATTCAATTTGCCTCCTTATGGGTATGAATCTTTTTAGTAAGACTCAAGAAAACAGGCGAAGTCTAAGTCAAAAGAACTCAATTATCAATAGAATCCATTATTATTTTTTTTATGAGTTCATAAAAACTTAAACCTTCTTTTTCTGCTGATTTAGGTACTAAACTGGTCTCTGTCATTCCTGGAACGGTATTCACTTCAATAAAGAAGAATTTATCTTCATATTCAATTAGATCTACTCTCCCCCATTTATCACACCCTAAAATGTCAAAAGCATTCTTTGAAAGCTTTTTAAGCTTAGCTAGTTTGTCTTCTGCAAAAACAGGAAAGCTATAAGATGTATCAGTTCTATTATATTTTGCCTCAAAATTATAAAACTCTTCTTGTGCTTCAATTTCTATTGGATCACAGATTAAATCTCCTAAAACTGAGATAGTAAGTTCTCTTCCAGGAATAAATTCTTCAATGATTGGAGTGCCTTCATAATTTTTTGCATGTTTAATGGCCTTTGAAAAATTTTGAGAATTATTTTTTATTATTGATACTCCAAGACTTGAACCTTCCTTGCTAGGTTTTATTACCAACTTTGAAGCTTTTTTTTAAAAAGTTTGGAAGATCAGACCAGTCTGATATGTCCGACACATATTGAGGGGTATTTATTTTGTTTTCACACCAAATTTGTTTTGTCAGAACTTTATCATATGAATTTTTTAGACCTAAAATATCACTTCCTGAAAACTTAATATTCAATGAAGATAAAAACTCTTGAACTTCTCCATCTTCTCCACCTTTTCCATGAATCATTACAAGAGCAAAATCAATATCCTCATACATTGTTTTGTTATGCATTTCGTTTTTATCTCTGATATCAATGAGTCTGGAGTTTATGTTTTTGGCAACCAAGGTTTGATGAATTGATTGAGCTCCTTTCAAAGAAATTTCTCTTTCATTTGAAAAGCCTCCACACACAATACCAATACTTAAATTTTCTATCTTCATTAATTTTTAAATTTTTTTGCAAGCAACGAAGTATTTCCAGCTCCTTGCGTTAGAAAAATGAAATTATCCTCAGCAATTTCTTTCATTGCATCATATGCCTCCTCTATGCCTCTTACCAATTTTGCCGATGGATTTAACTTATGTATCTCTCTAATAAGGTCATCACTTTCATAGTTTGGAATCGGTTTTTCACTTGCTGGATAGATCTCCAAAAGAATCAAGTTTTCGCAAGAAGACAAAAGCCTTACAAAATCGTCAAACAAAGCTTTTGTACGTGAATACCTGTGAGGCTGAAAAACTACCAATAGTTTTCTATTGGGCCAAACTTCTTTAGCTGTATTAATTGAAACGCTTAACTCTTCTGGATGATGTCCATAATCATCGATAAGAATTATGTCTTTTTCAAAGACTTTTTCTGATATTAGTTGAAACCTTCTTTCAATAACTATGAACTTTTCTAAAGCCTGCTTTATTCCTTCATAAGATATTCCTTCATCGAGAGCTACAGTGATAGCTGCTGCTGCGTTTAAAATATTATGCTTTCCCAGCATATTTGTTTTAAAGCTCATTTTATTATTTTTTTCTTTATCAAATAAAACAAAATTAGAACCATCTTTGTCTTGCATGAAATTTAATATTTGAAAATCGTTGTTTGCAGAAAAACCAAATAAAGCTACGTTACGAGGAAGGTTTTCAATGACTTCTAATACTTCAGAAGAATCACCATTGGCAAATATTCGACCCTGAAAGGGAGTTTTCAGACAAATGTGCTTAAACGATTGTTTTAATTTTTCAAGACTGTTGTGATAGGCCTCTAAATGATCGTTATCTATATTCGCAATTACTGCTTTATGGGGTCTTAATAATAAAAATGAGCCGTCACTTTCATCAGCTTCGGTAAAAATATGTTTGCCTTTGCCAAGCTTTGCATTTGATGCAAAAGATTCTACTTTCCCGCCAATGATGTATGTAGGATCAAGTTCATTACTGCTAAAAATATGAGCAAGAATACAAGTTATTGTGGTTTTGCCATGACTGCCAGCTATTGCAACACTTTCTTTAAGCATCATTAAATTTGCTAGCATTTCAGCTCTTTTGATTACTGGAATTTTTAATTTTTCAGCCTCAGATACTTCAAGATTTTCATGTGAAATAGCCGATGAAATAACAACCAAATCCTTTTCTGCTACGTTTGAGGCATTATGGGCATAAAAAATCTCAGCTCCAAGAGACTCAAGTCTCTTCGTTATTGGAGTATCAAGTAAATCGGAACCAGAAATTTCATAATCTAAATTGATTAGTATTTCAGCAATACCACTCATTCCGGCACCACCTATTCCAATTAAATGTATTTTTTTTATATCATTCATTTGAAAGAATTTTTTTGACAATCATATTTTTTTTGTCAGTTAAAGAAATCCTAGATATGTTTTTTTTCATCTTTTCAATAATCTCAGGATTTTTAACTATCTCAAATAATATTTTTTTTAAGTTTTCTTCCAAAAGATCCTCTTCACAAATAAATGCGGAGTTTTTCTCTGCCAGGAATTTAGCATTTTCATGTTGATGATTATCAATTGAATTTTTCAAAGGAATGAAAATTGCAATATTTTGAGTTTCACAAATTTCAGATACGGATAGAGCTCCTGCTCTTGAAATTATTAGATCCGCATTCGAATAAAAGCTTTCCATACTTTCTACAAATTCAAAGAGCTTTAAATCATAAATTTTTTTACAAGAATCGTAGTACGATTTTGTTTCTTCTAGGTTTCCTTTGCCACATTGGTGCGACAAGATAAATTTAAGATCAGGAAAATCTTGTGATAGCTGGCTGAAAACTCTTGGTACAGTTTTGTTAATCAATCTAGCGCCAAGACTTCCTCCCATGATCTTAATATCTAACTCATTAAAACTTGGCTTCTTTTTCTCAACTTTTTGTACATCAAGATTAATTAAATTGCCAGAGAATATTGCTTTTTTTTCTTCGAAAAAATCTTGTGTTTTTGGAAAGCCGCAAAAAATCTTATCTATTTTTTTATATCTAGCTAAAAGTCTATTTGTAGAACCAGGTATAGAATTTTGTTCTTGAATATAAATTGGTCCAGAAAAGTGTGCTAAACCAACTAAAGAGACATATCCTCCAAAACAAACCAGGGTATTTCTTTTAGAAAAAATATCCCCAATTTGAATTTCTAGAAAAAATCTCAAGAATGAGAAAATCAAAAAAATAAGGCTTAAGATTTTAAAAAATAAAGATTTTCCTCTGAAGCCGGTTAATGGATATCGATAAAATTTTATACCTAAATCTTTGCATATTTGTTCTTCTGGCCCTCTAGACGAGCCAATCCAACGTATTTCAACAGCCTCTTTTAGGAGCATTTCGCTTAATTTTTTTGCAGGAAATACATGTCCCCCTGTCCCCCCTGCACAGATAATTATTTTTTTATTTTTATCTGACATATTTTTTAGACAGAAACTTTATTTGAAAAGTTTGTTTCAATCTTTATTTTCTGCACTAAAGCAATCAAAACAAACATGAGCATCAAGTTAGACCCTCCAAAACTTATTAAAGGTAACGTAATTCCTTTTGTAGGTAGCAAACCTGTTGAAACGCCGATATTTATAAAAACATGCAGAGCTATTAAAACTCCCGCTCCATAAGATACTAAACAACCAAAAGTATAATCATTTTGACGAGCATATCTTCCTATCATAAAACATCTGAAGACTAAGTATGAGAAAGCTAAAATTAAAACTAAACTAAAAACAATGCCTAATTCTTCTGTGATAATCGCAAAAATAAAGTCGGTTTGAGCATCCGACAAAAATCCCTCTTTCATTTGGCTATTCCCAATGCCTACTCCAAACCATTGACCATTACTTATTGCGCTTAAAGAAGCTCTTAACTGCTCTGCAAATTCGTTATTCCAAGGATCTAAATATCCCATAATTCTTTTGATTCTGTAGCTCGCTGTGAATATCAAGCCAATAAATGTAAATAATCCAACTATAAAAATTGATATAAGATGCTTTAGAGGAGCTCCAGCAATAAAAAGTATAGAAAAAGATACAATAAATATTACTGCCGATGAACCTAAATCTGGCTCAAGCAAAATAAGCAATATGGAAAACGAAATTAAAAAAACTGGTTTAAAGAAGCCTAACCATTCTTCTCTAAATTCATCATATTTTCTAATGCAATATGAGGATATATAAATGATAAGCGAAAACTTCATCAATTCAGAAGGTTGAAAAGAAAATCCCAAAACCCGAATCCATCTAAATGCGCCGTTAACTTCTTTTCCTATGAAAGGGACAAAAACCAATATCAATAAAAGTAAAGAGAACAATAAGAAATAAATTGAGTTTTTTTGCCAAAAGCTCATTGGCATTCTGAAAGCAAATAATGCAATAACAAACGCAATGAAAATTTTTTGAATATGACTCAAAGTCATATTGAGCGACCCCGAAGTGAGAGGAAGAGATACGGAAGTAACCATGACAATACCAAAAAATAATAAGAACGTTGAAATGAACAACATAGGAATATCAATATCAGCTAAGCCAAGAGAGCGATCATGCTTGCCAAGAAAAATCCTTTGCAATGTAGATTGGTTTTTA
Source organism: Gammaproteobacteria bacterium (assembly GCA_038141925.1). GTDB lineage: Bacteria > Pseudomonadota > Gammaproteobacteria > Magnimaribacterales > AG-339-G14 > MEDG-81. The sequence continues at coordinate 547,898 of JAYQJB010000002.1, read as the reverse complement.
AATTTTGGCATTTAAAACTAAATCCTTAAATTTTTTTCCTCTTTCCTCAAAGTTTTCAAACATATCTAAGCTAGAACATGCTGGCGAAAGAATCATTACGGTATCACTTTCAATAATTTTTAATGCAGAATGAACTGCCTCTTCAAGGTTTGAAACTTCTTCAGATTTTGACGAATCAAGAAGCTTTTTTAAAATTTTTGTACTCTCGCCAAAATAATAAATTTTCTTTGCTCGTTTATTTAGAAATCAGTGAAACTTTTAAAATCCTGATTTTTTGATCTTCCTCCGCAAAAGACTATCAATGACTTTGATTCATCGACACTTTTCAGACCTTCTAATGATGAAGCTACATTAGTTGCTTTTGAATCATCTATGAAGGTTATGTTTCCATCTAACTGATGAAAAAGTTCCATCCTGTGAGGAAGCTGAGCAAAACAATTCAAAATATCTTTTTCTAAAAAATTAAGATTTAAGCAGGAACAAATTTCTTTGATTGCATTGAAGTTTTGATCTTTTACAGACCCTTTATTGCTAAAAAAATAATCAGCTTGAGGAATAAATTCTTTGAGATTTTCATTAACAATTGAAATTTCACTACTGTCACTTATCTTCTTTTTTATTGTTGCATATTCATTAAAACTTCCATGTCGATCAATATGATCAGGTGTAATATTTAACAAAACTGATAATTTGAATTTGGGTAATGGCGCTATATCCAAATGAAAGCTCGAAACCTCTAAAACAAAAAAGTCTTTTTTTTCCTCTACGAATTCCAAAACTGGTCTTCCGATGTTTCCAATCGCAAGAGTATCTAAATTTTTGTAATTAAATAATTTTTCTAACCATGAACAAACTGTTGATTTTCCATTGGAGCCAGAAATTAATACTTTTTTTGATGTGTTTTCTTCTAAAAAAATATTTATATCACTTTTAATTTCAATTTTTTTTTCTTTTGCCGTTTTGATTATATTGTGATTTAAGTCAAATCCTGGACTACAGGCTATAAATTTTAAGTTGTTAAAATCGATTTCTTCTTCGGCAACAAAATTAAAATTTAAATTTTTTTTTAAATTGAATGACTCCTTTTTTACTCTTGTATCGTAAGTAATGAATGGTTGTTTTTTTTTAGAAAAATATTCTCTAAATGACTCTCCTGTAATTCCTTTGCCAAGGATTAAAACAGGTTTGGTTGAATTCATTTTTATCTTAGTCTAAAGGTAGCTAAAGCAAAAAGAACGAGAATTAAGGTAACGATCCAAAATCTGACAATTATTTTTGGCTCAGCTAGCCCCGAAAGTTCATAATGATGATGTAAGGGAGCCATTTTAAATATTCTTTTGCCAGTTAGTTTGAAAGAAGCAACCTGAAGAATTACAGACAGAGTTTCTATTACAAAAACTCCCCCCATCAACATCAATATAAACTCTTGTCTAATACTTACTGCAACAATTCCTAATGCCGCACCTAAAGACAGAGATCCAACATCTCCCATGAATATTTGTGCTGGATAAGTATTAAACCAAAGAAACCCTATCCCAGCTCCAACTAGCGCCCCACAAAAAATTACTATTTCAGTTGAATAAAAAAGATAGGGAACATTAAGATAATCCGAAAGAATTGCATTGCCCGAAATGTATGCAATTATTCCCATTCCTGCAGCCACCATTACAGAAGGCATTATTGCTAGTCCATCTAGCCCATCAGTTAAATTCACAGCATTTGCAGTTGCAACAAGAACCAAGGCGCTAAATAAAATGAACCAAATCCCAAGTTGCAGAGCAAAGTCTTTAAAAAAAGGAAGAAACAAAGTAGTTTCTTCTGAGCTGGTAGCAAAATAGTAAATCAATGAACTTGCTGATAAAGCTACTAAAATTTCCCATAAAAGCCTACTTCTACCACTGAGGCCTTTGCTATTTGAATAACGCAGTTTTAAATAGTCATCAAATAACCCAATAACACCAAATAAAAAAGTTACTGCAATTGAGACTAAAAGATATTTATTACTTAAATCTCCCCAGCAAAGGCATGAAAATACAATAGAAAATAAAATTAATAACCCTCCCATTGTGGGAGTTCCTTTTTTTTCTAAATGACTTTGTGGACCTTCATCTCTAATGATCTGACCATACTTTTGTTTTGCAATAAATCTTATGAAGGTCTTTCCAAAAAAAAGAATAAAAACCAATGAAGTTAAAGTTGCAAGAATTGCTCTAAAAGTGAAATAGTTGAAGATCCTTAAAGGTCCGAAGCTTTCCGCTAAATATTCAAGTAATGGTAAAAACATTTTAAGTAAGATTCCTGATGATGTTTTCCATTTTAACCGAACGCGAACCTTTGAAGAAAATTAAAACATCTTCTTCAAGATATTCCTTCAAATAAGAATCAATTTCTTCTCTTTTAAAAAAAGATATATTTGATGCTTTCAAATTCACCTTGAAATCTATTACTAAAACAATATCAAATATTAAAGATGCCTCTTTGAGAATATATTTATGTAAGTCTTCGGATTTTTCTCCAAGTTCTCCCATTTGTCCCATAACGCATATTTTTTTTTGATATTTTGAACCTTTTTCAATAAAAGAAACTTTTGAAAGATCTAGATTTTTTATTTTTTTAAAAGCATATAAAAAAGAATCTGGATTTGCATTGTACGAATCATCAATAATCAAGGCTTTTGACTTTGATTTTCTTATTTCAAACCTACCAGGAACATCAATTTTTTTATCTAGGAAACTATCAATTTCTTCGGGAAGATACTCAACCTCTAGCAGATCATTAATTTTCATAACTGCAGTTTTCATTAATTTTTTTGGATCATTGTCGCTTGTGAATATTCTTTTTTTTCCAGATGATTTATCTCTAACTAGATTTAAATATTTTTTTGGAATGTCCCCTAAACAATACCCTTCTTCCTTGGTAAAAACGAAAATATCGCTTTTTTCATTTGCCACGCCATCGATGTTTTTTAGGCCTTCTAAATGAGCATTCCCAATATTTGTAATTATGCTTAGATTCATTTTCAAAATATTTGCCAATTTTGAAATTTCTCCAGGATTATTTGTTCCAATTTCAAAAAAACCCACTTTATGATGCGGGCTTAATTCCAAAAGAGAAAAACAAAGACCATAAAAATTATTAAAATTTCCATGACTTTTGTAGACATCATTTTGCTTAAATTTCTCCGTGAAGTATTTACTTAGAGTTTCTTTTGTTGTGGTTTTGCCATTACTCCCTGTAATTCCTACCACCAGCCCCTCAAATAGTTCTCTTTGTTTTTTTGCGATATTTTCTAAAAAAATGTTCGTATCCTTAACAAGAATATGATTTTTATTATCAATCTTTTTTTCAGAAACAACACATGCAGCTCCAAGATCATATGCTTCAGAAATAAATCTATGAGCATCATGATTTTGTCCTTTAAGGGGTATAAATACATCCCCTCCTTTGATTTCTTTTGAATTAAATACTATTTTTTTGAAGTCAATATTTTGACAATAAATTCTTCCTCCTCCAAAGGCCGCAAGATTTTCTATATTTTTTTTAAATAACATTCTTCAATTTATTTAAAATTGTTAAGTCGTTAAATTCTATTTCCTTGCCTTTTAAAATTTGAAAGTTCTCATGGCCCTTTCCAGCAATAAGCAAAACTGATTCTTGTTTCAATTTCTTAAGTTTTTTTAAGCCCTCAGAGATAGCTTCTTTTCTGTCAAAAATGATGTCAAAGTTTTTTAAATGCATATCTTTGACAATTTGAGCCACTATTTTTTTTGGATCTTCATTTCTTGGATTGTCGTTTGTAATAATTTGAAAATCCGATTTTTCTTGGGCTATTTTTCCCATATCCCCTCTTTTAGATGAATCTCTTTCCCCGCCACATCCAAATAAAGTTATGATTTTTCCTTTATAGCTACTTCTCAAATAATCCAAAACAGATTTCAATGCATCTGGGGTGTGTGCATAGTCTACATAGCAAATTTTGTCCTGAAATAAAGAAATTTTTTGTAACCTGCCAGGAAGGTTTTTCAAATTTTTAAGCATTTCTGCCTCAAAATCTATTTCATTGAATATTTTTCCGTAGAGGCCCAAAGCACATAAAAAATTTGAAATCATAAATTTACTTTTAAAGGGAAGATAATTTATTAAATCTCCCCAAGGAGTTTTTATTAAGTTATTTTCTAAGTGTAAATCTGCAGTTTTGTCATTTACTGAAACAGTCAAAGTTGATTTGTTTTCAGAATGAATTTCCCTTCCTAAATCATTATCAATGGATACGATGTTGTTTTCATCGGATGTTGAGAAAAAGCTTTTTTTAGCATTTCTATAACTACGAAAATTTTTATGATAATCAAGATGGTCTTTTGAAAAGCTCGTGAGGGACTTAGCGAAAAAATCTAAACCAGAAATTCTGCTCTGATCTATGCCGTGTGAGGAAACTTCCATAAGGAAGTATTTTCTCTTTAAATCGATAGATTTTTTTAAAAAATGATGAAGTAAAAAATTATCTGGTGTAGTTAAAGGAGTGAATTGTGTATTTTTAAGATTTGAAACTTCTGGTGTATTCGTTAATAGAGTTGCATTGGAATCCTTGAAAGATAAAAGTTGGTGAAGAAAAAATGCGGTTGAAGATTTTCCATTTGTACCGGTAATTCCAACGATCTTGATACTTTTTTTTGATCTTGCAAAAAGAGTCTCTAGATATTTATCTTTATGATTGACTAAATTTGAATCAAATAAGTTTTTATCTTTTAAATGTTCATGAAGGTTTACCTGACTAATTACAATTTTGGCGCCTTTATCAATAGCATCTTTGGAATATTTAAGTGCTTCCTTTGGATTTTTTGAAAAAGAAATGAAAGCATAGTCTCGCTCTACAAAATTTGAATTATCGGTGAACCCAGTGATTTTTATACTTTCTAATTTTGAGAGATTTTCAGTTAAGGAAAACATTATTAAAGTTTTTGAATGGTTTCAATGATCTCCGAAAATATTGGAGCAGCAACATCGCCTCCTCCATCACCGTTAATCTTTGGATTTTTTACAAATAGTCCGACCAAGTACTCTTTATCTTCTATTTTCGTCATTCCTATGAATAAAGCATTATGCAGATCTTCATTATACTTTTGATCCTTAAAGATTCTTGCCGTTCCTGTTTTGCCAAAAACATCATGATCATTAACTTTGGCCCGAAATCCGGTGCCATTTTTTATTGCTTTATATAATATCCTTCTTTATTTGTTTAGCATTTTCTTTGCTGAGAATTCTTTCTTCCTCAAAATGAGATGATTTTTTTATTAATTTAAGTGGGCGATAAACTCCTTCTGAAAAAATTGTACTGTAAGCAGAGGTTAATTGAACTAGAGTTGTCTGAAGACCATATCCATAACAAAGTGAAACTTTTTCTCTGAGTGATAAATTTTTATACTCTGGGAGATAGCCTTCTCGGGTTGAGATAAAAATTTCATTCATATACTTCCCCAAACCAAGAGAGTAATAAGTTCTGAGAATTAGACTGGGATCAAAATCAGCGCATAGCTTTACCATGCCGACATTACTGGATTTAGAAATTATTTCTTCTGTAGATAATGTCCCATAGTTTCGGGCATCTTCAGTTTTATAACCTTCAAATTCTATCCACCCAGGGGAAGTATTTACTGCTGAATCAATTAACTCTGAATTATTTTTTAATAAGGCAGATAAAGCTAAAGGTTTTACAGTAGAACCTGGCTCGAAAAGCTCTATCGCTGAGTTATTCTTCAATAATTCCATGTTATTAAGTTTTTTTCTATTGTTGGGGTCAAATGATGGAAAATTTGTCATTGCTAGAATTTCATTTGAATCCAAGTCAATCATTATGCCCGACGCGGATTCTGCATTATGAAATTCAACAGCTTTTTTAAGCTTGTCAAATAAGACAAATTGCATTTTAGAATCAACAGTTAAGTTTACTGATAAGCCATTAATTGGTTCTTTAATTATTTTATTTTGAATAACGCCTGATTTTCTAGAAAGAATTTTTTCTTGATAACCGTCTTCTGCCTTTAAAGTTTCATCAAGAGCAAACTCAATTCCCATTACACCTTCGTTTTTATAATTAGTAAGTCCTATCAATTGAGAAAATATCTCTCCTTGAGGATAGTTTCTTTTAAAGGTTCTCTTGCTTATGACTATTCCAGGAATTTCTAAAGACTGAATGAGTTCTTTTTTTTGTTTTGCGACTTTTTGATTGAGAACCAAATATTTGGTTTTTTTTCTGGCTAACCGCTTTTTTAACCTATCAATATCTAAATCTAAATTAGTCGATATGAGATTTATATGAATTGGGTCAAAAGAAAAATCCTTTAGGGAGATGCCGATCTCATAAGATGGAATATCTTCAGCCAAAACATTGTTATTTCTATCAAAAATTACTCCTCTTTTTGAAGAAATAGAAGATTGCCTGATTGAGGCTTTTTGTGAAAATTCTTTTCCTAAACTAAAATCGTTTTTTTGAAAAAAGACTAACTTAGTTGGTAAAGCTAATAGGATAAAGAATATTACAATCCAGAGAGTAAGTTCTCTGTATTTATTATTCTCGCTTGCATTCAAATCAATCTATCTGTTTTCTCACAAATGACGGTATGTCTAAATAATCACTTTTTTTGGTTGATTCATTCTTAGTAATTTCATTTTCAACTTTTCCTAAAGTTGGTACTTCTTGAAATCTACCATATGGATCATTTGCAACCTTAAATCCTGAAGCTCTATCATTTTGTTGAGAGCTATCTGATAAGCCAGTCGCTATGATTGTGACTTTTATATCTCCTTCCATGTCATTATCTTCTACTGCACCATGGATTATTTGAGCTCCATCACTCGCAAATTCTGATACTTGTCGAAGAACGTCTTCTATCTCACCAACCTTAATGCCTTTTCCAGTTATATTTACTAGAACTCCTTTTGCATTTTGTAAATTTATATCCTCCAAAAGCGGACTCCCTACTGCTTGAGCTGCTGCATCTTTTGCTCTACTTGGACCACTAGCAACTCCTGTGCCCATCATGGCAACTCCTTGCTCAGCCATGACAGTTCTAACATCGTTAAAGTCCACATTTATGTAACCTGTCTGAGTGATGATGTCAGCGATACCCCTCACAGCTCCTAACAAAACATCATTTGCATGGCCAAAAGCTTCTAACATGGTGCAGTCGCCTCCAAAAACTTCACTTAGTTTTTGATTTGGAATGGTTATTAAAGAATCAACTTCCGACCTCAACTCTTTTATTCCTGCTTCTGCCAAATCATCTTTAAACTCTAAAGACATTGGTTTTGTAACAATTGCTACTGCTAAAGCGCCAACCTCTTTTGCAGCTCTAGCAACTATAGGAGCTGCACCAGTTCCAGTTCCTCCTCCCATTCCTGCTGCTATGAAGACCATATCGGCACCATCAAACATAGTCGTTAACCTTTCATAATCATCCAGAGCAGTGTCTCTGCCTACATCTGGCTTTCCTCCAGCTCCTTGCCCATGATTATTTAATTCTCCTAAGATTATTTTTTCAGCTGCCTTATTTTTAGTTAATGCTTGAGAATCAGTATTTGCGGAAATTGTTTCCACACTTTCAACTCCGTTAGCTACCATGTGGTCTATGGCATTGCCTCCACAGCCACCAACGCCAACTACTTTTATTATGGTTTGATTTCTCTTGCCATTATCTACTAGTTTATATTTCATAACTCCTCCTAAAATAAAGTTAAAAAGTATTCTGTATCCATCTAAAGGCTTTATTTAATAAGCCTTTTTCATTCAACATTGCAAAGTCCATGTAATCTTCTTCCTGTTCCTTTTGAGCAAACAAAATTAATCCAACCGCTGTGGAATATATGGGATTCGATAATATATCGCTTAAACCAATCAATCCCTGAGGTTTTCCGACTCTGACAGGAGCTTGAAATATTGCCTCCGCTAATTGAGAAATACCCTCTATTCTTGATGCGCCTCCGGTCAACACTATTCCTGCAGGTATCTCTTGAGCAAGATTAATATTTCCCATTCTTTGCTTAATAATTTGAAAAATTTCTTGATATCGTTCTTCGATGACGGTCGATAGGCCATGTCTTGAGAATGATTTGTTTTCTCTACCATTTATTGATTGAGTAGTTATCATTTCATCGGAATCTGCTAATTCACTCCAAGCACAACCATGTTTCTTTTTGATATCTTCCGCATTTTGAATCGAAGTTTGAATTGCCCTAGCAATATCATTAGTAACATGTGTTCCTGCAATAGGTACGTTTACTGTATGACTAATTGCTCCATCTGAAAAAATTGCTACGTCAGAAGTTCCACCGCCAATATCAATAAGACAAATACCTAATTTCTTCTGATCATCCGTAAGAACTGAATGGCTAGATGCAAGTTGTTCCAAGACATATTTTTGAACATCAATTCCACATATTTTCATGCAAGATCCAATATTTGTTGCTGAATTCTTAAGACAAGAAACCAAATGTACATGGGCTTCAAGTCTTACTCCTGCCATACCTAATGGCGCCTTTACTCCAGGTTGATTATCAATGATGAATTCCCTCGGCAAAGCATGCAAAAGCTCATAGCCCTCTGGAATTCTTTGAGCTTGAGCTGTAGACATAACCTTTTCAACCTCGCTCATTTTTACTTTTTTATCTTTTATTGGTACAGCTCCTGAAGAATTCAAACCATTTACACTCCCTCCTGAAATTCCTACGAAAGCTTTTGTAACCTGCCTTCCTGACATAAGCTCAGCTTTAGAAACAGCCTCTTTGACGGCTGCTACAGTAGATTCAATATCCACAATAACTCCATCTCGGAGACCTATTGAATTTTGAATACCTAAGCCCAATACGTTTATGCCCTCCGAGGTATTCTCTGCAATTATGCAAACAACTTTAGAGGTTCCTATATCTATTCCGACTCTTAAATTATTTTTGTTATTGTTCGCCATTAATAATATCCAATTGCTAATTTATCTTTATGTCTAAGATCTATGGTTTTAAAGTTTTTTAATAAATTTTGTGAATCTTTGCTCTGGAAGAATAATTTCAGGGTTCTAAGTTGATCAGGAGTTGAAAATCTTGAAATTTAATAAATTTCTTATTGGTCGTCTGAATTTTTATTTGCCCAAATTTTTTATGTTCCATTTCTTCAATTTGAAGATCTTTCAACAGTAGGACCTCTTGAATTGCGTAATAATTACTTATCAACCCTAAAGGTTCTTTGCCAGCAGTTGATAAATTAACCAAAGATAAAGAATCATTGTCCTTAAGAAGGATTGATTTGCCGTTTTGAGAAATGACTTCATCATCATTTAAATAAAAATAAGGTATTTTTGTTAACTCTCTATCTTTAAAATTTAAACCGTCAATGGAGGAAGCTATTACAAAACCACTGGATAAGACAAATGAAAAAAGAAAAAATATCTTTGGATTAAGCTTGATATTCAATTTGCAACCTCAATCTTTAATATCTCATCTGGTCTGGTCATAGAAAGGCTTTGCGAAGAATTCTCATAAGCTTCTTTTAGAGATTTTTTTAATTGTATTCTGCTATTTAAAGAGAGATTCTCATCCAATTCATAATTAAATGCTTTTGTTAGTTTATAAATATCTGAATTTGTTTTTTTTATATTAAAGTCCAGCTGTAAGTAAACTAACAAAACAAAAGTTAAGATGAACAAAAGAGAAAGAAATGATATGTATTTAAGAGACATATTCTATTTCCCCAATTCTTAAAATTGCACTTCTAGATCGAGGATTAGTTGATTTCTCCTCCTTGGATGGTTTAATTTTATTAACGTTTTTCAAGTTAATACCCTCAAAAAAATTCTTGTAATCTTTTTTGAAAAAGTTTTTAACTATTCTGTCTTCGGCTGAATGGAAGCTTATGACAGCTAAAATGCCCCTGTCTTTTAAAACTTTTATTGCTGAAATTAGGCCTTCCTTTAATTCCTCAAATTCATTATTAATTAAGATTCTTATGCCTCTAAAAATATTTGTGGCTGGATGTTTTTTTTGGAAACCTTTTGGTTTGAAAAGCTCTGCCAGATTTTTAGTTGAAGAAATATTTGTATCTTTCCTTGCTTGGATGATTTTTTTTGCAAACTGTCTAGATTTTCTTTCCTCTCCAAGAAAATAAAAAACGTCTGCAAGTTCTTTTTCTGATGCGCTATCTATCCATTCTTTAGCAGACATTCCAGAACTATTATCAAATCTCATATCCAGTTCTCCCTCACGCATAAAGCTAAAGCCTCTTTCAGGCTTATCTAATTGAAGAGAAGAGACTCCTAAGTCAAAAAGAACACCATTCATAGTATTTTTTGAAAATAAGCTCGAGATATTTGAAAAAGTTGATGTTTGGAAATTAAATCTCTCATCCTTGATAAGATTTGCATAATGTTTGACCTCTTTATCTTTATCAATTGAATAAAGACTGCCATCCGAATTAAGATTTTCTAGAATTTTTTTTGAGTGTCCACCTAAACCAAAGGTGCAGTCAAGGTATGAACCGCTTTTATCATAAATGAGATTATTAAGAGTCTCTTTCAATAAAACTGGTTCATGAGAATAATTCAAAACGGGATCTCCTGAACTTCACTTGGAAGTTCAATTTCTAGTCTTTCGCCTTTTACGTTTTTCCCTTCTTCTTTGAGTTTCCAGTTTTTTTCACTCCATAGTTCTAGTTTTTGACCCATACCAATGAGTACAACTTTAGTTTTTTCTTTAATTTGACTGTAATTTCTTAGGGACTGTGGAATAAGAAGGGTCATTCTTTCAGAGACTTCAAAATCAATAGCATGAGCATTTCCAAGGAAATTCCACTGTAAAGATCTAATTTTTGGATTTAGGCCAGATAGATTTTCAAAGGCATCGGAAATTTTCTTCCACAATGCTCCTGGATAAATCAAGAGTGAAGGATATTGAGGATCTCGAGTGATAATAATCGACCCTGAAGCCATTTCCTTCAACAAGTCTTTGTATCTTGCAGGTATAACAATTCTTCCCTTTGTGTCCAAGGAAAGACTGCTAAACCCATAAAGTCCAGCCATAAAGTAGTCCCAAAAAGTTACACTAATGTATACTTTTGCACACTTTTACACACTTTTAAGGGATTGTAAATATAATAAAACTCTAAAAAAACAGATTCTTACGCTGTAATAAAGGCTGCTAAAGTGGATTGAGCTGACTCATAAGCCGGGTTCTGTTTGAAGTAATCATTCATCTCGAACTCATGTCGCCATGAATTTCTAGCGGCCTACCCAGATTCAATGCGGAAAACATTATAAAATCTCTATTTGGCCTTGCTCCAAGTGGGGTTTACCTAGCTATTCTTTGTTACCAAAAAACACGGTGAGCTCTTACCTCACCTTTTCAACCTTACCCTAAGGCGGTTTATTTTCTGTTGCACTTTCCATAGTAAGCTTTTTAAAACTTACCTCCAGGAGTTACCTGGCACTTTTTCCTATGGAGCCCGGACTTTCCTCTGCAATGCAGCGATTACTCGGTCAGCTCGCAAGAATTATACTTATTCTTTATATTTGTTGTAAATTTCTTTTGAGCTTTGTTTTGAAATTTTAGAAAAAACCTTTGAAAATTGTTTCAAGGAAAGATCATTTGATAATGCTGAATACAAATAATCCAATTTGTTGTCAAATTCATCATCTCTCTTATCAGATCCTTCTAAAACAATAACAATTTCTCCTCTAGTAAGGTTCAAATCCACATCTGCAATGTGGTTCAACTCCTCAATTGTGCCTCTTAAAATTGTTTCATGCATTTTAGTCATTTCACGAGCAATACTTATTCTTCTATTTTACCAAGAACATCTCTCATGACTTTTAAAGTTTTTTTTGATTCTGTAAGGGGATTCAAAGAAAACAATTGTCTTTGTTTCAAAATTGCATTTTGAAAGCAGTGATTTTAACTCGCTAGATTTTTTTGGTAAAAAGCCTTCGAAAATAAACTTATTATTTTTAAATCCAGAAGTAATTAATCCTGAAATTACTGAAGAAGGACCTGGAATACTTTCAACTTTAATATTCTCGCTGATGACTTGTGAAACCAATTCATGACCTGGATCTGAGACTAGAGGTGTTCCAGCATCTGAGATCAAAGAAATAGTTTTACCATCTTTTAGATGTTTTATTATCGAAGAAATTTTTTTCTGAGATGAAAAGTCATTATAAGAAACCAACTTGCTAGCAATTTTGTGCGCTACAAAAAGTTTTTTTGAATTTCTTGTATCCTCTGCAAGAACAATGCTCGACTCATTAAGTATTCGAATTGCTCTTAAAGTTATATCCTCTAAGTTACCAATTGGTGTAGCAACTAAATATAATGTTCCTGTCATGTTAAAAAAAATAATCTCAAATGTTGTCTTAGTTTTCATCCTAACTTGCTGCACTTTATCTAGCAATGAATACTCCAAAAAAGAAGACGGTATTGATGAGTTTAAAAGTAAAGATCTTGTTCTGAGTTCACCTCGATTAAACTCAAACATAGACATTGTTTTTTTTGAAGACAAAACCGCTTTTCAGAAATCCTTTTTAGAGGGAATAAAGAATGGTTTCTTTACTTTAAGGGAAGGTCAGAAAAGAAATTCTCAAATCAACTTTATAGATTTTTCCAAAGAAAAATCTTTTGATTGCTCAAAAATATTAACAAAAACAAAAAAAATAATTTTCCTCAATAATTACTTAGAAGATATTTTGAAAAGTTGTAATTTAAAAAATAACAACAATATTTTGGTTATCGTCGGATTAAAAGAAAAAGTTAAATTAAATCTCAATTTCATTGATCCTTTCTATGACTATGTTGAATATCTTTATAGTTCAGAACCTGAGATTCTTCGAGAAGAATCGGTAGTTTTAACTGACAAAGAATTAAAAGCAGAAAATTATTTTTTAATCGAAAAGCAATCAAATATTGAAAATAGAATTTCAAACCTTTTCGAGATTAATAAAAGTTCAAACAGAAAAAGGGAGTTAGAAAGAATAACTCAAAACAGAATTTATCAAACTCCAAGATTCAGGAAAGATGTAAAAAAAATTATCATTAATACAAAAGAAGTTTCAGCTGAAAGAATCATCCCTGCAATTAATTTCAACTTAATTTTTGAACCTGAAATTTATATCCTTCCTGGTCAACTTGATTTGTGGAGATTTTCAAAAAAGGAATTTAGTTCTAATTTAAAAGGCTTAGAGCACCCTATCTTATTGAATAATAGCTTTTTATTTGATGATGAGTTTTCAAAGAAACAAATTCAAGAAAAGCTTTTTTATGCTTTAGGATTTGATTCACTATTATTTCTAGGCAGAGGTATCAACACTAGGTTTAACGGACTGTTAGGTGAATATACAAAAGATGAAAATAGAATTTTTATCACGCCAGAAAAAATTGGCTTTCAATAAAGCTAAAGTAATTCTATTTCTAATGAAGTAAAACTTTCTTTGACACTAGGTAAGTCTTGCATCCTTTCAATATAATCAAAAAGAGGTTTTGATGCTTTATTGTTAGGAATTTTAATTTGATGATGATCAAGTCTCAAAAGTATTGGAATGATTACAGCATCCAAGACTGAAAACTCGTCATTTCTGAAGAATTTTTTATTGTCAAACATCGCCAAAGAGTTTGAAATATTTTTTTGTAAGTCGTTTCTTGCTTTTGTAATTTGTGGTTTTGAAGAATTTGAATTTTCAAGGACATCTAAATTTTCTGCCCAGTCCTTTTCAATTCTTTGAAGGATTAATCTAAATTGAGCTCTAGAAACTGGGTAAACAGGTAAAAGAGGTGGATGAGGAAATCTTTCATCAAGATATTCAACAATCAAACCAGAGTGATACAAGGAGAGTTCTCTGTCAACTAAAAGAGGTAAATGACCATCAGGGTTTATCTCTAAAATTTCTTTAGGAAGATCATCTTTACTTAGCACCTCCAAATTACAAGTTATTCCTTTCTCAGCAATTACAATCCTAACTTTCTGTGATCTATGACCAATATCATCATGGAACAAAACCATAGCAGACCTGTTGCTTAGAAGACTCATAAAACTATTTTAAATCTTTTTTAAATTCTCTATATGTCATATAAGCAAAAGCAGTAAAAATTATCAAAAAAAGTAGAACATAAGTCCCAATTCTTTTGCGTTGTTCTGCAGAGGGATCTGCCACATATGTCATGAAGTTGGTTAAATCGTATATAACTTGATCATATTGGTTTTCGGAAAGATTATTTTGCATGTCTTCTAAAACATGAGGCATATTTACATTTTGATAAACCCTGTTGTTTACTCCATAAGGTCTAGAAGAGTCAGGATAATAATTTCTTAAGTAAGTATATATCCAATCAGGCCTTCTCAATCTGGCCTCTAAAGTGAGATCAGGAGGATAAGCCCCAAGCCAATTTATTGCATCTTCTTTAGTCAAACTTATCTCCATAAGTTCCCCTATTTTTGAACCATCAAAAATTAAATTATTCTCATACATTTCCAAAGGAATAAGTAAATCTTCTGCAACCCTTTTATATCTAGAATACTTAAGGGAGTGACAGCCATAGCAATAATTCATGTAAGTAGATAATCCTCTTTGCAAAGAAGCTTTATCTGAAACATCTGCTTCGAAGTAATCACACTCCATAGAGCCGCATCGGTATTCTCCTGCAGAAAAGATAAATAAAGACGAGGTTATGATTGTGAGATAAAAAAGGATTTTCAAGCTGTATCTCCAACACGCTCTGGTACAGGTTTGCATTTCTCAAATCTCGTATAAAAAGGCATCAAGAGAAAATAGGCGAAATAAAGAAAAGTAAATATTTTCGCAAGCATATTCTTAGTCTCTGTAGGAGGGACAGATCCAAGATATGCTAGGACGAAGAAACTAATCACAAAACCAGCTAGAAAAACTTTACTGAAGATACCTTTATATTTAATTGATTTGACTGGGCTTCTATCTAACCAAGGTAAAGCTGCAAAAATTGCAATTCCTGCAGCCATAACTACAAATCCCAGAAATTTAGCGGTTAATCCAAATAGAGGGAAATCTATTGCTCTAAGCATTGCGTAAAACGGAGTGTAGTACCAAGATGGAACAATATGAGCTGGAGTAGATAGTGGATTAGCTGGCTCATAGTTAACGTACTCGATGATATATCCTCCCCTTCTGGAAAGAAAAATATCACTGTGCAAAAAATTAATAAAAATACTCCCAATGCATAAAAATCGTGAGTTATGTCATATGGAAAGAAAGGTTTGGCATCCAATGGAACTCCATCCTGATCTGTATGTTTTTTAACATCTATGCCGTCTGGATTATTAGAGCCAATTTCATGAAGAGCTAAAATGTGAAAGAAAACAACTGCAATAATTAAAATAGGTAATAAAACTACATGAAATGCAAAAAGTCTCGATAAAGTAATTCCTGAGACTATGTAATCACCTCTGATCCAAATAGCAAGATCTTCTCCAAAGTATGGAATAGAACCTACAAGAGATATAATTACTTGTGCCGCCCAAAATGACATTTGTCCCCAGGGAAGAACATAGCCTGTAAAACCTTCTGCGCATAGAAGGACATAAACAAACCATCCACCAACCCAAATTAATTCTCTTGGCTTCTGATATGAACCATACATCATGCCTCTAAACATATGCAGATAAATCAATGCAAAAAATGCTGATGCACCGCCAGCATGCATGTATCTGATAAGCCAGCCATAATCTACATCCCGCATAATGTATTCAATTGAAGAAAATGCACCTTCTGCTGTATTGGTATAATTCATCATCAACCACAAACCGGTTAGAATCTGCATTACCAAAACAATCAATAAAAGAAAGCCAAATAAATACCAAATATTTATGTTGGAAGGAGAATAATATTTAGAAAGATGCCTTTCGAAAAGGTCGATTACGGGAAACCTTTTATCTACCCAATCAAGGCTTTTTTTCCAATAGTGTTTTCGCTCATTAACTTACTCCGTCTGAACCGATAACCAATAGATTATCTTTTTCAAAAAAATGTGGAGGCACAACTAAATTTGTAGGAGCTGGAACGTTTGCATAAACTCTTCCAACCAAATCAAATTTCGAACCATGACAAGGACAAAAAAATCCTCCCTGCCAATTTGAATCAAAATCCTCTGGCTTTGCTTCTGGGTAATACTTTGGAGCGCAGCCCAAATGGGTACAAACTCCGGTCAAAACTGCAATTCCTTTTTTTCTAGACCTTATTTCATTTTTCGCATATTCCGGTTGAGAAGGATCATCCATATCAGGGTCAGCTAATCTTTCAAGATTTTTAGTTATGAAATTTGTATTTTCTTCTGGAATATTTACGACGAAAACAGGCCTTCCTCTCCATTCAACAGTCATCATTTCTCCAGGAAGTAACTTTGAAACATCAACTTTAACAGGCGCACCTGCTGCTTCAGCTTTAGCACTAGGTTTAAAGGCACTGACAAATGGTATCGCCGTAAAAAATGCCCCTATAATTCCCAGGAATGAAGTTGTATATGTAAGAAATTTCCTTCTACCAGGATTAGGAGGACTTTTGGGTTGCATATTTTATCTTTTGCTGAATTGAGGTGCTTTTCTTGCTTTTCTTAATCCAACTTTTTTTCTTTCCAC
Organism: Gammaproteobacteria bacterium; assembly: GCA_038141925.1. Classification (GTDB taxonomy): domain Bacteria; phylum Pseudomonadota; class Gammaproteobacteria; order Magnimaribacterales; family AG-339-G14; genus MEDG-81. Next base: position 531,265 of record JAYQJB010000002.1, on the reverse strand, counting down.
TTTTCTTGAATCTCTTGTTAAATAGCCTGCGGACTTTAATGCTCCTCTGAATTCACTATTCTTTTTTTCCAGCGCTCTTGAAATACCATGTCTTATGGCGCCAGCTTGACCAAAGGAACCTCCACCAGAAACTTTAATTTTGAAATCAAATTTCTGATCACAATCTAAAAGCATCAATGGCTGTTTAACCAATATTTTAGCTACTTCTCTTCCGAAGTATTCTTCTAAAGGTAGATCATTTATTAATATGTTTCCAGAGCCTTCATATAGGTAAACTCTAGCAGTTGCGCTTTTTCGTCTTCCTGTTGCATATATTGTTTCTGACATATTACTAAATAGATAATTCCTTAGGTTGCTGTCCAATGTGAGGATGAACTGAACCAGAATAAACTTTTAACTTTTTAATTATTTGATTAGCAAGTTTGTTTTTAGGAAGCATTCCTTTAACAGCTTTTTCAATTATTTTTTCAGGAGAATCTTCTTGCATCTTTTCAAAAGATTTTGTCTTTAGTCCTCCAGGATAGCCGGTGTGATGATAATAGTTTTTTTGAGAAAATTTATTACCGGTTACCTTAACTTTTTCAGCATTAACAACTACTACAAAGTCACCTAAGTCAGCATTTGGGGAATACTGGGCTTTGTTTTTACCTGAGAGAATTGTTGCTATTTTCACAGCCAATCTGCCTAAAACTTTGTCCTCAGCATCAACAAGATGCCAATTTTTTTCGACATTACCGCTCTTATAACTCTTAGTTTCCATAAATAAGTTTTGAAAGGCGAGAATGATAACTCAGAGAGGTTATAATTGCTATTACCAATGATCAAAAAAAGTTATTTTGTCATATCTTTATGGATAGTTTTAGGCGCCCTTTCTGCTTTAGTTTTTTCTAGTTTTTATGGCAAAACTGATATCTATATCCCTATCTATCATGATATTTCGAATGTACTCGAAAGAACTTCCCCTTCGGTTGTAAATATTTGGACAATAAAAAAATGGAAGGCGTGGCAAGAACAATCTAATGAATTTGGTTTTAAATTCAACAGACGAGTTGTAAAAACCGGACTTTTTCCTAATGGATCGGGAGTTGTTATTGAAAAAAATCTAATAGTTACAAACTTTCACGTTATTAGTGATGCTTTTAATCAAAATCAAGAATTAATAGTAGAGAATCATTTAGGGAAAAACAGTTAAAACCCAAATTTTAGGATTTGATTTAGAAGCAGATATTGCAGTTTTAGGAATTATTGATTCGATTGATCTAAAGCCCTTTAAAATAAGAAAAAACATAGATCAGGTTAAAGTTGGAGAGTCTGTAATTGCAATTGGTAATCCTCAAGGATTAGGGCAATCATTCAGTAAGGGTATTGTTAGTGCCATAGATAGAACTTTCCAAGATAAAAAAGGAAATTTTATCCAAACTGATGCATCAATAAATCCAGGAAACTCTGGCGGTGCATTAATTGATGATAAAGGAAGATTACTAGGCGTGGTAAATGTTATTAGATCTACTTCTGGAGGAAATCAGGGGCTAAATTTTGCGATTCCTGTCGATACAGTGATTGAAGTCTTCAATTCAATTGTAGATAAATAGTTTCTATTTGCGCCTGAGCTTCAAGGCATATGCATGCCCATGCAAACCTTCAAGCTCTGCTAAAAATATTGAATGATCAAGTAGTTCATTATATTTTGCCTTATTCTTAATGGATTTAATTTCTGTTACCGAGGTTCTCACTAAAAAGTCTTCAATACTGACAGGCGAACTAAATCTGGCAGCAGAATTTGTTGGAATTACGTGACTGGGTCCTGCAGCATAATCTCCTAGGACAGCTGTATTGTTTTCTCCAACAAAAATGGCTCCAGCAATGAATCTTTTTAATAATGACTCCTTAAAATTTTTGTAAATAATTTGTAAATGTTCTGGACCATACAAGATTATTGATTTCAATTGCTTCTTCTAAATTTTTAACCTGTATAAACATTGAATTTTTTTCTAAAGCGGTTTTTATTGTTTTTCCCCTTGGAGCCTCAGTAACTTGTCGTTCAAGTTCTTTAAACAAATCCCCTAATCCTCCTTTTCCAATTTGAATAAAAATACATTTGGAGTCTTCTCCATGCTCGGCTTGGGCAATTAGATCAGCAGCTAATTGTTCAAATCCTTTTTTCTTATCAGAAATAATTAATACCTCAGATGGGCCAGCAAATGAATCTATGCCTACATCTCCAAATACCTGTCTTTTTGCTTCTGCAACATAGTTATTCCCAGGGCCAAAGATTTTATCTGACTTTGATATCGACTCTGTCCCATAGGCCATAGCGGCTATTGCATGTGCTCCACCGAAATTATAAGCATTAGTTATTTCTGCTAGATGAGCAGTCCCTAACATTAATGTTTTTGCTTTCTCGGAAGAACTAGGAAAAAAAAGGTTAATCTCTTTTGAGCCTGCCACTCTTGCAACTAATGCAGTCATAAGAATAGAGGATGGATAAACAGCTTTGCCTCCAGGAGCATAAAGACCAATTCTGTCTATTGGTTTATGGATTTGACCTAATAAATTAAATATCCCATCCTTTGTTTTTAAATCACTTGTCTTTATTGCTTTATGAAAATTTATTATTCTTTTCTTAATGAAATTTAAGTTTTTCTTGATTGCATTGTCTAACTTTTCGTAATTTTTTTTTAAATCAGACTTATTGAAGGAGGCTTCTGTAACTGTTTTAAATTCTGTCTTATCAATTTTGTTAGAAATCTTTATTAATGCTTTATCACCATTTTTTTTTACATTAAGTATTATTTTTCGAACAGTTTCTTTGACGTTAACAGCCTGATTTCTAAATTTACTCTGCAACAAGTATTTTTTTGCAACAAGAAAAGATACTTTCTTAATTTTTAAAGTTTTCATTTAGAGCATTTTTCATGGAAATAATTAATTTTTCTATCTTTTGATTATTTGTTTTGAAAGAGGATTTGTTAATGATTAATCTAGTTGAAATTTCTTGAATCACCTCCAATTCAGACAATCCATTATCTTTCAGCGTGTTTCCTGTTTGAACAAGATCAACAATATAATCTGAAAGCCCGAGAATTGGTGCTATTTCTATTGCGCCTTTTAATTTTATTATTTCTACGTTTTGCATTTTTGAAGCAAAAAAAGCTTTTGCAGATACTGGATATTTAGTTGCTACTATCGGTTTATTTGAATTAGTTACTTGCTTATATGAGGCTAAAGAAAGACGACACTTACCTAATCCTAAATCTAAAGATTCATAAAAATTTTCTTCATCTTCAATCTCGTTTAGAACATCTTTCCCAACAAAGCCCATGTCTGCAATGCCTTTGTTGACAAACTTGGGAATGTCCCAAGACCTAAGGATTGCTAACTTTGATATCTTTTACAGAAGTATCCATAACCAGTTTTCTTGATGAGTCTTCAAAAGATATACCGATCAGCTCCAAAAGATTTTTAATTTCTTTTAAGTAATCTTCCTTTTGGTAAAACAATTAACATTACCCTGTCACCCGCTCTATATTTGCTCCTAGGGAGTTCAATTTTTCTTCAATTCTTTCATAACCCCTATCAATATGATAAATACGATCAATTTTCGTTTCTCCTTTCGCAACCAATCCAGCTAAAACTAAACTTGCTGAAGCTCTAAGGTCTGTTGCCATAACAGGTGCTGAGTGTAAGGAATTTTTTTTGCCATTTATTGTTGCTGTGTTTCCCGCCAAGGAGATATCTCCTCCCATTCTAATAAGTTCTTGAACATGCATAAATCTATTCTCAAAAATAGTTTCTACAACAGACGATTGTCCCTCTGCAATGGTATTCAATGAAATAAATTGTGCCTGCATATCTGTCGGAAAAAGAGGATAAGGAGCAGTTGATATATCCACCGGTTTAAGATTTTTATTCATTTTTAAATTAATGGTATCTGTATTGATATCTATTTTTGCACCTGCTTCAGTCAACTTTTTAAGAACACTATCCAGAGTTTCTGGCATAGAATTTTTTATTGTCACCTCGCCTCCAGTCATTGCAACCGCCGTTAAATAAGTAGCAGTTTCTATTCTATCTGGCATAACTTCATAAGAAGTTTGTTTCAGTTCTTTCACGCCAAATACAATTAGTTCTTTTGTTCCTTTTCCTTGAATCTTCGCTCCCATACTAATCAAACAGTCAATAAGATCTCCAACTTCAGGTTCTCTTGCAGCATTTTTAATTATGGTCTCTCCTTCTGCTAGGACAGCGGCCATAATGGCATTTTCTGTTCCTGTTACGCTAATAGTATCAAACAGAATTTCGGCCCCTTTTAAGCCATTTTCTGCTTTCGCTTTTATATATCCTCCTTCAGTAATAACTTCTGCCCCTAACTTTTTCATGCAATCAAGGTGAAGATTTACAGGTCTACTTCCTATTGCGCATCCTCCAGGTAAGGCAACTTCAGCCTGTCCAAATTTTGCTAAAAGAGGTCCAAGTACTAAAACAGAAGCTCTCATTGTTTTTACAAGCTCATATCTTGCTATTTGATTTTTAAGGTTTGAAGTATCTATCTCAAGATTCATATCCTCATCAAGTGTTATATTTGCTCCCATTGATCCTAAAACTTCAATCATAGTAGTCACGTCTTTTAAGGTGGGATATTACTTAAAGTTAATTTGCCTTCTAATAAAAGAGAAGAAGCTAGGATTGGAAGAGCAGAGTTTTTTGCACCAGAGGCTTTTAAGCTTCCGTTAAGAGAATGGCCTCCCTCAATAATAAGTTTATCCATTAATTTTCTAGGTTTAAGGAATCTTCTTCGATACTCCAAGAATCTATTGCTAGATCCAAATTATCATCATTTTCTTTAACAAGGGATGCAAATTGTTTTCGGTAAAGTGAAACTATGTCTATACCGTCCAAAACTATACCAACTACTCGCCAATCTTTAGCATCTTCAACTCTGAATTTTTTTCATCTTGTAAATTAATTTAAATTTTCTTCCTGAAAAGTCAGTATTCAATTGGACAACCGCTAAATCCATTCGTTCATTGGGGTGAAAGTGAGATTCTATTGATATATTTGCTGCTTCTACACTACTTAGTGCGCCTGAATAAGAGTCTAATAGAGTGCTTTTAAACTTCTCATTAAATTTTAAAATTTGTTTTTTTGTAGCTGCAGTAAATAGCCTCTTACCCATTACTCTTTTTGAAATTTCTTCTGGAGGAATCAGTCTTGAAAACCTAACTTCAAACTCATTTAGAAACTTATCCTTATCTGAATCAAACAAATCTTGATTGTTATTAAGAAAATTAAAAATTTCATTATGTTGTGAGTTCACAAACTCCTCAACCTCAGTATCTAAGAAAGAGTTTAAAGAAAAAATAATGATAAAAAATAAGAAAAAGTACTTTTTCATTTATAATCGGATTTAAAGAGCCTAGTCTACTACAGGATAATTAATCACAGATGAAAAAACCAAAAAAAATTAATTTTTTTGCAATTGGTAAAAAAGTCATTTCAAATGAAATTGATGCTCTTCAAGAAGTTTCTTCGGGTATTTCCAAAAATGAATTCAATGAAGTTTGTAACTTTTTATTAGAAACAAAAGGAAATTTAATTTTTTTGGGCATAGGTAAGTCAGGAAAAGTATCTGAAAAGATATCAGCTACTCTTTCTAGCCTTGGAAAACCGTCTTTTTATATAAATGCCGCCGAGGCGAGTCATGGAGATCTTGGAGCGATAACTAAAAAAGATTCATTGATTATTTTCTCTTACTCAGGTGAGACGGAGGAATTAGTAGATCTTCTGCCAAATCTTAAGCAAAAAAAAGTGAATATTTGTTCTGTTACCGGAAACAAAAACTCCTCAATTGAATTGTCATCTAAAGCGCACATATCTTTGAATTTAGAAAAAGAGGCGGATATCCTAAATCTTGCCCCAACATCCAGCACGACTGCCATGATGATGATTGGAGATGCTATTTCTGTAGCTATAACAAACTATGAAGGTTTAAAAAGATCTGACTTTGGTGCAAATCATCCAGGAGGTAGTCTTGGCAAAAGTTTCATTAAAGTAAAAGAAATTATGATCAAAGAAAAAGACTTACCTTTTATAGATGGAAATATTTCTATAATTGATGCAATGGAAAAAATATCAAAAAAAGGATTTGGATTAGGTTTAATAAAAATTCAAGGTATCGTGAAAGGTATTTTTACAGATGGAGATTTAAGAAGAATGATAAACAATCGTATAGATCTTACATCAACGCCTATAAAAGAAGTCATGACTAAAAATTTTAAATTTGTTAAAGATGTTGATCTTGTCCTTGATGTTTCAAGAATAATGGAAGATCAAAAAATCTATTCATTAATAGTAAAGAATTCAAATAAAAAAATAATAGGTTTAATCAGAATGCATGAAATTCTTTCAGCAAAAATAATTTGATGCCAAAAAGCATTTTTGTCTATTTAGTTGCTTTATTTTTTTCTTATTGGTTCTGTCTTATTCTTGTCTTCATTTTTTTAAACTCATCATCTTCTGAATTAATAAAACAAAATAATGAAATTATTTTTGAAGCAAAAAATATTTCCATTAATTTAGGCTTTAAAGAAAGTGATTTTATTTTAGAAGTTAATTCTTCGATGGTTAATTCTTTGAAAGAAGAAAAAAAATCTTTATGTTTACCAGCCAAAAATAGATATTTCGGGAAAAAATACTTTTTTAAAAATAATTTCAAATAAGGGAACAATTGCTTACGATAAAAATATAGTGAAACTTGAAAATAAAACTGAAATTTCTGGAAAGGTCAGTGAAAAAGTTATTTTAGGAAAAGCTAGTAAAGTTGATATTGATCTTAACAAAAGAAACTTATCATCTAATGAATTAATCATTTTTATTGATGAATATGAAATCTCTGTGAAAGAAATTATTTTGAATGAAGATGAGATACTTTTTAAAGGTAGCCCAATATATCTTAAAGATAACAAAGGGTTAGAGACAGAAACGTCTATGGTGAAGTTAAAATCAAATGGAGAATTAATTTTTCCATCAAAACTTAATATTAAAAATTATTAATTAAAATGCGTATTGAGGGGAAAAAACTTAAAAAAGTTTCAAATAAATTAAATATTCTCGAGAGCATAGATATATCTATTACCTCAGATAATATTTATGGCTTACTAGGTCCAAACGGAGCAGGAAAACATCATTGTTCTCTATTCTAGCTGGTTTGAGCAAACCTTCCGAAGGCGAAGTACTCTATGATTCAAAAATAGTAAATAACCTAAGTTTTGAAAAAAGATCCGAATTAGGAGTTATTTACCTTCCTCAAGAGCCTTCAGTATTCAGAGAACTCACTGTTGAAGAAAATATAAAGGCTGCGCTTGAAGCAAAAAAATATGAAAAAAAAGAAATTGAGAACAAATTTACTAGAATCTCTGAAGAATTTGATCTGATAAACATCAAAACTCAAAAATGCAATTCTTTATCTGGAGGTCAAAGAAGAAGAGTTGAAATTGCTAGAGCAATTGCGTTAAACCCCAAACTTATATTGCTTGATGAGCCTTTTGCAGGAATTGATCCTTTGATAATAAATGAGATTAAGACTTTGATAAAAAATCTAAAAGAAAAAGGTATAGGTGTTCTAATAAGTGATCACAATGTAAATGCTACTTTGGATATTTGTGATTACATTTATGTCATCAACGCAGGTAAAGTTATCGCTCAAGGGATTCCAAATGAAATTGTGCAAAATGAAATCGTCAGAAAGGTTTATCTTGGCGAAGTAACTTAAGCAAAATTTTTATTGTCCGTAAGTAAGTTTTATTCTCAAATATCTTAAAACTCCATAAATAATTGGCCAAAATAAGCTAGAGATGATTGTCAAGATTAATAATTCTAAAAAAATTGATAAGGCGAAATTATTGGAAATCAAAATGAAATAAATTTGATATATAAAAACAATAATTGCCACAATCAAAGATTGTTGCAACCTAAACAAAGCTCTAAACCTATGGAAGTATCTTTGCGAAAAGTAAGATGTCAAAAGAAAGATAACAACATGAATTCCTAAGAGGTATCCCAAAAAAATATCTAAAATGAAACCAGAAAGCATAGTCCAAAAAAAACCTATATTTCTGGGTGTTGCTACATTCCAATAAATTAATGTCATCAAGGTTAGAGGCAAAGTTAGCCTAGAAAGCAGGAAGTCATTTAAAAAGACTTCAGCCATTGAAGCGATAATTAAAGTAAGTCCAACAAAAAAATAAAAATTAAAAATTGAAGGTTTTTTATCATCAAGACTATTCATGGTTTAGTAAATAAAATTGTAGAGCCAAAACTAAAGTCAAAAGTATTTTCAACTGTAATTTGCAAAAAGTTTGATTGATCATTTTCTTTTATTTCGGTCACCCTTCCAAGAAAAAACCTTCAGGAAACCTGCCTCCCAATCCAGAAGAGGTGATTTCATCCCCTTTTTTAATATCTCCATTTTTTTTGAATTCTTCTATTTGAAATGTTTTAGGCGTACCTGTTCCAACTATAATTATATTTTCTAAGGTTCTAGAGTTCTTTGCAGGAATTTTTATTGATACGTTGTGAAGAGGTATTATTTTTATTGAATTATTAAGTAGTTCATCTATCACTCCGATTAAACCAAAAGCATTAAAAGCAATCATATCTTTTGTAATATTATTTGATCTAGTTTCAACTGAAACAATTTCTTTAGGAAATTTCTTAAAATCTGTGATTTTGCCTAAAAATATTTTTCTTTCCTGAAAACTCTTACTTAGATCAAAAAGTTCCTCAAGCTCATTTAAAGAAGTTTTTGTATTTTGAAGAGCAAGATTTTGATTTTCTAAATCTCTTATCTTGTTTCTTAATAAATCTATTTCTTCAGAAAGTTTTTTTTGAGAAGAAAAATAAGAATCAAAGGAATTAAAACTATCTTTAGCCAGGTATTCAATTTGTGAGAAAGGAGAAAAAATATATGACGAAACGATTCTAATTTTACTGCTTAAATCAAACGAATAATCTCCATACATAATAAGAAAACTAAAGAGGATTGCGGGATAGAAACGGCTTGCGCGCATTGACCCGGTAGTGAATATTGCTGATTGAGCGATATCGGTTTGTTTGTGTTCACCGCCGAACATGAAATTACTCTGTAGATAAAAGATCTACATCAAATTTATCAATAATATCAAGTGCAATTCCTCCGCCTTTCACTACACAGGTTAAAGGATCGTCAGCGACAATTACCGGAATTCCAGTCTGCTCAGATATCATTATGTCTAAGTCTGTAAGCAAGGCACCTCCCCCTGTTAAAACTATTCCTCTTTCAGAAATATCTGCGCTAAGTTCCGGAGGGGATTGTTCTAAGGCATTTCTTATAGATTGAAGAATTGAAGATAGAGGTCCCGATATGGCTTCATAGGCTTCTAGGCTTGAAAAATTGATTGTATTTGGAACACCTTCGGCTAAATTTCTTCCTCTGATTTCCATTGATTTATCTTCACTTTCAGGAGTTGCACAACCCACAGTTTCTTTTATTCTTTCAGCAGTTGATTCACCAACCAAAACTCCGTATTTCCTTCTAATATAAGAAACAATAGCTTCATTGAATCTATCGCCTCCCGTTTTCAAAGAGCTGGAAAAAACGACTCCATTAAGGGCAAGAATTGCTATTTCAGTTGTTCCTCCGCCAATATCCACCACCATTGAACCTGATGCCTCTTCAACCGGCAGTCCTGCACCAATTGCAGCAGCCATAGGTTCTTCTATGAGCCTTACTTCTCTAGCACCTGCTTGAAGGGCTGATTCTCTTATTGCTCTTCTTTCTACTTGTGTTGATTGACAAGGGACACAAATCAATATTCTTGGACTTGGTTTAAAGAAATTTTCTCCATGAACAACTTGGATAAAATGTTGAAGCATTTTTTCTGTTACTTGAAAATCTGCAATGACCCCATCTTTAAGTGGACGAATTGCTTCGATGTTTCCAGGAACTCTTCCAAGCATTCTTTTTGCTTCAGACCCAACTGCAACCACTGATCTATGGCCCTCAGATTTTTTTATAGCTACTACGGATGGTTCATTTAGAACAATTCCTTTTCCTTTGGCAAAAATGAGTGTATTAGCAGTACCGAGGTCAATTGATAAATCTGTTGAGTAGATGCCTTTTAGAGCTTTAAGAACCATAATTTTGTATATTTTTAAATAATTCGAATAGTAGTTGATTTTAAGTTGATATAAAATCTTCCTCTCTTTGAATCATTATAATGAAAATTACTGAACAAGACCTTAAAAACATCTCTTTATTGAGTAAAATCAAAATTGACGAAGAGACATCTGGCTCTTTGGTAAAAGACCTGGAATCAATTTTGACAATGGTTAATAAAATGGATGAATTAGATACTTCAAAAATAAATCCATTAACACATCCCATAAACAATACTCAGAATTTGAGAGAAGACATCGAAAAAAAGACATTGAAAGAGAAAAACTTCAAGAACTTTCTAAAGAAAAAGACTCTGGTTTTTATCTTACTCCTAAAGTAATTGAATAATTATGAGTGAATTAATAAATCTTTCTTTGACAGATCAAATACTTGGGCTTGGTGATAAATCTTTCTCCTCTAAAGAAATAACAGGAGCATATTTAAATGAAATTAAGAAAAAAGAATCTCTAAATTGTTTCATTTCAGTCTTTGAAGAAGAATCGGAAAAAAAAGCCCTAATAGCAGATGAAAATATTGCAAAAAACAAAGCTAGGCCTCTAGAAGGGATTCCAATTGCTCACAAAGATATTTTTTGTATTAAAGATAAAAAAACAACTTGTGGTTCTAAAATGTTATCCAACTTTATTTCTCCTTATTCTTCCGAGGTTTTCTCTAAATTAGATACTGCCGGAGCAATTACCTTAGGAAAAACCAATATGGATGAATTTGCTATGGGATCTTCTAACGAAACAAGCTTTTATGGAAATGTGTTAAACCCTATTAATGAAAAACTTTCTCCAGGAGGTTCTTCTGGAGGATCAGCAGCAGCTGTTAGAGCCAATCTTTGCTCATTTGCAACTGCAACTGATACAGGAGGCTCTATAAGACAGCCGGCTTCTTTCTGCGGAGTTACGGGTATAAAACCTACTTATGGAAGAGTTTCCAGATGGGGAATGATTGCTTTTGCGTCCAGCCTTGATCAAGCAGGAATAATCGCAAAAAATGCTAAGGATGCCGCTGTAGCTCTCAAATATATGTCTGGATTTGATCAAAAAGACTCGACATCTTTGAATGAAGAAGTTAAAGATTTACAAAAGGAAGTCGATGCAGATCAAGAGCATGTAATTGGAATTCCTAAAGGACTAATTGAAAATATTAAAAATGATCAGGTGCGGGATTCTTTCAAGAATGCCATTTCCATTCTTGAAAAAGATGGAGCAAAAATTGAAGAAATTAATCTGCCTCATATTGAATACTCCTTACCTGCTTACTATGTAATAGCCCCTGCAGAGTGTTCAGCAAATTTGGCAAGATATGATGGAATAAGATTTGGCCATAGAAGCGATAGCGTATCTTCTTTAGAGGATCTTTATGTAAACTCAAGAACAGAAGGATTTGGCAAAGAAGTTAAAAATAGAATTTTTATTGGAACGTTTTGTCTTTCTGCAGGTTACTACGACGCCTTTTATAATAAGGCTTTGAAAATTAGAAATTTAATAAAAGTGATTTTGATGAAGCTTTTAAAAAAGTTTCATCGATAGCAATGCCTACTTGCTCTAACTCTTCTTTTGAGCTGGGCTCAATAAGCGATCCCGTGGAAATGTATGAACAAGACATTTATACAATTCCTGCAAACTTGGCAGGTTTGCCAGCGTTATCAATTCCATCAGGTACGGCTGACGAAATGCCAATTGGCCTTCAACTCATTGGAAACTATCTCGAAGAAGGAAGAATTCTAAACCTTGCAAATAAATTTCAAAAATTAACGGATTTCCATGAGTTTAAATAATTGGCAGCCTGTAATTGGATTGGAAGTTCATGTACAACTTGCAACCAAAACTAAACTTTTTTCCTCTTCGCCAATAGCTTTTGGTGCTGAACCAAATACTCAAGCTAGTGAAATTGACTTAGGGCTTCCAGGAGTATTGCCGGTATTGAATAAGGAAGCAATTTCTCATGCTTTAAAGTTTGGTTGCGCAATAAACGCAGAAATATCTCAAAAAGTAATTTTTGCAAGAAAGAATTACTTTTATCCCGATCTGCCTAAGGGTTACCAAATAAGTCAACTAGATGATCCTATTGTCGGCAAGGGAAGTGTTGAAATAAAACTTGGTGAAAAATCAAAAATTATTGGTGTTACTAGGGCTCATCTTGAAGAAGATGCTGGGAAATCAATCCATGACTTGTACAGTAATAACTCTGCAATAGATTTAAATAGAGCTGGAACTTGCTTATTAGAAATAGTCTCTGAGCCTGATCTTAGCTCTGCTGAGGAAGCAGTTGAGTATTTAAAAAAAATACAGTATTGTTACCTTTTTGGGAATCTCAGATGGCGATATGTCACAAGGATCTATGAGGTGCGACGCAAACGTATCTGTTAAAAGGCCCAATGATCAAGAACTAGGCACAAGAACTGAATTAAAAAATATTAATTCTTTTAAATTTGTTGAAAAAGCAATTATTTTTGAAATAGATAGACAAATAAAAGAGCTTGAAAAGGGAGAAAAAATTATCCAAGAAACAAGATTATATGATTCTAAAAAAAATCTTACGCGGTCCATGCGTTCAAAAGAGGAAGCTAATGACTACCGTTATTTTCCAGAACCAGATTTAATTCCTATAAAAATTTCAAAGGATCAAATTAATGATGTGAGAAAAAATCTTCCTGAATTGCCAGAAATTATGAAAGAAAGGTTCATGAACTCTTACGAACTATCAGATGACAATGCTGAACTGGTAACAATAAATAAAGAAACTGCATCCTTTTTTGAAGAAGTATTGTCTTATAAAGTTTCTCCTAAAAATGCCGTAAATTGGATCACTGGAGACTTATTTGCCTTGCTTAATAAAAATGATACAAACATTTCTGAATCTAAAGTAAATCCAAAGCATATTGCAGAGATCTTTCAAAATATTGAAGACCAAAAAATTTCTGGCCCTTCTGCAAAAAAACTTCTTGAGATTGTATGGAGTGAAGGAGGAGAAATACAAGAGCTCATTCATAAAGAAGGTTTAGAACAAATTTCTAATGATGATGAAATAGAAAAATCCTTGATGAGGTGATTTCTGAAAATCAAAAACAATTTGAGCAGCTAAAATCAGGCAAAGATAGATTGCAAGGCTTTTTCGTTGGTCAAGTTATGAAAAAAACTTCGGGAAGTGCAAGCCCACAAGTTGTAAATAAACTTTTAAAGGATAAATTATCTAAGTAATGAACATAGATAAAGACTCGGCTACATAAGCTGGTTTCTCTTGACCTTCTATCTCCATTACAACTTCGTATTTCAAAAGATATCTTCCATCACCTTTGTCATCAACAGATAAAAGTGTTGATTTAGTCCTTACTTTTGAACCCACATTAACAGGAGTTAAAAATCGAACTTTATCAAGTCCATAATTAAAAACCATGGTCATACCCTCAGGAGCAACTTGAGGAGCTGGCAGGCCAGCCATCAATGAAAGGGATAAGAATCCATGAGCTATTGTTGAGCCAAAAAGTGGCGTAGCTTTTTCTGAATCAATATGAATGAATTGATGATCATTCGTTGCATCAGCAAATTGATTTATTCTATCTTGATCGACTTTTAACCAATCTGAAGCCCCCATATCTTTACCAATGTAATCTTTTAAAGTGTCTGCAGGTACTAATCCAGCCATTGTTTTCTCCTTATTTTTTTATTTCATTAAATGATTTTTGTAGTCTTCTCTCAAACCTGTCTTGAGAAGTTTCCCTGTTGCTCCGTGAGGAAGTTCATCTAGAAAGATAACGTCATCAGGAAGCCACCACTTGGCTACTTTATCAGAAAGGTAATCTAATACTGAATCTTTATCACATTCTTCCAAATCATTTTTAACAATAAACAATAAAGGTCTTTCATCCCATTTGGCATGAGCAACTCCAACAACGCATGCCTCTGCTACTCCCGGATGTCCAACTGCCGTATTTTCTAGATCAATAGAACTAATCCACTCTCCTCCAGATTTAATAACGTCTTTACTTCTATCAACTATTCTCATATAGCCATGAGTATCTATCGTTGCAACGTCTCCTGTATCAAACCATCCATCTTCCAGAGCAGTCTCATTTGACTTAAAGTAACGTTCAATAATTGCAGGTCCTTTGACCATGAGTCTTCCAAACGTTTTTCCATCATTAGGAAGAACCTTGCCTTCATCGTTTATTATTTTCATTGAACAACCATAAACTGCTCGACCTTGGCTTGTTTGAATTTCATATCTTTCTTCAAGATCCATTCCGTCCATCTCTGGAGTATAGGAATTGAGTGTCCCAAGCGGACTCATTTCTGTCATACCCCAACCATGAAGTAAAAAACAATCATGTTTCTCTTGAAAGGCTTTAATCATAGCTTTTGGGGCAGCAGAACCGCCAACCAACACACTATTTACAGACTCAAGTTTGATATTGTTCTTCTCAGTGTAATTCAATAAGTCAAGCCATACCGTAGGAACTCCCATAAGCTGATTTACTTTTTCAGAAGTAATTAAATTACAAATTGATTCACCATCAGTGAAGGGACCTGGAAAAACCATTTTGGCACCATACATAAATGAGGCATATGGAATTCCCCACGCATTAACATGAAACATAGGCACTACAGGAAGCAACACGGTTTCAGAAGTTAAATTCATTGCATTCCCAGCAGTAGCATACCAAGCATGCAACACTGTAGATCTATGAGAATAAAGAACTCCCTTAGGATTTCCAGTTGTGCCAGACGTATAACATAATGATGAAGCTGTATTCTCATCAAACTCAGGCCAAACTATTTCTTCAGATTCATCAGCAATTAGGTCTTCATAACAAATGAGATTTTTAATTGATGAAGCTGGCATGTGCTCTTTATCAGTAAGTACCACAATGCCTTTAACTGTTTTAAGGTCAGAAATGACATTTTCTATGATTGGTAAGAAAGGCGCATCAACAAAGATATATTTATCTTCGGCATGGTTAACAATGTATTTAATGTCATCTGGAAACAATCTTGGATTAAGGGTGTGAAGAATAGCTCCCAATCCAGAAATGCCAAAATAAAGTTCTAAATGACGGTAACTGTTTACTGCCATCGTAGCAATTATATCCCCCTCTTTAATATTTAAATTAAGCAGAGCATTGGCCAATTTCTTTGATCTTTTTGCAGAGTCTTCAATGGTATATCTGTGTATGCCTCCTTCTACTGTGTTGCTTACTATTTCTGTATTGGCATTATTTTTTATAGCATGTTCTAAAACTCCTGAAATAAGAAGTTGTTCATTCATCATATTCCCTAACATAATCTCACCTTTTTTTTGTTAAACCCTTTATGAATAAAGGAGAATATCTTCGCTCAAGAAATCCTTCAACCTCTTTTTTTGATTCTAAATGAAAAAGTTTTATATCGTTTAAAGAAGACATTAAAAATGGTTTCCACTCCAATAAAATTTCATCAAGAGGGTTTTCAAAAATAAATCGAACTGATTTTTTACTGATATTCAAAGCGCGCTGTAATTCCTTTTCGTTTAACTTCTTAAATGGATTAGAGAAGATTGGTTTTAATTCTTTTGGTAAATATGGAACTTTCTGCTTCGGGTTAAATAAATAATTTAATAAAAATTTGTCTGTTTCTTTTAATCCAGTTCCATTGAGAAAGTGGCCGATAATTGATTTGTTTAAAGATCTTCCCTTTAGGGGGCCTAAAAATAACCTACTTGGGCAATAATCATTTGCATAAAAATTATCCCATATGGCTATAGGATTTTTAAAAAAATCTTGAATAGACTTTAGAGAGGAATTATTAATCCTTTCGCTGATAACATTGTCACCTGTCCAAAAAATAACTATGCGATTATTTAAATTTTCTTTTAGCCCTCCTAAATATCCTTCATCAAATATCCCTTTTGACAAAGATGAATTATAAATTGACGGACAAAACCAGATATTTTTTTGTTTTGGAAAGTGCATAGAAACTTCATTTAAAACTTCTGCATGTTTTTTTCCCAAATCTTTATCCGCTGCTTCCTGACCAAAATTAGTTATATCAATGTCATCAAAGAAAATTGCTATTTCATCAAAGCCTGCTTTTTCAAGAGCATGAGATAATTTTCTTTTCAAAAGTTTTAAATTTTTTTTTAATATCTTCAAAAAATTCTGAAGTAGGGGAAACGCAATAAACTTGCTTGATTTTGTTTGGAAGAATTCTTCTTTTGAGATTTTTATCAAGTTCTTTCCATCGATGGCGCAAATAAATATCTTCTTTTGGTCCATAAAAGTAATGAGAAATGGGTGTTTTTAAGTCTTTAAAGGCATCAATTGGTAACCTCCGAGAGTAATAACCTTCTATATAACCTTTAAACATGATTTAGATTCTACAGATCCTACATTCTGGATTTTTATGAATATCAACTCTTTTAAAAATTCCTCTCAACGAATCAAAAATCATAAAATATGATTCAAAATTTTTTTCTATAGTCGCTTTTATCACTTCAATTGCCATTAAAGAGCCTATGGCTCCAACTAAAGGGGAAGCAATCGCAGACTCTCTACATGACAAATCTTCGTTCTCGAGATCTTCAAATAAACACTCATAGCAGGAATTCATATTGTCTCTCAAATCAAAGCAGCCCAATTGTCCTTTCCAAGCAATAGATGATCCAGAAATAAGAATTTTGTTATGTTTTACGCAATATCTATTTACAATTTTTCTTGTTTCAAAATTGTCAGAGCAATCAAGAATTATTTCTGAATCCTTCAGAAGATGTTTAATGTTTGCTGAATCAACTTTTTCCTCTAGTCCTGTTAGCTCAACAAAAGGATTTAATTGAGATAATTTTTTTACTGAGGTAGTGGCTTTATTTTTTGATAAGTCATTTTCATCAAAAAGAATTTGCCTTTGTAAGTTTGAAGCTTCTACAAAGTCAAAATCTATTATTTTGATTTTACCGAATCCAGATAAAGCTGAATAAAGAGAGGCAGAGCATCCTAAGCCACCCATGCCTATAAATGCCAACGACATATCATTAATTTTTTCCTGCCCTTCAATGTCTATTTCAGGCAACATAATATGTCTGCTATATCTTAATAATTCTTCTTTTAACATTGATAAACCGAAACTCTTTTATCCCCATTTAAATCATTTAAATTAGAAAAATTAAGATAGCCATTTTCCATGGCAAATTTATTTAATTCTTCGTATTGATCAGGAGCATGTTCTAAATAAACTTTACCATTTTCATTTAAAAAATTTTTTCCTTTAGATAAAATTAACTTTAAATCGAATAGGCCTTTATCCTTTGAAAATAAAGCTTTTTCTGGTTCATGCCAAATCCCTTCTTCTTTTCCTGTAGTTGCCTCTTTATCTACATAAGGAGGATTAGAAATTAGATAATCTACCTGAGGAAAAAGCCATTCATTATTCCAGTCGTGATTTAGAAAAATTATGTTTTCAGAGCAAAACTTCGCTGCATTTTGTTTTGCTACCAAGATACTTTTAATTGAAATATCTGTTGCAAAGATAAAGCAATCTTTATTTTCTTGAGCGATGGATATAGAAATCGCTCCAGACCCTGTTCCAAGCTCAAGAAGAGTTTTGCCTTGTAGATTTTCATTGAGAATTGCATCTACCAATGTTTCAGTTTCTGGACGCGGAACAAGGACATCTGGAGTGACAATAAAACTATTTTTCCAAAACCCTTTCTTCCCGATTAAATAGGCTAGCGGTTTCCCCATTAATCTCTCTTCGACCAATAGGTCAATGGAACTTAAGTCTTTTTTATTAATTTCTTTTTTAATATCTGAATAAATTTTTACTTTATCGATTTTTAGAACATGTTGAAAAATAATTTCAGCATCAGGACTATCAATTTTGTTTTTAATTTCTATTAACTTATCCTTGAGAAGCATCAGGTAGGTTCATTTTCTAAGTTAATAAGTTTTTTTGCTTCATTTTCTTCTGTAAGGGCCGATAGCATGATTTCCATGTCGCCATCTAAAAATTCTTCCAAATTATGTACAGAAAATTCTATTCTGTGATCAGTTACTCTGCTTTGAGGAAAATTATAAGTTCTAATTTTTTCTGACCTATCACCACTCCCAACCATAATCTTTCTTTGAGAGTCTAATTCTTTAGCTTGTTCTTCAAGGGCTGCCCCATTCAATTTACTTTGAAGTAAAGACATAGCTTTCTCTTTATTCTTATGTTGCGATCTTCCGTCCTGACACTCAACGACAATACCAGATGGAATATGTGTCAGTCTAACTGCAGAATCAGTTTTATTAACGTGCTGTCCTCCTGCTCCAGATGCTCGAAAAGTATCAACTCTAATTTCTGACTTATCAATATTTATGTTTTCTTGTTCATCTGCCTCTGGCAGGACGGCTACCGAACATGCTGAGGTATGGATTCTGCCTTGTGATTCGGTTTCTGGAACTCTTTGAACCCTGTGTATTCCTGATTCATATTTGAGAAAACCATAAGCACCTCTTCCAGTAATTTTAGATACTATTTCTTTGAAACCACCTTTTTCGCTTTCTCTAGAGCTAATGATTTCTATTTGCCATTTGCGTCTTTCTGATAGCCTGGAAAACATCCTAAACAAATCGCCAGTAAATAGTCCTGCTTCATCGCCTCCAGTACCAGCGCGAATTTCTATAAATGCATTTTTTTCGTCATTTGGATCTTTTGGTAACAACATTTTTTTTAAATCTTCTTCTAAAGAATCTTTTTTATTTTTGAGACTTTCTAGTTCTTCTTGAGCTAAGGCTCTAATTTCACTATCCGAATCATTCAAAAGTTGATTTGATTCATCAATATTTTCCTCAACAGATTTAAATTCGCTAAAGCTATCAACAATTGGTTTCAGGTTTGAATATTCTTTTGAAATAGACGTAAACTTAGATTGATTTGCTATTATTTCTGGCTTTGATAACTCAGATTCCATTTGGGAAAATTTTATTTGAATTTCTTCTAGTTTCTTTTTTACCGACTCCAGCATAAAAACTATTATAGTATCTAGTCTGCTTTCATATGAAAAAATCGTTTTTATCTTGGTCTCTTTTTTTAGTTTTTTTTCTCTTTTCTTGTGCTGCAATCGAAATTAAAGAGGACATATTTTCAAAAAAAGGTAAGTTTTCTCTTGCTTCTAGTTCTGAATATTTCTCAGGAATCATAAAAGTGAGTGACGTTGATAAGAGAATTCAATTTAATTTAGATAGTTTGAGTAAAGACTTTAAAATTTCATTTAAAGATGAAGAAATCAAAACTAACTTTAATTACGAAAACATCATAAAAGAATCTGACTTTAAGTTATTTCTTAATTGGTTCTTTTTCAAATGTACAAATATCGAATGTCAAAATTTTACCTTGCAAAATCTTAAACTAAAAAAGCATTTATCAAATAAATCAGGTCTAATTATTCAAGGAAATTATCAAAAATTTAGATTGTCACTGAAACTCAATGATATTTAGTTCTCCAGCAAAGATTAATTTATCTTTGAAAATAATTAGAAAGAGATCCGATGGCTTCCATGATATAAATTCAGATTTTCAATTTTTAAATTGGGGAGACAAAATCGAATTTTATTCTTCAAATAAACTATCAGTTTCAACAACAAAATTTCAAGTATCTCACCGAGAAAACCTAGTTACTCAAGCTTTGAAAAAAATTGAGTCCTTTTGTGATACCGAACTTAATTATTCTATAAAAATTGAAAAAAACATTCCTCTCGGCTCTGGACTTGGAGGTGGCAGTTCCAATGCGGCAACTGCAATGCTAGCAGTTAATAGTCTCGCAAAACTCAATTTATCTTTGGATGTTTTATTAGATATGGGTAAATCTTTAGGATCCGATATACCATTTTTTTTAAAAGGTCTATCTGGAAAAGTCTCTGGTATAGGAGAGATAATTGAGCCTGAGGAATTTCCAGAAAATCTAGTCATGATTCTATTTCCTGAATGTTCAATATCCACAAAAGATGCCTATAACGCTGTAACATCAGAAGAAATTTCAAATAAAAGACATAGGTTAAAGGGAAACTTTTTTGAAGAGTGGGTTTTGTTAAATTATCCTCAGGTCAGAGAAGCATTTGACTTTTTAAGTAAGAATAACGAAGTAAACATATCAGGAACAGGAAGTAGCATGTTCACAAAAATTAATTCTTTTGAAGAGGAAAGGAAATAATGGATAATGCACCAAGAAAATTAGCATATGTTATTACTAATACTATTAACAAATCGCCTTTATTAAATGAACTGCTTAATTCTGGGGTGTAGCCAAGCGGTAAGGCAGCGGCTTTTGATGCCGCCATGCGATGGTTCGAATCCATCCACCCCAGCCAAAAATAAAAATGAATTCTAAAAACAACTTAGTCATTTTCTCTGGAAATTCTAATCCTGGCTTAGCAAAAAAAATCGTTAAAAAACTCAATAAACCACTTGGAAAAGCGACTGTGGGGAGATTCAGCGATCAAGAGATGAATATCAAAATTGAAGAAAACGTTAGGGGAAAGGATGTTTTCATAGTTCAATCTACTTGTTTTCCAGCAAATGATAATCTAATGGAATTGATCATCATGATTGATGCTTTGAGACGAGCATCAGCATCAAGAATTACAGCTGTGATACCTTATTTTGGATATGCTCGACAAGATCGGAGAGTTAGATCCGAAAGAGTTCCGATAAGTGCAAAATTAGTTGCAGATATGTTGCAAAGTGCTGGTGCCAACAGAGTTCTTACTATCGAACTGCACTCAGATCAAATTCAAGGCTTCTTCAATATTCCAGTTGATAATGTTTATGGAACAAGCGTTATTTTTGATCATATTGTTAAGACAAAATATAAAAATCAAATGGTGGTTTCTCCTGATGTTGGAGGAGTGGTAAGAGCAAGAGCATTGGCTAAGTTTTTAGACGATGCCGATTTAGCAATAATCGATAAAAGAAGAGAAAAGGAAAATCAATCTCAGGTCATGAACGTTATTGGAGATGTAAAAGACAAAACATGTATTCTTGTTGACGATATTATTGATACGGCTGGAACAATTTGTAATGCAGCTGAAGCTTTAAAGGAGTCAGGTGCTAAAAAAGTCGTCAGTTATGCTACTCATGCTGTGCTTTCTGGAGATGCTTTAAAAAATATTAGTAATTCAAGACTAGACGAATTAATAGTTACTGATACAATTCCGCTTTCAGAAATGGCCTCATCAACTAAAAAGATTAAAACCATTTCTATGGATAAAACTATAGCTGAGGCTATAAATAGGGTTAATAAAGAAGAATCTATTAGCCAAATGTTTTTATAATAATGAGTGAATCAACATCTATATCTGCCGAAATTAGAGAAAATAATATTTCAGCAAAAATATTGAGAAAATCAGGAGAGATTCCTGCAATAGTTTATGGTCAAGAAAATGATCCTAAACTGGTTAAAATTTTAGAAAAAGATTTGGTAAAAATTCTTGAAAATCCCAGTATTTTTTCTCAAGTAATCGAGTTGAATCAAAATGATGGTGCCGTAAAAGTTATTTTGAAAGAGGTTCAAGTAAATCCTTCTAATGACAGACCGATCCACGTCGATTTTCAAGCCGTTAGTGAGAAAACTAACATCACAATTAATGTGCCTCTAAAATTCATTAATGAAGAGGTTTGTATCGGTGTGAAACAACAAGGTGGGATGATTTCACATCTGAAAAATGAAATTGAATTGACTTGTAATGCTCAAAATCTTCCAGAATTTATTGAGATCGATATGAAAGATCTAGAAATAGGTTCAAACGTTATGCAGTCTCAAATTATCCTTCCCGAAGGAGTTTCTCTAAGTACTAACATTCTTAACAATCAAGACCAACCAGTTGCAAGTGTGAACGTTACTCGAGCTGCTCTTGATATTGACGATGAGCCTTCTGAAGGCGAACAAGACGAATCTGAAGAATCAACTGACGAGGCGTCTGAAACTAAAGAAGCTGCAGATGAGAGTAGCTCTGAGGAAGAATCTAAAGACTAACTTTCTTAAGTTTGCATGAATTCTTTTCTGGTCGTTGGCCTAGGTAACCCAGGTTCAAGATATTCTAATACTAGGCATAATGTTGGAACAGACTTTATCCTTGAAGCTCAAAAAAATATTCTTTTGATTTAAAAGAAAAGAAAACTTTAAAATCCTTTTTAGCAGAATTAGTAATCCAAGATAAAAAAGTTATTTTTGCAATTCCCACCATTTTTATGAATCACAGCGGAGCGGCTCTAAAGTTATTAAAAAATAAATTTAATACGAATATAGAAAATATTATTGTCATTCATGATGATCTTGACTTGAAGTCTGGAGTAATAAAGTTAAAAGCAGGCGGAGGACATGGGGGACACAATGGTTTAAAAAGTATTTTTGAAAATCTGGGATCACAAGAATTTAAAAGAATTAGAATTGGAATTGATCACCCGGGTGATAAGAAAAAAGTAAATAAGTACGTGATTCAGAAAGGAAAAAAAGAGGAAAAGATAGATCGCCTGCAATGCATAGATAAAGGGCTTTCCGTCATGGAATTTTTATTTCAAGAGGATTGGGACACAGCCTTAAATAAACTGAATAACTAATGTCTTTAAAATGTGGAATAGTTGGATTGCCTAATGTCGGTAAATCAACACTATTTAATGCCCTTACTGCCTCGCAAATTGCCGCAGAAAACTTTCCTTTTTGTACGATTGAACCTAATCATGGAATAGTAGAATTACCTGATGAAAGACTGGATAAAATTTCAAAAATATCTAAATCTGAAAAAATAATTCCTGCCACTGTTGAATTTGTTGATATTGCCGGTTTGGTTGAAGGTGCATCCAAAGGAGAAGGTTTAGGAAATAAGTTTTTAGGTCATATAAGAGAAACTCAAGCAATTATTCACGTTGTCAGGTGCTTTGAAGATAATGAGGTTATTCATGTGAATGAAAAAGTAGATCCAATTTCAGATGTTGAAATAATAGAAATGGAATTAATCTTGGCAGATATAGAATCTTTAGAAAAAACAAAAGAAAGAATTGTAAGAAAAGCAAAAAGTGGAGATAAAGATTTACTAAAAGATCTTTCTAGAGTAGAAGATATTTTAACCATTCTCAAAAAAGGAGATTCTCTTTTTGAATATTTACAGGATGACGAAAATAAAACTTTTGTAAGTGAAGTTGGCCTTCTATCTGCAAAACCAGTCATCTTTGTTGCAAACTTGAATGAGGATATGGAAGAAACCGATGGTCTAAAAAAATTGAGAGAAAAAGCTCTTTCAAATGGCTCGCAACTAATTGAAATGTGTAACCAAATAGAATTTGAAATAAGTGAGCTTGAAAATGAAAGCAGGCAGGAACTTATAGATCTTGTTGGTTTAGAGGAGCCAGGTCTAAATAAATTAATAAAAACTGCTTTTAGAACATTGGGATTGCAAACTTTCTTTACATCGGGTGAATCAGAATCTAGAGCTTGCGTAATAAAAAATGGAACCAAAGCTCCAGATGCTGCAGGGAGTAATCCATACCGATTTCAAAAAAGGATTCATTCGAGCCGAAACTGTATCTTTTAAAGATTTTATTGAATTTGACGGAGAGCAAGGTGCAAAGGCCCAAGGGAAATGGCGATCTGAAGGAGCAGATTACGAAGTTAAAGACGGCGATATAATTTTATTTAGATTTAATGTTTAGAATCTTGACAATTAGTCTAACTACAAAGAGAATCCATTTT
Organism: Gammaproteobacteria bacterium; assembly: GCA_038141925.1. Lineage (GTDB taxonomy): Bacteria > Pseudomonadota > Gammaproteobacteria > Magnimaribacterales > AG-339-G14 > MEDG-81. The sequence goes on along the minus strand of JAYQJB010000002.1, from coordinate 507,363 downwards.
TTGGCTATGTAGCTCAGCTGGTTAGAGCGCAGCATTCATAATGCTGAGGTCGGTAGTTCAAGTCTACCCATAGCCACCAATTAAATTATAAAAATTAAGGATCTACTTGATCTGGAGCGCAGTTGTCGATAAGAAGAACTTGCATTTCTTCTAACACCGCAAGAGTTTCTTTGTATTCAACTACCTTGGGATCTACAGCAGTTGATCTAAAGCCAAAAAAGTTTTGACCAGTTCTTGGATTATTTGTTTCAAATCCAAATGAAGCGTAACCCGTATCTCTGTCAGCTTGCTCAGTTAATTTTGAAGCTAGATCAGAGATAATTGCAGAAACCCTAATTACTTGCTCTGTTAACTCGATACAATTGAGCTCTGTTGGGTCAAAATCGAAATGCGTGTAGTCAGATGTGGGACTTCTGTACCACCATACGGGGTTGGCACAGCCAATTAAAAATAAAGCTATAAAGCCATAAAACAGGTACTTTTGATTAGCTTTTTTTAGAAAGGTCATTCCATCTCCCAAGAGCATTAATTTATCAAATTTCTAATTTAATTAAAACAGAATTTTTATTCAGATGATACTTCTTTCATTGAGAGTTTTACTTTTCCTCTATCATCTATTCCGATAACTTTGATTTCAACTTCTTCTCCTTCAACAAGGTAATCAGCAATGTTTTTTACCCTCTCTTGAGAAATTTCTGAAATGTGTACTAAACCTTCTCTTCCATTATCGAAAGACACAAATGCACCAAAATCTACTATTTTTTCTACGGTCCCTAAAGTCACCAGACCTACTTCAGGATCAGATGTAATAAACTCAATTTTTTGTAAAGCATCTTCTCGTTCTTCCTTGCTTCGACCATAAATTTTCACAGAGCCGTTATCTGAAATATCAATGTTTGTATTGGTTTCCTCGGTAAGTTTTTTTATGTTTGCTCCGCCCTTACCAATGACTTCACCAATTTTGTTTTTAGGAATTTTGAGCTCGATTGCTTGAGGAGCCAGAGGAGACAATTCAGATCTACTTTCAGATAAAACTTTATTCATTTCTCCTAAAATGTGATTTCTTGCTGTATGAGCTTTATTCAGAGCATCTTCAAGAATTTGCTCATTTATCCCAGCAATTTTTATATCCATTTGTAAAGCAGTTACTCCATCATCTGTTCCTGCTACTTTAAAATCCATATCTCCAAGATGATCTTCGTCTCCTAAGATATCGGTAATGACACAGTGTTGATCATCAGTTTTTACCAATCCCATAGCAACTCCTGCCACGGGTTTTTTTAACGGAATCCCAGCATCCATCATTGCTAAACTTGAAGCACAAACTGTAGCCATCGAACTTGAACCATTAGATTCAGTAATTTCTGATACAACTCTAATTGCATATTCAAAATCTGTTGGATTAGGCAGGACTGCTTCTAAAGCTCTTCTTGCGAGTTTCCCGTGACCAATTTCTCTTCGTTTTGGACTTCCAACCATTCCTGCTTCACCGACAGAAAAAGGAGGAAAATTATAATGCAGCATAAAAGGATCTTTTAAATCTCCATGTAATGAATCGATTAATTGAGAGAGCTTCAATGAATCCATAGTTGCTACAGAAATAGATTGCGTCTCACCCCTAGTAAATAATGCAGAACCATGAGCTTGTGGCAAAACTCCTACCTCAATAGATATCGGTCTTACTGTATCTAAATCTCTTCCGTCAATTCTTGATTCTCCAGATAATAATCTTGATCTGACAATCTCAGACTCTAAAGATTTAAATTGACTAAGAGCTTCATCAATCTTTTCATCTTCAGGATCTTCAAAAGATGTCTTAACTTTTTCCCTTAATTCAGCAATTTTTTCTTGTCTGCTAGATTTTTCTGCTATTTGATATGCTTCGGATAATTCCTCAGAAATTAGACTTTTAACCTTTTCTTTTGTTTCAGTGTCCTCTTCCTTAGCCTCGTACTCAATCGGAGAAATTGAAGCTTGCGAAACTAATTCGTCTATTAGCTCTAGACTAGGTTGCATTTCAGCTTGAGCAAAAAGAATTGCGCCAAGCATTTGATCTTCTGAAAGTTCTTTTGCTTCGGATTCCACCATAAATATCGCATCTTGTGAGCCCGCCACCATCATATTTAGAGAAGAATTTTCTAGATCTTCTAAGGATGGATTTAGAACATAATTTCCATCTATGAAACCAACTTTTGCTGCAGATAGAGGACCTTGAAAAGGAAGTCCTGAAAGCTGAAGTGCAGCTGATGCCCCTATGATAGAGATAACATCTGCATCGTCGTTTTTGTCCATGGATAAGACTGTACAGATGATCTGCACTTACCTACCAAAACCTTTGGGAAATAGAGGTCTAATAGGCCTATCAATTAGCCTTGAAGTAAGAACTTCTTTTTCAGAAGGCCTTCCCTCTCTTCTAAAAAAACTTCCTGGGATTTTTCCTGAAGCATAAAATTTCTCAATATAGTTAACAGTGAGAGGGAAAAATCCTTGATCGGATTTATCCTGTCCAGCAACTACAGTTACCAAAACTTTAGTGTCTCCAGAAGAAGCAATCACTGATCCTGTTGCTTGCCTAGCAACCTTGCCTGTTTCCAACGTAACATTTCTTCCTGCAATTTCTCTTGTGCAAGATATAACTTTCATATCATTCATTTATTTATTTTCCTTAAATTATGTAACTCTAAGTTACTTTCTGAGGTTTAATTCTGAGAGAATAGAACTGTATCTTTTAGGATTTTTTTTCTTCAAATAATCCAAAAGCTTACGCCTTGTATTAACCATTCTTATAAGTCCTTGCCTAGAATGATGATCTTTGGCATGGTCTTTGAAATGAGCTTGTAAAGACTCGATATTTGCTGTTAACAAAGCTATTTGAACTTCTGGCGAACCTGTGTCTCCCTTAGATTGAGCAAACTTTGAAATAATCTCTTCCTTTGTTTTTGTTTCTAAACTCAAGAACTTCCTCCTTAGTTATTTAATTTTCTATAGATATTAACCTTTTGGGTGAAACTAAACCGTTAATGTTTTTTAAAATTCCAATGAATTTATTTTTTTCGTCAAACAATCTCAGGTATTTGCTTTTTATTTCGGCCTCTTTCAAATATATTTTTTGGCCTTTTTTTATCCTATCTATTATTTCCGTGGCGCATTGTAGCTTATCTAAGCTTCTAAGTGCATCCCCCATTTGAATTATTTTACTTTTAATATTTTCCCTATTTATCGACTCAATTTCGTGTGCTTCACTAATCTCATGTTCAGCAGAAATGGTTCTTTGTAAATTAGATAACACTGCAACACTATTCAAATCCTTAGCTAGATCTTTAACAAGAGATCTTATGTAAGTTCCTTTTCCACATTCCACTAAAAACTTGAACTTATTCTGATCAACAGAAATTAAATCTAATTTATAAATTTCTATCTCTCTTATTTTCTTTGGAACTTCTTTATTCTTCCTAGCATAGTGATACAAAGGCTTTCCTTTATATTTTAGAGAAGAATATTTAGGAGCTTCTTGATTTAAGCTGCCGATAAATTTTTTTTTAATTTTATTAAAATCATTTTTTGCAGGTATTTTTTTATGTTCCATTTCAATTTTTCCATCTAAATCTCCAGTATCAGTTTGAATACCAAACATCATTTCTGCGATGTATGTCTTTCTTTCATTTGCTAAAAAATTTGTGAATCGAGTCATCTGACCCAGACATGCAAGAATTACGCCACTGGCTAAAGGATCTAAGGTGCCAGAATGTCCTATTTTAGTATCGCCAAGAAAAGGTTTTAACTTTCTAATAAATTCTCCTGAAGAAATTCCAGAAGGTTTGTTCAAGACTAACAATCCAGATATCAAATTGGATTATCCTGTTGATCGATAAAAAATAAAAGTTCAGGCATTTTTTTTAATTTGATGCTTTGTCCCAACTTTTTTTTCACAAATGGTTTTGAATTTTCCAAAGCCTTGGAAAGGCCATCCTGATCTTCATTTAATGCTTGATTTAAATAATTAGAAAGAAATATTTTTGCAGACGATAAGTCATCGCTTAACTTGACTTCTGTTACTGTGAGGCTCTTGAGTCTTGGATCACTAATCTCAAAACTAAATATTTTAGCTATTTCTCGTCTGATATTATCTGAAACTCTCTGAGCTCTTTTATACGGTTTTGAACTAAACAATTAAATTTTTCTAGCAGTTTCTGTTCTTTCAAAAACTTCTATTTTATCTCCAACTTTTACATCGTTGTAATTTTCGATACCAATTCCACATTCTGTTCCGCTTTTTACTTCACTAGCCTCATCTTTGAACCTTCTTAAAGAATCTAGCTTGCCCTCATGAATAACGATATTGTCTCTAAGAACTCGTATTGGAAGATTTTTTATCACTGCTCCTTCTACAACAATTGAACCCGCTATCAAACCAAATTTAGGAGATTTAAAGGTATCCTTAACTTCTGCAATTCCAACTGTAACCTCTTTTATTTCAGGCTCAAGAGATCCTTCAATAATTTCTTTTACAGCATCAAGTAAGTCATAAATTATTCCAAAATACTGAATTTTTATCTCTTCTGTTTCTGCAAGCGTTTCTGCTGCTGCATCAGACCTAACATTAAATCCGAGAATAACGGCCTCTGATGCGACAGCCAAATTTACATCGTTTACTGAAACTGGACCAACGCCATCCAAGACTATTTTGATCTTTGCGTCTTCTACTTTTAAATTATTTATAGCACCTGCAATTGCTTCTGCAGAACCGTTTGTATCTGTTTTGATTATTAAATTTACCGAAGGTTTTGCGGAATCCCCGGCGCCTGCAAAAATACCATCTAAGCTGACTACTCCCTTTTTGGCCAATCTATTATCTCTACTTTTGCTAGCTCTTTCTTCAGACAAACTCTTCGCAGCCTTTTCATCTTTAACAACCATGAACTCTTGTCCGGCATTGGGAGGATACTCAAGTCCAGAGATTGCAACAGGAGATGATGGAGGAGAAGTTTTAATTTGAGATCCTAAAAAGTTTTTGAGGCTCCTTATTTTTCTAAATTGATCTCCGATTAAGACAAAATCTCCACTATTTAAAGTACCTCTTTGAACCAGAAGAGTCGCAACAGCTCCCTCACCTTTTTTAACTCCAGATTCTAAGACCACTCCTGACGCTGGACCGTCATGATTGGTTTTTAATTCCAACATTTCAGAAAGCAAAGTGATATTTTCTATTAGGTCATCTATTCCCTCACCAGTTTTTGCTGACACAGGAACTACCTGAGTATCGCCACCCCAATCTTCTGGGACAAGGCCCATTTTTGAGAGATCTCCTTTTACTTTCTCTATGTCTGAATCAGGTTTATCAACTTTGTTTACTGCAACTATCACCTGAACATTTGCAGCTTTTGCATGATTGAAAGCCTCTTCTGTTTGAGGTTGAACACTGTCATCGGCAGCAACAACTAAAACTACGATATCTGTGGAGTTGGCTCCTCTTGCTCGCATTTCTGAAAAGGCTGCGTGTCCAGGCGTGTCTATAAACGTAATGGTTTGATTATTTCTATCTACCTGATAAGCCCCAATTCCTTGAGTAATTCCCCCTTCTTCTTGATCGGCTACAGATGATTTTCTAATAAAATCAAGTATTGAAGTTTTTCCATGGTCAACATGTCCTAAAACTGAGACAACAGGATTCCTAAGCTCTTCATCTCCTTCATAAATTATATGCTCAAGAATTTTTTCCTCTTCAGATTCAATGTCTTGAGGAATGCCAATGTGTCCCAACTCTTCAACAACTAAAATAGCTGTCTCCTGATCAATAGCTTGATTTAAAGTAACCATAACGCCGCTATTCATTAACGATTTAATCAAATCCGACGATTTAATGGATAATTCTTTAGCAAGATCCGATACGACAATGGTTTCAGGAATTTTTACTTCTTTTTGGATAAATTCTTGAGGTTTTTCAAATTTTTGAACATTTTCAAAGTTTTTTTCTAGAAATTTTTCACCCTCTTGCTCTCTTTGATCCTCTTTGGAGCTATCTTTAAATGTTTTTTTATCTTTTTTTAAGTTTTGAGGAATTTTCTTTTGAGGTTCCTGCTTTGTTTTTCTGACAACTTTTGTTTTTGCTTCGGCTTTCTTTTTTTCTTCTTCAGCTGACTCATTTTGAGCATTCAATCTTTTTCTTTCTGCTTCGTCGAAATCAATTGATCCAGTAAAGTCTTGTTTTACATTTGACTTTTTTTCTTTATCTGGAGAATTAATTCTTGTGACAGATAAATTTGGTTTTGCTGTTTTTTGGGTAGAGGTGCTTAAGGAAATGGTTTTTTTACTGTCTTTCTTACTATCTTTGATGAATTTTAAAAGTACTTTTTTGTCTTCAGTACTAACAATATCTTTTTCTGATTTATGGGAAAGGCCCGCAGCCTTCATCTGCGCCAACAAATTATCTAAATCAATTTTTATTGCTTTAGAAAGTTGTTTAACATTTATATCTGCCATAATTTAATCTTCTAGCCATTCTTCTCGAGCTGACATTATAAGTTTAGCTGCTCTTTCTTCATCAATTTCAAAAATTTCAGTCAATTCATCTGTAGCTAAATCTGCTAAGTTCTCAACAGTGATAATTTCATTTTTAACCAACAGCTCCAATTCTTCTTCGGAAAAACCATCCGATAATTCTAGTTTTCTTGCTTCCTTGGTTTCTTCTTCTGTTTCATCTTCATCTAATTCCAATAAAGCGATTTCAAGAAGAGACTCTTCTGCTCTTTCTATAAGAGTTGAAATAACCTCTTCTTCAAGACCATCAATGCCAGCAAAATCTTCTATTTTAGATTCTGATATTTTTTGAACAGTATCTAGATTATTTTCTATTAGTTTTGATGCTAGATTTCTGTCAACACCAAGATATTCAATTAGCTTGGAAATTTCTGTGTCTTCTTCTCCAGAAGACTCTCCCTTAATTTGTATTTGCCACCCCAACAATTCCGAAGTGAGTCGGATATTCTGACCGCTTTTACCAATTGCTAGAGCTAGGTTTTCATCTTTTACTACTACTTCCATGGATTGGTTTTCATCATCCATAACGATGGAAAGAATTTCTGCAGGTGCCAAAGTATTTACAAGCAACTTGGCTTGATCGTCTTCCCAAACAACAATATCAATCCTTTCATTACCTAACTCGTTTGATACTGCCTGAACTCTAGAACCTCTCATGCCTACGCAAGCTCCTACAGGATCAATTCTTGCGTCATTGGTTTTTACAGCAATTTTTGTTCTAGCTCCCGCCTCTCTAGCAACGGCTCTGATCTCAATTACTTCTTCCGCAATTTCTGGAACCTCTAACTTAAAAAGTTCTGATACCATCTCTTTGGAGCTTCTGCTTAAAACTAATTGAGGGCCTCTATTTTCTCGAACACTTTCTTCAAGAATGCCTTTGATTCTATCTCCAACTCGATAAATTTCTCCTTGGATTAGGTCTTTTCTAGGTAATGACGCTTCTGCGTTGTCTCCAAGATCAACAATAATAAATTCTCGAGTAACTTTTTTAACAGAACCTGATACAAGTTGACCTAAGGAAGGTCTAAACCTTTTAATGATTTCTAATCTTTCAGCATCCCTTACTTTTTGAACAATTACTTGTTTCGCGGCTTGTGCAGCTATTCTTCCAAATTCAGCATTTTCAACTTGCTCCTTGAATTTATCCCCAACTTTAAGATCATTTTCTTCTGCAAAATCACTGTCAACCAAGATGTGTAATTCGCTATCCTCATAATTTTCAAAATCTACAACGTCTTTGTATCTGAAAGTTTGATAATCTCCAGTGGATTGATCAATATCAACAAGAATATTTACTTCTTCTTTGTATCTCTTCTTTGCAGCACTAGCTAGAGCAAATTCTATAGCTTCAAAGATTGTTTCCCTTGGTAAATCCTTTTCGTTTGAAACTGAGTCTGCAACTAATAATATTTCTTCATTCATTGGTAGCCCCTAATAGATTTGAGGATAAATAATCCCCTTTCAAGATTTGATAAATCTGTCCTTGTGATACTAAAGAAATTTCTTCGTCAGATACCTCTTTAAGCTCTCCTTTTAATTTGCATTTTTTTCCATCTAGAAAACAAGACAAGTTGATTGTCTCGCCTAAATAGTCTTTCAGCTGATTGATGTTGAAAAACTTTCGATCAATTCCGGGTGAAGAAATTTCTAAACTGAAATTAAAATTCAATTCTGAGAAGTTATCTAAAAACTTCTCGTGCTTGAATATTCACATTTTCGCAATCTTCTAAAGTTATCAAATCATCCTGTTTATCGATGTAAATAACTATATGCTTTGAAAAGGAACCGCCTGAAATTTCTATTCCCCAAATGAAACAGCCTAGGCTCTCAATATCCTTCTTTAAAATGTCAGCAATCTTTTGTTCTAGCATTTTTCTATTACATAACAAATAGGCCCTAAAGGGCCTATTAAAAATTCTTAACTAATTTAGTCAGATCAATAATTTGAAAGCGAGTATAGGAGTATAGAGAAGAATGGTCAATAGTTGTCTAAATTGGTAGCGGGGGCAGGATTTGAACCTACGACCTTCGGGTTATGAGCCCGACGAGCTACCAGACTGCTCCACCCCGCGAAAAGCTTGGCGAGTATAGGATTAAGTTCTAAATAGGTCAAGTTAATGGTGCCGAAGAGAGGATTTGAACCTCCACGGACCTAAGTCCACTACCCCCTCAAGATAGCGTGTCTACCAATTCCACCACTTCGGCAATTACTCAGGGAGATCTTCAATTAAAGGCTTTTCTTCTATGATTTCCTGAGACTGTGAATTTTTAAAGACTTCTAGCTCAGAATCTAAAGAAGTTTTTTGATAAGCCGAAATTGCAATAGTAATTGAAAAAAAAGCAATAACTAAACCCCAGGTTATTTTAGTTAAGATATTTGTAGCGTCTGCAGGAGCAAACATTGAATTGTTGTTTCCACCTCCAAATGCGGAACCGATGTCTGCACCTTTTCCGTGTTGCAGTAAGATTATTACTACCAAGGAAATGGCGATCAATACCTGTAAAACTATAAATACTGTAATCATGATCTAATTTTCGAAGCGATAATAGCAAATTGTTCGCCGTCAAGCGAAGAATTTCCTACAAGGCAACCATCAATCCCAGGAAGAGAAATTATTTCTTCAATATTGCTTTTGGAGACACTTCCCACCATACAAAATAGGACAATCAATCTTCTTCTCTTCAAAAAAATCTAAAATAATGGATACTGCTGAGGAAATATTTTCAGAATCTGCTTCTTTTCCAGTACCAATAGCCCATATGGGTTCATATGCTAAGAGACCTGGTGATACGTTGTCTTTACAGAAAGTCTGCAATTGATTTAGCAGGAAAGATTTTTTTTTGTTGTTTTCTAGAATTTCTAAATTTTCTCCAATACAAAAAATATTCGATAATCCTTGTTCGTTTAATCTAAAACCTTTTTCAAAAACAATATTTTCTGTATCGCCATTTGCTCTTAGCTCAGAGTGACCAATGATAGAACCCTCGACACCCACTTTTTTTAAAAATTTAGACGAAATCTGTCCGGTGAATGCTCCTTCATCATATTGGGAAACATCTTGGGTGAAGAGTGAAATTTTATTAAAAATTTCATTCTTTGAATTTTTTATTTTTTCTGAAAAAACAGAGTAATCATACAAATTTAGACAAACAATTAACTCTTACTTCATCAGATTTTGGAAAATTATTTTGAGAACTAACTGCATTTATAAATTCTTGTTCCCAAACGTCTATATCAACTGAATTCATTTTCCAGTTAGCAATCAGATATTTCATGAATAGTTAGGCTAAATCTTTTGCAAGATCAGTGAGTTGCTTGCTATGAATTTCCGTTACTTTAGAGTCTTTGGCTTCCACTAAAATTCTTAATAAAGACTCGGTTCCTGATTTTCTCACTAAAATCTTACCATCAAACTCCGAAATCTCTTTTTGGGCTTTATCACAAGAATTCTTAAATTTTTTATTAGCCAAAATGCTCTCAGCATTAGCAACTTCAATGTTTGTGAGGATTTGCGGGTATTTTTAAAAGAGCCAAGAATTTCGTTCAATGGTTTTCCAAAGGTAAGAAAAGCTTCAAAAAATTTGATGGCAGCAATAATTGCATCTCCCGTTGCAACGCTATCTAAACAAATAATATGTCCTGACTGCTCTCCACCTAGCTGCCAACCAAGTTCTAAAAGCTTTTCCAATACATACTTATCTCCAACTTTTGATCTAACTAATTCAATACCCATTTCAGATAAAGCATTTTCAAGGCCCTTATTTGTCATATCTGTTCCAACAACTCCTTTAGATCCTAGAACAATCTGATTTTCAAATTTAAATTTTGCTAATAAAAATAAAATATCATCTCCATCTAAGGCCTTTGCCTCTGAGTCGACTATGATTAATCTGTCGCCATCGCCATCAAAGGCAATTCCAAAATTAGCGTTATTGTCTAGCACAGCTTTTTTTAAAACATTTAAATCCGTTGATCCACAATTTTGATTAATATTCAGACCATTTGGATCATCTGAAATTGCAACTACTTCAGCTCCTAATTCTCTGAAAACTTTTGGAGCGACATCATATGCTGCTCCGTTAGCCGTATCGATAACGATTTTTAAATTATTCAAACTAATTTCTTTAGATAAAGAATTTTTGCAGTATTCGATATAACGACCGCTGGCATCAGATAATCTAGCTGCTTTTCCTAAGTTTTCTGGTTCAACGACTTTGATAGGTTCTGAAATTTTTTGTTCAATCAATAGTTCTAATTCATCTGATATTTTTTGTCCTTTATCGTCAAAAAATTTAATTCCGTTATCTTCGTAAGAATTGTGAGATGCGCTTATGACGATACCTGCCTGACTTTTAAAAGTACTTACTAAATAAGATATTGCAGGAGTTGGCAGTGGGCCTACTAAACGAACATTTAAGCCTGAAGAAATTATTCCTGCTTGGAGGGCAGCTTCCAGCATGTAACCTGAAATTCTTGTGTCTTTTCCAATGATGAATGATGATATTCCCTGATTCTTGAAGACTTCTCCAGCTGCCCACCCTAGTTTCAGGATGAAATCTGGACTGGTCTTAGAAGAAATCGGACCTCTGATGCCATCAGTGCCAAAGAATTTCTTTTTTGCGTTTATTATTTTGGCCATATAGTTCTCAATAAATTAACGGTTTCTTTAACTTGATGAACTCTTAAAATATTTGCCCCACCTAGAGAAGCTATTATACCAGCAGTTAAGCTTTGTTCGTTTAGATGATTTTCCTTTGTTTCAAAAAGTAGTTTCAAAAATTTTTTTTGCGACAAGCCAGCCAACAAAACTCTATCTTTTTTTATTTTCTCTAAATTAGATAAAATTTTTAAGTTCTGAAAAGGTGTTTTTCCGTATCCAAAACCAGGATCAAAAATCAAATTTTTTAAATTAAAGTTTCCTTTCTTAAATTTGACTTCGATTTCAGTGAAAAAATGTTCTATTTGATCAAATATATCTTTTTTATTTTCGGGATCGCCTTGATGACAAATACAGACAGGTATATTTTCTTTGCAGACTAAATTAAAACTTTCTTCGTCTTCAAATGAAAAAACATTATTAACTAAATCGATTTTATTCAAGATGGCTTCTTTGATTACTGCAAAATTAAATGAGTCAACTGAAAAAAGTATCGGATAATCTTTTAACTTTTCAAAAATAAATCCTATCCGGTCTAGTTCTTCCTGAGGAGATATTTTGGAAAATCCAGGCTTTGTACTGTGAGCTCCGATATCAATAAAATCAGCACCATCTTCAATCATTGATTCAATTGAATTGAATACCTTTGATTCATCAAAAGTATTGTCTTTTTTTAGAAATTTGCCGCCATCAAAAAAAGAGTCGGGCGTTAGGTTTAATACTCCCATGACTTTTGGGGTAGAAAAATCTAACTCTTTTTTTGGAAAGAGCATGTTAAGAAGCTTTAGACTTGTTCTGCTGGATCCTTAATTGGAGGTTCTTCTCCTTTTTTATTATCTTTATCAGAAGAAATATCATCGTCATCGTTACTTCTTGGCTTAGCTCCAGCCATGATGTCATCAATCTGATCGCTGGTTAAGGTTTCAAGCTCTACAAGTGATTCAGCCATCATGTGAAGTTTATCCAGATTGTCTTTCAAAACCTTAGTAGCTTTCTTATAACAAGTATCGATGATTTTTTTGATTCTTCATCAATTAAGTTTGCAGTTGTATCTGAAACAGACGTTGATTTTGAACCTGCGCTTCTTCCAAGAAAAGGCTCATCACCCTCTTCGTCGTATTTAATAGGGCCAAGTTTTTCAGACAAACCCCATTTGGTGACCATATTTCTTGCAAGTTCCGTTGCTCGCTCTATGTCGTTAGATGCTCCAGTCGTTACTCCGCCTTCACCGTAAATTAGTTCTTCAGCAATTCTTCCTCCAAACAATCCACAAATTCTGTCTAGAATGGATTCTTTGCTGTAACTATATTTATCTTCTTCAGGAAGAAAAACGGTTACTCCAAGAGCCCTTCCTCGCGGAATTATTGAAACTTTATAAACCGGATCATGGTGTTCTAAAGCTCTTCCAACAATGGTATGACCTGCCTCATGATAAGCGGTTTTGGTTTTTTCATCCAAACTCATTACCATGCTTCGTCTCTCGGCACCCATCATTACTTTGTCTTTAGCAAGTTCTAATTCTTCCATGGAGACTTTCTTTTTGCCGGATCGAGCAGCAAACAAAGCAGCCTCATTAACTAAGTTAGCTAAATCTGCACCTGAAAAGCCTGGCGTTCCTCTTGCGATGTAGGAAGTTTCAACATCCTTATCGATTGGGACTTTTCGAACATGCACATTAAGAATTTGCTCTCTGCCTTTGATGTCTGGAAGTGGTACCACGACTTGGCGGTCAAATCTTCCGGGTCTCAATAATGCAGGATCTAGAACGTCTGGTCTGTTTGTAGCAGCAATGATGATAATTCCTTCATTAGCTTCAAAACCATCCATCTCTACTAAGAGCTGGTTAAGTGTTTGCTCTCTTTCGTCATGACCGCCTCCTAAGCCTGCTCCTCTATGACGGCCTACTGCATCAATTTCATCAATGAATACGATACAAGGTGCTTGACGTTTAGCTTGTTCAAACATATCTCTTACTCTGGAGGCTCCAACACCAACAAACATTTCTACAAAATCAGAACCTGAAATTGTAAAAAATGGTACTTTGGCTTCTCCAGCTATTGCTCTTGCAAGCAAGGTTTTACCGGTTCCAGGAGAACCGACCATTAAAATACCTCGAGGAATCTTTCCTCCTAGTTTTTGGAATTTTGAAGGATCTCTTAAAAAATCTACCAGTTCTTGGACTTCTTCTTTTGCTTCTTCTACTCCAGCTACATCTCTAAATGTTGTTTTGACTTTCCCGCCTTCCAACATTTTTGCTTTGCTTTTACCGAATGACATTGGGCCGCCGCGACCTCCCATACCTCCTTGCATTTGACGCATGAAGAAAAAGAAGATGGCTAAAATTATGAGAATTGGAAAACTAGCTACTAAAAGTTGTGTCCAAATGCTTTCTCTTTGAGGTTCTTCGCCTAAAACTTCGACTCTGTGCTCAAAAAGATCGGTCATTAACTGATCGTCTTGAACGTATATAGGACGGGTTGTTGTAAAAGAGTTTCCTTCTTGAGTGATCCCTTCGATGGTATAACCATCTCCTTTAAAAGACACTTGGGAAATCTGGTCTTTATTAACCAAAGAGACAAATTCAGAATAATTCATATTCTGTGAGGGACTTTGATTGTAAATGTTTTGGATAGCAACAAAGGTGATACCTGAAATTGCGAGCCAAACTAAAATATTTCTCATTAATTGCGACATAATTCTTACTTTTTAAATTTTCCTAATAAATAACATTCCTTTGAACTTGTTCTGGATGCTTCTGGTTTAATTCTTACTACCTCTTTGAAGTTTTCTTTCATGAATTCTTTTAAATGATCAAAAGAACTACCTTGAAAACATTTTGCTAGAAAAGAACCTCCATTTACAAGATATTTATTTATTAGATATATCTCTATATTCAAAAGTTCAATCATATTTTCAGAATCGGTAATACTTATACCACTTATATTGGGGGCAATATCAGATAAAACAAGGTCAAAATGATCATTCAGGTCATCGTCGTTAACTTCCAATAAATCCTTTTGTAGAAAGGTAATTCCCTCAATTTTAGCCATGGAAAGTATATCTATGCCTGTAATTGATGCTTTTCCTTTTGTAAGCTCTTTTACCACTTGAATCCAACTGCCTGGCGCGCAGCCGATATCCAAAATATTTTGATTTTGTTTAATTAAATTGTGCGACTTATTTATCTGTTTTAATTTATAGGCTGCTCTTGACCGATAGCCTTCTTTTTTCGAAAGCTTATTAAACCTTTCTCCGCCGGTATAGTTGGGATTTTTGCTCAAATCAAATGTGCTTAATAGCTACTATTTCGTATTCTTGGGGGCCTGCTGGACTTTCAAACTTAGCAATATCTCCCTCACCCTTACCTATAAGTGCTCTAGCTAAAGGAGAGGAGAAAGAGATTTTGCCCTCATTTACATTTGCTTCATCTTCGCCAACAATTTTGAAAATCACTTCTTCATCTTTTCCTAAATCATAAAGATCCAACGTTACGCCAAAAATTACCTTGCCGGAAGGCGCTATAGCGGTAACGTCTATAACCTGTGAATTAGTTAATTTAGACTCTATCTCTCTAATTCTTGCTTCTGTCAGCCCTTGTTGTTCTTTGGCCGCGTGGTATTCGGCATTTTCCTTCAAATCACCAAGCTCTCTGGCTGCAGCGATTTCTTTGGACAATTGGATTCTTACATTTTTTTGTAAGGTGTTCGTGTTCTGCGCGTAAGGCTTTCTCGCCTTCTACGGTCATTGGGGCTTTGTCAGTCATATCCTCAATGGATATCTTGAAGTTTTTTTACCCTCCAATCAACCTGATTTTCTATTACCTTGCATATCGCTCTTGCACCTTCAATAGTAGTTGAACTACAAATCTTCTGATCTAATGCAGTTCTTCTAATTGATGCAGAATCGGTAATTGATTCTCTGCCTTCGGTAGTATTGACCACAAGACTGATTTCTTTATTTTTCATCAAATCAACGATGTGTGGCCTACCTTCCAAAACTTTATTTATTTTCTTTACTTTAAAGCCCATATTTTCCAGATCTCTTGCTGTTCCTCTGGTAGCTACTAACTTAAAGCCTGAATTGGTTAAACTTTTAGCAAGTTCTTCCAAATAAGTTTTGTCTGTATTTCTGACACTCAAGAACGCAGCTCCCTTCAAAGGTATCGATACCCCAGCTGCTATTTCAGCTTTTTCAAATGCTTCAACAAATGAAGGCGCTATTCCCATGACCTCACCAGTAGATCGCATTTCTGGACCTAGAATAGGATCAACTGCTTGGAATTTTTCAAAAGGAAGCACTGCCTCTTTTACCGAATAAAATTTGGGTTTTTTAAATTTAGTGATCCCTAAATTTTTTAAACTTTTACCGGACATTACTTGAGCGGCAATTTTCGCCAATGGAGAGCCGATAGCTTTTGAAACAAAAGGAATGGTTCGGGAGGCTCTAGGATTGACTTCCAAAAGATATATTTTTTCATTCGCATAGGCCAGTTGGATATTGACCAAACCAGAAATTTTCATGTTCTTGATGACTTTAATTGCCGTGGCTTCAATTTCTGCAAGCAATTTTTTATCAATGCTGTAAGGGGGAATAGAACAAGCCGAATCTCCGGAATGAACTCCTGCCTGCTCTATGTGTTGAAGTACACCACAAATAATATGAGTTTTGCCGTCGCTTATTGCTTCAACATCAAACTCAATCGCTAAGTCTAAGAACTTATCGATCAGAACTGGATTTTTTGTATCAACGTCCAAAGCTTCGGTTAAATATTTTTTTAAATCCTCATCATCGTAGACAATTTCCATGGCTCGACCACCCAAAACATAAGAAGGCCTTACGACGACTGGATAGCCAATTCGATTGGCAATTTTAATCGCTTGAGCATTGTTCGATGCCATGCCATTAGCTGGTTGAAGCAATTTGTTTTCTTTTACAAATTTTTGAAACCTCGATCTATCCTCTGACAAATCAATTTGATCGGGAGAAGTACCCAAAATTGGAACGCCATTTTTTTCTAAATCTTTGGCAAGTTTGAGTGGCGTTTGTCCGCCGTATTGAATGATTAAACCTTTGGGTTTTTCCACTTCGTAAATTTCTAAAACATCTTCTAAAGTGATTGGCTCAAAATAAAGCCTATCGGAGGTATCGTAATCGGTCGAAACCGTCTCCGGATTGCAATTCACCATGATGGTTTCGAAACGCTCTTCTTTTAAAACTTGAGCTGCATGTACACAGCAATAGTCAAATTCAATTCCTTGGCCGATTCTGTTGGGCCCTCCACCTAGAACCATGATTTTTTTCTTCTTGGTAGGATTGGACTCACACTCATCTTGATAAGTTGAATACATGTATGCCGTTGAAGTTTCAAACTCAGCAGCGCAAGTGTCTACTCTTTTGAAGACCGGTTTGATTTTTAATCTTCTTCTTTTCGCTCGAATGTCCTTTTCAGACTTAGCGGTTAACTCCGCAATTCTTTTGTCAGAGAAACCAATTTTTTTGGCTTCAAGGAATAAATCTCTAGAAGAAAGGAATTTTTTGGATTTAATGATTTTTTCGTAATTAATGATTTCTTGGACTTCTTTTAAAAACCAAAGGTCAATGCCAGTAAAAGCTTGGATTTCATTGATATCCATCCCTTTTCTAAAAGCCTCTCCGATGAACCAAAGTCTCTCAGGCGTTGGCGTAATCAGTCTCGGTTTGATGGCTTTGATATTTTTAGCTTGTTCAGGCGATTCGAAACCTGAAGAGCCAATTTCCAAACCACGCATGGCTTTTTGTAGTGATTCTTTGAAGTTGGAACCAATGGCCATAACTTCTCCAACCGATTTCATTTGTGAAGTCAAAGTAGGATTGGCACCTGCAAACTTTTCAAAATTAAATCTTGGAATTTTCGTAACTACATAATCAATCGTTGGCTCGAAAGAGGCTGGTATGGAATCTTTGCTGATATCGTTTTGCAATTCGTCCAAAGTGAAACCAACAGCAAGTTTTGCAGCAATCTTGGCAATTGGAAAACCTGTTGCTTTGGAAGCCAATGCAGAAGATCTGGAAACTCTGGGATTCATTTCAATCACGACCATCTCTCCGTCTTCTGGGTTGATGGCAAACTGGACATTGGATCCGCCAGTCTCTACTCCAATTTCTCTTAAGATAGCCATTGAGGCATTTCGCATCATTTGGTATTCCTTGTCGGTCAAGGTTTGTGCTGGCGCTACAGTAATCGAATCCCCAGTGTGAACACCCATGGGATCGAAATTTTCAATGGAACAAATAATGATACAGTTATCAGCCTTATCTCTAACAACTTCCATCTCATACTCTTTCCAGCCTGCAAGGTACTTATCAATATAAAGTTCTGAAGTTGGAGATAAATCCAAGCCTCTGTGACAAATCTCTTCAAACTCATCGCTGTTGTAGGCAATTCCTCCACCCGAACCACCCAAAGTAAAGTTGGGTCTAATGATGCATGGATAGCCAACCAGTTGTTGCACCTCCCAACACTCTTCAATGTTGTGAGCCAGTTTAGCTAGAGGTACTTTAAGGCCAATTTTTTCCATTGCTGCAGCAAAGAGTTCTCGATCTTCTGCTTTATCGATTGCTTCTTTGGTAGCACCAATCAATTCAATGTTGTATTTTTTAAGAATTCCTTTTTTATTGAGATCCAGAGCTACGTTCAGTCCGGTTTGACCACCCATGGTCGGTAAAATCGCATCGGGTTTTTCGATTTTGATAATCTTTTCCAAAGATTGCCATGTAATGGGTTCAATGTAGGTAGCATCTGCCAGACCAGGATCGGTCATTATTGTTGCTGGATTGGAATTGACCAAGATGACTTTGTAACCCTCCTCTCTCAAAGCTTTACAAGCCTGAACTCCAGAATAATCAAATTCACAAGCTTGACCAATGATGATTGGTCCTGCGCCAATGATCAAAACAGATTTGATATCAGTTCTTTTTGGCATATTTGTTTACCTGAGCGATGAAAGTATCAAAGAGCGATTGCAACTCTTGCGGTCCTGGACTTGCTTCTGGATGACCTTGAAAACCAAACACGCGATTTTTTTGAAAAGAAATTCCTTGAATGGAACCATCGAATAAAGATCGGTGGGTAATAGATATATCTTATGATAAGGACTTTTCTGAAATCGTAAAGCCATGGTTTTGACTGGTTATTGCCACTTCGTTGGTGATGAGATTTTTTACAGGATGATTAGCACCGTGGTGACCGAATTTCATTTTTTCAGTTTTCATGCCCAACGCTAAACCTAAAAGTTGATGGCCCAAACAAATACCAAACAAAGGAATTTTTGTTTCTCTAATCAATCTTGAAATAGTTTCTATTGGTTGATGACAAGGTTCTGGATCTCCTGGACCATTGGATAAAAATACGCCATCTGGTTTTTTACTAAGAATGGTTTCAAAGTCTGTATTAGCGGGCATAACCTCTACCTCACATTCGCGATCCACCAACAAACGAAGAATGTTGTGTTTGACACCAAAATCAAGAGCGATGATTTTGTATTTCAGTTTGGGTTTTTTTGTGCCATAACTTGGCTTTTTCCATAAGTAAGATTTTGCGGTCGTTACCTTGGATGCCAAATCTTTGCCTTTGAGCTGCCAAATCTTTCAAATAATTTTTCAATATCTTTTTTGGTTTTTTTCTTATAGGAAATAAAGGCCGGTTGAGAGCCTTTGTTTCTTAAAACTCTAGTTAACTTTCTAGTATCGATGTTTTTTATGCCTGGCACTTTATTGGCTTTTAAAAAATCAGCCAAAGAAAGTTCATTTCTCCAATTGCTCTCAACTCTCGTTAGGTCTCTGATTACCACACCACTCGCACCGCCAACGACTGATTCGTGATCATCGATATTGGTCCCGACGTTTCCAATATGCGGATATGTAAAGCAAATGAGTTGATCGGTATAAGACAAATCGGTAATGATTTCTTGGTAGCCCGTCATTGAAGTATTGAAAACTAGTTCACCTACTTTTTCTTTGGTGTAACCGAAATCTTCTCCATCGAAGATTTCACCTGATTTTAGGATGAGCTGAGCAGGTTTAGCTCTCATGAAACACCTGCTTCAAATGGGTAAAAAAACGCGAACAAAGTAGAAACTATGGATCGCGTTTTAAAATCTAATGCCGTTTGCATTAGAATGTGACTCTAATGAAATAACTCTGTAAAGTCCATTAAAAATTTAACTTATGATTAAAAATTCGGAAGATATAAAAGGTATGAAGCTAGCAGGCAAGCTTGCTGCTCAGACTTTGGAGATGATCGGTGAACATGTAAAACCAGGAATTTCCACTGGTGAATTGGATAAAATTTGTCACGACTACATCGTAGATGAGATCGATTGCATTCCAGCACCCTTAAACTACAAAGGTTTTCCAAAATCGATTTGCACCTCAATCAATCAAGTGGTTTGTCATGGCATTCCAACTGAAAATAGAATTCTAAAAAGCAACGACATCATAAATATCGATGTCACCGTCATCAAAGATGGCTATCACGGCGATACCAGCAAAATGTTTATGGTTGGCAAAGCCCAACCGCATGCCCAACGCCTGGTTGATATCACTCAAGAATGTCTTTATCGCGGTATTGAACAAGTTAAGCCTGGAGCTAGATTGGGTGACATTGGTCATGCCATTCAAGTCCATGCCGAGGGCAATCATTATTCAGTTGTTAGAGAATACTGCGGACATGGCATTGGCAAAGTCTTCCATGAAGATCCGCAAGTTTTGCATTACGGCCAACCCAATACCGGCATGTCCTTACAAGAAGGCATGTGCTTTACCATCGAACCCATGATCAATTTGGGCACTTACAAAACCAAGCTATCCAAAACCGATGGTTGGACGGTCGAGACTGCAGATGGCAGATTATCTGCCCAATGGGAACACACCATCCTGGTGACTCAAGACGGCTTTGAAGTTCTTACCCAAAGAAGCGAAGAAAGTTTTTAGGCTATGAATAATTTAATTACTGAGATTCAATCTTATCCCTTTGAAAGATTGAGAAAGCTTATTAGCCCAAAAAGATCGCCAGCGGAGATCAATCTATCTATTGGCGAGCCAAAGCATCCGGCCAGTCCAAAAATTTTAGATGCCATAAATCAAAACAAAGAATTATTCAGTCACTACCCTCCGATGGCGATGGTGCCTGAGCTGAAAAAAAGCTACCAAAATTACTTAGCCAACAATTTCAAATTGAAATGATGTAAAAGATGAAGAAATCTTTTTGGTTGGCGGGACCAGAGAAGGCACCTTCTCTGCCATTCAAACCATGGTCAATAGAGAAGCAGTTAGTGAGAAACCTTATGTTTGTATGCCGAACCCTTATTATCAAATTTACGGTGGTGCGACTTTGTTTGCAGGAGCCAAACCTCATTTTTTAAATTGCTCTGAAGAAAATAATTTCCAAATGGATTTGGAAAATGTAGATGCAAGCAGGTTTGGGAGAAATGTCAGCTGCTCGTACTTTGCTCGCCTTCCAATCCTACCGGCAAAGTAATGACTAAAGACGAACTTTGTAAGGTGGTAAAGCTCTCCAAAGAATTTGGTTTTAAAGTTTTAAGCGACGAATGCTACATAGATATTTATTTTGGTGAAAAACCCACTTCCCTTTTGGAAGCTGCCATGGAAGTTAACGGCAGCTTGGAGAATGTTTTAGCATTGCACAGTCTTTCAAAGCGTTCCAACTTACCTGGCTTTAGATCTGGTTGTGCTACGGGAGATGCCAGTATCATTGCTGCCTTTTCAAAATATCGTATGTTTCATGGTGTCAGCGTGCCCTTGCCCATTCAAAATGCGAGTACTTTGGCTTGGGCAGACGACAAAACCGTTGAAGACAATCGAGCTGCCTATGCAGAAAAATTTAAATTGGCTGAAGAAATTTTAGACAAAGACTCTTTAACTCCAGATGGAGCTTTCTATCTTTGGTTGAAAGTTAAGGATGCCGAAGCTTTTACTAAAAAACTTTACGACGAAGAACAAGTCATAGTATTACCAGGTAAATATTTGGGTGCCGAAGACAATGGACAAAATCCTGCAGAGCAATATTTAAGAATTGCTTTGGTGCATGATATAGAATCAACAACAAAAGCATTAACGAGCATAAAAAAGGTTTTAGATAATGAGTAATTGGACTGGCTTAGGCATTGGCACAAAAAACAGCGACGGTGACTGGATCGAAATGTTTTTTGCCGAGGAAAATATTTCCGCTGAAGATCTAGATGTCATCTGATGCTGCTTTTGAAAAAGTCTCTGTCAGTGATGACAAAGCCCCTACTTCAGTACCCGAAGCCTATTTGAAACTGCACTTGCTTTCTTATCGCTTGGTCAAACCAAACGAAACCAATTTGGATGGTATTTTTGGAATTTTACAAAATGTCGTTTGGACTTCTGAAGGTCCCTTCTCGATTGCTGATTTCAAAAAAGCACAACTTGAGGCAAGAAAAGAAAACCGACACATCTTGGTCCACAGCATTGATAAATTTCCACGTATGACCGATTACGTGACTTTATCCGATGTCAGAATTGCCGATGCCAACCGCGTGAGATTGGGCGCTTATCTAGGATCCGGAACAACGATCATGCACGAGGGCTTTGTGAACTTTAATGCTGGTTCTTTGGGTGAAGCCATGATCGAAGGCAGAATTTCTCAAGGAGTTGTGATTGGCGATAAAACCGATATTGGTGGCGGCTCTTCCACCATGGGAACGTTATCCGGTGGTAATGACGTCAGAATTTCTCTTGGAAAAAATTGTCTGCTTGGCGCTAATTCCGGTTTAGGAATTCCTTTAGGAGACAGATGCACAGTTGAGGCTGGACTTTATCTGACAGCTTCTTCAAAAGTAGAAGTTATCGATGACATAGGTGAGATTTCTGAAACAGTGAAAGCTTCTGAACTTGCTTCTAAATCCGATCTTTTATTTATCAGAAATTCTTTAACAGGTTCCATTCAATGTCGCCCGAATAAAAAAGTCATAGAACTCAACGAAGAATTACACTCCAACGATTAACTCAATCGTATAGTCATCAATGAAGGAAGCTTCTAATCCAATTCCTGCGGGTCGACTGCAAAGAGCAGCCTTGAAGCCAAAAGAATTACATCTCTAAATTTCGTCAAGTACTTGCGAGACATGGTCTAACCATGGCTTCGATAGCAATTATTTGTCTTTTGTTGCCATCCATTCAAACTGCCCTATTATCTTCACTGGATAATTTATTTAGAAATCCTCTGAAATATCTTCTTTGGAGTTTGATAGTTGCAACTTTTATCTTTGGGTTTCTTAAATATACAAAAAGAGAAATCGATCTTCGTCAATTAATCTGGGTTGGATATCTCTTCATGATTTCTGTGGTTGAAGAAATTGCATTCAGGCTTTCTTTACCTTTTTAATTACTTCGGATGTTACGGGTATTAGTTTCTTTTGGATTGGAGCTTTCATTAGCAATCTTATTTTTGCAACCATTCACTATTTCACTTTACGTTGGAAACTCAATGCCTGTATTTTCACTTTTCTTGGTGGAATGGGCTTTAGCAGAATGTTAGATACAACTGGAGATTTAACTGCAGTTATTCTTTTGCATTGGGCGATAACTTTTCTTAATACTCCTCTGCTCCAAAAAGCCAGAATTAGGAGTAGGTTTTTCATTTATAAGCTTTAATCAACCTGATTTAATATCGTATTTTATGTCTTGGATTATCGAAGTTTATTTCCTGAATAGTCGTCTCTTTTTATACTCTTTCTGTATATTGAATCCTTAGTGTTAAGTTCAGAATAGCTCCTGCCTTTAGAGCCAGCATCGGCAATCCATTGCCAACGGTTGATATTATGCAAGGCACATCTGCTTGATATTGCTTTATCTGTTCGAATAAATCTTTTATTTTCGTATTCATTTATTTCCATTTTTTCTCCTATATTTTTAGCATCGTGAAAAATTTCGGTTGAAAACTTTTCCGATGTTTTATTTTTATTTAACCAATTTTTTATCCAAGCACTTATTTCTTCAAAGTATTCCTTTTGGTAATACTCTCCTCGAAATCTTGCTTGAACAAATTCTTTTTTAATTCTTTTTCTAAAAGTTGTAAGTCTCCATTGGTATCATCTGTTTTCCAATACATCAATTCATACACATAACTTTTTTCTTTTCAGAATCTGAATAATAAGTCTTCATATTCTTTCTTTCTTCTTTGATAGTTTTGTCGAGATGCCGACCTTAATCATGTCTTGATGCACATAGAAAGAATTAGAACATTTTTTACTACTTCTCATCGATTTGGGCATGTTAAAACCCATGATGTAAATTTCGTTTATTGGCTTGTGCTTTCTGTTGTAAGCCATGCGGCAAGCATTATTGCAAAACTTTTTAGAACGTCTTTTCAAGGTAATTGGCTTGTCACAATTTAAACAAGACGCATAACGATTAAATATTCTTGCTTCTGTGAGAATGAAATGTTCAATAGCAAATCTTAAATTGTAAGACTCAAACTGAAGCTTCAATTGATTTTTTTCATTGATAATAGGTCTTAATTCAAACAAAGCACCCTTTCTTTCCTCAAAGTATTGAACGACTTTGTTATATTGTCCGTCTTAGATATTTGATTTAGATGAAACATATCTTCACAAGTCTTTTGAAAAACAATATCTTCTTGTCCACCAATTTTGGTATCTGATGTTTCATTAAACGTGCCATGCATTTCAACATAAGCTGGATTCTTTTCTTGCAGAATTGATCTTCCAAAGGATTTAGTTTTTTCTTTAGTTCTTGTGTACCAAACTTCATATCCAATACTTACAGCTGAATGCGTTGCAGATTCAATATCAGTTTCAACAATCTTTGACTTCTCCCCTGGTTTTAAAACATAAGGTTTAGAGCCAAAAACCAATTTTAGATTTTTTGTCTGTTTAGTTTTTTTCACCTAACTGAATATTTGTTCCGTCATACCAAGAGCCATGCTTAAGGTATTTACCTTCAGGAACTTTCCTATGCGAATGTTTTATCATAACAAAAATTTTGTGCGAATAAGTTTTCGTATAATAATACTTGTTTTTCTTTTTATTTCAACAAAAGAGCATCAAAAGTTCTTTTTGGGTCTTGGTCTTTTTTAGGATGTATTTACTTTCCCTCTTATAAAGAAAGAAAGAACTATTAAAACTGCTGCCAAGATTAAATAGTAATAGATCAATTCAGAGAATATCGGGGTCATGCTACTCAAACCTGATTCGGTTGCTTCTCCGCCAAATAATCCAGCAAGTACTCCTCCCAAGGATGAAGCTAAAAACCATAAGCCCATCATTTGGCCTAGATATTTTTTCGGCGAGTATCTAGAAAAAGCAGATAAACCAACTGGCGATAAAGCCAATTCGCCAAAGGTATGTAAGAGATAAGTTAAGAGCAACCATTGAACACCTACCGGTGCCTCAACCATGGCGTATTGGACAGCGTAAAGCATCACAATAAAACCCAGTCCCATAAAAATTAAACCAATGGCAAATTTAATGGGCGTATTGGGATTTAAATTTCTTTTCCCAAAAAGACCCAAAGATAAGCAAAGAATGGTGCAAACATCACCACAAAAAGTGGGTTTAAAAATTGCGTCCAACTGACAGGTGCTTGAAAAGAACCAAAAGTAAGATTCACATAATCTCTGGTAAAGATCGATAACGAGCCTGCCGACTGATCAAAACCAGACCAAAAAGCAGCCGCTCCCACAAATAAGAGTAAAAGCATCAATACATTTTTCTTTTCAAAGCTGGTAAGCCCTGCAAAGAAAAACAAGTAACCAAAATAGATAAATGAAATGACAACCAAAAAGTCACGAAAACGTTCGGCAAAAAATACTGGATCAATACTCCAAAGCCCTAGAACTCCTGAGATGACTACGGCAGCAAAAAATAAAACCGTAATGATGGTCCAAAGTCGCAAAGTGCTTCTGCGCCCTTCTGCCATTTCATTTGGATTTAAACCAGCAGTTCCAAGCTGACTTCGAAAATAAACAAATTGAATGACGCCAAAGAGCATGCCAATGCCCGCAGCACCAAAACCCCAATGCCAACCGATGCGCTCACCCAAGTAACCGCAAACGGCAAACCCAAGCATGCTACCGATATTGATCGACATGTAAAAAATGGTGAAACCAGAATCTCTACGTTCGTCGTGATCGGCATAAAGCTGACCTACGATGGAAGATATATTGGGTTTTAGAAGACCGGTGCCGATGGCAACAAAAGCCAAGCCCAAGATAAAAGTCTCTTCCAAAGGAATGGCCAAGGTAAAGTGACCCAACATGATGATGAGCGCGCCGTAAAGCACAGCCTTTTGATAACCCAATAAATAGTCTGCGAGCCAACCGCCCGGTAAAGCTAAAAAATAAACCATGCCAGCATAAATGCCATAAATGGCATTGGCTTCAACGTTTGACCAACCCAGTCCTGGATTGCCAACAACACCAATGGTCATGTAAAGAACAAGGAGTCCGCGCATGCCGTAGTAAGACATTCGCTCCCAGAGCTCAGTGAAGAATAAGGTTCTTAAGCCAATGGGATGACCGAAGAAATTGCTTTGTGATAGATTAGCTTCTTGTTCAGACATAATATGAATTCTACTTTAGATTATAAACCAGCAGGCTTCTTCAGGAGAATGGTTGCTTTATTTTATGACTTGATTTTAATCATTGCCCTTTGTGTGGGTCTCACCCTGCTTATCACTTATGCACTCAATACTGAAGTGGAAAGCCCTTTGATGTATTTGGTATTTTTAGCTTTAGGGGTTGGTTTTTACTGTTACTTTTGGAAAAAAAATAAGGGTCAAACCTTAGGGATGCAAGTTTGGAAAGTTCGCTTGGCTCAAGCTGACTCTTCTGAGGTAAGTTTCGGCAGGATGATTTATCGATGTTTACTGGGCCTTATCTTCACTTTGTTATTTGGGCTTGAATTATCTACCGATGCTTTTTCGAAAAGACAAAAAAACCTTAAACGATATTTTGTCAAAAACGTTTTTAGTAAAAGTCTAAACGCGTCGAATGATTCTTATGCCAAAGTAAAGCAAAAGCAAAGAAGAGAATAGAATTCCCCAAAAAGCACTCCAACCTAGAATCAAAGAAATATTGCCAAAGATTTTAATTAAAAGATTAAAGCCAAAGGCAATTAAAATTCCCAAAACGAAACGATCCACACTTTTGTTTCTGCCTATGGCTCTCAGTGAAATGGCTAAAGCAAAAATTATAAGACAGAGCAAAGAAATGGGCTCAAGCATTTTCTTCCAAAACTCGTAACCTACTTTGTTACGATCAGCTACCTCATTGATGGACTGCCAGTAATAATAGTTATCCGTTAAGGACATGTGTTTTAGACCTTTCATGGAATAATTCATAGCGAGCTTTGGTGCATCTTCCCAGATGAAAATCAGACTGACTGATGTCTTCCTTATAGTCTCTGACCTCTTTGATAACCCATTCGTTTTCAGCAATTTCAATGTCTTTGGAGACGACAATGCTATCGACATTTCCTTTTTCATCGAGATCGTAAATTTTTACTTCCTTGCTGGTGCCCTTATCGGTAACTTTTGAAAATCTATCGTTTTTAAATACCCACTGCTCTTTTTGCTCGGAGAGATTTGATGTGGGTTCAAATTTCAAATTATTGGCAGCCTCTTGAAGATTGGGGATAAAAAATTGCCATGAAACGAGCATTAGTAAGATTCCAAAAATTACTGGCTTCAAAACCGCAAAGATAATTCGTGATAATTTTTTTCCAGATACCCTTGCTGCTATCAATTCTCCTGAATCTGAAATTGCACCCATACAAATGATTGTCGAGACAATTGCGCTTAATGGAAAAATATCAAAAACCGCATCAACCGAAGTAAAAGCCAGAAAAAGTAGAATCTTATTGAATGAATAAAATTCGCTTAAATCTTCAAATTCATTCAAAAATGAAAGAATCAAATCCAATAAAAAAAATATCCCAACTGTTAGAAAAAGAAAGCGCCAGGCATATCTTGTGAAAAAAGATTGTCTAAAGTATCGCCAAAAATAAGACTATAAAAAGACATAAAAAACCAAATAGGAAAATACCGTTGCAATTAAAAACAACACAAAGAGATTGATCATGAAGTTTCTTGAATATTTTAAGCCACCAAGATTGAAACTAAGGTTTTGATAGCTTTGATCGAGTGCCAACATGATAGCGGCGATCAAATAAATACCGTGAATGCTAAAAAACACAATTGTGGAATTAAGAGAAAAATTACTAAAGACTTCCTGGGAAAGCGAAAGTCCATAATAAGACATAAATATGATTAGACCGGAAAGAAAAATATAAAAACGTCCTGAGTCTTTCAATCTCATGGTCAAGGATGCAGCTATTAAAGCTGAAATGATAATGATCAACGGCATGGAAGAACGTTTGAGTAATTCGATTCGCTCTAAATCTTTAGCAAAAAACAATTCGTGAAAATATTTTCTCTTCAAGTCTTCAACATTGAGAATTGGTTTTTTTGGCAAAATTAAAAAGAATTCATCAAAGCTAAAATCCAGTGGCATGGCTTCGGACAAAATAGAAAATTTACCCGATTCAAAAGATATCCGGTTTTCTTTTTCGTTTAAAGGTTTTGAGATCAATTCGTCAGCAGTTAAGACAAACTCTGAGTCGTTGGTTTCAAAACTTGAAAAGACATCTTGGAAGCCCCTATCTGAAGCTTCCTTGGCATAAAAAATTGCATTGAGATCATCACGGACATTGATCTTTTCGGCTCCCATTAATTTAAATCTATCTGAAAATCTTTCAATATCGTTTAAAAAAGCAAGTTTGTTATTTGAAAGTGGAGTGAGATAAAAAGACACCAAAGCAACAAAGAGTGCGAAAAATATCGCTGGGATACAAGAGATTAAAACGACCTTACGCTTGCCAAGACCCATTTTGGAAAAAGCCAATAGCTCATTGTTTTGATCCAGGCGATAAATGGCAATGATGGTACCGATAAAGACACTCAGAGGGAGCACGACCTCAACAATTTCAGACATGCTGTAAATCGAAACCAATATCAGGAGTTCAGGATAAAGTTCGCCACTTGAGACTTTTTCAAGATAGACCGTGAACTCATTTAGAAAAAAAAACACTAAATAAAACGATTAAGGTAAGAAAACTAATCTTAGTTACTTGGCCTATTAAATATAATGTAATAATTCTTGGCATTGCTATTATATTCTTAGGGTATTATCCCACATGTTTAACAGTAAATTTTGTATGGAGAAGAAATGAAGAAATTATTAAATCAATCAATATCATCAAATAAAAAGTTAAATTTCAAAAAAGATAAATTTCAGACTTTGATAATAGGTGTAAGTGAAGCCAAAACTCTCGATGGCGATTTAAAAGTTATCAATGAAGTCAGCAATGGCACTATTAAAAAACTTATTTCCAGGGAAGAAATTACCGGAAAAATTGGCAATAGCGTTTATCTGCCTGCCATCAGTGGGGTCAATGCGGAAAAATCTTATTTCGTTGGAACCGGCAAAAAAAATAAAAAGATTTCAGAAGTAGACTATTTCAAAATTTGCCAATCAATTTCAAGCGCTGCGTTGGCTTCGAAATCTGCTTCGGTAAAAATTATCATTCCTGAAGTTTCTGTAGAAAATAGAGATACCAGTTGGACGGTTGAAGTTTTGGGTAGACATCTTGAAGCTTCAAGCTATCAATACTTTTTTAAAGGCAAAAAGAATCAACCTAAAAATGTCTTAAAAAAAGTAGAAATATTTATGGATTCGAAAAAAGCCGGTCTGTCTGGAGCTCTTAAAAAAGGTCAAATCATTGGTGCGGGCAGCAATTTCAGTAAAGAGCTTGCGAATACCCCTGCCAACATTTGCACCCCGACGCACCTTGCAAATCAAGCTCGAGCCTTGTCTAGAACTTTTTCTGCAGTGAAGACCAAAGTACTCGGTGAAAAAGAAATGAAAAAATTAGGTATGGACTGCCTCTTGTCGGTTGGTAACGGTAGCGTACAAGAATCGAAACTAATCATCATGAACTATGCTGGTGGTAAAAAAGATGAACAGCCGCATGTAATTGTTGGAAAAGGAATTACCTTTGATACTGGAGGGATTAGCATCAAACCTTCGCGTGCCATGGACGAAATCAAATATGACATGTCTGGAGCTGCTAGTGTCTTAGGTACGATGCGAGCGATAGCAGAAATAAAACCGAAGAAAAATATTATCGGTGTCATTGCCTCAGCTGAAAACATGCCAAGTGGTACTGCAACTAAGCCAGGCGATGTTGTCAGCACCATGTCAGGTCAAACCGTGGAAATACTCAATACCGATGCCGAAGGTAGATTGGTTCTGTGTGACGCACTTACTTATGTAGAAAGATTTAAGCCAGCCAGTGTTATAGATATTGCTACCCTAACGGGTGCTGTAATCGTAGCCCTTGGGCACGAAGCTACCGGGGTCATGTCAAACGATCAAAAATTGGCCGATAAGATTCTTAGCTCGGGAATTGCCAGTGGCGATAAAGCTTGGCAATTACCTCTTTGGGATGAGTACCAAGGTGGTTTAAAAAGCAGATATGCCGATATCGCAAATATAGGTGGTTCAGCGGGCACAATTACGGCTGCTTGTTTTCTTTCA
The DNA here is from genome assembly GCA_038141925.1 of Gammaproteobacteria bacterium. Lineage (GTDB taxonomy): Bacteria > Pseudomonadota > Gammaproteobacteria > Magnimaribacterales > AG-339-G14 > MEDG-81. Next base: position 477,528 of record JAYQJB010000002.1, on the reverse strand, counting down.
AGATTCACCGAAAAGTACAAGTGGGCACATTTAGATATAGCGGGAACGGCTTATGGTATTGGAGGACAAAAAGTTTCTTCCGGAAGACCTGTCCCCCTCTTGTCTGAATATTTACTCACTGCATGACCCAAGAAATAAGTTTTATTTCTGCAGGAGAAGATGAAAAAGAAGCCATAAGTTTCTTACTTAAGTTTGTTGAAGAAAAATTTCTAGAACTTGGCTCTTCTCCTCAGAATAAAATTAATCTGAGGTGCAATGACGCTGTACAAGCCAATGAACTCGATCAGAAGCTTTGGGAAGACCTCAATGAGGTTTTTTTAGCTCATAAGATTTCTAACGATGCAAAAATACCCTCTTGTCCTGTAGAAATATCTTACCCAGGCATTAAGGTAAAAAACGATTTTTCAACTTTGATCAATCTAAACCCAAAGTTACCTCCTGACTATCAGGACTACGACACCGTGTTTCAAATTGTCATTAAAGATAATGCTTCTTTGCAAAATCAAGCAAGAGAAAGCTTCAAACAATGTAAAATTGATGGATTAGATCCCACTTACATCAATTAAAAGTGAAAAAGACTTACAACCCAAAAAATTTAGAAAAAAAATGGTATCGGTTTTGGGAAAAATCTGGTTTTTTTAAACCCACTTATAAATCTAAAAAAACATTTTCCATTATGATTCCGCCGCCAAATGTGACGGGTAGCTTGCATATGGGTCATGGGTTTCAAAATACCTTAATGGATATTATGACGCGGTTAAAAAGAATGCAGCAGTATGACGTCCTATGGCAAGTCGGAACGGACCATGCAGGCATCGCAACACAATTGGTTGTTGAAAGAAAACTTGAAGGTGAAGGTAAAACAAGAGAATCTCTTGGCCGAAGTAAGTTTGAGAAAGAAATCTGGAAATGGAAAAAGTACTCTGGCAATACCATTACCAAGCAACTTAGAAGACTGGGTTCTTCAGTGGATTGGTCTTCTGAAAAATTTACTATGGATGCTGACTTCAGCGATGCAGTATCGGAAGTATTTTGTAAGCTCTACGATGAAGGTCTTATTTACAAAGGATACAGACTCGTTAATTGGGATCCCTCTTTGCAAACTGCATTATCAGATCTTGAAGTTTCCAATGAAGAAGAAAGTTCTTTCATCTGGAACATCAAGTACGAACACGATGCAGGTCACCTTACGGTAGCGACCACTCGGCCAGAAACTTTATTGGGAGATATGGCTGTTGCTGTAAATCCCAAAGACAAAAGATATAAAAAACTTATCGGCAAGACAGTTAAATTGCCGCTGACGGATAGAGAGATACCTGTAATTGCTGATGACTATGTTGACATGTCATTTGGAACCGGTTGCCTGAAAGTAACTCCAGCTCATGACTTTAATGATTTTGAAATTGGCAAACGTCACAAACTTGAGTTTCTAAATATTTTAAACAAAGACGGAACTTTGAACGAAAACGCACCTAAGAAATATCAGAATTTAAAAATGCTAGAGGCTAGGAAAATTATCATCGAAGATTTAGATCAAGCAAATTTACTGGTGGGCAGTGAAAAGCACAAACTTGCTATTCCTCGTGGCGAAAGAACAGGAGAAATTTTAGAGCCCTATTTGACCGAACAATGGTATTTGAAAACAAAAAATTTAGCTCAAGAGGCTTCGAAATTAGTTAGAAATGGGAAAGTTCAATTCGTGCCAAAAAATTGGGAAAAAACTTTTTTTAATTGGATGAAGGATATTGAAGATTGGTGCATCAGTCGTCAATTGTGGTGGGGACATAGAATTCCAGCTTGGTACGATGAGAATAAAAAAGTTTATGTTGGAAAGTCCGAAGCAGAAGTAAGAAAGAGAAATAAAGTTTCTGGAACCCTAACAAGGGATGAGGATGTATTGGATACCTGGTTTTCTTCGCAATTGTGGACTTTTGCGACCTTAGGTTGGCCGAAAAAACCAAACAACTTGCAAAATTCCACCCCACTTCCATTTTGGTTACGGGTTTTGACATCATATTTTTTTGGGTTGCCAGAATGATTATGATTTCGCAAAAATTTCTCAAAGAGCCTCCTTTTAAAAAGGTTTTTATTCATGGATTGGTGAGAGATTCAGAAGGTCAAAAGATGTCCAAGTCAAAAGGAAACATAATTGATCCAATTGATGTTATTGATGGAATCCCTCTGAAAACTTTAATAGCAAAAAGGACTGAAAACTTAATTGTGCCAAGTTTGAGAGAGAAATTGAAAGAGCCACCAAGAAAGAATTTCCCTCTGGTATACCTTCTTTCGGAACTGATGCGCTTAGGCTTACTTTTGCATCTCTGGCATCGGGTAGTAGAGACATTAACTTTGATGTCAAACGAGTTGAAGGTTACAGAAACTTCTGTAACAAGTTATGGAATGCCTCAAGATTTATTAAGCTGCAATGCAAAGGATATAAAAAATCAAAGAAACTAAGTGATGACCCAATCGATAAATGGATCAGATCAGAATTTAACAAGAGTTTAGAAGGTTACGTTGATCATATCGATAACTCTAGATTCGACTTGGCTACGCAAGTTCTCTACGAATTCATTTGGGAAAAGTTATGCGATTGGTACATAGAGTTTTGCAAAATTAGACTCAATGACCAAAGCATTTCCAATGCTGAAAAAGCCCAAATTAAAAATTCCTTATTGGATATTTTTGAAAAAACACTCAAATTAGCCCATCCCATGATGCCTTTCATTACCGAAGAAATTTGGCAAACTTTCAAAGAAACATTCAATGCAAAGGAAAAGAGTATTATGATTTCGGAGCTTCCGACAAAATATTTAGGAACTTCTAACCTGAAAAATATAGAGTCTTTGAGATCAGTAATCTCAGGCATTAGAAACATAAGATCCGAAATGCTTATCTCTCCTAAGAAAGATATCACCATCATTGTCGAAAAAAATAAAAGCATTAAAAAATTACTGGAGCAAAATAAAAACTACTTGCTTAACTTAACAAGAGTTAAAAAGATCGATTTTTTAAACAAAAACATCCCGCCTTCTGCAATTTCTCTTGTGGATGGCACGAAAATTCACATTCCACTTCAAGGTCTTATTGACCCTAAGTCTGAAATTGAAAGGAATCACAAAAACCTAGAAAAATTCAATAAGTCTTTTCAAGGCTTGAAAAATCAACTTGATAATAAAAAATTTCTGTTGAATGCTCCAAAAGCTCTTATTCAAGAAAGAAAACGAAATTTAAAAGAACTTTCCCAAAAAATTGTTACTACTGAAAAACAAATTAAAACTCTTGAAAAATTAAAGTAATTTTTAGCTTTGTGACAATAAAGATATAATGCCTCTATGTGGTTAAGGGGAGCAACTTCATCTTTATTGGTATCATTTTTATTTGCGTATGCTTATTTTTGGTTTGTTGAAAATCAATCCTTTAGCCAAGCTTTTCAAGAAAATCTTATTTTCCTAGCCCTCTTCTTTTTTCTCGGTATTTATACTTCGAGCATGATTATTGTTTATGGAAAACAAATAAAGAGAAGAATTAGAAGAGAAAAAGGTCAAATCAAGTGGTTTGATCCAAGTAAAGGTTATGGGTTTGTGGAAAGAGATAAAGGTGGAGATTTATTTATTCATTTCGCCTCGGTAGAAATTAAAGATAGAAAACTTCTCAAAGAAAGCACTAGAGTCAGTTACGTCGTAACCAATGGTCTCAAGGGACCTCAAGCAAAAGACATAAGAATCATCTAAAAGACTAAAAAAGATCTCTCGATGATGAGATTTAAGCTATAGCCAAAAATAGATGCAGTAATGGCTATTGTGGCAAAGTTTCTTAGCTTTCCTAAATTATAAAAGTTTAAAAGATAGGCAAATAAAGCAAAAATTCCAAAAACTTAAAATTTGACCAATTTCAATGCCTAAGTTGAAAGCGAGAAGAATTTTTAACATGTCTTCTTTTGGTAAATAAATCTCGTTTATGGCGCCTGCAAAACCCAGACCATGAATAAACCCAAACACAATGGTTATAAAAATAAGATTCAAACTGCTTTGATAGTTATCAGATAATCTCAAATAGCAAAACATCATGAGGCCTAAAGACAAAAAGAAAAGGGACTGCTTAGGGATAAAGATATAAATAGCAAAAGTTAGGATTGCCCAAGCAACTAACAAAAGATTTGAAAACATGCCAAGCTGAGCAGTCTTTTTTCCTAAAACCTCTATCGAGCAGACTAAGATAGAAAATCCAATCATGATCTCAACCAAACTTGTTGAAGACGCAATGAGACCTTGAACACTGGAGAAAAGGCTAGCCGAATGACCTAAGGTAAAACCTGAAATTGCAAAAAAAAGAGTTTTTAAGTTTGCACATAAAAAGATTATGAGTAATAGAAATGCAATGTGATCCAAACCGCTTAAAATATGTTTGAAACCAAAAGACAAGAAGTTTAAGAAGGATAAATTAAGCTCAGCGCTTTGATTCTCATCAAAAATAGTGATCTGTCGATTATCCGAGGAAATAATAAAGTCGGGGAAGAGTTGATCTGCCTTTTCTTGAGAAGAAAAATCCAGATGAGAAAGATTCAAGTCAAAAAACAGGTTGAACCTAAATCTAGGCTGCTCTACGGAACAGACAAATTTATCTAGGTATTTAACAAAGTCGCCCTGGTCTTGGATTAGCGGATTTTGTGAAAAGCAATCTTCAGAGCTTATTTTATTCTTAAAATAATTCTCAAGCTGACTTACGCGATAGCCATTGTTTTGTAGTTGATTAAATAAAACTGCTTTGCTGATTTTTGATGAAACGGAAACTACAAAATCCGTTCCAACTACTTCGCCCTTCCAAGAGGTATAAGACTGACTTTTTTGATGAGATAAAATATTTCCTGAAAAAAAAAGAATTAGAAGAAAGCTAAAAAGAATATTTTTCAATTTCATAAAAGTTTCTTAAGTTTTCAATATACTCTTTGACGAGACTGTCTTCTCGATCTCTGATAAATTTGTTCTTGATTTGTTCAATGATTTCTTCGAATTTTGGATTGTTATCCAACAAAACATCAATACAAATAACGATGCTCGGTACTTTATTTATTTCAAAAATATTAGAAAAGCCCCCTTTTTCTAGACTTGGTAATTCTTCTAACACTTTGGGTCCTAAATAATCTCTTATTTTTTGGGGTGTGAGGAAAACGTTTGGTAAATCAATAGAATTTTCCGTTTCAACAAGTTTTAGAAAACTTTCCAAGTTTCCTTGATTAAGTGAATTTCTTGCTGTTTCTGCATCATTCAAATTACGAAAAGTATAATTCTTGAGTTTGAAACGCTTACCTGAAGAGAAATAATTTTTTTCTTTACTGAAGTACTCTCTTAACTCAGCCTCTGAAGGTTCAGCTAATTCATTTGAGTTGATGATGTATTGAAACATGGTCTGAATAACATTCCCTTTACCAAAGAGTCATTTCTCACCAAATCAAGCTCTATGGCTCTTTGTATTAAAAGTTCCTCATCAATTAGTCTTTCTCGAATCAAATTTTTCTTTTCCAAAGTCAATTCAGACTTGCTTTGATCGTCCAAGACTTTAATTATTTCTTCAAATTTTTGTCGGCTTATCTCCTTTTCCCCTACGCGGGCAATTGCTTGGTCGAGTTGAAAATTGGTTTCAAAAATAACTGAATTTAAAGAAATGAATAAGGAAACAAAAAAAACAACGATTAATGCAATGTTGACGTATTTTTTATCAATCATTTTTCAATAAAATAAAATGCTCAACCCCAGCTTCGTCAATGACCTTTTTATCTTCAATGAAATTATTTTTTTTATAAAAACTTAAGGTAGAAGCCAAACTTGATACTTTTGTTATTTTATTGGAGAACAAAGCTTTTGATTTATTACTCAGCTCATTAATCAAAGCTTTGCCAAACCCTTTTTTTCTGAAATTTTCGGCAACGATGATTCTACTGAGATAAGGATTGATAAATTCGCCGTGAGGAGGAATTACTCTACCGTATGCTACCAAGTCGGAATCCACCAGCCCTAAAAGATGAAAACTCATTTCATCGTATTCGTCCTTTACCGGATCTTCTTGGTCAGCCTCAAAAAAAGATTTTCTTAGCTCTGAAATATCTCGTAACTGCGAGTCATCCAAATCATGGTATTTATGCCATATCCATTTCATCAAATTAAGGACATGGATTAGGGCAAGCCGCGTGTACTTGATCCAAGTAGGTCAGATTTTCTTCGCTCAGTTCAACTTCAAAACTATCTATGGCTAATTTTAGTTGTTCCATTGTTGTAGCTCCGATGATGTTGGATGTCACAAAATCTCTGGAATTAACAAAAGCGTTGGCCATCACAGAAGGATCCATATTTATTTCTTTTGCATAGTCGACGTACTTTTGAATAGAATTTTCGGCTGATTCTGTTTCATATCTTTGACCTCTGCCAAACAATTGAGTTCTAGAACCTTTAGGTCTTGCACCATTTAAATACTTTCCGGATAAATATCCTTGAGCAAGCGGAGAGTATGCCAATAAGCCTACTTCGGATCTGAAATAAAATTCAGACATGCCGTATTCGTATGTCCTGTTTAAAAGATTGTAAGCATTTTGGACTGACTGAACTCTTGGTAAATTCATTTCATCTGCAATTCTTATAAATTCTGAAAGTCCCCAAGGGGTCTCGTTAGATAAACCTATATATCTCACCTTGCCAGAATCTACTAGAGACTTTAGAACTTCCAATGTTTCAGAAATTGCGATGTTTTCCATATCGTAATGCTTGTAAAGACCTGCTCCTCCACCAAACATTGGCAACGGTCTATCTGGCCAGTGAAGTTGATACAAATCTACATAATCGGTTTGCAGTCTCTTTAGGCTCCCTTCGATCGCAGCCTCTATATTTTTTTTATCGAGTCGAGTCTCTCCTCCTCTAAACCAATCCATACCACTTCTGCCAGCAACCTTTGTAGCTAAAATAATTTTGTCTCGATTATTGTTTTTCTTAAACCAAGTTCCAATGATTGTTTCGGTGCTACCTTGTGTTTCTGCTTTTGGCGGAATTGAATAAAGTTCTGCGGTATCAAAAAAATTAACTCCTCTATCAACAGCATAATCCATTTGCTCATGGCCTTCTTCTTCAGTGTTTTGTTGGCCCCAAGTCATTGTCCCTAAACAAATGAGACTTACGTCTAAGTCGGTGTTACCTAATTTTTTGTATTTCATTATTGCTCTCCCCGTTGATTAAAGTATTTATATTTTTTCTGATAAAATGAAATTTATGAGCCAAACATTATATGACTTTTCAGTAAATGATAATGCAAATAATTCAGTATCATTGGAAAAATATAGAGGAAAAACCCTTTTAATTGTAAATACAGCCAGTAAATGTGGATTTACACCGCAATACGATGGTTTAGAAGAACTGCAAAAAAAATACTCAGAAAAAGATTTTTCTGTCTTAGCTTTTCCCTGTAATCAATTTGGCAATCAAGAGCCTGGTAGTAATGAAGAAATTCAAGAATTTTGTTCAATAAATTTCCAAACCAGTTTTCCTGTTATGGGAAAAATAGACGTCAATGGAAAAAATGCCGATCCTCTGTATGATTTTCTCAAATCAGAAAAGAAAGGCTTACTTGGAAGTAAAGCAATAAAATGGAATTTTACTAAGTTTTTGGTCAGTAAAGATGGCGAGGTAATTAAACGATACTCACCGAATACGGAACCTAAAGATATTGCTCAAGACATAGAAAATCTGCTTTAAAGAGAAAGAATCATTTCTTAACTTCTTTGAAAAAATGAGGGCATCTTCTCTTCCATCATAAAGTTTATAGTAATTTTTTCTCAATCCAATCTGTAAAAATTCGTTGGTTTTGTAAAAAGATATAGCTTCTTTGTTTGATTCTCTGACCTCTAAAAATATTTCTTTGATTCCAAACTTATTGGCAATGGATTCAACTTTCTTTAAAAGTTCATTACCTATTCCCTGTCTTTTCATATTTGGTGCAACAGAAATATTCAGTAAGTGTCCTTCCAATAAGCTAAAACTAGCTATAAAAAAACCCTGAACCTTCTCATTTTCGAGACATACATAAAATTCATAATCTTTTCTCATGCAATCGAGAAAGCTGGAGTAGCTCCAAGGAGTAGAATTAGACAGCTGTTCAATTCCAAAGACTTGCTCAAGATAACGTTTTTTTATTTTTTCAATTTTTCTCAATGTTTATCAAAAGCTCTTTTTTTTTCTTTGGCAGACATGGTTTTCAAAAAATCGAGGTTGTCTATTTCGATTTTATTTTCAGACAGATAATCAATTATTTGCTCTGGATAATTCTCAGAAAACTCTTGTCTAAAGGAAATGCTTAAAGACTTCAAAAATTTTAAATCTGCCGATGAGATATTTTTAACATCTTTTTTGGAGATATGTTTGCCATCGAACGAAAAATTTTTTTTCAAAGTCCAAGAAGAAATTCCCATTTCTTTCAAAAGCTTTTCCTCTGATTTCATTGTAAATATCTTATATGATAAGCACACTTAAGTTAATTTATAACCATGAAGAAAATAGATAACAGCGCTATTTCCAAGTACTCACCTTTTGAGAAAATTAAACTTAAAAATAGAAGCTGGCCAACCAACCAAATCACGAATGCCCCCATCTGGTGTAGCGTTGACTTACGAGATGGAAATCAAGCTCTTATTGAGCCAATGGGGATAGAAAAGAAGCTTAGATTTTTTGCAATGTTGATTGAGTTGGGTTTTAAGGAAATCGAAATAGGATTTCCATCGGCATCTGAAACGGAATTCAACTTCGTAAGAAAATTGATCGACGATAATTTAATTCCCTCTGATGTAAAAATCCAAGTTTTATCTCAAGCTCGAGAACACTTAATCCAAAGAACTTTTGAAGCTACGGAAGGTGCAAAAAACGTAATTTTTCATTTGTATAACTCTACTTCGACTCTCCAAAGAGAAGTTGTGTTCAAAAAGGACAAAGCAGGAATTACAAAAATTGCTACGGAAGGAGCTGAGCTTGTGCAACAACTTTCAGAAGAATACAACAAGACGGATTGGCAATTTGAGTACAGTCCAGAGAGCTTCACTGGAACAGAACTAGACTATGCAGCCGAGGTTTGTAATGAGGTCAATAATATCTGGCACAAAGGTAACAAAAATAAAACAATTATTAACCTACCTGCAACAGTGGAACTCTCCACGCCAAATATTTATGCCGATCAAATTCAATGGATGAACGAAAATTTAAATAATAGAGACAAGATCATTCTTAGTCTCCATCCTCATAATGATAGAGGAACAGCAGTTGCTGCGGCTGAACTTGGTTTGATGGCAGGTGCAGATAGAATTGAAGGTACTCTTTTCGGAAACGGTGAAAGAACAGGTAACGTAGATATTGTGACTTTGGGATTAAATTTATTCACTCAAGGAATCGATCCGCAGCTAGATTTTTCAGATATCAATAAGACAATGCGTGAGGTGGAATATTGCAATCAACTTCCGGTTCATCCAAGACACCCTTATGCGGGAGACTTGGTTTTCACAGCTTTCTCAGGATCTCATCAAGATGCCATCAAAAAAGGATTTGATGAAATGCGAAATTCAAACGATTCCAAGTGGCGAGTGCCCTATTTGCCTATAGACCCTGAAGATGTTGGCAGAACCTACGAAGCTGTTATCAGAATAAATAGCCAATCAGGAAAGGGAGGCATTTCCTATATTCTTGAACAAGACTATGGGGTTACCTTGCCAAGAAGAATGCAAATTGATTTCAGTCAAGTTATTCAAAAGCAAGCTGATGAAACTGGAAAAGAATTAGACTCTAAAGAAATTTGGCAAAGTTTTGAAAATTATTATTTAAAAAATAATGCCAAAAAGATTTCTTACAATTCTCATGAAATTCAATCGTCAAAGGAAAAAGACGTCATTAAGCTATCATTGTTAGAGAATAATAAAGAGATCCAAATTGAGGGAACTGGGAATGGGCCTATAGATGCTTTCATTAATGCTTTGAATGACCACTTGTCCTCAGATTTTAAGGTTTCCGATTATCATCAACATTCTATTTCATCCGGATCAGATGCCTCAGCTGCCGCATACATCGAAATACAAAATAAAAACTCCTCGGATTGGGGTGCAGGCATAGATAAAAACACCACAGTAGCTTCTTACAAAGCAATTCTTAATTGCATCAATAAAATATTAAGCTGATAGTTCTGAAATCTTTAACTCGTTTGCATTTTTAGTAATACAAACTGAGCCTTTTTTTTGAAGCGGTTCCCCACATATATTTTGCTTTGGGCGTCTTTTCGTCTTTGAGAAATTTACTAAAGAAAAGATTTATCACTTTTGCGTTAGGTTGATTTAATCTATTGAGGTTGATCCAAAAAATAAAAACATTTTTTTGACGAATTTTTGATAGGTTAAGAAATTTTTTTAAAGAAATAAGATTTTTATTTACTTTAACCCCATCAAAGTCCTTTGCTGCAAGAGTGAGAAGTAAGTCACTCGATTCCTTTAAGTTTTCAGTTAACTGCTTTAAATTTTTTCTATATGATGGCCATCTTTTTTCTATATCGGGCAATACTTTGTTTCTCAAATAGTTTCTATCAAAAGAAATATCTTTATTGGATGGATCTTTAATAAATTTCAATTTATCCTTTTTTGCTCTAGCTAAAATTTCGCTTTTTGAAATATCCAAGAACGGTCTTACTAACATTCCCTTCCCCAAAGCTCTTTCTTTAGGAATGGAGCTCAAGCCTTCAATTCCGCTTCCTCGCAGCGCTCTTAAAAAGAAAGTCTCAATAACATCATCTAGATGATGACCCATAAAAAGAATTGAGTTTTTTTCTAAAGTTTTTTCGAAAAAACTATATCTTTCGTCTCTTAGTTTTTTTTCAAGATTAGAGGAAATATTCCTTTTCTGTTTTAAAGAATGAGCGATGAATTTAATTTCATTTTTTTTACAAAAATTTTCACAAATGGTTTTCCATTTTTTGGAATCTTTTTGAATGTTGTGATTAATATGGATTGCAATTAGATTGAAATCATTATCTTTTTGTAACTTCTTTAGTTCATTCAAAAGCAAGAGCGAATCTGCGCCGCCACTTAAAGCAACATAATAATATTTGGTTTTGTTATTTAGATAAGGTTTGAGGTAGTCAGAAAAGTCCATTCACTTCTGAATTGACCCATAAGACATGATTTTTTGATATCTCTTTTCGATCAGCTCATCGATTTCAATTTCTCTTAGACGCTTTAAGTTGTCATCAATCTCTTGAGCAATTAACGAAGATGCTTTTTTTGTATCTCTGTGAGCACCGCCTAAAGGCTCATCGATTATGTTATCAATCAAGCCAAAATCCAATAAATTTTTAGCATCGAGCTTCATTGCCTCTGCAGCTTCTTGAGCTTTGGAATTGTCTCTCCAAACAATAGACGCACATGCTTCTGGGGATGCTACTGAGTAAATTGAATATTGCAGCATGGAAATATGATCTCCTACTCCAATCGCCAATGCTCCTCCTGAGCCACCCTCTCCAGTAATAATGACAATTATTGGCACTTTAAGACCTGACATAATACTTAAATTTTTAGCTATGGCCTCGCTCATACCTCGTTCTTCGCTTTCTATTCCAGGGTAAGCACCTGGCGTATCTATAAAAGTAATTATTGGTAAAGAAAAATCTTCCGCTAATTTCATTAATCTTGCAGCTTTTCGATAACCTTCGGGTTGAGACATGCCAAAATTTCTAGATATTTTGTCTTCGGTTGATTTCCTTTTTCATGGCCAATGATTACAACCGGACTGCCTTTAAATTTTGCTAAACCACCAATTATTGCTTGATCATCACCAAATAATCGATCGCCATGCAGCTCGTCAAAATCAGTAAAAATGTTTTCTATGTAGTCAGAAAAATGAGGTCTATGAGGATGGCGAGCTACTTGAACTTTTTGCCAAATGGAAAGGCCTTCATAAATTTCTTTAGTGAGATTTTCTATTTTGTCACTTAAAGAAGAAATTTCTCGATGAACGCTTTCATCGTTATCTTTGTTATCTCTCAGAGATTCAATCTTATTTTCAAGATCGCTTATTGGTTTTTCAAATTCTAAATAGGTATAGGCCATCTTTATCTCGCACGATATTGGAAATCAATATTTTCTTTCCCGCAATTTTCAATAAGTTTATCCATATTATCGTCATTTAAAAGAATTCTAAAATCTTTATCTAACTCAATATTGGCTGAACCTGAATTGAGATTGTATTGCATTTCAATTTGACTGCCTTGAGTATTATTTTCTATCAAAGCTATCGCCTTTAAATTTTCCACAATATCCAAAACATCTTTTTTTTCTTGGCCTTCAATATTAATTTTTAATTTAGTTACTGATTTCATCCTTGCTTCTTCAAGAGACTTTATATCTGTAACTCTCATCTTCTTTTGCAAACCAATATTTTTCTTTTGCGCATCCTTTTCAAAAGTAACTTCTCCACTGGCAATATAAATTGTTTGAGGATTTAAATTACCTTCGAAACTATCGAGCACTTCTGAGGAAATAACGAGCTCTATCCTGTCTGTTCCATCATCTAAAGTGGCAAAAACTAGAGGGCCTCTTCTGGTTTGAATTCTATTTTGCCGAATGATAACTCCTGAAATTGTATTTACCCTTTCTTCCATAACATTTTCAATAGAACCAGTTCCTAGTTTTTTTAATTCCCAGTAATGTTCTTTAACTGGATGAGTCTCTAAATAAAAGCCAAGAGCAGAAAATTCAAATTTAGAATTAGCAAAGTCATCATACTTGTCTTTCTTAACGGGAATGAAATCATTGCTTTCACTGATGCCGCCAAATAGATCTGAAATACCGCTTTCTTGGGTCATGGTATTTTGTTTCGCATATTTCATTGCGTCTTCTAAACTCTCTAACATCTCTTTTCGAGACAAATTGAAAGAGTCCATTGCTCCGCATTTAATCAATGGCTCTATACCTCTTTTATCAACCTTGCTTAAATCCACTCTTGCGCAAAAGTCATATAAGTTTTCAAAAGGTTTTTGTTCTCGTTCGCCAATGATGTTTTCAATGGCTGCTTTACCAAGACCCTTCACAGCTCCTAAGCCATATAAGATTTCACTATCTCCTTGGTTTACAAAGTTTAAATGACTTTTATTTACGTCTGGTTTGAGAATATCTATTTCAAAATTCTTGCAATCATCCAATAGAAGCCTGACTCTATCTGAATCATCCATATCTGAGGATAAGGCTGCACTCAAAAATTCTACAGGGTAATGAGCCTTTAGCCATGCTGTTTGAAATGCAATTAGTCCATAACCTGCTGAATGTGCTTTGTTAAAACCATATCCTGCAAAAGTTTGAATCTGATCAAATAGACCTTCAGCAGCTCTTTCTATTTTTCCTTTTTTCAAAGCTCCTTTTATAAATTCAGGTCTTTGTCTTTCCATTTCTTCAGGAATTTTTTTACCCATAGCCCTTCTAAGCAGATCTGCTTGCCCTAAAGAAAAGCCAGAATATTCTTGAGCTAGTTGCATGACTTGCTCCTGATAAACTATTACGCCATAAGTATTCTTTAAGACCTTTTCAATATCCTTGTCTCCCAGATAATCTGTTTTTTCAGATCCATGCTTTCTTTTAATGAAGGTATCTACCATTCCTGCATCCAAAGGCCCAGGACGATATAAAGCAACAACTGAGATAATGTCTTCAAAAGATGATGGTTTTATCTTTACCAGATATTCTTTTAAACCCCTAGATTCTAGTTGAAAGACCGCAGTTGTAAGGCCATTTTGTAAAAGATCGAAAGTCAATCTATCTTCAAGATCTATTTCCTCTAAATCGATTGCATCTAGATTTAGCTTTTCTCTTTTTTGTATTAATAAGAACTAGGGCGTCTTTTATAATAGTAAGAGTTCTCAAGCCAAGAAAATCAAATTTTTGCAGGCCTACCGATTCTATATCTTTCATGTCGAATTGTGTCGCTAAGGTATTTGTTGCCTCATCAAGATAAAGAGGAGAAAAATCATTTATCTCTGATGGTGCTATGACTACACCTGCTGCATGTTTTCCAACATTTCTGATGATGCCTTCCAGTTTTCTTGCCATATCAAATATTTCTTCAGCCTGCTCATCAGTTTTTAATGCTCTTTTTAAATCATTATTTTCTAGGGCTTTTTCTAGAGTCATATCCGGAGAAAAAGGAATCATTTTTGCCAACCTATCTGCTAAGCCATAGGATTTTCCTTGAGCCCTAGCTACATCTCTAACTACTGCTCTAGCAGCCATAGTTCCAAAAGTACAAATTTGTGCTACAGCATCTTTTCCATACTTTTGAGTGACATAATCAATTACTTTATCTCTTCCGTCTTTACAAAAATCTATATCAAAATCAGGATTACTGATCCTATCGGGATTAAAAATCTCTCAAAAAGTAAACCATATCTCAAAGGATCTATACCTGTAATACCCAGACAATAAGCTACCAATGATGCAGCTCCTGATCCTCTACCTGGTCCAACAGGTACGTTGTTTTCTTGCGCCCAATTAACAAAGTCGGATACAACTAAGAAATAACCTGAATACCCCATCTTAGAAATGACATCTAATTCAAAATCCAGTCTGTCAGCATATTTAACTTTGTCATCATCAGAAAGATCTTTTGTTTTTTCCTTTAGATTATTTTTAGAAATTTCAATCAAGTGATCTGCAGCTGATTTATTTAAAGGAGTTTTCAAAATCAGGTAATACGTAAATACCAGTTTCTATCTCCAAATTGCATTTTTTTCCCAATTCATAAGCATTGGAAAGAACTTCTGGAACGTCTTTGAACTTTTCATACATTTCTTCAGGAGAAAGAAAATATTGATCTTCAAAATAGTTACTTGTTCTTCTGGCATCGCTTAATACTTCCCCTTTTTGAATACAGACTCTAGTCTCATGTGCCTCATAATCCTCTTTATCTATAAATCTAACTTCGTTTGATGCAACCACGGGCAATCCCAATTCTCCTGCTTTAGAAAGTATGTAGTCGTTGTATAAATCTTCTTGCGGCCTATTGATTCGAGAGATTTCTAGGATGAAATCTTCTTTAAATATTTTTTGAAAGTACTTAATTCTTTTTAAAAAAAGATCATGATTTGTATCCAAAACAGCCTTTCCTATATGCCCCCTAAAACCTCCGGAAAGAGCAATGAGTCCATCTGAATGTTCAGCAAGCCACTCGGTTTCTATAACTGGAATACCTGATGTCTTTCCTACTATTTGAGATTTTGAAATAAGCTTTATTAAATTTTTATAACCTAATTGATTTTTGGCAATCAAGGTCAAATTGGCATGCTCATTATGAGAAGAACTATCTCTGACATGGTTTATCTCTGCCCCTGCAATGGGTTTAATCCCTTTTGATCTGACCGACTTATAAAATTTTAAAAACCCAAAAAGATTTGCAGAATCAGTAATAGCTATACTCTCATAATTGTATTGCTTGTGCTTTTTCGGAGAGTTGATCAATTTTGACAATGCTATCGACAATTGAATATTCGCTATGAATATTTAAGTGTGTAAATTTTTTATCTAGCATCTAAAACTGGCTTATAACTCTTCCTATGATACTTAGTCGGACCTAAAGATTTTAAAATATTTAAGTGCTCTTTTGTTGGATATCCTTTGTTTTTTTCTAGAGAAAAATCAGGATATTTTTTGCTTAAAGCAATCATTAAATTATCTCTATGAACTTTTGCAACAATAGATGCCGCCATTACTTCAGGAATTTTATCGTCAGCTTTAATGATTGCTTTACAAGGATAATTTATTTTGGGAATGTCTATACCATCAACAATGACCTCTATATTTTTAAATTTTAATCCTAAAATTGCCCTTTTCATGGCTAGAAGACTTGCTTCTTTTATGTTTAAGAGATCTATTTCATTTACAGATGCTTCACCAATAGAAATTTTGGTCGCATTTTTTTCTATATCATTAAGAAGTATCACTCTTTTTTTTTTCTGAAAGCTTTTTTGAATCCTTTAAGTCAAAATTTTTATAGTTCCCTAGAATAACTGCTGCAGCTACTACAGGGCCAAACAAACAGCCTCTTCCGACCTCATCAGCCCCAACAAGATATTTTTTCATTTTGCGAGAATTTCTCTTAGGGCGACAGAAAACTTATTTGAATCTGTAACTAATAAACTATCTCTTATCAAACTCAGCTTATCTGAAATAACTTCTTGATTTTTAAAGGTAAGTTCAACTTTTTCACTGATTTCTTTTCCAGAAACTTGATTTTGTCTTAGTTCAAAAACGACTTTTCTTGAGAAAGAATATTAGGAAGAGAAATGAATTTTGTTTTTAGAAAAAAATTGGACAAGATGAAATTACTAAATTTATTGCTCTTATAAATTACTACCATTGGCTTAGCCAAAATTGCAGCTTCTAATGTTGCTGTTCCAGATGCCACAACAGCCAAGTCACAAGAGGCTAAAACTTTTTGAGAAGAATCATAAATAATTCTTATTTTTTTTGATAATTGTTTTAACTCGCCTGATAGATCAGACTCATTATTCAAAGCCAATATAATTTCTACATCAGTATTTTTCTTTTTATATGCATTGATGAAGTCTGCTAATGGTTTTGAATGATGATACATTTCAGATTGTCTACTGCCAGGTAAGATTGCAATCACTTTTTTATCTAATGGAATGCCTAGACTTTTTTTCAATTCCTCTGCATTTGAGTTAAAAGATAAATTTTTGGCAAGTGGATGTCCTACATAAGAAAAATTAACACTATGTTTCTTTAATAAATGAGATTCAAATGGGAATAGCGAGAAAATCCTGTGATACAAAGAATTGAATTTATGTACTCTTCCATATCGCCATGCCCAAAACTGTGGACATACATATTGAACTGTTTTGATATTTGTATCTCTTCTTAAGGCTTTACAAATTCCGCTATTAAAGGATGGACTGTCTATTCCAATAAAAACATCAGGTTTCTCTTTTTTTAAAAAATTTATAAAATTTTTTCTGATTTTTAAAATTTTTCTTAAATTTAATAATGGATCAATTAAACCCATATAAGAAATTTCTTTAATAGGAAAAAAAACTTTTTAACCCCTCACCTTGCATCAGCGATCCGCCAACACCAATAATCTCTAGGTTTTCGATATTTTTTTTTAAATCTACAATAAGTTCATGTCCGAGAGCATCTCCAGATTCTTCGCCTGCACAAACTGCGATTTTCAAAATTTCTAACCCTTAACGAACTATGCTTCTATCAGTATTTGAAATACTTTTAATAAAAAGATCCATTTCTTTGATATCTTTAAATTTCGAGATAATCTCTTGTTTTGCATCTTTAAGTTTATTTTTTCTGAGGTACAGAATTTTATAAGACTCCTTTAACGCATCACTAGCTTCTTTAGAAAGATCCTGTCTTTGAAGACCAACGGTATTCAAGCCCCTTGGAATTGCAGGATTTCCGCTTACTCTTACATAAGCAGGCACGTCTTTAGTAATAATAGTTCCTAGTGCGCTAAAACTATAACTCCCTATATTGCAGAATTGGTGAACTAGTGTAAAACCGCTTAGTCTTGCTCCCGTGCCAACATTAACAACTCCGGCTACACCTGCATTATTCGTCATAACTATATCGTCTTCTAAATTACAATCATGAGCAACATGGGTATAGGCCATGAGCAAGTTGTTGTTACCAATAATTGTCTTTCCTTCTTCTTGAACAGTTCCTCTGTTTATTGTTGATCCTTCTCTAATTTCATTATGGTCTCCTATTTCTAGATATGTTTCTTCCCCTTTGTATTTCAAGTCTTGTGGATCTCCTCCTATGCTCGCAAAAGGAAAAATAAGGTTGTTTTTTCCTATCAAAGTATTCTTATGAATAAATGCATTACCTTCAATAACAGTTCCAGAATGAATCTTTACATTTGGCCCTATAACTGTAAAAGGTCCTATAGACACACCTTCATCTATTTCTGCAGATGAATCAATTTGTGCTGTAGAGTGAATCATTTAGGTCGATCAGCACAAAGAACAATTGCTGAACAAATAAATTTATCTCCAACAGAAGCCTTGCAATCAAATTTCCAAATTCCTGCTTTTTCAGAAATTTTAGTTGATTCCAAGGTAAGTTTATCTCCTGGGATAACTGGATTTTTGAAACGTAATTTGTCTGCCCCTACAAAATAGTACATAGAGCCTTCTTCAGGAGTTTTATTCATCGAAACAAAGCCCAAAACACCAGAAGCTTGTGCTAAAGCCTCCAAGATTAAAACCCCTGGCATTACCGATCTATTGGGAAAATGACCCAGAAAATAAGGTTCGCTGTTGGTGATATTTTTATAAGCTTTTATATATTTATGCTCTTCCAGCTCCTCAACTCTATCCACTAATAGAAAAGGATATCTATGAGGTAGCAAAGTCTTTATTTTTTCTATATCAATCATCAAAGTGTTTTTTTTGAATTGTAATGTGTTTCAACCATTTTGAATGTTCTAAAACAACAGCACCGCCAGAATAAATGCCAGATTTATTTATTGATTTAGTTACATAGGTCATTGGATTAATTCTAACTTGGTTTGCTATTTTTATATTATCGACTATTCCACAACCTCCTCCAATGAGGCAATCTTCTCCAATTTCTGTAGAGCCTGCAATAGCTGTCTTCGCTCCAATAATGGTATTTTTCCCAATGATACAATTATGGGCGATATGAACTTGATTATCGAGTTTAACCCCATTATTTAAAACCGTAGACCCCAATGACGCTCTATCAATCGTGCATGAGGCGCCGATTTCAACATCGTCTTTAATTTTAACAAAACCAAGGTGTTCGATCTTTTCCCAGGAGTTTTGATTTTTTGCAAATCCCAAGCCATCGGAACCAATTACAGAGTTCGCATGAATAATATTCCTACTTCCTAACTTTGTAGAATGATAGAGACAGACATTTGGATGTAGATAGCTTTTTGACCCAATGAAAACATCATCTCCGATATAACATCCGTGATTAATTACTACTCCGTCTTCAACAGTTACGTTTTTTCCTATAAATACATTATTACCAACTTGAACATCCGATTTTAAAAATGAATCTACATGATTTTCTGTTGAGAGTTTTTCTCTTATATTTCCTGCAAAAAACTGAGTTAACTTTGCATAAGCTTCATGAGGATTAGAAACTAGGATGAAATCTTTATGACAATGTTCTTTGTATTCTTCAGATAACAAAACCGCAGCTGCAGCTGTACTTTTAAGATCTTTTAGAAATTTCTTGTTATAAATAAATGAAATTGAACTTTCATGAGCTTTTGACAATGTGTCGATATTAGTAATGGACTTTGAAGGGTCCCCCTCTAACTGACCGCCAAGAAAGTCTGAAATTTCTGATAGCTTATAAGTCTTTTTTGACAAACTATATTATTTTTTCTGTTCTTTATTTATAAGATCAACAACTTCTGGGGTAAGATTTATTTTTTCATCTGTTCTATCAAAAGCAAGCAATGCTTGAGAATTCAAGAGCATTTTAATTTTTTTAGCTTTGATAAGCTCATTCACTACCTTTTGAACTACTTCGGCTTGATCAGCTTGAAGTTTTTGAGTTACTTCTTGTTCTTTGGCTTGGATTTGCTGAGAAAGGAGTTGTATGCTCTGATACAAAGTTTGAATTTTCTTTAACATTTCTTCCTTTTCAGAATCGGACAAGGTTGACTCGTCCTTATTTAATTTCTCAGCTAACTTAATTCTTTCACTGTCTTTTGATTGTGCCTCGTCTGTAAGTTCTTTGTAATCGGGAGAATCTCTTAAATCATCGATGCGCTCTCTTGCTAGATCAGTCCCAAGGAAAATCGCATTGTAATCAATTACAGCAATTCCTTCTGAAACGAAAACTGAACCAGTAAAAAAATATAGAGAAATAAAAACTAATAATTTTTTTATGCTTTTCATATAAAACCCCTTACAAATAACTATTTTAATTAAAAAAGGTATTGAAGTTTACCCTTTTTGATAAAAAAAATTCTTATTTTTTTTAAAATTGAGTACCGATTTCAAATTGAAATGTTTCTGTCCTGTCATCGGGTGTATCGTTGAACACTTGAGAGATAGCAAAAGATAAAGGACCTAAAGCGGTAATCCATGTGACTCCAACACCCAAAGAATATCTAAGTTCTGATAAATCAAATTCATAACAATTTACTTCGTAAGATCTACAGCCATCGCTAAAAACATTTCCATAATCTAAAAATACAGAACCTCTGACAGATCTTGGGTCAGGAACAAAGTCTAAGGGAATGATTAGGTCAAATCCTCCGGCAAGACTGTAAGGACCTCCCACAGGTCTTTGATATCTTGGGTTGTAGCCTGAATCATAAACTGCTTTTGGACCAAGATAATTTTGTCTAAACCCTCTGACTGACCTCATACCTCCAGCATAAAAATGCTGATATGGAGGCGCAGTTTCTGTATCTTCATAAGCAAACAAAATTCCAATTCTAGATCTATATCCAAATATTAACCTTTGAGGCAAAGGTCTGAAAATCTTAAATTCATGAGTAAATCTTCCATAATTTAGATTGCTTCCAGGAAGGGTCAAAGACAAAGATATTGTATTGCTAGTACCATTTGTAGGAAACAAACCTCTATCTAGAGTAAATCTAGCCCAACTTACTGATGCACTGTAGGTAGTAAAATCAGCACCTTCTGAGTTATAGAAATCTTGCAATTGTCTTGAGCTGTAAAAATTTGTTGCTAATTGCGTATTATCTAAAGCTAATGATAGCGATAATGATTCTATTTCGCTGATGGGGAGTTGAAATCTGACACTGCCACCGTAGGAGTCTGTATTGTATGCAGCAATATTAAAATTTCCATAATCTGTTTTTCTTAAATAGGCGCCGTATCCAAGTCCAATCCCATCAATAGTGAAATAAGGGTCAAAAAAGTCAAATGATAAATCTTGCCTCCACTCACTATAATTTATTCCTACAGAAACAGAGTTGCCTGTTCCGAATGCATTCTTTTCTGAATAGTTTGCCCCCAAACTAAATCCATAAGCGCCATATCCTAAAGATCCTCCTATCGACCCTGAATACTGCTCTTCAACTTTAAAAATTACATCAACTTCATCAGGTGAACCAGGAACAGATTTTTTTTCATAATCCACACTTTTAAAAAAACCCAATCTGTTCAGTCTCAATTTTGAGGTATCAAGAAGATTATTTGAAATCCAGCTTTTTTCCATTTGGCGCATTTCTCTTCTAAGTACAACATCATGAGTTCTTTCATTTCCTTCAAAAGAGATACGGTTTACCATTGCCCTTTGTCCCGGATCAACAAATAAAGTTAAAGATACCTGTTTTTGTTTTTCATCAACATCTTTAGAAGTTGATACCTCTGCATTCATATACCCTAGGTTTTCCAATAGATTTACAATTCGGTCTTCAGTCGCTTTTAAAAAACCTTCGATATAAATCTCATTTACTGGGATATTTATTAAGCTTCTAATAAATAGCTCTTTGTCCTCTAAATCACCAGCAAGTTTTACATCACTTACCCTGTATACGTCTCCTTCGTCAATTGAAATAGTAATATACAAATCTTCTTTATTTTTGGATAAAGAAACCATGGTATTTGTTACTTTAAAGTTCAAATAACCATTGTTTTTATACATTGATTCAAGAGTCTCTAGATCTCCCTTTAAATTTTCTCTTGAATAATTTGAACCTCTTCTAAATACAGACAGCCAGTCTTTTTCTCGCAACTTAAATTCGTCAAGAATGTCTTGATTAGAAAAAAAATTGTTTCCAATGATGTTTATTTTTCTTAAAGTTGAGGAGCTTCCTTCTTCAATCAAAATAGATAGTTTTGTTCTATTTTTTGGAAGTTCATCGGTTTTTACTTCTACAGATGCAGAATATTTACCTTGAGATGAATATTGCCTCTCTAGCTCAACACTTAAACTTTCAAATACGGATCTTTTATAAAGAGCACCCTCAAAAATACCTGATTTTTTTAGCCCATCCAAAAGAGCATCTGATTTAATTTGCTTATTACCTTCAATAAAAATCTCATCGATTGTAGGCCTTTCTTTTAAATCAATAAGCAAAGCATTGCCGTCTCTTCCTAGTTTTACGTCGTCAAATTTTTCGGTTTCAAAAATAGATAAAGTTATTTCTTTTAGAAGATCTCTGCTTACTAAATCACCAAGTCCAACCGGCATTACTGCAAATACACTTCCTGCTGAAACCCTTTGTAAGCCTGATATTCTGATATCATCAATTAACCAAGAATCTTCATTTTGAGAAATCAAAGATGCTGAAAATAGGGCAATAATTAATAATAGCTTTGGCATGAAATTTATCTAATTGATAATTCTAAAGATATCATTGTAGAAAACGAATATAAAAAGAAATAAAAGTAAAAAGATCCCTATTCTATAAAAAAATTCCAGTAATTTTTCTGGTAAATCTTTTCCTATGATTTTCTCTATAGTTAAAATCAAAGCTTGTCCCCCATCAAGAACAGGCAAAGGCAAAAGGTTGACTATACCTAGACTGATACTAATAAAAGCAATTAAGTAGACAAAAGAATATAAGCCTCCATAAATAAGAGACTCTCCAGCATACTGACCGATCATCACCGGACCGCCAAGATTTTTTGGAGATACTTGACCAAAAATGATTTTTTTAAAAAATAACAAAGAATTTTCTATTACGTTATATGTCTGTGACACAGAATTTTGCAAAGAATCAATGAAACCATAATTCACTAGTTTTCTTGTCTTTTGGCTAATAAGATAAGATGATCCAATTCCAATTTGCCAAGTAAAATCTTTTTCAGATAACCTTGGCTTAATTCTCAATAAGACTTCTTCCTGGTTTCGAGATACTGCAATTAAAAGATCTTCCCCTTGTGAATAATTAATCTCATTTTTGATATCTCCCCAATAATCAATCGGCTTTCCGTTTATTTCAAGAATTCTATCGCCTATTTCAATACCGCCTTTGTCAGCCGGGCTTAAAGACAAAACATTCCCAACTTCAGGTTCTAATGGAGGAACAATCCCAAGAGATGATAAAAGATTTGATGGCTCTTCATTCCTTAACCAAGATTTTATATTAATTGAATACTCTAAAATCCTGTCATTTCTGGATACTAAAAAAATGATACTTCCTGTATTTCCCAATCTTTTTGATAACTCCAACTGGGAATCTGAGAAAGAGGATATTTTAGAGGAATCTATTTCAAGAATTAAATCTCCTTTTAATAGGCCTGCTTGATAGGCTTGAGAATTTGGTAAAACATCTCCTATAAGTGGTGTTATTTTATATACCCCATATAAATTTAAAATAAGAAATATAAATATTGCAAGAATGAAGTTAAATAGCGGCCCTCCCAAGGTAATTAAAAGTTTTTGATAGTATTTCTTTGAATTGAAAGAATCATCAGCTTCTTGATTATCTGAAATTTCTTCACCTTTCATCTTCACAAACCCTCCTACTGGAAGGATTCTGAGATTGAAATGTGTATTAGATTTTGTTTTCCAAGTTTTTAAAGATTTTCCAAAACCTATGGAAAAATCTAAAACCCTTACACCAAAGATTCTTGCAAAACTGAAATGTCCAAGCTCATGAATAAAAACTATGATGCTAATGAGAACTAAAAAAGAAAATAAGTATGTGAGGAAAGTCATTAAATTAATTTTTTATTAAGCTTGCAGAAATTTTCTTTGCTTCATTATTAAAATCTAAAATAGATTCTAATGATACAGAAGTTAACTTCATATTATTTTTTTCAGCATAATTTAATGCAGAATAGATGAGAGTAAAGAT
The DNA here is from genome assembly GCA_038141925.1 of Gammaproteobacteria bacterium. GTDB lineage: Bacteria > Pseudomonadota > Gammaproteobacteria > Magnimaribacterales > AG-339-G14 > MEDG-81. Next base: position 453,682 of record JAYQJB010000002.1, on the reverse strand, counting down.
TTCCAAAAAACTAATTTTTTTCTTTAAGAAAAGATCAACCGCAACTTCATTTGCAGCATTCAAAATTATTGGCATTCCCTTACCAGCATTCATTGCAAAATAAGAATACTCTATGGACGGAAATTTTGAGCAATCTACTTTCTGTAGAGTAAGTTCTTTAAGCTTTTGAAGATTTATTTTTGGAAAATTATTACTTACCACTTCAGGGTACCCTAGACCATAAGAAATTGGTATCTTCATATCTGGGTTCGCCATAGAAGCTAGGAGAGTGCCATCATTTAACTCGACAAAAGAATGGATTAAACCTTCTGGATGAATGATTGTTTCTATTTCATTCGGGCTTAAATCAAATAAATATTTTGCTTCAATAAGCTCAAGAGCTTTATTCATTAAAGTGGCAGAATCAATTGTAATTTTTTTTCCCATTTTCCAAATTGGATGTTTTAGGGCTTGGTTTAAAGTTATCTCCTTAAATTTATTTTTTGGCAGAGAGTAAAAAGGACCTCCTGAACATGTAATGGTAACCTTAGAAATATCTTTCTTGTCTATGTTTTTAATAATCTGGTGTACAGAGCAATGTTCAGAATCTATGGGGATAATTAATGCTTTATTTTTTCTTTGCCTCTTTCATTAAGAATTCCCCTGCCATTACTAAAGGTTCTTTATTTGCAATTAATACTTTTTTTCCAGACTTTATTGAATGGTGAATTAACTCTAAGCCTGAGGATCCTGAAATAGCGGCAATCACAGTATCTGTATGCGAGCTAGAAATTAAATCATAAAGTTTTTTTTTTTTATTAGAGGCTTAGAAAGAGTAATTTTAGTTTTTGGATTTTCTAAATATATTTTTGCTTGTTTATGAACTTTAGATTGTTGATTTATGAGATTAGAGTTTTTTGAAGCTACAAGACATTTTGCGACATATTTTTTATTTTGTTCTATGACTTCCAAAGATGATTTGCCAACTGAACCTGTAGAACCTAGAACTATAATTTTTTGCATCATAAAAAAATATTTAAAAAGACAAAAACAGGAATACAAAAAAGGTGACTATCAACTCTATCAAGAATCCCACCATGACCAGGCAATAAATTACTAAAATCTTTAACATTCATTAACCTCTTGGCTTTACTTGCAACCAAATCTCCGAAAATACTTGCTAGTGAACATAAAATTATAATCATGAAACTAAAAAAATAGCCCCATTCAAAAATCAAATAATCAAGATATAAATATTTTGAAAAAGTATCAGAATTTAATATACCTTTTTCCAAAACAATAAAAGAGAAGATTACTAATAATGATGCAGGTAAGAGAAGTCCTGAAATAAAGCCTTCTAGAGTTTTATTTGGGCTTATAGTAGGAACAATTTTGATACGCCCTATCAATTTTCCAAAAACCAAAGCCAAGACATCTGTTAAAACAGAAATTAATAGAACTGTAAAAAAGAAACTTCTTGAAAAATCTTCAGTGATGGTTTTCACAAGTAAAATATTTACCAAAACCACAACAAAAATTATCCAAACAAATATATTTTTTTTATTTTTTTGTCTTAATAGTTCGATTGATGTAATAATTAAGATGCCATATAAGCCTAGTTGAAATATAAATTTTGGTGCTAGAAAAACAAAAAATAGAGCAGCAAGTCCTAATGTAAGTCCTGTAATAATTCTTTTCATATCGATGGTTACCCAGTCTCAATGCCAAACTTACGTTTTCTATTGAAAAAGTCTTTGATAGCTTTGTTTAAATCTTTTTTTGTAAAATCAGGCCAAAGTGTGTCTGAAAAATAAAGTTCTGAATACGATGATTGCCACAAATAAAAATTACTTAATCTTTTTTCCCCGCCAGTTCTTATAATCAAATCTGGATTTGGAAAGTTTGAAATTTCTAAGTTTTCTTCTAAGTCTTTTTCAGTAAATGTTTTCTTCTTATTACTTTTTGAATTGCTTTTATTTACTGCATTCACAATATCCCATTTACCTCCATAACTGACAGCAATTATCAAATTAAGCTTAGGATTATTTATTTCAGTTGCTTTTGAAGATTTATCTATTTTATTTATTAATCTTTTATTAAATCTTGAGATATCTCCAATGAAATTTAGTTTTACTTGCTCATTTATTAACTCGGGAGTCTGTTCTTCTAAAGCCTCAAAAAATATAGAGATTAAATCTTTTACTTCAATTTCGTCTCTAAGCCAATTTTCTGTACTAAAAGCAAATAAAGTCAGATAAGGGATATTGTTTTCTAAAGCAAATTCTACAGCCTCTCTTGCTTTTTTTACTCCTTCTTTATGTCCCTTTTTAGATGGTAAATCTCTTTTAGCTGCCCATCTAGTATTACCGTCCATGATGATTGCCACATGGCTTAGGTCTGAATTCATTCTATATTTCTAATAGATCTTTTTCCTTTTTTTCCAAAAGGGAATCTATTTTGTTTATAAAATCATCAGTAATTTTTTGAATTAAATCTTCGCCGCGCCTTAAATCATCTTGAGAAATTTCTTTCTCATTTAAAAACTCTTTAAGAAGAGTGTTGGCATCTCTTCTTTGATTTCTTATTGCCACTTTAGAGTTTTCGGCTTCAGATTTAGCTACCTTTATAAGGTCTCTTCTTGTTTCTTCAGTTAATTCTGGAATTATTACTCGAATAACATCTCCAGATGTTGCAGGTTGAAGTCCAATATCTGAAGATTGAATAGCCTTTTCAATATTTTGAACCTGATCTTTTTCCCAAGGAACAATCGATAAGGTCCTTGCATCTTCAATGGAAATATTACTCATTTGGCTTATCGGGGTATTTGAGCCATAGTAATCTACTTCAACTGAATCTAATATTGATGGATTTGCTCTACCAGTTCTAATTCTTTGTAACTTCTTTTCTAAAGAAACTATTGTTTTTTCCATCAGCACTTTGGTTTCTAATTCGGTTTCAGTAATCATTTAATTATGTACCAATATTCCTATTTCTTTTTCTTTATTACTGAAATCAAAGCATTCTCTAGTTTTCCAATTGAGATTTGACCTCTTCAGCAAAATCTTTTTTTTCTACCTCAATGCCCTCGCCAACCTCAAGTCTGACAAATGATTCTATTTCTGCATCTGCTTGAGATAAATAATTTTCAATTTTTATTGAAGGATCTTTAACAAAAGGCTGTTTTAATAAACTTACATCTGAAAGCTGTTTATTTAATTTGCCTTCAATCATCTTTTTTCAAGGATTTCAGGTGGTTTATTCTCCTTCTCAACCTGAGATTTAAATATTTCTCTTTCTTTTTGAATATAGTCCTCCCTAAGTGCTCAGGAGATAACACTAACGGATTGGATGCTGCAACATGCATTGCTATTTCCTTGGCTATATCTTCATTTCCTTTTTTTAAAGATACCCCTGAAGCAATCTTTTTATTTGAATGAATATAAAATTCAGAAATATTCCCCAGAAAGTTTTACTACTTTTCTTATGACTATGTTTTCTCCAATTTTTTGGACCAAAGACATTCTTTGCTCTTCCATGCCGTTGCATACTTTTTCAAAGATGTTGTCTGAGGATTTATTATCACAAGCAAACTCAAGAATTTCATTGCAAAACTTTAGAAAGTTTTCATCTTTAGCAACGAAATCTGTTTCGCAATTGACTTCTACAAAAATGGTTTCAGAATCTATTTTTTTTGAAAGAATTATTCCTTCTACGGCAGTCCTTGAAGATTTCTTTTCTGCTTTTAAAACACTATTTTTTCTTAAATTTGTAATTGCTTCTTCAAGATCCCCCCCTGCTTCTTCAAGAGCTTTTTTACACTCCATCATTCCTAAGCCGGTTTTTTCTCTTAAATTTTTTACATCTGAAGCTTTAATTGTCATTTAATCCTCCTTAATCTCTTCTTTAGTTTCTAAAGATTTTTCATCCTCGCTAGATTCAGAAGTGTCTTTATCATTTGGAGTAGACTTTTTAACAACAATTGGACCATCTTTTGTTTGTCTTGATTCGCCAGTCATTTCAAAACCCTCCAAACAAGCATTTGATATTATTCTTGAGATAAGAGATATGGATCTTATGGCATCGTCATTTCCAGGAATAACATAGTCGATATTATCCGGATTTGAGTTAGTATCGACTATTCCAATTATTGGAATTCCCATCTTTTTTTGCTTCAGCCACAGCAATTTTTTCATTTTCAACATCAACAACAAATAGAGCTTCTGGAAGACCGCCAATATTTTTTATACCTCCGATAGAGCGATCGAGTTTTTCCATTTCTCTTTTAATGCCTAAAACTTCTTTTTTTAGTAAGATCTTCAAATTTTCCTTCTTCTTCTTGTGAGTTAAGAATTTCTAGCCTTCTTATAGACGATCTGACTGTTTTATAATTGGTTAACATACCGCCAAGCCACCTATGGTTGATGTAAGGCATATTGCACCTTTCAGCTTCCTCTTTTATGACTCTTCTTGCAGCTCTTTTAGTGCCTACAAAAAGAATTCTATTATTTGATGCGGAAAGTTTTTTTGCAAAATTCAATGGTTGGCTCTAGGCACTCTAAAGTTTTTTCTAGATTGATAATATGAACTTTTTTTCTATCGCCAAAAATATATGGCTGCATCTTGGGATTCCAAAACTTTGTCTGATGGCCGAAATGTACACCGGCCTTTAACATTTGTTCAATGGATATATCCATTTGATTGCTCCTTTTTTTATAGCCCTAGGGCTGGGTTATTCCTCCTCGTGGCTAAGTATTAAACCGATATTGAGCAATATCAGCACCCTAATACTCTATCCAATCGAGTGCGTATTTATCTCTGTAAAAAACAGAACGCGAATTAGAACATATTACAAAAGTAGAATAAAGAGTTTAGGCTAGAAAAAAGTTATAGGTCTTCTAGTAATTCTGTCATGAAATAAATACCGGGTTTTTTACCCATAATATTGCTAGCAAGTGAAATTCCTTGACCAAAGATGTCTCTATTCAGAGCATTATGGGATACAGAAAATTCTTCATTTTTTTTAATCTAAAAATAACTTCATGCTTTCCTACAGATGACTTGTCTCGAATGGACTCGATTTCAATTTCTAAATCCATATGACCTAGACCTTTTTTAATGTAATTTTTCAAATCAATAGCTGTTCCTGAAGGGGCATCTTTCTTTTTATCGTGGTGTGTTTCAATAATTTTTATGTTCACATCCGAAATATTGAATTCGTTTGGGATACTAATAGATCGAAGGTTCGTTTTAGAAATAATGTAACTGATTATGGGTTTTAGTATCTTAGTTTTAAAGAATGCAATACCTTCACTTAGATTAGGTGCTTTTAAAACAGCCACTTTTTTTGCCAATTTGTCTAATTTTCTTAGCTGTTGTTGGGTGTGACCTGTAGATGCGAGCACTAAAGGAATTTTATTTGTGTAACAAAAATCATAAACGTTATCAAAATTTTCAGGAAAGGATGCATCAACTACCAAAGGAATGTTAGCAATCTCAAGATTTACTTCTGATAGAGAAGAGATTAAAGGTTCCTGTATACCGTCTATTACCTCTCCTAAATGAGGATTATCTTTTGAACAAATACCATAAGTGATAAAAGCATTATGAGATGAAATTGAACTTCCTAGCTTTCCAGTTGCTCCTACTAAAATAAATTTTGGTTGTTTCTCAGCAGATAGAGGAGTTGTCATAAGTTTTTAAAGAAATCTTTTGCAGAATTTAACCATGAACTCATTAAAGGTGAGTTATCTTCATGAGACATATTTGCTTTGAAATCGTTCAATAAATCTTTTTGTTTTGAGTTCAAGTTTACTGGAACCTCAACAATTACTCTAACCAAGATATCTCCTACTCTGCCGCCTCTCAAAGGTTTGATACCCTTTCCGTTGAGTCTAAATATTTTATGACTTTGAGTTCCTGATGGAATTTTTATCTTTGCTTTTCCAACTAATGTTGGTACTTCTATTGATCCTCCCAAAGCCGCATCTGCAAAATCCAAAGGAACTTCACAATAAAGATGTTTTCCATCTCTCTCGAAGATTTTATGTTTTTTTACATTTATAGAAATATAAAGATCCCCTCGAGAACCTCCTCGTCCAAGTTCTCCTTCTCCAGATAACCTGATTCTGTCTCCATCATCAACTCCAGCAGGGATTTTTACTGATAATTTCTTATTTTTGCTTATAAAACCAACTCCATTGCAATTCGAGCAATCTTGGTCATGGATTTCTCCTTCACCTCTGCAGTGAGGACAAGTTTGTTGCATTGAAAAGAAGCCTTGTTGCTGTCTAATTACTCCAGAACCGCCGCAGTATGAACATCTATTCCATAAACCATTGCATCTTTCTTTTGAAGGTATCTCTATATTTAAGGATTTACCAAATACAGCCTCTTCTAAATCTACCTCTAAGTTATAACTTAAATCTTGCCCTCTTGAAGAACTCCTCGAAGAAGTTCCACCAAATATGTCAGAAAAAATATCTCCGAAAATATCACTAAATGCATCTGCAGCACCTTGTGAGTTTGTAAATGAAGAATTTACACCATCATGACCAAAACTATTGTAGGTTTGTCTTTTCTGATCATCTGAAAGAATTTCATATGCTTCAGAAAGCTCTTTGAACTTTTCAGCCGCTTTGTCATCATCAGGATTTCTATCCGGATGATACTTCATAGCTAACTTACGGTAAGCCTTTTTAAGATCGTCTTTTGAAACATCCCTAGGAACTCCCAAAACATCATAGTAGTCCCTCTTGCTCATGATGCCTTAAAAATAAAAAATTAATTTTTATCTTCTTTTACTTCTTCAAAATCCGCATCGACAACTTCGTCATTTGAAGAATCGCCAGAGTCAGATTCCGTATTATTTTCATTTGTTTGAGCCTCTTGCTGTTGTTCTGCATAAAGCCTTTGAGCCAAAGATGATGAAGCGTCAGCCAAAGATTTAGTTTTTTCCTCTATCTGATCTTTATCTTCACCTTTTAAAGCTTCTTCTAAATCTACAATAGCAGCTTCGATACTTTCTTTTTCTGAAGGCTCAACTTTATCTGCTGACTCGTCAAGAGTTTTTTTACATCCATGTATAAGAGTATCAGCAGCATTTCTTGCCTGCACAAGTTCTTCGAATTTTTTATCATCCTCTGCATTAGCTTCAGCATCCTGGACCATTTTTTCTATTTCCTCCTCAGAAAGACCGCTTGATGCTTGGATGGTTATTGATTGCTCCTTATTTGTCGCCTTGTCTTTGGCTGATACATTCAATATACCGTTTGCATCTATATCGAAAGAGACTTCTATTTGCGGCATTCCTCTTGGAGCAGCGGGAATTCCATCTAAGTTAAATAGACCTAGCTGTTTATTATCTTTCGCTTGCTTTCTTTCACCTTGCACTACATTTACTGTAACAGCGGTTTGATTATCTTCAGCTGTAGAGAAAATTTGAGATTTATTTGTCGGTATCGTTGTATTTTTTTCTATAAGAGGAGTCATTACTCCACCCATAGTTTCAATTCCTAGAGTCAATGGAGTTACATCTAAAAGAAGAATATCAGTAACATCTCCTGATAGAACTGCCCCTTGAATGGCAGCTCCAGCAGCTACAGCCTCGTCAGGATTAATGTCCTTTCTAGGTTCTTTGCCAAAGAATTCTTTTACCTTTTCTTGCACAAGAGGCATTCTTGTTTGGCCTCCAACTAAAATTACATCACTAATTTCAGAAGTGGATAATTTTGCATCTTTAAGAGCGACATCAACCGGCTTTAGAGTTTTGGAAACTAAATCTCCTACTAAAGATTCTAGTTTTGCTCTTGTTAGCTTTAAAAGAAGGTGTTTTGGTCCCGATGAATCTGCTGTGATATAAGGTAAATTTATTTCTGTTTGCTGATTGGAAGAAAGCTCAATTTTTGCTTTTTCAGCTGCCTCTTTTAACCTTTGGATTGCAGATGAGTCTTGAGTTAAATCAAAATTTTGTTCTTTTTTAAATTCATCAACCAAGTGATCTATTAAAACGTTATCGAAGTCTTCACCACCTAAGGAGGTATCCCCATTAGTAGAAAGGACTTCAAACTGTTTCTCTCCATCAATTTCAGCTAACTCTATAATTGAAATATCAAAAGTACCTCCACCTAAGTCGTAAACTGCTATTTTCTGATCTCCAGTTTTTTTATCCATTCCGAAGGCAAGAGCAGCTGCTGTTGGCTCATTAATTATTCTTTTAACCTCAAGACCAGCGATTTTTCCAGCATCTTTGGTTGCTTGTCTTTGCGAATCATTGAAATATGCAGGTACAGTTATAACTGCCTCCTTAACCTCATGACCTAAATAATCCTCAGCTGATTTTTTCATTTTTGTTAAAACTTGTGCAGAGATTTGTTGAGGAGCGAGCTTTTCTCCCTTTACCTCCACCCAAGCATCTCCATTATCGGCCTTGATAATTTTATATGGTGCTACTTCGGATTCTTTTTTGATTTCTCCATCAAATTTTCTTCCTATGAGCCTCTTAATAGCATAAAGAGTATTTTCAGGATTTGTTACAGCTTGCCTTTTAGCACTTTGTCCAACTAAAGTTTCTCCGTCAGTATATGCAACCACTGAAGGAGTTGTTCTATCGCCCTCAGCATTTTCTATGATCTTTGGTTGACCGCTTTCTAATACAGATACACAAGAATTAGTTGTACCTAAATCAATACCAATTATTTTAGACATTTTTACTCCTTAATATTTTCTCTAACCTTAGATAGGGGCTAAACAAAAAAAAACAAGTAAAAAACTAAATTTGATTTACGACAACAAGAGCGGGTCTGATTACTCTATCTTCAATTAAATATCCTTTTTGAATGACTTCTAAAACTTGATCTGGATCCTTGTTCTGATCCTCTAATATTGAGAGTGCTTCATGAAAATTAGGATTAAATTTTTCGCCTATGGGGTTGATTTCTTTTACATTATTATTGGAAAAAGCTTGATTTATTTCTTTTAAAACTAATTCCAGTAGAGACTTAGGAACATCCTGATCGGAATGTTGTAGAGCTCTTTGGAGGTTATCGATTGGTAATAGAAGTTCTTTTGCTAGTGATTCTGACGCATAAATTCTTGCCTTTAATATCTCCTTTTGAGATGTTTTTCTTACATTTTCTATTTCAGCCTGAGACCTGAGGATTTTTTCTTCAAGGGATTTTACCAACTCTGATAAAACCTCATTTTCTTCCGTAAGAGAGGTATCGAGTTCTTTTTCTTCTTGACTACTTTTAAGAGTTTCGTCTAAGTCTGATTTTGATTTTTTATCTTTATTTTTTACCATTCAAAGGTTTCACATATAAAACTAATTTATGATCAACAATTTTATAACCATGTTCTTTTGCAATCTTATCTTGTTCATTTTCGATTACATCATTCTTGAACTCAATTACTTCGCCGGAATCAATGCAAACCATATGATCGTGATGATCGTCAGAAACAAGCTCATATACTGAAAAATTATCTTCAAAATTTTGTTTCATTAAGATTCCAGCTGATTCGAATTGAGTGAGAACTCGGTAGACTGTTGCCAAACCAACTTCATCTCCCCCTTCTCTTATTTTATTGTATATATCCTCAGCACTTAAATGTTTTTCAGATGAGCCTTCAAAAATCTCTAAAATTCTGACTCTTGGAAGAGTGACCTTTAAACCAGCCTTTCTTAAATTTTTATCTTCGCTCATTTTTAAAACTATGCTTAAATCTCAGTGTGAAAATTTTCCATTTGCCAATTATTATATCTTCTTTTTTTATTATTTCTTGCGCTAATAATTTTTACCAAGTTCCAGTATCTCAAGGAAATATTATCAGCTTGGATATGATCTCTAAACTTGGAAACTGGACTTACTAAAGCCCAGGTTCAATATATTATGGGCACTCCATCAATTAAGGACCCTTTTAATTCATCAAGGTGGGATTACATAGGTTTTGAAATTATTGGTGATGAGGTATTTCGTGAAGTTCATCATTCTCTCTATTTTGAAAAAAATAAATTAGTTGAATGGAAAAAAGAAGTTGATAGTGAAGCTAATGACAATGCTTTGGAAGAATCTAAAAAACTAAGTAAAGAAATACCAGAGTAATTGAAACTGGGGCAATAAATCTCAAGAATAAATAAAAAGCTTTAAATTTATACCTAGAGAAATTTAAATTTTTCTCAAGAAATTTCTCTGGAACAAGCCAACCAACCAAAACTGCAACAAAAAAACCTCCGAGAGGAAGCATAATGTTGTTTGTTAGATAATCCATAAGCTCTAAGAAATTTAAACCAAATAATTTCAGGTCTGACCAAATATTGAAAGAGAAAATGCTGCCTAACCCTAAAAACCAGATAGCAATACCTAGAATAGCTACTAAGGCAGGTCTTTTAAATTTTTCTTTTTCTTCCATCCAAGCTGTAAATGGCTCAAGAAGAGATATTGAAGAACTTAAAGCAGCAATTGAAATTAAGATGAAAAAAATAATAGAAAAAAAACTTCCTAGGGGTAGTGAGTAAAACGCTACCGGAAGAGTCTCAAAAATTAGCCCTGGACCAGCATTAATCTCTAAAAATGGATTGCTAAAAACAATAGGAAAAATAGCTAGTCCGGCTGCAAGGGCAACAAAAGTATCTAAGAAGATAATTGTTATCACAGTTTTTCCAATCATTTGTTTCTCTGGCATATATGCCCCATAAGCCATTATTGCTCCCATCCCAATTGATAAAGAGAAAAAAGCCTGTCCCATAGCGCTGATCACTATTTGTGGAGTAATAACAGAAAAATCAGGTTTGAATAAAAAATCGACTGTGCTTAAAAAATCGCCAACAAATGAAGAATAAATCGACACCAAAATTATAAAGAGAAAAAGAAATGGCATTAAGAAATTTACTGATCTGCCAATACCTTTTACTACCCCAAAACCAACTATCAAAGAGGTCAAAATAATAAATAAACTATGCCAAAAAATTAAATCCAAGGGAGAGGAAGAAAAATTAATAAAATAATTTGTCGAATATTGCGAAGGATTTTCCAAGCCTGAAGGAAATACATTAAAAATATATGAAAACGCCATTCCTGCAAAAACACTATAGTAAGAAAGAATTATGACTCCAGCAAATGCGCCAAGAATTCCCAAATACTTCCAGGAGTAACTTAAATTAAATTCAACAGATATTTTTTTTAAAGAGTTTATCGGACTTTTTCTACCATATTTTCCTATTAAAATTTCTGAGACCATTACTGGAAGCCCAATTGCAAAGATACAAATTAAATAAATAAATACAAAAGCACTTCCGCCGTTTGAGCCAACCATGTATGGAAATTTCCATATATTTCCTAGCCCCACTGCAGATCCTGCAGCTGCTAAAATGAATGTTGTATTTCCTTGCCAAATTTTATTTGCACTCATAGCAAAATATTTTATTAAAGTTTTTACAAGTTATACTAAATTTATGGTTAAAAACAATAAACTTTCAAAAAACCAATAATAGAAAATAGACAGGCTAAATTTAATTACGAATTAGGTGAAAGTTTTGAAGCTGGAATTTCTTTATTAGGTTGGGAAGTAAAATCAATCAGAGCTGCTATGGTTGATATAAAAGATAGTTACGTACTAATGAAAAAAGGAGAGGCTTGGCTAATTGGAATGTCCATTTCACCGCTTAATGAAGTAACGCATAAAGTAGATCCCCTTCGAACAAAGAAACTGTTACTAACCAAATCAGAACTATCAAAAATATTTAAGGGTACTCAAGAGAAAGGTTTGACCTGTATTCCGGTAAAAATTTTCTGGAAAGATAATCTAGTTAAATTAAAAATAAGTTTAGGAAAAGGAAAATCTAAGTTTGATAAAAGAGAAAGCATAAAACAAAAAGAGTGGAAGAAAGAAAAAGCCAAAACCTCAAAACTAAATAGCAACTTTTCATAATTTCATTAGAATATAAGTCCTTTTTGGGGGCGAAATGGATTAGACATCTATTTTTGAACTTAAAGTGCATGTCGAGCTTGTAACTTACTCGTAAAAATAAGTTTCAAAAAAATTAGTTGGCAATAAAGCAAACTACGCTCTAGCTGCTTAAGTAGGCTAGCTTTCTTTACCCCATACCTATTAAGGTAATAGAAAGTCGACTAATAGGTTGCTTAGGAAGATTTTTCTGTGATTTTTCTAAAAGTTTTAACAGAATACTTTTTATATATCCTGCTCATCGGAGATTTAAAATAGGAAATTAAAAGATGAATCTAAACATGTAGAACTGATAGGAATAAATCGATGGACGCGGGTTCGATACCCGCCGCCTCCACCATTGTATAATTTCATTGTGATTGCATATTTAATTAATCTAAAAAGAGCAGAAGATAGATTATCGTCTGCAAAAGAGGCTTTTAATAGGATTGGAATTAAATTTGAGCTTGAGGTAGCAGTCGACGGCAAAGAGCTTTCACTGCCAAATCCCAATTATGCGGAGCTAAAATATAACTTGCTGCATGGCAAAAAAACCAATCTTGGAGAATTAGGTTGTTATTTTAGTCACCTGAATGTTTTAAAAAAATTTTTAGATACCAAAGAAGATTTTGCTTTAGTTTGTGAAGATGACATTGAGTTCGAAGAAGATATAGTTGAAATTATCAATTGTGCAATACGTTCGGGAATTAATTTTGATTTATTAAGGCTTAGCGGGGGAAGCGATAGAACAAAAGAAAAAGGTATGCCTGTTAAAATAAAGAAAATTCATAAAGAATTCCATATTGCTTTGAATTTTGGATTTAAATCTGGAACTGGGTGTTATCTGATCAACAGATTTGCTGCTAAAAACCTTATAGAGAAAATGAGAGTAATGAGCCTTCCCATAGATCATGCAATGGACAGGGACTGGGCCTTAAACCTAAGATCGTTATGTATTACTCCGTCCCCGGTACATCTTAAGGAAGAATTGCATTTGGGAAACTCTTATATTCAAGCAAAGAAATTTCAAGTTTCCTTTTATAAAAGATATTGGATTATGGCGCCCTATAGAATATTAAATGAACTAATAAGATTAGTTTATAAACTATTTATTTTTGTAAAAATTAAAATAGAAAGTTGACAATAATCCAAATAATCTTCATCATCGCGTCCTATGGCGAATATCCAATCAGCAAAAAAAAGGTCTAGACAGGCCAATACTAGAAACGATTTAAAAAGTTCTCAAAGAGCATCTGTGAGAACAATGGTTAAAAATGTGGAAGAAGCGATTAAAGAAAGTGATGTTTCCAAGGCCAAAGACTTATTTGTTTCAACTCAAAAAGTTTTAGATAAGTTAGCTAATAAAAAGGTTCTTCCAAAAAATGCTGTTGCCCGTCAAAAGTCTAGACTAATCAAATCTATTAAAAAATTAGGATAAATAAATCCTTGTTCCAACTTCTTTTTTTTGGATAGCCTTTGCTAATGTTCCTTCATCATTTCCATTTAATATCCAAACCTCATTACTTTTTTTGAGGTAATCCTTTGCAGCTTTAATTTTTGTCGTCATCCCTCCTCTTCCTAAAATGCCTGAATCACCAAAAGATACTTCTTTAAAATCAAATTTATTAAGGTTTATTTTATTTATGATTTTTGCATCAACATGTTGATCTGGATTCTTATCATAAAGTCCATTCTGGTCTGTCAAAATAAATAATTTTTTTGACCTTAATAAAGTTGCAACTTTTCCGCTCAACCGGTCATTGTCTCCATTTAAAATTTCTTCTGTTGATATAGAATCATTTTCGTTAATTATTGGAATGGCACCTAGCTTGATTAGATTTGAAATACTATTTTTAGCATTTTCAGATCGGCTCTTGACGCCAAAATCAGAATGACTAAGCAAAACCTGTGCAGCGATTAAATTAAACTTTTTAAATTCCTTTTGATAATTGTTTATCAATTCAATCTGACCAGAAGCGGATAAGGCCTGAAGAAAATCTACAGACTTAGGTTTAGAGGATAAATTCCATATTTTCATTCCTTGGGCAATTGCTCCTGAAGAAACCAAAACAATGTGAAATCCTTTTTTGTGTAGCCTGGATATTTGTTCAGAGATTGATTTTATAAATCTCAAATTTGGTAGCCCAGATGCCAAAGTAGTTAGACTGGAACCAGCTTTAATTACGATTAGTTTTTCAGATTTAATTTTTTTCACTTGCCAGTCTATTTCCTATGCTTTGAATTATGTCTTCTAAACCTGCTCCAGAAATCGATGATACATAAAAGACATTTTTTTTGCTGAAAAGTTTCTTTGCTTCTTTTTTATGTTCTTAATTTTGTTTTCTGGCATTTTATCGATTTTACTAATTACAACCCATTGCTCTTTTTGATTTAACTCATTGCTAAATGCTTTCAGTTCTTTATTTATATTGTCATAATTTTTTCTGATTTCTTTAAGACTACCCTTCTTCAACATCAATTAAATGCAAAAGAATTTCTACTCTGGAGAGATGCTTCAAAAAATCTATTCCCAATCCAATACCTTCTGACGCCCCCGGAATTAATCCAGGTATGTCAGCTATAACAAAGCTTGAATAATTATTGAACTTTACCACTCCTAAATTAGGGCTTAATGTTGTGAATGGATAATCAGCAATTTTAGGTTTAGCTGAAGATATTTTTGAAATCAAAGTTGACTTTCCTGCATTGGGTTTTCCTAAAAGTCCTACATCTGCCAAGACTTTTAACTCTAGCCTCACTTTTACTATTTCGCCTAACTTTCCTTCTGTAGTTTTTCTTGGAGCTCTATTGGTAGATGTCTTAAACCTAGCATTACCAAGACCGCCTTTCCCTCCTTTTACCGCGGTAAATATTTGATTAGATTTAGTAAGGTCACAAAGGAGTTCATCCGTTTCGTCATTTATCAATAAAGTTCCCAAGGGTACCTCTAGGATGGTGTCTGCACCATCCTTGCCATGCATGTTTTTTCCTTTTCCTTGTCGCCCACTTTGAGCTTTGTATTTTCTTTTTAGCTTAAAGTCTTGCAAAGTATGCAAAGATTCATTTGCAATAAAATTTATATTACCGCCTTTTCCACCATCGCCCCCGTCAGGACCTCCTTTTGGAATGAATTTCTCTCGACGAAAGCTTAGGCAGCCATTACCGCCATCTCCAGATGAAATCTCTATTACTGCTTCATCGATGAAGCGCATGATTTTATGAAGTAGATTCTATATTTACAAATTGCTTGAGGTTTTTTCCTTTTTTATTGAAAAAAACTTTTCCATCACATTTTGCAAAAAGAGTATGATCTTTCCCGATACCAACGTTTTGTCCGGGATGGAATTTTGTTCCTCTTTGTCTAACGAGTATCTCTCCAGCTGAAACAGCTTGCCCACCATATCTTTTAACTCCAAGTCTTTTAGACTCAGAATCTCTTCCATTTCTGGAGCTACCACCTGCTTTTTTATGCGCCATAACTTATAGATTCAATTTTTACTTTAGTTAAATTCTGTCTATGTCCTTGTTTTTTTCTATAGTCTTTTCTTCTTTTCATTTTAATAACTGTAATTTTTTTTGTCTTGAGATGATTTATTACTTTACCTTTTACGACAGCTCCCTCTAAGAGAGGTTTGCCCACATTTAAATTACCGTCTTTGTTTACAGCTAAAACTTCAGAAAACTCTATTTCTTCTCCTTCGTCTAGAGAAATTTTTTCAAGAAGAATTTCCTCTCCTTCTGAAACTTTATGTTGCTTTCCTCCGCTTTTTATTACTGCGTACATCTTTACAAATTACAAAATAGAAGCGAATAGTATAGGATAAAGTCTTTCCTCGCAATCTATAAGAAAGCTAAGGTAATTGTTAAAAAATGGATATAAAAAATAAACATAATTTTTCTAAAGATGAGCTAATAGCTTGCTCAAATGGTGATTTGTTTGGACCAGGTAATGGAAGATTACCTAATAATGAAATGTTGATGATGGATAGGATTGTTGAGATAAATGATTCTAAAGGTGATTACAACACTGGTGAAATACAAGGCGAGTTGGATATAACTCCTGATCTATGGTTTTTTGACTGTCACTTTTCAACAGACCCTGTAATGCCAGGTTGTTTGGGGCTTGACGCAATGTGGCAATTATTAGGTTTTTATCTTTTGTGGGAAGGTAATAGCGGTATTGGTAGAGCCCTTGGTTCAGGTCAAGTAAAATTTTATGGACAAGTACTGCCAAAAGCTAAACTAGTTGAATATAAAATCAGTATAAAGAGGATTAGGAAACAAAAACTTGTTATTGGATTTGCTGATGGATTGATGTTTGTTGACGGAAAAGAAATCTATTCTGCCAAAGATTTAAGAGTTGGTTTATTTGAAGATCCACAAAATTTCTAAAATGACAAAAAAAAGAGCAGTTATAACAGGAATGGGTTCAATTTCCTGCATTGGAAATAATTTAGAAGAAATATCTAAATCATTAAGAAATGGCATCTCTGGAATTTCTAAAAATGATGAATATAGCGATTTAGGATTTAGAAGCAAAATTTCAGGATCAATATCAATAAACCTTAAAGATTTGATAGACAGAAAATTATTCAGATTCATGGGAGAAGCTGCAGCCTACTCTTATCTGAGTGCTTTAGATGCTATAAAGGATTCAGATTTGCCAGAGGGTATCTTTGAAACAGACAGAATTGGAGTAATTGCTGGTTCAGGAGGAGCATCCTCTCGAAGTCAAGTTGATGCGGCAGACATTCTAAGAGAAAAAGGAGTTAAGAGAGTTGGTCCTTACCGAGTAACTCAGACCATGGGAAGTACAGTTTCAGCTTGCCTAGCTACTTCTTTAAAAATCAAAGGAGTAAATTTCTCAATCTCATCAGCTTGTTCAACTAGTGCTCACTGTATTGGTTCTGCCTGGGAACAAATCCAACTTGGCAATCAAGATGTAATAATTGCAGGAGGTGCAGAAGATGAGCATTGGACACAATCTGGATTGTTCGATGCAATGGGAGCTTTATCAAGTAATTTCAACGAAAATCCAACTGATGCGTCTAGGCCCTTTGATAAAAATCGAGATGGTTTTGTGATTTCAGGTGGAGGAGGAATTTTGATAGTTGAAGAATTGGAACATGCCTTATCAAGAAAAGCGAAAATATATGCTGAAATAAAAGGATACTCAGCAACATCCGATGGAGATGACATGGTTGCTCCATCTGGTGAAGGAGCAAAAAATTGTATGAAAAAGTCTTTAGAAATGAGCGGTTTAAAATCTATTGATTATCTTAATGCCCATGGGACCTCAACTCCTGCTGGAGATCCTATTGAGTTGAATGCCATAAAATCAGTATTCAAAGATGATATCCCAATAGTAAGCTCAACAAAATCTCTTACTGGACATACTTTAGGTGCAGCAGGAGTACAAGAATGTATTTACAGCATACTTATGATGAATGGAAATTTTATCGCTGGAAATAAAAATTTAACTAACCCTATTCCTGAAGCAGATGGCATAAATATTCCTGAAAAATCTCTGGAAAAAGAATTTAATTCCTTTATGAGTAATAGTTTTGGTTTTGGTGGAACTAATGTAAGTTTGGTTCTTTCAAAATTTAAGAATTAAAACGGTATATCTTCATCATCCCAAGGCACGTTCTCTTCCTGAGAATTTTGCGAAGACTGTTCAAATCCTGAATCCTGATTCTGCTGACTCAGCTCTCCTCTAGAACTTAGCATTTGCATTTCTCTTGCAACAATTTCAGTTCTAAATTTTTTTTCACCTGTATTTTTATCTTCCCATGAGTTAGTTCTTAATTGCCCTTCTACATATATTTTTGAGCCTTTTTTAAGATATTGCTCAACGATTTCTGCAAGACGATTAAAGAAAACAATTCTGTGCCATTCAGTTTGTTCAACCGTTTCTCCAGAGTTTTTATCCTTCCAGCTATTTGAGGTAGCGATAGATACATTTGCTATAGGTACACCTCCAGCGGTGTATCTTACTTCAGGATCCTGTCCTAAATTTCCAAGTAATATAACCTTATTTATTCCACTTTGAGCCATAATTGATATCTGATAAGTTAGTCTAATCTAAAAGAAAAATTAAATAAATGAAATTTATTCATGTCAAAGGTGCTAAGCAACACAATCTTAAGAATATTGATTTAGATATACCTAGAGATAAACTGACGGTAATAACTGGCTTATCTGGCTCAGGAAAATCCTCACTTGCATTTGATACCTTGTATGCCGAAGGACAAAGAAGATACGTAGAGTCCCTTTCTGCTTATGCTAGACAATTTCTTTCGGTCATGGACAAACCTGAGGTTGACACCATAGAAGGATTGTCTCCAGCAATATCCATTGAGCAAAAATCAACTTCTCATAATCCAAGGTCAACAGTTGGAACTGTAACAGAAATTTATGATTATCTTAGATTACTTTATGCCAGATCAGGCACTGCACAATGTTTGGATCACAATATCTCTCTTGAAGGTCAAACCATTGATCAAATAGGTAAGAAAATACTTAAAACTTTTAATAAAAAAAGAGTTTTCATTTTAGCTCCAGTAATTAAAGGGCAAAAAGGCGAGCATTTGAACTTATTTAATGATCTCCTCATGAAAGGATATGTGAGAGTAACTGTAAATGGAGTAGTTTATGATTTAAGTGATCAAATCAAACTAGATAAAAATAAAAAACATTCGATATCCATTGTGATTGATAGGCTAACTATTGATTTAAAAAACAATAGTCGCCTCATACAATCTTTAGAGACTTGTGTATCTGAGTCTAATGGATTAATTGAAATTCAAGATATGGATGATGAAAAAAGTTTTGATGCATTTTCTACTAAAATGGCCTGTCCTAAATGTGGCTTTAGTATTCAAGAATTAGAGCCAAGATTATTTTCATTTAATAGTCCATCTGGTGCTTGTCCATCTTGTGATGGTTTGGGCTATAAATCAAAAATAGATTTTTCTAAATTAATTGTTAGACCAGAACTTAGTCTTAACCAGGGAGCCATAAAGGACTGGGATGCTAGTCTCACTTACCACAACAGATACTTGTTAAATAGAGTTAGCCAAACTTTTGAGTTTTCTCTTGATACTCCTTTCGAAGATCTATTAGAAAAAGAAAAAGAAATTGTCCTATATGGGAGCGATGATGAAGTTGATTTTAGTTACGTTTCCAAAAGAGGTTTTAAAAGAGAAATATTTAAGCCTTTTGAAGGCGTTGTAAGAAATATTGAAAGAAGACTTGGAGATACAGATTCAAATTTTAGACGAGAATATTATGCAAAATTTATGACAAATACCCTTTGCGATGAGTGCAGCGGAACCAGATTGAACCTAGAAGCAAGAAGCGTATTTATAAATAAATTTTCATTACCTGAAATTGTAGGGATGACAATTGGTGATGCTCTTGGTTTTTTTAAAAAACTAACTTTGACAGGGGTAAAAGGGGAAATTGCAATAAAAATTATTAAAGAAATAAAAGAGCGCTTAACTTTCCTTTCTGATGTTGGTCTTAACTACCTTACTCTTTCTAGAAGTGCTGAAACTTTGAGTGGAGGCGAGGCCCAAAGGATAAGACTCGCTTCACAAATTGGTGCTGGCTTAGTGGGAGTAACATACATTCTTGATGAACCTTCTATAGGCTTACATCAAAGAGATAACAAAAAACTTTTATCTACTCTAAAAAGACTTAAAGAGCTGGGTAATACAGTAATCGTTGTGGAACATGATCAAGAAACAATTGAAGAAGCAGACCATATTATAGATATAGGTCCAAAAGCAGGAATCCATGGAGGAGAAGTTTGTTTTTCTGGAAATATTGAATCTCTTAAAAAGCCAAAAATTCTCTTACTTCTCAATATGTTTTTGGGAAAAAAAGAATTCAAATAGAAAAAAAGAAAAAAATTATAGATAAAGGAAAAATCAAGTTATCAGGATGTACAGGAAATAACCTAAAAAATGTAGATTTAGAAATTCCCCTAGGGAAATATAATTTCTATTACAGGAGTCTCTGGTTCTGGAAAATCTACTTTGATAAATCAAACGCTCTATCCTGCTCTGTCGAATATTTTAAGTAAAAGTTCCATGAAAACTGAGGCTTTTGAAAAAATAGAAGGTACGGAACTTGTCGATAAAGTTATCGAAATAAGTCAAAGCCCCATCGGCAGAACCCCGCGATCTAATCCAGTAACTTACACAGGTATTTTCACTCCAATAAGAGAACTTTTTGCTGGAACGCAAGAGGCTAGAGCTAAAGGATACAAACCTGGAAGGTTTAGCTTCAATGTCAGAGGAGGAAGATGTGAAGCCTGTGAGGGAGATGGAATGATAAAAGTAGAAATGCACTTTCTCCCAGATGTTTATGTTAAGTGTGATGTTTGTAATGGAAAGAGATACAACAACGAAACCTTAACGGTTAAATATAAAGGTAAGAATATCTCAGAAGTTTTAAATATGACTGTTGATCAAGCTTCTATATTTTTTGAAGCCGTTCCAAAAATCAAGAAAAAACTCGATACTTTAAATCAAGTAGGACTTGGTTATTTGAGGTTAGGACAGCCAGCTACCACTTTATCTGGGGGAGAGGCTCAAAGAGTTAAGCTAGCTAAAGAACTCTCTAAAACTTCTACAGGTAAAACAATCTATTTATTAGACGAACCGACAACAGGTTTACACTTTCATGATGTCCAGCTGCTAATGGATGTTTTACAAAAATTAAACTCTCAAGGAAACACAATTGTTGTGATTGAACATAACTTAGATGTAATCAGAAACTCTGATTGGATTATTGATATTGGACCCGAAGGTGGAAATGGTGGAGGAGAAATAGTTGCTGCTGGAGATACTAGTCAACTAGCTAAATGCAAAAAGTCCTATACTGGAAAGTTTTTATAAAAAATTACGTCTTAGGCCTTTTCAGGCTCTACTGAAGTATCGACTACAACTTCGTCCTCAATAGATCTGTCTACGAGTTCAATAAAAGCAATCGGAGCAGCATCTCCTTTTCTAAAACCAATCTTAATGATTCTGGAATAGCCTCCAGGCCTATCTTTAAATCTTGGACCTAAGTCAGAAAAAAGCTTTCCTACTGCAGACTTATTTCTTATCTTCGAAAAAGCGAGTCTTCGATTGCTTACAGAATCATCTTTAGCAAGGGTTATCAATGGTTCAATGAATGACCTTAATTCTTTAGCTTTAGGTAAAGTAGTTTTAATACCTTCATGTTCTATTAATGAAATAGCTAAAGCTTGAAATAGCGCCTTTCTCCTAGAGCTATTTCTACCAAAAGTTCTGCCTCTTTTTAAATTACTCATTAACTTTCTATATTTGAAGGCGGCCAGTTATCTAGTTCCAATCCCAAAGATAATCCCCTAGCTGCTAATACATCTTTAATTTCATTCAAAGATTTTCTTCCAAGATTTGGTGTTTTTAACAGATCTGATTCTTTTCTGGTAACAAGATCGCCAATGTAATAAATTTTCTCTACTTTCAAACAATTTGCCGATCTAACAGTAAGCTCTAATTCATCAACAGGACGAAGCATAATTGGATCAACTGGAGGAATCTCTTCTTCTTCTTCTTCTTCGGTTTCAAACCCTAGTTCAGCAAATGCAATTAACTGTCTTTGTAAAATAGTTGCTGCCAATCTCAAAATTTCTTCTGGATCAATTGTACCATTAGTATGAACATCTAAAATAAGCTTATCGAGATCTGTTCTGTTTTCGACCCTTGTGTTTTCAACTTGATAAGCAACCTTTTCTATCGGTGAATAGGAAGCATCTAATCTTAACAATCCAACTTCTTTACTTTCTCCTTCCTCAGTAGCACTGATTATTACTGGATCGTAACCTCTACCTTTTTTAACTTTTATAGACATTTTTATACTGCCGTTATCAGCAAGAGTTGCAATCTGATGATCTGGGTTAATGATTTCCACACCAGCAGGAAGTTCAAAATCTCCTGCAGTTAACTTGCCCGTTCCGGATTTCTCAACAGATAGTTCCGCTTCTTCAACATCCATCATTCTTACGGCTATACCCTTTAAATTTAAAAGTATGTTTATCACGTCTTCTGCAACCCCATCAATTGTTGAGAATTCATGCAACACTCCATCAATTTTTGCTTCAACAACACAAGAGCCGGGTATAGAAGATAAAATAATTCTTCTTAAAGCATTTCCTAATGTATGGCCAAATCCTCTTTCCAAAGGCTCCAATATAATTTTTGAATGATTAGGATTAACTTCCTCAACGATAATTTCTTTTGGAGTTAAGAAATCTTTGATAATGTCAAAATTGTCTGTCATATGATCCTCAAATTTAGATTTTTTTACCTTGAATAAAGCTCTACTATGTAGTTCTCGTTTATTTCACTACTTAGCAACTCTCTCGTAGGTAAATTTTTAAAAGTACCAGTAAATTTAGATTTATCTACGGATACCCATTCACATTCTTCTCTTTGTTCACTTAAAGATAAAGCCTGTGTAATTCTTTTTTGCGACTGAGATTTTTCTGCTATTGAAATCTCATCGCCTTCAGCAACCTGATAAGACGGAATATTCACTGTTTTTCCATTCACTAAGACAGATTTATGACTGACTAGTTGTCTTGCCTCGGCTCTAGTTGATGCAAAACCAAGTCTATAAAGAACGTTATCAAGTCTTTTCTCTAAAAAAAGTAATAAATTAGTACCGGTTTCGCCCTTCTGACGAGCTGCTCTTTTGTAGTAATTTCTAAACTGTTTTTCAAGGACGCCATACATTCTTTTTACTTTCTGCTTTTCTCTTAATTGAATACCGTAATCTGAAAGCCTGCCTCTCCTTAATCCATGTACGCCAGGAGGATTTTCGGACCTAGCCTTAGATTCATAAGATCTATATCCGCTTTTAAGTTGAAGATCGGTACCCTCTCTTCTAGAAAGCTTAATTTTTGGTCCTCTATATCTTGCCATGATTACACTCTTCTCTTTTTAGGCGGTCTACAACCATTATGAGGAATTGGTGTAACGTCTGAAATTTTTGTTATTTTCAGACCACAACCATTTAAAGCTCTTACCGCTGACTCTCTACCAGATCCTGGGCCTGAAACTTCCACTTCCACTTCCGACAAACCTAAATTAATGGCTTGTTCTCCTGCTTTAGTTGCTGCTATTTGAGCAGCAAATGGGGTACTTTTTCTTGAGCCCTTAAATCCATTTGCACCTGAACTTGACCAAGAGATCGTATTACCTTTTTTATCAGTAATATTAATAATCGTATTGTTAAAAGTTGCAAGAATATGAGCTACTCCTTCGCTTGCAACTGACTTAGAACTTTTTGTTTTCTTTCCTTTTTCTTTTGCCATTATTATCTTCTGATTGGTTTTCTAGGCCCTTTTCTAGTCCTAGCGTTTGTCTTAGTTCTTTGACCTCTTACAGGTAATCTTTTTCTGTGCCTGATGCCTCTTAAAGTACCTAGGTCCATTAATCTTTTGATGTTGGTGCTAACCTCTCTTCTTAAGTCTCCTTCTACGAGAAAGTTACCCACTTCTTTTCTCAACTTCTCTAATTCTTGTTCGTTTAATGCAGAAATTTTTGTATCAAACTTAATACCTGTCGTTTCACAAATTTTCAGGGCAGTTGTTCTACCTATTCCAAAAATATGTGTTAAAGATATCCAAGCCTGCTTTTTGTCAGGTATGTTTAC
Source organism: Gammaproteobacteria bacterium (assembly GCA_038141925.1). Taxonomy (GTDB): domain Bacteria; phylum Pseudomonadota; class Gammaproteobacteria; order Magnimaribacterales; family AG-339-G14; genus MEDG-81. The sequence goes on along the minus strand of JAYQJB010000002.1, from coordinate 430,072 downwards.
TCCAGCTACCCTTGCCATTATCCTTGCCTCTGTTTATGTTTTTGATCAGTTTTGCAGATTACATAAACTGTGCCTCTTCTCTTAACAAGCTTGCAATCTTTGCATATTTTTTTTACTGATGCTCTTACTTTCATTTTATCTTTTAAACCCTTTTAAATTAGCTTTCTTCATCAAAGACTGATACTGACTTGATAAAAGGTGTGATTGTACCTGAGCCATGAAGTCCATTACCACTACTACTGCAATTAAAAGTGAAGTTCCTCCTAAGTAAAAAGGAACGTTCGCAGAAACAATTAAAAATTGGGGTAACAAACAAATCATTATCATGTAAATAGATCCCCAAACTGTCAGTCTGGACATAACATTGTCGATGTATTCTTCCGTGTGACCTCCCGGTCTAATTCCAGGAAGGAAGCCGCCAGACCTTTTCAAATTATCTGAAATATCTTTTGCTGGGAACTGTATTGCAGTGTAAAAAAAGCAAAAATAAGCAATCAAAATGGAAAACACAACAACATATAAAGGTTGTCCTGGACTTAAAGCCAAAGATACTTCTTGCAGCCACTCCATCCCTTCGCTTTGTCCAAACCAAGAACTAATTGATGCTGGAAAAAGAACTATACTGCTTGCAAAAATAGCAGGAATCACTCCTGACATGTTTACTTTTAATGGTACATGCGAAGCTTGTCCCATAGCCATTTGGTTAGGATTTCTTCTAGCATAATTTACAGTAACTCTTCTTTGTGCTCTTTCTACCCAGACTATGAAAGAAATTGCAAGTATCGCCATAAAGGCAACTGTAAGAAGCAAGATGAGACTTATTTCTCCTTGTCTTGCTCCTTCAAAGGATTGTCCAATCGCACTTGGCAAACCAGATACAATACTTGCAAAAATAATTAGCGAAATACCATTTCCAATTCCTCTTTCGTTTACTTGCTCTCCAAGCCAAACTAAAAACATTGTGCCTGTAACGAAAGAGACCACCGCAGTAAAAATGAACATGTTACCAGGGTCTATTGCCATTCCTTGGGAAGAAAGAGCTATTGCAAACCCCATCGATTGAAATATTGCGAGAAGCAAAGTTCCTAAACGCACATAGTGGGTTCTTTTTCTCCTACCTTGTTCTCCTTCTTGCCTGAACATTTTCTTTAAACTTGGAGTGGTTGCTTCTAAAAGATTCATGACAATAGCCGCAGTAATATAAGGAACAACGTTAAGAGCCATGATGCTCATTCTTTCCAAAGCACCTCCAGAAAACATATTGAACAAGCCAAGCAAAGTTCCTTGATTTTGGTCAAATAAAGAAGAAATTTTTACAGGGTCTATTCCAGGCACAGGTATGTGAGTTCCAATCCTATAGATGATAAGCGCTAGTAAGACAAATCTCAGTCTTGACCAAAGTTCTGAAAGGCCAGAGGATTTAGGATTAATAGCCGCCATTAACCTACCTCGCCTCCAGATTTTTTAACTTCTTCTGAAGCAGTTTTTGAAATTTTTAGACCTTTTATTTTGATAGCTTTTTTTAACTCACCAGAATTAATTACTTTAACTTCCCTTGTTATTCTTGAAATCAGTTTATTTGCCTTTAAAACATCTAAATCTATAACGTCCTCAGATAAATTGTTTAAATCACCAAGCTTGATATGTGTTTTATATTTTGATGATCTAGAGGTAAAACCAAATTTAGGTAATCTTTGTTGAATTGGCATTTGCCCGCCTTCAAATCCAGGACGAACCTTTCCACCAGATCTTGCTTTTTGACCTTTATGCCCTTTACCAGAAGTTTTGCCTAAGCCAGAACCTGCTCCTCGGCCAACTCTTTTAGTGGGTTTATTTTTTAAATTAGGATTTAATTCATTAAGCTTCATTATTCTTCAATTACCTCTATTAAATGCCTGCATTTGTTTATCATGTCAAGATTTTCTTTTGTGTTTTTAACTTGCACAACATGATTGATTTTTTTTAAGCCCAATCCCTTTAAAGAGAGTCTCTGATTTCTTTTAGAGCCAGTAACACTTCTAATTTGTTTTACAGAAATTATTTTTTCTTCAGCCATAATTATTTTGATCTTCTTAATGCAACTTTTTCTGGTGATTCTATTTCCGATAAGCCTTTGAATGTAGCTCTTACAACATTAATTTGATTTGTCGAGCCATATGATTTAGCTAATACGTCTTTTACGCCAGCAAGCTCTAAGACTGCTCGCATTGCTCCTCCAGCTATAATTCCTGTACCGGGTGAAGCAGGCTGCATGTAAACAGTTGCCGATCCATGTTTAGCTTTAACTGCGTAATGAATAGTTGATCCGTTAAGGTCGACATTAACCATATTTCTTCTAGCACTTTCTAATGCTTTTTGAATTGCTATTGGCACTTCCCGTGCTTTTCCTCTACCAAATCCAACTTTTCCCTTTCCGTCACCTACTACAGTTAAGGCAGTAAAACCAAATAGTCTTCCTCCTTTAACAACTTTGGCAACTCTGTTTACGCCAACTAGTTTTTCTTCTAAAACTTCAGTGGTTTGTTCAAAATTTTCTTCCATATTCTTCTCTAAAATTCTAATCCCTGAGACCTAGCACCATCAGCAAGAGACTTCACTCTTCCATGATATTTATAGCCAGACCTATCAAAAGTAACTTTTTTAATCCCTTGCTCAATTGCCCTTTTTGCAACTAATTCTCCGACCTTCTCAGCTGCATCAACGTTTCCTCCGTTGGTAGCTTTTAACTCTTTATCTAGTGAGGAAGCCTGCGCAAGTATTTGTTTTCCATCAACTGAAAAAACTTGTGCATATATATGTTTTGCAGATCTAAATATAGCTAAGTCTATTAACATTAAGGCCTTCAGAGAGACTTCTTAGTTTTTTTGCTCTTCTATTTCTTGCTTCAATCTTTTTCATCTTAGGCGGTTTTCTTAGATTCTTTTCTTTTTATATGTTCATCGGAATATTTAACTCCCTTTCCTTTGTAAGGTTCTGGAGGTCTAAAAGCTCTTATCTCTGAGGCTGTATCGCCTAGGAGTTGTTTGTTAGTAGATGTCAACACTAATTCTGTATTGGTAGGAGCTTCAGCAGTAACTCCATCAGGCAGTTTGTAGTTAATTGGATGAGAATAGCCAAGCGAGAGTTCAAGATTTGCTCCTGATACTTTTACCCTGTAACCGACGCCATTAATTTCAAGTTTTTTTTCAAAACCTTTAGTGACACCTTCTATCATATTCAAAGTAAGAGATCTCATGGTACTTGTCATTGAAATAGAGGTTTTGTCCTCTAAGTCTTTTGGATTGAAGAGAATTGAATCCTCTTCTAAAGAAACTTTAACAGTATCATGCACATTTAGAGAAAGCTCTCCCTTTGCTCCAGAAATCGATAGAACGTCTTCAGCTATTGACGCTTTTGCACCATCAGAAAGAAGTAATTTTCTATTTATATTTCTTGCCATTTTTAAAATACCGTACAGATTAGTTCGCCACCCACTTTTTCTTTTTTTGCTTGATCGCTGGTAATGATTCCCTTACTGGTTGTCATGATGGCTGTACCCAAACCTCCTTTAACAGGTGGAATTTGATCAAAGGAAAAGTATTTGCGAAGCCCTGGTTTGCTTGCTCTGTCAAATTCTTTAATAACAGGTAAATCCTCGAAATATTTAAGAGTAATTTTAATTTCCTGCTTGGGCTGTTCTCCTACTAGCTCGACTTTTTTAATATAACCTTCTGATTCGAGAACCTTGCATATACCGAACTTAATTTTAGAGGAGCTCAAGAAGTACTTCTTTATGACCTCTAGATTGAGCATTTTTAACTCTTGCTATCATGTCTGAAATTGGATCTTGCATACTCATAATTCTTACCAGCTTGATTTTACTAATCCTGGGACATCTCCTCTCATTGCTAATTCTCTTAATTTATTTCTTGAAAGACCAAATTTTCTGTATACAGCATGAGGTCTTCCTGTTATTTGACATCTTCTTTGAAGACGAATTGGATTTGCATCTCTTGGAAGTTTTTGCAATTTCTCTCTAGCAGCAAACTTATCTTCATCAGAAGCTTGAGAATCGGCAATTATCTTTTTTAGCTCTGCCCTTTTAGCAGCAAAGCGTTCAACTGTTTTTTGTCTCTTTATTTCTCTTGCTATCATTGATTTTTTTGCCATTTTTTTACCTCAGCTAACAAATGGAAAATTTAGTTCTTTAAGTAAGGACAAGCCTTCTTCATCATTTCTTGCAGAAGTAGTAATGCTTATATCCATACCTCTGATTTTTTGAACTTTGTCATAATCAATTTCCGGGAAAATAATATGCTCTTTTATTCCCATGGTGTAATTACCTTGTCCATCAAAAGACTTGACGCTAAGTCCTCTGAAATCTCTTTCTCTTGGAATTGCGATATTCAAGAGTCTGTCTAGAAAATCGTACATTCTTTCCCCTCTTAGGGTTACTTTGCAGCCTATAGGATAGCCATCTCTAATTTTAAAACTTGCTACTGACTTTCTTACAAGCGTTTTAACTGGCTGCTGACCAGAAATGAGTCTTAGATCTTCGATTGCAGTATCAATAACTTTTCTGTCGTTTACTGCATCGGGGCCCAGACCCATGTTAAGAGTTACTTTAGTAATTTTAGGTACTGCCATATTTGACTTAAAACCTAAAGATTCCTTTAAGTTTGGAACTGCCTTTTCAAGATAAGTTTTCTTTAAAATTGAAGTGCTCATTTGATTTCTTTTCCATCCGATTTAAATACTCTTATTTTTTTATCTTTTTTTAATTTCAATATTAATTTTGTCTGCTTTTTTTGATTTCTTGTTGTAGATAGCTAAATTAGAAACATCAATTGGTGATTCTTTTTCAAGAATTCCCCCTTGAATATTGAGTTGAGGGTTAGGCTTCTGATGTTTTTTAACAATTTTAACTCCAGAAACAATGCATTTTGTTTCTGAGATAAATTTAGAAAGAGTTCCAGTTTTTCCTGTATCTTTTCCAGATATCACAATAACCTCATCTCCGGTTCTAAGTTTTTTCATAATTAAATGACCTCCGGAGCAAGAGAAATAATTCTCATGAAATCTTTACTTCTTAGTTCTCTAGATACAGGTCCGAAAATTCTAGTGCCAATCGGCTGTTTTTGTGTATTAACTAAGACTGCTGCATTATCATCAAATCTTATGCTAGAACCGTCTTCTCTTTTAATATCCTTTTTAGTTCTAACTACGACAGCTTCAGCAACCTGACCTTTTTTTACTCTTCCAGTTGGAATAGCTTCTTTTATGGCGACTTTGATAATGTCACCAACTCGAGCGTATCTTCTTTTCGAGCCACCAAGAACTTTTATACACATAACTTTCCTTGCTCCACTGTTATCTGCAATTTCTAAAATGGTCTGAGTTTGAATCATTTTTATTCAACCCCCTCAAATACTCTAAGCACTTCGATAAGTTTCCAAGATTTGGATTTTGAGTAAGGCTTGCATTCCATAATTTTTACCTTGTCTCCTAAATTGCTAGAATTATCTTCATCATGGAAACTAATTTTTGACGACCGTTTTATAATTTTTCCTAATGTTTTATGTTTAACGCTTCTCTGAATAAGAGCTACCCTAGACTTATCTCCAGAAATACTAACAACTGACCCAACCAAAGTTCTTTCAATTACTTCACTCATTTTTCTATTCCTATTCTTTCTTTGGTTTTTAATCTAGCTATGTCTTTTCTTAATTCCGATAGTTTGTGAGTCTCTTTAAGCGAGCCCGAACTGTTTTTTAATTTCAAATCTAAATACTCCATATTGAGTTTTTCAATTTCAGATAAGTTTGCCTTTTTCTTTGCCATTAAACCGATCTCCTCTGAACAAATTTTGTTCCAACGGGTAATTTTGCAGCTGCTAATGTTAGGGCTTCTCTTGCAATTGATTCATCAACACCTTCCATCTCATAGAGAATTCTTCCTGGTTTTATAGGACAAACCCAATACTCAACATTTCCCTTACCTTTACCTTGTCTAACTTCAAGAGGTTTTTTTTGTAATTGGCTTGTCGGGGAAGATTCTTATCCAAATTTTTGCTCCCCTCTTTACATGTCTTGTCATAGCTCTTCTTGCAGCCTCAATTTGTCTTGAAGTAATTTGTCCTCGGGACGTGGCTTTGAGACCGAAGGCACCGAAATCTAAAGAATTACCCTTTTGGGCAAGACCTCTATTGCGACCCTTCATTTGTTTTCTATATTTTGTTCTTTTGGGTTGAAACATAATTTTTAGTTATCAGTTTTTTTAGGTTTAGTAGATATTTCACCTCTACAAATCCAAACTTTTACTCCAATGATTCCATAAGTTGTTTTTGCTTCTGCAAGACCATAATCTATATCTGCTCTAAGAGTATGAAGAGGTACTCTCCCCTCTTTATGCCATTCAGCTCTCGCTATTTCTGCGCCCCCTAATCTTCCTGCAACTCTAACTTTTACTCCTTGAGCGCCTTGACGCATAGTATTTTGTGCAGCTCTTTTAATAACCCTTCTAAACATTGCTCGTCTTTCAAGTTGAACCGCAATATTTGCAGCAACCAGTTGAGCATCTAAATCAGGTTTTCTTATCTCTTGTATATTTAAGCTAACTGGAACTTCCATTAACTTTGTAAGCTCATCCCTTAAACGATCTATGTCCTCACCTTTTTTTCCAATGATCATTCCTGGTCTTGAAGTATGAATGGTTACTTTTCCACTTTGTGAAGGACGTTCAATTTCAATTTTGCTTACAAAAGAATTATCAAGTTCTTTTTTTAGAAACTCTCTGACAGCGAAATCATTAAGCAAGAGTTCTTGATACTTATCTTTTTCAGCATACCAAGTTGAGTTGTGCTTTCGAGAAATCCCTAATCGAATTCCTATCGGGTTTACTTTTTGTCCCATTTAGTTTTTTTCACTCCCTAAAGTTATGTTGACATGACAACTGCGTTTTTGAATTCTGTCTGCTCTTCCCCTAGCTCTTGCTTGGATTCTTTTAAGAATAAAAGATTCATCAACTTTGATTTCTGAAACAAAAAGATCGTCGATATCCAAACCTTTATTGTTTTCAGCATTTGCAATTGCTGACTCCAAAAGCTTTAGTACATTTGATGCAGAAGATTTCTTGCTGAAAGATAATATGTCTATAGCCTCTTCAACCCTCTTTCCTCTAATTTGATCAGCTACCAACCTTACTTTGTAAGGTGAAACAGTTAATCTACTAAGCTTTGCTTTTACTTCAGTCATAATTAACCCGCTTGTCTATCTCCTGAATGCATTTTGAATGTTCTTGTTGGGACAAATTCTCCTAACTTATGTCCAACCATGTCCTCTTTGATCAGAATTGGTACGTGAGCGCGGCCATTGTGGACTGCAATAGTCAAGTTCACCATTTCGGGTGTAATCATTGATCTCCTTGACCAAGTTTTGATTGGTCTTTTGCTCTTTTCTTCAATCGCCTTTTGAACTTTTTCTTCAAGATGATGATCTACAAAAGGACCTTTTTTTACCGATCTAACCATTACTTCTTCCTTCTCCTAACAATCAGTGAATCTGTTCTTTTATTGCTTCTTGTTCTGTATCCTTTAGTAGGAACTCCCCATGGAGAAACAGGATGTCTTCCTCCAGATGTTTTTCCCTCACCACCTCCATGAGGATGATCAATGGGGTTCATTGCTACTCCTCTAACTGTGGGTCTCACTCCAATCCATCTTTTTGCACCAGCTTTACCAAAAGATTTTAAAGAATGTTCTTGATTTGAGACTTCTCCAATTGTTGCTCTGCATTCAGTCAAAACCTTTCTAACCTCACCGCTTTTAAGTCTTAGAGTTGCGTATTGACCTTCTTTAGCAACAAACTGTACATAGGTACCTGCACTTCTGGCGAGTTGTGCTCCTTTTCCTGGTTTCAGCTCCACACAGTGAAGAATTGTTCCAACAGGGATATCTTTTAAAACCAGGGTATTTCCGACATTTACCGATGCCTTTTCTCCAGAAATTACCTGATCATTTACTTTTAGGTTTTTAGGGGCAATTATGTATCTTCTTTCCCCGTCGTTATAAAGCAATAAAGCTATATATGCTGACCTGTTGGGATCATATTCGATTCTCTCTACCTTTGCGGGGATATTATCCTTGATCCTTTTGAAATCAATAATCCTATAGTGTTGCTTATGTCCCCCACCAATGTGGCGTGTTGTGATTCTTCCCGCATTATTTCTACCGCCAGTTTTACTTTTCTTAGTTACAAGTGAAGACAAAGGCCTGCCTTTGTATAAATCTTTTCCAGTTTGAAGGCTTCTAAATCTTCTTCCTGGTGATGTTGGTTTTGCCTTTACTACTGCCATTTTATTCTTGAATAATCTCTATTCGTTGTTCTGGTTTTAATGAAACGTAAGCTTTTTTCCAATCAGATTTTTTTCTAATCTTCCCTTTTAGATTCATCATTCGTTTTGTCTTCCCTTTAACATTCAAAATATTCACCTTCGTAACATTTACATCAAATTTTGCTTCTATAGCTTTTTTCACTTGATTTTTTGTTGCAGAAGTATTCACTTTAAATACGTATGTATTTGCGTTTTGTCCAACCAAAGAAGATTTCTCAGAAACTAAAGCTGATTCGATAATTTTGTTGGGAATAATATTGCTCACGATAATTTCTCTTCAATAAGGTTAAGACAATTTTCTGCAATCACTACTGAGTTAAACTTCAATAAGTTAATAGGATTCAAAGTATTCAAATTGGTTACATTCACATTTGGTAAGTTTCTTGAAGCTAAACTAAGATTGTTTGAAATTTCGTCAACAATAAACAGGCCTTCTTTAAGTTCATTTTTCTTTAGAAAATCTACAAAATCCTTAGTCTTTGGATTTTCTATATTTATTTGGTCGGACAAAAAAACTCTATTTTCTTTTGCAAGAGACGAAAAAATGGATCGCATGGCAGATTTATACATTTTCTTGTTAAGTTTTTTTGGTTTTGCTGACTTAGTTGAAGCAGGAAATACAACTCCTCCACCACGCCAGAGAGGACTTCTAGATGTTCCTGCCCTAGCTCTTCCTGTTCCCTTTTGGCGCCAAGGTTTTTTTCCACCTCCTCTTACAGCAGATCTGTTTTTTTGAGCCTTTGTCCCAGGATGGCTATTTTCAATATAGATTTTTATAAGTTGAGCGATAAGATCTTTATTTATCTCAACTCCAAAGATTTTTTCTGAAACTTCAGCCTCAGTTGTTTTAGAAGATTTTAAAAAAGGTAATTTCATGTTTTTTTAGTTGCCGGTTTAATGGTTACTTCTGATCCATTTGGACCAGGAACAGCTCCCTTGATTAAAATAAAATTATTTTCCATATCAATTTTTTGGACTTTTAAATTTTGTGTAGTTTGTCTTACGTTGCCCATGTGTCCTGACATTTTTTTTTCCTTTCCAAACTCTTCCAGGAGTTTGACATTGTCCAATTGAACCTGGTTTTCTGTGAGCAAGAGAGTTTCCATGAGTAGCGTCTTGAGTTGCAAAATTCCATCTTTTAACCGTACCCGCAAAGCCTTTTCCCTTTGTCGTTCCTATTACATCTACAAATTGGCCTTCCTCAAAAATATCGACCTTTATTTCAGAGCCTATATCAAGATTTTCTTCTTCACTTATTTTTAAGGAAAACTCTTGAGAAAGTTTTTTGAAGGAAATGTTGTTTTTTTTCAAATGACCTATTTCAGCTTTGGATTGATTTTTTTCCGATTGCTCTACTGCTGATATTTGGATAGCATCGTAACCATCTTTTTCAGAAGTTTTAATCTGAGAAACAACGTTTGAATGAATTTTCAAAACCGTAACAGGAACAGACTTCCCTTCATCAGTGAAAACCCTGCTCATTCCTTCTTTTCTTGCAATTAATCCAATCATTTTCTAGTTGAGTTCATCCAGAGATATTTGTACGTCTACACCAGCAGAAAGATCTAGTTTCATGAGTGCATCTACTGTTTTTTCAGTAGGTTTGATTATGTCCATGATACGTTTGTAAGTTCTAATCTCGTATTGATCACGAGCATCCTTGTCTTTATGGGGAGAAATTAAAATTGTTGTTTGCCTTTTTCTAACAGGCATAGGAATAGGCCCTTTTACAACTGCACCAGTTCTTTTTACAGTCTCTACAATTTCTTTTGCAGACTTATCTATCAGCTTGTTATCAAAAGCTTTTAGACGAATTCTTATATTTTGGCTTTGCAAAGCTTACCTCTATTTAAACAACAAAATTTTTAAAGAACGTTCCGAAAAAAATCGGTCTTTTACATATAAATATGCAAAAGAGCGGCAATTCTATGCCTGCCCTTGGAGACTGTCAATAAGAAATTAACCTTTATTTATAAGTGCTTCTGCAACGTTTGCAGGGACTTCTGAATACTTCAAAGGTTCCATGGTGAAAGTTGCTCTTCCTTGAGTAGCAGACCTTAGATCAGTTGCATAACCAAACATTTCTGCAAGAGGAACTTCTCCATCCAGAACCTTTCCAGCATGAATGTCATTCATGCCTTGGACTATTCCTCTTCTTCGATTCAAATCTCCAACAACGTCACCCATATACTCTTCAGGAGTTACAACTTCCAGCTTCATGATTGGTTCAAGGATAACTGGATTAGCTTTTAATGCTCCATCTTTTAAAGCCATCGAAGAGGCAACTTTAAAAGCAATTTCTGAAGAATCCACATCATGAAAAGATCCATCATAAACCGTTACTTTTACATCGATCAAAGGAAAACCGCCTAATATTCCTGATTGCATTTGTTCGAAAGCGCCTTTTTCGACGGCTGGAATGAATTCTCTTGGAATGGTTCCTCCAACAATTTTATTCACAAACTGAAATACTTCATTTTCATCTTCTTTTTCAGCTTCTGCTAAGGGCTCTATTTTTAACCAAACATGACCGTATTGACCCTTTCCTCCAGATTGTCTGACAAATTTTCCTTCAGATTCAACATCTTTCTTAATTGTTTCTCGGTATGCTACTTGAGGTTTACCGATGTTAGCTTCAACATCAAATTCCCTCTTCATTCTATCGACAAGTACATCTAGATGAAGTTCTCCCATACCTGAAATAATTGTCTGACCCGACTCTTCATCAGAATTCACTCTAAAAGATGGATCTTCTTGAGCAAGTCTTCCTAAGGCTGTTGACATCTTTTCTTGATCTGTTTTTGTTTTAGGTTCAACCGCAACTGAAATAACAGGCTCAGGGAAAGTCATTTTTTCAAGGATAATTGGTTTTTTAAGATCACATAAAGTATCTCCTGTTGTTACGTCTTTTAAACCAATGACTGCAGCTATGTCTCCTGCTCTTACTTCTGATATTTCACTTCTATTGTTTGCATGCATCTGAAGCATTCTTCCAATTCTCTCTTTGGATCTTTTTGCAGGGGAATAAACGGCGTCTCCAGAATTTAAAACACCTGAATAAACTCTAACAAATGTTAAAGTCCCAACAAAAGGATCTGTAGCAATTTTAAAGGCCAAAGCAGAAAAAGGCTCTTCATCACTGGATGATCTTTGGTCAGTCGTTTCCTCATCTTCCAAAATACCTTGTATTGCTTCTACTTCGTCTGGCGAAGGAAGAAAATCAATTACACAATCCAACATTGGTTGAACACCTTTATTCTTAAAGGCAGAACCACATATAGTAGGAACAATTTCATTATTCAAAGTTCTAATCCTGATACCTTGAATTATTTCTTCAAGAGTTAAGTCGCCGTTTTCCAGATATTTTTCCATTAATTCTTCACTTGCTTCTGCAACTGACTCAAGCATCGCTTCTCTATATTCATTTGACTGATCAAGAAGGTCTGATGGAATATCTTCTTCTCTATAAGATGTTCCCATATCGTCTCCATCCCAGTAAAGAGCTTTCATTCTCATCAAATCAATGATTCCTTTGAAATCATCTTCTGCACCTATAGGAAGTTGTATCGGAACAGGAGCAGCGCCTAACCTATCTTTAATTTGGCCAACAACTCTTAAAAAGTCAGCTCCGGCTCTATCCATTTTATTTACAAAAGCTATTCTAGGAACTTTGTATCTGTTTGCCTGCCTCCAAACAGTTTCTGATTGAGGTTCTACGCCAGAGCTTCCGCAAAAAACAACTACAGCACCATCCAAAACTCTTAAAGATCTTTCTACTTCAATCGTAAAATCAACGTGTCCAGGGGTATCGATTATATTAATTCTATGTTCATTAAATTGACTCCTCATACCTTTCCAAAAACAAGTCGTAGCAGCTGAAGTAATTGTAATACCTCTCTCTTGTTCTTGTTCCATCCAATCCATTGTGGCAGCGCCATCATGAACTTCACCTATTTTGTGAGATATTCCAGTGTAGAAAAGCACTCTTTCAGTTGTTGTGGTCTTTCCGGCATCGACGTGCGCGCAAATGCCAATATTTCTATATAAGTTTAAAGGAACTTTTCTTGTAGACATTGATTAAAATCTAAAGTGAGAGAAAGCTTTGTTTGCTTCAGCCATTTTATGGGTATCCTGACGTTTTTTTACTGCCTCTCCTCTTCCGTCTGCAGCATCAATCAATTCTCCAGCCAGTTTTGTAGACATATTTTTTTCAGATCTTTTCTTAGCACTTGAAACGATCCATCTCATAGCTAAAGCAAGACGTCTAGATGTTTTTACTTCTAAAGGGACCTGATAAGTTGCACCGCCAACTCTTCTGGATTTAACTTCAACTTGAGGGCCAACTTGATCTAAAGCTTCTTCAAAAACTTCAAGTGGGTCTCTTTTTGATTTTGAAGATACTTGGTCTAAGGCAGAGTAGATAATTTTTTCAGCTGTACTCTTTTTTCCTCGTTGCTTTAAGTTATTTACATACTTATCAAGTTTTACGTTCCCATATTTTGGATCGGGGATAACATCTCTTTTCGGGACTGGTCCTTTTCTAGGCATTACTTAGGCCTCTTAGATCCGTATTTAGATCTTCGCTGTTTTCTGTCTTCGACACCTGTAGTATCCAGTGTACCTCTAACAGTATGATATCTAACACCTGGAAGATCTTTAACTCGACCACCTCTTATTAAAACAACAGAGTGTTCTTGAAGATTATGGCCCTCTCCACCAATGTAGGAAATAACTTCATATCCAGAAGTTAATCTTACTTTACAAACTTTTCTTAAAGCCGAATTAGGTTTTTTTGGCGTTGTTGTATAAACCCTAGTACAAACTCCCCTTTTTTGTGGAGAACCTACCAATGCAGGGACATCACTTTTAGCTTTCTTAACCTTTCTTGGTTTTCTTATTAGTTGATTTACTCTTGCCATAATTAAGTGCGCGATTTTAATGAGACATTGTCATTTGGTCAAACTATTCTTCGCTAGTAGATTCACTTTGATCAGCTTCAGTATCAGCAATTACTTCGCTAAGCTCAGATTCAATATCTGAGACTAAGTCTGCTTGTCCTTGAGAAGAGCCGTATCCAGTTCCAGCAGGAATAAGCCTTCCTATTACAACATTCTCTTTAAGCCCTCTTAATTTATCTATCTTTCCAGTTACAGAGGCTTCGGTAAGAACTCTTGTAGTTTCTTGGAAAGATGCAGCTGAAACAAAAGACTCTGTAGCAAGAGATGCTTTTGTAATTCCTAATAAAAGACGCTTGAATTTAGCTGGAATTCCACCATCTGAAGAGGCTTTTTTATTTTGTTGTAATACCTCTGAAAGCTCTAGTTGATCTCCAATGATAAGATCCGTATCACCAGACTCAGTAACTTCAACTTTTCTAAGCATTTGTCTTAAGATACACTCGATGTGTTTATCACTGATTTCAACACCTTGTAGTCGATAAACATCTTGAATCTCATTAACCACATACTCTGTTAGCTCCTCAACTCCTTTCAAAGATAGAATATCATGAGGGCTCAAGGAGCCTTCACTTATCACATCTCCTTTGGTGACGGTTTCTCCTTCAAAGACATTAATACTTCTTGTTTTAGGTATTAAAGTTTCACGAACAATCTCTTCTTTACCTTCCTTTCCAGTTAAAACAAGTCTTCTTTTTCCCTTGGTCTCTTTTCCCCAAGAAACCACACCGCTTATTTCAGCAAGAATAGCTACTTCTTTTGGTTGTCTTGCTTCGAATAAATCAGCCACTCTAGGAAGTCCTCCAGTAATATCTCTTGTTTTTGAAGATTCTTTAGGAATTCTTGCAAGGACATCACCTATTTCTATAGATTGACCATCAGTTACATTCACGAGAGATTTTTGTTCTAACTTATATTCAGCAGGTCTTTTACCTCCAGGAAGCATAACTTCTTTCCCTTTAGCATCAGTTATGACCACCATAGGATTCATATCTTTTCCTGCAGAAGTTCTCTCAGACGCATCCAAGATCTCTACACTTGATAGGCCTGTTAACTCATCAGTTACTTCCCTAATGGTTATACCATTTTCCATATCTTTAAGATTTACCTTACCCTTAACTTCAGAAATTATCGGGTGATTTAATGGATCCCAAGTTGCCAACAATTCTCCAGATTTGATAGCAGCACCTTCATTGACATTTATTTCTGCTCCGTAAGGAATTTTATACCTTTCTTTTTCAGATTCATTTTCATCAAAAAGAACCAATTCAGCTGATCTAGAAATGCAAACTTGTTTTTTAGACTTATTTTGAAGTGTATTTAGATTTCTAATTTTCACAGTCCCGTCATACTTAGGTTGAATTCTGTCTTCTTCTGATGACCTAGAAGCAGCTCCTCCGATGTGGAAAGTTCGCATTGTAAGTTGAGTTCCAGGTTCTCCAATAGATTGAGCAGCAACGATTCCAACGGCTTCGCCGGGATCTACTAGATTGCCTCTTCCCAAATCTCTTCCATAGCATTTTGAACAAATTCCAAAACTAGTTTCACAAGTTATTGGAGATCTTACTTTTGCAATATCTATATTGTTTTGTTCAATTTGTTCAGCTAAGGCTTCATCAATTAATGTGCCTTTAGAAATTTTGAATGACCCATCTTTTGAAGATAATGGTTCAGCTAAAACTCTACCTAAAATTCTATCTTTTAAATGTTGAACAACTTCACCACCTTCAATAATTGATCTTAATTCTATACCTTCTTTTGTTTCGCAATCTTCTTCTCTAATTACAAGATCTTGCGCAACATCAACCAATCTTCTTGTTAAATAACCTGAGTTGGCAGTCTTTAAAGCAGTATCTGCCAGACCTTTTCTAGCGCCATGAGTAGAAGTGAAATATTGTAGAACAGTTAAACCTTCTCTAAAGTTGGCAGTAATTGGAGTCTCAATTATTGAGCCATCTGGTTTAGCCATTAGGCCTCTCATTCCGGCTAGTTGTCTAACCTGAGCAGGGGAACTTCTTGCTCCAGAATCTAAATACATAAATACCGAATTAAAGGATTTTTGATCTATAGAATTACCTTCTCTGTCTTCAACTTTTTCTGTTGAGATTGTGTCCATCAATGAGCTTGCGACTTTTTCATTAGCTCTTGACCAAATATCAATAACTTTGTTGTACTTTTCACCTTGTGTTACTAAACCAGATGAATACTGAGATTCAATTTCTTTTACTTCAGACTCAGCACTTGAGATGATTTCTTCTTTATCGGTAGGGATTTGACAATCATCTACACAAATTGAAGAGCCGGATTTAGTAGAGTACTCATACCCCAAGTACATTAGTTTGTCTGCAAATATTACTGTTTCTTTCAAACCGCTATGCCTATATGCCATATTAATGAGAGAAGATATCGCTTTACTATCCAAAGGTTTATTTATGAGTTCAAAATCAAGTTCCTTAGGAAGAATTCCAGAAAGAATTGCTCTTCCTACAGTAGTATCTAAAAGATTTAACTCTGATTCTTTATTAGCTAATCTAACTTTAACTTTTGCCTGAAGATCAACGTTTCCACTTTCATAAGCCCTATGAACTTCATTTATATCAGCAAAAATAGAACCTTCTCCTTTGGCTGAAACCTTTTCTCTAGTCATGTAATAAATACCAAGTACTACATCTTGCGAAGGGTCAATGATTGGTTTTCCATTAGAAGGTGAAAGAATATTATTACTTGCCATCATTAAAGCTCGACACTCCAGTTGAGCTCCTAAAGTAAGAGGAACATGAACAGCCATTTGATCGCCATCAAAGTCTGCATTGTAAGCTTTACAAACGAGAGGATGAAGTTGAATGGCTTTTCCTTCGATTAAGGTTGGTTCAAAAGCTTGAATTCCGAGTCTATGAAGAGTAGGTGCTCTATTTAGCAGAATCGGATGTTCTCTGATTACATCGGCCAAAATGTCCCAAACTACTGGTTCTTCCCTTTCAACCATTCTTTTAGCACCTTTAATAGTTGTTGCTAATTCTAGTTGTTGAAGTTTTCCAAAAACAAATGGCTTGAAAAGCTCCAAAGCCATTTTCTTAGGAAGTCCACATTGATGAAGTTTCAATGTTGGTCCTACAACAATTACAGATCTTCCAGAATAATCTACTCTTTTACCAAGAAGATTTTGTCTAAATCTTCCTTGTTTTCCTTTAATCATATCTGCGAGTGATTTCAAAGGCCTTTTGTTTGAACCAGTGATAGCTCTTCCTCTTCTACCATTGTCGAGTAATGCATCCACTGATTCTTGAAGCATTCTTTTTTCATTTCTTACAATTATTTCAGGAGCATTAAGCTCTATTAATCTTTTAAGTCTGTTATTACGATTAATAACTCTCCTGTAAAGATCGTTAAGATCGGATGTTGCAAACCTTCCACCTTCCAATGGAACTAGAGGTCTTAAGTCTGGAGGTAACACAGGTAATACATCCAAGATCATCCACTCTGGTTTGTTATTGGAGGAGGTAAAAGCCTTAAGTATTTTTAATCTTTTGGAAAGCTTCTTTTTCTTGGCATCACTATTTGTAGAATCTATTTGTTCTTGTACTTCTGATATTTCATTATCCAAATTCATCTCAGAAAGAAGAATTTTTACAGATTCTGCTCCCATGCCAGCAGAAAATTCTTCTCCAAACTCCTCAAGTTTTTCAAAGTATTCTTCTTCGTCTAAAATTTGGCCTTTTTCAAGATCAGTCATGCCTGGGTCTGTGACCACGAAAGATTCAAAGTATAAAATTCTTTCTACTTCTCTGAGAGTCTTATCTAAAAGGAGAGATATTCTAGAAGGAAGAGATTTTAAAAACCAAATATGTGCAACTGGAGCTGCCAATTCTATATGTCCCATTCTTTCTCTTCTGACTTTAGCTAGAGTTACTTCAACTCCGCACTTTTCACAGACAACTCCTCTGTGCTTCATTCTTTTATATTTGCCACAGATACATTCATAATCCTTAACTGGACCAAATATTTTTGCGCAAAATAAACCATCTCTCTCAGGTTTGAACGTACGGTAATTAATAGTTTCAGGCTTTTTTACTTCTCCAAAAGACCAAGATCTAATTTGCTGCCCAGAAGCTAGTCCGGCTTTAATTGCGTTGAAATTATTTTCTTCTTCCTGTTTAAAAAGTTTTAATAAATCTTTCATAAATTTAATCTACCTCATCGAAGTCTATATCAATTCCTAAGGACCTGACTTCTTTGGTTAAAACATTATAGGATTCGGGGATACCAGCTTCCATTTCATAGTTACCATCAACAATATTTTTGTATACCTTTGTTCTTCCTGGTACGTCATCTGATTTTACAGTTAACATTTCTTGTAAAGTGTTAGCAGCTCCATAAGCTTCAAGAGCCCATACTTCCATTTCTCCAAGCCTTTGTCCTCCAAATTGAGCTTTTCCTCCGAGAGGTTGTTGAGTAACAAGACTATATGAACCTGTAGATCTAGCGTGCATCTTATCTTCAATTAAGTGATTTAATTTTAGGATATACATGTACCCAATTGTCACTAATCTATCGAAAGGCTCACCTGTTCTTCCATCATATAGTTGAGCTTGGCCAGAAGATGGTAAATCAGCTAGTTCGAGCATCTTTTTAATCTCTTCTTCTGAGGCTCCATCAAAAACAGGTGTAGCCATTGGCACTCCTGATTTTAAGTTTTCACATAGCTCTTTGAATTCTTTATCAGACAGTTTTTCAAGCTCTTCTTTTTTTCCAGTAGAAGAATAAATTTTTTCAACAAAAGGTTTTACTTCAGAAAGGTTCTTAGACTTTTCAACAAGCTCGCCTATTTTTTTGCCTAGTTCTTTTGAAGCCCAGCCTAGGTGAACTTCAAGAAGTTGTCCTACGTTCATTCTCGAAGGAACTCCTAAAGGATTTAGAACTAAATCAACTGGTTCTCCGTTTTCATCATAAGGCATATCCTCAACAGGCATAACTACTGAAATTACACCTTTGTTTCCATGCCTTCCTGCAAGTTTATCTCCAGGCTGAATTTTTCTTTTTACAGCAAGATAAACTTTTATTACTTGTTGCACCCCTGGAGGCAAATCATCGCCAGAAACTATTTTTCTTTTTTTAGCTTCAAAACGTTCTTTGAGCATATCCTCATATTTTTTGAGATTATCTTTAGATTCTTTAATCAAATCATTCAGTTTTTCATCTTGCATTCTCAATTTGAACCATTCAGCAGCAGGCAAGCTCTTTAAGAAATCTTTTGTCAAAGCCTCTCCCTTGGAAATACCCCTTCCGCTAATGACTTTCTTGCCCTCAAGCGAAGACATAAGGGAATTTGTTGTAGCTTCAGAGACTATGTTTAATTCTTGATCGATATCTTTTTGAATCTCTGCTAAAGAAACCGATTCTATTACTTCAGCACGAGAATTTTTTTCTAAACCTTCTCTTGTAAAAACTTGAACATCAATAACAGTTCCATCTTGCCCAGCTTTAACTCTTAAAGAAGTATCTTTAACATCAGATGCTTTTTCTCCAAAAATTGCTCTTAATAGTTTTTCTTCTGGAGAAAGTTGTGTTTCGCCTTTTGGCGTTACTTTACCAACAAGAATGTCTCCTGCATTTACTTCAGCTCCAATGTGTACTATTCCACATTCGTCGAGTTTTGAAAGAGCAGACTCGCCTACGTTGGGAATGTCCGCTGTAATTTCATCTGGACCTAGTTTTGTATCTCTTGCAGTGCAAGTCTCCTCAATAATATGAACACTTGTAAGCTTATCTTCTTTGACTAATTTATCTGAAATTAAGATTGAATCTTCAAAGTTGTAGCCATGCCATGTCATCAAGGCAATTTTTATGTTTTTTCCAAGAGCTAATTCTCCTAAATCAATAGAAGAGCCATCTGCCAATATGTCTCCGGCAGAAATCTTATCTCCCTCGCTTACGATAGGCCTTTGATTGATGCAGGTATTTTGATTTGATCTTGTGTATTTGATCAAATTATAAATATCGACAGCAGAATCCGTTGCACTTATCTCTTTAAGATTTTTTCTTACAACAATTTTTCCAGAATCAACTTTTTCTACAGTTCCAGAATTTTTAGCAATAATACAATCTCCCGAGTATTGTGCTACCAGTCTTTCCATACCAGTACCAACTAAAGGAGCTTCTGTTGATAAGGTTGGTACTGCTTGACGTTGCATGTTTGATCCCATCAGTGCCCTATTTGCATCATCATGCTCTAGAAAAGGTATTAGCGCTGCAGCAATAGAGACTACTTGTTGAGGAGAAACATCCATAAGATCAACTCTATCTACAGTCATCAACTCAAATTCATTTCGATATCTTACTGGAACGAGCTCTTCAACAAATTTATTATTTTTGTCTAATTTTACAGAGGCTTGTGCAATAACAAATTCACCTTCTTCAATGGCAGATACATTTTGAATTTCATCGGTTACCTTGCCGTTTTCTACTTTTCTGTAAGGGGTTTCAAGAAAACCAAAATCATTAACTTTTGCATATACAGACAGAGAATTTATTAAACCAATGTTAGGTCCCTCAGGAGTTTCAATAGGACAAACTCTTCCGTAATGAGAAGGATGAACATCTCTAACCTCAAAACCAGCCCTTTCACGAGTTAGTCCTCCAGGGCCTAATGCCGAAACCCGTCTTTTATGAGTTACTTCAGATAGAGGGTTATTTTGATCCATGAATTGAGATAACTGACTTGAACCGAAAAACTCATTAATTGCAGCTGTTATTGGTTTTGCATTAATTAAATCTGCTGGCCCTAATTCTTCTGCTTCTGCAATGTTTAGCCTTTCTCTTACAGCTCTTTCCACTCTCAATAAACCAACTCTAACTTGGTTAGCAACCATTTCTCCAACTGATCTAATTCTTCGGTTTCCAAGATGGTCTATATCATCACAGGTTTGTTTTCCATTTCGGATATCTACCAAAGTTTTTATAACCTCAAGAATATCGTCGTTATCTAGAGTTCCTTTTCCTATTAATTCTTCCCTACCAAGCCTTTTATTGAATTTCATCCTTCCCACATCAGAAAGATCATATTTATCTGCATTAAAAAATAAGTTCTCAAACAATAGAGTTGCGGCTTCTTTGGTAGGTGGTTCCCCAGGTCTCATAATTCGGTAAATTTCAGCAAGAGCTTCAAGTGAATTTGAAGTAGTGTCTGATCTTAAGGTATCTGAAATATATGGGCCTGATTCAAGCTCATTTATATAAAGGACATTAATTTCTTTTAGTTTTAGCTCACTCAATTTGAGAAGAACTTCTTCATCGATCAAAGTGTTGCATGCTATTGCGATTTCTCCAGTTGATGGATCAATAATATCTTCAGCAATTGTTTGATTGAAGAGACTTTCTTTTGGAACCTCTAAAGTTTTAATCTTACTAGACTCAATTAATCTTATATGTCTAGCAGTGATTCTTTTACCTGCTTCGATAATTACTCCTTGAGTGCCTTTAATATCTGAAGGGGCAATCTTTCCAACCATTCTTCTGGGAATGACTTTCAAAGCATAACTATTTGAACCAATCAGATAAGTTTCTTTTTCATAGAATTTTTCTAATATCTCTTGGGAAGTAAAACCTATTGCCCTGAGTAAAATAGTTGCATAGAGTTTTCTTCTTCTATCAATACGAATGTAAACAAGATCTTTGTGATCAAATTCAAAGTCTAGCCAAGAGCCTCTATAAGGAATGACCCTAGATGAGTATAAAAGTTTCCCTGATGAATGAGTTTTGCCCCTGTCATGATCAAATATCAAACCTGGTGATCTATGCAGTTGCGAAACAACTACCCTTTCAGTACCGTTGATGACAAAAGTTCCATGGTCAGTCATCAAAGGAACAGTTCCCATATAAACTTCTTCTTCTCTAGCGCTCTTGAGGTTTTCTTCGCCAGTGGTTTTATCAATAAAGATGATTCTGCATCTTATTATTAAAGGCGCCTCATAAGTTTTTCCTCGCGGAAGACACTCTTGAACATCGAATTCAGGCTCTTGAAGTTTATAGCCTAAGTACTCAATCCTTGCATTTCCAGAAACACTGTTGATTGGAAAAATCGATTGAAAAACGCTTTCCAAGCCTTGATTTTTCCTTTTTGTAGCATCAGGAATATTTTGTAAAAAGTAATCATACGAATCGGTTTGAATTTCTAAGATATCAGGTAGTGACATCGCACTAGAAATTTTTTCAAAACTTTTTCTTATTCTCTTTTTTTCTGCAAATGAGTACGTACTTGCCATATAAATTTAGCCTATAAATGATGTTATTTTAGTTCTACTTTTGCGCCAGCTTCTTCAAGTTGAGATTTAGCTTGTTCAGCCTCATCTTTATTTGCGCCTTCTTTAACAGAAGCGGGAGCACCATCAACTATTGCTTTTGCTTCTTTCAAGCCTAAGCCAGTGATTGCTCTCACAGCTTTGATGACATCGATTTTCTTTTCACCAACATCAGCTAAGAAAATTTCAAATTCACTTTGCTCTTCAGCAGCAGCGGCTTCGCCTCCTGCGGCAGGAGCAGCAGCAGCAGCAACTGGAGCTGCAGCAGTGACGCCAAATTTTTCTTCCATAAGTTTTACTAAATCAACTACATCCATAACGCTCATTTCTGATATCGCATCGAGTATTTCTTCTTTAGTAGTAGCCATTATTTTTCTCCGTTATACCTAGATAGTTAAGATTTTGTTTGACTCACTGCGTTAACAGTTCTAACTAACTGAGACGGAACCTCATTTAAAGTTCCTGCAAGTTTATTAAGTGGAGCCTGCATTAATCCTAAAAGCATAGAAATTGCTTCTTCTTTTGATGGAAGAGAAGCTAAGGCCTTAAGCTCAATTGGCTCAAGAAAACCTTCTCCTATGGAAAGCCCTTTTACTTCAAATGATTCTTCTTTAGCTGCAAAGTCTTTTACAAGTTTTGCTGCACTTTGAAAATCATTCATAGAAAAAGCCAACAGGGTTGGACCTGTAAGAATTTCGTTTAGAGAATCGAATTTAGTATTCTCCAAAGCTCTTTTTGCTAAAGTATTTTTAATAACTTTTAATTGAACAGACTGTGATTTAGCTTCCTTTCTAAGTTGAGTTAAACCAGGAACATTAGTTCCTCGATAATCAACCGCGATCACAGAAAAAGCTTCTTGAGCAATCTTATTTAAATCCTCAACTAGAACTTTCTTAGTATCTAAGCGTGACATTAATTAAAACCCTCCTTTGATTAAATTTCCAAAAGAGGAACCTTTTGTCCAAAAAGAGAAATCTTTTTGAACTATCTGCGTAGGAAACATTAAGTTTAATGAAGTTAAACTCCTACGGTCTAAGACGGTTGTAACGAAGTTACAACAGCTTAAAATTCTTATTTTTTCAAACAAACTCATCTATAAATTAAAAATTAAGTTTTGCAGTATCAATTTCAAACCCTTTACCCATGGTGGAAGAGAGGGTTACTTTTGAAATATAAACCCCTTTTGCCGAAGGGGGTTTTGCCTTCTTAACATCTGTTAAAAAAGCTTCTAAATTATCTTTCAATTGTTCTTCTGTATATCCTATCTGTCCAATACGGGCGTGGATTATACCTTGTTTATCTGATTTGTACCTAATTTGTCCTGATTTTGCGTTTTTTACTGTATTTGGAATATCCTTAGTAACAGTTTCTGATTTTGGATTTGGCATCAATCCCTTTGGACCAAGAATTTGTCCTAGAGGAGAAACTACTCTCATGGTGTCAGGTGTTGCAATCACAACATCAAAATCCATATTGCCTGCTTTTATTTCCTCTGCAAGATCTTCCATGCCTACTTTATCTGCTCCTGCTTCTTTTGCTTGAGTTGCTTCATCGCCATCAGCAAATACTGCAACTTTGAAAGATTTCCCGTTTCCATGAGGGAGATTTGATGCTCCTCGAACATTTTGATCTGATTTGGAAGCATCAATTCCTAAGTTAATTGAAACATCCAAAGATTCAGTGAATTTTTTTGAAGCCTTAGAATTAAGTTCACCTAAAGCTTCCTCGATCAAATATTTTTTAGTTTCTTGAGACATTAAATTACCTCTATTCCCATGCTTCTGGCACTTCCTTCAATAATTTTTACAGCTTGATCCATGTCGGTAGCGTTTAAATCAGCCATTTTTGCTTCTGCAATTTCTTCTAATTGTTTCCTAGAGACTTTTCCAACTTTTTCTGAATTTGGTGTTGGACTTCCTTTAGAAAGGCCTGCTGCCTTTTTTAGAAGAACACTTGCTGGAGTCGTTTTTACAATGAAATCAAAACTTCTATCCTCGTAAACAGTAATGACTACTGGTACAGGAAGATTTTTTTCCAATTCATTGGTTTTAGAATTAAATGCGTTACAAAAATCCATAAGATTTACTCCATGTTGTCCTAAGGCTGGTCCAACAGGAGGACTTGGTGATGCAGCTCCTGCAGGAACTTGAAGTTTGATGTATGTCATTATTTTCTTTTCAGCCATATTTATCCTCTTTCAATTTGAGAAAAGTCCAATTCAACAGGAGTTGATCTTCCAAAGATCATTACAGCAACTTTTACTTTACCCTTTTGGTTATCAGCTTCTTCTACAACTCCACTAAAGTCATTAAATGGGCCGTCTATAACTCTAATCATTTCTCCAGGTTCATAGACAGTGCCTTGTGATGTCTCCTCTATTCCATGCTCCATTTGATTTAAAATCTTTGCTGCTTCAGCATCGGAAATCGGCTTGGGATTATTTTTTGTACCGCCAATGAAACCGAGCACTCTGGGAGTCTCTTTAACCAAATGCCAAGTTTCATCATTCATTTCCATCTCAACTAAGATATACCCAGGAAAGAATTTTTTTTCTGTAATCTTCTCTTTTCCTCCTTTCAATTCAACAACTTCATGAACTGGTATTTCTATCCTGCCAAAATGATCTTCCATTTTTTCTAATTTAATTCTTTCTAAAAGTTGCTCTTTAGCCTTATTTTCGTAGTTGGAATAAGAATTTATGATGTACCAAGCTTTAGACATTTATCACCCTAAGATTAAACTCATTACAAAAGAAAAAAGAGAATCTAAGCCCCATAAAATAAGAGCAGCAACTATGACTACACCTACAACTATAAGAGTAGTTTGAGTTGTCTCAGTTCTATTGGGCCATACTACTTTGCGGATTTCAGTTGCAGACTGTTTTATAGTTTGGAAAGCAACAGATCCGCACTCGGTAAATCTCAGTACAAATAGGCCTAATGAAAATAAAGCTATAACTCCTATAACTCTATAAAGAAGACCAAAATCGCTGTAATAGGAATTGCCCCAAACTGCAGTAGCAATAATTGCCAATCCTACTAACCAAAGACCTTTACTTAGAATCATCTAGCTCCTCTCGTACCATGCTCTTCAAGAAGAGGGCTTCTCTTTCTGGCAGGCCAGGAGGGAATTGAACCCCCAACCTGCGGTTTTGGAGACCGCCGCTCTACCAATTGAGCTACTGGCCTATTGAATAATTTTAGAAACTACTCCGGCACCAACAGTTCTTCCACCTTCACGGATAGCGAACTTCATACCATCTTCCATTGCTACTGGAGAAATAAGCTCTACTGTTACTGCAACGTCATCTCCTGGCATAACCATTTCTACACCATCAGGGAGAGTTACTTCGCCAGTTACATCAGTAGTTCTTACATAAAACTGAGGTCTGTACCCTTTGAAGAAAGGAGTATGTCTTCCTCCCTCTTCTTTACTTAGAACATATACTTGAGCTTCAAATTTTGTGTGAGGGGTAATTGAGCCAGGCGCAGAAAGAACTTGTCCTCTTTCCACATCTTCTCTTTTTGTTCCTCTTAATAGGACTCCAACGTTTTCTCCGGCTTTTCCTTCATCTAAAAGCTTTCTAAACATTTCAACTCCTGTACAAACAGTTTTTTCAGTATCTTTAATACCAACTATTTCCATTTCGTCATTAACTTTGACTTCTCCTCTCTCAATTCTTCCAGTAACAACCGTTCCCCTTCCTTGAATTGAAAAAATATCTTCAATTGGCATTAGAAAAGGCTTATCAGTTTCTCTGGTTGGCTCTGGAATGTAAGAGTCAAGCGCCTCAACAAGCTTTTGAACAGATTGAACTCCATGTTCTGAATCTTCTCCTTCAAGAGCTTTAAGAGCTGAACCTATAATTATAGGGGTGTCATCTCCAGGAAATTCATATTCATTCAATAGATCTCTGACCTCTACCTCTACGAGCTCAATAAGTTCTGCATCATCAACTTGATCGGCTTTGTTAAGGTAAACGACAATGTAAGGAACGCCCACTTGTCTAGCAAGAAGAATGTGCTCTCTTGTTTGAGGCATTGGGCCATCGGCACAATTTACAACAAGGATAGCGCCATCCATTTGTGCAGCACCTGTAATCATATTCTTAATGTAGTCAGCGTGTCCTGGGCAGTCTACATGAGCGTAATGTCTTGCAGTAGAATCGTACTCTACGTGAGAAGTAGCAATCGTAATTCCTCTTTCTCTTTCTTCAGGAGCATTATCGATACCATCAAAAGCAATTGCTTCACCTGTACCTTGAGCTTCGGCACACACTTTAGTTAAAGCAGCTGTTAAAGTCGTTTTACCATGATCTACGTGACCAATAGTACCCACATTTAAATGCGGTTTGGTTCTTTCGAATTTTTCTTTAGCCATTTTTTATTCCTCTTTAAAAAACTTTATTTAATGGAGCTCATAACCGGACTTGAACCGGTGACCTCTTCCTTACCAAGGAAGTGCTCTACCAGCTGAGCTATATGAGCAATTCCTTTAATGTCTTAGGAGACGGTATAAGAAAAGTAGAAAATAAAATAACTCTCAACACCCGATGCTCCGAACGGCTTTATACTTAAATTTTGCTTTAAATGCAACACTTTTGGTGGAGGGGGCAGGATTCGAACCTGCGAAGCCGAAGCGTCTGATTTACAGTCAGATGGGTTTGACCGCTCCCCAACCCCTCCTATAGAGTTGTGTATTCTCTGAGCACACATGAAAGATGTCAAACAAAATACATTAAAAGAAGAAAAAATCTTTAATTTTCTTAAAAAAAAGAGTGATTTTGAGTGGGATTTATCGCTTTCTGAAGAACTAGTCTCAACTAATGATTACCTTATTGAGTTTGCAAATCCAAATAAATACTGTCTGTGCGTAGCAGAAAGCCAAACAAAAGGTAGGGGAAGAAATTTGAAAAAATGGCAAAGCCCCAAGTATGAAAATATCTATATGTCTCTGAGTTTTTCTACCAATCAAGAATTGAAGACTTTCAGCTCTTTTAGTTTGGTATCAGCTCTTGCAGTGCACAATGTTCTATTAAGGCAAAATATTTTTACTGAAATTAAATGGCCTAATGATATTTACTTGAATAAAAAGAAAATTGGGGGAATCTTAATAGAGACTTTTACAAGGGATAAGAAAAATTTAATTGTTGTGGGAATTGGCTTAAATATTTTTATGAAAAATAATACAGAAATTGAGAGAGACTGGACTTCTCTTAAATTGGAATTTGAGAATATCGAAATCGATAGAAACGAAATAATATCTGAGATAGCAAACGAAGTCTTACTATCAAAATTAAATTTTGAAAAAAAAGGTTTTGATGGCTTTGTAAAAGATTTCAATAAATTAAATTTTTTAAAAGACAAAAAAGTTTTTCTCTCAAATTCAGTTAATAGAGAAGGCACTGCTCTAGATGTAAATTCCGATGGATCTCTAAATGTCAGAATGGGTAATAAAACAAAAAAAATATCTTCTGGAGAGGTTTCGATAAATATAAATTAATCTGCAATTTATTTTTTAATTAATATATCATCTTCATCTGATTTGCTGGCGTAGCTCAGTTGGTAGAGCTCCTGATTTGTAATCAGGCGGTCGTTGGTTCGAATCCAATCGCCAGCTCCAATATTATTTAAATTTCTCTTCTTTGATTATTTGAGCATCTTCTATATTTGAGTCTTGGCTTTTTGTATTCTTTTTTCCCAAACTTTTATTTCTTAAGAAAAAAAACAAAAATCCAATTAGATATGGCCAGAAAAAAAGTAACGCGGAAAATAAAATATTCCACTCCCAGACAAATGTTGCTCCTATGATGCCTAAAATTGGACCTAGAAAAGGAGTAAAGGTAAGAAAAAGAGAGATGATAAATAAAATACCTTCAAGAAATGTACTTTCAACCATAAAGATAAGTTTTAAAGCATCTGTGACGGCGCTGATCTGATAAATGGAAATTGTTATGTAAAAAAATAAAACAATAAAAAAAGGCATTCTCAAAAAGCAATTTAACAAAGTATACTCTTCAATCTGTTATGAAATTAAAAAAAATAATTTCCAAACTATCTCTTGAAGAAAAAGTATCTTTGTTATCAGGTTTTGATAACTGGCATACCCCGGATATTAAAAAATATGGAATACCAAAAATAAAAATGTCCGATGGTCCAAACGGAGTAAGAGGAGACTCCAGTACTCCTCAAACTTCAGCTTGTTTTCCTAGCCCTATTCTTTTAGGAGCAACTTGGAATGAAAAACTAATTAAAAAAATTGGCTCGGCTACAGGTGAGGAAGCCTTATATAAGGATGTTGATGTTCTTCTAGCTCCTACTATAAATTTACATCGTCACCCGCTTGGGGGTCGTCATTTTGAGTGTTATTCAGAAGATCCTGTTTTAACTTCAAAAATTGCCTGCTCTTATGTATCTGGTGTTCAAAGTAAGGGAGTTGCTGCTTGTTTGAAGCATTTTGCTGGAAACGATACTGAATTTGAAAGACACCTTGTTAGTTCCAACATAGATGAAAAAACATTAAGAGAACTTTATTTATATCCTTTTGAAATGGGAATAAAAAAAGCTAAAGCTAAAGTCGTAATGTCAGCCTATAACAAAGTAAATAATATTTATTGCAGTTCTCACGATGAGTTAATAAATCAAATTTTAAAAAAAGAATGGAAATTTGACGGTTATGTTGTGAGTGACTGGGGAGCTGCATTAGAAACTGTGGAAAATGCCAATGGCGGTCTAGATTTAGAAATGCCTGGGCCAGCAAAATCTTGGGGGGAAAGCCTAGTCGATGCAGTTAAAGATGGACTTGTTGAAGAAGGAGCAATTGATGAGAAAGTGAAGAGAATTCTCAATGTTGCAAAGTTCACTAATAGGTTCAACAAAAAAAGAGTTGCAGAGAAAAGCATTGATAATAGGTCTCATCGCGAACTTATTAAAAAAACCGCTACTGAAGGAATGGTTCTTTTAAAGAATGAAGAAGTACTACCTTTTGATAAAACCAAAATCTCTAAAATTGCACTTATCGGTCCAAACGTAAAAGACAGTCAAATTATCGGTGGCGGAAGTGCTGGTTTAAAACCTCATTACGAAGTTCATCCTTTAGAGGGAATTTCAAATTTCTTAAAGGATGAAAAAGTAAAAATAAATTATGCAAAAGGTTGTCATGTTGATAAATATTTCCCTGCTTTAGAAAAAGAATGCTCTTACGTTCCAGAAAAAAAAGAAAATGGATTTGAAGTCGAGTTTTTTCGAGGAAAAACTTTTGATGGAAAGGCAATAGCAAAACAAGTTTTAAGTGGAAATAGATTTTGGGCGTTGCAAGGATTTGCAAGAGAGTGCTTGGATGAAAAGGAAAGGCCTGAATTATCTGTTAAATTTTCTACTACTTATAAACCAAAGATTTCAGGAGAATTTGAGTTTGAGGTTTTTAGTATTGGTTTATCCAGAATCAAAATCAATGGAAAGGAGTTAGTTGATAATTGGTCATCTCAAAAAAAAGGAGAAGCTTTTTTTGGTTTTGCTTGTGCTCCAAAGCGAAACAAAATAAAACTTTCCAAGGGAAGAGAATATCTAGTAGAAGTTGAGTATGAATTTGAAGGAAGATTTCCAGCCATACAATTTGGCTGCAGACCGCCTGATCCAAAAAATTTGCTTGAAGAAGCAGTCAAAGTAGCAAAGCAATCTGATGCGGTAGTTCTGGTTGTAGGCACAAATTCGGATTGGGAAACAGAAGGCAATGATAGAAAAAGTTTAAGCCTTCCAGGCGAGCAGGATGCTCTTATCAAAAAGATTTTAGCTACAAATAAAAATACAGTTTTGGTCATAAATACCGGATCTCCTGTAAGCATGCCTTGGATAAAGTCATGCCCAGCAATTTTACAAACTTGGTTTCCAGGACAGGAGTTTGGAAATGCTTTAGCAGAAATATTATTTGGCAAAGAAAGTCCAAGTGGTAAGTTGCCTACAACTTACCCCAAAAAACTATCTGATACGCCGGCATATTCTTCTTATCCAGGTAAAAACTTGCAAATGGACTACAAAGAAAAATTATTGGTTGGTTATAAATGGTACGACAAGAAAAAAATTGAACCTCTTTTTCCTTTCGGTCACGGTTTATCTTACTCAAAATTTAAATTAAAAAAGGTTTCTGTTACAAAGAAGAAACACGAAATAAAAATTAAAATAAAACTTAAAAATATTGGTGACTTTTCTGCTTCTGAAACTGTGCAATGCTATCTAGAAAGAAAGGCAGTGAAGGCAGAGACACCGAAAAGGAAACTTGTAGATTTTAAAAAGTTAAAAGTTTTAGAAAACAAATCTAAGAAATTAACTTTAAAAGTTTCTAAAAGAGATCTCTCAGAATGGAATGTAAAAAATTCTAAATGGGAAATTGCTAAAGGGAATTACGTCATTCATATAGGGACTTCTGTAAGAGATATTTCAATTACAGAAGAGATAAAAATCTAATCTAAATCTAACTGTTCCTTGGAAATTAATATCCCGCTTTCATCAGCATAAGCCCAATTTCCAGATTCAATTGAGATACCCCCAAATTTAATATTGATTCCTATTTCGCCTCGATCCTTTTTTTCACTTTTTTTTGGAACTGAGCCCAAAGCAAATATTCCAATCTTGAAATTAGACAGGGCCTCAACATCTCTCACACAGCCATTTATTATGACAGCTTGCCAATTATTTTTTTCCGCAGACTCTGCAATCATGTCTCCCATTAAGGCAACTCTGGTACTACCTTGACCATCAACGATCAAAATTTTTCCGTCACCCTCTTCACCTAAAACTTGCTTTACTTTTGAATTATCATCAGGGCAAATTGCTGTTTCAATTTTTCCTGAAAAAAAACCTTTTTTACCAAAATTCGTAAACTGCAAATTTAAAAAATCTACGTGGGGATACTTATCACTTAAATCTGGGGTGGTCATATATTTCTATCAATATACATTAAAAATTAAATCGCTTTATAGATTACCAAGGGCAGTATAATTGAATCAATGAAAGAAAATTTCAAAGCCACGGTATTTTTAAATAAATCGGGCAGAGGGAGGGTAAAGTATTCAGAGGATGAATTTCTGTCTTTATCGAATAGAGAAATGTTCAAAGTTTTTCCAGGCGATGAAGTTGTCTGTCAAAAAATGCCTGGTAGCAAGGCAAAAATTAAGGAAGTTTTGAAGAGGAATACCCGTGAGCTTACGGGTATTATTAAGAAGTATAAAGGCAAGACCTTTCTAACCAGTCTAGACAAAAGTTTTCATCTCGATATCCTGTTAGAGGGCAAGAATTTGAAGAATTTCAAATCAAATGAAATTTGTGAAGTAAAAATAACATCTCAACCATCTCTAAAGTACAAGCCCAAAGCAAAGCCTATCAAAACCTTAAAAAGCAGTGATGTATTTGAGGAGGCTTTTATTTTTGCAACTAATGGAACCGAGCTTTCTACCGAATGGTCCAAATCTATTATTAACGAATGCAACAAGATCAAAAGAGATATTTCAAAACAAGATATCAACTCCAGAAAAGATCTGAGAAGTTTAAATTTTGTGACCATTGATGGAAGCAATGCGAAGGATTTTGATGATGCTGTGTATGCTAAGGAAAGTTCCGATGGCTATCTTTTGTATGTAGCAATAGCAGACGTTTCCGAATATGTGCTTCAAGATTCTTCGCTAGATAAAGAAGCTTTGTCTAGAGCCACCTCGGTTTATTTTGAAAAAAAAAGTTATCCCTATGCTGCCAGAACTTATATCAAATAAACTTTGTTCATTGAGGCCTAACGAAGATAAGTTGGTTTTAACTTGCGAAATTTATCTAGATAGAAAAGGAGAAATAAAATCCTATGAATTTTTCAATTCTATTATCTGTTCTAAGAATCGTCTCACCTATGATGAGGTTGAAAAATTTTATCAAAAAGGTCAAACAGCTCTTTCAGATGATATCGTGTCTAATTTGAGTTCTCTAAAAAAAATACATGCTTTGAGAAGAAAAATAAGAGAAGAAAGGAAGGCAATAGATTTTTATCTTCCTGAATATAGGCCTGTTGGCAAAGATAACAAAATAATTAAGTTCAAATCGATAAATCATCTACTAGCAAATGAAGTCATAGAAGAATCTATGATTCTGGCAAATATTTGTGCAGCAAAATTAACTAAAAAACTTAAAAAACCTATTCCATTCCGACACCACGATAACCCGGATTATCATGAATTGGAAAAGCTTAAAGAATTTCTTAAAGCAAGAGGTCTTCGTAAAGGCATGACTGAATCTAATCCTAGAAAGAAACTCAACGCTTGGCTAAAAGAGATCAAACAAAAAGAAAAATCCTTTTCTTTGATATATCAGATCTTAAGAAGTATGAAGCTTGCTGTCTATTCAGGAAAAGAAAGTAACCATTTTGCTCTTGGACTTGAAGAATACTGTCATTTTACATCTCCAATAAGAAGGTATTCGGATCTGGTAACGCATAGAGTTATTAAGTCGATTATTGAAAAAAAGGAAGCTCTTATTCTCAAGATGAAATAGATGGCATTGCTACAATTTGTAGTGATAAAGATAGAGAAGCAGAGAAAATTGTAAGGGAATCTTCTAAATATCTAAGTTGTAAGTGTGCCGAACAACACATCGGAAAAGAATTTTATGGAGAAGTAGTGGCGGTATTGGAATTTGGCGTATTTATGCATATCAGTGAACTTAATATTGAGGGGTTTTGTCATGTAAAAAATCTTAAAAGAGCGCCTTATTATGTTCATGATGCGACAGCTCATTCTCTTGCCTCTGCAAATAAACAAAATATTTACGCATTGGGTGATAAATTTAAAATTAAAATAAAATCCGTGGAAACTTCTAGAAAAAGGATTGATTTGAAAGTTATTAATTAGATATGAAAAAGTTAGAAACTATTGATCAAAACTTTATCAAAACTTTACTTGATAACCTTCCTCAAAATATTGAAGAGCTATCTATCCCAAAAGATAAAAATAATAAAAAAACTTTGGAATTGATTTCACTTGCAGAAGAAAAAGATTTATCTATCTCATTTAATACAGATAAAAAACTATCAGCAACTTTCAAACCATCACAAATAAAAGATATTAATTTTTTAGAAAAGTTGATTATTCAAAAAGAGAATTCGCTTCTACTGATTTTGGATCATGTTATGGATCCACAAAATGTAGGTTCTATATTAAGAACTGCTTTAGCTGCAAATGTAGATGCGGTAATAGTCAGCAAAAATAGAGCATGTCATCTTACCGAAACAGTAAGAAAGGTTTCAAAGGGTGCTTCAGAAATAATGCCTTTTGTTATTGTTAATAACATCAAGTATCTACTAAAAAATCTTAAAACTTTAAATTTCAATATTCTTGGTTGCGATGGAACTGCTGAAAAAAACTATTACGAGTGTGACTATAACTTACCTACGGCTATTATAATGGGGTCTGAAGGTGAAGGCATAAAACCAAATCTAAAAAAAGATATAGACGAAATGATAAGAATTCCCATGAATGAACAGATAGAAAGTCTTAACGTATCCAATGCTTGTTCTGTTATTCTATTTGAAGCCAGAAAACAAAGAATTTAAAAGCAATGTTGGTACAAAGAACTCTTACAAATCCTATAAAAGCAACTGGAGTTGGACTTCATACAGGAAGAAAAATAACGATTAATCTCCTCCCAGCTGAAGAAGATCAAGGAGTAGTCTTTAGAAGATTTGATTTAGAGCCTAATGTTGAAATAAAAGCAGTAGTTGAGAATGTTGGGCCAACTTCAATGGCAACAACATTAAAAGATGGAGAAATTGAGATTGCTACTGTAGAACATATGATGTCTGCTTTTGCTGGTTTAGGCATAGATAACGTCACTGTAGAAATAAACGATTGCGAAGTCCCAATTATGGATGGTAGTGCGAGTCCTTTTGTTTTCTTAATACAGTCTGCAGGTATTAAAGAACAAACAAAACCAAAAAAGTTTATAAAAATTAAAAAAGAAATCTCAATATCTACCGATAATGGTGCTTATGCGAAATTGTCTCCTTACGACGGTTTTAAAGTAACACATTCGCTTGTTTATGATGACAAGGCGCGCAAAAGTCACTCTAGAACAACCACAGTTGACTTTAATTCAACGACTTATTTAAAAGAAATTTCAAGATCAAGGACTTATGGCTTTATGGAAGAACTAGAAGCGTTGAAAAAGAATTCTCTTGCCTTAGGTGCCAGTCAAAAAAATGCTATTGCTATCAAAGATAATGAAATCTTAAACGAAGAAGGTTTGCGATCTAAAGATGAGTTAGTTAAACATAAAATTTTGGATGTAATCGGAGACTTATATTTATTGCAACATAATCTTATTGGAGAATTTGAAGGATATAAATCTGGACATACACAAAACAACTTGCTTTTAAGAAAATTGATTGAAGTTCCAGATTCTTGGGAACTTATTTCTTCTGAAAGTGATAATCCCATTATTGATTACATAGAACCAATCATCGATCCTAGTCTTGGATAAACATGTCCATATTGTCATTCTTATTTGGAAACAAAGATAAGCGAGTTTTACGCAAACTCGGAAGCGTTGTAAATTCAATAAATGATTTAGAACAAAATTTTGATTCTTTCACGGACGAAGAACTAAAAAATACTACTAGTAAATTAAAAGAAAGACTTTCCGAAGGTTCAAGTTTAGAAGACCTCATGCCAGAGGCGTTTGCAGCTGTAAGAGAATCAAGTAAAAGATTTTTAGGACTTCGTCACTACGATTGTCAACTAATCGGTGGTGCCATTTTAAATGAAGGCATGATTGCTGAAATGGCAACTGGAGAAGGCAAGACATTGGTTGCAACCCTACCCTGTTATCTCAATGCACTTACTGGAAAAAGTGTCATTGTAGTTACTGCTAATGAATACTTGGCGAAAAGGGATGCAAACTGGATGGCTCCAATTTTCGAAGGCTTGGGAATGAATGTTGGATATATAACTCCAGAACTTAATCCTTTAGAAAAAAAAGAAAACTATGCTAAAGAAGTTGTTTATGCCACAAACAACGAGCTGGGCTTTGACTATCTTAGAGACAATATGGTTCTTAGAGAGGAAGATCGTCTACAAAGAGATCCTTATTTTGTAGTGGTAGACGAAGTGGATTCGATACTAATCGATGAAGCCAGAACTCCTCTAATTATAAGTGGCGTTGCAGAAGATAATGGGCCTCTCTACAGAAAACTTAAGCCGGTGGTGAAAAGTCTCACTGAGGAAGAGTTTGATTTTGAAAAAGAAGAAGTACTTAAAGCAGGAGACTTCACTATAGATCTGCAATCCAGATCAATTGAAATTACCGAAAATGGGCATGAAAAAATAGAAAATTATCTCAAGCAAAATAACCTCCTCGAGGATTCTGTGAGTCTGTATGCCAGTGAAAATTTAAAACTTCTGAATATGGTTCAAGCTCTTATTAGGGCTGAAACTCTCTTTGAAAAAAATACCGATTACATAGTTCAAAATGGAAAAGTCATCTTAATTGATACGAATTCAGGTCGAGCGATGCCGGGCAGAAGACTCTCTGATGGGGTTCACCAAGCTTTAGAATTAAAGGAAAATCTAGACATTCAAGTTGAAAGTCAAACACTTGCATCTACTACTTTTCAAAACTTCTTCAGGATGTTTGAAAAGCTGTCAGGAATGACAGGAACTGCGAAAACAGAAGCTAGAGAATTTGATGAAATTTATTCTTTGGAAGCAATTTCTATTCCCACAAATCTTCCAATGGTTAGAGAAGACAAAAACGATAAAATTTATCTCACAGAGGATGAAAAAAATGATGCCATCATCGATGAGATAAAGACTTATCACGAAAAAGGCAATCCCATTCTTGTTGGCACCATATCTGTTGAAAACTCTGAAGTTTTGTCAAAAAAACTAGATACCTTAAATATTCATCATCGTGTTTTAAATGCTAAACAAAATCAACAAGAGGCAGAAATAATTTCCCAAGCTGGAAAAGAAAAAGCTGTGACCATAGCTACAAATATGGCTGGAAGAGGAACAGATATTGTCCTTGGAGGATTCCCAGAATCTGAAACAGCCAGAAAGGAAATTGTTGAATTGGGAGGATTGCATGTCATCGGCACCGAGAGACATGAATCCCGAAGAATTGATAATCAGCTGAGAGGAAGGTCAGGGCGGCAAGGTGATCCCGGTTCTTCGCAGTTTTTCTTATCACTAGATGACGGCTTGCTAAAGATATTTGCCCCCGACCGAATGAAAGCTCTAATGCAATCCTTTGGTGGAATGAAAAAAGGAGAATCTATAGAACATAAGATGTTAACTAATTCTATAGAACGAGCTCAAAGACGAGTTGAAGGTAGGAATTTTGATATTCGTAAAAGAATTCTAGAATTTGACGATGTCTTGAATGAACAAAGACAGGTAATTTATAAGCAAAGAAAGGAAATATTAGAAGATAAAGATTTAGACGACTTAATTTCAAATATGCGAGCTGATGTTTTGAGCTCGACTTTTGAAGCTCATATTCCTGAATATGAAATAGAAACCAATTGGAAAGTTGATGAACTAACAAACATCCTAGAATCTGAATTTAATCTGCAATTTAATTTAAAAGCTGAATTAGAAAATAGTGAATCCAACACGCAAGAGGTGCTGAATAAGCTTTTGGATTTTGCTGACGAAATTTACTTAGAAAAAAGAAATAAATTTCCAAACGTTTATTCTCAATTGGAAAATCAAATCATCCTTCAGGTCATTGATCAGAGTTGGAAAAATCATATCAATCAACTTGATTCGCTCAGACAAAACATTGGGTTTCGAAGTTATGCAGGGAAAGATCCGCGTCTTGAGTACAAAAGAGAAGCGTTTGAGATGTTTGAACAACTTCTTGAAACAATTAAAAAAGAATCTACAAGGTTCCTCTGCCGCGTCGAAGTAAAACCTGAAGACGAAGAAGAAATTGAAAAAATGAAATCTAGAGAGGTTTTAGAAAAAACTAAAACAGTGCATGAAAATTCGCCTTCAGCATTTATGGATAATTCTGTGTCTAAACAACAAGCATCCAGTAACGATCAACCAGCAGAAGGAAACAGACGTTTAAGAAGACTGCAAGCAAAAGCTAACAGAAAAAAGAAAAAAAGATAATGTTGAAAGATATAAAAATTGGTTGTGCGTCCTCAAAGACAAAGTATGGAACTAGATTGGATACCTCAATAGTAAAACTTGAGAAGGAGGCAATTTGGTCTGGTTTATTTACCTCGAATAAATTTAAGTCTGCTCCAGTTGAAATATGTTTGAAAAAAATGAATAAAAATATTGCAGAACCGAAGGTCTTAATGGTCAATGCAGGAAATGCAAATGCTGCAACCGGTAAGAAAGGGAAAAAAGACTCTGAAAAACTTATTGAAGATGTTTCTTCTTTATTAAACGTATCCAAAGACAATATCCTACCCTTCTCTACTGGTGTGGTAGGAGAATTACTAGATACCAAAAAGCTTTCTCAAGCTTTTAAAAAATGTACCAATCAGTTAGGCAAAAATTCTTGGGAAGACTTTGCTAACGCAATAATGACTACAGATACTCGACATAAGGTAGTAAAAAAGAAATTCAAGCCAGGGAATCAAAAAATAAATGTAATTGGAGTTGCAAAAGGAGTTGGGATGATTGAACCAAATATGGCAACTACCCTCAGTTTTATTTTTACAGATCTAAAACTTACAAAAATTCAATTGAAGAAATTGCATAGGGATATTTGCGATCAGACATTTAATGCCATCTCAATTGATGGAGATCAGTCTCCAAGTGATTCAAGTATTTTTGCAACAACTTCAGAAATAAAAAGTGATTTTAAGAAATATCACAAAAAAATTAAGAATAACTTTTTTGAGGTCTTTAGAGAATTGGCTGAAAAGATGGGTTTAGACGGAGAAGGTGCAACCAAACTCATTAAGATTAAAGTTTCGGGATTAAGCTCCTATCAAGCTTCTAAGAAAGTTGCTTTAAAAATTGCAAATTCTCCTTTAGTTAAAACAGCAGCATACGGTGAAGATCCCAATTGGGGCAGAATCATTACCGCCGCAGGAAATGCCGATGCAAAGGAATTTGATATGAAAAATCTAACACTTAAAATTGGAGGTCATCCGGTTTTAGTCAATGGAAATCTAAGTCCAAAATATTCCGAAGCAAAGGGCAAAAAGGAATTTAGA
This sequence comes from Gammaproteobacteria bacterium, assembly GCA_038141925.1. Taxonomy (GTDB): domain Bacteria; phylum Pseudomonadota; class Gammaproteobacteria; order Magnimaribacterales; family AG-339-G14; genus MEDG-81. The sequence goes on along the minus strand of JAYQJB010000002.1, from coordinate 392,241 downwards.
AAAAAAACAATCAATATTGAAATCAATCTTGGAAAATCTAAACAATCGGCTCTTATCATGACATCAGACCTTTCACCAGAGTACGTATCGATTAATAGTGATTACAGAAGCTAGATTTATTCCCATCACTCCAAAAAAAATTACAGAAAACTTCTTTTCTCTAATCGAAAAACTATCTGGTACTTCAAAGTACTTAATCTACCGTGTAGATGTATTTGATTTTTCTCTGGAGCACTGGAATAAAACTAAAGAAATTTATGAAACTAAGGGAGGTAAAGTAATTTTGAATTCGAGATTGAAAGATATTATTTCTAATCATGAATGCCTTCATCTAACTTCTAGTGATTTAACTGAAACAAACGAGTTGAGTTCCTCTTTAACCGGCGCTTCCTGTCATAATAAAAATGAAGTTATTAAAGCTGCGCAACTTAACTTGGATTTTATTTTTATCTCGCCAATTAAAAATGTTACAAATAAAAATCCTGCATTAGGGTGGGAAGAATTTTCTAACCTTGCCAAATTATTTCCGGGACCTAGTTTTGCTTTAGGAGGTTTAAAGCAAGAAGACCTTAAAATTGCAAAAGAAAACGGTGCTCAAGGTATTGCAGGTATCAGTGGATTTTTTCAATCTTCTGAATGAGATAAGTCCGAAGAAATAACATTTCTTTCGTTAAGCCAATCTGACAGGTCTAAAGAGCGACATCTTTCTGAGCAGAAAGGTCTAAATTTTTTGTCAGCAATTTCTGAAATTTCTTCTTTACAACTTGGACATTTCATTTATTTTCAATTTGGGTAATTATTTTTTGATGTAATTCTGCTTACAGCTTTTTTTAGATCATCTAAAGTATTTTCATTTTCTATGATATGAGTTGCTAACCTAAGTCTTTCAGAACGATTGATTTGCGAGAGAATTATGGTTTTCACTTGTTCTTCAGGAACATCGTCTCGCGTCTTTGTTCTTAAAATTTGAGTTTCCTCAGATACATCAATAACTAGTACTTCATCGCAATAATCAGACTGTTTAGTTTCAAACAATAATGGAGAAGCAAGGATTGTATACTTGGAAGAAGATAATTTTAATTCCTCTTTAATTAAATCTGCTATTAGAGGATGAAGTAAATTTTCTAACCAATCTTTTTCTTCTTCTTTTTCAAATATTATTTCTCTTAATTTTTTTCTATCCAGTTCTCCTGAAGAAAGAAGAATTTCAGAACCATATCTTTTTTCTATCTCAAAAAGGCCTGCTTCTCCTTTTTGAACGGGAACTCTAGATAAAACATCGGCATCGACTATCTTAATCCCAGAGAAGAAAAAAATATCAGTTGCTGCTGATTTGCCAGACCCAATTCCACCTGTTACGCCCAAAACAAACATTTTTTATATTTTTTTAAAAATCCTATACTATGACAATTCTTTCACAATATCCTATAAGTATGAATCCATATAGACTTCTTTTTTTTCTGACTGTACTAAATCTTCTAAACATTACTGATAGACAATTAATTGCAAGTTTTGCTAACTACATTGTTCCAGAGCTAGAACTTACCGGATGGCAATTTGGACTTGCTGACTTCTCTAGCGTTTATTTTCTTTTATTCAATCATGGGTCTATTTATGGGGGCTTTGGCTGATCGAGTAAATAGAACTAAGTTGATTGCCTTTGGAGTTGTGCTTTGGAGTATTTTTACAATGGCATCAGGTGCAGCTAAAGGCTTTATCACTTTAGCTCTTCCTAGAATGTTCATTGGCGTTGGAGAATCAATTCTCACTCCAACTTCAATGTCTCTTTTGGGAGATGCCTTCCCTCCAAAAAGGATGGGTTTTGCTTCAGGATTTTATTACTTAGGAGTTCCATTAGGCGTTGCGATAAGTCTTTTATTAGTTGGATTTGTAGCAGATATAAAGTCACCAGTTTTTTTAGAAGGCCATCTTGGAGAAACAATTGGCTGGCGAGGCTGTTTTTACATGCTAGGAATTATTGGTGTCTTTTTAGGGCTTTGTATGTTGCTCTTTAAAGATAAGAAAAGAATAGACATTCAGAATTCCACTAATGCACAAGAAGAAAAACTTTCTTTTGCCGAGGTAATGACAATTTTAGTAAATGCTTTGAAAAAATCGCCAGCATTAACACTAACAATCTCTGGAGGTGTTTTCTATCATATTATTCTTGGCGCAGCTGCTTTTGAACAAATTTGGTTGGTTGAAGAAAGGGGTTTTGATAGAAGTGTAATCGCTCAAATATCAGGAATAATCGCTGTATTTGCAGGGCTGGCAGGAGTTTTATTTGGCGGTTTAATAAGTGACTGGTGGTTGGAAAAGACAAATCAAGGAAGGCCCATTTTCTTGTTTTGGTTATCTCTTATTTTATTACCATTAGGTGTTATTTATAGATTTGTAGAACCGACAACGGTAATTTTTTGGGTTGGAGTAGTTGTAGGATACTTTCAGCTTGGATGTTTTTATGGTCCTACTTTTTCAACTGTTCAAGAGTTAGTTCCAGAAAAAATTAGAGCGACAATCGTTGCGTTTTATATTCTTTGTATAAATTTAATTGGTCTCACTATAGGTTCCCTAGGAGCAGGAATTTTAATAGATTTAACAAGGGATACTCTTGCGGAGCCTTACACCTGGTCTTTATTAGTCTTTGGTTTCATCGGATCACTTGCCATTCCATGCTATTACATTGCAGGACGAAGATATGCTAAAGATAAAGCTAATTTAGAAACTGCTATTTAGTCGTCGGTAACAACACTACTTTAAAAAGGACTTTTTCTATAATTCCAAAGTTATTTCAAAGCTTTTACAGACATCAAACGAAAAGTTCGATCAATGAAAGGAACTCTTTCCTTTTCTGTTTTTACTTCACAAGTTTGTTTTCCTCGAATTAATTTTCCTGGAAGAACGCCTGTAGCTTCGCCAGCTTCGTAGACTACTTCGCCGCTTTTAATTGTTGCCAAGTAACCAGAAGAAGTTTGGATTAATCTTCTTCCTCCTAGAGGTAAGTCATATACCATTTTTGGATGAGTGACATTAAGCTTGTCGAAGTCGATAATATTTAGGTCGGCTAACATTCCGGTTTTAATTTCTCCTCGATCGAACAAACCATAAGTTTCGGCAGTATCCTTAGTTTGTTTTCTGACAATTAATTCAATTGGAATTTTTTTGCCAGCTTCTCTATCTCTTGCCCAATGAGACAAATTAGTTGTTGGCATACTTGCATCACATATCAATCCACAATGAGCGCCGCCATCGCTTCCACCGGCTACAGACGATTTAAGACCATAAGCTCGTTCTACGAAATCTAATTTATGATTTTCATAAGGGGTAAAACATGCATAAACCAGATTAGTTCCCTCGTTTTTAAGAAATTCATCATAAATAACCTCAAGTTCAGATATGTTTTTAGACTTTGCTAAAGCTGCGATACTGTCTTCTTTTCCAGGTTCGTAATTAGGAGGATCTCCCAAAATAAACTGCGTATCGTAATTGGAAATAAGTTTTAGGCCTAAGTTGGCTGCCTCTTTTATTTCTTCTTGAGATTTAGCACTGTCTTGCTCATTCATTGATTTTTCTATCTCAGAAGCTAAATTTGGGTTTTCATTAAGTAGTTTTTCTTTAAAAGCAGGAGCTTTCATAATTTTTACCCTCTCGGATAAAGGAAGGTCTGCTATTTCGCGATAAGAAGGATGACCAATAAAAGGATGCAAAGAACTTTCCAAACCAAACATCATGCCCACATTCCTACCTGGAAATTGGGGCCTAACATTTTTACCTTTTAGAAATTGTTCTTCACAAAATAAAATTGTTTTTACTGCGTCTCCACTTGTCTGAAGGACTGTTAGTCCACAGTCGCTTTTTTCAACGTATTCTCTCATCCAAGACATTTCGATTTCTTTATCTAGCCAGTCAGACACAATTTCCAATGTTCCCTCGCCAGCTTTATCGATTGCAAAAGCCAGAGACTTCATTTCTTCTGAGCTTGCTTCGGTTCCAGGAACATAAACTCCATGAACATCTCGATGTAAAATTGTTCTAGAAGTACTAAACCCTAAAGCACCAGATTCAATTGCCTCGGTGACAATATCCGACATTTTTGAAATTTCTTCTTCCGAGGCATCAACTTGACTTTGACATCTTTCATAACCCATGACGTAACTTCTCAAAGGACCATGTCCGAACATGAAACCTAGATCCATGACAAAATCCTTTTTTTCTATTGCATCTAAAAACTCTGGAAAAGTTTCCCAATTCCAGTCAACTCCTTCGTGAAGAGCCGTGCCTGGGATATCTTCAACTCCTTCCATCAATTGAATCAAAAATTCCTCATCGCCAGGTTTAACAGGAGCAAAGCCAACTCCACAATTTCCCATCACAACTGTAGTAACACCATGCCAACTTGATGGCGTTAAATATGGGTCCCAACAGACTTGACCATCATAATGAGTATGAATATCTACCCATCCTGGCGTAACAATATTGCCCTTGGCATCGATTTCTTTTTTTCCTGGATTTTCGACAATTCCTACTGCAGATATTTTCCCATTATCAATTGCAAGGTCTCCATGGAAAGGTTTTTTTCCACTTCCATCAACAATTTTTCCGTTTCTAATAACTAAGTCGTGTAATGCTCTCATGAAATAAAATATAGATTATGACAGTACTACTGTCAAAGGTTTTTTTGGTGGAGCTACGCGGGATCGAACCGCGGACCTCCTGAATGCAAATCAGGCGCTCTCCCAGCTGAGCTATAGCCCCAAAGGAATTGGATTATATAAGAAGTTTACGAATAACTAAACCGATACGAAGCTTGGATTATCTGAAGGATTAGGTAAATTTGCTTGGATTTTTTCTACAATATCTTGCTGAAAAACTTCTTTAGTTTTTTGGTACATCGGATGACCTAAAGTTGCTAAATCTTCTGCTTTCTCCATTGCTCTTTTCATAAGGTCTCCCGGAGAGGATACAACTTCATCTATCCAGCCTGCGCTCACGGCATCGGACATTTTATAAGGATCTGCATGAAAAAGAGCTCTATAAATATGTTGCTTATCTACTCGACTTGCAGCAATTTCCATTATTGGTACAGGGATGTCCATGTTGTTTCTTACTTCGTTTGCTTGAACCACAAATTCCCCATCTATACCAATTCTATAGTCACAACAACAAACTACAAAAATGCCAAGCGCTACCGCATGGCCAGAAATTGCAGCAACTACTGGTCTTGGAAAAGTATACAAATCAAATAAAGTTTTAAACCCCAAAGATGACATGTTTTTTATTAAATCAACATCGCCCGAAGCAAAAGTTTTTAAATCAAAACCTCCAGAGAACATTCCGTCTCTGCCAGTTATAATTACTGAGCCTTTGTCTTTAGGAATCTCAGACAGAATTTTTTGAAGGGTTTCTAACATTGGATAAGAAAATACGTTTGCCTTCCCATCATCCAAAGTAATTATTGATACATCTCCTTCTGTTTTTAAAGTTGCTAGCTCTGACATTTTTTATCTCCTATATTAAGTCACATGCCTCTGCAGGCATCCAGTGTGCTTCCTTGCCCTCCCATTTAATATTACAGCCAATGGGATTGGTAACTGGCACTGATATTTCTTTTTGTTCTTTAAGTTCTTTAAGAACTCTTTCTAAATCGTTAACTTTAATATTAGATAAATCTTTAGGAGAATCAACTCCTCTTCCGGTGTAAACCAACTTTCTTTCTTTATCAAAAACATAAAAATGAGGTGTTTTTAAGGCTCCATAATCCTTTGCTACTTTTTGAGTCTCATCATAAAGGTAGAGCCATGGAAATTTTAAGTCGTCTATTCTTTTGACCATATTTTCAAAACTGTCTTCTTCATAGGTATTTTTACTATTTGAATTAATTGCAACAAATTTAAATCTAGGTCCTTGAAATTTTTCTACCGTTGCTCTTGTGACTTCATCTGATCCAGTTACATACGGACAATGGTTGCAAGTAAAGAAAATAATGAGATTTTCATATTTTTGAAAGGAATCCAAAGAGTAATAATCAACATCAGTTCCTACCAAATCAAAGTCAGGAGCATTTTCACCAATGCTTAATGTATAGGCCAATATTATTTGTAGGTAAGAAGTTTGTAAGAAATCTTATCAGGAAGATCTTCGGCGCCAGGAATGCCTCTTGCAATCATAAAGGGTTTTAAAGCTTCTATTGCTTTTGGTTCATCAAAATGACAAATATTCGGGTACATATGATGCATTACATGGATTTGCATTGAATGATTAAAAAATCTAGGAATTCCATTTACCCAGAATCTAGTATCCTTGTATCTACCAACCGGCAAAACCTTATGAGGCTCATGAGAAAATATTACTCCCAAATATGATGCTACAAGTTTCCTCGGTATCCACCAAAGAAACAAAGTTTCCAAAGGAAAAAAGAATGCGGAAATCATTTGACCAAAAAATATCATCAAAGCAAATGTAGAACCTTTATCGATATCTGCCTTAAAGTTTTGATCTTCTTCCATATAGGTTTCCAGCATTTTTTGAAACTAGGATCTCCTCCATCGGTTTGACGATGAACATTCAAAGCTGCCTGCCACCAATGATCTACATGAGTATGAAAGTAATCAGGATCTTTTTCTGGATTATTGGTATGCGCATGATGCTTCATATGAGTAGCTTTTAAAATATGATGAGACTGGGCAAGAGGTATCAAGGAAATTTGTCCGACAAAGGCATTCAGCCATTTTAAGTTTTTATGTTTTCCCGATAAATGACCGTGTTGACCTGCATGCGATGGTAAGTATGAAAAGGCCGTTGAGATTGTGCTTAGAATAAAACCAGCCCATAAAGGCAGAATTCCTTGAAGAACCATAAACCATATACCAAGCCAAATTAAAAATTGACCTATACCTACGACAATCATCTCCCACTCGATTCTTCCCATGAAAGTTCTTGCTACTAGTCTTTCTGCGTCTATGGAAAGATCTTCTCGATTATTTTCTATAACTGCGCTCATCCTAACCAATTCCATTTTTTAGATTTTGCGAAAAGACCCAAAATTAAACCAGCTATGTATCCTGTATAAGTTAGATAAGAACTGATCTCGCTAAAAGGCAAACTTATCAATATCGCATTAAAAATGCTTCCCCAGAAAATCAAACAAAACCAAACCAAGCCCCAATTTGATAAGTGGTTAGAGAATAATTCCATTATTTTTTCCATTATTTAAAAATAAGTAAATTTAAAAAATCTATGTTAATTTGTAATTAAAATTAAATAATACAATAAAAACAAGGTTTTAATAGATAGCATGTCAGCAATACAAGATTTTAAGATAGATATTCCAAAGGAAAAATTAGTAGATTTACAAAAACGTCTTGAAATGACGAGATGGCCTGAAAAAGAGACGCCGGACGATTGGACTCAAGGCATTCCTTTGTCTTACATGAAAGATATTCACGAATATTGGTTGAAGGATTATGACTGGAAAAAACATGAAAAAAGAATTAATGAATTTCCTCAGTACATAACAAATATAAATGACTTGGATATTCACTTTATTCATTACCCTCTCTCTCATAAAGAAGCTAAACCATTAATCATCACTCATGGCTGGCCAGGTTCCATTGTGGAATTCCTGCAAGTGATTAAACCTTTAGCAGATCCGACACTCAACGGTGGAGACCCTAAAGATGCTTTTCATGTGGTAACCCCTTCTTTGCCAGGATTTGGATTTTCAGGAAAACCCACAAAACCTGGATTTGGTGTAGAAAAGATTGCAGATACTTTTTCTCAACTCATGAAAAACCTTGGTTACAAAAAATATTTCGCTCAAGGTGGTGACTGGGGCTCTGCAGTAACAACCGCTCTTGGTACACAAGATCCTGACTGTGAAGCTATTCATTTAAATATGGCAGTAGTTTCTCCTGATATGGATACAATGAATGATTTAACTGAATTTGAGCAGAATGCTTTAGCAGGATTTCAATTTTATCAAGAGTGGGACTCTGGCTATTCCAAACAACAATCCACAAGGCCGCAAACTTTAGGCTATGGATTGACTGATTCGCCCATAGGTCAAGCAGCATGGATTCTAGAAAAATTTTATCAATGGACCGATTGTGATGGTCATCCAGAAAACGCGGTATCAAGGGATGAGTTACTGACCAATGTTATGTTTTATTGGTTAACGGAAACTGCAACATCCTCCGCCAGACTGTATTGGGAAAGTTTCGGTGAATTCAATGGCGGAGAAGTTAAAACGCCTACTGGAGTAAGTATCTACCCTAAAGAGATTTTCAAAGCATCTGAACGTTGGCTTAAAAAACGCTACAGCAACCTGAAGTATTACAACGTTTTAGATTCAGGCGGGCACTTTGCAGCTTTAGAAAAGCCTGAACTTTACATCCAAGAGATAAGAAACTTCTTTGGCTCTCTATAAAGTTAGTCTGGTTTAGCTGAAGGCTGGTAATCGTAATAACCTTCCACAGGAATCATTAAATGAGCATAGTCAGTTCCAGGAAACATGACGTAAGGCTCCCCTTTTGTGAAGTCAGTAGTGAAATTATTCAGGCTATTAGGATCTTTTGGCATCAGCATCAAATGCGGACCTGATTCAATCCATTGTCCTGGAGTTGAGTCGCTTTTATTTAAAACACCAGGAACAAGATTGTCTTCACCAACATCGCCATGGAGCATCCACATATAGGTATCTCTGCTTAAATTAGGAGCCTTTCCTTCATCGTAAGCCATCATCCATTTCATTCCTTCTTCATCGTGACATGCAGGCATGGCTTCATGAGCAGATTTCCATCCGTCTTTTGGATAAGGTCTTGGGTTGCCATGTTGACAAATCCAACCATTGGTTCCTTCTCTGAGCGTTTCTCCATTACCGCCAATCACCGTAGCAAAATCTCCAATGTATGAAGGTGCAGCAGAAGAGTAAGCTTTAATTTGCCACTCTGCTGAATTGTGCGAAGTTTCAGAACAAGAAATAAAAATTATTGATAATAAAATAAGCGACAATCTCATAGTTTTTCTCCCAAAAAATTTTATGAAAAGTGTAAAAAATATTTTTTTATAATACAATCTCTAACATGTTAGGGAAAGGAAACAAACTAGCAATTCTTTTTAGCTTGGTTTTATCTTCAAGTGGCTTACTTGGAGAGCTTTCTCATGATCATACTCATGAAATTCACGATGCCGAGCATCACGAAATTGAGTTTCATAATGAATGTCTTACTTGTACGAGTGATCAAGTAAGTAATGAACTTGAAGAAAATTCATATCATCTTTTTTTCTCTGACGGTGAAGAAATTGAAGACTTAAATTTTTATCAAAAAAAGAATCATTCTTACTTTCTTTCTAGAGCCCCGCCTCAATAAATCCAAACCTTAAAACTTTTTTTTAATTTTAATTTTTTAATTTCTAGGAGGAAATTATGAAAAAATCTTTGTATTTTGTTTTGTGTTTCGCATTTTTTAATGTGCTTCATGCAACAGATGAAGAAGTTATCGTTACTTCATCACTAGGTGGTGCGACTCTAGCAGAAATAGATTCACCAGTTTTTGTCATCAAAGGGGATGACATCAATTATTCGGCTTCGACAAATCTTGGAGAAAGTTTGACTTATTTACTCGGTGTGAATTCTTCAAACTTTGGTCCTGGTGTTGGCCAACCGGTCATTAGAGGAATAGGCGGTACCAGAGTAAGAATACTTTCTAACGGTAAGTTGGTTAGAGATGTCTCTGGGTTGGGTGCTGACCATCTAAACGATGTGGATATGAACGATCTGCAACAAATTGAAGTGGTTCGTGGTCCTTCATCTTTGTTGTATTCCAATGGAACTATGGGTGGAATCATCAATATCGTCGATCAAACTATAGCCAGTAAAGATTTTGAAGGTAACGACTTTAATATCGGTCTTGAAAGACAAACAGCTAACATGGGAACTGCGGGAAGTTTTTCTTATAAGGGAAACGTCAATGATGTAAATCTGACTTATGCTCTTAAAGAAGTAAATTTCGAAAGCTATGATGTTCCAAATGGAGCCATCATCCATGAAGGTTCTCCAGAGGCTAAAACATCTTTAGAGAACTCTGATCTAGCAACATTTAGTCACAAATTTGGTACTTCGGTTGTTAGAGACTGGGGTTACTTTGGTTTTTCTGTGGGAAAATTGAAAACACCTATGGAATAGCTTTCCATGGTGAAGAAGAGGAAGAACATGGTGCAGGTGAAGAAGAACACGAAGAGAGGATCCAAGCAGATACTGAATCCGAAAACTTAACCCTTGAAGGAGCAGCAACTAATCTGCGTGGACTGGACAAGTTAAGTTACTTCTTACAAGAAAATGATTACTCTTTTACTGAAGGTCATGTAGAGGGAGAACATCATGAAGGAGAAGAAGAGGAAGAGGAAGAACATGGTCCAACTACCTTTACCAATGAATCTTTTGAATTTGGCATGAAGCTTGATATTGGAAATCAAGCTGGTGGTAACAGACAGAATGTAACAATTAACGCAAGTCAAGAAGATGTAGCAATCATCGGTGAAGAAGCTTTCATGAAACCAGTTGATTCCCAAATGTTGAGCTTTGGTTACTTCCTATGCAGAGAACTAGAAGTCATGGACCTTGATTTTGGTGTTCGTCTGGATCAAGTTGAATAGAGATGGTGCAATTGGTAACACTCTTCATGACATAAGCGAAAGTAACTTGAGTACTGCTCTTACCATGGGTTGGGATGTAGCAAACAATGTTGGCATAACTCTTGGTATTTCAAGTGTTGCCAGAGCTCCATCTGAAATAGAACTTTTCATGAATGGAACTCACCTGGCTGCAGGTAGAAATGAGTTTGGTAATGTCAATTTAGAATCTGAAAGATCCAATAATTTGGATTTTAGTGTTAGCTATGAAAGTGATGGCTACTTTGTAAATGCCTCGGTTTATGCAAATGCAGTAGATGACTACATTTATATTAAAAATAGAGGAACAGTTACTAGTGGCAGACCAAATGTAGATTATTCTCAAGCAGATGCCGATTTCAATGGTTATGAATTTGAAGTAGGTAGATCTTTTTCTACAAACAACGGAGAACTTCAAATTTCGTATGGTAGAGAAGAAGTTGTCGGAACTTTTGGAAGCGGTGGAAATGTTCCAAGAATCACTCCAATCAAAAATGTTTATCGCTTTGCCCTTGAAAATTCAAATGTTATTTATGACGTCAAAATTATGGATGTACAAAAAGAAGATGACATTAGTTTTGGTGAGTCTGTATCAGATGGCTACACCATGGTTGATTTCGATATCAGAAGAACCATTGTCATTGGTAATGACGAAGAACTAATTTTGTCTGTCTTTGGAAAAAACCTTTTGGATGAAAAAGCTAGAAATCACACTTCGTATGTTAAAAATGAAGTGCCTTTAGCTGGCCGAAACTTCGGTATCAAATTGAACTTTAACTTCTAAGTTAGAGAAACCCCCAAGAGCACCCCTTCTGTCCTAGAGGGGGTGTTCCCCTAAAGAGCCTTTAAATTGCGTTTATTTAATTAGACCAGTAAATATATTCGTCCCCTGCTTCATATGTTTGCCCATCATATTTATCAATCATGATGGGTACTTCAAAGCCTGATGGTACGACCGGTTCAGCTTGTTCAGAATTAAATTTAGCTAATAAGCCTTCAAGTAATTGCGCTTTCTTAGGATAAGAATCGATTACATTGTTTTTCTCTGTCGGATCGATGGAAGTATTAAAAAGCCAACGAAAATTTTCTTTTTTGCTAACTATGTATTTCCAATTTTCATGTAAAACAGACTGATGATTGCCGGAACGCCAAAAAAGAGTTTCATGAGGTTCTGAAGATTTTTCTTTCTTAATATATGGAAGAAGATTAACCCCGTCTAAATCTGCTCCTTTAAATTTTATTCCAGCGGCAGAAGTAACTGTGGAAAAAATATCAAAGTGATGTACAGCACTATTAGATTTTTGTCCTGGTTTAATCTCATCAGGCCAGCTGACAATATATGGAACTCTAATTCCACCCTCAAAAAAAACTTATTTTCCATCCTCTGAAACGGTTTATTGATATCTTCTAATTCAATGTAATTAGCTCCTCCATTATCACTGGTAAAAATGATTAAAGTTTTTCCATAAATTTTAATTCTTTAAGTTTTGCGAATTATCTTTCCAACACTTCTATCAAGTGCGCAATCATTCCAGAATAAACTTTTAAGATTGTGATCTGACATATGACTCATTTGTTCGACATCACTTCTAAGCGCTTGCAGAGGGTTATGTACTGCCCAATGACTTAAATATAAGAAAAACGGTCTGTTTTTATTTTTTTCAATAACTTTTAATGCTTCATCGGTGTAGTAATCAGTGACATATTTATCTGGAGCAAAAGCTTTCCTTCATTAAATCTTGCTGAATATTGACCGATTCCCAAATCATCTTATCAATTCTTGTTTCAAACTTAGCATTAACAACATCTGGATCATCCTCCGGGAGATAATAACCAACTAAAGATAAAGAATCTTCAAATCCTTGACTCAATGGGTCCATACCATTGGCATGACCCAAGATGCCATTTGCCAATATGAGCTGTGTAATACCCAGCATCGCGTAATACTTCAGCGATGGTAATTTGCTCAGTAGGCATGCCTTGTTCCCATAGAGGGGGTAAATTTCTTGAAACTTCGTTATCAATTCTTGCTTTGAGTTTGCTGCATCATCTTCTTCAGCAAGCCAAGACATGATCAATCGTCCGGTTGCAGGTACTGGGGTGAATTCGTAACCAAATCTGGTTGGATATTTTCCTGTCATGATGGACGCTCTGGAAGGCGCACAAGTTGCATTCGCTGCGTAACCTCTAGTGAATAAAATACCGCTTTCTGCTAAAGAATCTATATAGGCAGTCTTCAATGAACCATCTGATGCCCCACCGTTATGCATGGAAATATCGTTGTAACCCATATCATCTGCCAAGATTAAAATGATGTTTGGTCTTTCATCTTCACTAGCAACTGCAGGACCTTCTTGCCAAGAAGTAGGAATGTTTTCCTGAATAGGCATGAGAATTGAAGTTACTTTTGGTATAGACCAAATCAAAATATTTACTTTGTATTCCCAAGCAATAATCCCAATGAAAACAATTGCAATGAGTGAGTAAAGCGTTTTTTTGAGCATTTTGAATTATCTCCCTGAGAGAAGAATATAGGATATGACAGTATCACTGTCAAAATATTAAATTTAAAATTGGTGGGTCTGGCAGAACTCGAATCTGCGACCTCACCCTTATCAGGGGTGCGCTCTAACCAGCTGAGCTACAGACCCAAAATTAGAAGTAAAAATCTTATCTTGCTGATCTTGGAGAAAGGATTATAGGTTTTTTTTCTAGTAGATACTATGTAAAGTAAAAAAACTTTAGAAAATTATTTTTAGGAGAAAGATGGAAAATTTTGATGGAAAAATTGCGGTAATCACAGGTGGTGGTACCGGCATGGGAAGAGAGCTCACTTATCAATTGGCTGCAGAAGGTTGTCATGTCTCTATTTGCGATGTCATTGAAGAAAATATGGAAGAGACCTTCCAAGAAGCTACAAAAAAATATCCTCAGGTAAAAATCACCAAACACTTATGCGATGTTTCTTCTGAAGATGATGTCTTGCGTTTTAGAGATGAAGTTTTGGAACAACAAGAAACTGAGCATATCAATTTACTTTTTAATAACGCCGGTATTGGTGGTGGAGCAAGTTTTGTTCTATCTGGAATAGAAGAGTGGGAAAGAACTTTTAAGATTTGTTGGGACGGAGTTTATTTGTGCTCTCGAGCATTTATGGATGCCTTACTTAAAAGCGAAGAAGGTCATATGATCAATACCAGTAGTGTAAATGGTTTTTGGGCAACTCTGGGACATTCCCAACCCCATACTTCTTATTCTGCTGCTAAATTTGCCGTTAAAGGTTTTACTGAAGCATTAATAAACGACTTTCGTATCAATGCGCCACACCTTGGTGTATCTCTGGTAATGCCAGGACATATTGGAACTTCGATTAGTGAAAATTCTGGAAAAGTCTTGGGTCAAAAAGATATAGCTGATCTTAATGATGAAGAGCTTCAAGAAATGAAAGACAGATGGATTAAAGTTGGTGCGCCAGTTCACAACCTATCTTTAGAAATGTTTCGTGAGTCGGTCATGAATAGACAAAGAGATTTCAAAGAAAAAGCCATTACTTCTGCTGAAGCTGCTGCGAAAGTAATTTTGGATGGCGTCAAAGCCAAAGAGTGGCGAATTCTTATTGGTCCTGATGCAAAAGCATTAGATAGAAGGGTCAGAGAGAATCCAGAAAAAGCATACGATCATGATTTTCTGCCTATGAGAGATGACAGTCACTTCAATTTAATGAAGCAACTTAAAAATCTCTCTGAAGAAGAAAACTAAAAAAACTAGTTTTTGGTCTTATCGACCAATTTATTGGCTTCAATCCAAGGCATCATGCCTCGAAGATCTGCGCCAACTTTTTCAATAGGATGTTCTCTAGACTCGCGACGATACTTTTCCATTTCTGGTCCACCTTCAGGACCATTACTCTTTCTGGCATCGGTGACGAACTCATCGGCAAACTCACCGTTTTGAATTCGGTCTAGAATTTTTTTCATCGCTTGCTTGGCTTCATCAGTCACAACTTTAGGACCAGAGGTATAGTCACCGTACTCTGCAGTATTTGAGATGCTGTAACGCATGTTTGCTAAGCCGCCTTCATAAATCAAATCAACGATAAGTTTCACTTCATGAACACACTCAAAGTATGCCATCTCTGGTGGATAACCAGCTTCAACCAACGTTTCATAACCGGCTTGAATGAGGGAAGTTAAGCCACCACAAAGCACTGCTTGCTCGCCAAATAAATCGGTTTCAGTTTCGTCTTTGAAAGTGGTTTTGATGATCCCAGCTCTTCCTCCACCAATTGCAGATGCATAAGCAACAGAATTATCTAGTGCATTGCCAGATGCATCTTGATGAATAGCTACTAAACAAGGTACCCCTGCTCCAATTTGATATTGACCTCGAACAGTATGTCCAGGACCTTTTGGGGCAATCATCACAACATCCAAGTCAGCTCTTGGTTTTGATTTGACCATAATGAATATTAAAACCATGGGCAAAAGCCAAAGTTGCGCCCTCTTTTAGATTTGGCTCAATTTCTTCAGCATAAGTTTTTCCTTGTTTTTCATCAGGAATAAGTATCATCACAAAATCAGCAGCTGCGGCTGCAGCTTTGTTGTCCATAACTTCAAAACCAGCACCTTTGGCTTTATCAGCTGAACTTGAACCTTCACGCAAACCAATAATAACTTGCATACCGGAATCTTTGAGATTATTGGCATGCGCATGTCCTTGGGAACCAAAGCCAATAACTGCTATGGTTTTATCTTTTATAAGATCCAACTTTGCGTCTTTATCGTAATAAACTTCCATTTGTTTCTCCTCTAATTAATCGTAAGAAATTTTAGTCTGATCATTAGTTGCCAAAGACTCATTGCCTTTGGTCATACCTAAGGTACCAGACCTTGTCACTTCTAAAAATTCTTCTTTCTTCAATTCAGACAACAATTTTTCAATTTCTTGAGTATCACCAAGTACTTTGAAAACTGTGTAGTTGTCTTTTTCATCTAAAATTTCTCTTTCAAATTCATAATCGTTTAAAAGATCTTCGACCTCTGTCTTAGCCTTATTTAATTTAATTATTGCAAGTTCTAAAGTTAAGGAATCGGCTTCACTTAAATTTTGTACCATTACCACATCAACCAATTTATATAACTGTTTTAAAATTTGATTGATATCAGCACCTTCTTCACCAATGGTCATAGTCAATCTGGACAGTGTTTCATCTTGTGTTGGCGCTACCGATAAAGAATCGATGTTGTACCCTCTTTGAGAAAATAATCCTATTACCCTAGATAGAGCTCCGGGTTGGTTTTCCATTAGCAAGGCAATATGATTCATTTGAAAGTTTTTTCCGTTTTGCTTAAAAACATTTCTGACATGTCTCCGCCAGCTTTCAACATAGGATAGACATGCTCATCAGGATCAACATAGACATCAAGAAAAACCAATTTGTCTTTTAAAGCAAAGCACTCTTCCATTGCAGACTCAAGTTCTGAAAGCTTTTCTACTTTCATACCAACATGTCCATAGGATTCTGCAAGTTTGATAAAGTCCGGCAAGGAGTCTTCATAAGAGATACTGGAATATCGACCACCGTATTGCATATCCTGCCATTGTTTCACCATCCCAAGCGCTCTGTTGTTGAGATTGATAATCTTGATGGGCAAACCATATTGTCCGCACGTAGATAATTCTTGGATACACATTTGAATGCTGCCTTCTCCAGTAATGCAAGCAACTGTTTCATCAGGAAAAGCAAATTTAACTCCCATTGCAGCAGGCAAACCAAAACCCATGGTTCCCAGTCCACCTGAATTAATCCATTTCCTGGGTTCATTGAAATGATAATACTGTGCCGCGAACATTTGATGCTGACCAACATCCGAAGTAACAAAGGCCTTACCATCTGTCGCTTTGTAAGCGGACTGAATAACTTGTTGGGGCAGAATGATGTCTCCCTGATTTTTTTGATCCAACATATTATGGTTGAGTCCATGTTCAGCACGCCACTGCATGGCTTTTTCATCCAACCATCAAATTTTTTGTTGTCAAAATTCATTGCTTTTAATTCTTTGTTGATTTGAGAAATAACTTTTTTTGCATTTCCTGTCATCGCAACATCTACGTCTATGATCTTGTCTATTGAAGATGGATCAGAATCAATGTGTATTTTTTTTGCTTGCAGACCGAATTTGTTTGGATTGTTGGTAATTCGATCGTCAAATCTTGCGCCAATTGCCATGATCAAATCTGCTTCATGCATCACCATGTTTGCTTCATACGTACCATGCATACCTAACATGCCAACAAACTGCTCGTCTGAAGCTGGGTAAACACCAAGACCCATTAAAGTATTGGTAACAGGACAACCCATCAACTTTCCAAATTCGTATATTTCTTCTGCAGCATTGGAGTTGATAGCTCCACCACCGGCATAAATGACAGGTCTTTCTGCCTCGGTAAGCAATTTCACAGCTTTTTTTACTTCACTGTTTTCTGCTTCGTCATATAACGCGAATGATCTTAAATATAAATCTGAGGGGAATTTATACTCAAACTTCTCATTTGGATCGGTTAAGTTTTTTGGAACATCAATTACAACTGGTCCTGGTCTGCCACTGGTTGCAATGTGAAATGCTTTTTTGACAATAACCGGAATTTCCTCTGGTTTTTGTACTAAAAAACTATGTTTAACAATGGGTCTTGAAATACCCATCATATCGGTTTCTTGAAAAGCATCTGTACCTATCAAATGATTGGCTACTTGGCCAGAAATGACAACCAAAGGAATGGAGTCCATATAAGCGGTTGCAATACCAGTAATCGCATTAGTAGCTCCAGGTCCAGAAGTAACCAAACAGACTCCTGGTTTTCCAGTAGCTCGAGCAAAACCATCTGCCGCATGCGTTGCGGCTTGTTCGTGTCTCACTAAGATATGTTGTACTCGATCTTGTTGGTAGATGGCGTCATAAATATGTAACGCAGCACCTCCAGGGTAACCGAAGATGATGTCTACATTTTCGTCAGCTAAAGCTTTAATTAAAGCCTCGCCGCCAGATGTCATAACTTTTGCCATTTTTCTAAAAAAATTTGAAGAAATCTCTTAAGGGAGCGAATTTTGACAGTACCAGTAAGCAAGTCAAGGAAATTATGCTTGATTTAAAAGGTTTTCCCTCAATTCAACTAAATCAGATGGTAATTTTGATTGGAAGCTTACTTCTTTAGATGTTTTTGGATCTATAAAACTTAACTGGGCTGCATGAAGTGCCTGTCTAGGAAAACTTTCTATAATTTCTCTAAGTTTCTGATGGGTATTTTTTGCAAATCTTCTGCGCCTGCCATAAAGAGGATCGCCAATTAAAGGAAAACCCAAATGATTCATATGAACTCTAATTTGATGAGTTCTTCCTGTTTCCAAGGAAACTTCAAGATGAGAGTAAGAGCCAAAATTTTCTATAGACTTTAAAGTGTGAGATAGCTTCTCGACCAGATTCAATAATTGCTTGTTTTTGTCTATTCTTAGGGATGTCTTCCTATTGGTGCTTCAATTTTTCCAGACCTTTCAATTCTTCCTACTGTGAAAGCTTGGTAGATCCTTTTAATTGATCTGTCAGAAATTTGTTCTGACAAGCTCTGCATGGCGGATTCGTTTCTAGCGACTACCATAAGCCCCGAAGTATCTTTATCCAAACGATGAACAATCCCTGCTCTAGGTAATTTTTTTAATTCAGGGGTATTGATGTAATAAAGCATTCAACAATGTTCCAGATTTATTGCCAGCTCCAGGATGAACAACCATACCTGCATTTTTATCAATGACAATATATACATCGGAAGAATAAATGATATTTATATTTATTTTTTCTGGTAAATCCTCTGTGAGATTTTCATCTGGAACTGTCAATTCTAGTTTTGCTGGGAAGGTAACTTTATAACTGGGCTTATTGACAATTTCTTCATCGACGCAGACTAAATCACATTCGAGCCATTTTTTTAGTCTGCTTCTAGAAAATTCTGGAAATGTTTCAGCCAAAACAATATCTAAACGTTTGTTAGATAGTGTTTCAATGATTTCTCTAGAAATTAAATTCTTCTTAATCGTCATGGCAGAATGATAAACTTATTTCATGAAAATTTATTCAAATCTTTTTCTGCTAGTTTTACTTGGCTTTGTCATAAGTTGCGCTACTCAAAATATTGAAGAACCTATGACTCCTGCAAAAATAGAAAAAGAAATCTATGATCAAGCACAGGAGCGAATAAAATCTGGAAACTATTCCATGGCAATTGATGCTTTAGAATCTTTAGAAAGAAGATTTCCTTTTGGAAAATATGCTGAGCAAGCTCAAGCCGAGCTTATTTATGCTTACTATGAAAATGGATTATACGAATCCGCAGTAGTTGCAGCAGAAAGATTCATCAATCTTCACCCAAGACATCCTAATACAGATTATGCATACTACATGAAAGGTCTTAGCAAAGTTTTCCAAAGAAAAGAATTGCTTAGCAATGTTCCAGTATTAGGAGAACTCACCTACAAAAGAGATTTGACACAAGCAAAGGAATCGTTTGATGAATTGACTGAATTCATTTCTAGATTTCCTGAAAGTTCGTATGTAGAAGATGCGAAAAGAAGAATGCTTTTTTTAAGAAGTTTGATATCAAAACAAGAAATTGAAGTAGCGGAATTCTATATTGAAAGAAAAGCATATATTGCGGCTGTTTCAAGGGCAGACTATATCATTTCAAATTTACCTAATTCTGAGGAGCTACAAAGAGCATTAGAAATAAAGGTTCAAGCTTATGACCTTATGGGAAAAGAAGATTTAAAGAATCAAGCAGCAGAAGTTTTAAAAAGATTTATAGAAGCTTCAAATAAGGAAGCAGGTAAAAAATCTTAAACATGATCCTAAATCTTATTTTGATTATGGCATTCATCGGAATCCTTTCAGGCCTGTCTAGACTCTTCAAGCAAGAAGAAATTGATTTGGATAATGAAAACAAAGACCTAGTTAAATGTTATGAATGTGGAGATTATTTGCCAAAAAATCTTTCAAAGTTATTTTCCGGTAATTTTTACTGCAAAAATTGTAAGACTTAAAATTTATATCTTATTTTCACGATAAATTTATCCAAAGTTTGCTCGTTCCAAGCATTCGAATATAGACCATCAAAAGAATCTTTTAGTAATCCAGAAGATTTTCCTCCACGAGTATAAACCACATATAAATTTGATAATGGCGAAAATTCGTATTTATATCTTATTTGAAAAGCTGTTTCTGAAACTTGGAAAGGACTGATGGCATCAGAAGAAGAGGACATATACCCATTTTGATTAACTCTAAAAGCTCTTGCATTATTAGCCTTGATTCCATAAATAAAGGCTTTTAATCTAAATTCTTGATTGTTTCCAGGAAACCAATCTAAGTTTATCCCTGAGGAAACCATTTCCTTATCATAGTATCCAAAAAGGTTTTCTTTTTGCCAGACTTCCCAGTTATTTTCTTTTTGATACTCAAAAAAATCCAAAGAGGCTCGAAATTGACTTGATGTAGTCATAATCAAGCCGAGTCCAAAGTTAACCGTTTCGTGTTGTATATCTGAATTTAAATCATCTATTCGGTAACCTCCAGTAGCTAGACCAAACTTTACAAATGGTCTAATCCTGTCGGTTCTGGGAGTATAGTAAGCTAATTGAAAATCATAATTTGCTAAACTTTCGATATAGGGTGCAGTTGGATACTTTCTTGTTTCAGTGAAATCCTTTCCTCTTTTGACTGTGCAGTTACACTTTAAATTTAAGTAAGAATTATCTCGCATAAATAATTCAAGCTCCGTATTGAATCCTATTCCATTTCCATATCCTTCAGTAGATCTGTTATGCCCTCCATTTACTTTAAATATTGTCTGTGCAACTTTTGATTTTTTATCTTTAATTGGGCGGATGTATTGCAAGAAGCCACCAACCATAATTTTGTTATATTCTTCAATGTATCCCATATCATTGATATTAAAATCTTCATCTAAATAATTTATAGCCCCTAAAACAAAGAGCTGATCAGAAAATCCTTTTGTAATAACCACTCTTGCTCCTGTTCCAACCGTATCATTTTGATTATCTTTGACATGAGCTTGACTCAACCATCCGTATACTCTTGTTGGGGCAGAAGGCTTAAAATCAAAATCTACAGTATGAACGTAGGCTTCTCTACTTATCGAAGGTCTATCTACCGCGGTAACCATGTAACCCATCTTGCCATTTGCTTCAGAAATATTTCTACGATAACGACCTGCGAAGTAGTCTCTTCCTGAAGAATGAAGGCTATTGGCCTCAAATGCAGAGAAAAATCCAAACTCATTTTCCTCGGATTTTTGGGTATACCTTAAAGCAAGATCAATATCTGAAGAATCTACAAGACTATTTGCACATTGTCCTTTTAAAGTCTCATTAGTGGGCGAACATTTGTCAGGAATACCCCCAATTCTTCTGGTGTTTACAAAATAGAGATTCCATCCAGTGATTTCGAAAAGAGTTTGATTTTCTGTAAAAAAAGGTCTTTTATCTTCGTAATAAGTTTCAATCGCAGAGAAGTTGACAACGAGATCGTCACTTTCAACCTGACCAAAATCTGGATTTATAGAAACATCCAGTTTTGACTCTGAATTGATATCCCAAAATATTTCGCCCCCAAAGTTTATATTTCTATTATTCTCAATAAAATTATTGGTGAAACTTAAGTAGGGAAAATAATCCACTCTAGAAGTCTTAATATTTTCTGGATTATCTACCTTTATACTCAAGAACCTAGACAAAAAAGGAGACTGTTCTGCCCAAAGCCCTGGAATGTTATAAAACTTATTTTCAGAATGATGTCTTCTCACAAAGGTTAGTTTTATATTTCTTTTTTTCGCCTTCAACATATTCATTGGAGCAACTTCCCATGGGATAAAAAATTCAGAAAACCAAGCAGTCTTTGTCTGGTGTGTCTTTGCATACCAAATTGCATCCCAACTATCTGATAGCTCATTCTCGTTAGTTATAATTGCATCCCGCAAGGTATCTCCCAGCGTGACCGAAAATTCGTAACCTACAGTTGCATTACCATCGAAATCTATCATGATAAAATTTCTATCGGCATCAACAAACCATTTGTCTCTAGGATGTTTAAGAGGAGTATGCGTTTCAATGGGCTGTTCATTTACAAAACCAAAATATATGCCTTTTTCGTCAGAAAAAACTTTAACCTCGGTTTTGTATTTTGGTTTTGACTTATCATTGGGATAAACAGTTACGAAATCACTTAAAGTTTGAGCATTTTCCCATGCAGGTTCATCTAAGATGCCATCAACAGTTATTGTTGCTGTTATGACCCCCGAAAATACAAACAACAAGAAAGTTTTTAATAATTTAAGTTTCATATTTCCCATCTTGATAAATTAAAGGGTTCATCTTTCCTGAATGAGATAAGTTTTGGACTTCGCCAATCACTAAAGAATGAGAATACAAAGGTACTATTTTTCTGCAAATGCAAAATAAATTAGATTGTGCAGATTTCAAATAAGGACTTTCTGAAAATTCCCAATCAGAATGTTCAAATCTAATTTGTCCTTCTTCACTGCCACTGCATATTTCAGCAATATCAGTTTGATTTGAGGTCAAGAGATTCAAAGAAAATTTACTCTCAACAGACAAAATATCATGAAGACTTGCACTTTGGTTAACACTAACTGCCATGGACATGGGTTCTAATGATACCGAGAAAACAGAAGAAACCGTCATGGCATGTCTCTGATTGTCACTTTCTGCAGCCAAAACAAAAACATTTTGTTTTGTTGTTCTAAGAATTTCTAGAAATTTTTCTTTCAAAATAGGTACAAAGGTAAATTTAAAAGCAGATTATGTCATGTATTATCATAAATGAAATGAAGAAAGAAAAAAAAGGCGAAATTAGAATCATAGGAGGAAAATGGAAAGGTAAAAAAATTAACTTTGATTTAAATGACGACTTAAGGCCAACTCCAGATAGAGCAAAAGAGACTTTGTTTAACTGGCTAGGACAAGATTTGAATCAGATGTATTGTTTGGATCTCTTTTCTGGAACAGGTGCATTAGGTTTAGAAGCATTTTCTAGAGGTGCTAAAAAAGTAACTTTTGTTGAAAAAAATAAAAAATATTTACAAAAAATTAAGAATATTCACTTAGAAATGAGTGGAAAAGATGAATGTGATTTTTATTGTGCAGAGTGTTTAGAGTGGATTAAAAATAATAGTTTCAAAGTTAAATATGATTTAATTTTTATCGATCCACCTTTTAATAAAAATTTAATTCATGATTTGCTTTCTGTTATTTTAGAAAAGGAACTCTTAACTAAAAATGGAAAAATTTATTTTGAGTTCGAAAAAGAATTGGTTCTAAAAATTCCAGAATCTTTAAGTTTGAAAAAGAAAAAAAGCTTAGGGAAAAAAAGTTATGTTTTAACAGAGCTTACTTGCCTTTCTTCATAGAATCGAAGAATTCGCTGTTAGTTTTGTGCTTGCTTAACTTATCAATTAACCAATCGGTAGCATCAATATCTTCCATTTCATGAAGCAGTTTTCTTAAGATATTAATTCTTGCAAGTTCGGCATCATCGGTAATAAGTTCTTCTCTTCTAGTACCTGACCTGCGGATATTGATTGCTGGAAATATTCTTTTTTCAGCAATAGCTCGATCTAAATGAATTTCTTGGTTACCGGTACCTTTAAATTCTTCAAAGATTACCTCATCCATTCTGGAACCCGTATCAATTAGTGCTGTTGCAATGATCGTCAAACTACCGCCGCCTTCTATATTTCTTGCTGCCCCGAAAAATCTTTTTGGTTTTTCTAAGGCATTGGCATCTACTCCTCCTGTTAAAATTTTTCCTGAGGCTGCTTGAGTAGAATTGTAAGCTCTTGCCAATCTGGTAATAGAATCGAGCAAAATTATAACGTCGTGTTTTTTTTCAACGAGTCTTTTAGCTTTAGCGATCACCATTTCCGCAACTTGTACGTGTCTAGAAGGAGGTTCATCAAAAGTACTTGCAACAACTTCTCCCCTAACAGACCTTTTCATGTCTGTAACTTCTTCCGGCCTTTCATCAACCAGCAAGACCATCAATTTGCTTTCAGGACTATTCTTTTCTATTGAATGCGCAATTGATTGCATTAAAAGTGTTTTACCAGCTTTTGGAGGCGAGACAATCAGTCCTCTTTGACCTTTTCCTGTGGGAGATACCAAATCAATTATTCTTGCAGAAAGATCTTCTGTAGTTCCATTTCCAGACTCCATAATGATTCTTTCTTCTGGAAATAAAGGCGTAAGGTTTTCAAAGGCAACCTTGTTTTTTGTTTTGTCAGAAGGTTCAAAATTTATTTGATCTATTTTGAGTAAGGCAAAATATCTTTCACCATCTTTTGGAGGTCTAATATTTCCAGAAACAGAATCGCCTGTTTTTAAACCGAATCTTCTAATTTGACTTGGCGAAACGTATATATCATCTGGACCGGCAAGGTAAGAGGATGATGGTGATCTTAAAAATCCAAACCCATCGTTTAAAATTTCTAGAACTCCTTCCCCTTCAATATCTTCTCCACCATTGGAATGAGTTTTTAAAATATTGAAAATGACGTCTTGTTTTTTTTGACGAGATAAGTTTTCAATACCCATACCCTCAGCGATAGTGAGTAATTCTTCGACTGGTTTTGCTTTAAGTTCCCCTAAATGCATATTTTTAAAGTTTGTATAATTTAAAGATTATGAGTGTTTCTACTGGAAGTAGATTTGCAATGTACCACTATAGAAATTACGAGTCTAGTTTTTTTGAGTTTTAAATATGTTCGTTAATGAATTCTTGAAGTTGATTCTTTGTTAAAGCTCCAATCCTTTGATCAATTGGCTGTCCATCCTTGAATAAAATAAGAGTAGGTATACTCATCACATTCTGTTTAGCTGCTGAGTCCCGGTTGGAATCGACATCAACCTTACCGATGGTTAATTTGCCATCAAGTTCATCTGCAAGCTCTTCTAAGACTGGAGCAACCATTTTACATGGTCCACACCATTCAGCCCAATAGTCGACGAGCACTGGTACTGAAGAACTAGATAGAGTTTCTTCTAAATTTTCATCTGTTAATTCGATGGGTTTGGACATACTTTTATTATGAGGGCGTATTCAAATAAAACAAGCTTTTTTAATCTGTAACCGCTCCTTCAGAAGCCGATTGAACTGTCTTGGCATATTTTGCCAAAACACCTTTTTTTGGCACTGGTTTCGGATTTTTCCAATTTTTCTTTCTTTTTTCGATTTCTTTAAGTGATAAATCTGCATCAATTGTTCCTTTTGAGGCATCTATAGTAATTTTATCACCATCTTCTAAAAGACCTATCAGCCCTCCTTTAGCAGCTTCAGGAGTTACATGACCAACAACAAAACCATGCGAGCCGCCAGAAAATCTTCCATCCGTAATAAAAGCTACCTTGTCGCCAAGGCCTTGACCCATAATAGCGGATGTTGGTTTGAGCATTTCTCTCATGCCTGGCCCGCCAACAGGCCCCTCATATCTAACAACAATTACATCGCCTTCTTGAATCTTTGAGCCATAAATAGCTTCTAAGGTTTCTTCTTCAGAATTAAAAACTCGAGCTGAGCCTGAAAAACTATGTCCTTCTTTCCCAGTGATTTTCGCAACAGCTCCCTCACTAGCAAGGTTTCCTTTTAAGATTTTCAAGTGACTGTCTTTCTTTATGGGCTTATCCAAAGGCATTATAATTTTTTGCTTTTCTGGATAAGGTTTAACATCGCTTAAATTTTCAGCCATGGTTTTACCTGTTACTGTCAATGTATCGCCGTGCAGAAGATTGGCATCTAAAAGAGTTTTCATCAAAGGTTGTATAGCGCCAATCTCATTCAACTCAGACATAAGAAAATGTCCTGAAGGCCTTAAGTCAGCCAATAATGGACTGGTTTTGCCAATTTTTTCAAAATCATCAATATTCAAAGGAATATCTACGCTTTTTGCCATTGCCAACAAATGAAGTACTGCATTGGTTGATCCACCCAAAGCGATTACAACACGAATAGCATTTTCAAAAGCCTCTCTAGTCATGATGTCTGTGGGCTTGATATCTTTTTCAAG
The DNA here is from genome assembly GCA_038141925.1 of Gammaproteobacteria bacterium. GTDB lineage: Bacteria > Pseudomonadota > Gammaproteobacteria > Magnimaribacterales > AG-339-G14 > MEDG-81. Next base: position 366,429 of record JAYQJB010000002.1, on the reverse strand, counting down.
AAGGTTGTTGATCGCATTACCAACTTTCTTACAGTCTTCTTGTTTATCTGTCGAAACTGCGTCTTGAGAACTGCTTCCAGGTAAGCTCATACCTAAAGCTTCAATCGCGGAAGCCATAGTGTTAGCGGTATACATGCCTCCGCAAGAGCCAGGTCCGGGTAGAGCTGTTTTTTCTATCGCAATTAATTCTTCTTCGGAAATTTTATTGCTTGAAAAACTTCCAACTCCTTCCATCACTGTGACCAAATCTGTATGGTTTGCTCCAGGCCTGATTGAGCCACCATAAACAAAAATAGATGGTCGATTTAATCGCGCTAAGCCAATTAAACAACCTGGCATGTTTTTGTCACAGCCCCCAATTGCAACGACACCATCAAAGGACTGACAACCGACTACTGTCTCTATTGAGTCAGCGATGACTTCTCTTGAAACTAATGAATATCTCATGCCTAAAGTTCCCATTGAGATTCCATCAGAAATTGTGATGGTATTAAATAAAACTGCCTTCAAGTCTTCTTGATCAATTGAATCGCAAACCAATGATGCAAGATCGTTGATGTGCATATTGCACGGCGTTACGTTAGACCACGTAGAAGCAACCCCAACTTGAGGTCTTCTAAAATCATCATCTTCAAAACCAGCAGCCCTCAGCATTGATCTTGATGGAGCTTGTTCAGGACCATCAACCAGAGGAGCTGAATGTTTTCGTTTATTTATTTTCGTCATATAAAAGCTAGTTGTAAGCTGCGTGGATTAACGATTTCGTATACTGTTCTTTGGCATTATAAAAAATATCATCGCGCTTACCTTGTTCAACTATTTTACCTGACTTTAAAACAACTATTTCATCTGCAATAGCGTTAATGACTTTTAGATCATGACTAATCAGTAAATAACTCAATCCCCTTTTTGACTGCAAATCTAATAAAAGGTTGATAATTTCCTTTTGGATGGAAATATCAAGTGCTGAGGTTGGTTCGTCTAAAATGAGAAACTCTGGTTCTAAAATTAACACTTTTGCCAGGGCAATTCTTTGTCTTTGTCCGCCGGAAAACTCATGTGGAAATTTTGTAAGACAACTTTCATCCATTTTTACGTCTTCGAGAACTTTTAAAACTTTCTCTTTTTTTTGCAGGAGGTTCAAGGAGGATTCGTGAATATCAAGCCCCTCTTTAACAATATCGAATATTCTTTGTCTTGGCGAAAGAGAGCTAAAAGGATCTTGAAAAACAAGCTGACAATTTTTTTTGAAAAGTTTTTTTTCTTTATTGTTGTAATTCAAGATATTTTTATCTTTGAAGAATATTTCTCCAGAGAATTTTTCAATTCCTAAAATCGATCTCGCCAAAGACGACTTCCCTGATCCAGATTCGCCTACTAAGCCAAGTGCGGAATTTTCTTTCAGAGACAAATTGATGTTCTTGAGAGCAGAAAAATTAGATGTTCTACCAATAAAGTCTCTTTTTGAGTAAGTTAAATTTAAAGAAGAAATTGTTAGAATTTCATCATTTAGATCTTTAGTCCCTAATTTGGGTTCAGGGGAAGAATTCATTAATCTCTGTGTATATGGATCCTTAGGATTTTGAAAAATTTCATTCATGGAGTTTTCTTCTTTAATCTCACCTTTCTGCATAACTAAAACTCTATCTGATATTTTTCTTACAATATTCAGATCATGAGAAATGAAAATAATGCTCATCCCCATTTTTTTTTGTATTTTTTTTAATAACACTAATAAACTTTGCTCAACGCTTACATCGAGAGCTGTTGTAGGTTCGTCGGCAATTAATAAATCTGGTTCATTTGATATAGCCATTGCAATCATGACTCTTTGTCTTTGGCCTCCTGAAATTTGGTGAGGATAGGAGTTAAAGATTTTTTCTGGATCTTCAAATTCAACTTCTTCTAGAAGCTCCATAACTCGACTTTTTCTATCAAGACTAGTGGACCTCGAGAAAATACTCTCTTTGATTTGTTCTCCACATTTCAAAAAGGGATTTAAAGAAGTCATGGGTTCTTGAAAAATCATTGATATTTTTTTTTTCCTCGCAACTTACGCATTTGTAACTTTGATTTTTGAAGAATGTCTTCGCCTTTAAAGAGGATCTTGCTTTCTGATCCATGACCAGCCAAAGGGTAAGGAAGTAACTTCATGATTGACAAGCCAGTAATACTTTTCCCAGAACCAGATTCTCCAACAATAGAGAGTGTTTCGCCCTTTGAAATGGAAAAATTAATATTCGAGGCTGCTAAAATTTGATTGTCTTTATTTGTATTAAAATAAATGGAGAGATTTTTTACTTCCAAAATATTCATATAAAGAAGATTACATGAAAAAAAAATTAATTATAGTTAGCTTTTTTTCTCTCCTGAGTTATGCGCAAATTTTTGACTCAAATAATTTTATTCCTTCTACTGACGAAGCTTTCACACTTTCTACGGACATAGAAAATCAAAGTATTTTAATAAATTTTAAATTGGCGCCTGCAACATATATATATTTAGATAAGATCATTTTAAAAGACTCAAAAGATTCAAATATAAATTTTAAGTTCCTCGGCAAGAAGGAAGAAAAAGAAGATGTATTTTTTGGTCTGATTGAAATTGTTGATTCTGACTTTAAAATCAAATTTGCTTCCGAAGATAAAGAGAAAATAAGCTTAAACTATCAAGGTTGTTATAAAAATAAGGTTTGCTATCCCAGCAAAATGAAAAATATCGTTATAAAATACGATAAAAAAAGCATATCTTCTGTGAAAATCGATTAAATTTCGGCTAAAATCTAAGAAATGAAAAGTTTTCTTCTGTTAAATGGACCAAACCTTAATTTACTTGGTAAGCGAGAAACAGATATCTATGGAGAACATACTTTAGAACAAATAGAAAAAGAATTAATTTCAATTGCAAAAAAAAACAAAGTCGAGCTGATGACTTTTCAGAGCAATGCAGAACATGAACTTGTAGATAGAATTCAAGCAGGAAAGGAAGAAAAAGTTTCATGTATTTTGTTTAATCCAGGAGCTTTCACTCATACTAGCGTTGCTCTTAGAGATGCTATTCTTGGTGTAGACATTCCGCTTATAGAAATTCATATAAGCAATATTTTCAATAGAGAAGCTTTCAGAGAAAAATCTTATTTTTCTGACATAGCTGTTGGCATAATTTCTGGTTTTGGTGAGCAGGGATACAAAGCTGCTCTAGAACTGGCAATAGAAAGATTTTAAAAAGGAGAAACTATGGATATTAGAAAAGTAAAAAAACTAATAGAAATGTTAGAAGAGTCACAACTCAATGAAATAGAAATTAAAGAAGGAGAGGAATCGGTAAAGCTAGTCAAAGCAATTTCTGTTCCTGTTCAAGAACAAATTGTGACATCCAATGCAGTTGCCCCTGCTCCACAGCCAGCAGTTGAGAATGAAAATGTTTCTGCAGATTCAGATACTAGTCAATCGGCTGAAGAGGAAACGATATCTGGACAAACCATTGACTCTCCGATGGTTGGAACTTTTTATGCAGCGCCAAACCCAGGAGCAAAAGACTTTGTATCAGTTGGCGACAAAATTTCAGAGGGAGATGTTCTTTGTATCATTGAAGCTATGAAAATGATGAATGAAGTAAAAGCGGACTCTTCTGGAACTATCAAGCAAGTTCTCATTGAAAATGCTGAACCAGTTGAGTTTGGTCAACCTTTATTTGTAATAGAGTAAATGTTCAAAAAAATTCTCATTGCTAACAGAGGAGAAGTAGCTCTTAGAGTTCTAAGAGCCTGTAAAGAAATGGGAATTGGAACAGTTGCAATCTACTCTGAGGCTGATAAAGACTTAAAACATGTGAAAATGGCAGACGAATCTGTTTGCATTGGACCAGCAGAGTCTGCAAAGAGTTATTTAAATATCCCAGCAATTATAAGTGCCTGTGAAGTAACAGACAGTGATGCCATTCACCCTGGGGTAGGATTTTTAGCAGAAAACGATCACTTCGCAGAACAAGTCCAAGCTAGTGGATATACTTTTATTGGTCCGGACCCTGAAAGTATTAAGATCATGGGAAATAAAATTTCAGCAAAAGAAGCTGTTTCAAGTTCAGGCATGCAATGTGTTCCAGGGACAGGAAGAATTTCTGCAACCAATAGAGAAACAATGGAGATTGCTAGAAACATTGGGTATCCAGTAATCATTAAAGCCGCTGCTGGTGGTGGTGGTAAAGGCATCCAAATAGTTGAGGAAGAAACTGATTTGCTTGACAAGCTACAACTTACACAGAGAGAGGCTTTAAACAGTTTTGGAAGCGATGAAATTTATTTAGAAAAATTTTTAACCTCCCCGAGACATGTTGAAATCCAAATAGCTGCAGATAATGCAGGGAATGTTATTCATTTTTTTGAAAGAGATTGTTCCATCCAAAGAAAAAATCAAAAGATTATTGAATAAGCGCCAGCTTTTGGAATTCCAGAAGAAAAACTACAAGAGATTAGGCAAGTTGCAGTGGATACTTGTAAAAAACTTAATTATAAAGGCTTGGGAACTTTTGAGTTTCTCTACGAAAATGGAGAGTTTTATTTTATTGAAATGAATACTCGTCTTCAGGTAGAACATACCATTACCGAAATGATTACAGGAATAGACTTAGTAAAGTTACAAATAAAAATTGCGGCAGGTGAAGAAATAAGGTTTTCTCAAGAGGAGATAAATTGTCGAGGCCACGCAATTGAATGCAGAATAAATGCCGAACATTCTGAGACCTTTATTCCTTCGCCAGGTTTGGTTACAGAATTTCATCCGCCAGGTGGATTTAGAATCAGAACCGACTCACACTTGTATTCAGGGTATAAAGTCCCACAGTATTATGATGCCTTGGTTGCTAAGATTTGTTCTCACTCCAAGGACCGACTGGATGCCATTAGAAAAATGAGAGTGGCGCTCGAAGAAATGTACATAGAAGGAATTGATACCAATACTGATCTGCACGACAAGATCTTTCATGAAAAAAACTTTGTTGAGGGAAATATTTCTATAAATTATCTTAAAGAGATTCTAAATATTTCCTAATGTCAGAAACTGAATATAACTTTCAATTAATCGAAAAAAAAGCCCAGAATTACTGGGAAGAAAATAAATCTTTTGAGGTTGAGCCCGACCCCAAAAAAGAAAAATTTTATTGTTTGAGTATGTTTCCCTATCCCTCAGGACAGTGTCATATGGGACATGTGAGAAACTATACGATCGGTGATGTGATTTCAAGATATCAAAGACTTAAAGGAAAAAATGTCTTGCAACCAATGGGCTGGGATGCCTTTGGATTACCTGCGGAGAACGCTGCTATCCAAAACAAAGTTTCGCCCAAAGATTGGACAGAGAAAAATATTCAAGAGATGAAGCTCCAACTTAAATCACTAGGCTTTGCTTATGACTGGCGGAGAGAATTAAAAACTTGCAGTGAAGATTACTACAAATGGGAGCAATGGTTATTTTGTAAGCTTTACGAAAAAGGTTTGGTGATTAGAGAAAAAGCCGAAGTTAATTGGGATCCTGTAGATAAAACAGTACTCGCAAATGAACAAGTAATTGATGGTAAAGGTTGGCGATCCGGTGCAGAAGTTGAAAAAAATTATCAATCAGTGGTCTTTTAAAATCACCGATTACGCAGACGAGCTTTTGAATGATCTGGATCTTTTAGACGGTTGGCCTGAACAGGTCAAGACGATGCAAAAAAATTGGATAGGAAAGTCCAAAGGAGTTTTGTTTCAATTTATTTCAGATTCTGAAGATATTATTGAGGTATTTACTACGAGGCCAGATACCATCATGGGAGTTACATTCATGGCGTTGTCTTTCAACCATGAAATTGTAGAAAGAGAAGCAGAAAATAATCGCGAATTAGCAGAGTGGATAAACAATAACTCAAATGTAAAACAGGCAGAAGCAGATTTATCAAAACAAGAAAAAAAAGGTTATAAATTAAAGACTAAAGCAATTCATCCAATTTCAAATAAAGAGATAGATATTTGGGTGGCAAACTTCGTTTTGGCTGATTATGGTTCAGGGGCTTTAATGGGGGTCCCTGGACATGACCAAAGAGATTTTGAGTTCGCTCAAGCTGAACAGATTGAAATCATTCAGGTTATTGACGATGGTAGAGGAGAATTAGACAAAATAGAAAGTGCCATAGAAGATAAAGGAATTTTAATTAATTCTGACAAATTAAATGGACTTTCTTTTGAAGAAGCTTTTTCTCTATTAACAGAAGAAAATAACTTTGATTTCAAAGGAACAGAAAAAATCAATTTTCGTTTAAGAAATTGGGGAGTTTCAAGACAAAGAGCTTGGGGAGCTCCAATACCCATGTTTATATCAGATAACGAAAATGAAGTCTTACCATTCAATGATTTAAGTCATGAAGATATTGCTAAGGAAAAGATCGAATTGAACGGAATAGATTATTTCAAAGAGAAAGATACTTTTGATACTTTTGTTGAATCATCCTGGTATTTTGCAAGATTTGCATCTTATAACTCTTCAGAATCAATGCTTGATGCTGAAGCAGATTATTGGATGCCAGTAGATCAATATATAGGAGGAATAGAACATGCAATTCTTCATCTTTTGTACTCGCGTTTTTTTTGTAAAGCCATGAATGACTTATCTTTAATTAGTGTAAGAGAGCCATTTAAAAAATTGCTATGTCAAGGCATGGTTCTGAAAGACGGATCAAAGATGTCAAAATCTAAAGGAAATACTGTTAACCCTAATGAGTTGATTGAGAAATACGGTGCTGATACCGTGAGGCTGTTTTCCATGTTTGCTGCGCCTCCCGAGCAATCTTTGGAATGGTCTGATTCCGGGGTTAATGGTTCTCATAAGTTCATAAAAAGGCTTTGGTCCTTATCACAAACCTTATTCAATCAGACTGTAGACAACAAAGTGCAATCATTGGATTTAAGTGATATCCAAATTAAATTGAATCAAACGATCAAAAAAGTTTCTGCAGATTTTGGAGATAAAAATCAATTCAATACAGCAATAGCAGCAATTATGGAATTATTAAATGCTATTCCCAAAGCAATGTTGAAAAGTTCCGTTTCAAAAGAAAGTAATGAAGTTTTTAAGAAATAATTGAAAAAGTGTAATTATGTTGTCGCCAATCATTCCTCATGTCTGCCATGAATTATGGGAAGCATTAGGTAAAAAATCTCCTATTCATAATGAAACTTGGCCTGCCTTTGATGCAAATCAATTAGAAGGAAACGAAATGACGATTGCAATTCAGATTAATGGTAAATTAAGAGGAAAGATCTTAGTGGATATTTCAAGCAGTGAAGAAACAATTGTTGAAGAAAGTAAAGAATTAGAAAATGTAAAAAAATATTTAGAAAAAGAAGATATAAAAAAAATAATATATGTTCCAAAAAAACTCGTCAATTTTGTCATTTGAATTAAAAAGAATCTTCTTAAATTCCTTATTAATTCTTTTTATTGCTGCATGTGGTTTTAAACCACTAAATTATTCTGAAAAAAAGATTACGATTTTTTTTGAGTTTCAAAAAAATCCTCTTAACTTCTCTCTTGTGCAAGAATTAAAAAAGAATTTTTTCTTAATGAATGCGAATCTAGCAGAAACTAAAAATGATGCAGACTTTGTAATTGAAATCAGCAACCATAGACTGGGTAAATTTCTAGAAGCAACAGATGAAAATTTTTTTCCTGCTGTAGTAAGTCTTGATTATCAAGTTAAGTTAAGTATTTTTGAAAAAAATACCAATACCACCCATGAGATTCCAATCTTTACATCAGAAGATTTTTCTTACGACACCGAAAGTATTCTTTCAAATGAAAAACAAGCAGATGAAATTAAACTGGATTTCTTCAGTGAGGCGGTCAATGAGTTATTGATTTTCTTTTCAGAAAAAAGCAATGCGGAATCAGCATAAATTAATTTTAAGTAATGACGAGTTACTGAACTCCAAGTCGAGAGACGAATTTATTTCTAATCTTAAAAAAGAAGGCTTCCTAAGTAGGAAGATTTTCTTTTACAAAAAAGGGATTAAACAAGAAATAAACGTTGAAAATCAACAAGGTAGTTTATTCAGTGAAAAAGAAATAATAGATTTGCGTCTTCAAGAAAAAAGTATCCTCAAAGAGGATTTAGATTTTTTTTTGAGCTTATTAGGAAACGATAACTCAGATCGTGTAATAGTTATTTCTTCATTAAATAAAAAAATCAAAACCTCTGCTTGGTTTAAAAAAATATCAAAATACCTTGATATCTCGGAGATTCAGCCGGTCTATTCAAATCAATTCAAAGATTGGCTCAAGGACGAGGCTAAAAATATGGATTTACTTTTGAGCGAAGAAGGCATTAATTTGATTGCCTCCCGAAATGAGGAAAATTTATTGTCTGCTTATCAAGAGCTAAAATTTTTAAAATGTTTGGGTCAAAAACATACGGATTATGAATTTGTAAAAGATAGTTCTGAATATCATGTCTTTAGCCTAATAAATAGCTGTTTGTCTAACCAAGTTTCAAAATCTCTAGAAATTTTGGAAATTATGAAATTAAATAAAGAAAATGAGCCAGGTATAATCGCTGTCATTCACCAACAGCTAGACCGACTAGAGCAGTACAAAAAGAATCCAAATTTTTTTCTAAAAGGTGTTCCCAGAGATTACCTTACCAAGCTCAAAATTAAAGCAAAGAAAATTTCACCACCACAAATTAAAAATTTAAGAAAAAAAATCGCAGATCTTGATAAAAACTTCAAAACAGGAAAAGCAGAATTCTGGACTGAATTGAGAAAAATTATTGTAAATTTTGGGTATATCTAACCTGATAGTTTGCTTATGAAGGCTTTAGAAATTTGAAGATATTTTTCTCCAGGTAATCCGGATCCTATTTTTTTACCATCAAGTTCAATGATTGGAATGACTCCTTTGGTTGAGTTCGTAACCCAAATTTCTTCTGCTGATAGAAAAGAATCCACAGTTATCTTTGTCTCTTCGTATTCAAAAGAGGTATCTTGAATCAGCTCTAAGATTACTTTTCTCGTTACTCCAGGAAGAATATTTTCAGTTAAAGGCGGCGTGAAGATTTTATTATCGATACAACAAAAAACGTTACTTACCGCACCCTCAGTAATGAATCCGTTTTCAAAAAGAATAGTCTCAAAAACCTCCTGATGTTTAGCCTCAGATCTATAAATGACATTGGCTAATAAGGAAGTTGCTTTTATCTGACTTTTTCTCCATCTAAAATCTTCTAATAAAATTGCTTTCTCGCCAGAACTAGGAGAAAAGTCTGTTTTCAGTTCATGAGAAGATATAAATATGGTAGCTGTTAAATCATTACTTGGAATATGGTCTCTTACAATGTCAGTGCCTCTTGAGATTTGGACGTAAATTACTTGGTTCAAAAATTTATTTCTGGAAATTACTTCTAGAATTGTTTCTTCTAGATCAAATTTATCTGATAAAGAATACTTTAAGGAAGATATATTTTTTTTTTTAATCTAGTTAGATGAGCATCAAGTTCAAAGGGTTTTTTATTTACTGCAATAATTACTTCATAAATTGCATCTCCAAAAAGAAAACCTCTATCCAGTGGTGAGATTTTTGCTTCTTGAAGATCTAGATATTTGTCGTTTAAAAAACAAATTGACATTAATTTATTTCATCTTGCATGAAGAAACTGTAAACGTAAAACATCAAAGATTCTAAAGTTGCGATGACAATCCCTTTTCTTTGCACATTATTTACCGCAACCAAATCTACCGATTGAATGGTTTCTCCATCAACTTTGATATCTAATCTATCTATAACTGAGTCCTTTCTAACAGGTGCTTTTACACCTAAATTTTTTGATGCCTCAATTGTAAGCCTATCAAAAGTAGGTTTAGTTAATGTAATGAAGATATCCTTCTCAGGACCAAGTTCCAATTTATCTTCCATTCCGCCCCAGACATCAACTATAGATATTGGTTGATATTTGGCGATTATTTTTTTAGTTTGATAATACTTAAAACCATAATCCAGTAATCTTCTAGTATCTTGAAGTCTCGATTTTTCAGATGCACTATTAAGAACTATCGAAATTAGCCTCATGTCCGCTCTTTTGGACGAGGCAACCAAGCAATATCCTGACGCTCTGGTATGACCTGTCTTGATACCATCTATAGAGTCATCTTGCCAGAGTAAGCTATTTCTATTTAATTGTCTTATATCGTTGTAAGTAAATTCTTTCTCACTGTAAATTGAATATTCATCAGGAAAATCGTTTATTAAGACTATACTTAATTTTGCTATATCTTCAGCCGTTGAATAATGATTAACATTTGGTAAGCCCGTTGGATTGGTAAAGTTCGTATTTTTTAACTCCATTTTTTGAGCATAGTCATTCATGAGACTCGCAAAATCTTCTTGAGTTCCTGCAATATGTTCAGCTAGGGCGCAAGCTGCATCATTCCCAGATTGAATAATCATGCCGCGCATCAAATCTTCTATCAGAACCTTTTTGCCTTCTTGGATGAACATTCTCGAGCCTTCCATGCGCCAACATTTTTCACTTACTGTTGTAGAGTCTTTAATATTTAAAAATCCTTGCTTTAAGTAGTCAGCTACTATGTAACTTGTCATTATTTTTGTGATGCTTGCCAACCCTGTTGAGGCTTCTGGGTTTTGTTGAGCAATTATTTTATTTGTCTCAGCATCAATAAGCAAAAAGCTAGAAGCAGTAATTTGCGGCAATTTAGGAATTAATGTTTGTGAGACAGCTATAGTGGAGAATATAAAACTTATAAAGAGAATTTTTTTCATATTTTTACTCTATATGCATAGTCAATTTCTTGGCTCAGAAGAAAGACGGCCATCACATAAAAAGAGCTTCTATTATAACGCGATAAGACATATAAATTTTTATGGCCCAACCAAAATTCTTTATCTTCAAAATTTATTTGTAAGTATTTTTTATTTGGTAAATTGATCTTAGATGCCAGTTCCAAAGCATCTGGCTCTTTTAATGATAATGATGTCTTGAAGTTTGAGTTCACATCATTTTTTGTGAGAGCCTCTGCTATGGTGGCATTTCTTTCCCAGCCATGCTTACTCAGATAATTTGCAACGCTACCAATTGCATCAATTGGGTTTGTAACAATATTTCTTATTCCGTCGTCATCAAAATCAATTGCATAAGATCGATAAGAGCTTGGAATAAATTGGCCATAGCCCATAGCTCCAGCATATGATCCTTTCATAACCATAGGATCAAGTTTTTCTTCTCTAGTAAGCAGGAGAAAATGCTCTAGTTGCTTAGTAAAAAATTTGCTTCGTCTCGGATAATCAAAGGCAAGAGTCGACAGCGAATCTATTACTCTTTCCCTGCCAGTAATTGAACCATAACTGGATTCAATGCCGACAATAGCTGCAATAATTTCTTTAGGAACCCCAAATTCTTTTTCTGCTTTTTCAAACTCAGGTAAAAATCTCTGCAGAAAACTTACTCCATTGATTATTCTTATAGGCGAAATTAATCTGGATTTGTATTGAACCCATGAAAATTTCTTTTCTGCGGGTCTATTCATGGAATCGATTATTTTTTCTCTTTTCTCAGCACTTTTGAAAATTTCTACCAAATAAGATTTTTCAAATTTATGTTTGGAAACCATTTCATCTATGAAAGACAATGTTTCATAACTTTTTGAATAATCCATATGGATTAGAGGCACAAAAAAAACTAAAAGCAAAAGCAAACTTATTTTTTTCAAGTCGTTCTCCTTAAAGATAAAATTATACCGATAGTAATCATATTAACCACCAATGCTGTTCCGCCTTGACTGATGAATGGCAAAGGCATGCCTACCACAGGAAAGATGCCAACTACCATTGAAATGTTTAATGTTATGTAGGCAGCCAAAATAATTGAAAGCGTCGCTGAGACCAATTTTGCAAATTTGGAATTACTACTTTTAGCAACGTATAAGAGACGATGAATTAAAAAAGCATAAAGAAGAAAAAGCCCAAGAGCGCCTAAAAATCCAAACTCCTCAACAATTACTGCAAAAATGAAATCGGTATGGCTTTCGGGGATAAAATCCAGTTGACTTTGACTTCCTTCCATATAGCCCTTTCCAAAAAATTGCCCAGATCCGATGGCAATCTTTGATTGGGCAATATTCCATCCGGAACCTAAAGCATCAGCTTGAGGACTAATAAAAGTATAAATCCTCTCTTTTTGATAATCCATCAAGCTCATCCATAAGAAAGGAAGAGTTCCAATACCCCCTAAGAAACTATAAATAATAAATCTCCAAGGTAGGCCAGATAAAATTATTGGCATTATTCCAGAGAGCAAAACTATCGCTGAAGTACCAAAATCTGGCTGAAGGAAAACTAAAATAAAGGCTACCAATGTCGTAACCAGAACAATTATCCAGTCGGATAATTTTATCTGTGGATTTCGTGTTAAATATGCTGCTGCAGAAATAGGTAATAAAAACCTCATTAGCTCGGAAGGTTGAAACCCAATAAAGCCCAAATTTATCCATCGATTCGTGGTTCCAGAATTAGGCAAAATTAAAACTAAAACCAAAAAAAAAAAACCTATCCAGACTGCATTCAAATAAATAGGTTCCATTTTTCTAAAATTAGACATTGCTGCTGTAATCATCAGAATTACGCCAAGAAAAAGTACATTGCTTGCCTTAAAACCAAAGTAAAGGATCCACTAGCGCTATAAATCATGGCCAAACCAAAAAGACCCAAAAGAAAAACCGTAAGAACAATAGAATAATCAAAATTTAATAAATTTCTCCTTTGATTTAATCTGATATCTACTGAAAAACTTAATGGCTTATTCTGCATCAAATCCTCCTGTGTAAAAATTTATTGCAGATTTAACAATCGGGGCTGCAACTTCACTTCCTGATTCGCCGTTTTCTATGATGACTGCTACAACTAGTTTTGGATCTTCTACTGGCCCATAGCCAACGAAAAGAGCATGATCTCGTAATGCGGGATTTTCACGAATTGCGTCATATTCTTTACCCGGAAGAATACTTTTGATTTGTGCAGTACCTGTTTTACCTGCAATAACAGCTGAATTGGCATCAAAAACTTTATGGGCTGTTCCATTTCTTGCAGAAATCACATCAACTAGAGCTTGTTCCATTTTTTCCCAAGATTTATTTTCAGAAAGTTGTATTTCAGCCACTTTTTTTGGTTCAAAAGATTTTTCATCTTCCGGCTGTATAAATTGAGGCTGATAAATTACTCCTTTGTTAGCTAGACCTGAATAAGCCATAGCTAATTGAAGTGGTGTGGCTAAAATATAACCTTGCCCTATTCCTAAGTTTATTGTGTCGCCTTTGAACCAAAAATCTCCTTTGTAACCTAACTTCCATTTTTTATCAGGAAGAAGACCGCTGGCTTCAAAGTCAGTTAGGCCTGTTTTTTTTCCAAATCCAAAACTGTCAAGCATTGGCCTCATTCCTGACAAGGTTAAGTCAAAAGCGATGGTATAAAAATATACATCAGAGGATTCTGCAATCGCTTTCCTCATGTCTACTCTCCCATGTCCATTCTCTTTCCAGCCGCGGTAAGGCCTTGGATCTCCCTCGACATAAAATTCACCATCGTCTTTAATTTTTTTAGCCCAACTGATTACTTCGTTTTCTATTGCAGCAAGACCTACAAAAGGCTTCAAAGTTGATGCAGGAGGGTATTGCCCAGAAATGGCTCTATTAAAAATTGGGCTTTCTTTATTTGAGAATAAACTCTCTACCTCATCGGTATCCACAATTGAATTTAATATATTTGGATTGAATGAGGGAGAGCTAATTAAAGCTCTAACCAAGCCAGTTTTTGGCTCTAAGGCGACTAGTGCTCCTCTTCTGTTTTCAAAAAGCTGAAATAGATGATCTTGTAATTTTTGATCAATTGTTAAGTAAATATCTTTACCGTCTTCTGCTCCTTGAGTATCTAAAATCCTCACTAATTTTCCTTTAACATCTCTTTCTTGAGTTTGAATGCCAGGTTTACCTCTTAAAACGTTATCAAACTCTTTTTCAATACCTGTTTTTCCAATTTGAGTATTTTGTAGTTCTGCTAATAGCTTGTCTCTACTGATATCATCGGACGAAATATCTCCGACGTAACCTAACACGTGCGCCAAAGTCTCTTCATGGAGAACATACCTTTTTAAAGTAGCTTTTACTTCGATACCAGGAATTGAATCTAAGTTTACTTTGGCTTTAGCGATCTGTTCTTCATTAAGAGCCTTCACCAAAGGAAAAGAATCAAATTTCTTTACTTTTTTTACACCCCTTAAGAAATTTTCTTCCAAAAGTTCATAGGGCATATCTAATAAATTTGATAACGTTAAAATGGTTTTAGCAGAATCTTCGATATAGGCTGGGGTGACATAAAGATCTCTCTGGACAATATTTTCTGCTAACAAAGTCCCATTTCTGTCATAGATGAAGCCTCTTACAGGACTTATGGGTTTTTGATAAATCCTATTTGACTCGGCTATTGTTTGATATTTATCCCCTTGAAATAGAGTTAAGTTCAAAACTTGAAAAAGTGATATGGAAAAGAGAAAAATAAAAGGTGATAAAAAAAATAAAGCCCTAGAATATTCTTCTCCTGTTTTGAATCTTTCTCTAGAAAAATTGTTCATTTCAATTCAAGGCTGGATCCCAAAGACTTTCCAAATCATATAATGCTCTTGAGTCCTTAGACATAATGTTTATGACAAAATCTCCTAAGTCCAAAAGGATCCATTCACTAGAATTTTGGCCCTCAACGCCACTGATTGATATTTTATTACTTTTCAAGTCTTCTAATAATTTATCTTTTATAGCCGACATGTGACGGGAAGAAGTTCCTGATGTTATGACTAAAAAGTCTGTAAAACTGTTTAATTTTGATAGATCTAAAAAAATTGTATTTTGCGCCTTTATCTCCTCTAAACTATTTTGAATAATTTTTTTTGATTTTTTGGGCATTTAAATTTTGTAAAGAGATTTTTTTGAGATGTATTCCAATACTTGATCATCAACCATGTCTGTTAGGTTTTCATTGTTCTTGATTTTAAGTCTAACGTCTGTTGAGGATATGTTTATCAAGTCGTTTTTTAAAATGAGAATTTTTCCATGACCTGAGAAAAAATCATCATAATCAGGTGATATTTTACTTTCTAACTCCTTATTGAGCCCCAAACCATCATTCAATTTTCTTTCCAAGACTAAAAGCGAACACAAAGAAAGAATGTTTTCCCAATTTTTCCAAGTCGTAAAGCTATGTAAAGAATCCAAACCTATAATTAGAGATAGATGTTGTTCGGGATAAATATCTTTCAGGCATTTAAGCGTTTCGTAAGTAAAGGATTTGGTTTTATTTTTTAATTCAATATGGTTCAGCTTAATATTTTTTATCTCTTTAAATGCGATTTCCAGCATTTTTAGACGATGCTTCTCGTCAGTTTGAATATCCTTGTTGTGCGGCGATGCATAATTTGGAATAACTTGGATTTCGTCAATAATTTTTAGATCATTGATGTATTTTAGAGATTGCGTGTGACCTTTATGAACTGGATCAAACGCTCCACCAAAGATGCCCAATCTTTTTATCATCAATTAAGATCTAAGTTGTCCTTGGCCTTTAATTACAAATTTCTGACTTGTTAAGCCTTCCAATCCCACAGGCCCTCTAGCATGCAACTTATCTGTGGATATTCCCACTTCCGCTCCAAGCCCATACTCAAATCCATCTGCATAACAAGTCGGAAGATTATGCATAACCGAAGAAGAGTCTACTTCATTGAAAAAAGTTTCTACCGCCGACAAATTCTCAGAAACAATTGAGTCGGTGTGGCCAGAGCCATACATATTTATATGTGAGATTGCTGATTGAAGATCTGTAACAACTTTCACAGAAAGGATTGGGGCAAGATACTCCGTAATCCAATCTGCATCTGAAGCAGATTTAACATCTATAACCTTTTTAGTTTTTTCACAACCTCTTATTTCTACGCCCAACTTATCTAATTCGGCTTTAATCTCTGGTAAAACTTTTGCTGCTACCTCTTCTGAAGTTAACAAAGTCTCCATCGTTCCGCAGATTCCATAACGATATGTTTTTGCGTTTACGGATATTTCTATGGCTTTTTTTAAATCAGCGTCTTTATCGATGAAGACATGACACAAACCTTCATAGTGTTTGAGTACAGGAATTTTGGCTTCATCTGAAACAACTTTTATTAAACTTTTTCCGCCCCTAGGGATTAATAAATCAATATCTCCTTCCCGCTTAATCATTTCTCCTACAAGCTTTCTGTCTTGATTTTTTATAAGCTGGATAGAATATTTAGGCAATGATGCTTTATCCAAACCATCTTGCATGCACTCTTCAATTACAGCATTAGAATTTGCTGCTTCAGATCCTCCTCTTAAGATACATGCATTGCCAGACTTCAAGCACAATGCAGATGCGTCCGCTGTAACATTTGGGCGGGATTCATAAATTATCCCTATCACACCAAGAGGAACGCGCATTTTTGATACTTCGAAACCAGATGGCGAAGTGTGGGGGTGCTCGGTTTGACCTACTGGATCATCTAAATTTATGACTTTATCTAATCCAGAAATCATTGAATCTATTCTTTTTTCATTCAGCTCAAGTCGATCAACAAATGAATCTTGTAAGTCTTTCTGACTGGCCAATTCCATATCAATAGTATTTGCATCTATTAGCTTTGCTTTGTTCTTCAACAAAAACTCAGCAGCATATTTTAGCGCGTCATTTTTTTTTGCTTTCGAAGATCTCCTTAATTCAATCTTTGCTTCTTGAGCTTGTTTGCAGATTAAATCTAACTCTGAAAGGGATGTTTTTGCACTCATGTACTGTATTATTGCAATAATTTAATTATCTGCCTATGTTCGATTCTATCCTTTCTTTTTTAGAGACAAATCCTGATTGGGTGAATTGGACTATTTTCGCATTGATTTTTATTGAGTCCCTCTTCATTGCAGGTTTGTTTACACCAGCTACGTTAATTGTTCCTGGTGTTGGAGCGCTTGCGGCAACAGTCGGAATAAGTCCTTTTGAGATAACTTTTTACGCAACTATGGGAATGGTTGCTGGAGATTCTGTCAGCTATGGCTTGGGCATATTAGTTGGAAACAAACTCTACGATTGGGTACCTGATAATTATCATGGCTATATAAAACAGGCTCAAAAGTTTATGGGCAAATATGGAGTTTTAAGTGTCGCGCTAGGAAGGTTTTTTGGTCCATTAAGATGCGTAGTGCCCTTTACAGCAGGTTCTTTGGGAATGAATAAAAGAGTTTTTTTTCCTGTGACTATTTTATCTGCGCCAATATGGACTTCTTTGTATGTCTTAAGTGGCTACTTTTTGGGTGTTGCATTTATAGAATATTTTAATTATTTCTTAATTGGATTCATTCTTGTCATAACAATTTATACCGTATATAAAGATCCAATGAACTTAAGAGAGGATAAAAAAAATGACTAAAAGAGAAAGTAAAAATAAATTTTTATCTGGAAACTGGTATCCCGTAGAAGAAACATCTACAACAGAATTAAAAATTACAGGTGAATTACCTAGAGAACTATCAGGTCTATTTCTCAGAAATGGACCTAACCCAAAAGAACCAATAAATCATGAAAATTATCATCCTTTTTTTGGTGACGGAATGATTCATGGCATAAGAGTAGAAGATGGAAAGGCTCTTTGGTATAAAAATAAATTTGTGACCTCGCCTTTTGGTTTTGGTCCCAATACTCATGTGCTTAAACACGGCGAAAAAATTTATGCCTTAGTCGAGGGAGGAGTATCTCCAGTAATTATGGACTCTGAGATGAATTTTCTTGAAGAAGAACCTTTTCCAGCAGCAGATAATAAAAGATTTACTGCTCATCCAAAAATTGATTCAGATACTGGTGAAATGCATGCTGTGAGTTACGATTTTGGGGAATACGTAAATGGATTAGGCCAAGTTCATTATGTAACTATAGATAGCAACGGCAAACTCATTAAAGATCAAGTCATTGAAACACCAAGCAGACCCATGGTTCATGATTGTGCTATTACCAAAAATTATGTTCTTATTTTTGATCTTCCTGTGACCTTTAATCTTGGTAGAAGAGACGATGACAATAATCCCATTGGTTGAGATTATCCAGTTGTCTGGAATGACAAACATACTTCGAGAGTAGGATTACAATATAAAAAAACTGATGAAATTATCTGGATAGAGGTAAATCCAGGATTTCTATTTCACATAGTTAATTCGTATGAAGATGACAACGGCCAAGTTGTCTTAGACTTTTGTCGATACGAAAGACTGTTTGATTTTGATAATCCTCTTCCCATGGGACAAAAACCTTTTCTAACAAGATGGATTCTAGATCCAAAAACTAAAACATGTTCCGAAGAAATGTTAGACGATAGGCCTATGGAATTTTCCAGAGTTCATCCAGATTTTGATGGCAAACAACATCGTTTTGGATACTTGCTCAATGATGGAAGACTCAACAACTATTTCAAACATGATTTTGAAAAAAGTGAAACCATTGCTCATGATTTTGGCAAGAGTTGCCAAGCTGCTGAGCCGGTTTTTATTCCTAAGAAAAATGCTAAATCAGAAGATGACGGTTTTGTAGTCGGATTTGTTTATGACAAAACAACTGATTTAAGTGATTTTGTTATTTTGGATGCTCAAAATTTTTCAGATGCGCCGCTAGCCAGAGTAACCTTACCTCAAAGGGTACCTTTTGGATTTCACGGAAGTTGGATTAATTTAGATTAAATTCTTTCTAAAATGGCTTGATGGATGCCATCAAATGAACCATTAGATAAACAAATCAAGTGGGTATTGTCTAAATCTAAGCTAGAAAGCTTTCTCAAAAATTCTTGTGTAGTGGAACATGCTTCAATATTCTTACTTCCGCTCTCTAGAGCAGAGATTTGCTTCTTATCTTTTGAAAAGATAAAGACTTGATCGGCTGAAGCAACGGCCTTTGGAATTTTTTTGTCATGATATCCTGAAAGCATCGTATTAGATCGCATTTCCAAAAGGCAAATTATCTTCTCACTTCCAACTTTTTTCTTAAGCCCTCCAGAGTGTATTTAATAGCAGTCGGATGGTGTGCAAAGTCGTCGTAAACTTTGACGCTGCTTTTATCTCCAACCAAATCCATTCTTCTTGTTACTCCTTTAAACTTCGAGAGTGACTTTGCAATATCGTTTGATTTCAAGCCTAAGGATTTGCAAACCAAGTAACTGGCTAATCCATTTTGTAGACTATGCTCACCAATAGACGACCAACTTATTGATGCTTTTTTCTTTTTGTCCTTAAAAATATCAAATTTTGAGGAATCTGCCGTAACTTTCTTGGCATGCCAGCCTCTGGCAAATTTGGTATTGAAAGGAAGGCTTTGACTGTAAAAACCCATTTTCATAACATTTTTAATATTGATGTTATGCTCAGGAAAAATTAATGTTGATTTGGAAGACATCAATCTCAATAGATGATGAAATTGCTTTTTTATATCACTTAAGCTGCTAAAAATATCAGCATGATCAAACTCAAGATTGTTGATTAGAAGAGTTTTAGGATGATAGTGAATGAATTTCGATCTTTTATCAAAAAAAGCGGTGTCATACTCGTCAGCCTCTATGACAAAAAACTCATGAGTTCCTAATGAAGCAGTCGCAGCTAAATCTTTCGCTCTTCCAGCAATTAAGTAACCACAATCTACTCCATTATCTAGAAGTACTTTTGTAACCATTGAGGATACAGAAGTTTTACCGTGTGTTCCGCTTATAGCAACTACATGCCTTTTGGCTAATAAGTATTTGGATAAAAACTCTGGACCAGAAATGAAGTCTATACCTTTATTAAGTATTTCTTCGATCATGGGGTTACCACGCGCTATAACATTTCCCACAACAACCAAATCAACATCTTTGGGCAAATTTTTTGGATTGTATCCTTCGTCAATCATTATACCATTTGAAAGTAAGACTTGGTCCATGGGAGGATATACATTCTCGTCACAGCCAGAAACTTTAATGCCTTTTTCTGCTGCCAACTGTGCAAGTCCGCCCATAAAAGTTCCGCAAATACCTAAAACATATATTTTCATCTGATGATTATATCCTTTTCCCACAAAACCTTTTTTCAGTTATATTGCCTCAATGACAAAAGTTAAAAACGCCTTCTATGCTCAATCAGGCGGAGTAACAGCTGTAATAAATGCGTCTGCATGTGGTGTCATTGAGACTGTAAATAAATCGAAAAAAATTCACAAGGTACTTGCTGGGGAGAATGGCATCCTTGGTGCTTTAAATGAAGAACTTATAGACACTTCAAAAGAATCTAAATCGAGTATCGCAAAACTGAAACAAACTCCAGGTGGAGCATTTGGTTCTTGCAGATTTAAATTACAGGATCCAATAAAGCAAAGGAAAGAATATGAGAGATTGTTTGAAGTTTTTGCTGCGCATGATATCGAATATTTTTTTTATAACGGCGGAGGAGACAGTCAGGATACTACTTTTAAGGTATCTGAAATGGCAAAAAAACTTAAGTTTCCATTGAAATGCATTGGGATACCAAAAACAGTTGATAATGATTTGCCCTATACAGACTGCTCACCAGGCTTCGGTTCAGTTGCAAAATACATTGCCACCTCAACTTTAGAAGCTGGACTTGACGTCAAAAGCATGGCTGAAACATCAACGAAAGTTTTCATTTTGGAAGTCATGGGAAGACATGCAGGATGGATTGCAGCCGCATCCTGTTTAGCTGCAACTAAAGCAGGTGATCCGCCTCACATTATTTTGCTTCCTGAAGTGCCTTTTGAGAAAACTAAATTTATTACTCAGGTCAAACAAACCATAAAAGAGCAAGGCTATTGTGTCATTGTTGCCTCAGAAGGTACTCAAGCAAAAAATGGTAAGTTTTTAGCAGACTCAGGATTAACGGATGCTTTTGGTCACAAACAGCTTGGAGGAGTGGCTCCTGTTTTAGCTGGAATGATTTCCAAGATTGGATTAAAAAATCACTGGGCAGTAGCAGATTATTTACAACGCTCAGCTAGACACATAGCATCAAAAACCGATCTAGATCAGGCTTATGCTGTAGGAGAACATGCAGTGAAACTAGCTATTTCTGGAAAGACAGCTTTAATGCCAATTATCAAAAGAACAAATGATTCGCCCTATAAATGGAAAATAGCAACTGCGCCTCTTAAAAATGTGGCTAATATTGAAAAAACTATGCCTAAAAAATTTATTTCTAAAAATGGTTTTGAAATTACTCAAGCGGGAAAAACATATTTAAGTCCCCTGATAAAAGGAGAGGCACCAATAAAATATGTAAATGGCCTTCCTGATGTTGCTGAACTAAAAAAGATAAAAGTAAAAAAGAAATTAAATTAGTTTATTTCTTTATCTTTTTTACTATTCCAGAAAAACTAAAAACAATTTCCCCTTCACATTCAATGTAGCCTTGTCCAAAAGCAAGACTTCTTGTCTCTTTTGTAATCGTAGTAAATATTTCTACCAAGGAGCCAACCTTTGCAGGAGCTACAAATTCCGATCTGAAACTTATGGTTGCTGCATAATTTTCTTTTGATTCCATCGCAACAGAACACAAACAGTAGTCTGCAATACTCATCAACATCCCTCCATGAGCAACTCCACCAGAATTTCCGTTTTCAGGTCTTACCCAAAAAGCCATTATCAAATCTCCTGTTTCATTTCTTTTGTAAAAACCTTGACCGATATTCGCAATGTGGTCCTCGGTTTGATTAAGGGTTTCGTAACCTTTAGGGATAGAAAATTTTTTTGACTCCATGATGATGATTTTAACTCAATGTGTATAATTATCCTTTCATTATGGATTTTAAATTAACTGCAGAACAATTAGAGTTGCAAAAAGTCGCAAGAGATTTTGCTCAAAAGGAATTAACAGCATTGGCTGATGAAATGGAAGAGTCAGCAAATCCTGTGCCAAAGGATGTGCTAAAAAAAATTGGTGAACTGGGCTTTTTAGGAATCAATACACCAATGGAGTATGGTGGACTTGGCCTCTCCAATCTTGATGCCATCATAGTTCTTGAAGAATTTGGAAAGATATCTTCTGCAGTTGGTTGGCCAGTATTTGAAGCAAATGCAGGCCCTGTAAAAGTCATTGAACATTTTGGATCGGATGCACTAAAGCAAAGAGTGATTCCCAAAGTTTGTAAAGGTGAGATGGTGGTAGCTGTTAGTATGTCAGAACCTAATGCTGGAACCGGTTTAACCGATTTAAAAACAAAAGCTGAAATCAAAGGAGACAAAATCGTAATCAATGGAACCAAACGTTGGTGTTCAGGTGCCGGTCATTCAGATGGTTATGTGGTTTATGCCCGTATGTCTGACGCCCCTGCTGCAAAAGGTATTGGTGCTGTTTTTGTTGATATCGATACACCGGGACTGACCTTTGGAAATAGTGAGAGCTTGATGGGTTGGCGTGGAATACCTTCAGCAGACATCTACTTCGATAACGTAGAGGTTCCAATAGATAACTTATTGGTTGAGCCCGAAGATGGGTTCAAAAAATTAATGGAAACCTTTGACTTAGAAAGATGTGGGAATGCAACAATGGCTTTATCTCAAGCAGCAGCAGCTTTAGACTATGTCAAAGAATATGTTCAAGAAAGGGAGCAATTTGGTAAGCAGTTGGTTGATTTTCAAGCAGTTCAAATCAAACTTGCTGACATGCTTATTCGAGTAGAAGCGTCTAGACTTTTGATTCACCGTGCAGTCTTCAATGCTGCCAATGGTTTGCCAGATATATTGGAATCAAGTACAGCAAAATGTTTTGCCAATGAAATCTCAAGGGAGGTCACAACGAACGCGATGCAGCTTATGGGCGGTTACGGATTCAACAAAGAATACAAAATGGAAAGACGTGTCAGAGATTCTTTTGGTTGGGGAATTGCTGGCGGAACAATTGATGTTCAAAAAGTAAATATTGCTTCAGCAATGATTGGCAGACGTTTCAACCAGAGAGCTAAGTAGTTTAGTCCACTCGATATTCGCTTATAATTTCTTCCAAACTGCTGACAAATTCTTTTTTTTCTTCTTCGGTTAAAAAATTCCCGACAGGAATTTTTTCTCCCTTGGAAGATATGACAATTTTAATTGGATACCAATGGTGAGAAGGTTTTTCAACAAAAACATATGACCATTCTCTGATGAATTCTGAAACTGAATCCGGTCTGAAGCGACCCTTTTCAATTGTTAATTTCTCTTTAGTTAGCGTTATGACTTCCTTCTTTGAACTTTTCTTAAAAACAACATAAAGAGCTGTCCCTACGATTAAAATTTCCAAGCCAGCAAAGGGAAGAATAATTGGGGCTCCATAAAAAAAGAAAGTTATGCCGATAATGGATATCGGAAAGGAAATCAGCGCTAAAAATAACAAACTACCCTGCCAAGAAATTGAACTATTTGGCATCAAAGATAATCTATATCCATTATCAATTTGTTCAGTTATAACCATTAACAAAATACCTTTTTATGAAAAAAACTGTTCAGATTATGATATTTTCAATAATCAATAGCAAAAAATGACAAAGATTAATTCTATAAATAGAACTTCCCTGATGCCAAATTATGCTCCAGCAGCATTTATTCCTGTCAGGGACAAAAAGTCAGTTCTGTGGGACGAACAAGGTAAAGACTACATCGACTTTGGTGGAGGTATTGCCGTTACTTGTCTTGGTCATTCTCATCCACAACTCAATAAAGTTTTGAAAGAACAATCTTCAAAGCTTTGGCATGTGAGTAATTATTTGTACAACAAACCAGCATTAGAGCTAAGCAGAATGCTTGCTGATAAAACATTTGCCGATTAGGTATTTTTTTCCAATTCTGGAAATGAAGCAAATGAAGCGGCAATTAAATTAGCCAGAAAATATTATTTTGACCAAGGCAAACCAGAAAAACATGAAATCATTGTTTTTACGAATGCTTTTCATGGCAGATCAATGTTGAATATAACCGCCGGTGATTCGACATTCCAAAAAACAGGTTTTGGTCCTCTTCTGCAAGGATTCAAGAGAGCAAAATTTAATGATCTTAACTCCGTCAAAAAAACTATTTCCAAAAAAACCGCTGCTATTTTTGTGGAACCTATTCTAGGAGAGTCAGGAATAATCAGAGCAGAAAATCCCTTCTTAGAGGGTCTAAGAAAATTAGCTAATGAAAAAGACTGTCTATTGATATTTGATGAAGTTCAAAGTGGTATAGGTAGAACAGGAACTTTAATGGCCTATATGGGTTATGGTGTTAAGCCCGATATTTCCACTCTGGCAAAAGGCCTTGGTGGAGGAATACCAATTGGGGCAACTTTAACGACCGGAAAAATTGCTAAAGCTTTTCAACCAGGCACTCATGGCAGTACCTTTGGAGGCAATCCTCTTGCCTGCGAAGTTGCTAAGAAAGTTGTAGAAATAGTCTCTTCTCAAAAAGTTTTAAAAGGTGTTATGAAAAAAACATTCATCTTTCATGAACAATTAAATAAATTATCTGAAAAGTTTGATTTATTTGAAGATGTAAGATCAGCCGGCCTATGGATCTGTTGCGACTTTAAAAAAATAAAAGCAAAAGACTTTATTGATGCCTGCTATAAAAAAGGATTGATATTAGTCCAAGCTGCTGGAGAAAAAACAATTAGAATCGCCCCTTCGTTAATTATTTCAGACAATGAGATTGAAGAAGGTTTTAAAAGATTTGAAAAAGCTGTCAAAGCTTTGAAGTGATTACTCAGAGATTACTTCGACTTTATCAACCTTGCGATAACCTTTAGGTAAGAAGTTTCCTTTTCTACCTCGATTTCCTAGAAAATTTTCTAAATCGTTCGGTTTGATAACAAAATGTTGTTTGCCACTGTAAAGTTTTATGGACTCTCCTTTTTTGAAAGTTACCAAATACATGAGCTGGTCTTCTTTAGCTTCAAACTTCTTTTTATCAATTGAAATGATTTTATTTCCCTTACCTTTTCCTAAAATTGGTAATTCGCCTGCTTCGATAATTAACATTTTGCCTTCTTGAGTAATAGAGGCAATGTAATTTTCCTCAACTGCTGAAAGAATCTTAGGTGTGATTGGCTTAGCATTCTTCGCATTCAAAGCCGCTTTACCGGATTTGTTTTTTGTTTGCAGGTCTCCCAACTTAACCACAAAACCATAGCCTAAATTAGACGCTAACACAGCTAAGGTTTCCTCCGATCCTGCAATCACACCGGGAAAAGTTGCTCCGGATTGAGCATTAATCTTTCCCGAAACTGGATCGCCTTGGCCTCGCGCAGATGGCAATTGATGAATAGGTAAAGTATAGGCTTTGCCAAAATTATCCAATAGAACAGCATTTTGGCTGTTTCTTGCAAAAGATGAAGATAAATAAGAATCTCCCTCTCTGTATTGCAAGCCTTCTACATCCACATCATGTCCTTTGGCTGCCCGAATCCAACCTTTTTCTGATAGAACCACAGTCATTGGGTCGTTTGAAATGAGTTCCTTTTCATCAAAAGCTTTCGCTTCTTCAGCCTCGGCAAGCATGCTGTTTCTTTCATCGCCAAATTCTTCCTGATCTTCTTTTAATTCTTTTTTAATAAGAGTTTTTAAGCGAGATGCAGAATTAAGAATTTTTTCAATTTCCTTTGCTTCTGCTTTTAATGAATCCCTTTCTTCAATGATGCCTTGTTCTTCAAGCTTTGCGAGTTGGCGCAAGCGAATAACAAGAATGGCGTTTGCCTGAATTTCAGTGAGTTTAAATTTTTTGATTAATTGTTTTTTTGGATCGTCATGAGTTCTGATTATTTTAATTACCTCATCTAAATTTAGATAAGCAATCATCAAACCTTCAAGAATATGCAATCTATCGTTGAGCCAATCTAATCTATGTTGCAGTCTCCTTTTGACGGTTTGTGTTCTAAAAGTTATCCATTCTTTTAGAATTTCTCTCAAATCAAAAACTTTTGGCCTTCCGCTTAAACCAATCACATTTAGATTAACTCTGACGTTCTTTTGTAAATCTGTTGTAGCAAAGAGATGACTCATCAAGGCATCTTTATCAACCCTATTCGATCTAGGCACGACAATAATTCTTACGGGATTTTCACCATCGCTCTCATCTCTAAGATCTTCTATTAGATTCATTTTTTTTGAATCAATTTGTGCGGCAATCTGTTCTAGAATCCTTGTTGTTGAAACTTGATATGGAAGAGCTGTAATGACAACCTCGCCATTTTCTATTTCATATGTTGCTCTTAACTTAACTGCTCCTCTTCCGGTCTGATACATTTCCAGAAGTTCTTCAGGTGTTGAAATAATTTCTGCTTTGGTTGGAAAGTCAGGGGCTGGAATAATTTTTAACAGCTCTTTTACAGAAAGTTTAGGAGAGTCAATAAGGGCAATTGTTGCATCTACAACTTCATTTAAATTATGCGGTGGAATATCTGTTGCCATACCAACTGCAATACCAGAAGCACCGTTGAGTAAAACATTTGGAATTCTTGATGATAAAAATCTTGGCTCGATCAAAGTACCATCAAAATTTGGACCCCAATCTACTGTCCCTTGAGACAATTCCGAGAGCAATACTTGTGCGTAGGCTGAAAGCCTACACTCTGTATACCTTACTGCAGCGAAACTCTTTGGATCATCAAGAGAACCCCAATTTCCCTGTCCTTCAATCAAGGGATACCTAGTAGAGAAATTCTGTGCCATTAAGACCATTGCCTCATAGGCGGCATTGTCTCCGTGAGGATGAAATTTACCTATCACCTCACCGACGGTTCTTGCACTTTTCTTAAACTTGGAAGTAGATTTCAATCCTATTTCGGACATCGCATAAATTATTCTTCGTTGGACTGGTTTTAAACCATCTCCAATAAAAGGAAGTGCCCTATCTAAGATTACGTACATGGAGTAATCGAGATAGGCTTTCTCTGCAAAGCCGCCAATACTTAGGCTTTTCTCTTTACTCATTGATACTTGCTAAATCTCCTTTGCTTTCTAACCAACTTTTTCTATCTGGAGCTCTTTTTTTAGAGAGCAACATGTTGAACATAGTCGTTGCACTATTTCCTTTTTCTAATTTGAGTTGCAGTAATTTTCTTACGTCTTGGGACATAGTAGTTTCTTTCAACTGAGATGGATTCATTTCACCCAAACCTTTAAATCTTTGTATTTCAACTTTGATTCTTTTATTTTGCGTTGTAAGTTTTTTTACCAAGTCGTCTTTTTCTTTTTCATCCAGGGCATAATAAATATCCTTGCCTTGATCGATTCTGAATAAAGGAGGCTGAGCTACATATAGCCTACCTTCCTCTACCAAAGGCCTGAAATGTTTGAGAAATAGGGCACAAATCAACGTTGCGATGTGTAGGCCATCAGAATCTGCGTCTGCCAAGATACATATCTTGCCGTATCTCAGACCGTCCAAGACTCTACATCCTGGTTGCAATCCAATTGCCATGCCAATATCTTTTACCTCTTGCGATTGATTTACCGCATCGGTATCAACTTCCCAAGTATTTAAAATTTTGCCTTTTAAAGCCATAACAGCTTGAAAGTTTCTATCCCTAGCTTGTTTCGCTGAACCGCCGGCAGAATCTCCTTCTACTAAAAACAACTCGGTTTCTTCGTAATTAGACGAAACACAATCAGAAAGTTTTCCTGGAAGAGTTACTCCTTTGGTAACTTTCTTTCTCTCTACAGATTTGCTTTCCTTTACTCTTTTTTGTGCGTTATCGATTGCAATATTAGCAATTCTCTCAGCAAGCTCTGTTTCCTTGTTGAGCCAAATGGCAAAAGCATCTCTTGTAATATTCGCTGCAATAGTTTGAAAGTCTTTCGAAGATAGTTTCTCTTTGGTTTGCCCAGAAAATTGTGGGTCTTTTAGTTTTGCGGAAAGAACATAAGAGGCATTTTTCCAGACATCTTCCGCAGTAACTTTTACACCTTTGGGAATTAAATTTCGATATTCACAAAATTCTTTCAAGGCATCGGTGATTCCAGTTCGCATACCAGCAACATGTGTACCGCCTTGGATAGTAGGAATTAGGTTCACATAACTTTCAGTAATGCTTTCCTGATCTCGTAATTCCCAAGACACTGCCCAAGCAAGTGAGTTTTCCTCATCCTCGAACTCTCCTTCGATCGGTTCGTCAGGTAGATATTCGCCTTCGCCTAGCGAAGTGCTTAAATATTTTCCAAGCCCATCAACGAAACACCACTCTTCTTTTGTCTTATTAACTTCGTCTTTAAATTTAATTTTTAAACCTGGACAGAGAACGGCTTTTGCTTTCAGGGAATTGGAAAGGTATTTTCCGGAAATTTTTTCGGTATCAAAAAATGATGGATCGGCTTTGAATAAAATTTTTGTTCCTGAATTTCTTTGTCCAACACTGTCTATAACCTTCAGATCTTTTTTCTTTACGCTATCTTTAAATTTAATTTCATACTTTTTTCCGTCTCGTTTGATTTCAGCATCGAGATATGTCGAAAGAGCATTTACAACTGAAACACCAACACCATGAAGCCCTCCAGAAAAAACATAATCTTTATTTGAAAACTTAGCACCAGCATGCAGTCTTGAAAAAATTAATTCCACACCTGGTACTTTTTCTTCTGGGTGAATATCAACTGGCATACCTCTGCCATCATCTTCAACAGAAACAGAAAAATCTTTATTTAGGACAACTGAAATTTCTTTTGCATAACCTGCCAAAGCCTCATCTACACTATTATCAATCACTTCCATCACCAAGTGATTGGGACTGGTAGTATCGGTATACATTCCAGGCCTTTTTCTAACGGGCTCTAGACCCGAAAGCACCTCAATGGATTCAGATGTGTAGTCTCTATTAGCCAAGCTTATAAGTGTTCTAGAATATTTTCTGCACTGCTTACTTCAAATGCACCGCCTTTTTCTGCAAGTAAGCAATTTATCTTTCCGTCTTCGACAATAGCAGCATATCTCGATGAAACCTTCCCAAGACCAAAGCCGCTGCCGTCCATAATGAGTCCCATGCTCTCTGTGAATTCGCAGTTTCCATCTGATAGCATGGTAATTTTATCTGCATTTAAATTTTTTCCCCAAGCATCCATAACCCAAGGATTAGTTACTGAAATACAGATTATTTCATCAACTCCTTTAGCAAGAATTTCATCGGCTTTTTCAATAAACCCAGGTACGTGATTTACCGAACAAGTAGGAGTAAAAGCTCCAGGAACTCCTATCAACACTAACTTTTTGTCTTTAGAGTATTCGTTTAATTGAATAGAATCGATGCCCTCGGATCCTAATTTTCTCAGAGTAGCATCTGAAATTTGATCGCCTTGTTGTTTCATCTTTAGATTTTACTATAAATTTTACTTCCAGATTCACGGAATTCTTTAGCTTTTGCCTTCATAGCAACTTCTTGTTCTTTTACTTGTTTGGCAGCGTAGTCTCTGACATCCTGAGATATTTTCATAGAACAAAATTTCGGACCACACATTGAACAGAAATGAGCTACTTTTGCGGAATCTTTTGGCAAGGTTTCGTCATGAAACTCTCGTGCTCTTTCAGGATCCAAACCAAGATTAAATTGATCTTCCCACCTGAATTCAAATCTTGCTTGAGAAAGAGCATTGTCTCTGATTTGTGCTGAAGGATGTCCTTTTGCTAGATCAGCCGCATGCGCCGCAATACGGTAAGCCATCAAGCCTTCTTTAACATCCTCTTTGTTGGGTAAGCCCAAATGTTCTTTAGGAGTTACATAGCAGAGCATGGCGCAACCATACCAACCTATCATCGCAGCTCCTATTGCAGAGGTAATGTGATCGTATCCAGGAGCGATATCAGTTGTAAGTGGTCCTAAAGTGTAAAAAGGTGCCTCGGCACATTGTTCCAATTGCTTATCCATGTTTTCCTTAATCAATTGCATTGGTACATGTCCTGGGCCTTCAATCATAGTTTGCACATCATTTTCCCAGGCAACTGATGTTAATTCCCCAAGAGTTTTTAATTCTCCAAATTGTGCCTCATCGTTGGCATCTGCAACTGAACCCGGTCTTAATCCATCACCTAGCGAAAACGTCACATCGTACTTTTTCATAATTTTGCAAATGTCCTCAAAACGGGTGTATAAGAAATTTTCTTCATGATGCGCAAGACACCACTTGGCCATGATAGATCCGCCTCGAGAAACAATACCTGTAACTCTTTCTGCAGTCATCGGGACATACCTTAGAAGCACTCCTGCATGAATAGTGAAATAATCCACGCCTTGTTCCGCTTGTTCAATTAAGGTCTCTTCAAAAACTTGCCAAGATAGATTTTCCGCAATGCCATCGACTTTTTCCAATGCTTGATAAATTGGAACGGTTCCAATGGGAACCGGAGAATTTCGAATAATCCACTCGCGTGTCTCATGAATATTTTTCCCTGTTGAAAGATCCATTACCGTATCTGCTCCCCAACGAGTAGACCAGGTGAGTTTTTCTACTTCATCATGAATCGATGAAGACAAAGCTGAATTACCTATATTGGCATTCACTTTAGTTTTGAAGTTTCTACCGATAATCATCGGTTCGATTTCAGGGTGTTTTATGTTTGCTGGAATAACTGCTCTGCCGTTAGCAATTTCTTCTCTGACAAACTCGGGTGTATAAAACTTTGGAATATTTGCACCAAAATTTTCTCCAGTATGAAATCGTCCTTCTTTGAGTTTAGAGTTCTTCTCTATATTTTGGTTTTCTCTTATTGCAATGTATTCCATCTCTTCTGTGATGATGCCTTTTCGAGCAAGAGACATTTGTGTTGAATTTTCTTCTCTATTGGATAACCAACTCAATCTATTTTTTGGAATTCCAAATTCAATATCTATTTCAACTTCAGGATCAGTATAAGGACCGGAAGTATCGTAAACATAAAGCGGTTTGTTTTTCTGCTTTCCTTCAGCTGTTAAGGAATCCGTTTGCAGAATTTCTCGCATCGGTACTTTGATTTCAGGTTTGGATCCATCGAGATAAATTTTCTTAGAACCGGCGAAAGTTTTCGATGCAATTTCAAGAATTTCTTTGGATTCTGGGGCGTTATTGAGGTCTTGGGTTATTATTTTTTTCACTTATTTGATTATTTTAATGGTAAAAAAGGTTACAAGAAATTATCATGTCATTCCAAATCATAATTTAACTCAAGAGGAGCTTCTTTTGGAAAAATTTGCATCATTTCTAATAACTTTATCCCTTTTATTCTTAAGCTCCTTTGGTCATACAGCGACTTTGGCAGACGTCTATGAGCTTGCGCTTACAAACGATCCTCAGCTGAAAATTGATGAAGCAACATTTAATGCTAACAAAGAAATAAAAAATAAAGCCATGGCAGGCTTGCTGCCTAAGTTTTCTCTTAGAGCGGGAACTACTTGGAACGAAAATAAAAATACTGAAAATACTTCATTATTTACTGATACCCAAGGCAGCATCTCTAATTATTACTCCGCTAATTTGGTTCATCCAATCTTTAGAGTTGATTCATGGTTTCAATTTTCTCAAGGTAAAGCACTTGGCGAAGCTGCAGAAGCAAAATTCGCCCTTTCACAACAAGAAACCATCATCAGAATATCCAACATTTATTTCAATCTTTTAAAAGCTAAAAAAAATCTTGAAGTTGCAAGATTGGAAGAACAATCCATTAAAAAGCAAAGAGATCGAACCAAACGACTCTACGAAGAAGGCGTATCCTCTAAATCTGAATTTCAAGAAGCTCAAGCCTTTTATGATTTAGCAAGAGTTTCAAAAATTGCTTCTGAAGGACAACTTGAATTTGCCAGAGAGGCAATGATCTCAATCATAGGAGATGCTCCTGACATAAAAGATTTAAATGATGATTTTCCTGTGAGTAAGCCTGATCCAGTAGAACAGGATCAATGGGCAGATTTAGCTTTGGCAAATAGTTTTACCTTAAAAGCATCAAAGTTAAACGCAACGGCAGCTAGGAAAAATTCGCAAGCAAAACTTGCTTCTCATTTCCCAGATATAGACTTAGTTGCGAGCATTACTCAAAACAACTCAAGAGGTATCGTAGATTTCAGTCCTCAGACTGGCGCTATTTTTGGTCCAAACGGGATTGAGCAAACTAGATACAGTTTGGAATTCAATTGGCCAATTGTTACAGGCGGCTTGTTGCATGCAGAAAGAAGAGAAGCTAATGCCTTAGCAGAGCAAGCAGATCAGCAAGAACTTCTTGCTGAAAGATTTGTAATTAGGGACGTAAAAACAAAATTTACTTCGGTATTGACCAATTTAGCCAATGTGAATGCTAGAAAAGCTTCTTTAAAATCCTCAAACTTTGCGCTCAAAGCAACAATGGTTGGATATGAAGAAAACACCCGAAATATTGTTGATTTGTTAAATGCAGAAAAAAACTATTTTTCAGCACAAAGAGATCTCATTGCTGCTAAGTACGATTACATCATTAGTACTTTAGAATTGAAATTAGCTTCAGGTATTTTATCGCCAGCAGACATCTATGAGATCAGTGGTTATCTAGATAGTTAATGCCAGAACTGCCTGAGGTTGAAACAACCCTAAGGGGAATAGAAAAAAAATTCTCAATAAAAAAATAATCTCTTTTGTGTCACGCGAGAAAAAATTGCGTTGGCTAATTCCTACCAACATAAATAGATTAGTTAAGGGCAAAAAAATTAATAACGCCTTTAGGCGCGGCAAATACATAATTTTTCAACTGGATGACTGTGCCTTGATCATTCATTTAGGTATGTCTGGCAAGTTAAGAGTATTCAACAAAAAAGTATCCCCAAAAAAACATGAACATTGGGATTTAAATTTTTCCGATAACTGGACATTGAGATATACCGATATTAGAAAGTTTGGCGTTTTAGATTTAACCAAGCAAAATCCTCTAGAACATAGATTATTAAAAGACCTTGGTCCAGAGCCATTAGGGAATAGCTTCAGTGGATTGTATTTATTTGATAAATCTAGAAAAAAATCTGTGGCAGTCAAACAATTCATTATGAATGCAAAAATTGTGGTTGGTGTTGGAAACATTTATGCCAATGAAGCCTTATTTAAGGCAGGTATTAGACCTACTAAGCAGGCAGGCAAAGTAACTAAAAATCAATATGAAGTTTTATCTTCTAAAATTGTTGAAGTATTGAATGAAGCAATTACTGAAGGCGGAACAACTCTGAAGGACTATAGTAATGCGGAAGAGGCTCCAGGTTATTTCAAGAAAAAATTAGAAGTTTATGGCAGAGGAAAACAAGAATGCTTTAATTGTAAAAAAGAATTGAAAGAAATTAGACTTGGAAATAGATCTACCGTTTACTGCACTAACTGTCAAAGTTAGCCAAACTTCTTTTTCATTTCTTCCAAAGAAATGGGATCCACAAAAGAAGATACATCACCGCCCATTTTACAAATTTCTTTCACCAAGCTTGAGCTGACAAAGCTGTACTCTGTTACTGGTGTCAGAAATACACTTTCGAGTTCTGGCATCATAGCTCGATTCATATTTGCCAATTGGAACTCATATTCAAAATCAGCTACAACTCGAAGTCCTCTAATAAGAATAGTGGCATCATTGTCTTTGGCTAAATCAACGAGCAAACCAGAGAAACCAATAATCTCTACTTGATCGTTTCCCTTGAAAATCCTTTTTGAGATATCAATTCTTTCTTCAAGAGTGAACAAGGGACTTTTAGCTTCACTTGCTGCTATGGCAAGGACGACTTTATCGAAAAGCTTGCAAGCTCGTTCGACTAAATCTATATGTCCTTTGGTTATTGGGTCGAAAGTTCCAGGGTATATGGCTTTTTGAGACATAAGAACATTATATTCTATTTAAAAGCCAAGAAGAACTTTCGACCTAAGAGATAACGATCTTCTATTAAAAAAGATCGTTATTCATGACTTTGTTCCAAGCTTTCACAAAGTCTTTTTTAAACTTCTCTTCAGAGTCGCTTTGAGCATATACCTCAACGTAAGCTCTAAGTTGAGA
The DNA here is from genome assembly GCA_038141925.1 of Gammaproteobacteria bacterium. Classification (GTDB taxonomy): domain Bacteria; phylum Pseudomonadota; class Gammaproteobacteria; order Magnimaribacterales; family AG-339-G14; genus MEDG-81. Next base: position 332,352 of record JAYQJB010000002.1, on the reverse strand, counting down.
ATTAGAACCAAATACTAAATCTGCTCTTGAGGCAGTTCTAGCTTTCTCACCTGTCACTCTGTCGAATGCTTCATATGAGTTTCCGGTACCATTTGGTTTCCATTGAACTCTCATATCCAGCAAAGTTTTAAAGTACTCATTGGTTAGTTGATCAGAATTTTCCGATACCAAACCATAATCACTGGCAGTGATGCCCAAAGATCTCATTCCACCTAAGAGGACTGTCATCTCTGGTGCTGTTATGCCAAGCAACTGAGCTTTATCAAGCATCATTTCCTCTGCAGTAACACTCAAACCAGAACGGTGGTAGTTTCTAAAAGCGTCAGATAAAGGCTCAAGATATTCAAAAGACTCAGGATCTGTTTGATCGTCTGATGCATCTCCTCTACCTGGGGTAAATGGAACCTCCATGCCAGAAGCTTTTTCAATAGCTAAGTTTCCTGCAAGGACAATAATATCTGCAACGGAAACGCCAGTTTCATCTGAAACACCTTGATAAGCTGCAAGTACTTTTGCCAACTGTTCGGGTTTATTAACTTCCCAGTCTTTTTGCGGAGCCAAACGGATTCTTGCTCCATTTGCACCACCTCTCATGTCCGAGCCACGGTAGGTATAGGCACTAGCCCAAGCGGTTTCTGCCATTTCTTGAATGCTTAATCCTAATCCAGCAATTTTCTCTTTCACTGCAGCAACATCATAGTCTCTGTTACCGGCAGGGATTGGATCTTGCCAAATCAAATCTTCCTCAGGGACTTCTGGACCTATGTAGTTCGACTTAGGACCCATATCACGATGAAGGAGTTTGAACCAAGCTTTAGCAAAAGCATCAGCAAACTCATCTGGATTTTCATGAAATCTTTTTGAGATTTCTTTGTAACTTGGATCTTCCTTTAGAGCAATATCAGTAGTTGCCATTATGGTTGGTACTTTTTTTGAAGGATCATGAGCATCGGGAGCCATATCTTCTTCTTTTTGATCTATGGCATACCATTGATGCGCACCGGCAGGACTTTTTCCTAGTTCCCACTCATAACCGAAGAGCAAGTCAAAGTAACCATTGTCCCATTTGATAGGATTGGTTGTCCAAGCGCCCTCTAATCCACTGGTAATTGAATCTGCTCCCAAACCAGAGCCATGTTTGTTTGTCCAACCTAAACCCATTTGCTCAATTGGAGCACCTTCTGGCTCAGCTTGAACTAGGTCCGCATCTCCAGCACCGTGGCATTTACCAAAAGTATGACCGCCTGCGATCAAAGCCACTGTTTCATAATCATTCATTGCCATACGGCCAAAAGTTTCTCTAATGTCATGAGCACTGGCTAAAGGATCTGGATTGGCATCAGGACCTTGAGGATTTACATATATCAAACCCATTTGCACTGCAGCTAAAGGGTTATCGAGTTCACGCTCACCTTTGTAACGCTGATTTTCCAACCACTCATCTTCAACCCCCCAAAGGATGTCTTCCTCAGGACCCCAAATGTCGTCTCGACCGCCACTGAAACCATAAGTTTTTCCACCCATGGATTCGATTGCCACATTTCCGGCAAGGATCAAAAGGTCTGCCCAACTTATTTTATTGCCATATTTTTCTTTTATCGGCCAAAGTAATCTTCTTGCTTTATCTAGGTTACCGTTATCAGGCCAGCTGTTAAGAGGAGCAAATCTCATAGCTCCTGTGCCTCCACCACCTCGGCCATCTGTACTTCTGTAAGTACCAGCAGCATGCCAAGTCAAACGAACAAAAAATGGCCCATAATGACCATAGTCTGCAGGCCACCAATCTTGAGAGTCTGTCATCAAGTCAGTTAAGTCTTTTTTCAAAGCCGCATAGTCTAGTTTTTGAAATTCTTCACGGTAATTGAAGTCTTCTCCAAGCGGGTTGGATTTTCTGTCGTGTTGATGAAGAATATTTAAATTCAACGCATCAGGCCACCAATCTTTGTTTGATTGACCGGTTGAGCTATTGCTTGTCATTGCCCCATGCATTACTGGGCATTTTCCTTCTGTGTTTTCAGCCATCTATTTCACCTCATATAAAAACAAATTCTTCCTATATTAAACTATCTTTTTATGTATTGTTAAATATGTATATTTCTTATTTAATATTCTAAAAAATCGAACATAAATGGTTAGTATCAAGCAAATAAATTATGCCTTAGCGGTTGAAAAAGAGATGCATTTTAAAAATGCTGCAGATAAGTGTTTTGTCTCCGCTTCCACTTTAAGTAATGCTATATCAGAAATGGAAAAACAATTGGGTTTTGAAATTTTTGAAAGAAACAATAAAAAAGTAATTGTTACTAAATTGGGTGAAGAAATTTTAAAGAAATATAAGAGCATTAAGTTACAACTGGAAGACATTCAAAAAATCTCTGAAAACAATTCACAACCACTTTCACACCCTATATCTCTCGGAGTCATTCCAACCATAAGCCCCTTCTTGATGCCATACGCTGTCAATTCTTTGAGTACTAAATTTCCTAAGTTGAATTTAAACATCTCTGAAGGTCAGTCGAACGATCTCATTGATAAAGTCAAAAATGGAGATTTGGATATGGCCATTCTTGCTTTGCCCTTCAAGCTTCAAGGTTTGATACCAATTAAATTTTGGGCTGAAGACTTTTTTTGGATTACTAAGAAAAATGACGTGCGCTCCAAAGACAAGGTAATAAGAGCCAATGAGCTTGATCGATCTGAATTACTGTTACTAGAAGAAGGACATTGCCTCAAAGATCACATTCTGTCTGCGTGCAAAATGACTAAGCAAGCAAGCAATATTTCTTTCAAAGCCTCCTCTTTAAACACCCTTATACAATTTGTAAAAAGCGGCATTGGTTCTACTTTGGTACCAAGGATGGCTATCACTCAGTTGATGGCAGGTAACCCAGACCTTAAAAGTTTACATCTCGACGAATCTGGCCCTCACAGAGAAATAGCAATTGTCATAAGACCAAATTATGGAGGCATTCAAGATGTTGAATTGCTAGGTGCGGAGCTAAAGAAAATTCTTCAAGAAAATTCTAGTTAGGTTCTTCGGAAGTAGATTCTAAAACCTTAATTCTCAATTTTAAAATTTGTCTTTTGTTTGCAGCTAAAACAGTGAAGTGAAAATTTTGTATTTCGATTGAGTCATTTACTAAAGGAATTTTTCCAAAAGCATTTAAGACAATTCCACCGATCGTGTCGAAGTCTGTTGCCTCAAAACTTGAAGAAAAGCGATCGTTGAAAGTTTCAATCTCGGTTAAGGCTGAAACATTAAACTCGTTTTCGGTTAATTGAATAATATCTTCAGATTCGCTGGTGTCGGTTTCGTCTTTGATTTCTCCAACAATTTCTTCTAGAACATCTTCAATGGTAACGATCCCACTAATTTCACCAAACTCATCAACAACTGCAGCCATGTGACTTCTGTTCGTTTTGAATTCCTCTAAGAGTATATTTATTTTTTTACTTTCAGGAATGAAATTAATTGGTCTTAAAATCTGTGACAGATCGAAATTTATATTTTCTTCCTGTCCCAATAGGCCAGGACCAAATTTCAATAAATCTTTTGCAAGCAAGATACCTTTAATTTTTTCTTGGGGCTCATCAAACACTGGAAATCTTGAATGAGCTGATTCAAGAATTCGAGGTAAAAATTCAGCTAAACCTTCGGTTTCTTTGATGGATATAACTTGAGTTTTTGGCACCATCACTTCTTTTACTGGAGTAGATGAAAAATCAATGGTTTCTTCCATCATATCCAAAACACCTTTATCAATCAGGTTGTTTTCCTCTGCATCCCTTAAAACAGAGGTTAGCTCTTCTTGATTTGTTGGTTTGAAGGAAATTCTGATGTGGAAATCCCTAAAAAAACTTTTAATGCGTTGTATTAAGCCCAACTTTTCCGGCTGGGCACTTATACTTGGAGGTTCTTCTTTCATTATTTAATAAGGTCTCTCACCAAGACAGCTGGTGATAATATCATCTTCTACTTGTTCCATCTCTTTTTGTTCGCCTTTCTTTTGATGATCAAAACCAAAAAGATGAAGCACGCCATGGACAATCATATGTTTCAACCTAGTCTCTACAGCTTTTTTATACATTTTTGCTTCTTTTTCGATTTGACTGATACATATGGCAATCTCGCCAATTAATCTTTCTTTGCTTTCAGGAATTTCTTGGTTGTTGGTAAAAGCCAAGACATTGGTGACGCCCACTTTGTTGTAAAACTTTTCGTTCAATATTTTAATTTCTTCTTCTGATGTATATTTGATATTGATTTGACCATTTTCAAGTTCTTCAAAACCAATCTTTTTTAAGACTACATCAATGAGCTTTTTTATTTCCTTTTTCTTAAAAGGCTCAGGAATTTTTTTGTAGTGATCGTTGATTAGCTCAATCTTCATTATTTTTTGAGTTTTTTTCGTAAGCTTCGATGATGCTTTGCACCAGATTGTGTCTGACTACATCTTTGGATGCAAAATGGAAAAAAGAAATTCCTTTTTGACCTTCTAAAATCTTTACGGCATCTGACAGACCGGACATTTTTTTAGACGGTAGATCTATTTGAGTAACATCTCCAGTAACAACCGCTTTGGAATTGAAGCCTAATCTTGTTAGAAACATTTTCATTTGCATGGAGGTACAGTTTTGAGCTTCATCTAAAATCAAAAAAGCATCGTTTAAGGTTCTGCCTCTCATGTAAGCCAAGGGTGCCAATTCAATATTCCCCCTTTCTATGAATTTGTTAACAGTTTCAAAGCCTAACATTTCATTCAAAGCGTCATAGAGAGGCTGAAGGTATGGATCTACTTTTTGAGCTAAATCACCTGGCAAGAACCCTAGTCTCTCACCAGCCTCTACCAAAGGCCTAGTCAGAATAATTTTATAAATTTTCCTCTGAATGAATAAATTCACAGCGACTGCAACAGCCAAATATGTTTTTCCAGTACCGGCTGGTCCGATGCCAAAGGAAATATCATGCGAAGAAATGGAGTTGATAAAATCTTCTTGAGATTGGTTTCTTGGAATGACCTCTAATTTTGGTGTTGTTAGAGAAAAAGCGCTTTTTGACTCCAATTTAAAGTTTTTTGATTCGTTTGGCTGATTCAAAGCTTTGGAAATAAAGAAATGGATTTCTTTTGGAGAAATATCTTTTGACTGGTCAGCGAAACTAAAGAGCTCTTCAATAACGAGTCGACCTTTTGTAATATTTTGATCTTCACCGGAAATAGAAAATAAGCTGCCTCTATTTTTGATTTTAATTGAAAGAGAATCCTCTATCTTTGATAAGTTAGAGTTAACTGGGCCACAAATTATTGATAGTTTTTTTGAATCGTCCGATTCAAGTTTGAATTTCAATTCAGACATAAATTAATTGATTGTACCTCCAGTAAAATTACCTCTAAGTGAGTTTGGTTTTGCCTCAACAATTTCTAAATCAACAAAACTTCCAATTATGTTTTTAGCTGAAGAGAAATTAACAACACGATTATTTTCCGTTCTGGCTTGGAATTCTCCTGGATTCCTCTTTGAAATGTCTGTGACTAAACACTTTTCCGTGGTACCAACCATTTTGCGACTGATCTGACTGGAATAGTTATTTAGCTTATTTTGGAGGATACTCAATCTTTCTTTTTTTTCATCTAGATTGACATCGTCTTCCATTTTAGCTGCTGGGGTATTAGGTCTTGGGCTATATATGAAACTAAAGGATTCATCGAACTTAACGCTATCGATGACATCCAGAGTGTCTTGAAAATCTTCTTCAGTCTCGCCCGGAAAACCAACTATAAAATCTGAAGAAAAACTAATATCGGGACGATTTGTTCTTATACGATTCACTAAATCCAAATAACTCTCTCTGGTATACCTTCTTCTCATTAACTTCAAAATCCTGTCTGATCCACTTTGAACCGGCAAATGTACATGGCTGACCAACTCAGGCACATCAAGGTAAAGTTCTACAAGATCATCTTTAAATTCAAACGGATGACTGGTAGTAAATCTTAGACGATCTATATTATCGATCTGAGCAGCATCTCTAATCAATTCCGCTAAAGAGGATTTTTCTCCATCTTTTTCGCCTTTGAAATTATTTACATTTTGTCCTAAAAAATTTATCTCTCTTACTCCTTGATTCGCCAATGATTTCACTTCTTGTAAAATATCATCAAACGGTCTGCTAACCTCATGCCCTCGGGTGTGCGGAACCACACAAAAAGAACAATATTTATTGCATCCTTCCATGACAGAAACAAAGGCGGAAGGTCCCTCGGCTTTAGGCTCAGGAAAGTGATCAAACTTTTCAATTTTTGGAAAGGAAATATCAAGTTTTCTTTTTCCATCTTGTGAAGATTCTTCATACAAATCTGGGAGTTTATGCAGAGTTTGTGGACCAAACACAATATCTACTGCTGGAGCTCTTTTAGAAATAGCTTCTCCCTCTTGGCTTGCAACACACCCACCAACGGCAATCTTTAGATTGGGATTGTTGTCTTTCAAAGCTTTCCAGCGTCCAACTTGGTGGAATACCCTTTCTTGTGCTTTTTCTCTGATTGAACAAGTATTTAGGACTAATAAATCTGCTTCTGCCTCATTTTCTGTAGTTTGGAAAATTACTTTTCTCGCCTAGTAACTCAAGCATTTTGGCTGAATCGTATTCATTCATTTGACAGCCATGGGTTTGGATAAAGACTTTCTTCATATCTTAAAAGGGATGGCAATTATAATGAAAACGGGGAAAGATACAGTAAAAAAGTTAGTTTTTTGCAAAAAATTCATCTCGGTAAAACCGCAATTCATTTATAGATTCAAAAACATCTGCTTTTGCTCTATGCGCTACTTGCTTAGCTTGTGCCATAGTGACTTCTGGACGCCATCTCTTCGCTACTTCTTTGAAGGAGCTAACGTCTATATTTCTGTAGTGAAAGTACTCTTCTAGTTGAGGCATATACAGTGTTAAAAACTTTCTGTCGTGGTGAATTGTGTTACCACAAAGTGGTGACTTATTTTTTCCCACATGTTCTTTTATAAAATTCAGAGTCCTCATCTCTGCGTCCTCTTGAGAAATATCACTATTTTTAACTTCGTCTAATAATCCCGACCTGGAATGATGATCTTGATTCCAATCATCCATATTGTCTAAATATTCTGCTGGTTGAGATATTACGATATTTGGTCCTTCGATTACTTCTGTTAAATCTTCATTAGTAATGGCGGTGAAAATCTCTATAATTCTTTCGGATTGCGGTTCTAGACCAGTCATTTCTAAGTCTAGCCAAATTAATTTGTTTTCCATATGAATAAACTACAATACTAACAGATTCCAAAGAAATGAGTAAAAACGAAAACAACGAAACCAACTTTGGTTATAAGAATGTAGATAAAACAGAAAAACCAGAAATGGTTAAGGGTGTTTTTGATTCTGTTGCTAAAAATTACGATCTTATGAACGACCTAATGTCCTTGGGGATTCATCGCTTATGGAAGCGAGGCACAATCGAACTATCCAATTTAAAACAAGGTGATTCTGTTTTAGATGTCGCCGGAGGAACGGGGGACCTATCTATTTTAATGTCAGATTTGGTAGGAGATTCAGGTGAAATCATCCTCAGCGATATCAATGAGAAAATGTTAAAACTTGGCAAAGCAAGAAGTCTTGATAAAAATAAATTGAATATAAAAACTACTGTTGCTGATGCTGAAAATCTCCCTTTCCCCAATAACAGATTCAATTGCATAACCATAGGTTTTGGAATTAGAAACGTAACGAATAAGCTCGAAGCCTTAAAAAATTTTTACAGATGTTTAAAACCTGGAGGAAGGCTTTTGGTCTTGGAATTTTCAAAGCCTGAAGCTCCTTTGATATCTGACTTATATGATTTCTATTCATTTAAGATTTTGCCTAAACTTGGAAAATTTTTTGCTCAAGATGAGGAAAGTTATCAATATCTTGCAGAATCAATAAGGATGCACCCATCGCAAGAAGAATTTAAACAAATGCTTGAGTCAGTAAATTTTAAAAATGTTTCCTATGACATCATGACAGCAGGCATCGTAACGCTTCATATTGCGGAAAAGTAAAATGGCTATTTTCAGTCTGATTCGCATCTCTTATATTTTTTGTAAATACAGATTGGATGAACTATTTGACCCTTTAGCAAATAAAGTTTTTTTATCTCTTTTATTTTTTTTCCCAAAAATCTTCTTCAGGAAGCAAAAAGAAATAGAGCATCGTTTAAGCGATGCCCTAGAGGAGATGGGTCCGCTCTTTATAAAATTTGGTCAGCTTTTATCAACCAGACCCGATCTTGTTGGAGAAAAACAAGCAAGCGTCTTAAAAAAATTTCAAAACAACTTGAAACCTTTTTCAACAAAAGAGGCTATCAAAATAATAGAGCAAGATTTAGAAAGTCCTATAGATCAAATTTTCGAGTCATTTAGCAAAGAACCGCTCGCTGCGGCTTCTATTGCTCAGGTGCACGATGCAATTTTAAAGGACGGAGAATCGGTGGTTGTAAAAATTGTTCGACCCGGTTTGGATAAGAGAATTTCTGCTGATGTTAACTCAATAAAATTTTTAGGCGGTTTAGCTGAATTAATCCTCTCCGATGCTCGAAGATTAAAGCTGATGGATTTGATAAGAGAATATGAATTGGTTATTACTGCTGAAACCGATCTAAAAAAAGAAGCAGCGAATGCCATCCAAACAAAAAATTTCTTCAAAGAAAATTCTCTTTTGTATATTCCAGAGGTTTATGAAAATTTCTCTTCAAAGAACGTCATGACCATGGAAAAAATTTCTGGAATACCTGTAACGGATATAGAGGTACTAAAACAAGAAAACATAAATTTAAAAGCCCTTGCCGAAACAGGTGTAAAGATTTTCTTTAAACAACTTTTTGATGATAATTTTTTCCATGCCGATATGCATCCAGGAAATATTTTTGTAAACAATTCCAATCCTGAAAATCCTACCTATGTTGCTGTTGATTATGCTATTTGCGGTTCCTTAACCGAGAAAGAACAACTCATCATCGGCAAGATGCTTTCGGAAATGTTCAACAAAAATTATTCTGGGGTTGCCAAGACCATGATAAATGCTGGTTGGGTTGGCGAAGATACAAAAGAAGTTGAACTAGAAGTTGTGATCAGAACGGTTTTGGATCCAATTTTCGAAAAACCCTTCGATGAAATTAAATTTGGAGAAATGTTGCTCTATTTATTCGACGCTACTAGAAAATTTGATTTATCCCTGCCGACTTCATTGCTATTGCTCAACAAAACCTTGATAAACATTGAGGGGCTAGGCAGACAAATTTATCCAGAACTGGATTTGTGGACGACAGCCAAGCCATTTATTCAATCTTGGGTTGCAAAAAAATATAGTCCGAAGGCAATGTTTGAAAGATTTAAAAATGATTCTTTTGCCTTGGCAGAAAAAGCTTATGAACTTCCTGAAAAAATTGAAATCATATTAGATAACTTGTCTAGATTAGAAGAATACAACTCGGAAATAAAAAACTTAAAAAAAGAGATCAAGCAATCAAAAAACAATAATAAATTTATATACATAGGTATTACTGCATTGCTTTTAGTTGCCATAATAGTTAGTCAATGACAAACATCGTAGAAAGATTAAGTGCCTTACTGAAGGAGCGTAAAAATGCCGATCCTTCTTCATCTTATGTAGCGAGTTTGTATGCCAAAGGAAACGAGAAGATTATTGAAAAAATAACTGAAGAGACTGATGAGCTGGTTGCCGAAATAACTGAAGATCTGGAGAAAAATAAGGTTATTCATGAAGCAGCAGATTTATGGTTTCACGTCATGGTATTATTGACGAATAATGGAATCGACCCGACTGAGGTTTTAAAAGAACTTGAAAGCAGAGAGGGTCTTTCTGGAATAGAAGAAAAAAAGGAAGGAAAGAGTAAATGGGTTTTGGTGGAATAAGTATTTGGCAATTGCTAATCATTCTTGCAATTATTGTTTTGATCTTCGGCACCAAAAGAATTAGAAATCTTGGTGGAGATTTAGGTTCTTTTGTTAAAGGGTTTAAAAAAGCAGTCAAAGAAGAAGATAAAAGTTTAGACGACAAAAAAGAAGATTAAATGTTCGACATAGGATTCTTTGAAATCTTATTGATAGGAATCATTGCTTTACTTATTTTAGGCCCTAAAAGATTGCCGGGATTTCTCACCAAATTAGAAGAGTATGTGAAGCTAATTCGCTCAAAGAGCTCTTCAATCTCACAAGAGATAAAACAAGAAATATATTCGGAAGACTTCCAAAACAACAAAGAAAATAAAGATGACTGAAAAAAGTTATCTTGAACATTTAAACTCCCTGCGAAATGTTCTTTTGAGAAGCCTTGGCGCTATTGCTCTTATTTTTTTTGTTTTGGTATTTTTCAGAAATGAAATTTTTCTTATTTTTGCCAACCCCTTAACAGAAATCTTACCTGCCAATTCTTCAATGATTGCAACGGGTGTGGTGTCACCCTTTTTGACTCCATTGAGGCTTACTTTTTATGTCGCAACATTTGTAGCAATTCCATATTTACTTTTTGAATTATGGAACTTCATTGCGCCAGGTTTATACAAAGAAGAAAAAATAGGTTTTTTTGCGGTTTTGTTTTCCAGCATAGCTTTGTTCCTTGCGGGAATTTGTTTTGCTTTTTTTGTAATTTTTCCGCTGATTTTTACTTTTTTTGTTCAAGCCTCTCCTTCGGAAGTTTTGGTAATGACAGACATCAATGAATACATTGATTTTGTTGTCAGAATTCTTTTTGTCTTTGGCTTTGCTTTTGAGGTACCAATTGTTTTGATGCTGATGATTTGGTCAGGAGTCACAAATGCTCAACAACTCTCTAGTGCCAGACCTTATGTGATCATAGGATGTTTTGTTGTGGGAATGTTTCTAACACCTCCCGATATTTTTTCACAAACGCTGTTGGCTCTTCCTGTCTGGCTGCTTTATGAAGTGGGACTTTTAGCTAGTAGATTTTTTATAAAAAAATAAAAGACTATCCTTCTGAGTTTTCTGACCACTCTCCTTTTGCTGCCAACATATTCATTTTAGCTCTGTGGCTGAAGGCCTCTTGCGCGGCTTGCTCATTTTCTTGCTTACCACTCCAAGTTTTGAGTGCAGCCTGTTGCAAAGCACGGCCATAAGAAAAACTGAGCTTCCATGGATTACCACCAATTTTATTCATGGCATCTAAATGAGCAGTGGCGTCAATATCGGATTGCCCTCCAGAAAGAAATGTAATTCCTGGCAGATTACTAGGAACATTTTCCAATAAAGAATTGAGTGTCATTTCTGCAACTTGTTGGATTCCAGCTTGCTCAGAACATTCATTTCCTGAGACCACCATATTGGGTTTTAAAATGGTTCCTTCCACCAAAACGCCTTTCTCTGCCAAAGATTCAAATAGAGTACTCAAACATCTTTTTGTTGCGTCTTCGCAAGATTCTATGGAATGACTGCCATCCATCAAAACTTCAGGCTCGACAATTGGAACCATGTTATTTTCCTGAACTATTTTTGCGTAGTCAGCAAGAGCATCCATGTTTGCTTTGATAGCTGCTTGGGAAGGTAGACCGTCAGCAATTTTTATAACTGCACGCCACTTGGTAAATTTAGCACCAAGAACAAAATATTCTGCGCATCTCTCATTAAGCCCATCTAAGCCTCCAGTGATATTTTCTTCAGGAGAAGAATCAAGCGGGCTGATTCCCTTGTCTACCTTAATACCTGGCAATGCACCTTGTTCGGAAATTATATCTTTTAAAGGAGTGCCGTCTTTTGCGTCTTGTCTCAAAGTCTCATCAAATAAAATAACTCCGCCAATATTATTTTTCATTCCATCAGCTCGAAAAAGCATCTCACGATAATCCCTTCTGGAGTCTTCTGTGGACTCAGTATTTATTGTGGCAAATCTTTTTCCTATTGTTGGGGTACTCTCATCAGCAGCTAATATGCCCTTTCCATCAGAAACAATATAAGTTGCAATTTCTTCCAGTGATTTCATATTTCTATCCTTTATTTTTAGTTATTATCTTATCTATGCAAGGTAAGGAATTATTTTCTATATATTCTAAGAAAGCTCCTCCCGCAGTGGAAGCATAATCTACAGAATCCATTAAATTAATATTCGCAAAAGAGGTGATGGTCTCCCCCCGCCAATAATGCTATAGGCTTTAGATTCAGACATAATTTTTGCTACCTCGGAAGTCCCTTCAGAAAATCTTGGATCTTCAAATTTACCCAAAGGACCATTCCAAAAAATAGTTTTAGCGGAATTGATATGTTTTTGAAAATACTCCAAAGATTTTTTACCTACATCGCAGATAGCTTCATGACTGGCTATATCATCAATATGCTTTTCAAGAACGGAATCGTTAGATGTATCTAAAACAACGACATTTTCTGGTAATACAATCTTCTCATTACCAACTAATTTTTCTGCTACATCTAAATAATCTTCTTCAAATAAAGACTGTCCAATGTTTTTTCCCATTGCCATATAGCAAGTATTTGCCAAAGCACCGCCTATAATTAATTTATCCACATATGATGTAAGCGAATCAATGACATTAATTTTGGTTGAGATCTTTGAGCCACCGATAATCCCAATTAGAGGTTTTTTTGGATTCACCAAAATTTTTTTCAAAGCCTCCAGCTCATCTTCAACCAAAAAGCCAACGCCTGCTTCGGCTACTGAGTCAATTACGCCAAAGGTAGATGCTTGCTTACGATGTGCAGTACCGAAAGCATCCATGATGTAAACATCTCCATAATTGCCTAGTGTTTTTGAAAGATCTCCAGAATTTTCTTTTTCTCCTTGAAAAAATCTTATGTTTTCCAACATGATAATTTTTTTGGCTTGCTCTAAACCAGCTAAAGAATCAGCTATTGGAACAGGAATGTCTAATAATTGAGAGAGTCTTTTTGCTATTGGTTTAATCGAAAATTCAGGCTGAACTTCTCCCGATTCTAAAGGTCTTCCACGATGCGTTATGATCCTGAGAGATTTTGCTTTTTCCAATAAGTGTTTGATGGTCGGTAAGGCTCTGACCATTCTTTCATCGTTAAGAACTTCTTCGTCTCTGATTGGAATATTGAAATCTACTCTCAGAAGAACTCTTTTTCCCTCGAAATCAAAAGAGGATAGTTTTGAATTTGTTAAATCCACTTAAATTGTTTTATTAATTTGCTCGATTATATTTTCAACTGTAAAACCAAAGTGGTTCATCAAATCATCTATTGGAGCGGATTCGCCAAATTTGTCGATACCGACTACTTGATCATTTCCTTCACAATATTTCTTCCAAAAATCACTTTGCCCTGCTTCTATGAAAATTTTTGGCAAGTCGCCTAAAGTTTCTCTTTGATATTCTGGTGATTGTTCATCAAATATTTCGGTACATGGCATTGAAACAACTCTTGATGAAATTTTTTGCTCATTAAGCTGATCTCGAACTTTCATGGCTAAACCCACTTCTGAACCCGAAGCAACCAATGTTATTTTGGGATTTTGGTCTGAAGCAAGTTCGTATCCGCCTAGAAAAATTGAGTCGTTCGTTTCTCTCTTCTGAGCATCCAATGATTGTCTGGACAATATCAAAGCTGATGGTGCAGCTTTTGATTCCAGCGCAAATTTCCACGCACAAGCAGTTTCAACCCCATCACAAGGTCGCCAAGTGTAAATACCAGGCGTTATTCTTAGCATTGAAATATGTTCCACCGGTTGATGAGTTGGACCATCTTCACCGACTCCAATGGAGTCATGCGTATAAACATAAATCACGGGCAATTTCATCAAGGCAGACATCCTCACGGCATTTCTAGCATAATCTAGAAAAGTAAGAAAAGTTCCTGCATAAGGTCTAATACCCCCATGTAGGATCATGCCATTCATGATTGCCGACATACCAAATTCTCGAACGCCATAATTTAAGTAATTACCTGAACCGTCTTCGGCAAGATGAGAGGTTCCCTTCCATTCGGTATTGTTTGAAGGAGAAAGATCTGCTGATCCGCCTATCAGCTCTGGCATGATTGGACCAATAGCATCCAAACACATACCAGAACACTTTCTACTGGCATAAGAATTTTCATCTTTAGAAAAATTATTTATTAAATTTTCGATGGTAGATTCAAAATTACTAGGCAAGCTTCCGGTGATTAATCTATGCAGCTCTTTGGAATCTTCAGGATAATTTTTTTCAAAGTTCAGAAAGAATCTCTTGCCATTTTTCTTCACTTTCTTGCCCTAGTTTTTTGTGGTCCCAAGCCTCATAAATTTCTTCTGGAATATTCAAAAGGCTCATGCTGCCATTGAATGTTTTCTCTAGTGAGTTTAATTTCTTCTTCGCCAAGAGCTGCGCCATGAGCATCTGCTGAACCTGATTTATTAGGAGACCCTTTCCCAATTTCTGTTTTACAACAAATTAGCGTCGGAAGATTAGATGATTTTGCATCTTCCAAGGCTTTATCGATACTTTGAAAATCATGTCCATCGACTTCTGCTATAAAGTTCCAACCATAACTTTTGAATCTTTCGGGCGTATTGTCTGTAAACCAACCTTCAACTTTGCCATCAATGCTGATTTTATTGTCATCGTATAAAACAATTAATTTATTTAGTTTATGAGTACCAGCTAAAGAACAAACCTCGTGAGAAATACCTTCCATCAAACAACCATCACCGCAAAAAACATAAGTGTAATGGTCAATTATTGGACAATCTTTTTTGTTGAATCTCTTTGCAAGAATTTTTTCTGCCATTGCCATACCAACTGCGTTAGCTATGCCTTGTCCAAGGGGACCGGTCGTTGTTTCTACTCCTGGAGTCACGTCACATTCCGGATGTCCAGGTGTTTTTGAACCCAGTTGACGGAAATTTTTCAATTCATCTATTGAAAGGTCATAACCTGTTAAATGAAGGAGAGAATAAAGAAGCATGGAACCATGTCCATTGGATAAAACAAACCTATCTCTATCAAACCAATCAGGATTTGAGGGATTATATTTAAGATGTTTGCTCCACAAAACTTGCGCGATGTCTGCCATTCCCATAGGCATGCCAGGATGACCGCATCCTGCTCTTTGCACTGCGTCCATAGATAGAGCTCTTATAGCGTTGGCTAGGTTTTGTTGATCAGTCATGAAATTAGAATGCTATTTTCTACTATTTCATGGTTAGTTCATAGTAGAATTGCGGACTTTATTAATGTCATGTCTGAGTATAAAACTTTCACCTCCGAATCTGTATCTGAAGGTCATCCCGATAAAATTTGTGATCAAATTTCCGATGCAATTTTGGATGCGTACCTGAAGGAAGATCCAAATGCCAGAGTAGCTTGTGAAACTTTGGTTAAAACGGATTTGGTTGTGATTGCAGGAGAAATAACCTCCTCTGCCCAACCTAACTTAGAAAAAGTTATTAGAGAGGTAATTAATGAAATTGGCTATGATAATGATGACTTAGGATTCAATGGCAATACAGTTGAAATAATTAATGCCATTGGACAACAGTCAGTGGATATTGCCGCAGGAGTCGATGAAGGTACAGGAACTGACTTAGATCAAGGTGCTGGCGACCAAGGTTTGATGTTCGGTTACGCAACCAATGAGACTGATGTTCTGATGCCTGCACCAATCCACTATTCTCATCTACTGGTTAAAAAGCAGTCTGAAGTTAGAAAAAATGGAAAATTGAATTGGCTTAGGCCGGATGCAAAAAGTCAGTTGAGTTTTTTATATGATGATCAAGGAAATCCATCGAGTGTTTCGGCAATTGTCTTATCAACTCAGCATGATCCAGATTTAGATGCAGAAACGATTGAAGAAGGAGTTATGGAAGAAATTATTAAACCGGTCATTCCAAAAGCATGGCTTAATAAAGATACAAAAATTTTTATAAATCCTACAGGAAGCTTTGTAATAGGAGGTCCAGTCGGAGATTGTGGCTTAACGGGAAGAAAAATAATTGTAGATACTTACGGTGGCATGGCTCGACACGGTGGTGGTGCTTTTTCTGGCAAGGACCCTTCGAAAGTTGATCGATCTGCAGCTTATGCTGGAAGATATGTGGCTAAAAATATTGTTGCCGCAGGTCTTGCAGATAAATGTGAGATTCAAGTTTCTTATGCCATTGGAGTGGCTGAACCGACTTCTATCAGTATCAATACTTTCAATACGAATAAGATAGGAGAGGCAAAAATTGTTGAGTTAGTTGAAAAGAATTTTGAACTAAAACCTAAAAAACTTATCGAAATGTTAGATCTTAAAAGGCCTATCTATCAATTAACCGCTTCGTATGGTCATTTTGGGAGAGAAGAAGAAAGTTTTTCTTGGGAATCAACTGATAAAATAGAACAACTTAAATAATTATGGAATTCAAAGACTACAAAGTAAAAGATATCTCTCTTGCAGAGTTTGGAAGGAAAGAAATAGAGCTGGCTGAATCTGAAATGCCTGCTTTGATTAAACTCAGAGAAAGATATGGCAAGGATAAGCCTTTGCAGGGTGCAAAGATTATGGGTTGCATACACATGACTATCCAAACTGCTGTACTTATAGAGACTTTAGTGGAATTAGGAGCATCTGTGAGATGGTCTTCTTGTAATATTTTTTCTACCCAAGATCATGCGGCGGCGGCAATCGCTCAAAAAGGCATACCTGTTTTTGCTTGGAAAGGCATGAATGAAGAAGAGTTCGATTGGTGTATAGAACAAACTATCCTGTCTGATGGTAAACCATGGGATGCAAATATGATTTTGGATGATGGTGGGGATTTGACTGCTATGGTGCATGAAAAGTATCCAGAAATGTTAGAAAAAATAAACGGTATTTCCGAAGAAACGACCACTGGAGTTTTGAGACTTTATGAAATGTTGGAAAAAGGTACGCTTAAGGTGCCTGCCATAAATGTTAACGACTCAGTAACAAAATCTAAAAACGATAACAAGTATGGATGCAGACATAGTTTGAATGATGCTATAAAACGTGGCACGGATATGTTGCTTTCTGGAAGGAAAGCCCTGGTGTTTGGTTATGGTGATGTAGGTAAGGGTTCTGCAATGAGTCTTAGACAAGAAGGAATGGTGGTCAAAATTACCGAAATCGATCCTATTTGCGCCATGCAGGCTTGTATGGATGGTTATGAAGTTGTTTCGCCCTATTAAATGGTGAAAATTTAAACAATGATGAATCAATAAATAAAATGCTTCTAAGTGAAATTGATCTTGTGGTGACTGCAACTGGTAACTTCAATGTTTGTGATAAACACATCTTGAATAATTTAAAGTCAGGAGCAATTGTCAGTAATATCGGACATTTTGATAACGAGATAGATACTCAATACATGAGAGATGAATGGACTTGGGAAGAGATTAAACCTCAAGTGCATAAGATTTACAGAGGTCCGAAGGATAAAAAAGATTATTTGCTTCTTTTAGCAGAAGGTAGATTGGTTAACCTTGGTAATGCAACCGGTCACCCTTCAAGAATTATGGATGGCTCGTTTGCCAACCAAGTTCTTGCACAAATATTTTTGTATAAACAAGGTTTTGCTTCAATTAATGATGAAACTACAAAGCAAGAAATGTTAAAAGTCCAAGTTCTTCCTATGGAACTGGATGAAGAAGTTGCATCATATATGGTAGAAGGTTTTGGAGGAGTCATTACAAAGCTTACAAAGGATCAAGCTGACTACATAAATGTAGATGTTGATGGACCTTATAAACCTGATTACTATAAGTATTGATGTCAAAAAAAAATCCCTCGTGGGGAGGAAGATTTTCCAAAAAACCTTCCCAAATTGCTCAGAATTTTTCGTCCTCTGTTGATGTAGATCAAGTCCTCTATAGTCAAGACATTCAAGGTTCGATTGCTTATGCGGAAGCGCTGATGGAAGCCAAAGTGCTGTCCAAAAATGAATACAATAAAATTAAGACTGGTCTTAAAAAAATTAAAAAGAAAATCGAAGCTGGCAATTTCAATTGGAATCCAGCTTTGGAAGATGTTCACATGAATATCGAAGCCGCTCTTGAAAAAGAAATTGGAGTGACTGCAAAAAAACTTCACACCGGAAGATCCAGGAACGATCAAGTCGTAACTGATTTTAAATTGTTTCTCTTGGAAAGAAGTAATGAAATTGAATCTTTATTAAAAAGTTTAATGAAAAACTTAGTTGTAAGAGCAGAGGGAGAGTTAGAAACTCTTATGCCGGGTTTTACTCATCTGCAAAATGCTCAGCCGGTAAGTTTGGCGCACTATCTCTTGTCTTGGTACGAAATGATGAAAAGAGATTTGGAAAGAATTTCAGCAACTAAAAAGGAACTCAAGGTCAGTCCTTTGGGTTCCGGCGCTCTATCTGGTAATAGATTTAAATTAGATAGACAAAAACTAGCTAAGTCTTTGGGATTCGATTCGGTTACCAGAAATTCCATTGATGCTGTATCCGATAGAGATTTTGCTTTGGAAGTTGCTTTCAATATAAGTGTCATGGCTATTCATTTTTCAAGAATATGTGAAGAATTGATCATTTGGTCTTCTTCGCAATTTAATTATGCTCAATTACCTGAAGAATTATGTACGGGTTCTTCGATTATGCCGCAGAAGAAAAATCCAGATATGGCTGAGTTAGTCAGAGGAGGTTCTGCTAAAACAGTTGGTAATTTAATGACTTTGTTAAGCTTGATGAAAAATCAGCCTCTGGCTTACAACAGAGACAATCAAGAGGATAAAGCACCTTTAATCAATTCGATAGAATATGCCACAGAAGCATTAAGCATCATGATCGAGATGATCAAAGGCGTATCTTTTAATAATGATCAAATGCTTGCTGATGTCTATGATGATTTCTTAACTGCAACAGATCTTGCCGAATATTTGGTCATTAAAGGGGTGCCATTTAGAGAGGCTCATGAAATAACAGGAACTGCAGTGAAATACGCTGAAGACAATGATCTCTTACTATTTGAAATGTCGCTTGATGAATTTAAGAAAATTTCAAAGAAGATTTCCCAAGACGTTTTTGATTACATCGATCCTAGCGACTCTATCCTAGCAAAAACCTCAATTGGGGGTACTGCTTTGCAACAAATAAAAAAAGAAATTAAAAGAGCAAAAGACTATTTAAAGAAATGAGAATTTTTTTACTTGGGTTGTGTCTAATCAGTTTCGGCTTTCTAAGCTCGTGTGGCATAAAAGGTCCTTTATATCTGCCTGAAGATGAAGAAATCAATGAACTTAAAACATTTTAACTTCAACGAAGGTGTCTTACATTCGGAAGACACTAACTTGCTTGAGCTAAGTGTTAGCTTAGAAACACCTTTTTATGTTTATTCTGCAGAAACAATTAGAGAAAATTGTCGATCTTATAGAGCTGGCTTATCTTCCTCGGACCTGGCCTGCTATGCCGTAAAAGCTAACAGTAATCTAAGTATTTTGTCTTTGATTAAAGATGAAGGCTTGGGCTTTGACGTAGTATCTGGTGGAGAATTAAAAAGAGTTTTAAAAATCGGTGCAGATCCAAAAAAGATTGTTTTTTCTGGGGTTGGTAAAAGCAAAGAGGAATTGAGACTTGCTTGTGATCATGAAATATTTTCCATCAACGTAGAATCTGAATATGAATTGGAACTGCTTGAACAACTTAATAAGACGCCAAGAATCTCATTTAGAATAAATCCGGATATTGCTGCAGAATCTCATCCTTATATTGAAACTGGCAAGGCCGATTGCAAATTTGGTATTTCCGAAGAAGAGGCACTTACTTTGGCAAAGAACTATGGAACCGAAAAAATAAACTTAGTTGGTGTTTCAGCCCATATTGGATCGCAAATAACTAATACAGATTTACTGGTTGAGGCTTACGAAAAACTTGAAAATTTAGCAGACCAATTGGTTTCGTTGGGATTTGAAATAGATCACATAGATGTCGGTGGTGGTTTAGCAATCGACTATGAATTGGAAAAAAACTTTTCACCTGACGAACTGATAAAAAAACTAAAAAAGTTTTCTTCAAAATATAACTTAACTTTAGAGCCAGGACGTTCCATTGTTGCGCAAGCAGGTGTCTTGATAACCAAAGTGTTGGGTATCAAAGAAAATGGCAGTCAAAAGTTTCTTATCGTTGATGCCGGCATGAACGATTTGATGAGGCCATCGTTGTATAGCGCAAGACACAAAATAGAGAATTTAGTGGAGTCTTCTGAAAAGAAGGATCTTTATTCTGTAGTTGGGCCCGTCTGTGAGACTGCCGATAGTTTTGGTTCGGATTTCGAGGTCAGTGCAAATGCTGGAGATTATTTAGTTGTATATTCAGCAGGAGCCTATGGTTCAAGTATGGGCTCTAATTACAATACCCGACTTAAGCCTGCTGAAATCTTAATTGATCAAAAAAGCCATAAAGTTATCAGAAAAGCAGAAACCTTTGATGATCTAATCAAAGAAGAGGAACTTTAATGCCCTATATCCAGTTTATGGAGGCTTTAGGTAACAATTTCATAATTGTAGATTCAGTTACGCAAGATTTTTCTTTCTCTAAAAACAGCATCCCAAATTTTGCTGATAAGGAAGATTTTCTTGAGTTTGATCAAGTCCTGGTAGTAGAACCTCCAGAAAAAGAAATTGCAGACTTTTCTGTAAAAATCTTCAATCAAGATGGCAGTGAGGCTGAAAATTGTGTCAACGGCATGAGGTGTGTTGCTAGATATCTATCAGATAGAAATATATCCATCAGTGATACTGTGAAGTTACTCATCGGCGCTAATCTAGTTACTGTTGAGAAAAGAAAAAATGATTACATTGTGGAAAATATATTTTCACTATCTCCTTCTGAAATTGGTCTAAATAAAAATGAGCAGGTTTTTGAGATTGAATTTGATGGTAAAAAAGTTCCTTGTTTTGCAGTTTCGATAGGAAATCCACATGCCGTAATTTTTAATGATGAGTTGGCTTTGGATGTGCAAAAGTTTGGAACATTTTTGCAAGAAAGTAATTATTTTAAAAATGGTGTAAACGTTGGCTTTATTCAAATGAAAAACGCTCGGGAGATAAATTTAAGAGTTTTTGAAAGAGGTGTGGGAGAAACTCAAGCTTGCGGAAGTGGAGCTTGTGCAGCAGCTGTCGCATGTGCAATTCAAAAAGAATTGGATCAAGAGTTAAAAATAAACTTTCATCAAGGTCAGGTATTCACTAAAGTAAATTTAGATGATTCAAAAGTTATGCTTCAAGGAAGCGCAGAATACAGAAAACAAGATGTTTTGTTAAATCTTTAAAATGAAACTTTTTAGTAAATCTCTTAAACCCGAAGAAGTAATTAATTTCTTAAAAGAAAATCCTGATTTTTTTATTAATCATCCAGAAGCTATAGAACATTTAGAAATAAAACATGAATCAGGTGAAGCGGTAAGCTTTATTGAAAAACAAGTTGAATTCATAAAATCGAAGAATTTAGCAACGAGTACGCAACTGAAAGACTTTATTTTTAATGCTAATGCGAATGAGCTGCTTTTTGCCAAGGTAAGAAAACTGATAAGCATTATTCTGAGTGCAGAAGACTTAGAAAAATTATTGATCGCTACAGAAAGTTTTTTTATGAATGAGCTTGGTACAGAAAAATGTAAATTATTGTTCTTTACACAAGAAGAACTGTATCAAGTATCCGCGAAGAGAATAATTGAGCCAGAAATAGCTACTAAGACTTTCTCTAAGATTTTTAAAGAAGTAGATATTTTTTTAGGAAAGCTTTCCAATGAAATTGCCTCCTTAACTTTTGGTGCTCAAGCCGATATCAAAGAAGCAGTTATCGGCAAACTGCATTCAAATAAGATTGCAGGAGTATTAATTTTAGGTTCTTCAGTAGATGAAAAATATACTCCAGAACAAGATACATTATTTCTAAGTTTTATAGTTGAAGTTTTGAGCCATCAAATAGATAGATTAATTGAAAACCGAGATTAGCAACTTAATAGAGTCTTTTTTAAGTTTTCTTAAAGAAAATCGCAACTATTCAGAACACACTCTTAAGAGTTACAGAAATGATTTGAATAAATTCGAGATCTTTCTTAATGAAAACAAAATTTTAACCATTGCTAAGGTTAACAATAATCTAGTAAGAAATTTTTTAGGTTTGCACAGAAGAAAGGGACTCAGTCCGAAAAGTCTTGCAAGAATTTTATCTTCCCTAAGGAGTTTTTTTAAATTTCTTAAATCCGAAGGAAAATTTACCAACGATCCAACCGTTGGCATCAGCGCACCTAAGCAAGATGCCCTTTTACCAAAAGCACTCGATACCGACATGATTGATAAACTTTTGAATTTTGAACCAAAAAGCTGGATAGAACATCGAGATAAAGCGATGATGGAATTGATTTATTCTTCTGGACTACGACTTTCTGAACTTTGCTCCTTGAACTTAAAAGATCTTTTGCTGGATGAGCAAATGTGCAGAGTTCTAGGAAAAGGCAACAAAGAAAGACTTTGTCCTGTTGGCTCTAAAGCGATTGAGGCATTGGAGCAATGGTTTACACATAGAACAACTATTGCTAACCAAGACGAAACTTCGGTCTTTGTAAATAAAGAAGGAAATCGACTGGGTCCTAGAACAGTTCAAATTCGACTTAAAAAAATCAGTCAAGATAGAGGCTTGCCTTACATCCATCCTCATATGTTGAGGCATTCCTTCGCAACCCACATTTTAGAATCCAGTGGCGACCTTAGAGCTGTTCAAGAATTATTAGGACATGCTAATCTAAGTACCACTCAAATCTACACTAAATTGGATTTCCAGCATTTGGCTAAGGTTTACGATAAAAGCCACCCTCATGCAAAAAATAAAAAATGAAAATTAAAGCAGTAACTTTTGATCTTGATGACACGCTCTGGCCACTGCGTGAAGTCATCATTCATGCACACAAAGAATCCAACAACTGGATAATCGATAAATTTCCAAACATGTCCAAAGTTTTGTTCACAGAACAGGAGCAAAAGATGTGGCAAAAGCTCATTGCAAAAGACAATTCTCTAAGACATCGCTTGTCTGAGCTTCGCATGAAAGTTATCGAGACATTATTGACAGAAAATGGTGTTTCCGATGAAGATGCAAAAACAACGTCAAAAGACGCTTTCGATATTTTTTTAAAATTACGTCACGATATCACTTATTTCGAGGGTACCCTCGAGGTTCTCAAATCTTTGAAAGAAAAATACACTCTAGGCGTTTTAACCAACGGGAATGCCAGCATTGAAACCTTGAAAATCGATCACTTGTTTGATTTTTACTTGAACGCTGAAATGGTGAACGACAGTAAGCCTGGAGCAAAAATGTTTGAAGAAGCTTTGAAAATAACTCAATTAAGCCCTGAAGAAGTATGTCACGTGGGCGATCATCCAGATAATGATGTTGAAGCAGCTTTGAAACTAGGTATGAAAGCAATTTGGCTGAACTTGCTGGATGCCGACTGGCCTGAGGAAAAGCAATTTAAGCCCAACGAAATAGTTTCTTGGTATGACTTAGAAAAGGGAATTGCGGACTTAGAGAGCGTCTAACATATACTGCACAGAAGCTTCCAATTCAGCGTCAGTACAATCCATACACAGACCCATTGCAGGCATAGCATTTAAACCATTTTTCACGTTCATGGTTAGAGTTGCCAGACCTTTATTAGGTCGATCTCCCCAACTCGATGCATCAGCAAATTTTGGTGCGCCAGCCATTCCAGCAGCATGACAGGTTGTGCAAGCAGCTTCATAAACTGTTTTTCCATCTCGACCGCTGGCATCAGCAACTTGCACTGGAGCAGCAAACATCGAGGTAGAAACTTTCCAACCTGGACCAGAAGTCTTCAGACCGCAATCAGCAGAAGTACAAACGGAACCAAGGTGTTGAATTCTTTTTAAAATTGCATCTTCACGCATGTCTGCAGCGAAGAGAAAAGTCATTGTTGATACAACAGCAATTAAGAAGATTTTTTTCATGCCGCGATTATAGACCTCTAAAGAATTAAATCTATCTCTGATATGGAGAAAAGTTTAAGCTTATTTAAAAATATTTTAAGTATTGAGCCAGTAGTTCAGTGGATTAGAACGTTTGTTTCCGGAGCAAAAGGTCGCAGGTTCAAGTCCTGCCTGGCTCACCAACTTCTAGCGATTGTTGATTCTCATCATGCAAAATTTTCAATTGCGATGAATTTAGATAATCACTTAGTAAATCATTTCCAATATTTAATTTTAGATGCCAATCGTTATCCTTTATAACCTCATCGCGAACACATCCTTCTTCGTAAAGCTTAGCTCTGGCAGCAGATGCTTGATGGGATATCGATACCCAGCCCTTGAAAAGGCCATTACTGATTCTCTCTAATATCTTTTCTTTTAATGGTTCAATACCGATATTCTTTTCTGCGGAAATGAAAAGTTCTTCAGGATGCTGAAATTCCAACTCTTGTTGTTTTTTTTCAGAAAGATAATCAATTTTATTATTCACTAAAAGTTGTGGAATTTTATCAACATTCAGATCTTTCAAAATTCTTGAAACTTCTTTTTGTTTCAGATCTTTTTCTGGATCATTGATGTCTACCAAATGGATTAATAAATCTGCCGATCTAAGATCATCTAAAGTGGTTTTGAATGATTCAATCAACTCCGTTGGAATTTCAGAAATAAAACCTACAGTGTCAGTAAATAAAATTGCCCTACTTCCAGGACTCAAATTCTTTCTGGTAACCGAATCTAAAGTTGCAAACAACTGATCCGCTTGATATTCGTCTCCACCGGTTAAAGCATTAAATAATGTTGTTTTGCCTGCATTGGTGTAACCGACCAAAGCGACTATTTTATTTTTTCCCTTTTTTCTGGCATAACGGTTTAAGGATTTTTGGTTATGACTTTTGGTCAGTTTCTTTTTGAGTGCCTTGATTCTATTACCAATCAATCTTCGATCTGTTTCAAGTTGAGTTTCCCCAGGACCTCTAAGGCCGATTCCTCCTTTTTGTCTTTCCAAATGGCTCCAGCCTCTGACTAATCTAGTAGACAGGTGCGACAATTGAGCCAGTTCAACTTGAAGTTTTCCAATATGACTAAAAGCGCGTCTTGCAAAAATATCTAGAATCAAACCAGTTCTATCTAATACTCTGGCCTTTAAATAACGTTCGATATTTCTCTCCTGCGACGGAGAAAGTGCGTGGTTGAATATCACCAGACCTATTTTATTTTTATGAACGGCTTGCTTTATCTCTTCCAACTTACCTTTTTGAATAAAATATCTAGGCGATGCGAGTTCCTGCTTGCCTTTAATTTCTTCTAAAACATTGGCTCCAGCCGATCTAGCAAGGTCTCTAAACTCTTCAAAAGAGTTTTCAAAATTTAAGATCCGCCGAACCTTTGTGGTCTCTACTTGAACCAATAAAGCTTTTTCAAGAAAACTATTTTCGTTGGGCATTAAGCTTGTTTGACCTCAAAGACCATATTCGTTCCAGTTCTTGCTGATTCTCTAACATGATTAAAGCCGGCAGAATTTAAGACCTCCGTTAATCTTTTTGGTCCGGCTTGGGCTCCCAAACACAGACCTACGTCTTGGGCTCTGGAGGTAGGAACACAAACAATTGTTGAAAATCCATAGGCCAGCCCGCCAAAAGTATTAAGATTGTCTTCCAAATTGTCTGCTGCTGCAGGCTCCACCAACATAAACGTTCCTTCATCGGAAAGTACGTTTTTAATATGATTGGCAACGCCTACAGGATCGCCCATGTCATGCAGAGCATCAAAAATACAAGCAAAGTCATAGCCGTTATCTGGAATATCTCTGGCATCTGACACATGAAACTCAATATTGGTTAATCCCAGTTCCTTTGCCCTAGCACTAGCTTCTTCAATGGATGGACCGTGAAAATCATAGCCATGAATTGTTGAATTTGGATAAGTCTCAGCCATGATAATTGTCGTTGAACCTAGTCCACAACCAATGTCGGCAACTTTAGCGCCAGCTTTAAGTTGATCTTCAACTCCAGATAAAGATGGAATCCAATTGCTGACTAAATTACCAACATACCCAGGCCTAAAAAATCTATCGGTACCACAAAAACAACAAAGATGATGTTCTCCCCATGGTCTGCCTTTTCCTGATTGAAAAGTTTCTACGGCTTTTTCGTGCTCAGCATATTGACCAACAATTGCTTGGAAGTAACCTTGCAAACAAGTAGGTTCACCGTCTTTCGCAAAGACAGCTGCTTGCTCTGGCGAAAGAGAAAATTTATCCTCCTCAGATTCATAAGTTACATACCCATTAGCTGCATTAGAAGAGAGAAATTCTCTCAAGTAACGTTCATCAAGACCTGCTTTATCTGCAATTTCTTTAACAGTTGAAGGACCTAATTGGTCCATTGTTGTATAGACTTTTGATTGATCGCCGATGTAAGCCAACAGCAATCCTACTGCTCCTGCTGCATCACCAATGACTTTTTGAGTTAATTGACTGAGTTTTTCCGCATCCATGTTTTTCTCTCCTGAATAATTCAATTTAGTTTAATCCTCTAAATTGTTCCTGAAAAGAGTAGGTAGTCTTAATCTTGGTCAACTTAAATATCTTTATCTAACCAACTTTTGAAAATTTCAGAAGTATGCTCGCCGAGTTTTGGCGAACGTCTAAATTCTTCATCGTGATTGGAAATTTTTACCGGGTTACCGGGCATTTTTACAGACGCACCGCTATCTTGAAGAACCTCAACGATCATGTTTCTTTTTAAAAGATCAGCGTCTTCAAAAGTTTCAGAAAAAGTATTAATAGGTCCACATGGATCCCGGTGTTCTTGTAAAATTTTCAACAAATGTTCTGTGGTATTAGTAATAAAAACTTCTTGCACAGCCTCATCAATATTTTCTCTATTTTTTAATCTACCAATTCTTGATTTATTTTCTTCAGTATCCAATTGTCTTAAATCAAGTGCTTTAATGAGGCTGGGCCAAAAATCTTCAGCAACCACTCCTATTTGGATAAAGCCATCCGAAGTTTTGTAAGAATTGAAAGGTACATGATTCATGTGTTGGTTTCCAATCGGCTCAGGATTTTCGCCTGAGAGAAAATGCATGGTAGCCATGTAAGTTAATAAACTTACCTGAGTATCCAACATAGAAATATCCACATGTTCACCTGAGTCATTTTTTTCTCGAGACTGTATAGCGCTTAAAATACCGATCACCGCATAAAGTCCAGCTCCTAAGTCAGCTATAGGGATGCCGGATTTAACCGGATTGTCTTTATCTGTTCCTGTGATGGACATTGCTCCAGCGTAACCTTGAATGAGATTGTCGTAGGCGGGTCGATTTACTTCAGTATCGCCGAAGCCGCTGATTGAACAGGTAATGATTTTTGGATTAACTTTTTTCAAGCTTTGGTGATCTATACCCAAACGCTTCGTAACACCTTGACTGAAATTATCCACAACAACATCTGCAACTGAGACCAACTCTTTGAAAAGTTTTAAGCCATCTTCAGATTTGAGATCCAATTCAACACTTTTTTTGTTTCTTCCTAACGTTAGATGATATGCACCGATCCCATCCAAAGAATACTTTGGATCGTCTTTCAGCAAATTTCTGGTAATGTCGCCTGTCTTTGGTTGCTCGATTTTTACAACTTCGGCACCCAAATCAGCCAGAATCATAGTCGTGTAAGGACCAGCCAACATATGGGTTAAATCAAGAACTTTTATGCCTTTTAAAGATTGCTTCAACTTAATAATCGATCTTATCGTCTACAGCATTTCCTTTGGTTGGAACTAAAGCTGAGCGTTTGAAGGAAGCTACAACATCCCCATTTTGATTCTTACCAATTGTTTTTACAGTAACGATGCCAGCATTTTTCCTTGATTCGGAAAGACGCGTTTCTAAAACTTCCGATTCTGCATATAGAGTGTCGCCGACAAATAATGGATGTGGAAGCACAATGTCAGTCCAACCAAGATTGGCTATGGCTTTTTGACTAATATCACTCACGCTCATACCAACCATCACAGATACGGTAAACGTACTGTTTACTAAGTTTTTCCCAAACTCTGTTGCTTTACCATACTCCTTATCAAAATGCAGCGGATGAGTATTCATAGTTAAAAGCGTAAACCAGGTATTGTCCGACTCGGTAATGGTTCTACCGGGACGGTGTTCGTATATGTGACCTACTTCGAATTCTTCAAAATAACGACCAAAGGATTCTCTGAATCTATTATTTCCTAAATCTTTGCTGGACTTTGACATGCTAGTCCTCCTTTTCTTTATCTCCTAAAGATAATTTTAAACGCATCGCTTCTGCAATCGGCTCGTCAACCATTTTGCCATCAATTTTAACAGCTCCGCCATCCATCTTTTGGTATTCCTCAAGGACTTTTTTGGCTTCCTCTTTTTCTTCTTTGGTAGGTTCAAACGCATCATTTATAAAATCGATTTGCGAAGGATGAATCGCAGCTTTTCCAGTAAAACCAAGGTTCTTCACTTTTTCAGCCTCTTCTTTAAGCCCTTCTTCATTATCGATATAGAAAAATGGTGCATCGATGGTAAAAAGGTTGTACATAGCTGCGGCCAAAGCTACTTTATGCCGAGCATACAAAAGCGGTTCCCATGCTAATTTAGAACCCATACCTGCAGAAAAATCAGCAGCTCCAAAGAACAAACCAATGACTCCTTTAAATGCTGCTATTTGTGTAACGGTATCGACTGCTCTAGGCGTCTCAATCAAAGGAACTAATTTGTTTTCAAAAGCAATCATTGGCGCAAGCGTTGCTAAGAAGTCAAAACTTTGGGTTTTAGGAAGAATGATAGCCTCAATCTGATCTTCGTAATCCGACAAAGCATCTATGTCTTGTCTACCATTTTCATTCATGGCATCGTTAACTCTGACAAATAAAGGTTTGGTAAACACATTGCCTTTTTTTAAAAGACCAATCAATTCTTCACGGGCATCGATTTTTTTATCATCTGGACAACCATCTTCAAGATCGATAATTAGAGCGCTTGCATTGCTATTTAGACCACGATCCAAACGGTCTAGCGTATGACCTGGAATGAACAGGTTTGATTTATATCTCATGTTATTTCCTTTCTAAGTTAATAAGGTAATCGACCACATCCAAAAGTTCAGAAGTTCCAACTTGTCGTGAGGCTGATACTTTGTATTTTCCATTTACGATAAAAGCAGGTACTCCGCGGATTTCATATTTGAGTCCAAAAGTATCGGCTCTACGGATTTTGTTTTGCATAGCAAAAGAGTTAAATAAAGATTGGTACTGATCTTCGGCAATCCCAAAGCTTGCAAAAAAAGGTTGTAACTCTCGATCAGAAGTCATCATGCGCTGATTAGCGTGAATTGAGACAAAAGTATTTGAAATGATTTCAGGTTTTTTGAAAAATTCTGCAGCATAAAACAATTTGGCATGCGTTTTAGCCATTTCATTCCAAGTAATAGGTGAGCGCCAAAAATCTATATCTGCAGGAAGTTTCTTCTCCCAGCTATTGAGTTGATTTTCTAGGCTATAACAATGTCCACAACCAAACCAGAAGAATTCAATGACTTCGATTTTTTTGAGTCTCTGGTGGCAATGGGTTCAGATAAAACTTGATAGTGCTTGCATGGCTGATAGTCTTCGGCAATCAACACCGAACTGACTGAAAAAATGAAAACTAGTAAAAGCTTTTTAGTAAAGGCCTGAAACATAATTGGCGACCGCCCTAATCTCTTCGATGGTAAGTCTTGAAGCTATTCCTTGCATGATTTTGCCATGTTCGTCGATAGCTCTCTCTCCGGTTTGATAAGCAATCAAACTCGTGACTACGTACTCTGCTTTCTGACCACCAAGCATTGGATATTGCGCTGACTCTAAACCTTTACCAGCAGGCCCATGACAACCGGTACAAGCTGGCACTCCTGAAGCCAGGTTTCCAGCTCGATAAATCTGTTGGCCTAATTCTAAATTTGTCTCATCAGCTTGTCCGACTTTGGTTTTTTGACTTGCATAAAAAGCTGCCATGTCTCTCAAATCATCATCGGAATAATTATTCAAAAGGCCCTTCATAACTGCGATGACTCGCTCTTCATCTCTGATGTGCTCAAGTTGCTCAAAAAGATAGCTTTCTCTTTGGCCGGCTAAAGTTGGCCACTGGCCCACAACACTATTGCCATCAACGCCATGACAAGCAACGCAAGTACCAATAAGTTTTGAACCTTTTTCAGCATCCCCTCTTTTCATAGGTTTGGCTTCAGACATTTCTCCAGCAGCAGCTGCAAAAGCGCTAAAGGAACTTACCAAAAACGATAGAAGTAATAATTTTTTTATCATTTATTCTTTATTAGTGGGCTAAATGGTTGGCAATTATATACTATAGAATATTGTTTTTCCTGATTTTAGAAGAATGAGTTATAAGTCAAAACCTTTGCCTCTGACCTTTGCTTGTGCTGCAACCGAAAGCAAACTTTTCCCTTCCGATACGGGGAATGAAATCGCGCTTTGCGGCAGGTCAAATTCGGGAAAATCTACTTTGATCAATGCATTAGCTAATCAAAAAAAATTAGCCAAAACCTCCAATACACCAGGAAGAACCCAGTCCATCAATTTTTTTCAGTTAACCAATGACGAAGCAAAAAAAATAGTCGATCTACCAGGTTTCGGTTACGCCAAAGCCAGTAAGCAAGATCAAAATGCTTGGGCCAAACTGATTTTGAGTTATTTGGAAAAAGAGCAGCCCTAACCGATTTGATTTTGATCATGGACATGCGTCACCCTTTTCAAAACAAAGATATGGAATTTTTAAGTCTTTGCAATTCTTTGAATTTACCCATTCATTTGGTTTTGACCAAAGCCGATAAACTAAACAATAAAGAAACCCAAAATACTCTTAAAGTTGTCTCAGAAAAAATGGCTGATTACCCAACTATTGTCGACTCACTGGTATTTTCTGCAACCAAAAAAATAGGTTTGGAAACTTTGTTAAATAAAATTAAACTGCTCTTAGATGTTTAAACCCGTCAGCAGTTTTCAGGGGAGAGAGATGCTGACGGGCCACAAGGATTATGTATTTCCTTATTTTTTAGGAGAACGCTTTTTAGACTAAGGATGTTTGAAAAAGTTCTTGAACTAGTGGGCTTCACCCCAATTGGAAGCCAAACCGCTTTCAACTTCCAAAGGCACTTTCAATTTCGCGGCATTTTGCATGATCTTTGAAACTTCTTGTTCGACTTTGGAAGCGTCTTGATCTTTGACCTCTAAAATCACTTCATCGTGAACCTGCATGATCATCCGAGCATCAACTTTGCCCTTGGCCAACCACTCATGAATTTCAATCATCGCAATTTTCATGATGTCAGCAGCAGTTCCTTGCATGGGCGCATTGATTGCTGCTCTCTCTGCAGCCATTCGACTGCGTCCGCTGTGGATTCCAGGTAAATAAAGTCTTCTGCCAAAGAAGGTTTCAACATAACCTTTCTCTTTAGCTAGCTCCTTGGTGCGTTCCATATACATTTTTACACCAGGGTATTTGTGAAAATACGAATCGATATAGTCAGCAGCTAAAGGTCTAGAAATATTCAAAGCTTTACTCAGACCAAAGGCCGACATACCGTAAATTAAACCGAAGTTGATTGCCTTAGCGCCACGACGTTGTTCTGCTGTCACCTCTTCACCAGGTTCAGCAAAGACTTCTGCTGCTGTAACAGAATGAATATCTTCGCCATTTTCGAATGCGGTAATCAGACCTTTATCTTCAGAAAGATGCGCCATGATGCGCAACTCAATTTGCGAATAATCAACTGCTAACAATTGATAATCATTGGGTGCAACAAAAGCTGTTCTGATAAGTCTACCCTCATCGGTTTTGATTGGTATGTTTTGTAAATTGGGATCAGCAGAAGACAATCTCCCGGTTGAAGTCACAGCTTGATGAAAAGAAGTATGCACACGACCCGTCTTTTTCGATATTTGTTGCGGCAGACTATCGGTATAAGTACTTTTCAATTTTGCCAAAGTACGATGTTCCAAGAGAATTTTTGGCAATTCATAATGATTGGCTAATTCTTGTAAAACTGACTCATCGGTAGACGGTTGACCGCCAGGAGTTTTTTTCACGACCGGGAGTTCCATCTCATCAAAGAAAATTGCTCTTAAATCTTTGGTAGAAGCCAAATTGAATTCTTTACCCGCTTCTCGATAGGCTTGTTCTTCAAGCCCACTGATACGTTGTCCTAAATTATTGGATTGAACTTTTAAAGCCTCTTCGTTAACTAAGGTCCCTGCTTGTTCCATATCGGAGAGCACCGGCACCAAAGGCAATTCAATTTCATGCAGAACTTTTTCCAAAGAAGGTGTCTTTGCTAAAGCTGGTTTTAAATGGGAATAGCAACGAAAAGTGATATCTGCATCTTCTGCTGCATAGTCACTCGCTTTTTCCAAAGGTATCTGATTGAAAGTAAGTTGTTTGACGCCCTTACCAGCAACATCCTCAAAAGTTGTGGTTTTGACATTTAAATAATGACTCGCCATGGCATCCAAATTATGACGGGTCGCAGTTGGGTCATAAACGTATGACATCAACATAGTGTCGTTTTCAATAGCATTCAAATGAATGTCGTAATTTGCCAAAACATTACGATCGAATTTTAAGTGTTGGCCGATCAAAGGAGTCTTTTCAATGATTGGTTTGAGTTTTTTTAAACCTCGTCTCGATCGAGCTGCTTGGGCGCTCCCTCGTAATCGTGACCAACTGTAATGTAATATGCATTTTCTTCATCTGTTGCAACCGATAAGCCGACCAAATTGGCTTGAGTAAAATCCAAGGAATCCGTTTCGGTATCAAAAGCCAAAACTTTGGCTTTTTTTAATTCCTTAATAAGACCATCCAAATCTTTTTTGCTCAGAATGGCGCGGTAATTGTCTTTTGAAGCAGAGCCATTAGAACTTGTTACTGGAGTTTTTTTTGTTTCGGCACTTTTTAATAAAGTCTTAAATTCCAGTTCGGTAAATAGCTTGTGCAATTTAGCTTGATCGGTTTCTCCTACTGCCAGGTCCTCAATCCCAAAATCCAAGGTGACATCTTTTTTAATAGTAGTTAATTGTTGCGAGAGTTTGAGTTGCTCAATGCCTTCGCGCAGGTATTCGCCAACCTTACCGGTAATTTCTTCAGCTTTTTCAATGATGGTTTCAACCGTTCCATATTTGCTTAACCAGTTGACGGCAGTTTTGGGACCGACTTTATTTACCCCTGGAATGTTATCCGAGGTGTCCCCAACAAGTGCCAAGTAATCGATGATTTGTTCTGGGGTTACGCCAAACTTTTTCTCCACCCCTTTTTGGTCCAGTACTTCATTGGTCATGGTATTCACCAATTTGATATTTTTAGTTACGAGTTGTGCTAAATCTTTATCGCCAGTGGAAATCACAGTCGAAATGCCCTTTTCTTCAGCTTGCTTGGCAAGCGTGCCAATCACATCATCAGCCTCAACGTTATCGACTACAAAAATCTTGATACCCAAGGCCTCAACAATATCGTAAATGGGTTGAATTTGTGGACGCAAATCATCTGGCATCGGCGGTCGATTGGCTTTGTATTCTTTATACATGTCGTGGCGAAAAGTATCGCCTTTGGCATCGAAGAACATCCCAATGGGTGAATTTGGATGGTCTTCTAAGATTCGCATCACCATGGTGGTCACTCCTCTTACCGCGCCAGTTGGCTGACCAGAGAAGTCGTTAAGGGCGGCAAAGCATGGTAAGCACGATAGACATATGATGACCCATCGATAAGAATGACGGAGTCGTTATCTGCAGAGCTTTCTGGTTTTGCCATAAAATTTTTTACCTAAATTTCGTTATACTTATACCATGAATTTACTGCAAGAAACGCGTGTTGTTTTAACTTTAATTTTGCTTGCTTGCATCGGTTTAATTGCCACTGCATTTTACATGGAATACCAACTTGGGCTCGAACCCTGTCCCATGTGCATCGTACAAAGAATAGCTGTTGCACTTGCTGGAGCTGCGGCATTGATTGGCATACTGCACAACAATTTAGGCAAGTTTTACTTAGCGCTCAACGGGCTTTTTTAGTCTGGTGGGAGGTGCCTCCGCGGTGAGGCATTTGTATCTGCAATCGTTACCGCCAGATAGAGTTCCATCTTGCGGACCTGATTTAAATTATCTTTTAGAGAACGACTTCATTTCAGATGCATTGATTCAACTTTTCATTGGTGATGGCAATTGTGCTGAAGTCATGTGGAGTCTTTTGGGAATTTCCATCCCAGGTTGGGTTTTAATTTGTTGTTCTTTAATTTTTTTGGTCTCAATTAGGCAATTCAAAGCACAGTTCTAATGGACTTATCAATCCTGACCTTGATTTTATCCATTTGCACGCTTGCTATTGTGGTCTATATTTTTTTGAAACTGAGAGATCAAAAAACCATCGAATCTGGAAAGTCAGAAAACTTGGAAAATAAAATCGATTCCGTCTCCAAAGATCTCAATGAAATTGAAAATCAATTAGCTTCAGTGACGACGCCAATCAACGAGCTCAATAGATTTTTGGGTGGAAATGTCACCACTGGTAGATTAGGAGAATGGAATTTAGAGTCGATTGTCAAAGAAATATTGCCAGATGGTAGCTACAACTTTCAAGCTCAGATCAACAAAGAAACTCAAGACCGCGTAGATTGTGCGGTCAAAACTGCAGATGGCTTAACGATTCCCATTGATTCGAAATTTTATGCAGGTCAGTACAAGCAATATCAAGAAGCTAATCGTGACAATGAGCGTGGAAATGTTTTACGAGATTTAAGGACCGCCATTTTGAGAGATGCAGATGACATAGCATCAAAATATATCAGACAAAACACAACTTCTAATTATGCGGTTCTTTATATTGCCTCTGAAAAACTGATTGACCTAGTCGATGATATTGAAAACTTAAGACAAGATTGTCTCGCAGAAAAAAAAGTACTTATTCAGGGACCAAATACTTTAGCTGCTTTTCTCGATACCATCAGAATCGGTCATCATTATCTGCAACTCAATGAAACTGCAGAAAAGGTTGCTGAAGTAGTGAGAAGAATAAAAACGCAGTTTGATAGCTTTGATAAAAGCACCGAAGCAGTCACCAAAAGGTTGGAGGCTTCGATAAAAGAAGTTTCTTCTCTGCAAACTAGAATAAATGTCTTAGGAAGAATAAAGGTGCTGCTGATCTCAAAGACGATTAACTTTAATAATATGAAGTTTATTTATTTATTATTGTTGAGCTTAAATGCTGCTTTTTTAATTTCTTACACTCCTCTAGAGAATATTCGGGTTGTCGATGGCGATACTATTCGAGCGGAAGCCAAAGGCAGGGAGATAAAAATTCGTTTGGTAGAAATTGATGCACCTGAAATAAATCAGCCCTTTGGTGCGCAATCGAAAAACTTTTTAAATAGATTGCTTAATGAAAAAGACGTGACACTTATTTCTCAAGGAGAAGATCGCTATGGCAGAGTTTTAGGAGAAATATATGCTAATGGAGAAAGTGCAAATGCGTTAATGATTAAATCTGGATTTGCCTGGGTTTATGACAGATATGTTAAAGATTCATCTTTATATAAGTATCAAGATCAAGCTAAAGCAGAAAATTTAGGCCTGTGGCGAGCCGAAGATCCAATCGCGCCTTGGGTGTGGCGCAAACAAAAATGAATTAAACTGTTCAAATGCGCACATTTTTAGCGAAACTATTATTCAAATTACCTACAAGCATTCTAATCAGATGGTCGGGTAAAGAACAAATTGAAAAAGGCTATCGAAAGCTGGATCCAGGCTTTCAATACTTATTAAAAGTGATGGAGGATACTGGCGCCAAACTGGATACGACCAAACCTGCCGCAGAATTACGTAAAGAGTTTGAAGAAAGTCGAGGTTTGCTTTCTCTGCCCCTACCCTCGGGAGTCAAAACCACCAATCACGTTGTTAAATCAAACGGCGCAGAAATAAGAGTTAGAGAATACTCACCTGAATCCATTGGAAACATCTATCCCGCCTTGGTTTATTTTCATGGTGGTGGATGGGTCATTGGGAGCATCGAGTCGCATGAAGCGTTTACGGGATTTTTAGCAAAAGAACTCAAAGCAAAAATTTTCTCGGTGGATTATCGTTTAGCGCCAGAGCATCCCTTCCCCATTCCCTTGGCAGATTGTGAAGCTGCCTTCAACTGGGTTAAAGAAAATGCTTTGGATTTAGGTATCAATCCAAATAGAGTATCAGTTGGTGGCGACAGTGCTGGAGGAAATTTAGCTGCTTCACTGTGTATTAAGCGCAAACAAGAAGAGCTCTCCATGCCAAAAGCACAATTGCTTATTTACCCAGTTACTGACCTTACTTTAAAACATCCTTCTATGGATGAGATGGCTGAAGGCTTCTTTTTGACTAAAACCTCAATGGAATTCTTTCGCAATCAATACCTTGAAAATGACGAGCTAACAAAAGATCCTTTGGTATCGCCTCTTTATGCGGAAGATCTTTCAGATCACCCGCCAGCAGTTGTAGTAACTGCAGGCTTTGACCCTCTGAGAGATGAGGGCGATCAATATGCACAAGCATTAAGACAAGCTAACGTGGAAATTTATCACCGTACTCATGACAGCTACATTCATGGCTTTGTGAACATGATGTTAGTTAATGGCGTCGATTATGCCTTAAAGAGAATTTGTGATGATTTTAAAAAAATATTTTAATTAAAGTTAAGCTACTTAAACTTTTTACGCATATTCATGACCGCTTCCATGCCGGCAACTGGTTTCTTGCCTTCCGGAACGGTATTGCCTTTTTGAATAAGCTCTTCAAAGGATGCCCCTTTTTTAAACATGTCATAAAGCGCATCGATATCCATGTTGGTACCTATGGGTTCATCGGAAAAATCTGGAGAAATGTTAATTTTGAATTCTTCTTGGTTGCGCCAATGTTCAAAAAATATTTCTACTAAATGACCATCTGGATCTTTGTAATACATTCCAGTAATCCAGCCGTGATTGATCGTCCAATAAGGCTCCAATCCTTCATCTTTAGCTTTGTGGTAAAACTCGAACCACTTTTCAATAGGATTCAACTTATAAGAAATATGGTCCAAGCCAACAATTGAAGGTAAAGATCGATTCATCCAGTTTTTTATTCGCATTATGGTCTTTGGAATAAATCCAAGATTTTTAAAAATACCTGAAGTATTAGCAATAGCTACTCGATGATGCTCTTCATCAAAAGCTAAGAAAGTTAATTCTTCGCTTTCGTATAAAGGCTCGCAACCAAAAAGCTTAGTATAAAAATCAACCATAGCTTCATAATTAATGGTTTTAAAAGCCACGTGATGAAAGTCCTCTGGAGCCTGATTGGAATTGAGGTTTTGATATAAATCTAAATTTAGTTTTTCATCTTTAAGCATTAGACAAATTCTAACCTATATAATTAACGGATATGAAAGAACTGGACAATTTAAAATTTTCAAATAAATTCGCTGAATTACCTGAGGATTTTTTTCATGCGCAAAATTGGACGCCTTTTGATAATCCAAAACTGATACATTTTAATGAAGAGCTAGCAGAGCTTTTGGGATTTCCAAAAAGTCTGAATGCTGAAGATTTAGTGCCATACATAAATGGCAATAAAGCTTTTAAACATAGTGCACCTCTATCTATGGCATATGCTGGACATCAATTTGGTTCTTGGGTTTCTCAACTTGGTGATGGCAGAGGTATTTTATTGGGTCAATTGCAGACTAAGGATGGCTTGATGGATTTACATATAAAAGGAGCTGGCAAAACACCTTATTCAAGATTTGGCGATGGCCGAGCAGTTTTAAGATCGACAATCAGAGAATATTTGTGTGGTGAAGCCATGCATCATCTTGGTATTCCAAGTTCCAGATCGTTGATTATGATTGGGAGCGATGAGCCAGTCTTTAGAGAAACAACTGAATTTGGCGCAATGATGGTAAGGGTTGCAAAAACTCACATTCGCTTTGGGCATTTCGAATATCTTATGCACAACAAAAAATCAGAATTCATTCCAATTTTACTAGACCATGTGATTGAAAATTATTTTCCTGAACTTAAAGACTCAAAAGATGCCTATACCGATTTATTTGAAAAAATTGTGCATTCGACAGCAAGGCTCATTGCCAAATGGCAGGCTTTTGGTTTTGCTCATGGCGTAATGAACACCGACAACATGTCTATCTTAGGAGAGACTTTTGATTTTGGGCCTTTTGGCTTTCTTGATGATTACAATCCTGGGTTCATTTGCAATCACTCGGATCATGGTGGTCGCTATGCATTTAACAATCAGCCCTCAATTGGTCTTTGGAACTGCCATGCTTTAGCTGCAGCTCTAAAAGATCATATTGAAATTGACCGTACCAAAGAGATCATCAATTCATATGAAAAAATCTTTTACGATGAGCTGACTTTAATCTTTAGAAAAAATTAGGCTTGAGTGAGGCTCATCATGACGACCTTAAATTGGTTGAAGATTTGCTCTCTTGGATGGAAAAAAACGAAAAAGATTACACCAATACGTTTAGAGCTTTATCTAAAGAGAATCATCAATTGTTTGAAGATGAGTTGGGTAAAAAATGGTTTCAAAAATATGAAGAACGTTTGAAGATGGAAAAGACGTCCTCTTCAGAAAGAAAGAAAGCTATGGAATTAACTAACCCAAAATTCATATTGAGAAATTATCTTGCTCAAGAAGCCATTCAAGATGCAGAAAATTTTGATTATGAAAAATTGAATACTCTTTTGGAACTTCTAAAAAAACCATTTGAAGAAAATTCGAAATACGAAGATTTAGCAAAAGCACCTCCAGAATGGGGTAAAAAATTAGAAATTTCCTGCTCTTCCTAATTATTCAAGGTATACCAATACTCAGCTATTGGGAAGAAACGCGAAACTGGATTGGGATTTGTAGCTGCAATAGGCAAAGTCAGAATAAAATTTGAAGGTTCCGGATAGGCAACAATCATTTTTTTATCGGTAGAAACTTGCTGTATTGGAGCATTCAAGCTAAACCTAATCATGATCAAGTTGTTGGTAAAATCCATCAACATGTATTGTCCATCATAGCCCACGGGAGAGATAACGGTATTATCAGGCACACACTTTTGATCATTTTGAGGTCCACAGTTGCTAGCTCCATATATCGACCAAAACTTAAGACCATAACTTTGCACGCCGCCAAATTGCTCAGTAACTACAGACGTTGTCGTGATATTTTTAATTGCCTGAGCATAACTTTGAGGGATGATTTGCTCTCCCTGCCAGACACCATTATTTACTAGAAGCAGAGCAACTTTGGCAAAATCACGAGCGGTCATATCAAGGCAGCAATAGGATAGATAGTTGCCGTTGGCTTGACCGCCGGTTGAATAATCTCTCCA
This sequence comes from Gammaproteobacteria bacterium, assembly GCA_038141925.1. Lineage (GTDB taxonomy): Bacteria > Pseudomonadota > Gammaproteobacteria > Magnimaribacterales > AG-339-G14 > MEDG-81. The sequence goes on along the minus strand of JAYQJB010000002.1, from coordinate 292,929 downwards.
CCAATCGGCTGTAATATTTAATTTTGAAAACAAATAGGTATCTGCAAAAGTTTTGATATCTTGACCCACTGCACGGTAAAAAATTTCTCCCAAGACCATCGAATCGCAGTTTTGATAAAGAAAGTAACCCGTCTGATAGACAATTCCATCCTGTCCTCCAGGACGATACCAATCATGAGTTTGGTTGGTAGCTGCCAGATTTCTATTAATGCATCCAATCAATTGATTGGTTGCGTTTGTTAAACCTCCGCCGCTTGTAATTGTTACTGCTGTGCAAACTTGCCATGCGGAACTTAAAGCGTCGTAGCAGGCGGGCTCTAATCCTGAACGCATATCTAAAAGTTTCTTTAAGGTAATAGTATTTCTTTCATCTCCTGCCCACTCATTTAGGTATGTTGCAGCAGTTGTTTCCAGTCCATTTGGGAAAAAGCCCATACCTTGAGCGATACCAAAGAGAATACTTGTGTAGGACTTAGCCACCGACCAACTGGTTACTAAACTATTTGCATCTTTGGTTGCATAGCCTAAATCAAGATTTTCTACAGTCCAATTGGTTTCCGCATCATCAATAATTAAGGTTTTTTCTGAAGAACTAATACCTCTATATTGTTCACCGACAATCTTGCCATTTTTGATAATTATTGCTGCTTGAGTAAATTTGCCATCTTCCATAGCAAAATTTATTGCCGCTTGAACTTTGGCACTATCTAAGCCTTGTGACTCTGGAGTAACAACTTCCCAAACAAAGGGTTGAGCTGAAGGAATATCAGGGGTATTTCCACTTCCTCCTCCTCCACAAGAAGATAGTACAAAAAGAATCGATATTATAAAAAGGTTTTTAACAAAGAAAGAGAGGTTGTTTAAGAAAAGTTTTTTTTCTCGCAAGATCTGCAAACTCTCCTTAGCCCCATTAGGCTACCTCTTTGTTTTGAAAAATAACTAAATGGTAAGTCCTGTAGACATTCTTCACATTGCTTAGTCATACCACACTCTAAGTTATTATTTCCCAAAAAGAAATCCCCTCACCGAAGCGAGGGGATTAGGGGGAGAACTTTATAAATTTATTGCTTTATAGGATTAGAAAAAGTTTATTCCTATTACTCCTAAATAAAGTATAAAAGAGAGGCAAAAACAAAATCCTAAAGTTCCTGTTACCACTCTATTGATCATCGCTAACTCCTTTAAGCTGATGGTTAATTAAGATACTTACTAGAGAGATTAATTTTCTAAAAGTTCATTTAAAAAAGAAATTTTCTTAAATAAGTTCCCTTTAAAATCGGAAGCATTATACAACTGCAAAAAAAGGCCAAAAATGGTGCAAAAATAACAAAAATGCTAATTTTTGCACTCAAATTGAAAATTTGCTGTTTCAAATAATTACATTCGATCAAAATCGCGCAAAGTATAGTACTTACTGGCTTTTTTACTAGATATAGAAGGTCGATTTCTCCTAAATTTCACAAAAAATTATAACTAATTTCACAAAGGTTATAAAAAAACATTTTTTTATTCTTTTTAAATCCTTAGTTTTCATTCTAAAAAAAGGACTTTTTTGTTCTAATAAAAATCTTACATACGAGGAATAAATAATGAGACAAATGCAACTGGCAAAACCCGGAGGATTAGACAAATTCAAACTTAATGAGTTGGATATTCCAAAACCAAAAGATAATGAAATTTTAATCAAAGTTAATGCGAGTAGTCTTAACTACCATGACTTGATGTGTGCTTTGGGATTGATTCCTACTGATGATGGACGTGTTTTGCTGGGTGATGCTGCTGGCGAGGTAGTTGAGATTGGAACAGCAGTTAAAAATTGGCAAGTTGGAGATAAGGTCATGAGTGCGTGTTTCCCAAATTGGATTGATGGACCTCCGCGTTATGAGTTATTGAGTTTTATTGGAGACAATCAGGACGGCTATGCCACTGAGTATATTGCCATTCAAGAAACTGCCGTTACTAAAATGCCTTCAAAATGGTCCTTACAAGAAGCAGCTACTCTACCCTGTGCGGGTTTGACTGCTTGGCGAGCACTCGTAGATGAAGGGAGATTGCAATCTGGAGAATCGGTTTTGGTTCAGGGAACCGGAGGAGTTTCAATTATTGCTCTGCAGTTTGCCAAAGAAATGGGTGCCAAGGTTATAGCTACTACTTCATCTGAAGAAAAAGCTGAAAAATTAAAAGCTCTTGGCGCAGATGAGATCATCAATTACAAAGAACACCCTAAATGGGGAGAAAAAGTTTTGGAACTCACAGATAACGAAGGGGTCGATCATGTTGTTGAAGTCGGTGGCGGAGAGACTTTCAATGAATCCATTCGGGCAGTAAAACTGGGCGGACACATTGCCTTGATTGGCGTATTGAGCGGGCCTGCAGCAAATGAATTGGTTTTACCGCGAATTTTTCTTAAACAAGTCAGAACCAGTGGAATTGCGATGGCAAATCATCAGTCGCAAAAGGCTATGGTTGAATATCTGGAGAATTCTGAAATCAAACCTATCATCAGCGATACGTTTGACTTGGCTGAATTAGCGGAAGCTTTTCAACATCAGATCGATAATAAACATTTTGGGAAAATTTCCATAACTATGGAATAAATTATAAAAATTCATAAAATAAGCTTATTGCATAGGAAGTTTATGAATGAATTCGATTACATAATTTTAGGAGCAGGTTCAGCTGGCTGTGTACTAGCTGGCAGACTTTCAGAAAATCCAAATCATAAAGTTTGTTTAATTGAGGCTGGCTCTAAAGATAAAGATGTGAGAATTCACGTACCGGCCCTATTTGCTTACATGGGGCCAACGAGCAAAATGAATTGGGCTTTTGAAACCGAACCTCAAAAAGGTTTTGCTAAAGAAAAGTTACCAGCAACAGAAGTAGTTGTGGCTGATCCGACAGGTCAAACCCATACGATGAAAGAAGAACCGGAAGAACATAGAAAAGGTTATCAACCTAGAGGAAAGACATTAGGGGGATCGAGTTCAATAAATGCCATGCTCTATGTGAGAGGACATCGTTGGGATTATGATCATTGGTCGAAACTTGGAAACTCCGGCTGGTCTTACGATGAAGTTTTGCCTTACTTTAAAAAAGCGGAACACAACGAATTGGTCGATGATTCTTTTCATGGACAGAATGGGCCTCTAAACGTAACCGCTGTAGAGAATAAGTCAAAATACAAAGATTACTTTATTGAAGCAGGAACAAAGTTTTATAAAGAAAACCAGGATTTCAATGGTGCCGATCAAGAAGGCATTGGCTACTATCATACGACACAAAAACAAGGCAGAAGATGGAGCGCTGCAGCAGCTTATTTAACGCCAAATTTAGATAGACCCAACTTGACGGTCTTAACGGATACCCAAGTAGACAGAATTATATTTGAGGGTAATAAAGCAATTGGTGTGGATTGTTTTGATAAACAAAAAAACAAAATTCATTTGAAATGCCACCGCGAAGTAATTGTTTCCTCTGGAGCTTTCGGCTCGCCGCAAATTTTAATGCGCTCTGGCATAGGACCCGCAGAAGAATTAAACAGACATGGAATAGACACCGTCTTTAACATTCCAGGAGTAGGGAAAAATCTTCAAGATCATATCGACTACATTACCAATCATCCGGTCGATGATACGGATTTATTGGGTTTCTCATTTAAATCACTTTTATATCGTCAGCCGTTTGAACTTTTGAAATATCTATTTACTAGAAAGGGGCAGATGACTTCTACAGTTGCAGAAGCTGGAGGCTTCATCAAAACCGATGAAAGTTTAGAAATTCCAGATATCCAACTACACTTTGTACTAGCAAAAATAATCGATCATGGCAGAACCATTGCTTTTGGTCATGGTCTGGGTTGCCATGTTTGTTTGTTGAGACCTAAATCCACAGGGGAAGTTACTCTGAATTCAAATGATGCTTTTGATTCGCCTAAGATCGATCCTAAATTTTTTTCCGTGAGAGAAGATATGGATATCATGATCAAGGGTTACCGAAAGATGATGCAGATCATGGATGCTGAACCTTTAAGGCCTTTTACTAGAAAGGTCCAAGATCCAGTCGATATCAATAGTGATGCAGATATTGAAGCCGCAATGCGCGCTCGCGCGGATACCGTCTATCATCCAGTGGGAACTTGCAAAATGGGCTCTGATGACATGAGCGTGGTAAATGATGAGCTCAAAGTTCATGCGCTAGAAAATGTTCGAGTTGTTGATGCCTCCATCATGCCGACCTTGGTTGGAGGGAATACCAATGCGCCAACCATTATGATTGGTGAAAAAGCAGCTGATATGATCAAGTCATCTTGGGCTTAAAAATATAGCCTTTTAGTAGACAAAAAGCTTTGTGGGCTTTAAATTAAACCTTCAATTTATTAGGGAGAAAAAATGATAAAAACGAAAATCACCGAAATGTTCGGTATTGAACATCCAGTTATTCAAGGAGGAATGCACTACGTAGGTTTTGCCGAAATGGCTTCTGCAGTTGCCAATGCAGGCGGGCTAGGAATCATTACAGGTCTAACCCAAAAAACTCCTGATGACCTAGCAAAAGAAATTGCAAAATGTCATGAAATGACCGACAAGCCTTTTGGTGTAAATTTAACTTTCTTACCTGGCTTTCAAGAGCCTGATTATCCCGGTTACATCAAAGCGATTGTCGAAGGTGGAGTAAAAATTGTGGAAACTGCTGGGAGAAGTCCAGAGGCTTACATGCCAGACCTTAAAGGTGCTGGTATTAAAGTCATCCACAAATGTACTTCTGTCAGGCATTCTCTTAAAGCTGAAAAAATTGGCTGTGATGCTGTTAGTGTTGATGGGTTTGAATGTGGTGGTCACCCAGGAGAAGATGACATTCCAAACATGATTCTTCTGCCAAGAGCAGCTGAAGAACTTTCTATTCCTTTTGTGGCTTCAGGTGGTATGGGTAATGGCCAACAACTTGCCGCCGCTCTTTCCATGGGTGCAGATGGTATCAACATGGGTACAAGATTCATTGCCACGAAAGAGGCCCCGGTTCACCAAAATGTGAAAGAAGCTCTAGTTGCTGCCTCTGAATTGGATACTGAATTGATTATGAGACCTTTAAGAAATACTGAAAGGGTTTTGGCCAATGATGCAGTACAAAAGATTCTTGAAAAAGAAAAAGCTTTAGGAGATGAAATCCAAATCACCGATATCATGGATGAGGTAGCTGGTGTCTACCCTAAAATCATGCAAGAAGGCACTATGGATGCTGGCGCTTGGAGTTGTGGAATGGTTGCAGGACTGATTCATGACATTCCTACTTGTAAGGAGTTGGTTGAAAGAATAGTTTCTGATGCTGAAGAAATTATCAAAAGCAGACTATCTCAATTTGTAGCTTAAAAAAAATAAATTCCCTGGAAAGCATAATGTTTTCTAGGGAATTTTTTTGTGAGCTGTTACTAAGTTATAAACTTTTTTTCTGATTCTTGATTGATGTACTTTCTTAATTGTTCCAGTTCATCGCAAGAGGTAGGACACAATTCTTTTAGTTTATTCAAATTGACTTGAGCCAATCCTAAGCGTTCTGTTTCAACAAAAAGTTCGCCTTGATACTCTAGAGCAATTTTATTTTCAGGGTCTAATTCTAGAGCTTTTTCATAATTGGCTTCTGCTTTCCTATAATTTTTTAACTTTCTTTGGGTAAAAGCATAAAGCGTCCAACCATCGGCATCTTTTGGTTTAGACTTTGTGTATTTGCCCAGAACTCTTAACGCCTTACGATACTCTTCATTATTTAAATGCTTGGTTGCTTTCTCGTAAAGCTCAGTGGGATTAACTTTTTTATCGTATTTCGCTGCATGCAGCGATATAGAAAAAACCACAAGGACTACAAGGCTTAAAATTTTAAAAACCTTCATTATCTCTTACCTTTGTTTCAATATTTAATTGACCGGCTAAACCAGCAACTCTATGTTGAGCACTTTCAATATAGTCGGGATCTGAGATCATTTTCAACATCGCTTTCCTGTTAGGATACATAGCAATAGCAACTTGATCCCAAAGCTCTTCCACTTCTCCTAACATCAGCCTAGTAACATCTGAACCAAAAATGGGTTTGCCTCCCACTTTTTCTAAATGTTTTACCACTTCTACGCCATAGATCGCATAAGCCTCTCTACCAGTTAGATCAGTTTCTCGTTTATCAGGATATTCTGCCTTTTCTTTAAATTTCAAGAGATTGACCATATAGATAGGCTCATCATGTCCCTCCTCTAAAAACTCTTCCATTTGTTTTTCGTTAGGCATCACTTTGTTTTCTACTTTCATTTTTTAAGCTCCTTTGAGTTTGAATTAAAAATTTTGATATTCTTTTATCGCCTCTTGATCTGCTTTGGCATCTTCTCTAAATGCTTTCCAAGGTTTGAGTGTTAAATCCGGCATTAACCCTTTGCCCATCTTTTTGATTTGTTGATAAAACCAAGCTTGAGCACTAAATGCATTGATTGCCTGAATTAATCTAAAAGGACTGGTCGGTGATAACCAACCTGGGCCAATCGATAAAGTTTTTTCATACTTTGGTAACTCATCGATCTGTCCAGCCAATAATTCTTTAATCGCATAGGGATTAGCACAAAGAGGTCTGCCAACTCCAACTATTTCACAGGCTCCATCTGCTAGAGCTGCTTCCATACCTTCTTTGGTTCGAAATCCACCGGTTACCATCAAAGGAATATTTACAACTTTTGCTATCTCTTCAGCATAAGACAAGAAATATGCCTCTCTTGCAATGGTGCTTTCCTTTCTGTTTTCACTTCTCTTAGGATTAATACTTACCTTATCCAAACCCAATAATCTTGGTTGCTCATAAGTTCCACCAGAAATTTCAATATTATCTATTTCTGAATCGCTGAATAATTTTGCTACCTGAATTGAGTCCTCTGGAGAAAAGCCGCCTTTTGAAAATCTGCAGAATTCATTTTTATGGAAATCGCAAAATCATTACCCACTTCCTCTCTACATTTTTTAATAATTTCCAAGTGGATTCTTGCTCTGTTTTCCAATGATCCGCCCCAAGCATCGGTTCTTTGATTGATATCAGGAGATAAAAATTGAGATAAAAGATAGCCATGAGCGGAATGTAACTGAATCCCATCGAAGCCTGAATCTCTGGCAATTTTTGCGGTAAAAGCAAATCGATTGATGACATCTTGAATATCTTCTTCAGTCATTGGGATGGGTTTGCCGTATTTCCTTCCTGGAATTTTTAATTGAACGTTGGACGGAGACATGGGACTCGTATTGATCTCACCTGGAGTTTGTCTTCCAGCATGAGAAATTTGCATCCATAGTCTACTGCCTTCTGCGGTTGCAGCTTCAGCCCATTTTTTTAACATTGGCATTTGTTCTTTATAAGTATCCTCCTCAATTGCAACATTAGCCGGACCTTCTAAATTATCTCGGTGTACTTGGACGTTGCCTGTAAGCAAGATACCAATCTCGCCGGCTCCCCATATTTTGTAAAGCTCAATATGCTTTTCGTTAGTGAAATTATTACCCAAGGCAATTCGTTCTGTCATAGCAGCCTTGCAAACTCTATTTTTGATTACTTGTCCGCAAGGAAGGGTTAATGAGTCATTAATTTTTGTCATCTGAGTTCTAAAATTTATAAAATATATTTTGACATAAGTACTGTCAATACTTAGATTATTTTTGTATATTTACTATTCTTTAGTATGGAGCATTTATGAGAATTTGGAAAATTTTGGGCGTCATTTTGGTTTTATTTCTTGCCGTTTTTATTTCGTTAAGAGTTCCTTTTGTACAAGATTTAGTCCTAAAAACAGCTGTTTCAAACTTAGCTACAGCCGAAAGTCCCTTTCCTGAGGATGATGCACTTAGTGCTCTAATTTGTGGATCAAGATCACCTTTACCATCGCCTGGAAGAGCACAAACATGTGTTGCTGTGAAAGCAGGAGAGGATATTTTTATTGTTGATATAGGAGATGGCGCAGCGCGTAATTTAGGAATATACAGCGTCCCGATAAATCAAGTTAAAGCAGTGTTATTCACTCACCTCCATTCCGATCATATTTCAGACTTGGCCGATCTTCATTTGGCAACTTGGTTACCAGGTCGTCCAAAACCACTTCCTGTCTATGGCCCTGAAGGCACGGATATCGTAACCGCAGGCTTCGAAATGGCATATAAATTAGACTATGGATTTAGAAATGAACATCATGGTGAAGCGCTTGCGCCAATTAAGTCTGTCGGCTTTGATACAACCATTGTCGATCTAAGCAATCCCGTCATTTATGACGAAAACGGTTTGAAAATTACTGCCTTTAAAGTAACCCACGAGCCAATTGAGCCTGCTCTTGGCTATCGTTTTGACTACAAAGGAAGATCCTTAGTCATAACTGGAGATACTTCTTACGACGAAAACATAGCCCTAAATTCAAAAAATGCTGATGTTTTGATTGCTGAAGCTCAAGCCAATCATATTTTAAACATCATGCAGACGGCACTTATTGAACGAAATCCTAATCAACCTTTGGTTAAAGTCCTGGAAGACATTAAAACTTATCACATGACGCCAGTGGAGGCAGCGAAACTAGCTAATATGGCAAATGTTGAACACCTGATTTTTTATCACCTTACTCCAGCTCCACGAAATAGAATAATGGAGAATGTATTTATAAGAGGAGTTGATGAGATCAGAACAGATTGGACTCTATCTAGAGACGGAACTTTTGTTGTTTTGCCTGTTGGCACGGAAGAAATAAAGGTCTCTGATTTAAATTAGAAGTTTTACTTTGATTGCATTAAGATAATTATTTCTGGGGAGAAATTATGAAGAGAAATATCAGCGCTTTACTTTTTACAGCACTTATTTTTATTGGGTGTACCGATACGTCTTTGGAGGTAGTGGATTTTTCCATTGCAGATAAGCCTGCGCCTAGTCCTAGTAAGGACTATAACGAATTAAGGAATGCCTACTTTGGTGACCTTCACGTGCATACAAGATATTCATTTGATGCCTATGTATTTGGTACAACTGCCTCTCCTGATGATGCTTACAGATATGCAAAAGGTGAAACCATTAAGCATGCTTTGGGTTTTGATATGAAACTTAGAGAGCCATTAGATTTTTATGCTGTTACCGACCATGGTTTTTTTCTTGGCATGATTCAAGCTTGGGCTGACACTTCAACCTATGCATCTACCCTTCCGGGTGCAGAGATTTATCACAATATTAATGCTCCGGAAAATCAAACTTTAGAGTCGTCCGCGTTTCGACTCGGTAGCTTCCGAGGTGCTGTTGAAGCAATTGCAAATCCTTATCCTTGGTATCACCCAAAACTAATTCAAGCTTATTTATCCAATCATATTTCATTAGCTATACAATCTTTTGATGATGAGACGCATAAATCATCTTGGGCAGATGTAGCTAGAGCTGCCAATGAACACAATGATCCTGGAAATTTCACGACTTTTATTGGATACGAATTTACAACTTCAACAGATGTAGAGAATGGTAATTTACACAGAAATGTAATTTTTGAAGGCTCTAAAGCGCCTGAAAGGCCTTGGACCAGAATAGATTCTATTAATCCTGAAGATTTGTGGGCTTGGATGGATAAGTTGAGAGATAAAGGTATAGATTCTATCGCCATGCCTCATAACTCCAATGGATCAAATGGACAAATGTTTGAGGTGGAACAATTCGATGGTTCGCCCATTGATAAAGAATACTCCGCATTGCGAATGAGAAATGAGCCTATTGTTGAAATGACTCAGGTTAAAGGTACTAGTGATACTCACCCTCTTTTATCACCTAATGATGAATGGGCAGATTTTGGCATCATGAATTCTAGGGTAGGAAGCTTTCCTAGAACTTACTCTTTGCCTTCTGGTGGTTATGTAAGAGATGCTTTTTTTAGAGGTATGGTTCTTGAGTGGGAAGATCGAGGAAATCCTTATAAATTTGGTTTAATTGGTTCGTCCGATACGCATACTGGAGCTTCTTCATATGATGAATCTAATTTTTGGTCAAAAATTGGAATAATTGATGCAACACCAATGGGGAGAGGATCAATTCCAGTAGATGACTACAACCAAACAATTCTGGGAAGACAATCAAACTTTGGCGATACTGGTTTGCCAATTGAAATCTATGAAGGTCAAGAAGGAAATTATTTAGAGTCAGGATTTACTCAATGGGGCGCATCCGGTTTAGCTGCAGTTTGGGCTGAAGAAAACACTCGAGAATCAATTTTCAGTGCCTTACGAAGAAAAGAAACTTTTGCTACCAGCGGGAACAGAATTTCAGTTCGTTTCTTTGGTGGCTATCGTATGAATGAGTTAGACCTTAATAGTGAAAATATAATCGGTGAAGCTTACCGCAACGGAGTGCCTATGGGTTCTGACTTAGTTTCCAAAGGCAGTAATGTTCCTAACTTTTTTGTTTGGGCACAAAGAGCAAAAAATGGAGCGCCACTGCAAAGAGTCCAAATTATCAAAGGTACGATCAATCAATTTGATGCTGAACCAAAAGAAGTTGTCTATGACGTAGTTTGTTCTAATGGGGCTAAGGTTAATCCAATTACAAATAGATGTCCTGATAATGGTGCCACGGTAAATACTGAAACATGTGAAATATCTAATGATGTAGGATCGGCTGAACTGAAGACTGTTTGGACGGATCCTGACTTTAATAAAAATGAAAAGGCTTTTTACTATGTAAGAGTTTTGGAAAATCCTAGTTGTCCGTGGACCACTTGGGATGCGATAAAAGCTGGATTAAAGCCGAGAGAGGACTTGCCAAAAACTTTTCAAGAACGAGCTTGGTCTAGTCCAATATGGTACATTCCAAACGTTCCAAACCCTGGAGGGGTTTTTACAATCAGATCGGTATTGGATAGCGTCCAAGAAACTGAAGAACCATTAAATACTAACTGATATTAAATAGAGAATTAATTGGCATAATGATTTTTGAAAATGCTCATGAGATTCTCAAAAAGATAAAACAAAAAGAAGTTTCCGCTCAAGAAGTTCTTGAGTCTTTTTTGAAACAGGTCGAAAAAGTAAATCCATCGATTAATGCAGTAGTCGCATTGGATGCCGAAAGAGCTCTAGAAAAGGCCAAAGAAGCAGACAGAACAACGTCCTCTAAAACAAAACTAGGGTCTTTGCATGGCTTACCCATGACCATTAAAGATGCTTTTGAAGTGGAAGGCATTGTTTCGACTGGAGGAAATCCTGCTTGGCAAGAAAATATTCCAAAAAGAAATGCAGAGGCAGTTCAAAGATTGATTGATGCTGGGGCAATCATTTTTGGTAAAACCAATGTACCTTTCCTGTCTTCAGATCTGCAAAGCTTTAATAAAATATATGGCACTACCAATAATCCATGGGATTTGGAAAGAACTCATGGCGGATCTTCATGAGGATCTGCAGCAGCTTTGGCTGCGGGTATGACGCCTTTGGAACTAGGTTCAGATGTTGGTGGATCTATAAGAGTTCCAGCTCACTTCTGTGGCCTTTTTGGGCACAAACCAAGTTACAACATCATTTCTGAGGTTGGCCATATGCCTCCTCCGCCCGGTTCTATAACAACTGGAAATGGCTTATCTGTTGCAGGACCTCTTGCTAGATCTCCAGAAGACTTGGAAGTCGCATTAGATGTATTGGTAGCTGCACAAGAGCAAGATAGTCCAGCTTGGAAAATTAAATTGCCAAAAGCCAGAACAAAAAAAATCAAAGAACTTAAAATTGCAGTCTGGCCAGATGAACCTTATGCAGAAGTGGACGACGAGATAGCCAATTTAATTAAAGAAACAGCAGATGATTTAAAACATGCTGGTGCTCAAGTTGAAACTGCTAACCTTCCCATGAGTTTTGAAGAAATCGATAAAATTTTTAGTCAGCTTTTAAACCCTTTGATGCTAGCTGGCTCCCCGCAAGCAACATTCAAAACACTTGCTAGGTTGAATGAGGATTTAGATCCAAACGACATGTCAGAACTTGCCAAAGTTGCCAGAGGATCAGTTTTAAAACATGCCGATTGGGTAGTGGTAAATGCCATGAGACAAAATATGCGTCAGAAGTGGAGAGAGTTCTTTAAAACATACGATGTGATTTTATGTCCTACCTCAATTACTCCTGCTTTTAAGCACAACCATGATCCTGTTCATGAAAGAAAGCTGACTATAAATGGTAAAGATGATGAATATCTCAGAGCTACTTTATGGGCTGGCCCTGCAGTTTCAGCTGGGTTGCCTAGCACGAATGTTCCCATAGGCATGTCTTCAAAAAATCTACCTATTGGTATGCAAATAACAGGTCCTTATTTAGAGGATAAGACTTGTATCGAAGTTGCCAAAATCGTAAGAGATTTGAGAGGTGGATATAAAATACCGCCTAGTCTTCAATAATTTCAGATTTATCAAATGAAAAAAATATTGGCATATTTTGGAATAGGTATTGCCATTTTATTATTGGACTTAGTTTTCAATTATGATGAGGATGAGCTAAATATTTTTATCTCCGATCAAGAAGTTGAAAGCTTGATATATGCATGGGAGCTACAGGTAGGCAGGTCGCCAACCAGAACTGATATTAAAAACATCATTGATGACGTAATCAAAGAAGAGATTTTATATCGAGAAGCTTTGAGATTAAATCTTGACCTAGAAGATCGCATAATTAAAAGGAGACTTGCTCAAAAAATATCGTTTTTAAGAGAAGAAACTTCGATTGCACCTCCAAAACCAGATGAACTTCAGAAATTTTTTGAGAAAAATTTAGAGTCATATATTTTTCCTGAAAGATTTACTTTTACTCATCTTTACTTTTCTTCGGAAAGAAATGGCAAGCAAAGATCAGAAGAAGCTTTAAAGACTATTCAGCAGAATGAAGACACTTTGCCTAAAAGCGATCCTTTCATGCTAGGGAAAAATTTTGTTGAAAAATCTAAATTTGAGATACAAAGAGATTTTGGTAATCAATTTAGCAAAGTTTTTGAAGAACCCATTTTTGATACCTGGTTAGGTCCAGTTGAATCAGCATATGGCTTCCATGCGGTTAAGCTACTCAATAAAGTTGAAAGTATTACTCCTAATTTGAATCAAGTGAAAGAAAAGGTAGAAGTTGATTTTTATTTGGAAGAAAAACAAAAAACTTTAGATTCATACCTGTTTGAATTGAGAGATAAATATCAAGTAATCATTAATCCAAAATACCTCTTTAATGACTAAAGTATTAGTTTCTTTACTTATCTTTTTTTCATCTGCTTTTTTTGCTCATGAATTTAATCCTGCCCATTTATTAATAGATGAGACCAAAGAACTGGAATACGAAGCCCTTTGGATGACGCCGATAAAAAACCTTGGTACCTCTCCTGAACTTACTTTTCCTGAAATTTGTGAAATCGAGAAAGACCTACCCTTCAGGCAGGGGAAATACATCTCGGAAAAAATAACTTTGAAATGTATGGAGACGCTAAAGGGAAAAGCAATTCAAGTAAGTGGTTTGAGTATTCTTAACGATGCTTTAGTGACGGTAAATCATTTCGATGGCGATAGGTTTGAAGGCTTGATGAATCTGAAAGCTCCAGAAATTATTATTCCCGAAGATAAACAAGTTTATCCAACTGGTTATTTTTACTTGGGTGTGGAACATCTGCTCGGCGGGATTGATCACATCGTATTTGTTTTGGGTCTGATTTTTTTAATTTCTGGATTTATTCCATTGTTTAAAACAATAACAGCATTTACTTTGGCACATAGTATTACCCTTGCAATTTCTGTCTTGGATATTTTTAAACTTCCTTCAGCAAGTACTGAGGCTCTGATTGCATTAACAATTATATATTTGGCTTATGAATTAACTAAGGAAGAATCTGAAGTAAAACGGCCATGGTTGATGGCTTTTGGTTCTGGTCTCTTACATGGATTTGGTTTTGCTGGAGCTCTATCAGAGATCGGAATAGCCAATGATCAGCTTTTCCTGTCTTTATTGTTTTTCAATATAGGAATTGAAATTGGTCAACTTATGATTATTCCTGTTGTAGGAATAATTATTTTCTTTCTTAATAAAGTTGATCTTAAAAAACTATTTCGAAGTCTCGTAACTTATGGAATTGGTGGCATGGGTTGTTTTTGGTTTATGACAAGAATTTGGGGTATTGTGGCCTAATGAGCCCAACATTTAATGTGCCTCTGGTTTTGCTAATGCAAAACTTTTTTACAATTTCTTTTATCCTTTTTTTAGGAATTTGTGTTTACCTTTATCTAGCTAAGAGTAACTATTTGCTTGCTCTTTTACCTTTGTTAGCGCTTTCTACACATCAGTTTGAAGAGTACGTTTTATCCCCTCTTCTATTTGGCGATTACTACCATTTTTTAAATTGGGCTTACAGAAATGGAATGGATATCTCGCCGATGGAAGTTACTTTGCTAAACCTAACGCCTTATCTAATTCTGTTACCAGCTTTGGTAATATCGAAAGCAAGATCAGAAAAAATATTTGGCATATTTTTTCTTTTTAATAATGCTCTCACCATGGCAAATGCAAGCTTTCACATTGGCATTTCAACTGCACAAAATATTTTTAGTCCGGGAATGGTAAGCTCTTTATTCTTTTATATACCACTCTTTGTTTATGCAATTTTAATAAATAAAGAAAACGGACTTTCTCATAAACCAATTATTGCAATCAGCCTCTATGGATTCATAGGGCACTATCTGCTTATCTGGCTGATTAATATTTTTTAATTAATCGCAAGTAAAGGCAGCGATACTTCTTGCCGTTTCCAAACTAACTTCTGGACAAGAGAGCACCATAGTGTCCGTCCCATGAATGGTTCCAGAAAGCACTCTACATTGAGCTTCAACGTTTGCTCTTCTGAGCAATCTATAAAAATTTATGCCCTCATCTCTTAAAGGATCACACTCATTAACACTAATAAAGGTTTTGGGTAAATCTTTTACATCTTCCTCTTTTGCAAAACCTGGCCAAGCAAGAGGATTTCGTTTTTCCCATTCTTCAATACCATAAACCACAGCGCCATGATCGTTATGTAAATCAAGCATGATACCGTTATTTTCTGTAGAAGAAGGATTTTCAGGTAGAGGCCAAATTCCTGCGATGTAAGGACATAAAGCATAAAGACCTTTTACTTCATTCGATCTACCTGCTTGAGATAACTTCATTCCAGTGGCGATAGTTAAATTTCCGCCACCGCTTTCTCCTGAAATTACAATTCTTTTAGAATTGATATTAAGTTTTTTTGCGTTGGTTTTGATGTAATCAAAGCCTGAAACGCAGTCATTTAAGCCCGCTGGGAAAGGTGCTACCTCTGGAGCTGAAGATGGCACTCTAGCATTTCTAAAATCTACCATAATGACTGACACATTTTGATGAGCAATCAATCTGCCGAAGGCTTGATATAGCTTATAAAAACAAGAACCGATCTCCATACCGCCACCATGAATATAGTAAACGCAAGGTAGTACATCATTATTATCAGGACGTATATTTAAAAGTTTAATTTAATTGCCTTCCGGTTTTGACTCAATTTCTATGGTTTCATTTTTAAGTCCATCAGAAGAGATTGCATCATCTAACCTAGGATCGTTAAAAACAGCCTCATACATCATAAGTTCCATTTGACCCTCTTCAGTGTTTACCTTGGCAAGCATTTCTTCTCTAGAAGCGCTTTCAACCAATACCTCAGGAAAGTTTATATCTTTCCATTGTTCTTTGATTCTTGGATCTATTCTTGGGTCTTCTGTAATTTTATTAGTCATGTAGTTTTCTCCGTAATATCTATTCTTGATGAATTCAACCTTAAATTTATCAATTGTTATAACTCTTATCTCTCAAGAGAGAGTTTAGCTATTTTTTTATAGCCACCTTCTTACTTTGTTTTTATAAGCTAGGTACTCTTCTCCAAATGTTTCCAGCATTTGAACTTCTTCTTTAATTACAAATAAATTTCTTACAATAAAGAAGAAAGTAACGAGAAAAATGAAATTTATTGGGTTGTTTAAAATAATCAATAAACCCAATAAAAATGAATTCATACCTACATACATTGGATTTCTCGTGTATTTGTAAAATCCTTCGGTAATTAAGGCAGTAGATTTGCTAAAAGGAACAACGCCGGTTTTTGCTTTTATAAATCTTGATATCGAATTGAAAGCCAACAAAAATCCAAATCCAATCAAGCTAAGGCCAATTAAAATAAAAGGCAATGTCTGAGGTGGAGTTTCGCCAAAAAACCAAGTGGCAAGCATGCATAATGAAAGAGCCAATAAATAATGTGGAGGATAAAATTTCATACTTACATTGTAATATTAATAGAATTTAATTCACTATCCTCTTTCAAATTTAAAGTATTTTTGAGTTAATGCATGGCTTATGGAAAACCCCACCTTTCTTGCAAATGTATTCTTCTTTACGTTCTCGTTTGTGTGGTTTATCTTTGTAGCCGTCGGCAGTCATATGTTCCGAAGGTATTACAAAGATAAAAAATGAAAAGCGCCCTTTTAATTGATCTTGGCGGGACAAACGTCAGAAGTGCATTTTTTTTCAAAAATAATTTATCTAAAATTTCAAAAGAAAAAATTACCGATGAAGAATTCATCCCTTTTCTCTCAAAATTATTAAACAAGGAAAAAAACAAAATTGATTGTCTGGTTATTGCTGCCGCAGGACCTAATAATCAAGATTCCATAAACCTTACTAATAGGAAGTTATTGATTGATTCTAGTGAACTAGAGTCTAAGCTCAATTTAAGGAAATGTTTGCTGTTAAATGATTGGGAAGCAGTAGCTTATGCTCTAAGTGAATTGAAAAAAGAATCTTTTCTAACAATTAAAAAAGGTGCTCCAACTAATGAGAATTCTTTATTAATTGGGCCTGGAACCGGTCTTGGAGCTACATTAATTATAAATAACAAAATCATCCCTACAGAATTTGGAAACACTATGAGCCCGACTAAAGCTATGCTAGAAAATTTTGGTTTAGAAAAAAATAATAAATTTCTATCGCTTGAAAATATTTTAAGCGGACCAGGGATTGAAAAGCTCTATGAAGAAAAGTTTGGTAAAAAAATTTCTTCCGAAGAAATAATAACTTTTGCGCTAAAAGGGAACAAAAATGAATTATTTATAATCGATAATTTTCTAAAAACTCTTATTTCTATTATCAATGATTTGGTTCTTTCTTTTTCATGTGAAAAAGTAATTTTAGGAGGCGCTATTTTGAATGCCCTCCGACCAATTTTAATGACAAAAAAAACTCTCCAATATTTTCCAACCGAAATAAATCAAAAATATTTGAAATTAATAGAAAAGACCCAGATCGACCTCCTTACGGAGGACGAACCGGGTATTTTTGGTTGTATGGCTTTTTTTAAAGCCAATTAATTTTAGCTCGTAGGTACTTCTGCAGAATTGTAATATCTGGGTTCTTGGCAATTTGAAATCATATTCCAATTATCCTCTACCTCTGGTTCAAGTCTTTGCCACTCTGCATCGAAAGCCTGCCTAGCTTCTTCAGATTGGTAAAAATTTCCCCAAAAAAAGTCCACTTCATCCGTTTCATAATCAGGACCTAAAATGACATAACTGAAGGGCCCTGGAAGTGAATTAGCACTATCCAAGAATTCTTCTAGTTGACCAATTACTTCTCGAAGATCTGCTCCTTCTTTGCCATCTTTATAAAGGCATTGATAATACTCGGAGATAAAGCTAGATGGGTCGAATTCCCCAAAAGTATCATCTGATCTTGCAATATAGGCGTCAAAAGAAAATTTATTTTCTCCATCGCATGAAAGGATATCGGCGGTATCATTCGTCCATTTGGTAACATTTTCATTAGCGTTCCAAACTGTCCATGCTGCCTCTGCATCAGCTTTTGTGTTCCAAATTAATTGCCAAAAACCATCTTCGTTATCCGAAGATAATTTTTGAACGTGCTGAATACCATAAGCCGATACTAGGGGTGAATTAACCTCTACCAAAAGATCTTGCCACTCAGGCAAAACATCATTCCTGAAATTTTCTGCAGTGTAGTAAACACCTTCTTGGCAAGGTACATACTCCATATAAAACATTTGAGGATATTCTTCTGAGCCAAGGTTAGAAAATGAAACTTCCATTTCATCTTCTGCAGAGCTACAAGCTACAGTAAAGATAAGAGCGGATAAAGCTACACTAATAATTTTCATTCTATTCAACGAAGTCTTGAAGAGTCATAGCAGAATCATAAACTCTAATATTTCTGACTATTTCCCTTTCATGCCACTCAACCAGCTTGTCCATTTCTTTATCAAATGGCGAAACCCCAGCATCTCTTGGAGCAGAATCTTCCCATTGCTCCATTTCTGCTAAAGACTCATAACCTACAGTATAAAGATGAGTTTGCATTCCGCCTCCAGCCATTCTTTCTGAAAGACCAAACTGTCCAGGAAATGTATTTTTAATTGCTTCGTCTAAATCTTCAGTTGCCTCAATAATATCTTCAACATTTGATGGTTTTGTTCTAAATGGATAAATTGCCCAAACTGTATCTTTGTTTGAAGGGTTTCCATAAGTTTGAATAAAAGTATTAATGCGCGTGCCTAGACCCTCGGAGTTAGAATTTAGAACAGATGCAAATTTTCTAACTTCTTCATTATTTGGGGCACTTACTTTAGCAAGCCAAATTTCATGTTCAGCTAAACTTGGTTGAAGGATTGCATAAGAATGAGTTTCTTCTGTTTTGCCTGCAGCAATATAAGCATTTAAGTGCAACGATCCTTTAAAATTGTTTTTTACAAAGTCTGACGACATAAATTTATCAGTGGCTGCAACAATTTTTGCTGCTTCTTGAGGACTGTCTACTTTGAATAAATATTCAATCCATGTAGGTGATGTAAAGCTGAGTGAGGAAGCCAAAAACATCAAGATAATTGTTATTTTTTTCATTTTTCTCTCCTTAAAAAATTTCTTTGATTACTATAACAAAGTTATAATATGAGAGTGTTAGCTAGGTTAATTGTTTTAGTTCTGCTCACATCATGTGCATCTGGCTTCGTAGTCAAAGTTGATTCCGATGAAGGTTTTTCTGCCGCTAAATACAAAGACTTTAAAATTTTTAAGCCTGATCCTTTTAGAGTTGAATCTGATGAGGAAGAAAATCCCATAAGAATAAATAGAATTGCAAAAGCTATATCTTCATCTTTAGTGCAACTTGGATTGGACCAAAATGATCAATCCCCTTTAAAAATAAGCTTTTCCGTTAAAGAAAAAGAGCGATATAGACAAATAAATTCATCGCATTTTTTTTACGGTTATAGAAACGATCCTTTTTCCTACAAATTTTATGCAAATGACTTTCCGCCAATAAATTATTTGTCTGTTAAGTTCTTTGATGAGGATTTAGATAGAGTTGTATGGTATGCAAACATGAGAATAAATTCTTCTTCATTGGATAATCAAGATTTGGCTAATGAAATAGTCGCCCAAATTCTTTCGAAATATCCAGGAAGTTCATAATTGCCCTTTGATAGTGCATTTATTGCACTAATTTAGACTTAAAGATCAAAATACTTTTTGATAAAGTTCAAATTACATATTGAGGGGAATAATTTATGGATACTGGTAACACCGCTTGGATAATTACATCCACCGCTTTAGTTTTATTTATGACTTTGCCTGGCTTGGCATTGTTTTATGCAGGTCTTGTAAGAGCAAGTAACATTCTGTCAGTTTTGATGCATTGTTTTACAATTGCATGTATTAGTTCAATTGCTTGGTTGGTACTCGCCTATAGTATTGCTTTCAGTGGAACTGGCGCTTACGTTGGAGATTTAGGGAATCTATTTTTAGCTAACTTATCGCGGGATAGTATGTCTGGGGATATCCCAGAAAGTGTTTTCTTTATGTTCCAGATGACTTTTGCCATCATTACCCCTGCTTTAATTGTTGGTGCATACCCAGAAAGAATTAAATTTAGTTTTG
The DNA here is from genome assembly GCA_038141925.1 of Gammaproteobacteria bacterium. Taxonomy (GTDB): domain Bacteria; phylum Pseudomonadota; class Gammaproteobacteria; order Magnimaribacterales; family AG-339-G14; genus MEDG-81. The sequence goes on along the minus strand of JAYQJB010000002.1, from coordinate 272,954 downwards.
TAGCCGTATTTTCTTTATTGTGGGTCATTTTAATTTACGCTCCAGTTGTTCACTGGATTTGGGCTGAAGGTGGCTGGCTTTATGAAATGGGAGTCAGGGATTTTGCTGGTGGACTTGTGGTGCACCTCACTGCAGGAATAACTGCTCTGGTAATAGCCTACTTTTTAGGCCCAAGAGATGGCTTCCCAAATTCTGTACAGCCTCCGCATAACCCAGGTTTGACTATGATGGGTGCATGTATGTTATGGGTTGGTTGGTTTGGCTTCAATGGTGGAAGTGCCTTGGCTGCTAATGGCGACGCCGGTATGGCAATTTTAGTGACTCACATATCAGCAGCTACTGCAACAATTGTCTGGATAATCATTGAAAAAGTTAAATTCGGCAAATCTTCTCTAGTTGGAGCTGTTACTGGTTGTATTGCTGGTTTGGCTTCCATCACTCCTGCAAGTGGGTCAGTTGGACCCATGGGTGGGATGATCATCGGTTTAATTGCCGGTGGAGTTTGTTATTACATGGTAAATATTGTTAAAGAAACATTTAATATTGATGATTCTCTAGATGTGTTTGCTGTTCATGGTATTGGTGGACTATTAGGAATTTTGCTAATTCCATTCTTGACTGCAGAAAGCTATGGTGGGATTGGATACGATGAAGGCTCGAGTTTCAGTGATCTCATGACAACCCAGGTAATTGGAGCAGTCAGTGTTGGTATATTCACTCTGGTTGGTTCGGTAATTTTATTACTTATCACTAGGTCTATATTTGGACTAAGAGTTTCTGATGATTCTCAGGAAGAAGGCCTGGATGTTGCTGAGCACGGTCAATCGGGATATAAACTCTAGACGCATATAATTCTCAATGAACTCTGGGATATTCATTCTGGGTGGAATAACTTTCATAACTGCTTTTGTGCTTTTTAAGATCAGTGCATTTATATTCTTAAAACAAGATATCAAAGAAGGAAAAGAAAGATCCTGGTTGAAGCTTTTTCAGGTGTTTGTTGTTGATTTAGTAATACTAATAATAGGTGTTATTGGAACGGGTATACTTTTCATGACTCTACTCAAAATGGCTCATGGATAAATGCAAACTAAAATTACTCTTGGTTATTTAGGATTTATACCCTTTGCAACGCTTACCATCCTACCTTGGATTTTTGGAGAAACTTACGAAGAGATTTCTTTTCAATTGTTAGTGGTATACGGCGGAATAATAATTTCTTTTTTGTCAGGAATAATTTGGGGCATTGATTCAACAAATCAAAAAAATCTAGTTTTAGCCATCATCTTTTCGCTCTTAGGATTTGGAGCAATTTTATTGGCATGGATAAATCTCATTTATGCAATGACTTTATTATTTTTCTTATTTTTTCTTTTCTATCTATTAGAGTCCAAAATTAATCCTCAATTTACAAATCCTGAATACTTGAAACTCAGAAAAAACCTCACCTCAGGGGTTTGTGGCTGTTATATGTTTTCAATTGTTATTCTGATTTATTAAACTTAAAAACATGAAGTGGTCAAAAGAAAAAGCAAACAGATGGTACGCAGAACAACCATGGCTTGTTGGTTGTAACTTTTTACCAAGTTCAGCTATCAATCAACTGGAAATGTTTCAAGAAGATACCTTTGACGAAGAAACAATTGAAAGAGAATTAGATTGGGCAAAAGATCTTGGCTTCAATTCTTTAAGAGTTTATCTGCATGATTTACTTTGGTCTGAGAAAGAGAAGTTTAAAAAAACTTTTGATAGATTTTTAGCTATTTGTGAAACAAGAAATATCAAACCAATTATTGTCCTTTTTGATGATTGTCATCGGCCCTATCCAAAATTAGGCAAACAACCCTTGCCAGTTGTGGGGGTCCACAACTCAGGTTGGAAGCAAAGTCCCGGTATGGAATTGGTCAATCAAGTTGATGAGGAGAAAATCGATGCAAAGGAATTAAACAGATTAAAAGAATTTGTCCAAGGCGTCCTCAAAGACTATTCAAATGACGAAAGAATTTTGATGTGGGATATTTACAATGAACCTGGCCAATTTGGAATTGGTGATAAAGCTCTAAAATTACTTCAACTTACCTGGGAATGGGCTTTCGAAGTAAGGCCTTCTCAACCTCTAACTGCTTGTTTAGATGGCGCCATCGGTGACGAGATCTTAAAACTCAATGGTGAAAATTCAGATGTCATAACCTTTCATACTTATGAAGCAGAAAAACTAGAACCCACTATCAAAAGACTTAAAGAATTTGGAAGGCCTTTGTTGTGTACTGAATATATGGCTAGAGAATTTGGCACCACTTTTGAATTCTCAATGCCCATCTTTAAAAAAGAAAACGTCGGTTGTTACAACTGGGGTTTTGTTGCAGGTAAGAGCCAAACTCACTTTGGCTGGTCAACAATTTTAGAGCTTCAAGAAAAAAAAAAAAAAGGTGAATTTATAAATGAGGGAGACGAATTGCCAGAACCAAAAGAGTGGTTTCACGATATTTACAGAATGGATGGTTCTCCTTATGACAAAAAAGAAATAGAATTTATAATTAAAATTTTGAAAGAATAAAAAAAGGCGGGGTTACCCGCCTTTTTTATATGTAAAAAATTACTATCTCGCGTAATTGACCTCGCAATTCATGATAAATCCTCTTTTCAGATATCTTAATTTTTGAATTTGATTGTTAAGACTTTGTCCCCAATTTTCATTTCTGCTATCTAAAAAGGCTCCTAATCTTTGTGGAGTGGGCCCTTGAATAACAACCATCATCTGACCAGTGTAATCTCCTGTATTAATCTGATAAGCCTCAAGAGTGATATCCTCAAACCCATTGGCCTGTGCTAATGCTTCGTACTCAGATATTGCATTTAAATATGCGGCAGGGTTTTTGGTTTTTACGTTTATATTATAGTTCGCAAAAGTTTGTCCTGTTTCGAATGAGCCTGAAGCTTCTGTTAAAACTGAATAATGGTCTACCTCTCTTACTGTTCTTTTACTGGCTATTTTTGAAACTTCTCTAATGTAAACTGGGTCTGCTGTATTGCCACCTATAGAGTCAGCATGATTTTCAAATAGAGACCAATAATACATGTCTCCAAATTCTTCTGCGCCATAACCTGGCTGGCAAACGCCTGAAGATACTACGTTGTTAATTTCTGCAAGAGCTTTTCCACTTCCTCTAGCCCATTCCATATATGCAACTGGATCAGATGTATTAATTGTAAACACTGACATTGCAGGTGCTGCAAATCCTACGCCACTAACAGCGAGAATAGCGCTTAAAAGTATTTTTTTCATTTTTTCTCCTAAAATATTGGAAGTCAAATATATCAAGGCTTAGAAAAGTTTTCTACTGCATTCCAAACTCTTAATAAGTTTCCTCCAAAAATTTTTTTAATTTCTTCGCGGCTATAATTTCTCTTTAATAATTCTTCAATTAAATTTGGATAAGTTGAAGTATCTTCCAAACCAACGGGAAAATTCCGCCAGCCATCGTAATCGGAACCTATTCCAACATGATTAACGCCAACTAAATTCTTTACTCGATCTATGTGATCGGCAACATCTTTAACGGTGACAACAAGTTTTGGGTATTTTTTCTTTTCGGCAATGAATTCAGAACCAAAACAAATTTGAATAACGCCTTCGTTTTTAGCTAATTCTCTTAACATGTCATCTGAAACGTTTCTCTCAAATCCAGGTACAAAATGCCGTAATGAGCTGTGAGAGGCAATAACAGGTGTCTTTGTTAAACGGAGAACTTCATAAAAGGCAGCATCAGATACGTGACTTATGTCTATCATTACTCCTTGCTTATTCATTTCAGCAACTACTTGTCTGCCGAAGGGACTTAAGCCGCCCCAGTTTTTGTTTTCATCATAAGAGGAATCTGAAATATGATTGCTTTTCGAATGCGCCAAAGTAATGTAATTGATACCCATGTCGGAAAATAATTTTATATTTGAAAGGTTGCTTTCAAGTGGAGCGCCATTTTCCATACCATAAACAACCTGCATAATATTTTTATCATTTGTTATTTCTTCAGGAGACTTCACCAATCTAAATTTATTGGGATTTTTTTCCATAATATCTTCAAGAATCTGAATAAGATCTTCTGCCATTTCAAAAGCTGTACCTTTTTCTTCTGCAGATGGCGGAGTGAAAATAACAAAAAAAGGTACATTTAGTCCTCCTCTGACAGCTCTATCATAATCAAAGTGTAAGGAAGAAGACTTAGTGATATCTTCATATGAGCCATTTTTATCCTGCTGCATATAAAGCTGAATAGGAGTGTCTAAGTGGGTATCAATAATTAAGATTTCTTGTGCCAATTCTTGAGCAAGATCTTTGATCTTATCTCTTTCTCTTTTTTTGTCCATTAGCTTTCTAGCCTTCATTACATCTTGAAGACGTGCTTGATAATTTTTATCCTGAATTTCAGAAAAAGTTAATGGAGAAATAAGTAAGAAAGAAATTAGAGTTAAAAATTTTATGATTGTCATGGCAATCTTATTTTATCAACCATCTGCCCTACTTCAATTGGAGGTTTGGTTGAAAATGATGAAACCGATATTGCAACTGCAAAATTAATAATCATTCCTAAAAAACCTATTCCCTCTGGAGAAATGCCCAATAGCCAATTGGAACTTGTATCAAGCTCACTGAATAGAAATTTAAAATATATAATGTAGCTAGCGGTAAACACTAATCCTGCCAACATGCCTGCTATTGCGCCTTCTTTATTCAATCTTTTAGAAAATATTCCTAAAAGAAGAGCAGGAAAAATTGTTGAGGCAGCTAAGCCAAACGCAAAAGCAACAACTTGTGCTACAAAAGCCGGCGGATAAATGCCGAAAAGTCCTGCGATAAGAATTGCAATCGCAGCAGAGCATCTTGCATAAAATAATTCTTGTCTTTCATTTATTTTTGGCATGAAAGTTTTTTTCAGCAAATCGTGAGATATAGAAGAAGAAATGACTAAAAGAAGTCCTGCTGCTGTAGATAGTGCAGCAGCTAATCCACCTGCAGCAACCAAAGCCATTACCCAAGCTGGCAGCTTGGCTATTTCCGGATTGGCTAAAACCATAATATCTCGATCGATATAAACTTCATTTGAATTATCAACAATGGGAGTATTTTCTATTTCGCGTTCTCCTTGAGAGCCAGAACCATTTGAAAAAATTGGCCTGCTGCCTTCGAAAGGTTTGCCGGCTGAATAATTAATTAAGCCGTCATTATTTTTGTCTTGCCATGCAATGAGGCCAATATTTTCCCAATTCTTAAACCAATCAGGTGAGTCTAAATAACTTTTATCTTGGATTGACTCTATGAAATTTACCCTTGAGAAGGCAGCAACTGCTGGAGCCGTTGTATAAAGCAAAGCTATGAAGATTAAAGCATAGCCAGCTGATTTTCTGGCATCACTTACTTTAGGAACAGTAAAAAATCTTACTATGACGTGAGGTAGACCAGCTGTACCAAACATCAGAGCTGCAGTAATACAAAAAATATCAATATTTGATTTGGTATTTTCCGTATAAGCGTTAAAGCCTAAGTCAACAGACAACTGATCAAGCTTGTCCAGAAGATAAGTTGAGCTATTAACCAAAGTATCGCCAAATCCCAACTGCGGAATTGGATTTCCAGTAATCAAAATAGAAATAAAAATTGCAGGAACAAGGTAGGCAAATATCATTACGCAATATTGAGCAACTTGCGTATAAGTAATACCCTTCATTCCGCCTAAAACTGCATAAAAAAAGACAACTATCATCCCAATGATGACACCAACATTTATTTCCACTTCTAGAAATCTAGAAAAAACGATACCAACCCCTCGCATTTGACCTGCAATATAGGTAAATGAAATAAAAATCAGACATAATACAGCTACAAACCGCGCGGTTTTTGAATAATATCTTGTACCAATAAAATCTGGCACAGTGTACTGACCGAATTTTCTTAAATATGGAGCTAAAAGTAAGGCAAGCAGGACGTATCCACCAGTCCAGCCCATGAGATAAACAGCTCCATCTTTTCCCAAGAAAGAAATAAGTCCTGCCATAGAAATGAAAGATGCTGCAGACATCCAATCTGCTGCCGTTGCCATACCATTTGCAACTGGATTTACTCCCTTACCTGCTACATAAAATTCATTTGTAGAATTGGCTCGTGACCAAATTGCAATACCAATGTACAAAGCAAAAGATAGACCAACAAATATATATGTCAAAAGTTGGCTACTCATTTTCCTCTTCTTTTTTGTTGATTTTCTTTTCTAAGCGATGCATAGCAAATACATAAATGAAGATGAGAACTACAAAACCATAAATACTCCCTTGTTGAGCGAACCAAAATCCCAACTTAAAGCCACCCAAAGAAAATTGGTCTAAAAAATCAGAAAGCACAATGCCAAAACCAAAAGAGATAACAAACCAGATAAAAAGGAGAACTGCTAGAAGTTTTAAATTTGCCTTCCAATAATCTTGCGGTGACATTATTTTGCTAGTTTTAAAAAAATTATTATAAGATGAATTCATTAAACATTACCAAAGATGAATTATGGAAAATAAAGAAACAGTATTAGTGACAGGTGGATCAGGATTTATTGCTTCGCATTGTATTATTCAGCTAGCCACGGCAGGTTATCAAGTCAAAGCAACGGTAAGGGACTTATCCAGAACCAATAAACTCAACCAAACGCTTTTAAATGGCTTAGAAAAATATGAAGGCAAATCAGATCTTTCGGTTGATTGGCAGGTAACAAATTTATCTTCCGATGAAGGTTGGGATGAAGCCATGGCAGGATGCGATTATGTTTTGCATGTAGCATCACCAATTGCTATGCAATTGCCAAAGGACGAAGATGAAATGGTAAAGCCTGCAGTAGAAGGAACGCTACGAGTTTTAAAAGCTGCTTCAAAAGCTGGAGTTAAAAGAGTTGTCATCACCTCCTCTGTAGCTGCAATTATGTATGGCACTGATAAACAAGGTGTCTTCAATGAAGAAGATTGGACCGATCCAAAAAGTAAAACAACCAACGTATATGCAAAATCAAAAACTTTAGCTGAACAAGCTGCTTGGGATTTCATGAAACAAGATACTTCTGGTATGGAGCTTTCTACAGTTTTGCCGGCAATGGTTTTTGGCCCGATTTTAGAGGAAGATTTTGGTGTTAGTGTAGGCGCAATTCTAGATATGATGAATGGTAAATATCCAATTGTTCCAAATTGGGATATGGGCGTTGTTGATGTAAGAGATGTAGCCTCACTTGAATTATTAGCGATGACCAAACCAGAAGCTGCAGGCAAAAGATTTGTTTGCTCAGCAGAAAACATGTTCATGAAAGATCAAAATGAGTACCTCTCGGAACTCTTTCCAGAATCTGCTTCCAAAATTCCAAAAAGAGTAGCGCCAAATTGGCTTATTAAGTTTCTAGCACTTTTCCTGCCTGCTTTGAAAATGATTGCTGAAGGCTTAGGCAAAGAAAGAAGTATGGATTCTTCACAAGCAAGAAATTTATTAGGCTGGAATCCAAGATCCGCTAAAGAGGCTGTAAAATCTGCTGCTGAGAGTGCTAAAGAATTTGGCTTAATAAAAGACTAAGTTTTCTTATTTACAAAAAACTGTCTATCGGGATTATTGGCTTCCTCTTTATCAGAAAAAAGCGGATAACGAACTGCGCCATTAGGAGCATACTGCAGAATGTAAGATTTTCTGGTTAAGTCTGTTTTATTTGGTCCCGTGCAATGAGGTGTCAAAGAGGAAAAAACAACAATATCTCCTGCCATTGCTGGAACTGGTATAGCATCAGAATCATCAAGTTTTATTTTGTAGCCTAGTTCAGTGACATCATGCTTAAGGGTTCCCATTTTGTGTAATTTTGGGATAACCCAAGGACAGCCATTGGTTTCATCTGTATCGGTTAAAGGTATCCAACAAGTTAAGTAAGCTTGAGGATGAACAAAAGTGTAGCCGTTGTCTTGATGCCAGGGAAAATCTTCTTGGGTATCCGCTTTCTTATACACAGCTTGATCCCAATACAATCTTAAGTCTCCAGCGATTGAGTCCTGACACAAGCCTTGAAAAACTTTATGACTCGCAAAAGATTTTAAGAAACTTGAATATAAGACCAAATGAGTGGTGAATGTAATATCATCTGCCCTGGAAATTAAAAACTTTCCATCCTCATACTTGCGCAGATCTTCTGTTACTCTTTCTTCAAAAGGATCTATCTCATCTAATACTTGATCGATCTCTTCCTGTGAAAATGCATCTTTTAGAAGAAAAAATCCTTGTTCGTCATATTGCCGAACTTGTTCTTTTGAAAGAAAACTAAATGGAGGTTTTTTTGGTTGCCAAGTAAAAGATTCGTTTTTTTCGTGTAGTTCCAGCTTCATGTCATTAGTTAAGTGAATTTTCTAAAACCCAAAACTCTTCAAAATAATCTCCTGATTGTGGGCGCTCTTTATAAAGAGATGTGTAGTATCCACCAAAAACTTTCCCATCTTGAATATCAGACTTAGGTCTTGGGTCGCCAATTTCAAAAGGCTTACCTGTATCAGGATTTATTCTCTTCACGAAGGTATTATCAGCTATTTAAAGATTCAAGGTCAAAACAAGAAAAGAATTTTCTTACTTCTTCTGAGTTATTCATTTCTACCAAAGCTTCTTCTTCAGCTTCAGATAGAGTTTTTTTCATGCTCAAAAGATCATACCAAGTATCAGAAGATAAGCTTAAAGAAGGACTTCCTTGAGATTCTTTATCAATTACTGCTACAGAGTTTCTAATAGAGTAAAAAATTTTTTCATCATCAGAAAAATTAAATTCTAACGTTTGAGAGTAGGCATCTGCCTTTTCTGGAATCAAAAGGACTCTCAATAACTTTAATGAATCTACTGGAGAGCGCCTCGCTAATTCTCTTTTATTGAAACGGTGCTTCCTAAAACGACTTAAATTTAAAGACTCGTCCAGCTCCAGAGCTCTAGTTATACACCAGTTCCTTATGTTTGCAGCTGAGGTTGTATAGGCTACTCCTCTTAGCGCAGCAGCTAATCTTTTACGATCTTCAAGTTCTCCAGCATCTGCAATACCTTGAGTGTTCAAATTTGAGCGAACTAGCCAGGAAGAAAGCTCTATCGCCCAACGAAAATCCTCTTCTTCCAGCGAGGAATCAATAATTGCCCTTACCTTTCCAATTCCGCCAAAGCCCTCTATTAGGCGTACAGATCTTTCTGGAGAAGGTACTGGAAAAAGATTTGCTTCGTCCTCATCAAACCATCCAAAAAGACCAGAATAGATTTGTCTAACGTGGTGCTCTACGACACCATATAACTGTTGAGTGGTGTAATGGTCTTGAAAATGACTCGGAAGTTTAATCGTGCTAATGGCCTCATTTAGAGTAAGCCCTTTGTTAGCGCATCTCACGGTTTGATCCCACAAAAATTGTAAAGTATCTCGATAATTTACAATTATTTTTTTTATTTCTTTTTGCCCAGAAAATGGCGGACCGTGAGCACCAATGAGATTTTCTGATTCAAGTTCAGCTAGTTGATCCAAGCCTTTCATCATAATTCTGGGGTCTCGATATTCTTCTCCCCTAATAGCAAAAACATTGAATAAAACTGGCCACAAAAGATTGTTTATAGCGAGCTTTAAATCAGGAAACCAAATTGTAATGGAATCGGTCGCATCGGATGGGGCAGGAAAAAACTCTACTTTTAAGCCAGCTATTTTTGCTTTTGTCGGCTCAACAAAAGTATGTTTTGGCGGAATATAACCATTAGTGAAAGGAGCATGTTCTGGATTTCGAAAAAAATTTCCCAGCCCTAAATTAACGATGCCATCAGGTCCTTCTTGAGGCATGGATGTTGCAAATTGATGAGCCAAGCCTCTTGTCACTCTTGGTGCAACCTCTCCACCAAATCTATCTAAGTTGGCTTGAATGCCATCATGTCCCCAAATTGCTAGATTTTTATTTTCATCGATAAGTGTTTGAGTGCCACCTACATAGTGAAAATGGGTATAAATACATGCAACAACCGGAGCTTTAGTTTCTTTTCTCACTTCCTTTAAAGCTGCAGCCATTTCCTGATTGCTTTCTCCAGTATCAATACAAATCAAGCCTTCAGGCCCCTCAACAAATGATTGGTTGGAAAGGCCATTACCAATTAAAGACCAAGCATTATCGCCAACTTTATAAAGCTTTTTTTCTAAACGTTTGCTGTGTTCCAAAGTTGTAGGATGAGCCAATTGTCCCTTGGGACCTGTTTCAGTAACTCCTGGATTGAAAGAATCTTCTACGCTCATAACAAGCCCTTATTTCTTATTGCTTTTTGAATTGGAAGAACAACTAGGAGGAAGATTAATTGTTGGATTTTGATCAAAGAAGCCAACCGGAATTAGGTGGACCCCGCAGTACTCTACGGGCATTACAGGCCAATCTTCTGGACGTGGTAAATGGGTTACTCCAAAAGTAAGCCATGTAACCAAGTCGCATTCGCTGATGTTTCTGTCTTGTGCCGTAATCTCTTCTAAACCGCCCTCACCAGAATGCATAACCGTATGTCTGCCGCCCCCTGATCTTTCTTCGTTCTGAAATGGTGTTGCCCAAATATTATGTTTCGCAAATGCAGCTCTTTTTCCTGGTGGAGAATCAGGATTGGAAAGTAGAGTTGGTGTGTTTCCATAAAGTATCTTATAGGCCGTTGGTAAACCAACTTTATTTAGCTTGTTGGGATTTACAATTTTCCAGGTACGACTTTTTTCTGGAGCAATATTCCTCTGCGCTTCACTCTCTTTTGTTAAATGTGAAGAGACGGCTTGAAATTGAGTTCCGTTTGGATTTATTTCATTAATTGGTAAAGGCTCGACGTTTGTTTCAAATAATTGATTGTCACCGTCATCCAGGTCCCAATCAATTCTTACATTGAAAAGATGTTGGTGTATCGGAGAGGCTAATTCTGGAGAAATTTTAAAATCTTGTCCGGCTTTATGAATATCTTCATGATAGGCGCTAATGCCAACCACGCCCGTGAGTTTTATCTCCAATTGGATAGTGCCGTCTAAGTATAAATACCAAAATATCCCATAATCATAGTTTCCAATTGTTGCAAAGGAACTAACTACAAGACGACGTGATCGCCTTACTTCGTTGTATCCCATTTGAGTGGAGTCATTATGTTTCCATTGCACACCGTAATCTTCTTCATGAATACATATTGCATTCTCAATTGTTTCAACAGAGCCATCGAAAGCTAACTTATGAGCATCTAAATAATAAATTTCACCAAGACAGTCACACCCCAAAGTTAAAGAATTTGTCATAGTGCCGAATCCATATTCAGTTCCATCATGTACTGCTTTCCACCAATGCATGGGGTCAGATGATCCATAGGGCACCACCATATCTGATAGGCCCGCTCTATAAAAAATTGGCCTATCGTTCAAAGAGACCTCTTGCAATGCCAAGCCTTCTATAGGATCAATAGAAGCCCTTAGTTTCCACCCTTCCCATGAAATTAAATTAGCATCAACTGAGAATCCAACACCATCGGGTTGGGAGATAGCGATTTCTTTGGGATTTTCTCTCAGAGATTCTTGACCGTCTTTATCATATCTAGCATGAGCTTCAGGAACCCTTACAACACCATGATCTTCAATCTCTACAACTTTCTTTTCTGTAAGGTCTACATGTGCAATCAAACCTTGGATAGGTCGAGCATAAGCATTATCTTTTTCACTATCTTTTAAAAAGGATATGGCCCTGAGCGCTCTATTTCCCTTTTTTATGTTTTTGTTAATAAAGCCTCCGCCTGGCCATGGATCTATTTGAACAAGACTTAAATCTTTTATGCCTCTTTTTTCCAAAGCTGCTTGATAATTTTGGTCTGACATAGTTAACTCAATAGCATTAAAGATTTCAGCCAATGTGTAGGTGGGTCCTGCTGCATTAGAAATTTTCTTCTCATTTACTAGTTTTTTAGTAGACAGATTTATTTCTGCTTCAAAACCATTAGATTTTTGATCAACGCCTACAACTTTTACAATCCTTTCTAAATTAGTATTTTTTTTCAGTAACTTTTTATCTGGTTCCTCTAAAGAAATATAACTAAAAGAAGAATTTACATGTTCTAAATTAGACTTTCTTAGAATTGAAACAGCGTCACTTATCTCAGACGCGCTGAGCATATTTAAAGGGTGATTATTTTCCGTCATAAGTAAAAGTATATAAGAATAGAGCTCTAAAAATTATTTCTTTTTATTGACTTCGTATGCCTTAGAATTTTTCGGCAACGTAGAGCCCTTTATTATGGATCCACGCTTTAATATTTCGCTATGTTTTTTACAGTCAAAATCTCTGAACCTCATGTAATCTTTTAACATGTCTTTAATATTAAAACTTATGGGCGATCTATAAATAAGAAAGCAAGCATCAAACTCTGTAAGATCTTTAAATTTTATTGTCTCTACAGCTGCAGGAATAATCTTTTTTTCTTCAGCTGAAATACCATGAAAACCGAACAAAAAAACCATAAATATGAATATTTTTTTAATAAACATTTATTCTCACTATCTTTTTTTTAATAATTTTAAATTAGTAGAAATATCAGTCAAGAATGGCTAACCTTAAATATATGGATAGAAATGAACGCTTAGGCCGATCAATCCATGCAAGACAAAGAAGGGCTCGTTTGAAAAAGACGCTCTCGCAAAGAAGCGACAATTTATATGCCCATCTTGTTAGATTGAGACACAAAAAAAGAAAATTTCATGAAAAACATCCTTTAGTTCATTGAAGAACTGAAGTTTTTGATCATTTTTTTTAGAGGAATTAAATGCATGGAAGTATTTGATCCAAACAGCTCTTTGATATCTCCATATTCCTTATCTCCATAAAATTCTAAGACCCCTTTTTTGTAACTTTCTCTAGATTTCAAAAGTTCCCAATATTTTTTTATATTTGGCAGTTCATCAATCTCTAAGATCTTTTCCAGCTTGACGTCAGAAAGTCTATGAAAACAACACATCAAATTAATATCAATATGAGAAAATTTGCCTAAAAAGTAAGGACCAGAGTTTTCTAAATGTTTTTCAATATCAAGTAGGCTTCTTGATAGTACTTTGTAGCATCTAGCCGCTACTGGCTTTTGAATATTGAAAAATTTCATAACTAAAAAAAAGCGTCCTCTTTCTCTCAGGGGGTGTTTCCAAAAGACTTTAATGGCTTGAAAAATAGATAAATATTTTTTCACCATGAAATTTATAAGAATTAACGAGAAAGGCGGAATTGCGGTGCCTAAAGTTTTCCCTAAAGGAACGCCATCAGTTAGAGTGGTATCTTCTACCCAAGTATTAAGTTTCTCTTGGTCTGCGTCTACTGGCCACAAATCTATGTCGATTTCACCTGAAATAGAATTTAATTTTTTAATAATGTTTGTACTTTCCGTGACTATTTCTCCATCCAAGTCTAATGAAGGCACAATACCTTTTGGATTTATTGCGAGATATTCTGGAGAAAGATTCTCTGCCTCTGGATATTGATCGCAAAGTTTTATCAAATTGCTTTCATAAGAAAGCCCTTTTTCTTCCAAGGCAACTCGAACCATCTGACTGCATAAAGACCACCTGGCATGATAAAGCTTAAGCTTCATTTGAATAACCAGCTAACTCAGCCATTTGTGAAAATAACAAGGTTATATCTTCTCTAATAGATTCTCCTTTAAATTCGCGATACAGAGAATTCACATTCACAGCTATTCTTTCTGCATCTCCCCATGAGGAAAAATCACTAAACTCAATGTCTTTGGCTGCTTCCAAAGCAGTCAAGCCAGCGTCAAATCTTGATTTTGCTTCTTTATGGATGTATCCCAGGTAATCTCGAACAGCCGCAACTCCTTTTTTGTCTGTGACGGGGCCGTGGCCTGGTACAACTGCTTCAGGATCAAGTTGAATAATTCTTTCACAAGCATCTATCCAGTTTTGTACCGGTCCAGCCCAAATAATTGGATGGCCTTCAATGAATAAAATATCTCCTGTAAAAATTACATTATCTTCTGGTACATTAACCAGTAATTCTCCAGTGGTATGACAAGGCCCAACTTCGTCAAGCTCAACTTTTAGAGATCCCAACACTTTTTCTAAGCTACCAGAAAAAGTTTTGTTAGGCAGTTTTCTAGTAACCCCCGCAAAATCAAATTTACCAAAGCAAGAGTAAAAGTATTCTCCCAAGGGTCCCAACTCTGCATGATTAGCCAATAAACTTGCCATCATTTCCGGTGATTCATGTTGCATTTCTTCCAAAGTCGCATCAGTGCAAATTATTTCTTTGGTTTTGACACAATTATTGCCATTACAATGGTCGCCATTGGAATGACTGTTTATTAGAGAGACAATGTCCTGCATTGCCTTCGGTTCTGCGGACTCCATTTGTTTAAGCATTGATTCTGTTAAACCTTCATCAAAAAGAGTATCAACGACAATTGCTTGTTCTGAATCTGCAATTAGGCCTGCGTTACTCCAGCCCCAACCTCCATCGGGTTGTAAATAGGCATAGGTATGATTGCCAAGCTCTACAAGGCCTTTGTTATATGGTTTGATGCCAAGATTTTTATATTTCATTTTTGAAGGCTTCTGGGAAATATGTTTCTAGATTTTCTCTCACAAGTTTAGCCCAGATTTTATAGCCACTTTTATTCATATGAAGCATATCGTCAGTATAAAGCTCAGCTCTAGGCATATTATCTTCCGATAGCATCGGTGGGGACACATCTATAAACACAAGGTTTTTTTCTATGTCAGCCAGGTCCCTAACTGCTTTATTCCACTCTAACTGCCTGAATCTTTGATCAATTCTACTAGGAGACGGTTGAATGCTTATAGCAAATACTATTGTGTTTGGCAGTCTATCTTTGACAGAAGAATAAAAACTTACAAATTCTGAAAATACAACTTCTGGGGAATTCCAACCATTGATGTCATTTGTACCGCAAAAGAAAATAATAGCTTTTGGCTGATAAGGAAAAACAATTTTATCTTTGTGTCTATTTATATGTTTTGTATGCGCCCCACCAAAACCACGATTTATTACTTTAAGAGGTTTCATATCTTCATCTAAAGTATCCCACAGCCTAATCGAAGAACTGCCGATAAATAAGAATTCATTTTTAGGTGGCGGCGAAATTCTATCCTGATCAATAAATTTTTCTATGTCTTCATCAAACCCATCAAGCCTGTTATAGCTTCTTATTCGTTTTACCCAATACCTGACTTCTTCTTCATTTAGCTCATAGCCAAGAGCCTTAGCCCCCTCTTTAACTCTATACTCCCAGTATTCTTCATAAACAAACCATCCGCCTAAGGAAAAAATTAGCAAAAAGCCAAAGATATATAAAAATCTCCTTTTACTCATGTTATGAATTATGTGTTTAAATAAATAAAAATACTAACAAAAAAAATTACAAACCATGTTGGATAAAATTTTTCTTTTCATTTTTGGAGTTGAGTGGTTTGGTTTTGGCGTTTTGGGTCTTTTTTTTTCCCGAAATTATTTCTGATATGATTGGCATTAATCAGACCTCAAATTTTTTCCTAAGCGAAACTCGGGCTTGGTATTCTTTTTTTACCATTCTTGGTTTTATGTCTTTGATGAGTATTTATAAGGTAAGGCTGAGAAAAAAAGTTTATTTAACCTTTGGTATTCTGATGGGTAGTTTTTTAATAGGCCGAACCCTAAGCTTTTTTCTTGATGATAGTTTTGGTACAGGAACAGCAATAGCTTTTGTAAATGAGTTCATAGTATTTCTTATTGCGTATTGGCGGTACACTAAAAGAGACTTTATATTTTGATGAAAATAATAGTATGCATATTATTGTGTGGTATTACTATAGGTTGCTCTTCGCCTTCTACTGAAATAATTAGAACTTCAGATGGAGATTTAAAAGGCTATGAACAGGAAGGAGTCAACTACTTTTTGGGAATTCCTTTCGCAGAGGCTCCTGTAGGAGACCTAAGATGGAAGCCCCCTGCACCAACAAAAAAATGGACGGGCGTAAGAGAAGCAACTGAATTTAGCGCCGCTTGTATGCAGCCTACCAATATTGGAAATTCTCTATTCCTAGAGCTTATGCTTGATGGGTTTGGGCTTGCTTGGTATGAAAAATTAATCATCAATTTATTTGCCTTTCTTGGTACAGGTCAGTCCACAAAGTACTCCGAAGACTGCCTATTTCTGAATGTGATTGCGCCTAAAGAGGGAAAAAATTTACCCGTAATGTTCTGGATTCATGGTGGAGCTAGTAGATTTGGTTCTGGAGGGGAAAGCATTTACCTAACCTCAAAATTTGCTGAAAAAGACGTAATACTAGTGACAATAAACTATCGCCTTGGTTCTCTTGGTTGGTTTGCTCATCCACAGTTATCCGTAGAATCAGAAAATAATGTTTCTGGAAATTATGGCTCTTTAGACATGATCGCCGCTTTAAAATGGGTTAAAAATAATATTGAAGCTTTTGGAGGAGATCCAGGCAATGTTACTATTTTTGGAGAATCGGCCGGGGGCCAAGCTGTTGGCACTTTATTAGCCTCCCCATTTACCAAAGGTCTTTTTCATAAAGCTATATCCCAAAGTGGATCAGGAATTTTTACCACAAGAAATTTAAGAAAAGATTCTAAATTGATCTCTGCCGAAAAAATTGGCATGGCTCTTGCTGATCATTTTGGAATAGAAAATAATGACAGTGTCTCTTGAAAATTTACGAAATATTCCTGCTACTGAATTTGTTCAACTTTCTGACCCCGTTAAAGATCAAGAGCTTATTGGAAGCATGGCGCAAGTAGTTGATGGCTTTTTCTTTCCTGAAAGATTTCATGAAGCCTACCGAAACGGAACAACACACAATATTCCATACATTACCGGTTTCAATGCTAATGAAGGTACCTCATTATTTCCTTTGTTCACTCCAAAAGAAATTTTTAATGAAACTATTGCTTCTGAAGATTGGCTGAATAAGTTTTGGCAAAGCCAGAATGTTTTTACAGACAAAGCTGATTCAAATGTGCCAGATGAGTTAAGAGAATATGAAAAATCTCTGGGATTAAATCCGTATGAATCAGCGACTCAAATTTGGGGTGATTTCTTTTTTGGAGGACCTGCATATTATGCTGCGCAGAAAAGAAGTGAAGATGACTTAACAACTTATATGTATTTATTTGATCGAGCCGTACCCTCTGAGAAACAAACTCTTGGCGCAACTCATGCCTTGGAACTTGCATACCTATTTGGCAGTTTTTTTCCTTTTGTCGCAAAGGATGCCTGGGATGAAGAACTTAGCGAAATAATGGTTTCTGATTGGGCTTATTTTGCAAAAAATGGGAAGCCGAAAGGAAATTGGCCCAAATTTTCTGAAACTAGCCCTGTTTTTAAAATTTATAGCGACAGGGTTTTTGAAAGTAAGCTAGATAACGATAAGTTATTTAAGGCGCTAGCAAAAGATATTGACTTAAACCTTTGATTAAAGATTTTTTTTAAAGAAATTAAGTGCGTCTTTCTTGCATTGGCGCCTAATAGACCAATCTCCTCCTGTTTTGGCCCCAAAATTTATTTCACCTGATTCAAAAATTTTTAATCTGTCTTCTGGCTGGTTCATTCCTAGTTTTTCTCCAGAGTCTGTCTCATAAGTCATATTCCCATCTGCAGCAACAATGCAAAATTTTTCCGAGACAGCTATAGCATCTGGCCAATGAGTAACTGGATTTATGGAATCAAAACTATGCTCTCCACCCGGATAAGAAATCACTGAGCTATTGCCGCCAGAAGCATTAACAACATCTGACATTTGGTGCACTAAAGCTGCAGGGGTGTAATTATCACTCTCACCAACAAGATTTAAGATTGGTCCTGAATTCCACCTATTTTCTTCTGGTTTGATATAGGTTGCAGGATAAAATGGCAAACAACATTTAAATCTTTCTCCGTTAGGAGCTAATTTTTCAGCTAAGGGCTCCCAAAACGAGTAAAAGCTTACTGTTCCTCCTAAGCTCCAACCGGTAATGCCAATTCTAGATGCATCTATATCTGGGTGTCTTGATACAATTTTCAAGGCTTCAAATGTATCAACCATCATCATTGCAGCTGTGACAGACATTTGATCCTCTACAGTCGAAGCAACGCCTCTAGAATCAAAGCTATGAACTCTAAAAATAGCAAATCCGGCTTCTAAAAAATTGAATATGTGCTCGTGATGATGTCCCGCCCAATTATCGCTTCCATGCACACAGAATATAACAGGGAAAGGACCTTTGCCTTTTTCAGGAAAAATTAACCAGCCTTGTGCGTCTATTTCTGGAGCTTTATCTAACTCGTTTAAAATATGGTAAAACTCGAAAGGATTAGAAGATTTATATTCGATATATCCTTGCTGGCCGCTTTTTAACTCTATAGTTTCATTCATTATAAATTAAGAACAATTCTCAACTTCCTTGAGAAGTATGAAAGAAGTTAGGCATAATAATCTACCTTTTATTAATAAAATTACATCATGGATAGATTTTGAGCGCTAATTTACCCATTGACGAACTTATTAAGATTGCAGTCGACAATAAAGAAGGTGTAATAGCAAGCAATGGTGCTCTCGTTGTTACTACTGGTAAAAGAACTGGTAGAAGTCCTGCAGACAAGTTCATTGTAGATGATGCAATTACTCATGATGCTGTAAATTGGAACAAAGACAGTCAGCCCATAGAGCCTGAGAAATTTTCCAAGCTTTGGCAAGAATCCGAAGATTATATAAAAGGCAAAAATATTTTTACTGCTGACATGCATGTCGGTGCAAGTGAAGAGCACTACCAACCAGTTCACGTTGAAAATGAATTAGCTTGGCATAATGTTTTCTGCCAAAGCTTATTCATAAAGCCTAACTCGTTTAATCCAGCTAAAAAAGATGTTTGGACTTTAAGATCTTTGCCTAACTTTAAATGTAAACCTGAAGTTCATGGAACAAATTCGGATGGTGCCATCATGGTTAATTTCAGTGAAAAGAAAGTTCTTATTTTAGGAATTGCTTATGCTGGAGAAATGAAAAAATCCATGTTTGGAGTGATGAATTTTATTTTGCCAGATGCTGACGTTTTACCAATGCACTGTGCAGCGAATGCTGGGAAAGATGGCGATGTTTCTTTATTTTTTGGTTTATCGGGAACAGGAAAAACCACTCTTTCAGCAGACCCAGAAAGATGGCTTATCGGAGATGATGAACATGGCTGGGGGAATGGTATCGTTTTCAATATTGAAGGCGGCTGTTATGCCAAGACTGTAGATTTGTCGCAAAAAAATGAGCCTGTCATTTGGAATGCCATAAAACATGGTTCAGTTGTTGAAAATGTTATTTTTAACCCTTCTACTTTTGATATCGATTACACTGATCAAACGCTTACCGAAAATACTCGTGCTGTTTATCCACTGAGTCACGTTGAACAACATTTGGAAAAAAATTATGGCGGCGAGCCACAAAATATAATATTTCTTACCTGTGATTTAACGGGGGTTATGCCACCAGTTTCAATTTTATCCAAAGAAGCAGCTGCTTATCATTTTCTAAGCGGTTATACTGCTAAAGTAGGGTCTACAGAGTTAGGCTCTTCCTCTGAAATAGATTCTACGTTTTCAAATTGTTATGGTGCGCCTTTTTTTTCCTAGGCCTGCAAAAGTATATGCAGAACTTCTAATGAAAAGAATAGAAGAATTTGGCAGTAAAATTTTCATTGTTAATTCTGGTTGGACAGGCGGTCCTTATGGAGTCGGCAAGCGTTTTGACATACCTGTAACTAGAGCAGTTATCAAATCCATTCAAGATGGCTCAATAAATGATGCTGAAACAGAAAGACTGGACATCATGAATGTGGAGGTTCCTACAAAGCTCAATCATGTTGATACAAAACTATTAAATCCATCTGAAACATGGTCCAGCAAAGATGATTACAATGCTGCTGCTAAAGAATTGGCAGCAAAATTCAAAGAAAATATAGATAAGTTTGATATTTCAGACGAAATAAGACAGGCCGGGCCAATTATCTAAAAAAATTTTATGACAAGGTCTTTGGGAGAGGCCTTATCGCTTCTAGCAGATAAGGGTGATATAAACCTAGAAACTTCAATTTCTCGTGGAATTGAAAAAGAATCCCTTAGAGTTTCAAAAGACAATACCATTTCAAGTTCTGACCACCCTTCCTCATTAGGCTCGGCTCTTACAAATAAATACATAACGACCGATTTTTCAGAAGCTCTTTTAGAGCTTATAACTCCAACACATTCTTCAATAGAAAATGTCTTAAACAACTTGGATGAAATATGTAAATTTGTTGTTGAAAAAACTCCCGATACCATTTGGCCGAGCAGTATTCCTTGCAAAATAGAAAATGAAAATTCCATAAGGCTGGCCGATTATGGAACCTCAAATTCAGGACTTCTTAAAACTTTGTACCGATCAGGATTGAGCTATCGATACGGCTCAATGATGCAAACGGTCTCTGGCATTCACTATAACTTTTCTTTCAGTGATGAATTCTTCGAAAGCTTAAAAGGGAAAGAAGATCTCCAAGGTTATAAGAATAAAGCTTATCTCAGCCTAATAAGAAATTTTAGACGTAACGCCTGGATGATCCTTTATCTTTTTGGATCTAGTCCAGTTGTGCCAAGAACTTTTATCGCGGACAGAGAAAATTTCCTTGCAGATTTAAATGAAGAAGATTTATTTTTAGAATATGCAACCTGCCTTAGAATGAGCGAATTGGGCTACATGTCCAAGGCACAAGATAATCTTTACATTGCTTACAACAACATAGATGAGTATTTAAAAGATTTAAAGAATGCTTTAACCAAAGAGCACAAAAGATACGGAGAAGTTGGTGTACTTAAAGATGGAAAAAGAATACAAATAAATACATCGATTATTCAAATTGAAAATGAATACTACAGTTCAATTAGGCCCAAAAGAGTAACTCCGCCAGGAGAAAGGCCCATAAATATTTTAAGAAATGAAGGTATAGATTATCTAGAAATAAGAGCATTAGATAATAATTCATTCTTGCCAAGTGGTATCGATGAAGATACCAGTTATTTTTTAGAAGCCTACCTCATTGGTTGTTTTTTTGGTGAAGATAAAAAGTCTACTCAGAATGAAATTAAAGAACTCCTAGTGAATTGGGGAAATGTCGTCAAAGAAGGGAGAAATCCAAATCTGAAATTATTGAAAGATAAAGAAAAACTAACTATTAAAGATTCTGGGATGCAGGTAATAGATTATTTAAGAAATATTTTTGATCAGATGCCTCCTGAAAAGAGTGACTATGCAGAAAAAGTTATGAAATCTTTAGACAAACAAGAAGAGAAGTTAAATGATGCTTCTATTACCCCTTCCGGGCTGATCGTTGATCAATTAAAAAATAGCAATAAAACTTGGGAAGAATTAAATTTAGAGTTGGCAAAACAACACTCAAATTCTCTTAAAGACTTAGAAAAGGACCTAAATTATCTCTCGGAGGAAGCTAAAAGTTCTTTGGAAAAATTCAAAAAATTAGAAAATCATCAAGAAGAAGAGTTTGAGGTTTATCTTGATAAATTTGTGAACGATATATAAGGTTTGATTCTATTTAAAAATAATTAATTTGGTATTAGGAGAATTATGAAAGCATATGTTTGTAGAGAATTTGGTCCGGTAGATTCACACAAGGTAGAAGAAATAGAAGATCCCAGAGCAGAACCAGGGATGGTTGTAGTTGATGTCAAAGCTGCTGGGGTAAGTTTTCCAGATGTCTTAATCGTGCAAGGAAAATATCAGTTTCAACCGCCCTTTCCTTTCTCTCCAGGTGGTGAAATTGCAGGTGTAATTTCTGAAGTAGGCGAAGGCGTTTCTGATTGGAAAGAAGGAGATCGAGTAATTGCAATGGTTGGTAACGGCGGAATAGCAGAAAAGACATCTGCTTTTGCATCGACTTTGATGCCTCTGCCTGAGTCAATGGATTTCAAAGACGGAGCCGCTTTCCCTCTAAATTACGGAACAACTTACTATGCTTTGAAGCAAAGAGGAGAATTAAAGAAAGGTGAGACGCTTTTAGTAACTGGTGCAGGAGGCGGAGTCGGGACAACTGCCATAGAAATTGGTAAAGCAATGGGTGCCAGAGTCATTGCTGCTGCTAGCAATCAAGAGAAACTGGATATCGCTAAGAGATTGGGCGCTGATGAAGTAGTGAACTATGGAGATGGTGAGCTTAAAGAGAAGGTAAAGGAGTTAACCGATGGTTTGGGTGCAGATGTAATATATGATGCTGTAGGTGGCGATATCTTCTTGCAGTGCATGAGATGTGTTAATTGGAAAGGCAGAGTGTTGGTCATTGGTTTCCCTGCAGGAATCCCTAAAGTTCCAACAAACTTAGCACTTTTAAAAGGTTGCTCAATAGTCGGTGTCTTCTGGGGGAGCTTTACCGGCAGAGAGCCTGAGGAGAATGCTCAAAACTTTGAGGAATTGTTTGCTTTGCATAGCGAAGGCAAACTAAAACCTGAAATTACCAAAAGTTATTCTTTGGATCAGGCTGTTGAGGCAATAAAATCTTTAGAAGATAGAACTGCAACTGGTAAGGTTGTTATAGAAATGTAAAAAAGAATGTAAAAAAAGGAGGCTTCTAAGCCTCCTTTTTTTTATTTTGTTTTCTCTTAGTTTTTCAAAATTAGTTATTTGATCTCCAAAGAGGCAGAAGCATAAAAGCTAATAAACAAGCCCAAAATACCCACACAAGCGGGTTGCTAGTTAATCCCATGTCTCCACCATCGGCAAGCCCACGTAGAAAGTATTAACAAAAACTTGTGCGCTTGGAGATAGACTTTCTAGTGCATTCAGTTGGTAGGCGGTTGATTGAATGGACCATTCTGTGAAACCTTGCTGTATCAGCCCAAAAAATGTCACATTTAAAGCAAAAATTGAGGCTACAATTTTTCCTAATAGGTTAGGATTCTCTGTTACTGCTTTGGTTATTCTTAAAGCAACCCATGCCATAAAGAAAACTCCAAAGGTAAACATAGCTCTTGACATCATAGATGAATAAAAAAGTTCCATTATTTGTCTTTCTTCGTTCATATTTTTCTCCCAAAAAAAAATTAAAATATATATCAGACTATATATCAGTCTTATTTTTTTAAAAAGATAGGTATTAGTTAAAAGCTACGATGCTTTCAAGGACTTCTGCCATTTTTTCTGGAGCATGAGGCGACTTAAAGAACCCAAAATAATTACCATTCGGATCGATAACAGCAAGATTCATGCTGTGATCCATATCGTAATTAGAATTATCAGAACCTAATACCGGTACAAATGGCAAAGTTAAATCCGTAGCCAGTTTGTAAATAACTTCGATATCTCCCGTAATTCCAGTAAAGGATGGGTTAAAAGCTTTTGCATATTCTTGCATTTTTTCTGGAGTATCTCGATCTGGATCAATGGAAATCATTCTAAAATTTACTTTTGAAGAAATTTCTTCAGACAAATTACTATTAGCCATTGCCATTTTTTTCATCGTCATTGGACACATATCCGGACATGAAGCAAAACCTAAAAATAATACATCCCAAGCACCTACCAGATCATTATTTGAAAACTTATTATTTCCTTCGATGAGTTCAAAATTATTAATTTGTCTGGTTCTGACTAATTTATAAAACCCTATTTGTTTGTACTCTTCTGCAGTAAGTTCTTTTGGCGCAATAGTTGAGTAGACAAAAAGACCTGCAACCATTGAAACAATTAGCAGGCAGGATGCTACGGTTATTCTAATGGATTTATTATTGCTCATAATTGAATAGGAATTAATTTATCAAGAGCCATACAAATAAACAATATTGTTAAAAAAACAATAGAGTAAAGAAAAAGTGGCAAAGCTAATCTATTGCTCTTATCTAAAATGAGCGCAACTGCTAGACCAATGAAGGCGGCGTTTAGAACTGTTGCGCTTATGAAATAAAATCCACCAAGATAACCAGTTGCGAAAGGAAATATTGAAATCACAGCTAACAAGACCGAATACAGTACGATTTGTAATTTTGTATACTCGGTTCCTTTGATAACTGGCATCATTGGAATATTTGCTGCAACGTAGTCTTCCTTTCTATTAATTGACAGCGCCCAAAAGTGAGGCGGAGTCCAGATAAAAATAATTAAGACCATCAATAAAGGCAAAGCATCGATAGAATTGGTGATAGCCGTCCAACCAAGAAGAGGGGCATTGCGCCAGCAAGACCGCCAATAACAATATTCTGTGTACCTGCGAACTTAAGAATTTTCGTGTAAAAGAAAGAATAAAAAGCCCAAGTAAGCAAGGTCAACGAAAGCGTCAAAACATTGTTGAATATTGATAAGAGTATCGCTCCAGAGACTAATAAGATTCCAGAAAATACTTTTGCGTTTGTAGCTGAAATTTCTCCTTTAACTAAGGGTCTATTTTTTGTTCTTGCCATTTTGCTATCAATTTCAACATCTAAAATTTGGTTGATAACTGCGCTAGATGAGGCAATTAAGGCTATACCAAAAAGACCGAAGATGACTTTAGATAAGTCTCCTGAAAAACCATCAGCCAAGAACATTGCAGTAGCTGCAGTTAAAACCAACAAATAAATTATGGAAGGTTTTGTAAGCTTTAAGTATCCAGATATAGGAAACTTTTGAGATTGAGAAATTGCTTCAGTATTCACGAGACCTTAACCTAGCATACGATAATCCCAACAATAGGAAAAGAGCTCCAAGATTATGTGCAATTGCAACGTAAAGCGGAAGTCTATAAATAATATTTGAGATGCCTAAGGCAAGTTGCAGAAAAAGCAAACCGCCAATTAGACCAGAAACAAAATAGTTTTTTTCTTTCGCGAATAAATATGCCAAAAATAAAAAATATAAGGTAACAATTAATGCACCAAACCTATGAACAAGATGAATTGCTACTCTTGATTGGTGATCAAGCTGCCCGCCTAAATAATCAGGGCCTATTCTTTGTGCGAAGTTTAGGCCTTTAACATAGTCTGCATCAGGTAAAATCTGACCTTTGCAAAGAGGAAAATCTGAGCAAGCCAAGGCTGCATAATTAGAACTAAGCCAAACCCCCATGATTATTTGAACAATCAAGATTGGAAAAGCTATGTTTAAAACTCTTAGAGTGCTTTTAGATACAGAAAAATAATTAATGCTGTCTAGATTTATTTCTTTTAATTTCAAATAGGTTAAAAAGAGCAAGGTGGTAGTCGCAAAGCCTCCAAGCAAATGTGCAGTAACAACCTGAGGCCATAATTTTAAACTTACTGTGAAATAACCAAGCAATGATTGAAACAAAACAAGTGCCGTCATGGTTGAGGTTATTTTTACAATGAAAGAGTTTCTTGGTTTGGAAAAAACTGCATATAGAAAAAGACCAATAATCAAAAGACCTAGAGAACCAGCAAAATATCTATGCACTACTTCAGGAACTGCTTTTTCAATTTCAAATTTTCTTTCTGGATAAAGTTCGTTGGCTAAAGATATTTCCGTTTCTGACATAGGCCAAATGGCAAAACCATAACAACCCGGCCAGTCTGGGCAACCCAATCCTGCGTCGACTAGTCTCGTCCAAGCCCCAAGGCCTACTACAGTAAAAGCCAGAAATATTCCAAGCAAAGCGATTAATTGTATTCTTTTTAAATTAGCCAATTTTTGATGCTCTCAATAATTTTTTTATGTCAGATAAGATTTTTTTTGGATCGATGTCTCCTTGATAAGACAAAATAATATTTCCCAGAGGGTCTGCTAAGAAAAAACCAGGCTGAACGAATGGGTTGATGCCAGCTTCATCCATTTTTTGTCTTAATAAATCTAAATTCTTTGCAGAAATAGGAGTTAAATTAGTTTCATCTTGAAAAAGTTTTTTTATCTTTTCATTTGTCTTTGTTGAGGCAACGTAAAAGCGCTTTACCCTATCTTTTTCTCTGCCGATTGCAGTGTTGATTTGTCTGGAAAAATAAAATGCTTCCAAGCAGGCCTCATTGCAACGATCATCTATGAAGTGGATGATCATCCACTTTCTTTCCATCGAATCTATATTTAGCGGTTGATAATCTAATTCAAGTTCCAAGCTACCAAGGTCAACTGGTGGACTTATCATGGTTCCATAATTTACCGTTGCTTTGGGTCCAAGACCTGCGTAATACCAAAAAGTAGATAAAGAGATAACCAAAAATGGGGTCCCGAAGATTATCATTGCTATAAGAAAGCCTTTGTTTTTCATGTCGATTGTTTTTTCCTAAATAAATAATAGCCTCCAAATAAAACTACCAAAGCTAGAGCAAACCACTGAATGGCATAACCAAAGTGCCTAGTTGATTTTAGTGAGGTTGGTCGCCAAATAGGCTCTAAACTTAAATTTGATAAGGCAGATAGCTCAAATACATAAGGTAAAAATTTATAGACAGTTAAATCTTCCATCAATTCTTTATCCAATCCTTGAATAATAAAGTTGTTTGCAATTTGTTTTGCCTGATCTTCTAATACAAAGTCTTTTGAAAAAGGTCTTATCATTCCATCAAGTTTTACATTTGTTTGAGGCAAAGAAAGCTGTGGTAAAGAATCTCTTTGATCAGATTCTATCCAGCCTCTAGAAACGAGTATTTTTTTACTGTCAGCTAAGATAAATGGTGAAAAAACCACATATCCAGCTTTGCCATTAAGTGTTTTATTATCCACAAAAAAATTTTTTTTACCGAAAATCCCAGAAATTTGTATATACCTATAATATAAATTTTGATTGAGCTCGCCTGGATTTGTTTCGACTGGCAAGGACTGTCTTTGAGAAAAAGTATTTTCTAATGCCTTTTTGTCATAGCCTCTGTCTATTTGCCAAATACCAAGAGATAATGATCCAATAAAGACAATAACGAAAATCAATAAAATCAGATATTCAGAAACTTTCATAGCCAATGCTTAAATTCATAATCGCAGTTCTTGCCATTGCCATGCTAGTAAGCCTTATCTCAAGCCCATTTTTCCTATTGAAAGACAAAGGCAATACCTCTAGGGCGATTTATACTTTACGAGTAAGAGTTACTATAGCGATGCTACTTTTATTGACTATTGGATACGGTCTATACACAGGTCAACTTGGTCTTATCTCCCCTTGGTGTTAAAACACATAAACTACTAGTACCAATAAGATCCAAACAACATCCACAAAATGCCAATACCAAGATCCGGCGGCTAAGCCAAAGTGATCGTGTTCAGAAAAAGCACCGCCAAAGCCACGTATGGTCATAATTGTTAGAATGATTGCTCCTAAGCAAACATGAAAACCATGAAATCCAGTAAGCAAAAAGAATGTCGTGCCATAAATACCAGCACCTAACGTTAAGCCCATATGCGCATAGGCTTCGTAATACTCTAAGCCTTGCAAAAAGACGAAAATAAAACCTAAAGAAATGGTTACCACCATCCAGCTTTTAAAAGCTGCTCGTTTGCCTTTTTTAAGAGCTGCCTCTGCTAAGGCAATGGTTCCGCTCGAAGTCACTAAACATAAAGTATTCCAGAAAGGCAGCCAAGTATGCAGCTTGGTTATTCCTGGCATGTTCATGTTTTTTTCAGCTCCAGGAAAAGTTTCGTTATCAGGTGTAACCATGACCGGCCAGGTTGCTTCGAAAGCTGGCCACAAAATATTCGTTATGGCTTTTTCTCCTTCCCCACCGAGCCATGGAACAGAAAACATTCTGACGTAGCCGAGAGCCAGGAAAAATGCAAAGAAAAACATGACTTCAGAAAAAATAAACCAAGCCATACCCCAAACAAAAGATTGGTTGAGCTGATCGCTATACATTCCTTTATTGTTTTCATTGATTACATTGCTGAACCAAACAAACATTACTCCCCAAATTACGGCAAACGAAGTCATAAGAAGGATATAAGAGTTCGAACTTTCTTTACCTAAATCATTGATCGTGCTGCCCGCGCCCAATACGAAAAGAAGCAAGCCAAAAGCCATAAATATTGGCAGCTTGCTGCTTTCAGGTACGTAATAAGAAGAATCTGAACTCATATTAGTTACTCGCTTGTTTAGTCATTTGATCTTTTGTGATGTCGAACAAAGTATAACCTAAAGCCAGAGAAGAAATATCTGCCGGCAAGTCGGGATCAATGACAAATTTCAAAGGAATGGAGATACTCTCGCCAGGCTCAAGGAATTGTTGTTCAAAACAGAAACACTCAGTTTTGTGAAAATATTGTGCTCCCTTGCCAGGAGAAACGCTGGGAATTGCTTGAGCAATCATTGGCTTATCGGTGGTGTTAGTAAAAACATAAGACATTAAATTTTGCTCGCCAGTCTTCACTTTCATTTGAGATCTGTCTGAATCAAAAAACCATGGCATGCCATTGTTGTTAGTAGTTGTAAAAGTGATTTTTATTTCACGATTACCAATATCCTTATACTCGGAAAAAGTAGGTCCAGTAACTTTTCCATTCAGTCCAGTGATTTCACAGAACACATCGTAAATTGGTACTAAAGCAAAACCAAACAAAAACATTCCGAGTGTTGCTAAAAAAAGTTTCGAAACGCTTTTTTTAATACTGCTCATTTTAGCCTTTGGCTTCTCCGGCCTCTAAGTTAGGGGGAGTTTCAAAAGTATGGTAAGCAGGCGGAGAGTCTAAGGTCCACTCAAGACCTTGTGCGCCTTCCCAAACTTGACCAGTAGCTTTTTTACCATAAAAGATTGCTTTTAGAACTACGTATAAAAAGAGTAGCTGCGACAGTCCAAACAAGAATGCTCCAACACTGACAATCATGTTGTAGTCAGCAAACTGCATAGCATAATCTGGAATTCTTCTTGGCATACCAGCTAAGCCTACGAAATGCATTGGGAAGAAAGTTAAATTTACTGACACAAAAGATAACCAGAAGTGAGTTTTGCCCATAAATTCGTCATACATGTAACCAGTCCATTTTGGCAACCAATAATATACTGCTGCAATAATTGAGAATAAGGCTCCTGGTACCAATACGTAATGGAAGTGAGCAACAACAAAATAAGTATCGTGATATTGAAAATCAGCTGGAGCAATTGCCAACATCAAACCTGATAAGCCTCCGATGGTAAACAATGCTACAAATGCAATCGCAAAAAGCATTGGTGTTTCAAAAGTTAGCGAGCCTTTGAACATAGTAGAAAGCCAGTTGAAAACTTTCACTCCAGTTGGGATTGCAATTAGCATAGTGGAGTACATAAAGAATAATTCTCCAGCTATTGGCATTCCAACAGTAAACATATGATGTGCCCAAACGACAAAAGATAGCAACGCAATTGAGGCTATCGCATAGACCATGGAGTCGTATCCAAAAATAGGTTTTCTAGAAAAAGTTTCAATAATATGAGACACAATTCCAAAAGCTGGCAAGATCATGATGTAGACCTCAGGGTGACCAAAGACCCAGAATATGTGTTGGAATAAAACTGGATCACCTCCACCGCCGGCTTTAAAGAAACTGGTGCCAAAATGGATGTCCATCAACATCATTGTTACTGCTCCAGCAAGAACCGGCATCACTGCTATTAATAAGTAAGCAGTTATTAACCAAGACCATACAAATAAAGGCATTTTCATAAGAGTCATGCCAGGCGCTCTCATGTTCAAAATTGTGGTTATGACATTGATTGAACCCATAATGGAAGAAGCTCCCATAATGTGCACTGCAAAAATAAAGTAAGTTACTGTAGGTGGTGCATATTCAGTTGATAAAGGCGCATAAAAAGTCCAACCAAAGTTTGGCGCTCCGCCTTCCATAAAGAAAGTAGCAAGTAAAACTCCAAAAGCAGCAGGTAAGATCCAAAAGCTTAAGTTATTCAATCTTGGCAGAGCCATATCCGGCGCACCAATTTGCATTGGAATTAACCAATTAGCCAGACCAACAAAGGCAGGCATGATTACACCAAATACCATGATCAATCCATGATTGGTAACCATTTGGTTGTAAAATTCTGGGGAAACAATCTGACTTCCAGGCTCAAAAAGTTCAGCCCTAATGACCATAGCCATTGCTCCACCAATGAAAAGCATGATGAAACTAAACCATAAATATAGTGAACCAATGTCCTTATGGTTGGTAGTGTAAAGCCAACGGGTTATGCCCTTGGCCGGACCATGATGATGATCGTCGTGATGTCCTTCTATTACTGCGCTCATTTTTTAAAGCTCCTTTTTATAGTTTGTTATTTTTATAATCTAAAATTTCTTTCGGCACGACAATTTCGCCATCGCCTCCAGCGTCATTACCCCATGCCTTTCGGGTGTAGGTAATCACTGCTGCAATTTCTACTTCGGTAAGTTGTTCTGCGTAAGATTGCATTGCTGCTCCTTGAACACCTTCCATTAAAATCTCAACTTGTCTGCCTTTGTCGTTCATGACAATTTCACTACCCGCTAGGGCTGGGAAAACTGGCGGAATACCCGCACCGTTAACTTGATGACAAGCCACACAATTTTTTAAATAGACTTCTTCACCAATCGCAAATAGCTCATCTGTTTCCCAAAGTTTTTCTGTGAGAAGAGCTTGTTGGGCTTTCAAGTCTCTTTTTCCTTGAATGAAATCTTTGTATTCAGAATCCGATACAGCTTTCACTACAATCGGCATATACCCATGGTAAACCCCACATAGCTCAGTACATTGCCCGCGATATACGCCAGGCTCATCAACATAAGTCCAAGCGGTATTAATAAATCCAGGAATGGCATCTTGCTTCACGGCAAAATCTGGAACCCACCAAGAATGGATTACGTCGTTGGCAGTGATTAAAAATCTTACTCTTTTGTTGACCGGAATAACCAAAGGCTCGTCTACCTCCAAAAGATAGTTTTCCGTTTTGGGTGCAATGTTGTTTCTTGCATCGAGAGAAGTCAGGAGGTTACTAAAAAAACTAACCTCATCTTCCATATACTCATACTGCCACTTCCACTGATGACCGGTGATCAGGATGTTGATGTCACCCTCTTCGTCATCGTAAGCCTTAATCATGGTTGTAGTAGCAGGAATTGCCATACCGACCAAAATGACCGCAAACAATATTGTCCAGGTCAGTTCTAGTTTTGGATTGTCATCAAAATCAGCAGGTTCAACGCCTTCTTTCTTACGATACTTGATAATAAGAAAAACCATGAAGCCCAAAACCAATGCGCCAATGACGACACAGATCCAAAAAATGGTCATGTGTAAGCCAAAGATTTCTTGGGCAATGGCGTTAACGCCAGGGGTCATATTTATATCGTCCCAGGCCGAAAAAGACAGAGGCGCTAAGAACAATGCCGTGAGGCACAGAATAAGTTTTTTCAAATACATCTCAAAAAGTTTTTTGTGGGCGTTACGTGCAAGAATTATATATGAATAAGCCTTAATCAATAGGCTTTTCCAGCAATCTAGAAGTATCTGGAATAAGATTAGTCCATAATCTAAATGACTCTGCGCCCTGCTCAACCAGCATGCCCCAGCCATCAGATGATTTTTCAGCTCCACCTGCTAAAGCCTCCTGCATAAAGACTGTATTTTCAGCAGAATAAAAGAGATCGTATGCTAGCTTTGTACCTTTAAATAAAGCTTTTGGCAGCCCTAAGGATTCTCCGGTTTGCGTTGAAATTGAAGTTGAGTTGATAACAAGATCATAGGAATCATCCAACAAAAAGTCATCCGAAAGGTCTCCAGCTTTGAATATTGTGTTCTTTTCTTTTAGATTAACCTTTGCTTCTAAGTCTTCCTTTAATAAAAGAGCTTTGCTTTCGCTTCGATTGGCTATTTTCAGCTTCGAAGGATTTTTTTCGATAATGGAAGGAATAATTCCGCGCGCTGCTCCTCCAGCGCCTAAAATCAATATTTTCATATCCTCTAAAGAGACTTTCAAATTTTCTTCTAGATCTTTGGTAAAACCATATCCATCGGTACAGTCTGCAAATAACTTTTCATCTTTTTTGTAAATGACATTGCATGCTGAGGCAAGTCTGGCTCGATCAGAAATTTCATCTGCGTAATTTAAAGCTGCTTCTTTAAGAGGTAGTGTTATAGAAACACCTTTGCCACCATCCTTAAAAAAATCAGTAAGCCATGTTTCTAAAGTTTCTGGCGTAACTTCATCTTTTCTGAATTCAATTTTTGCGTCAAATTGATTAGCAAAGTGTTGATGAATCTCCGGAGACTTTGAGTGACCAATTGGCTTGCCTATTACAGCAAGTTTCAATTTCTTATCCATTCATCAGTTATTAAGTTTTGTATTGGGGTAGGTTTATTTGCCCCGCCAAGCTCTCCTTCCAATATAGATACCTCATCTCCAAATAAGTTTCTAACTTCTTCAGCATTTTTTGCCGGAGGTTCTGATGAAATATTCGCTGAAGTAGAAGTGATAACACTATTTAACTTTTCAGAGAGTTCAATAATTGAAGGATGAACGCTTTGCCTCAAAGCCACAAAGTCGCTATCGCCTTTTATCCATGAGGGAACGTTATCGTTTGCTGGAACCAACCAAGTATGAGCTCCAGGCCATTTACTTTTTGTTTTAATTATCAAATCTTCAGACAAATGTGATAGATAGGCATCAAAATGGGAAAAATGGCCTGAAACTAAAATTAAGCCTTTATCTAATGTTCTCTGTTTAAGAAAACAAATTTTTTCTACATCTTCTTCTGAATCTGGCAGACAGCCTAAACCCCAAACTCCCTCAGTTGGGTATGCGTAAATCATTTTCCTTAAAAATTTAGCTTTGAAGCTGCTCGTTTTCCTTTTTTAAAGCCTCTTTTTGCTCTTCTCTGAGGTTTTTTACCTTTTCAGCGAGTTCCTCGTTGCCTGTGGATAACATTTGAGCAGCTAAATATCCTGCATTTATTGCCCCTGCTTTACCAATTGCAACCGTTGCAACTGGCACACCCTTAGGCATTTGCACAGTAGATAAAAGAGCATCAAATCCATTCAAAGGGCCGCCGTCTCCAGGCACCCCAATAACTGGCAAAGTGGTTTTGGAGGCAACATTTCCCGCCAAGTGGGCAGCCAAACCTGCAATTCCGATAAAAACTCTCACTCCATCTGCTATGGCCTCATCTATGTGGGCATGCAACAGCTCTGGTGTTCTGTGCGCACTTAAAATATTTATTGTGTATGGAACGTCGAGTGTATCGAGAATTTCTCCAGCAGCTTTTGCTAAATCTAAATCTGATTTTGAACCCATGACAATTGAAACTTTCATTTTTGATCTCCTTAACTAAAATGTTATTTTACAGATGATAAAAATAAATTGAATAACAATCGTGGTAATTAGAAAA
Source organism: Gammaproteobacteria bacterium (assembly GCA_038141925.1). GTDB lineage: Bacteria > Pseudomonadota > Gammaproteobacteria > Magnimaribacterales > AG-339-G14 > MEDG-81. Next base: position 239,622 of record JAYQJB010000002.1, on the reverse strand, counting down.
ATTTTAAAATTTCCTAATCAAGATTTGCGTATTAAAGCAAAGCCTGTTGTAACTTTTGATGACGAGTTGAAAACTTTAACGGACGATATGTTTGAAACCATGCACTCTGTAAATGGCATTGGATTGGCAGCTACTCAAATTGGCGTGGCTAAACAAGTAGCTGTTATCGACATCAGCCCAGGAAAAAATGAACCTTTCGTAATCGTCAATCCTGCAATTCAAATTTTGGACCCTTCCAAAAAAGAAGATTACGATGAAGGCTGCTTAAGTGTTCCAGGTTTTTTTGAGACTGTTTCTAGACCATCAGATATTCAACTCACTTATCAAGATCTAAATGGAAAAAAACAAGAAATTAAAACTGAAGGACTATTGACGAAAGTTGTCCAGCATGAAATTGATCACCTCAAAGGCAGATTATTTGTTGATCATATTTCTGAACTGAAAAGAAGAAGAATCCGAAATAAAATTGTCAAACAGAAATAATGAATATCTTATTTGCTGCTACGCCGAAGATTGCTCTAAAAACTCTTAAAACCGTCTTTGAATCAAAACACGATTTGGTTGGAGTGATTTGTGCAGAAGAAAAGCGTTCGGGTAGAGGTTTAAAATTTGTTAAAAGTCCAATTAGAGTTTTTGCGGAAGAGAAAAAAATTAAAATTTTTTCATATGATGAAATCAAAGATAAGAAGTTCAGGCCTACCTTAGAAAAACTAAATATAGATCTTCTTCTTGTCTTTGCTTTTGGACACATCATTAATGAAGATCTTTTGAACGTGGCAAAACATGGAAGTTTTAACATTCATACTTCTTTACTACCTAAGTACAGAGGTGCCGCTCCAATTCAAAGAAGCATAATTAACTGCGACCGGGAAACAGGAATTACTTTCATGAAAATGGATGCCGGTCTAGATACGGGTCCAATTGTAACCAGCGTAAAATTTCCTATTGAGGAAGGAACGAATACAGAAGATTTAGAGGAAATAATGAGTGATATTTCATCTAGAAATATACTACAGGTTATTGATTCTATTGAGGAAAATACATTTTCACTTACAGAACAAAATGAAAACGAATCTTCTTATGCTCCCAAAGTAACTAAAGACGAAGCCAGAATAGATTGGACAAAATCAGCGAAAGAAATAGTTGGCAAAATTAATGGTCTTTGTCCTAATCCATGTGCATTTTCAGAATATAAAAATGAAAGAATTATCATTCACCGTGCAAAAATAAATGACCTACCCGCTTCGGATCCCGGAAAAGTTATTAAGGCTGATAAAAACGAATTTTTAGTCTCTGGAAAAGATCAGTGTGTCGAAATTAAAGAGCTTGCCAGGCAGAATAAAAAACGAATGGAATACAAAAGCTTCTACAATGGATCGAAAGATTTTTTTAACTCCGATGAAAGCTTTAAATAGTGGTAATCAAATTCACAATAATATTTTTCTGAGAGTATAATTTTTATTGGAGTAATAATTGAACATCTTAATTTTAGGTGCAGGCCAAGTTGGATCAGAATTAACAGAAATTCTATCTGAAGATGGTCACAGTATAACCCTCGTCGATCTTGATGAGGAAAAACTCGAAAAAGAGTCGGAACAGCACGATATAAAAATTGTAAGTGGAAATTGTTGTTATCCGCAAACTCTCGAAGACGCAAATATTCAAGACACAGAGTTGGCTATTGCCATGACTGAATGGGATGAAGTCAATTTGGTTGCCTGTCAGATGATTAAACATCTAAATAAAAAAACCAGGACAATGGCTAGGATTCGAGCAAGAGAATATTTGAAAGGCAAAGGAAATAAGATTTTTGAAAATGGAGAATACTCAATAGATGTTCTAATTTCTCCTGAAACTTTAATAACAGAATATATTTCTAAATTGGTTCAACTGCCTGGTGCTCTACAAGTTCTAGATTTTGGTGACGGCAGAGCTTCAATGGTAAGCGTAAAAGCAGTAGAAAATGCTCCAATTACAGGACATAAAATTTCTGAACTAAGAGAACACATACCTAATGCAGATGCCAGAGTGGCAGCGATTTATAGAGAAGAAGAAATTATTATCCCGAATGGAGAAGATTATATAAAAGATGGTGATGAAGTTTACTTTATCTCTGCAAGAGCAAACATAAAAAAAGTTATGTCAGAAATTAGGCCTGCAGATTCAAAACATAAAAGCATTATGATCGCTGGGGGAGGAAAAATAGGAAGAAGGTTGGCGAAAATACTCGAAGATAAATTTAGTGTCGTTAAGATTATTGAAAAGAGTAGAAAAAGAGGAGATTACTTATCAGAAAATTTAGATCATGCGTTGGTTCTCAATGGAGATGCAACAGATGAGGATCTGTTAATAGAAGAAGGCATAGAGCAAATAGACATGTTTTGCTCTGTTACAGATAGTGATGAAGCAAATGTGATGTCTTCTTTATTAGCTAAAAAACTTGGTGCTAAAAAGGTACTTTCTTTGATGAATAAACAATCATTTTTAGATTTGATTCATCAGGGAGAAGTAGATATTACTGTTATCCCTAATGAAATAACAATTGGAGTAGTATTAAAAAATATTACTAAAGCTAAGATTGAGAGGGCTCATACCTTTAAGAAAGGCAAATCAGAAGCTTTAGAGCTGATAGCAAGCCAAGAAATAACCCCTAAAATTATTGGAAAAGGCTTAGACGATATAAAACTTCCCAATGGATGCACAATTAGCGCTATAATTCGCGAAAAAGAAGTCAAAATTGCTCATCATGACGTTAAAATTCATGAAAATGATCATTTAATTATTTTTCTTTCTGATAAAAAACTATTTCCTGCTTTGGAAACAAGTTTAATGAATTAGAAGATAATCATTGATTTTAGTGAAAAATAAATGAAGTTCAGATTAATTTCAAGAGTTTTGGGAATAGGCTTAATTACCTTTTCTTTGCTTCAGCTAACACCAATTTTAGTTTCAATTACATACAATGAAGAAAATCTTTCTGCTTTTGGATACTCTTTTTTAATTACATTTACATTTGGATCTTTTCTATATTTAGTTAATTTTGAAAGGAAATATGTGGGCATAAGAGTAAAAGAAGGATTTTTGTTAACTGTTTTACTTTGGTTTTTCTTCACCATCTTTGCTAGCTTACCTTTTATCTTCGGTTCTAAAGGTGAACTATCAGTAGTAAGCGCTTACTTCGAAGCAACATCAGGATTAACTACAACAGGCGCTACAATATATTCTGACTTGTCTTCAGAATATTACTCAATTCTATTTTATAGAGGATTGTTGCAATGGGTTGGCGGTCTTGGAATCATTGTTTTAGCAATAGCGTTAATGCCTCTTTTAGGGGTTGGTGGAATGCAGCTATATAGGGGGAAACACAAGGTCCTATTAATCAAAGCAAATTGAGGCCAAAAATAGCTGAAACAGCTATGGTTTTGGTCTACATATACTTAATTTTAACTATTTTATGTTTTTTCTCCTATTTTGTAGCTGGCATGGACTATTTTGATGCTGTAGTACATTCCTTCACGACAATTGCTATTGGAGGTTTTTCAAACTACAACGAAAGTTTTGCTTACTTTGATAGCAGTGCTATATACCTTTTAGCCATTATATTCATGTTTATATCAGGTATAAGCTTTTCTCTACACTATCTATCTTTTTCAAACTTTAAGCTTTTTAACTATATTAAAGATCCTGAGTTTGGATTTTATTGGAAAATACTTTTTCCCTAACTTCAGTTGTTTTTTCATAGCAACAATCTGGCTTTATAGTTCTGAACTATCATCAAGTCAAAATTATATCGTCGCTATTTACAGTAACTTCGTTTGCAACTACAACTGGATTTACAGTATTGGATCACACTTCATTACCAACTTATTTACCTCAGCTACTAATTCTTGTTGGCATGATTGGTGCTTGCGCAGGATCAACCGCAGGAGGATTCAAAGCTATTAGAGGCTTGGTTCTCTTAAATCATGCGAAAAGAGAGCTAAAAAAACTCATTCATCCAAATCTTGTTTTACCATTAAAAATTGGCAAAAAGAAAATAAATGCCGAAGTAGCAGATTCAGTTTGGGGGTTTTTAACTGTATATTTGCTTACTTTTTTGATCGGATCTTTTTTATTGCTAGGGCAGGGGATAGACACAGAAACTGCTTTCTCAGCGATAGCAGCATGTCTTAATAATTTAGGTCCAGGACTAGGCGAAGTAGCATATAATTACGCAGAAATGGATGCGTTTGCAAAAGTCCTTTTGGCTTTTGTAATGATACTTGGAAGATTAGAAATCTATACTTTGTTGGTATTATTTACAGCATTCTTTTGGAAAGAATAGTAAGTACTTACTTCATTTAAGATACAAGCATGGTTGAAAATAAAATGGATAAAATCGTTTCTCTTTGTAAGAGAAGGGGTTTTATTTTTCAAACTGCAGAGATATATGGAGGAATGCAGGGCGTATATGATTATGGGCCACTAGGCGTTGAACTTGCCAACAATATTAAGAGGGCTTGGTGGGAATCTATGATTTACCAAAGAGATGATATAGAAGGCTTGGATTCTTCAATTTTGGGCAGCCAAAACATCTTTGCACAGTCAGGTCATGAAGATACTTTCACTGATCCTTTGATTGATTGCAAAGATTGTAAATTCAGAATGCGAGCAGATACTTTAGACGAAATGAAGTGTCCAAATTGTGGATCAACAAATTTAACTGAGCCTAGAGACTTTAATCTGATGTTTAAAACAAACATCGGGCCAGTTGACGATGGATCTTCCATTGCCTATCTTCGTCCAGAAACAGCTCAGCATATTTTTATTAATTTTAAGAATGTTTTAGACAGCACTTCTAGAACGCTACCTTTTGGAATTGCCCAAATTGGTAAAGCATTTAGAAATGAAATAACAGCCAGAAACTTTATCTTTAGAAAAAGGGAATTTGAGCAGATGGAAATGGAGTATTTTGTAGAGCCTAAAGATGATGAGAAAATTCATCAATACTGGATTAAAGAAAGAATGCAATGGTGGCTAGATCAGGGCCTAAAAAAGAAAATTTAGAGATTTTTAATGTCCCCAAAAAAGAATTGTCCCATTATTCTAAGGCGACAGCAGATATTATGTATAAATTCCCTCATGGAACAGAAGAACTTGAGGGAATTGCAAATAGAACAGATTTTGATTTAGGATCACATACTAAGTCTCAAGAAGAATTCAATATCCAGGCAAAAACCAAGGAAAATAAGACTTCGAAAGCGAAACTTGCTTACCAGGACAAAATATCAAATAAATGGCTAGTGCCTTATGTAATTGAACCAAGTGCTGGGGTCGAAAGGGCGTTTTTAGCCATTCTAAACGATGCATATAAGGAAGAAGATCTTGAAAATGATACGAAAAGGGTAGTATTGTCTTTGAAAAGACACCTATCTCCTATAAAAGTAGCTGTTATTCCCCTAAAAAAAGAACGTAGAAGCAATAGTAAACGCTTCTGTAGAAATAAAAAACAGACTTTTAAAACTAAATATTGGAAGAGTTGCAGTTGAAAATACTGGAAATATAGGAAAGAGTTATCGCAAACATGACGAAATTGGCACCCCAATTTGTATCACAGTTGACTATGACACCATAGAAAAAAACAAAGTTACTTTTAGAGATAGAGATACTATGAAGCAAGAAGTAGTCGACTTAAGCGACATAGAGAAAAGCATTCTAGAGTTATTTAAGAGTTGAGGATGTCAGATCAGAAATACATTATTCTTGATCGGGACGGCGTTATTAATGTTGATCTCTTTGATTACGTTACAAAGCCAATAGATTTTAAATTCGAGGACGGGAGCCTAGAAGCATTATCTATATTATCCGAAAACAATTTTAAAATTATTGTTGCCACAAATCAGGCCTGCATTAGCCTTGGCATAGCCTCTAAAGATCAAATAGATAATGTCAATTCTCACATGAAACAAAAAGTTAGAGAACACGGGTCAGATATTATTCATGTAGAAGTTTGTCCTCATAGGCCTGAAGATGCCTGTGAATGTAGGAAGCCTAAAACTGGCCTTTTGTACCAAGCAGAAAAAGCTCTGGGTATTGATCTTAAAGGAAGTTATTTTGTTGGAGACAAGTTTTCTGATGTTCAATGTGCTCTCGCGCATGAATGCAAACCCTTATTAGTCAAAACTGGTTATGGAGAAATCACCTTGAAAAATCACGATACTTCTCAAGCTCAAGTTTTTGAAAATCTGCTTTCAGCAACAAAATTCATCTGCCAATGATTGCATACATAAGATCTTTTCTTTTTTATGTGATTTTAGCAATTTCTTTAATTATCATTTCTTTAACCTTCCCTGCTTGTATTTTTATTGATAGAAAATTCAGACAAAAAATTATTCTTTCCTGGGTTGCTTTCTTTCGTTGGTGGATAAGAATATGTTGCGGAGTAAAGATTGTTTTTAAAGGTAATATTGATGTAATAAATTCTCCAAGAAAAAAATTTATTTCCCAAACCACCAAGGTTTTATAGAAACTTTGGTTTTGTATGAAAGATTTGTTCCTACAGCAACAATTCTGAAAGACGATTTATTATCATGGCCAGTAATTGGCTGGGCTTTGAGATTGCTCAGTTCAATTCCGATTAATAGAGGTAAGGGCTCGGAAGCCATAAAAAAAATCTTTTCTATGGGCACAAAGCTTTTAGATGCTGGTTTTTCTTTAATTTATTATCCTGAAGGAACCAGACGAAAGCCTGAGAAGCTTGGAATATATAAGAAAACGGGGGCAGAGCTTGCTTTTCAAACTAATAGCACAATTATTCCCGTTGTTCATAATGCTGGCGAATGTTGGTATGGCGGGGATTTTGTTATAAGGCCTGGCCATGTTGTGTTTTTATTAGGAGAACCTATCTTGCCATCAGAAAACCCAGCTGAAACAACCAAAAGGGTTAGAGATTGGACGGAGAATAAATACTCAGAGCTTTTTTGACTTAAATATCTATGTTACCAATTAAAGAAGCATTGGTTTCAATAAACTCCCTTCTGTTTTCAACATTGTCGCCCATGAGTTGTTCAAACAAATCGCTGGCTTCATCGGCATCTTCAATCTTTACTTGAACCAGTCTTCTCCCGACAGGATTCATGGTGGTGTCCCATAGCTGTTCTGGATTCATTTCGCCCAAACCTTTATATCTCTGAAGAGATAAACCCTTTCTAGTTGAGTCCATTAATTTAGAAAATGGTTTAAGAAAATCTTCTATTTTTATTTTGTCATCAGAAATAACAAGATAGCTTGTTTTTAATTTGAGATCTCTCAATGCTTTCTTGTAAGCCTTGATAATCTTATAAGGAGTAGTCTGATTAGATTTGAAAAATGAAAAAGGAATTATAGAAAAAGAAGAGTGCCCGTGCTCAGACCTTTCAACCAAAATAGATTGCTTATTTTTCTCATCAATTGAAGCTTTCCATGCAACACCTTTTTTTTGTTCGATATTTTTAAGAAAGACTTTAATCCATTTTTTTACATTTTCAGAAGATGGCGAAGAAGGAAATTCATCTGAATTCAACATTGAAATGAGAATATCTTGATCTAGAGAAACCGATGGATTTGAAATAGCAGATTGAAAACTATTAAAGAGTTTTAATAATTCCTTGTATTTTTCTGATTCTATTTTTTTTGATGCTGTTGCAAAAGCTCAGTTTCTTCCACCGCTTTGTCTACTAAAAATTCTTGAAGAGCTTCCTCGTCTTTTAAATAAATATCCTTCTTACCTTTCTTTACTTTATAAAGTGGAGGTTGGGCAATGAAGATGTGACCGGCTTCTATTAGCTCGGGCATTTGTCTGTAGAAAAAAGTTAAAAGAAGAGTTCTGATGTGAGAGCCATCCACATCAGCATCCGTCATGATAACTATTGAATGATATCTAAGTTTCTCTAGAGTAAATTCGTCTCTAATTCCACAACCAAGAGCGGTTATCAAGATGACTATTTCTTGACTGCTTAATACTTTGTCTAGTCTTGCTTTCTCAACATTTAAGATTTTTCCTTTTAATGGCAAGATTGCCTGGTTCTGTCTGTTTCTGCCTTGTTTTGCTGAACCGCCAGCTGATTCTCCCTCAACAAGATAAATCTCACTTAATTCCGGTTTCTTTTCCTGGCAGTCTGCAAGTTTCCCAGGCAAGCCAGATCCATCCAATCTACCTTGTTTACGAGTCATTTCCCTTGCCTTTCTGGCAGCTTCTCTCGCTCTTGAAGCTTCCAATATTTTTGAGACAATTATTTTTGCCTCGTATGGATTTTCTAATAAATAATCAGAAAGGTGCTTGTAAGTTTCTTGCTCGACAACCGGTTTTATTTCTGAAGAGACCAGCTTGTCTTTTGTTTGAGATGAAAATTTGGGATCAGGAAGCTTAGTTGAAATAATCGCAGTAAGTCCTTCACGCGCATCTTCACCGCTTGGCGGAGATGTTTCATTTTTTAGATACCCTTCTTTTTCCATAAAATTATTTAACGTTCTGGTTAGGGCAGTTCTAAAACCTACCAAATGACTTCCTCCATCGCGTTGAGGAATGTTATTGGTGAAACATTGAATGTTTTCCTGATAAGAATCATTCCATTGCAGAGCAATTTCTATAGAGATGCCCTTGCCTGCTTCTTTGCTAAAAGAAAAGATTTTATTTAGAGCGGTTTTATTTTTATTTTTATAAGAAACAAATTCTTCTAAGCCACCAGTAGATTTAAAAACGTTACTTTTTGAAGATCTCTCATCAATGAGTTCTATTTGTACTCCTGAATTTAAAAAAGATAACTCTCTTAATTTTTTTTGAACGATCTCGTAATCAAATACCCTGTTCTTTCCAAAAGTAGATTCTGAAGGAACGATCGTTAAAGAAGTGCCTTGATCTTTTGTAGATCCACTTTTTTTAATCTTATTTTTTGGGACGCCATCCTTATAGGATTGCTTGTAAACATTTCCTTCTCTTTTGATTTCCAACTCGAGAGTTTCTGATAAAGCATTTACCACTGAAACACCGACACCATGAAGCCCCCCAGAAACTTTGTAGGAATTGTCGTCAAACTTTCCGCCAGCATGTAACTTTGTCATTATTACTTCAGCAGCAGAAATACCTTCATCTTTATGAATGTCTACTGGTATACCTCTGCCATTATCACTAACACTAACTTTTGCATCAGAATGAATAACGACTTTAATTTCATCACAATAACCCGCCAATGCTTCGTCTATAGAATTATCTACAATTTCGAAAATCATGTGATGTAACCCAGTACCGTCATCGGTATCTCCAATGTACATTCCTGGTCTTTTTTTAACGGCTTCTAGGCCCTTCAGAACCTTAATGTTCGAAGAGTCATAAACTTCCTTTTTGGGAGTCTTTTTAGGCATCAAGTATTATAAATCAATTACAAAATCAAACTCATATTTTTCTAAATTTTCCAAAGAAGTTATAAATAATTGACAATCAGCATCTTGAAGAAGATTTAGTGCCAAGTCTAAATTTTTTTCATCAAGCTCAGAAGGCAAGTCGTCAAGCAAAAAAATTGTTTTGTTTGGTCTAAGATCATTGTAAGCTTTAATAAAAAATAAATAAATCAATAAAATCAATAGCTTTTGCTCTCCTCTTGATAAAATATTTCCAGAATCTTGCTTATTTATTTTCACACTTAAGTCAGAAGTTTGCGGCCCTAAAGAAGTAAAGCCCCTGGCCTGATCTTTAACAAAAGACTCTCTTAACTCCTCTAATAAGTTGTCTTTCCAGCCTTTATCGTAAGTAATTGAGATCTCCCTAAACTTATCTTTTAGGTTTTCAGGTATAGACAAAGAATCTATAAAAGACGGAAAGCTTTCTAAAAAAGAATCTATAAACTGAAGCTTTTTTTTGGTTAATTTCTCAGACAAATCAATGAAGACTTTTGTCCAAGATTTAAGCTCAGAAAAAGAGCTTTTTTTCAACGCTCTGTTTCTTTGGGCGAGAGCTTTTTTAAACTTTAAGTGATCTATTTTGTAATCGTGTTCCACGTGAAACATTAGGTAATCTATAAATGACCTTCTGTTCTCCTTTGGCGCTTCCAAAAGACTCAAAGAAAAATTATTTAGCACTAGAGGCAGAAAATCGTTTTTAATATTATCTGATTTTAATTTTACAGAAGATGACAATTCCTTTGATAGAGAAAATTTTTCTCCATTTAAGATAGCATCTACTTTAAAAAAATTTGATCCAAAATTAATCATTGCATTTGCAGAAGATGTTCTGAAAGACTTTTTAGATAGAATGAAAAAAATCGCCTCTAAAAAAGAAGACTTCCCTGCCCCATTTTTTCCAAGAATTAAATTCTTTTGCGAAAGATCAAAAGAAGAATTTTTAAAAGATCTGAAATTGTTTAAATTGATTTTTGATAACGGCATTTCATCATAACCTCATCGGCATGATTACATGTACTAAATCATCACTTGAAGAATTTTTAACTAAGCAAGAATTTTCCGAGCCGAAAAAGACAAATTCAATATCGTCACCCGGAAGATAATTTAAAGATTCTTGAACATAATTTATATTGAAGCCTATTTCCAAATCTTGTCCAGAATAATCCACGTCCAACTCTTCTTCTGCGCTTTCTTTATTTGGATTATTAGCAAGGATTTTTAATTTGTCTTTGCTAAGTTCAAATTTAACGCCTCTAAATTTTTCATTAGAAAGAACTGCTGATCTCGACAGCGCGGTAAGAATAGGAGACTTAGAAGTTGCAAGAGATTGTTCCTCCCCAGAAGGAAAGACTTTTTTATAATCAGGATAAGCTCCCTCAATTAATTTACTTATAAAAATGAAATTCTCAGATTCTATTTTTAACTGAGAGTTGTTTGAAGAGAAAGAAATTTCCTCAGGAAATAAATTTAAAATTCTTTGTAACTCTTGAGCTGTAGATCTGGGAATGATTAATTTTTTTCTTCCAAATCTTCTGAATGAGTATAAGATCCCCAAGCAAGTCTGTGACCATCAGTAGCAACCATATTTATTTTCTTTTGAGCAGTCTCAAATAACAATCCATTTAGATAATATCTAACGTCTGCTGATGCCATAGCAAAACTTGTGCTTTCTAGAACCTTGCCAAACTTATTTCCATCCAAAGTAATATTAAAATTGTGATCTTCCAAATCCACGAATGGGAAATCCTGAACAGGCAAAACTGCCAAGTCCGCTTGAAAGCTTAGTGCTGAAATTTCAAGTTGGTTTTCAATAACTTCAAAATTTAACTCTGTATCATCTGGAACAGACCTTATGAGCTCAAATAGCTTTCTAGCTGAAACGGTTGTTTCTCCATCATCAGATATCGAGCAATCAGAAACAACCAGGGATAGTTGTCTTTCTAGATCAGTAGCAACAATTGTTAAATTTCCATTATTAGCCTTTAATAAAACATTAGAAAGTATAGGAATTGTTTGTCTTTTCTCAGCTATTGACGAACACAAGGACAATTTATCCGCCAAAGCCTCTTTCTTTGCAGAAAATTTCATGCTGTCAATGACCTTATTAGTTTAGTGTAATCTTCAGCTATATCTGCATCTTCTTCTCTAAGCGCTGTAATTCTTCTACATGCGTGTAATACTGTTGTATGATCTCTGCCACCAAAAGAATCGCCTATTTCTGGCAAACTATGATTAGTTAATTCTTTTGATAAACACATTGAGACTTGTCTGGGCCTTGCAAGTGAGCGAGTTCTTTTGCTTGATAAAAGATCAGAAACTCTTATGTTGTAGTAATCAGAGACAGTTTTTTGTATGTTTTCTATGCTGATTTGTCTTTGTTGAATAGCAAGTAAATCTTTTAGCGATTCTTTAATCAAATTTACATCAATTTCTCTGTTTGTAAATTTTGCGTTAGCACCCACTCTTCTGAGGGCCCCTTCAAGCTCTCTAACATTAGATCTAATTTTTTCTGCAATATAAAATGTAGAGTCTTCTGAAAGGTTTAATTCCATTTCTGAAGCCTTTGTCAGCAAAATTGCAACTCTTGTTTCTAATTCAGGCGGCTCTATACTAACTGGAAGGCCCCATCCAAGCCTAGATTTTAACCTTTCTTCTAAACCATCTATTTCTTTGGGATATTTGTCACAAGTTAAAATCATTTGTTGGCCGCCTTCAAGCAAAGTATTGAACGTGTGAAAAAGCTCTTCCTGGGATTGTTCTTTACCAGCAAAGAATTGATTATCGTCAATAAGAAGAGCATCGACAGACCTATAAAAGTTCTTAAAATCGTTTATTGATCCTAACTGTAAACACTTCACCATGTCACTTACAAACCTCTCTGAATGAACATAAACAATATTTTTCGAATTATCCTGTTCTTTAAGCTTATTTCCAACAGCGTGCATTAGATGAGTTTTCCCTAATCCGACTCCGCCATATATAAATAGTGGGTTGTAAGCTGCATTTTTTGACTCTGAGACCTGTTTAGCAGCTGCAAGCGCTATATTATTAGATTTACCCTCTACAAAAGTTTCGAAAGTATAATCATCATTCAGAGTGTTTTCTTTATTAAGAAAAAGGCCTAAATTTTTTTTATTTTCCTTACTAATCAATGGTTTACGTACAGATATAAGCTCATATACAAGCGGCATTTCTGATAATTCATCTTTTAGAAGGTGTTTTCTGATGATTTCATCGTAATTTTCTCTTACATGTTCTTTTATGAATGCATTAGGAGCTAGAATAAAAAGATCTTTGCTTCCTGATGGAGACTTATTTATAGAAAACTCTAAAGGGTTAATCCAGGCGTTAAATTCTTCCTGAGACATTTCCTTTTGAAGGGCTTTTTTACATTTTTTCCAAGATTTAGTCATCATCATAGATTTAAAGATAATATACCTTATACACAAAGTTATCCACAGAATATGCTATTAATTTTCTGTGGATAACCTGTTAGTTTTTGTTTTTTTTTTTTTTTTTCTATTTATTTTTTCTTGCTTTTATCTTTTCTATCTATATTATTCTTTTGCTCAACTAAATCTTTAAAAAATGAAAAGAACTTATCAACCTAGCAAAATAAAAAGAAAAAGAACTCATGGTTTCAGGGCCAGAAATTCTAGCGTTTCAGGAAAACAGGTTTTAAAAAGCAGAAGAAGCAAGGGAAGAAAGTCTCTTACAGTTTAAGTTGTCGTATAAGCCTTTAGTAGGAAGGGATGACTTTAATGAAGTCTTTAATAATTCCAGCCAAAATGTAGGTTCAGAAAATTTTAGAGCTTTGATATTAATTACAAATGACAATTTCAGGCTAGGCATGATTCTCCCAAAAAAAAATATTAAACTTGCTGTTCATAGAAACTATTTAAAGAGAGTTATTAGGAATTTATCTATCGATGTCTTTGCAGAATCTAAAGTATCTTTGATTGTTATTTCAAAAAAAAGAATTTTAGATTTTAAAAAAGATAAATTAAGGAGAGAAATAAAGACTCTGTTTTTGAAATTAACTAAGAAATTGAATGAAAAAAATAATTATATATTTAATTAAATTTTATCAAATTACATTAAGCCCCTTGTTGGGTTCAAATTGCAGGTTTCAGCCAACATGCAGTCAATATATGATAGAAGCTATAAACCTTCATGGTGTCTTAAAGGGATTAAGTTTAGGGCTTAAAAGAATTTCTAAATGTCATCCTTTTGGCTCCAAAGGATATGATCCGGTTCCTGGAAAAGAAGAATAATGGAGAATTTTCAAAGATATTTTCTAATAGCTTGTGTGTTCATTATGAGCTATTTCCTAATTATAAGATGGGATCCTCCAACTAGCTTGCCTTTAGATCAAGATGTTAAAAAAGAAGTAAGTACTTACTCACCAAAAGAAGACTTTGGGTTCATTGATGAGAGCATAAAAAATGAGCCCGAAGAATTAATTACAAATTCCATATCAACAACTTGTACTTCAAGTGACGATTACGAAATAGATTCCAACAATTGGAAGATTTCTGTTGATCTAATGGATGGTTCTTTTAAAAAAGCTGAATTAAAAAATTATCCAGACGAAATAGGCTCAAATAACAACAAGCTAATGTTTGATGCTTGCGGAAGAAACGAATACTCCCAATTATCTGGGTTTGTATTTGGAGATAACGCTAACCAAGATTTTTCTTTATTCAAGATTGAAGATATAAAAAGAAGTTCAGATACAAATAGCTACACGTTTGTGAGGGAGTCTGCTTTTCTTTAAAGAGTCAAAGATTATATCTTTTAAACCTGAAGATTATTTTGTAGAAGTTAAGCACATCATTAAAAACTTGTCTTCAGAAGTCATAAATTCATCGTCTTATTCAAAAATAGAGAGAAACTCTCTTAAGCCTCCTGGGGCCGAAGGTGCGTTTTTCGGAGATCCTGCAAACTTTGCTTACCTTGGTCCAGTTTTTTCTACAGAGACTGATAATTATCAGAAAGTTAATCTGGGAGAGCTAGAGGAAAAAGATTTCAAAGAAAATTCAATAAAGGGCTGGACTGCTTTTTTAGAACACTATTTCATAACAGCTATTATTCCTGACCAAGAAAACATAAATGTTTTCGTTGGGAAAAAAAACAAAACAAACGAGAAGTTTTCGGTTGGAGTTGTTGGAAGGCCAATAAAAATTCAACCATATGAAGAGACGTCCTTTAGTTATTCACTGTATTTCGGACCAAAAGTTCAGTCAGAGTTATCCAAGGCAAACCAAGACCTTCCTTTAGCGGTAGATTATGGTTTTTTATATTGGATAGGGCAGCCAATGTTTCTAGCTATGCAATTCTTCTTTGATATGGTTGGAAATTGGGGGTGGGCTATTGTTTTGGTTACTTTACTAATTAAAGTGATTTTGTGGCCTTTATCCTACGTTTCATACAAATCTATGGGCAAAATGAGGCAAATTCAGCCTCAGCTAAAAGATATTCAAGAAAGGCATTCAGGAGACCGCCAAGCAATGTCACAAGCGATGATGAAGCTTTATAAGGATGAGAAGGTTAATCCGGCGCTTGGATGTTTGCCGATGTTGCTTCAAATGCCCTTTTTTCTTGCTTTTTATTGGGTTTTAATTGAAACCGTTGAGCTAAGATATGCTCCTTTTTTGATATGGATCACCGATTTATCTTCAAGAGACCCCCTATTTATATTACCTATTCTTAATATTGGGGCCATGTGGGCCATGCAAATGCTTCAACCACAGCCTGCTGGGATTGATCCAATGCAGGCCAGAATATTTAAGTTCATGCCTTTAATTTTTGGTGTAATGTTTGCTTTCTTCCCTGCGGGTCTAGTTTTATATTGGCTCATAAACTCTTTGGTGTCTGCAGTACAAATGCTCATGCATTCTCCTAGAAGTGCTTAGTGCAAGAGATACTATAGTAGCCTGTTCATCTCCGCCTGGAAGAGGGGCTATTTCTATAATAAGGATGTCGGGAGATAAGGCCTTTTCTATTATTCAAAAAATTACAAAAAATGAGCTTAAAAAACAGATATCTGTTGTTAAATTTCCTTTAGATAAAGATTTATTTGAAAAGTGTGTACTTACTATCTTTAGGTCTCCTAATTCTTACACGGGGGAAGATATTGTAGAAATTTCAACGCATGGAAACCCTTATATTGTGGAAGAAGTGATAAAAAAATGCATAAATACAGGAGCAAAAATAGCTAAACCAGGTGAATTTACTTTAAGAGCTTTTTTAAATAATAAGCTTTCTCTTGATAAGTCAGAAGCTGTAATAGATATTATAAATGCCAACTCAAAGGCTTCTCTTAAAGCTGCACAGAACAGCCTTGAAGGCGGGCTTAAAGTAAAAATATCAGAGATTCAAGATAAATTGAGAGATACACGGGTTATGGTAGAAACATTAATTGACTTTGTAGATGAAGATGTAAATATTTATATCGAAGAAGTTATAAGAAAATTGATGAATTTAAAAGCACATTCAAATCTTTTAATGATGAAATGAAAGCATATAGTTCAATTTCTAGCGATGTAAAAGTTGTTGTTATTGGCCCTCCAAACTCAGGAAAGTCAACTCTAATTAACGCTATAATCGGCAAAAAAGTATCTATTGTTAACGAAAAACAAGGAACCACCAGAGATGTGGTTACTTCTTCTTGCTTAATAGATGGAATTAGGTTTGTTTTCAAAGATACTGCTGGAATTAGAAAAACTTCGGATAAAATCGAGGAAGAAGGTATTAAATTATCCAAAAAAGCGCTTAAAAGTGCCGATATTGTGATTTACTTAGCTGACAAAGAAAATGATTTTGATAAATTGCCAATTATAAAGAACAAGAAAAATATTTTTGTTTTAAATAAGATTGATCTCGCTAAAAAAAGGCACCTGTTGGAGGGTTGGCAATTTCTGCAAAAACTAAAAAAAACCTTAAGTTGCTCAAAAATGCACTTGCTGATAATTTTTTGAAACTTAACCAAGAAGAGCTTTTGTCGGTAAATATTAGACATTTAGATTTAATAAAAAAAGCATACAAAAATATAGTTTTAATTTCCCCTGGCTTGGTTAGTTCTAATTTAGAACTAGTAGCTGAAAATTTAAGAAACTGCGATGAGCTTTTAGGAGAGATATATGATCCTATATCATCTGATGACATGCTAGGAAAAATATTTAATAAATTCTGCATTGGCAAATAATTCTGTTGATAAGAATGTATAAAATGTTAAAGGTTTTAAAGCTAAATTTTCAGCTTGTCTTTACTCACAAGTAATACAGTTTTGTTCTCAAAATATATACAAGCTATTTAATGAGATGTCTTTAGCTCTAGGGCAGTCAGCACTTAGCTTGGCTCGGTTATCAACAGAATATTCGATCCTCTATAACAATAACAATATAAACTAATTAATATTAATAATTTATATAATATTTATATATGAGTGTGGATATCATTGTTATAGGAGGAGGTCATGCTGGTTGTGAGGCCGCCTATGCTGCCTCCAGGTTTAAGAAAAAAGTTCTGCTTGTTACACACGATGTTTCGGCGATAGGACAAATGTCTTGCAATCCTGCTATTGGGGGCTTGGGCAAAAGTCATCTTGTTCGAGAAATAGACGCTATGGGCGGGTTAATGGGAGTTTGTGCCGATAAAGCAGGCATTCACTTCAAAGTCTTGAATGCTTCTAAAGGACCAGCTGTCAGAGCCACCAGATCTCAATCAGATAGAGTTCTTTATAGTAAGGCAGTTAAGTCTTTAATTGATAGTGAAGACTTACTAACATCAATATCAGAAGAGGTGGTTGATATAGAAATTAAAAATGGAAAGGCAGTTGGGGTAAAGCTTAAAAACGGAGAAATAATAAGCGCAAAAAAAATAATTTTAACCGCAGGAACATTCTTAAATGGAAAGTTGTTCACTGGGGAGAAGAGGAAGAAGAAGGAGGAAGAAAGAAATCAAAATCATCAAAAATACTTGCAAACTGTTTGAGGTCTTTAGACCTGGGAGACGCAAGATTGAAAACAGGAACTCCTCCTAGGATACTCACATCGTCAATAGATTTTACAGCATTAGAAGTTCAACCTGGAGATTCTCCAAGACCATGTATATCATTCATTAGCTCGTCAGATATACACCCCAGACAAATGAATTGCTTTATCACACGAACGAACAAAAAAACCCATGATTTTATAAGATCTGGACTCGACAGGTCTCCGATGTTTTCAGGAAGAATCGATGGGGTTGGACCAAGATATTGTCCTTCAATAGAGGATAAGATTCATAGATTTGCTGACAAAGAATCTCACCAAGTATTTATAGAGCCAGAGGGACTTACATCTGATGAAGTTTATCCAAATGGTATATCAACAAGCATGCCAAAAGACATTCAGGAAAAGATGGTTAAAAGCATTTTGGGCTTTGAAAACGCTAAGATCAGTCAATTTGGATATGCGGTTGAATATGATTTTTTCGATCCGAGAAACCTTTCTCAAACCCTAGAGACAAAAAGCATCAATAATCTTTACTTTGCTGGACAAATTAACGGTACCACTGGCTACGAAGAAGCAGCAGCGCAAGGGTTGGTGGCTGGAATTAATGCTGCCTTGAGTTTGGATGGTAAAGACCCCTGGATAGAATCAAGAGCTAATAGTTACATAGGGGTATTGGTAGACGACCTAATAACTTTGGGAACAAAAGAGCCTTACAGGATGTTCACAAGCAGAGCAGAGCACAGGCTGCTTCTTAGAGAAGATAATGCTGATCAAAGAATGACTCCTTATGCACACACTCTTGGAATAATAAGCAACGAAAGGTGGGATATTTTTCAAAAGAAAATGAACAAAATAGGCTCGGAAACACAGGCGCTAGAAAAAATAAAAATTGACCCTTCTTCATTTGGAGGAAAAACAAATCAAAACAACCTGTTCTCTCCATTTTGAAAAGACCAGAAGCAAGGCTAGAAGATATTTACAACCTTATAAAAAGACCGCTTCCAGAAAAAGGAGTACTTTTGGACATTGAGACTGCAAAAAAATACGCTGGATACATTGAAAGACAAAACAAAGAAATAAAAAAAATAAAGAAATACGAAAACGCAAAAATTCCTAAGGAAATTGTATTTTCAGACATAACCGGACTGTCTAACGAGGTAAAGCAAAAACTGGAAAAGGTTTTGCCCAAAACTATAGCTCACGCGCAGAGAATCCCTGGGATAACTCCTGCTGCAATTTCTCTATTACTGGTTCATATCAAAAAAGAACAAAGCTCGCCCTCAGAAAAAATTGGATCTTAAAGAGCTGTTGGCAGCATCAAATTTAAAACTTACTGAAACTCAAATCAGTCAGGCTGATAAATATTTAGATCAAATTTTGAAATGGAACAAAACACGAAACTTAGTATCCAGAAACCTTGGCAAGAATGATTTAGCAGAACATTTTTTAGACTGCGCTGTTATGCAAAAACATCTTTCACCAGGATCGGCAATTGACTTGGGCACAGGTTCAGGCTTTCCAGGAATTTGTCTAGGGATAATAGACCCTAAAAGAACGATAACCTTGGTAGATTCAAATAGAAAAAAAACATCTTTTTTAATACATATAAAGAATGAGCTCGGGCTGAAACTAGCTTCGGTAAAAAACGCAAGGGTTGAGGAAATTAATCAAATAAAACAAACGAATATAGTCTGCAGGGCATTCAAAGAACCAGTCAACTTGTTAAAAAGCTTAGAAAACAAAATTTCAAAAAAGAACAAAATAATCTTAATGGTTTCAGAAAAAAAACCCTTATCTGTTCCCGGTTATGACATTCAATATAAAGAATCAGAAGCATCTACAATCCTTGGAAAAAAAAGAGGCTTCTTGGAAATTCAAATGTTATAAAACTGCTATAGTAGACTTGTGAAAATTCTTGTTGTAGCAAACCAAAAGGGGGGCGTAGGCAAAACCACAACAACTTTAAATCTGGCTGCAAGCTTGGCAGCCGCAGGAAGAAAGATTCTTTTATTGGATATTGATTCACAGGCTAACCTAACAACCGGCCTTGGCGGAAAAAAGACATATGAAGAAATCACCATTACTGACGTTTTGCTCGACGACGCCTCACTAGAGAGTTTAATTCAAAGAAAGGTCGATTTTAATTTTGATGTAATTCCAGGCAGCCCAGACTTAATATCTGCAGAGTTAGAGATGGCAAGAGTTCCTGACCCAACTTCAATTTTAAAAGGAAAACTAAAACTGTTGGCGCACAAATATGATTATTGCTTAATAGATAGCCCGCCTTCACTTGGCATGTTATCCGTAAGCGCTTTGAGAGCCGCTGATAAAATAATCATCCCCCTTCAGTGTGAAC
This sequence comes from Gammaproteobacteria bacterium, assembly GCA_038141925.1. Lineage (GTDB taxonomy): Bacteria > Pseudomonadota > Gammaproteobacteria > Magnimaribacterales > AG-339-G14 > MEDG-81. Next base: position 219,855 of record JAYQJB010000002.1, on the reverse strand, counting down.
ACTTTTCGGTTGAAGGCTTGGCCGCAATGCAGAGAACGATTATTGAAATAAATGAAGCCACGGGCAGCAACCTTAAAATTGATGGAATCTTGAGAACCATGTTTGACCAAGAAAAAGAAAGGGCTAGAGAAATATCTGAAAAGCTCGAGCAGTCTCTTTCTCAGCAAGTATTCAGCACCATTATCCCCAGATGTGACCTGCTTGCGGAGGCCCCTTCGGAAGGAAAGCCAATCATGTACATTGATCCAGACGCCAAAGGAACCTTGGCCTACTTTGCGCTTGCTGGCGAAATTATAATGAAGTTTGAGGATAAAAATGTCGCCTGAAAAAAAGAAAAGAGGGCTATCAGCCTTTTTGTCTCCTGAGCAAGAGAAGAAAAAGAACAGAGGCATGGGAGCCTTTGTTGGTTCAGAAGAATCCTCGCCTGCCCAAAAAGCAGAGCCGGCCAATAAACCCACTCTTGGAGTAACGCAAGCTGAAATAAACAGCATCAAGCCCAGTAGGTTTCAAGCAAGAAAAAACATTCCTCCAGAAAGTATTAAAGAACTATCCGACTCAATAAAAACTCAGGGCGTCATTCAACCTTTAATTGTAAGAAAGCTTTCCAAGGGCTACGAATTGGTAGCAGGAGAAAGAAGGCTTAGAGCATCAAAACTCGCAGGCCTGAAGACTGTTCCCGTTTTAATAAGAGAAGACTCTGAAGAATCGGCTTTGACTGTAGGCCTCATAGAGAACTTACAAAGAGAGGATCTGAACCCTCTGGAAGAGGCAGAAGGAATTTTTAGACTGCAACAAGAATTTGGGCTTACCCAACAATCCATGGGAGAGGCTTTAGGCAAATCAAGATCGGCTATTGCAAACTCATTGAGGCTTTTGCAGCTTTCAAAGCCAATACAAAAAATGCTTTTTGATGGCAAGTTAACTATGGGCCACGCCAGAGCCTTGTTGCCTCTGCCCCCGGCCCATCAAGAACAAATAGGGAAGAAAATAATTTCTTCAGGCCTCCCTGTCAGGCAAGCCGAAAAGTTAGCAAGCTCTTATTTAAATAAAAAAACAGGCAGAGCACGAAGCTCTTCCAAAGACCCAAATATTGTAGCACTAGAAAATTCTCTTAGCGATGCGGTTAACTCACAAGTCATAATTTCTCATAAAAAAAACGGCAGCGGAAAAATTTCCTTTTCTTATAAAGATCTTGATCAGCTTGAACAAATCATAAAGCCGTTTAAAAAGGAATAATGGCAAATAAATTGCATCTAAGCCTTGAGAATTGGTCGGGGTAATCACTATAATGCACTGCCCAAAAAAACATGGCTAAAGAGAACGCACAAAATCTAATCGAAACCTCAGATTACATAGGTCATCACTTAGTAAACTTAACTTTTGGGTGGTGTGAAAAAACATCCTCGTGGGGCTTTGCCAATCATCAGCAGGAACTTTTCAAGGGGCTAGACTCGGCCTGTAAAGTTTCCGAAATGGGCTTTTGGTCATTTCACTTAGACACAATTTTTATGTCAATTTTATTGGGCGCAGTTGTATTTGGATTCTTCGGTCTTGTTAATAGGGCTGCAAAAAAAGGAGTGCCCGGCAAGTTACAAAACTTTGCTGAATTTGTTCATGAGTTCATTGCAAGCGCAGTCAATTCAGGTTATCACGGCACTTCAAAAATAGTTGGGCCTTTAGCCTTTGCGAGCTGTCTCTGGATCATCTCTTGGAATCTGATGGATTAATTGCCAGTTGAAATGGCCGGCTTCTTTGGGCATTTTGGAGGAGGATTCAACTATTTCAAAATCCTACCAACAGCCGATCTTAATGCTCCACTTGCTCTAGCAATCGTAGTGATGATTCTAGTAACTTATTACAGCGTCAAAACCCATGGAGCCGGGGGTTTCTTAAAAGAGCTTTTTATCGTGCCGCTTGGACCCCTAGAATTTATAAGCTATGTTTCTAAACATGTTGCACTGGCTTTAAGACTTTACGGAAATTTATTCGCAGGAGAAATGATCTTTATTCTGATTGCCATCATGTTTGGTCAATTTGCAATGTCTTTTTCACAAACCTTGTGGTTTTTGCCAGGATTAATTTTGAATTTATCTTGGGCGTTATTTCACATTTTAATTGTTGCTTTGCAGGCATACATTTTCATGATGCTTACAATAGCTTATTTAAACTTGGCTAGTACCAAACACTAGCTAAAAAATTAGGAGACTAATATGGAAGTAGAAGTAGGTAGATTAATAGCAGGAGCACTGCTTACCGGTCTTGGCGCTTTAGGTGCCGGGATAGGTATCGGAAGTCTAACTTCAAAGTATATTGAAGCTGTGGCAAGACAGCCCGAGCTTCAAGGTCAATTGTTCGCACAGGTGCTTATCGCCCTTGGACTTACTGACGCACTGCCAATCATTTCTTTGGCTGTAGGACTACTATTCTTGTTTACATAAAAACATGAATATAAACGCAACTTTTTTTGCAGAGCTTCTAGCTTTTTGTATCTTTGTGTTCATAACTTATCGATACATTTGGCCTAGCATGGAAAATCTTCTCGAGGACAGAAGAAAAGAAATTTCTGATGGTCTCGAGGCTGCCAGCCAATCTCAAAGAAAGCTTGAAGAAGCAAATAAGGAGTCGGCTACGATATTAGATGGAGCGAAGGCGGAAGCCTCCTCCCTAATTAATCAAGCAAACTCTAGAGCAGATCAAATTGTCGATGAAGCGAAAGAACAAGCCGTGGAAGAAGCAAAGAAAATCAAGCTCTCAGCAGAAGCAGACATTGAGCAAAGCGCCAACAAGGCTAAAGATGGCTTAAGGGACGAAGTCGCCGCACTTGTTATTGCTGGCGCCCAGAAGATCTTAGATAAAGAGATAAATGCTAAGGCAAACAAAGATATCATCGACTCGCTTATCAAAAAGATCTAATGTCAGAAATAAAAACGCAATCTAGACCATACGCTGAAGCAGCTTTTGAAGTCGCTTTAGCGGATGATGCTCTAGACGCTTGGACAGCAGATTTTTCTTTGATAGAGCTTGCTCTTGAAGATCAAAAAATATCTCAACTTGTAGAGACGCCAAGCATCTCACAAAGTGAAAAAACAAATATTTTTTGCGATTTATTCAGAGACGAAGTTCAGGATAAATTTGTAAATTTTCTTTCTGTAGCGGGAAGCGCAAACAGGTTGAGGCTTTTGGCTGACATCAGCAAAAACTTCAAGGAGCTAGTCGCCAAGGAAAAAAATCTAAAAAACATTACGGTTGCTTCTTCTTACAGGATTGATAAAGAACAATTAACGCAAATCGAAGCAGCTTTAAAGAAAAGAATGAAAGCCGAAGTAAACGTGGTTACACAAATAGACAAAAGCCTTATTGGCGGCCTAAAGATTTCTTATGACGATCAAGTAATTGATTTGTCGATAAAAAACAAACTAGAAAAGTTGAAAACTCAACTTAGAACTTAAGAGGTTACAAATGGAAGATTTAAATCCATCAGAAATTAGCAAGATCATAAAAGACCGAATAAATAAATTGGATGTGTCTGCTGAAGAATCGAATGAAGGTACGATTGTGTTCCTTGCTGACGGTATTGCCAGAGTTCATGGGCTCAGTGAAGCCATGTATGGAGAGTTAATCGAATTTACCGGTGGTGTATTTGGTATGGCATTGAATTTGGAACGCGACTCTGTAGGAGTTGTAATTTTTGGGGATTACAAATTACTTTCTGAGGGAGACACAGCAAAATGTACAGGCAGAATTCTAGAAGTTCCAGTCGGCGACGAGCTTGTTGGCAGAGTAGTAGATGCACTAGGAAATCCAATCGATGGTAAAGGCGACATTGGTTCCAAGTTAACTTCGCCAGTTGAGAAAGTTGCTCCTGGGGTAATGTTTAGAAAGCCAGTTGATCAGCCAGTTCAAATCGGCCTAAAAGCGGTAGATAGCATGGTGCCTATTGGACGAGGCCAAAGAGAATTGATTATTGGCGACAGACAGACAGGAAAAACTGCTATCGCCATTGACGCGATCATCAACCAAAAAGGCAAGAATATGACTTGCATTTATGTAGCCATTGGTCAAAAACAATCCTCAATAGCTGCAACAGTCAGAAAGCTGGAAGAATTTGGCGCAATGGATCACACCATTGTTGTAGCTGCAGCATCAGCTGCCCCAGCTCCAATGCAATTCTTGGCTCCATATTCTGCCTGTTCAATGGGAGAGTACTTTAGAGATAAAGGCGAAGATGCTTTGATCATTTATGATGACTTGTCAAAACAAGCAGTTGCCTACAGACAAATTTCGTTGCTGCTAAAAAGACCACCAGGAAGAGAGGCATACCCAGGTGATATTTTCTACCTTCACTCAAGGTTGCTCGAAAGAGCTTCACGAGTCAACGAAGAATATGTTGAACAAGAAACCGGCGGAAAAGTAAAAGGCAAAACCGGTTCACTGACAGCACTTCCCATTATTGAAACCCAAGCAGGGGACGTATCGGCTTTCGTACCTACGAATGTGATTTCAATTACTGATGGACAAATATTTTTGGATACTTCTTATTTCAACAAAGGTATTTTGCCGGCTATGGATCCAGGGATTTCAGTATCTAGGGTAGGTGGGGCAGCTCAATTGCCATCGATTAGAAAGCTTGGCGGAGGAGTAAGAATAGCTTTAGCCCAATTCAGAGAGCTAGAAGCATTTGCGCAATTTGCATCTGATTTAGATGATGCGTCACGCGAACAGTTAGAACAAGGACAAAAAGTAACTGAAGTTATGAAACAAAAACAGTATTCACCAATGTCAGTTGGAGAAATGTCTGTAATGCTTTTTGCAGTTAACGAAGGCTATATGAAAGACGTAGAGCTCAACAAAGTAGCTGATTTTGAATCTGCTCTGCTTTCTTTCATGGCTTCTGAATATAAGGAACTTATGGCTAACTTAGACGAAACCGGAGAATATTCCGATGACGTGCTTGCAAGTTTCAAAGAAGCTCTAGAAAAATTCAAATCAACCCAAAATTGGTAAAATGGCAAATACAAAAGAAATAAGAAAACAAATTTCTAGTATTTCAAATACGCAAAAAATTACGAGCGCCATGGAAATGGTCGCTTCCAGTAAGATGCGCAAAACCCAAGACAGAATGGAAATGGGCAGACCCTATGCAGATCGCATGCTCTCCGTTATCGGCCATTTGGCTAATTCAAATCCTGAATACAAGCCTCTATATATGACCGAAAGAGAAACTAAGAACATCGGCATCATTGTCGTAAGTTCTGACAAAGGCTTGTGTGGCGGTTTAAACATAAACTTATTTAGAAACTTGGTCGGCTTTCTAAAGGAACAGGCTGATCAAGGAATTGGCCAACAGTTTTGTTCGGTTGGCACTAAGGCAAAGGTATTCTTTAACTCTTATGGGGGTAACGTCGTTGCAGCTGCTGAAAAGCTTGGAGACGTGCCTGCTTTAGAGGATTTGATTGGCTCGATAAAAATCTTGCTGGAAAAATTTGAAGCAGGAGAAATCGACAAGGTTTATTTAGCTAGTAACAGATTTGTTAATACCATGACGCAGCAGCCAGAAATCAAACAACTTTTACCGCTCTTAGCAGAAGATACACCTGAGTTGAAACACAGATGGGACTACAACTATGAGCCAGATGCGAAAGAATTGTTAGACGGTTTAATGCAGCGCTATATTGAATCTTTGGTCTACCAAGCCGTGATTGAAAACATAGCCTGCGAGCAAGCGGCAAAAATGATTGCGATGAAAAATGCTACAGAAAATGCGGGCACTCTCATCGACGAATTACAACTTATTTACAACAATGCCAGACAAGCGGCAATTACTTAGGAACTTTCTGAAATTGTCGGTGGAGCTGCAGCATTATAAAAATTATTGAGGTAAAAAAATGAGCAAAGGAACAGTAGTACAGGTTATCGGAGCGGTAATCGACGTAGAGTTTTCTAAAGAGGAGCTGCCCAAGATTTATGACGCGCTTGTCGTAAAAGAGGCAGATCTTATTTTAGAGGTACAGCAACAACTTGGAGATGGTGTAGTCAGAACCATTGCCATGGGAATCACTGAAGGGCTGAAGAGAGGAGCCGAGGCAGAAAATACTGGCGAACCCGTAACTGTGCCTGTCGGTGAAAAAACCTTAGGTAGAATTTTAAACGTGTTGGGAAAGCCAATAGATGGTAAAGGCGAAGTTGGTGAGAAAGAAAGAATGCCAATACACAGAAATCCACCTTCTTATGAAGAACAAGCAGAATCATCTGAATTATTGGAAACCGGAATCAAGGTAATCGACCTTATGTGTCCTTTTGCTAAAGGAGGAAAGGTTGGTTTGTTTGGCGGAGCTGGTGTTGGAAAAACCGTGAACATGATGGAGCTCATTCGAAATATTGCTTATGAAACCAGCGGTTATTCGGTTTTCGCTGGAGTAGGTGAAAGAACCAGAGAAGGAAATGACTTTTACCTAGAAATGACCGAGTCACAAGTATTGGACAAAGTGGCCCTGGTTTATGGCCAGATGAATGAACCTCCTGGAAACAGAATGAGAGTTGCTCTTTCTGGTTTAACCATCGCAGAGAAATTCAGAGACGAAGGTCGAGACGTTTTATTATTCATCGATAATATTTATCGTTATACCTTAGCCGGAGTAGAGTGTTCTTCTTTGCTAGGAAGAATGCCTTCAGCAGTAGGCTATCAACCTACGCTGGCTGAAGAGATGGGAGTCCTACAAGAAAGAATTACTTCGACCAAAACAGGTTCGATTACTTCAGTGCAGGCAATTTACGTTCCGGCAGATGATCTAACAGACCCATCTCCAGCAACAACGTTTGCTCACCTTGATGCGACTGTGGTTTTATCTCGTCAAATCGCAGCTCTTGGAATTTATCCTGCAGTAGATCCACTAGAGTCTTCCAGTCGTCAATTGGATCCAAATATTGTGGGCCAAGAACATTACGATACTGCGATGGGAGTTCAGCAAGTGCTGCAAAGATATCAAGAACTTAAAGACATCATTGCTATTCTTGGAATGGATGAACTTTCCGAAGAGGATAAGCAAACGGTAGATAGAGCGAGAAAAGTTGAAAAATATTTATCACAGCCTTTCTTTGTCGCAGAAATTTTCACCAACTCTCCAGGAAAATTTGTTTCTATCAAAGATACAGTGAGAGGCTTTAAAGGAATTCTTGATGGCGAGTACGATGACATCCCTGAGCAAGCATTCTTAATGGCAGGCCCTATTGAGGAAGTGGTAGAAAACGCAAAAGCTCTGTAAGCATGTCGACAATTCTTTGCAACATCGTTAAGCGCTGAGTCGGAAATTTTTTCTGGCCAGGTCGAAATGGTGGTTGCTACAGGAACTTTAGGAGAACTCGGCATCACACCAGGACACTCACAACTTCTAACAGGTATCAAAGCAGGTCCGGTGAAGGTAATTTTAGAGGGCGGCGAAGAAAAAGTATTTTTTCTGTCCGGTGGATTCATCGAAGTTCAGCCAGATGCAGTAACCTTGCTTTCCGATGTTGCTGAAAGAGCGGAAGATATTGATGAGGCAGAGGCTGAGAGAGCCAGAGAGTTGGCAGAAAGGGCAAGAGATAATGCCAGCTCAGATGTAGATTTTTCCAAAGCCAAAGCTGAGCTTGCTGAAGTTGCTGCGAGATTGCAAACGCTTCGCAAAATGCGAAAGAAATAGTCAAAAGCCCCTTAAAAATCTAGAATACGCTCTAATCTGGGCTGTTCATGAAAATCGATGCAATTATTTTAGCTGCTGGCAAAGGCAAGAGAATGCAATCTGCTTCGCCAAAAGTATTGCAACAAGTTGCCGGAAAAGCTTTGCTGCAGCATGTTTTAGATACTTCTCTCGAATTAAAAAGTTGTCAGCCTCACATTGTTGTTGGCGACCAAGCCTCTTTGGTAAAAGCATCTGTATCTGTTCCTAAAAATAGTAAATGGTCCAAACAAGCAAAACAATTGGGCACAGGACATGCGGTAAAACAATCTTTAAAAGGCCTAAGAGCTGGGTCGATAGCGCTTATTCTTTATGGCGATGTGCCCTTAGTGAAAAGCTCTACGATGAACAACTTAGTTAAAAACAGCTGGAAAAAGCAGTCTCGCCCTGCTTTCATTTGAGCAACAAACGCCGAAAGGCTACGGCAGAATCATTAGAAGTTCTGGGGGCAAGGTGCTTGGAATTGTTGAAGAGAAAGATGCATCAAAAGAGCAAAAGAAAATCACCGAAGTAAATTCCGGAATTATGGCAGTTGCTTCAAATAAGCTTGATGAGCTTATAAAGGGCTTGAACAATAAAAATGCTGCAAAAGAATATTATTTAACCGATATTGTTAGCTTAGCAAATGAGAACAAAATACCAGTTAAAGCTGTCAAACTTGATAGCAAGGAGGAAGTTTTGGGAGCAAACAATCTAGAAGAGCTCAATCAACTCGAGCGAAACTATCAACTGTTGAAAGCCAAGGAGTTTTTAAAAAAAGGAGTCATCATCTCTGATCCGGCCAGAGTGGATTTTAGAGGCGAGGTCAAAATTCAAAAAGGCAGTAGTATCGATATCAACTGCATCTTTGAAGGAAAAGTTGAAATCGGAAAAAACGTCATTATTGGCCCTGGCGCAATCATAAGAAACTCCAAGATAGGCGACGGCTCAAGAATTGAACCTTACACTTTCATTGAAAATGCAATATTAGAAAAAAATGTCACTGCCGGCCCATATGCGCACATCGGACCCGATGCTCACCTTGAAGAAAACTCCGAGATTGGAAACTTTGTTGAAGTAAAACGCAGCAAAATCGGTAAAGGCACAAAAGCCGAGCACTTGGCTTATATTGGCGATGGCCAAGTTGCAGAAAATGTTAATGTTGGAGCGGGGACTATTTTTGTAAATTACGACGGTAAAAATAAAAACAAAACCAAAGTGGGCAAAGGTGCTTTTATTGGCTCCAACAGCTCTTTGATTGCTCCAATAAAAATCGGACAAAATAGTATGATTGGTGCTGGCTCGGTTGTTACGAGCGACGTCCCTGCTGAAAGACTGGCCTTGGGCAGATCAAGACAAAGGAATATAAAGAAAAAATAATGTGCGGAATAATTGCAGCAGCTACTGAAAAAAGCGTTGGCAAACTCTTAGTGCAGGGCTTGTACAAGATGGAATATCGAGGTTACGACTCTGCGGGAGTGGCTTTGCATCAAATAGACGATATTGCACACCTTAGATCTTTAGGCAAAGTCAAAAAGCTTGAATCCAAAATGGTTAAAGAAAAGCCCAAGGGCAAAATTGGTATTGCTCACACAAGGTGGGCTACCCACGGCAAGCCATCAGAAGAGAACGCCCATCCACACGTTTCTAATAACAGGGTGTTTATCGTGCACAACGGCATCATTGAAAATTATGTTGCCTTGAAAGAACAACTCATTAAAAAAGGTTACCAATTTAACTCCCAAACCGACTCAGAGTTGATAGCGCATCAACTGGATTTTTTCTTAAACCAAGATATTGAGATGCTAGGAGCCATGTCTTTGTTGAAAGAAAAACTTGAGGGCGCTTACGCTGTTGCTGCCATTGATTTAAAAAATGAATCGCATTTTTATCTCATGAGAAATAAATCGCCGCTTCTTTTGGGCCAATCTGATTCAGGCATGTTTGCTGCATCCGACCCTTTGGCGCTTGCTGATCTAACCAATGAATTTGTCTTCTTAGAAGATGGGGACGTCGCAGAGGTATCTGCTAAAGAGTACAAGATTTTAGACAAGAACCAAAAAAGGGCCATTAGAAAAATTACCACTATCGATGTCTCCAAGCGAGGCGATGGGCAAAAATGGGTATCGCCATTTCATGGAAAAAGAAATTTATGAGCAGCCAACCGCAATTTTAAATACTCTAGACGGCAGGATTGGGGGCGAAGATGTGCTCGAAAATATTTTTGGAGAAGGTTCCAATGAGTTACTTTCAAAAGTAGAAAGAATTCAAATCGTTGCTGCAGGCACAAGTCTGCATGCTGGCAGAGTGGCAGCAAATTGGTTTTCAGCAATAGCAAATCTCCCAACCCAAATAGATTATGCGAGCGAATACCGCTACAAAAATCCGTACGTCGATAAAAATACTTTGTTATTGACTATTTCACAATCGGGAGAGACTGCAGATACTTTGGGCGCATTGAGATATGCCAAAGAAAGAAACTATTTGGGTTCGCTTACCATTTGCAACGTGCCCACAAGCTCGCTGGCCCGAGAATCTGATTTTGTTCTTTTAACAAATGCAGGACCTGAAATAGGCGTTGCCTCAACCAAAGCTTTTACGACGCAATTAACTGCCTTGATGTTGCTTACTTTGTCTTTAGCAAAAGCAAGAAACCTAAATCCAAGATTAAGGGGGAGAGTTGTTGGCGCTTTACGAGCTTTGCCTGAGAAAATAACTGAGACATTGGAGTTAAAACCCAAGATTATAAAAATCGCTAAAGAAATAGCTAAAAAAGATAACGCTTTATTTTTGGGAAGAGGAATTTTTTATCCAATAGCTAAAGAAGGCTCTCTAAAACTCAAAGAAATTTCTTATATTCATGCTGAAGCTTATCCTGCAGGAGAACTCAAACATGGACCGCTTGCTTTAATTGACAAGAATATGCCTGTTATTGCCTTAGCGCCTGAAAATGAATTGGCAGAAAAATTGGTTTCTAATTTAGAGGAAGTAAAAGCAAGAGGGGGCAAATTGTTTGTCATTGGAAATGCTGCGGGCAATATGAAATTGAAAGCAAAAAATCTGATCAATCTGCCAGAATGCGATTTCTTACTGACGCCGATTCTTTACACCGTACCCCTACAGATTCTTTCTTACGAAGTAGCCCTGCTTAGAGGAACCGACATCGATCAGCCAAGAAATTTAGCTAAGTCTGTTACTGTTGAGTAGTATTGTATGTACTAGTTTTTATTAAATTATGAACGAATTTGTAATTTTTAGATAATGGATCCTCACAATAAATTAGCAGTCGGTGAAAATATTCAAAAAAGATTTATCAATCTTATTAGACCAACCAAAGATCTCTTTGGTTAGGAAGGAATTTATAATTTAAAAAACTCTAACTCTTTTTATTTTTTGTTGATTTAGAAAAGAAGGGGAAAGAGACAAGATTTCATTTTGATGACTTTTTTGAAGGTGATTTTTTTCATTGGGATTCTCAAACAACCCAAGAAAGTCCAAAAATACAGGAAATTGTAAACGGTGATTTAATTCCACATCTTTTTGTAAGAATTTTCCCAAGAATAAAAAATGTTACTCAACCCTTTATATATTGTGGAAGGTTAACCTATGATTCATACGAGGAAGGAACATCTAAACCTGTTCACATGATCTATCAAAATATTGATTATGATGATTACACTCAAAATGAAGATCTGATTGACATCTATTTATGGAAAAAATTCCCTCTTCTATCGGTAAGACCACTAGGTCTAAAATTTCAAAACAAGGAGTTGTTTCAAATAAAAGAAAGAGAAATTATAAAAAACCAAATACAACTCAAAGAAAAGGGTTATTACTTCTAGAGTTGGTCAAGGATATTACAGACAACAAATTATTGAAAAATGGGGAGGGAAATGTCCGATAACAGGTATTAATATTAAATCCATTTTAATTTCATCACACATTGTGAGTTGGTCTGAGTCCAATGATGAGGAAAGATTGGATGTAGAAAATGGAATTTTATTATCACCTCTTTTCGATTCTCTTTTTCATAGACATTTGATTTCTTTTCAAGATACGGGAGAGATAATCGTCTCCAATACTTTAAATGAAGAGAATTTTAAAAAACTCGGTCTATCTGGAGATTTAAAATCTCAGTCACAGAAGGTATGAAGAAATATTTAAAAATTCACAGGTCTAAACTTGAAGAAAAAAAAGTATAATGAATGAAAGTCCTTTTTTTTTGATGACAAGAACATCTTTTTTGAGAATTCTATTGGATTTGTGATTTTAGATAACTTCCCTGTTAGTGAGGGACATTCATTAATAATTCCAAAAAGAGTTTATTCAAGTTATTTTGACTCTACTGAAGAGGAGTTAAAAGGGTTTAATGAATTGATATTTGAAACAAAAGATTATTTGGATAAAAAATTTAAAAAACCACAGGGTTACAATATTGGTGTTAATTGTGGTTCGGTAAGTGGTCAGACAATTGATGGTCAGACAATTGCATGTTCATATTCATTTAATTCCAAGATATGTAAATGATGTTAAAGATCCAAGGGGTGGGGTGAAGGTGTAATCCCATCAAAACAAAAAATACGATGACTAAGAAAAAAAACTAGTACAAACAATTCAACTCGGTCACGGTGGAGTAAGTTTGAACAGAGAATTGCAACATAAAAAATGCAAATAATTTATGCTCATGCAACGTTAGCATTACTTGCAGTACCACTTGGTCTTTACATCCTCCTAACTAAAAAGGGCACAAAGCAACATAGAATACTCGGACGAATCTGGGTAACTTTTTTAATAATAGTTTCTTTGACAGCAATATTTATTCAAGCAATTAATCCCGGTCAATATTCATTAATTCATCTTTTAATACCATGGACTATTGGGTCATTGATTTATTCAATTTGGAATATAAAGAAATTTAAAACAACAAGAATAGAAAGATATAAGTTCGCACATATGTATTCGATGATTGGTGTCTATGTTGGGGCACTTTTAATTGCTGGTGCATTTACTTTGATGCCAGGTAGATTTTTTCATCACACATTATTTGGATAACAATGAAAGATAAGCACAAGTATTTTTATAATCGTTACAGTAGAGTAAGAGGAAGCGTTGATTTGTATTAAGACAGAAATCCCAAAAGAAATCTGTGAAATAGATGATGAACTAAAAGCAATCTATCATTCACAGGACACGGTTTGCATATGGGTCTTTAAATCTAGAGAAGACAGAAATAATTTTATGAATGACACAGTTGGCATGAATAAAGAGGATAGAGAAAAATATTTCTCCGATAATTATGGATAAAAATCACATTTCTGTTTTTTCCAAGTCAGTCACGGCGGAATATATTTGAGCGCAGGTTTAAATAATTTTCTATGAAAATCTTGGATCAGTTAAAAACCAATTTACTTCTTTCCTTGCTCTTCGCAATATCATTGATTTGTACGGCATTGTTTCCATTTATTTCAAAAAAATTTGGTTTTGAATTTTTGGATGCATTTTATTATCCGCTTGAAGTTACAAATATCATTAATTCCATGAGCGCTGAAATGTTGCGTATGCACACCATCGCTACATTAACTTTAGATGTGATCTATCCTTTAGCCTATGGACTTTTTTTTTGTTGGTTTAGTATCCAGACTCTCTTCCAACAAGAAATTGATATTTATTCCTCTTATCTTAATTTTTGTTGATCTCGCCGAAGGTATAAATCAAGTAGTACTTTTGAATTTGCTCATTACCAACACTCTTTTATTATTAAAAGCATCTCTAACTCTCATTAAATTTGCTTTGCTTATAATCTCAATTTTAATGGTGACAACCTTACTCTTTAAACAAAAAAAGAAGAGAAGTAATTTTTGATATTAAACAGTTTTACAAAATACAAGCTATACATTTTTATAATGTTAAGTATTTTTTTGGCTTCTCAAATTTATGCAAACGAATTTAAAGTTGGGTTTGCTGAGCTTTCAATTACTCCTGAGCTAATCGATGAATGGGAAGATATAAATAACGACGCTCAATTTGATTCGGATATTGATAGATGGACTGATGTGAATGGCAACAACAAATTTGATGCCGTATGGATGGCAGGGTTTCAAAATAAACGAGCTGCGCAAGGAGTTAAAGATGACCTCATGGCGGTAACTGCTGTGATCGATGACGGTCAGACTCGGGTAGGAATAATTAGTGCTGACACTATAGGGCTAATGAGAAAATTTGTACTCAGTGTGCGTGAGGATGTTCCGACAGAGTGGGGGCTAGATTACATCATGGTGCATGCCACTCATAATCATGAGGGCCCAGATACCCAAGGTCTTTGGGGCCCGGGCTTTTTAAAGAGCGGCGTTGATGAAGGTTATATGGAGCAGCTCAAAACAGCTTTCATACGCTCCTTAAAAGTAGCTATAGATAACTTGGAGCCTGCAGAAATGAGCTTGGCTTTAATTCCGACTAACCCTCTCACGCCTATCAAAGACAAAAGAAAGCCCATCGTGATAGACGATGACATCAGAGCAATTTTGTTTAATAGACCTGATGGCTCAATTATTGGCTCGCTAATTAACTTTGGAATTCATGTCGAACTTACATGGGATAAAAATCTAGAATTAACTGCTGATGTTGCAGGCTACTTAAGAAGAGGCATAAGCGAGGGTATTTACTATGACGACCAGCTAATTAGAACTGGACTTGGCGGAACCACTTTATGGCTTACAGGAAACATAGGAGGCTTAATGACTTCAGGGCCAACCGATCCAATATACGATCCTGTTTTAGAAAAAATGCTCACGAAACCAAGTCATGATAAAGCGCGCGCGTATGGATATAGCTTAGCAAACAGCGTCATCGAGGCTTTTCAGGCAGGTGATTTCAAGCAATCTTCGAAGCCATCGATAGCTGTCCGCTCAACAGAAATAGAATTAGGTATCGAAAATTTCATGCTCTCATTAGGTACTTTGCTTGGCGTAATTGATTCCGAACTGGTAAATTAGTTGTTGAATATCTAGTAGAAAAATATAGCAATAATTCTGAAATTAGTTGGGCTTTAGCGGGTAGAAATCTCGAAAAACTAGAATCAGTTGCTGCATCTAAAAATGTTCCTGAAGATACGGGGCTATTAGTGGTTGATAGTAATGATATTGCAAGCATTGAAGAAATGGTTTCAAAAACAAAATGTGTTTTAACCACTGTTGGTCCATATCAGCTATATGGCAATGATATCGTTGCAGCATGTGCAAAATCTGGAACAGATTATGTCGATTTATGTGGTGAACCTGGATGGATGCATGAAAAAATTAATGAGCTGAGTGATGTGGCAAAAGAATCTGGATCAAGAATAGTTTTTTCATGTGGATTTGATAGTATTCCTTTTGATTTAGGCGTTCTATTTTTACAAAATGAAGTTATAAAATAGATATGGTAAACCCTCTTCAAATGTTAGAGGCAGAGTTAGAGGAATGAATGGTGAATTTTCTGGAGGTACTGCTGCATCCCTTGGTGCCACTATGGCAGCCCTAAAAGAAAAGCCTGAACTTTTTGCAGTTTTAGCTAACCCATTTGCACTTTCAGATGGTTTTACTGGACCTGAGCAACCAGCTGACAACAAGCCTATTCTTGATGAAAAATTAGATACATGGGTAGCTCCATTTTTTATGGCACCAATTAACACTAAAAATGTGCACAGATCTAATATGTTGATGAATCATATGTATGGTGAGGATTTTTGTTACAACGAAATGTGGGTTATGGGTTCAGGTGATGAAGGTGAAAGCTGCAGCAGAAATTTATTTCTTCATCCAAACCCATTTAAGCGATGCACCAAAACCTGGTGAAGGTCCATCAAGAGAATCTAGAGAGAACGGAAATTATGATGTTTTATTTTGTGGAGACATAAATGAAGAAAGTGTTCATGTTTCTGTAGCTGGAGATATGGATCCTGGTTATGGCGTTTTAAGCGCAACTGATAGAGTTCAGCAATGGAGACTTTTCTCGAAATAACAAACTTAAGGAATTAATTATGATGCTTTTTAGATTTTTTCTCGGATTTATAGCTTTAATGGTGATTGTTTATACAATTCCTGTCATTCAAAGCGATGGACTTTTCACTTTATTCCCATCTTTTTTTGGTGAAATCCTAAGTATGAGTTGGCAAGGACAATTTAATACAGATTTTTTAGCCTTTCTTTTATTATCAGCTTTTTGGACTTGTTGGCGAAACAATTTCTCTTTGCAAGGAATCGCGCTTGGGATTGGAGCTTTTTTTCTTGGAGCGCCATATTTAGCTTTCTATCTCATTTACTTAAGTTATGTTTGCAAAGGAGACATAAAATTAATGTTATTGAGAGATAAATAATAATTATGGTAATCAAAATTCTTAAATATGCTTTTGCTATATTTTTGATACTGGTTTTAATCGTTTTGCTTAGAGCTTATTTGCATCAGCCAGATGCTTAACAAGCTCAAATTAGTGAGCCAATAATTTTTGATGAAACAAAATCAATTAATAACCTTTCTAGATCAATACAGTTTGAAACCATATCTCATCCCGATTATGAAAAATTTGATTACGATGAGTTTCAAAGATTCCTTTCTTGGCTCGAAGAAGAATACTTTCAAGTTTTTGAAAATTTAGAAAAAAAATACCTCGGCGAGACGCTTTTATTAAAATGGAAAGGGGAAGATCCAAGATTAGATCCTATTTTGCTGACAGGTCATTATGATGTGGTTCCTGTTAGAGAGGATGCAAACTCAATCTGGCAAGAAAATCCTTTCTCAGGAAAAATCGATGATGAATATGTCTGGGGCAGAGGTGCTCTAGATGATAAAAGTGGTGTCATCGCAATTTTGGAAGCCGTTGATTATTTGTTAACTCAAGACTTTGTCCCCAACAGAACAATTTATTTGAGTTTTGGCCATGATGAAGAAATTGGTGGCAGAAGGGGCGCAGGAAAAGTTGCTGAATTTCTTATCAATCAAGGAGTTGAACTTGAATGGACTTTAGACGAAGGTTCTTTCTTGCTCAAAGACATCATTCCTGGAGTCGATAAACCTGTTGCAGTTATTAATGTCGCTGAAAAAGGCAGTTTAACCATTGAGGTTATTGGTAAAGCAGAAGGCGGCCACTCATCCATGCCTTCCTCTAATTCATCTATTGGATATTTGGCTGAAGCTTTACTGAAGCTTGAGGATAATCCCATTCCTGGAAAGCTGGAAGGTATTTCTCTAGGCCTTTTTGATGAAGTCAGCAAGCAAATGCCTTTTCAATATAAAATTTTATTTGCGAACTTATGGTTATTTGAGCCAGTAATAAACAGTTTTCTTTCCAATAGCCCAACCATGAATGCTGTAATAAGAACCACTACAGCCCCAACAATGTTATCGGCCAGTAATCGAATTAATGTGCTTGCAAGCGAGGCGAAAGGAACAGTTAATTTTAGACTCCATCCAAGAGACAACCCAGAAACCATTATTAACTTTGTTAATGATTTAATTGGCAACGAAAATATCGAAGTGAAAAAACTTAGCGCAGGAACTTTGGCAAGCTCTGTGTCTGATTGGGACACTGATGGATACAGGGTAATCAGTAATTCAGTGAGAGAAGTTTATGGCGACATTATTGTAGCTCCGGGCTTAATGGTAGGCGGTTCTGACTCAAAACATTATGGCAAAGCAGCTAAAAATTCATACCGATTTAACCCTTTTCCATTATCTGCAAGCGAGCTAAGCGGTTTACATGGAATTGATGAACGCATCAATAAAGAAGATTTTCTAAATGGAATCAGATCTTATATAAGAATCATTCAATCTGGAGCCATTTAGAGATACAATTCTCGAAATTAATTTATTAAAACAAAAAGATACAACTATGATTGATTCAACTCGTTCAATAAAAGCTTGTGCAGCTTACTATGGGGAAAATGCAGATGAGATGGAAGCTTATTTGCTAGATGGAGAAAAAAGGGCTTTGGAGTTAGGAAATAGAGGTCCTATTAAATTTGATGAAAACGGCAAACTCTCTAAAGAAATTCGAGAAGCATATTCAAAAAATGGTTTTTACATATTTGAAAATGTAATTGACGCCAATGAACTTGAAGACATCAAAGAAGATCTTGAGCAATTGCGAGAAAATTTTCCTGCTGGACCAGAGACAACCTTAGACTCTAACGGTAAGCCTGCTTTTAACGCAGATTCCAAGGCATTAACTTTAGTTTGGTCAAAACCTTTAGGCGATCCTCTAGGCGGAACCGAGTTGGCGAATGGCAGGCACCAAGTAAAACTTTTTGAGCCTGAAGCCGCAGCTGATGCCCCTCAAGCTGTACCGGTTATTTTATTAGGCACCTTGCAATTTTCCGATGCCTGCCTTCGAACTTATGCTCATCCAAAACTTTTACAAGTTGCAGAATCCATCAACGGAGAAGATTTTGCTCCATTCAACGAAGCTTTATTCATTAAAGAACCTGGAGTGGGGGCTGCAGTTTCTTGGCATCAAGATGGGGTAACTCATTGGGACAGCGAAGACTTTAATGAAGATATCCATGGTTTTAATTTCATGGCACAGGTTTATGGCAGTACCGCCGTAAACGGAGTATGGGTTCTGCCTGGTACTCACAAAGATGGCAAAATTGATATTAAAAAGCTGGTTGCTGAAGCAGGAAGTGAAAGATTAAAAGGCGCTGTTCCCATGATCTGCAATCCAGGCGATGTTGTGATGTGCAACAGACAGCTTTTGCATGGCTCGTTTCCTAACTGCGGTTTTGAAAAAAGAGTAACAGTAAACTTTGGCTTTCATAAAAGATCATCCGTTTTAGGTACCAAAGGAGGCGGCATTCACAGCGAGGCACAAGTCTTTGATGAAGAAACCATAAACAGAAGGTCCAAATCTATTGGTTATGCAATTGAAGCTAGGAAAGCAAAATATAAAGACGAAAAACCCTATGAATACAAACCCTTTCTCAAAAGCGGTATAACTTACCTCTGGGATGAAAAAGCCCGTCAGGATTTAATCGACTACAATTTAGAAGATTTAAGTATTTAACTTTTTCTTTCCGTAGATGAAGAGCTTTACTTTTTCTCTTCTGCTAGCAATATCTGTGCTCTCTTGTGGAGGCTCGGGTTCTGGTGGAGGAAATCCAGCTCCACAACCTAACCCTCCTTCATTGGGAGGCCTCAACATGATGTTGATGGGGAATAGTTTTTTCAGACCTTATGCGGAAAAGCTTGGCGAATTAGCTGTTGATGCTGGCTACACCGCTCACAATGCTAATGTCGTTTTTCGCGGCGGTGACAATGGCAGACCATTGGATTTATGGAATGAAGCCAGTGCAAGTGCTGAAGTAAAGTCCGTCTTAGATAGGGGCAGCATAGATATGTTTGGCATGGTCTCTACGCCTTATGATGATCCAAACGATCCAAATACTCTTCTTGATGGATACGAAGAATGGATAAATTATGCTTTGACGAATAACCCAAACATAATCGTATTTATAGCAATACCGCAAATTGATTTTCCAGAGACCTGGCCACAAAGGGCAACAGAAAATGGCTATGCAGACATCAATGCTTTGTTTGATTGGTGGGTTAATGATTTCAGTAACGATACCCTTTTAGACGCCTTGAGAGTTAGATTTCCTAACACCACCTTTTTTCTATTCCTACCGGACTAGCTTCTCTTAAGTTGACTCAAATGTGGCAGGATAATTTGCTTTTAGACACTATTGCATTTCGCGGAGCGAAAGCAACTTTCGCTGTACACAGATGAGAAAGGTCACCAAGGGGATATCATCATCAATGCTGGAACCTTAATTTGGCTGAACAGCATCTATAAAGTTAATTTGACTAACAATACTTACAATACGGGTTTTCAGACTGACTTGCATATCATTGCCCAAGATATAATGAATGCCTATGACCCTGCCTACAAAAGACCTTAAGCTTGCTTAAAAACTGATAATTTGTTTAGAATTAAATTGATTTTCATCGAATGGGATAAGTATGTCGGCAGTTACAAAAAACCAAAAAAATAATCTAGAACTCCCTAAAGTTGATTGGCTCGATAAAGAAGCAAATCCAGAAAAATTCTTTGATGATCTTTCTTACGCTCTTTCTGAATTTGGCTTTATGGTTTTGACGAATGCACCTGGATTCTCTGATGAGTTTCAACAAGGTGCTTTTAAAGAGGTGAGAGGTTTTTTTGAATCTTCCAGAGAATTAAAGAAAACCGCCTATATAGCTAAAACACCTTATTTTAGAGGTTACAGCCTGCCCAACCCGGCTGTTAGCAATTTTGGGCAAGTCATTGAGGCTTTTCAATATGCTTTTGAGCAAGAACCTTTGTGCGAATACGATGACAAGACTCAGCCAATCCATCGACGTCTTTTTCGAGGACCTAATACTTGGCCGGATGCTAAATCTTTCCCAGGTTTCAAGCCTCTAATAGATGACTTAAATGGGCGTTATCATCGCCTGACTCATTTGCTAGGCGAGGCAATAGTTGAGTCTCTAGGTCAGGATGTTTCGGCATTTCATGAATATTTTGATTTTAAAGATCCTGATCTTGCTGCCAGCTTGAATCATAACTACAGCTTATCTGCTTACGCAGAAGAAGATAAACAAAAAATCATAGACGAATACAAAAAATTTAAAAGCAATAAAGTAGGGGCGCATATCGATGGACCTCCTTTCATAGCATTGCTAATAAACGACAAGCCTGGCTTGCAAGTAGTTGCCGCTGAGGGCAATTGGATTGACGCTCCTGTTACCTGTAGAACTGCACCTGGAGATTACCATGTTCCTGTGATTCCTGGATCAGTGATAGTAAATACTGGCGGTACTTTAATGCATTTGAGCGAGGGAAAATATTCCGCAACTCTTCATCGCGTTAACACAACTTTGATTCCTGAAGGAGAAACAAGAGTTTCAATGCCTTATTTTTTAATTCCTAAAATGGAAGGCGATCTTATTCCTTTTGGCAAATCAAATGTTGATCATGTTGGTGCTGCAGGCTATGAGCAAGGTCGCGATCGCGGAGCTAATGCAAGTGTGAACAGAATGGGAACTTTTCCCCAAGTTACCAAACGCTGGTGGGCTGCAGAATATGCTGAGTTAAGACAACAACATCGTGATGAGGTTGAAGCTGAAACCAATGCTGCCTTTAAATTAGCAAAAGAAAGAGGCAAGCGTTTTAAAAACTAGATAAAGAATTTTATGGATGATTTGACTCTTATTTTTATCGTTGGTTTTGTTGTTCTTTTGCTTTTGATCAAAGGAGTAATTAAAACTTTTAAAAGGCAGCCTGTTGTAGCAATTCTTTGCATAATTTTTCTTCTCCCGGTTTATTTTGTTTGGGCTTTTATAGAACTATTTACAAGCCCTATAAATAAATGATCAGCAGGGAATCTATAAACTCTTTCTTAATTTATTTTAAAAAAGCTTTTTACAAAATTGTACTACTAGTAATTTACGCTTTTTCTGGAATGGGGACTTCGGAATCTTTGTTTGTTATTCATACCTATGACAAAGAATTTGGGTCAATCATTTTTGTAGACAAAGACTCAATCAAATTAAGAGATGACAGACTTGTAAGTTTTTGGTTATTGGAGCATTTTGAGCCAAAAATGGATGGCGAAATTGGTTCTGTGAAAGAGTATATTTTAGCTGATTGCAAAAATTTAAAATCAAAAACCATAGAAAAGGTTGCTTTTCAAAACGGCATGGGACAGAAAGAATACTTCGCTATAAAATCTGAAGAAAATTCAACAGAGTGGAAAGACGACAAAAACGGCTTTCTTATAGGATATCCTTGTAGAAGGATTTACCGCAAATACAAAGATGAATACAACCTTGATTGGAAGTAACTAAATGGAAGTAACGCTTATTTTCACAATAGTCCTATCGCTATTTATGATAATTCTCGCGGTAAGAGTTCTGGACTTAAGGGGCAGTCCAGTTACTAAGTCGTTTCATAAACCCGACAGACAAATCGATCCACAAGATTTAGAACGAGCCATCAGAGGGCATGGTAATCTAATCGAATACGCCCCTTTGTTTTTGATTTTAATGCTGGCTCTTGAATTAAGCGATGCATCAAAAACATTACTTTACGTTTGTGGAATCATTTTTACTTTGGGCAGGCTCATGCATGGGGTAGCGTTTTCATTTATGAAGAAAAACGGATATTTAAGAATTGGCGGCATGTCATTAACCTTTATTGGTTTCTTTGGTTTGATCATTCCAGCTTTAGGAATAATTTTTACGCATTAAAAAATGAATTTACTTGCAGGTTCAACTGGATTTCTGGGAAACAACATTCTCATAGAATTAGGTATTAACAAAAGCCCAACATTAGCGTTGGGCAGAAAGGCTGTTCCTAACCTGCCAGGCGACTCACAAGAATTGTTAATTGATTTTGACAATCTTGAGCAACTGAGCTTTTCGGATATTGATCATGTTTATCTTTCTATGGGGTATCCTTTGATTTACCACAACGTTATGGGCTTGATGAGTACAAATCTTAAAAAAGATTTCTTCTTAGTAGATTTTACTTATCAGCTGGAAATAGCCAAAAAAGCTAAAGAAGCAGGTGCGAAAAATATTTCTCTTATTTCGGCGGTAGCTGCTGATTCAAATTCCTGGAATTATTATCTTAAAACTAAGGGTATGCTTGAAGAGGAAATAATTAAACTTGGTTTTGAAAGTATTAATATTTTTCAGCCGGGCCACCTCACAGGAAATAAGCTTAGGTTGGATATACTTTTGGCTGATGCAATATCTTTAATCTTTGATCCTTTTTTAATTGGACCTTTAAGAAAATTTAGAAGCATTTCTGCAAAAAAGCTTTCTGTAGCAGTTGTTAAAAACTCTTTGCAGGCAAAAGCGGGTATCAATTATTTTGATTACAAAGACTTCACTTAAAAAGTTCTGAATCAATTTATTGCACATACTTTTTCCTGTTGATAATCTCTTTTAAGGAGAGTAATAATTGAAAAATCTTTTGGGAGAAAATTATGTTTGAAGCATTAAAAAACTATGCAGATTTTAACGGTCGTGCACGCAGAAAAGAATATTGGATGTTTTTTCTATTCGCATTTCTTGGAGGCTTTGTAACAGGATTTATAGATGCTGTGATAGGGACCTTTGATGAAATATCTGGAATTGGAGTTTTATCAGGATTATTTATATTGGGAATCATTATTCCAAGTATTTCAGTAGCAATTAGGCGGCTTCATGATCAAGACAGAAGCGGCTGGTGGGTTCTTATTGGATTTATTCCTTTTATTGGAGGACTAGTTTTTGTTGTTTTCATGTGCTTACCGGGCACTACTGGAGATAATCGCTTCGGAGCAGATCCAATCTTAAGCGAAAGCCTTTCTTAAAAAAATGTGCATGCTTATGCATGCACATTAAGCTAGATAAAATTTTTTCGAGCCCATTGGTCTCACAGATTTTTATATTGAAATAGAAAAGTTCTGAATTAATTTATTGCACATACTTTTTCCTATTGATAATCTCTTTGGCGGAGAGAAATTATGGACAAGACTTTTGATTATGTAGTTGTTGGAGCAGGTAGCTCCGGATGTGTGATGGCCAACAGGCTTTCTGAGAATGGCAAAAAATCGGTACTAAATTTAGAGGCAGGGGGCAAGGATAAAAATATGTTCATTCACATGCCTTCTGGATATTCACAAATTGTCCCAACCAAAAATGACTTCAATTATGGGTTTGAAACCGAACCAGAAGAAACGACTAATAATCGTCCTTTGTATTGGCCGAGGGGAAGAGGTTGGGGAGGTTCTTCCTCAATCAATGCAATGATTTACATCAGAGGCCATGCTTATGATTATGACTTATGGAGACAACAAGGTAACGAAGGGTGGTCTTATGATGATGTTCTGCCTTATTTTAAAAAGGCTGAAAATTTTCATGGTGACGGAGATGAAGATTTCCATGGCTATAGCGGACCTTTGCATGTGAAAAAATCCAACAGAGAAGATGATCTGCTGCTTGATAAATTCATTGAAGCAGGTGCAGAAGCTGGCTTTCCATTAACAAGAGATTTTAATGGTAAAGAGCAAGAAGGCTTTTCTAGATACGAACATACGATAAACGATACTCCTAGAGGCCCTAGAAGATGGAGTTCAGCCCAAGCTTACCTGCATCCGGCACTAAAAAGAAAAAACCTATTTAATGAAACCAATGTAACTGTCGATAAATTGATACTCGATGGGAAAAAAGTAAAAGGCATTGAGTATGTCAATGGAAAAGGTGTGAGAACTTCCTGTTTTGTAAATCGCGAGGTGATTCTTTCTGCAGGAGCATTGGGTTCACCTCAAATTCTGATGCGAAGCGGTATTGGAGATTCTAATGACATTACCAAGCACGGCATTGAAATGGTTCATGAACTCAAGGGAGTGGGTAAAAACTTACAAGATCATTATGGAGTTACTAGTGCTTTTTATGCAACGCAGCCTGTCACTCTGCACAGATCAGCTTCTTGGCTCAACACGCAAATTGCGGGAATAAAATATTTATTATTCGGTACAGGAGATGCTGCCTACCCTCCATGTAGTGGAGGCGCATTCATTAAGTCTAGCCCCGAAAAAGATTTACCTGACACCCAATTGCACTATGTTTCGGTTCAAAGTCAGGATCAACATTTTAGAGAAGGAGTTACTTCAGACCACGGATTTGGCTGTATAGCATATATTTGTAGACCCCAGAGTAGGGGTCACTTAACTCTTAAAAGCTCAGATCCAAATGATGAGCCATTGCTTTATCCCAATTATCTTTCCGAAGAAGAAGACGTCATTGACACCAGAAATGCATTTAGAGAAACAAGAAGGATTCTCATGCAACCGGCTTTTGAACCATATCGAGGTGAGCCCTCCAAGCCAGGTCCTGAGTTTAATGTCGATGATGACGATGAACTGGATAATTGGGTTAGAGAGACGGGCGAAACTTTATATCATCCAGTGAGTACTTGTAAGATGGGAAGCGATGAAATGAGCGTTGTTGATGATAAATTAAAGGTTCATGGCATAGACGGATTGAGAGTTGTTGATGCTTCAATCATGCCTACTTTAATTGCCGGAAATACAAATGCTCCAGCCATAATGATTGCAGAAAAAGCTGCTGATTTAATCAACCAAGCTTCTGTATCTTAAAAAAATTGTAACCAAGGTGTTTTTTATTTAGACTGCATCACCAGAGATAATTTATGAACCTGCAACTTTTTACAGACAAACTGGCAATATCATTGTCGACGATTTGTGTATTGCACTGCTTATTCATGCCTTCTTTTCTGATTTTGTCTACGTGGTTCGTTGCTTTTTCTATAAATAATGAATTTGTGCACTACGCAATTTTATTTGCTGCTCTTCCGGTTAGCTTCTACGCGCTAATCAAAGGCTACTCAAATCATGACAAGCTTTCTTATTTTCTTTTTGGCGTCTTTGGGCTATCTGTTCTAGTTTTCGCGGTATTAACAGCAAGTGTTTTTGGTGAGATTGGAGAGAAGTCTCTCACGGTCTTAGGTTCTTTATTTGTTATCTATGCTCATTATAAAAATCATCAGATTTGTAAAGAATTAGATTGTGATTGTCACGAAGCTTAAATTAAAGAAAAACTTTTCTTCTAAAATTTTTTTTACACTTTTTATATTATTTTCCAGTTTTTCTCTTTCAGCAGACCCTTTGCAGAAAGCAGTCAATAGCGAGTTTCGTGATTTAAAAAATACATCAAGAGATATTTATCGAAATCCTTACGAAACATTATCTTTTTTTGAGCTTGAACCATCTATGACTGTTGTAGAGCTCTCTCCTGGTGGAGGTTGGTACACTGAAATTTTAGCTAGTTATCTAGATGATTCAGGAACCTTGATTGCAGCGCATTTTGACAAAGACTCATCAAATAATTTTTTAAAAAAAAGCAGATTAAATTTCGAGAAAAAAATTAGTTCTGAAGAAATTTATAACAAAGTAAAAATAGTAGATTTAACTTCTAAACTTTCTAGAGCCAGGATCGGTAGATGCAGTCCTTACTTTTAGAAACCTACATAACTGGCTCGGACCGATGATGGATAAAGTTTTTTCAAACACCTTTGCAGCACTTAAATCAGGGGGGATTTTTGGTGTTGTTGAGCATAGAGCAGTGAAAGGCACTTCTATGAAAGATATGAAAAAAAGTGGCTATGTTACTGAAGAACATGCGATCGAAATTGCAGAAAAACATGGTTTCAGGTTGGTCTCTAAATCTGAAATAAATGCTAATCCTAAAGACACAAAAAACCACCCAAAAGGAGTTTGGACTTTACCGCCTTCTTTGAGACTAAAAGAAAAAAATCAGGACAAATATGTCGCTATCGGAGAGAGCGATAGAATGACTCTTCTATTCAAAAAGCCATAAGACTATTCTTTAGATGATAGATTTATATTATGCTCCAACCCCGAATGGCTGGAAAATATCCATTATGCTTGAAGAATGTGAAATGGATTATCAGGTCGTTCCGGTAAATCTTGGCAAAGGCGATCAATTTACCCCAGAATTTTTAAAAATTAGTCCAAACAACAGAATGCCTGTGATTGTAGATCACAAAAATATTATTAATGGAGAGCCAATAAGCATTTTTGAGTCCGGAGCAATATTGATGTATCTGGGAGAAAAAGCTGGAAAATTTTTCCCCAAAAATCTCCAGAGAGAGAAAAGGTTTTAGAGTGGTTGTTTTGGCAAGTAGGCGGATTAGGACCTATGGCAGGACAAGTAAGTCATTTTGTTAACTACGCACCAAATTTTCCGGGAGATCATTCTTACTCAGAAGAAAGATATAAAAATGAATACGATAGATTGCTTGGCGTAATGGATAGAATTTTGAATGAGAGAGAATACCTAGCTGGTGATTATTCCATTGCTTATATGCCATCTTTTCCCTGGGTAACTGCCTATAAAAGATATGAAGTAAATATAGATCTATTCGCGAATGTCCGCAGATGGTTTGATGCAATAAAATCCAGGCCCGCTGTTCGCAGAGGAATTGATGTTGGCAAGGAAGCTAGAAATTTCGGAGAGGGGATCTCAAAAGAAAGTTTAAAAACCATGTTCAAACAAGATGCCAAAAGCATTGCTGAAATGGCGAAGAAAAAAGAGAGCGAATAATCTTTATAATTTCTTTTCTATAAGCTGAATTCTATCGTTACCGAAATACATGTCTTCTTTTTCCAAAAAGAAAGTCGGCGAACCAAATCCTTTACGGTCCATTAATTCTTGTGTATTTTTTACAAGTCTTTCTTTGGTTTCTGGTAACGCAATAAATTCTAAGAAATCATCAGCTTTTATCGATAGAGAAGTGACAATTTCATTCAAACAAGCGTCGCTTGAAATGTCCTTACCTTCTGTCCAATAAGCTTTAAAAACTTTTTCTAGGTATTCTTCTATATCTTTGTTTTTGTCTATGAAGTAAAAAGCACCGCGCATAGACTTTACGCTATTGATTGGAAAGATTTTTGGCCAGTTAAATTCTATGTGTCTTAGTTTTGCCCAATCGGCCATGTCTTTTTGAGAATATTCCAATTTTTCTTTAACTGGATTTTTTCTACTTTCATAGACGCTAGGATTTGTCGAATTGAAAATTCCCCCAACCAATATGGGCTTCCAAATTATTTCAAATTCTTTATTTTTTCTAAGTTCTAAAATCCCCCTAAACGAAAGGTAGGTCCAAGGACTACTACAATCTAGGTAATACTCAATTTTTTTCATCTTCGATCTAATTTTTACTTGTTAATACTTTATAATCTTACCTCTTAAGGATTCAAGCTGCTCACTTTAGGGGGGAAAATGGAAGAAGACCAAAAAAGACTTGCCGATGCTCTGGAAGAGTTAAAAGAACACAACTTCATGAAAATTCACGAATCTGCATGGAAGTTCATGTACTACAACCTGTTAAGAGGTTTGGCGATTGGCCTTGGATCTGTTGTTGGTGCCACAGTGCTAGTAACTATCTTTATTCAAATACTCGCTCAATTTGAGTTTATTCCCATCATTGGAAATTGGGCGCATGAAGTTATAGAAATCATTGAAAAACTAGATAAGTCTGGATGACAAAACCACTGGTTTTGAGTTCTGGAACGGTTTTTCAGAAAAAGGTATGGCGAGAACTTTCGAAAATTCCAAAAGGAGAAACCAAAACTTACAAGGAAATTGCTATTGCTATTGGCCACCCCTTGGCAGTTAGAGCAGTTGCAAACGCTTGCGGGAAAAATCCTTATCCAATAAAAATTCCTTGTCACAGGGTAATAAGGTCTGACGGTAAATTAGGAGGATACAGTGCCCCTGGAGGCACAGCTGCCAAGCGCAGATTATTAAAAGAAGAACTTAAAACTTAATCGGCTTCTTTAGCTTTATATTTTTTTAAAGCCTCTTGGTATTCTTCTTCAGAGAGTTTATGCCAACCGATGCATTTTCCAGTTGGACTTCTTCCGCAACCACAATCCATATTTTGTCTCCTAATTAAGTGTAACTTTTTTAAGCTGTCCTGGTTTTAAAATTTCAAAAAAGGTTTTTGGCAGTCCTTTTTTTGTCAAGGCTTCTTCAAGTAAAGCTGGTGGTTCCAATGTTTCTTCATCAGTAAGCTGGAAGGTTCCCCAATGCATGGCGAAATTCTTTTTTGATCCTAAATCAAGAGCAACCTGCAAAGCCTCTTCCGGATTTACATGATTTGCTTTCATAAACCATTGTGGCGCATATGCTCCAATTGGAATCAAAGATAGATCAGGTTTACCGAGTTTTTCCTGAGTATCTTGGAAATCTTTAGAGTAACCTGAATCTCCTGCATGAAAGCTTTTAAAATTTGGAAAGGACATAAACCATCCGCCCCAAAGACTTTTATTTCTGTCTGCTAAACCTCTAGCCGACCAATGTTGAGTAGGAGTGAAAGTAAATTTAGTCCCTTTTATTTCAATGTTTTCCCACCATAAAAATTCTCTAGTATTTTTAATACCCTTTCGATTTAATAATTTTTGATCTCCCTTTGGAACTAAAAACAAAGTTTTTGGATTCTTTTTTGAAAGTTTTTTTAATGAAGGGATGTCTAAATGATCATAATGATTATGACTTACTGTAACGACATCTATTTCAGGCAAGTCAGTAATTTGCATGGCTGGAGGAATAATTCTTTTTGGCCCCGCTATCTTAACCGGAGAAGCCCGATCAGAAAAAACCGGATCAGTTAGGACGATGGTCCCTTCTATATTAATTAAAAAGGTAGAGTGTCCGATCCAAATTAAGTAGTTTTCCCCGAGCTCAGAAAAATTTTTCCATTCATCTGATGATTCTATTTTTATTGGGGTTGGTCTTTTTCTATTAAAACTCCATTTCAAAAAGTCTCCAAAACTTTTTAAATTTGGCATATTGTTGGTATTTTTAAATCGCTCGTCAGACATTAGTAGACTGGAAAATAAAATAAGGAGTATTAATTTTTTTTGCATGGAAATCAGTTTGCATTTTGAAGCGCTATTGTAATCTTATTGAAACTAAAACATAGAGAAATTTATTCAAAACATTTTAGATATGTATAATTCCTCTCCGATGAGAATTTTAAGAAAATTATTGATGTTTTTTGGACTGCTTTTTGTTGCTGCTGGAGCGACCTCAAGCTTTATAAGCGAGCTGACTGGATTTGTCGCTTTTTCTGGATTACAGAACCTATTGATTTCTTCAATGGGAGTAGTTATTTTTTGGTTATCTCTAGAGCGAGTTCATCCCGAAGGTTATAAGTTTTTTTTGATATTCATTTTACTTTCTTCTTTATTGGGGTTTTTTTACTTTCCTCTGGGAATTCTAGGTTTCCTTTTAACGATTTTCGTTTTATGGTTTTTTAGAGATCCAGAAAGAGAAACTCCTTCATCTGAGGAAGGTATTATTTCTCCTGCAGATGGCGTTATCTGTAAAATCGAAAAAACTCTTCCGCCTAAAGAGGTTAAAAGCTCTGAGGAATTATTAAAAATTTCTGTTTTTATGAATGTTTTCAATGTCCATGTAAACAGAGCTCCTGTCGCAGGTAGCATTAAAGAAATAATCTATGTTCCTGGAAAATTTATAAATGCTAGCCTAGACAAAGCAAGCGAACACAATGAGCGAAATATTCTCGTGCTAGAAAATAATAAAGATGAAGATATCATTGTGGTCCAAATAGCAGGGCTCATTGCAAGAAGAATTCTTTCTTTTGTAAATCTTTTTGATTCACTAAAGATTGGTGAAAGGTTTGGTCTCATTAGGTTTGGCTCTAGAGTTGATGTCTACCTGCCTTCAAATTACGCTCCAAAAGTAGAACTAGGACAAAAGGTCATTGCTGGAGAGACCATCATTGCGAGTTAATAATCATGTCTGAAAGAAGCATTAAGAATTTTATTCCAAACTTAATTACTTTAACTGGACTTTGCTTCGGACTTAGCTCGATAAGGTTTGCAGTTTTAGAAGATTTTAAAGCTGCAGTTGTGTGTATTCTTATTGCTGCAATTTGTGATGTTTTAGACGGTTTATTTTCTAGACTCTTAAAAACTCAATCAGATTTGGGAGCTGAACTAGACTCTTTAGCTGATTTTTTGAGTTTCGGGGTGGCTCCTGGAATTTTAGTTTATTTTGGGATTCTAGAAGAATTGGCTATATGGGGATATCTTGCGGTTACTGCTTTTATTGTTTTTGCTTGTTTAAGACTTGCAATATTCAACTTAAACTTGCCGCCAACTGAGGATGCTCAAAAACAGGGGTATTTTTTAGGAGTGCCAACTCCATCCGGCGCAGGTCTCATTTTGCTACCCTTGATTCACTCTTTTCTTGGTTTCAATTGGGGGATTGAAAACCCTGAAGCAGTAGCAATATATACAAGTCTTGTAGGTTTGTTAATGGTGAGCAAGATTCCAACATTTTCTCTGAAAGAACTTAATATCACTGTAAACAGAAAGTTCTTTCTAAGGTTTTTTGTTGGCTTTGTGGTTTTAGTTTTGCTGATGATTAATTTTTTGTGGCAGTTCTTATCTATTGTAGGAATGCTTTACATCCTAGGCATACCTGTAGCTTTTTTTATTTTTCGCAAAAATCGACTTAAATCTTCAGATAATCTAACTGATTAACTTAGTAGAAATTCGCTTTCCTTTATTTTGAGATCTCTCTTTTCTTCGAGTTTTGTCATTAACTTTTCCCACCAACTGACCACATGCCGCCATGATGTCTTCTCCTCTAGTAGTTCTTACCGTGGTTATAAAACCTTCTTTTTGAAGGACTTTTTTAAAAGTTTCCACGCGCATGTTGGAAGGTCTTTTATATTCTGTTCCAGGAAATGGATTGAAGGGGATTAAATTAATCTTGCTTGGGATGTTTCTTAAAACTTCTGCAAGTTCTTTGGCATTTTCTAAGGAGTCGTTAACTTTGTTAATTAAGATGTACTCCATAGTAGTTTTTCTTTGATCACCGCATTTTTCAACGTAACGCATTACTGACTCTAATAATTTTTTAATTGGATATTTTTTGTTCAAAGGTACAAGATCATTACGTAATTCGTCATTGGGAGCATGAAGAGAAATGGTTAGTGCGGCGTCCGTTACCTCCGAAAGTTTATCTATCATGGGAACTAATCCTGAGGTGCTTAAAGTTACTTTTCTTTTCGAGAGTCCATAGGCTTTGTTATGCATCATCAAATTCATAGCTTCTGTGACAGGTTCGAAATTAAGCAAAGGCTCTCCCATACCCATCATCACAACATTTGTTACATTTTTTGAACCGTGATCTCTGGGAGTTCCAAAAGAATTTTCCGCAACCCAAACTTGACCTATGATTTCTGCTGTTGATAAATTTCTTGAAAATCCTTGTTTACCAGTTGCACAAAAACTGCAGTCAACAGCGCATCCCACCTGAGATGAAACACATAGAGTGGCTCTCTTGCCTTCAGGAATTAAAACCATTTCAACTAAATCACCTTCTCCAACACTCAATACCCATTTTCGAGTTCCGTCTTTGGAGTCTTTCTCATAAACAATTTCTGGAGGTCTAATTTCTGCATTTTTCTCTAAAGTGTTCTGTAAGTTTTTTGAAAGATTGGTCATATCAGAAAATTTTGATATTCCTTTTTGATGAATCCATTGAAAAGTTTGCTTAGCGCGAAAAGGCTTCTCTCCCATTGATATAAAAAATTTTTCCATGGCATCCAAAGACATACCAAGAAGATTTACTTTCATGGGTTAAAGCTCAAATAGATTTGTTATCGGTTTGCCATCTTTTAAATTGGCAACATTTTCAAGAAATAGATTGAATGATCTAGGTAAAGACATTAAGGAGTGCGCTGAATCATGAGCTGAAATAAAACAATTTTTAGCTTCCCAAAGAGGAGAGTCCTTTTCTAAAGGCTCATTTTTAGTGGTATCTAATGCCGCAGCAGCAATTTCTCCGGAATTTAAAGCCTCAGCTAAGTCCACCTCATTCACAGCGCTTCCTCGACCAACATTTATATACATGCTTTGCGGATTCATTTGTTTGAAGACTTTTTTGTCAATTACATCTCGGGTATGTTCGCTGTCTGGTAAAACCGTTACAAGAAAATCTGCAAAAGGCAAAATATCCATTAAGTTTTCAGGAGTTTTAACTTCGTTTGCAAACTCACAAGGTTCAGGAGATCTTCTAATACCGGTGATATTCATTTCAAACGTCTTAGCAATTCGAGCAACTTCTTTTCCAATACCTCCATATCCATAAATTAATAGGTTTTTATTGGTTAGTTCGCCATCACCTCCATTTGGCATCCAATTTTTTTCTTTTTGAAGCTCAATATGAAGATCAATTCTTTTATTCCATCTCAGCATTTGCGCCAATACGTAATTGGCCATAGGTTTTCCATAAATACTGCTTGAGTTGGCAACAACAGCATCTGTCTCTTTTAAAACAGCCTGTAAAAAAGGATCGTCCATTCCCGCATAGCCGCTTTGGATAAACTTTGCTTTTTTCGCAAGCTCCAGCATTGGCTCAAAAAGATGCTTGTGATCTCTTACTGCAAAAAGAAATGTATAGGATAGAAAAAGAGCATCATACTCAGGAACTTCTTGCCAAGCAGGATCATTAGGATCTTCAGCATTTAATGAAATAATCTCTATATTTGGATCTAGTTCAACTATTTCTTGGCTAAAGAGTTTATAAATAAGATTTTCTACTACAACTTTCATAATGAATATTTTTTAGTGAGGCAATGTAAACTAGAAAAAAATAGAAAACAAGATGAATGATTTTACTGGCTTTATAAGCTTTTATAAAAAAAAGACGCTTTACGAGATTATTACTTCATGAAGACAAGTATTTTAAATTGGTTACTCGTACTATTTGTAAGTTTTAGTTGGGGAGCGTCCTTTATGTTTACACGTTTGGTAGTAGAAGAAATTTCACCTTCTCATTTAGTCTCAATAAGACTGTTATTAGCCTCTCTTCTATTAGGACCTTTATTTATTGGCAGAGAAGATTTAGTGCAGATGTCTAAAGTTGTTCCTGCTTTGATGTTGCTTGGGATAATAAATGCTGCCTTGCCTTTCTTTCTATTTGCTTGGTCTGCCCAAGAGCTTTCAGCTGGCATGCTTTCAATCTTAAATGGCACTTCTCCTTTATTTGCATTAATTATTGCAATCCTGCTTTTCAAGCAAAATACTACCTTTCTCCAAGTATCAGGACTTATAGTAGGCTTTGTCGGGCTCTTAATATTTATAGGACTAGATGAAATCAGAGTAGTATTTTTTCCAGTAACCCTATGTCTTATTGGAGCCTTTTGTTATGCCTATTCAAACAACATTCTATTTAAATTAAATCATATAAAGTCTTCAGCACTTGCTTCGGCAACTATGATGTCAGGTTTCATTTTTTCCATACCTTTATTTCTATCAGAACCACAATCTTTTTCTTTTGATTTATCTCTAAAAACTTATTTGGCTGTCTTTTTCCTTGGGTTGGTTTCAACAGGCATCTCTTTCATTGCATATGTTGTTTTATTGCAGAGGTCCTCCCCAGTTCAAGCTTCTTCAATAATTTTTTTGGTACCTATAACTGGAATTTTCTGGGGAGCAATTTTTCTAAATGAAAATATAGATCAGAAAGTAATATTAGGCTCTTTATGTATATTGATTGGAATAGGATTAACAAATATTTTTAAACCTAAGAAACTTTTAAGGGATTAATTAAACGATTTTTAAAACGTCTTCTGGGGGCCTGCCAACAATAGCCTTTGACCTTTTTATGTAAATTGGTCTTTCAATAAGTTTTGGATATTCAATCATTAAATTAATGATTTCTTCATCTGAAATATTTGTATCTTTTAAATTATTTTCTTTATATGCAGATTCTCCAGTCCTCAAAAGATCTCTTGGGGTTCATACCAAGTTTTTGAATTATTTCTTTAAAAAATCTTTTTCGAGTTGCTCATCCAGATACATGAAAATTCAAAATTTTCTTTTTTTGCTCAAGAAGTTTTAGGGCTTGTCTAGATTTACTGCATCTAGGGTTGTGAAGAAGTATAGCTTTGGTCATAGTTAGATAATATTTTATGAATAGAGTTATTTTAAGCAGAAAAGGTTTTGATTCAAAATATGGAGGCAGGCCCTCACCAATTTTTAAAAACGGCGATATTTTCTCTCTTCCTATTCCTCAAAATGGAAAATCCCCAAAAAAATTTAATGAACTAAAATTCAACGGCATTAACGGAGATCAAGCTTTAAAAGAAGTTTCAGCAACAAAGGTTACTTCTGAAGATTTTTGTCATTACGATCCAGCTTTGAACGAAAAAATTGGTCTTTTTGGGCAGGCAGGAAGTGCACAATCAGAGCTTAAAAATAATGGCGTAGGCATAGGAGATCTTTTTTTATTTTTTGGTTGGTTTAAAAAAAGGATGATCCAAATGTCAATGTCCATAAGATTTTTGGCTGGTTGCAAATTGAAGAAATATTAGAGGGAGACAGAAAAATATCGACATTCCTAAAAAGAAACAATATTTCTCACCCGCATGATCCTCAATATAAAGAATATAAAAACAATACAATTTATGTATCCAAAAAAAATTTTGGCTTATTCAAAAAATTTTCCAATGACTTGGTTTTAACCGCTCCAGGTTATTCAAAATCTATGTGGCAATTTCCTAAGAAATATTTTGATTCAGTTGCTAATAAAAATGGGAACATCTTTTTAAACAGACTAAAATGGAAAGATAAAAATAATTTATTAGTAGATACGAATATTGGCCCAGGCCAAGAATTTATTTTAGATGCCAAAAATAGTCCTCGCATATCTTTTTGGGCTAAGTCATTAATAAGAGAGTTCAAACAATGAACAATTTATATCCTTTTCTTTCCGGGCTTATGGCTGGCATGATTTTGTTTCAAGCAGCTTTAAATGCTCCTACTATTTTTAAAGTTTACTCTGAAGAACAAGCTGGCCCTTTTTTAAGAGTTATTTTTCCAAAATTATTTTTAAATGTGGCGATTCTTAGTCTCATAGGTTTGGTCTTATCAGTAATTGGCGATCGTTTTCGCTTCAAATACTTTTTTTTTCTTTTTTATTCATGAGTATTTCATATTTAATTGTTCCGGCAACAAACAAAGCAAGAGATGAAGGAAGAGATAAAAGTTTTAAGTATCTGCATCTAATCAGCGTGATCCTAACCCTATTCACATTAATTGTTTGTCTTATAATCTTGCTTGTAAATTAAAATGGAAAAGCAATTTAATGTTTTTGAAGAAGAAATAGAGGAATGTTGTTCAAATCCCATTACTGGATTTTTTCGTGATGGATTTTGTCACACAGATAATTTAGATCAGAGGGCTGCATGTTGTTTGTGCCTATATGACCAAAGATTTTTTAGAGTTTTCTAAATCTCGAGGTAATGATCTTTCAACCCCAAGAGAAGAATTTAATTTTCCTGGGCTTAAAAGAAGGCGATCACTGGTGTGTTTGTGCAGAAAGATGGAAAGAAGCTTATGAGTTTAACAAAGCTCCAAAAATTTATTTGAAGAAGAACAAATAAGAAATCTTTATCAAAAAAATTATAGATTTAGAGATTGAAGCAGAGTTTTAAAATATTCAATTGATTTAGATTAAATGTTTTTCTTTATAGATTATACAAAGACTCAAAAAATAATTCATTGGCTTATGGCTATAATTATCATGTTGGATCTTAAATGTCGCTCAAAAATTTGGAGGCAATATGGAGTTATGGGACAGACTTGAATCTCGAGCCGATCATGCTACAGCTGGAATCATTGTCACTTTTTTATTTATATTGAGAGATAATCCTTTACGATACAATCATGGGGCACCAAAATTACCATCAGTCTATGCCTGAATTGGCAAATTTACTCAGCAAAAATAGGACATTAT
Source organism: Gammaproteobacteria bacterium (assembly GCA_038141925.1). GTDB lineage: Bacteria > Pseudomonadota > Gammaproteobacteria > Magnimaribacterales > AG-339-G14 > MEDG-81. The sequence continues at coordinate 183,778 of JAYQJB010000002.1, read as the reverse complement.
TCTTTATATTTTTTAATGTTTGGGTTAATTATTTCTGGAATTTCAATGGCTAGTTTTGCCTCTGACCCGATTGTTGTTTTTGGGGTATTGATCTTTCTTTTGCACTCACAATCAAAGTAACTTTCATTTAATTAGAGATTTCCATGAGTTTTGCACCAATGCGATTATCCTTCTAATTGCGATTCACATACTTGCAGCCATTTACCATCACTTTTTTGCAAATGACGATACCAATTAAAGATGCTTAAATTTTGGCAAACAAAAACTAATGCACAATAAGATAAACATATTTAGTAATCATCATGAATCTACTTACTAGATTTATTCTCTCCAGAGCATTAAGACGCGCTGCAAAGAAAAGTTCTTTAATCAATCTGCCAATTGCTACTTTTGCAAATGACTATATAACCCAAAAAATCATTCTAGATGGATGGTTTGAGAAAAGAGAGCTTTACGCCGTAGAAAAGTTTTTTTTGTCAATGCAACTCGACAAAAAGATTTGCATAGACGCGGGAGCTAACATTGGCAATCACTCATTATTCTTTTCAAGAATCTTCGATAGAGTTTTTTCTTTTGAACCAAATAAAGAAGTTTTTAAGCTTTTGGAGATTAATGCTTCATCAGTCAGTAACGTTTCGCCACTTAATTTAGGACTGTCTGATAAAAAAGAGGCTTTAAAAGCTTTTGTTGATAAAGGAAATCTTAGTTCGGGCAAAATTGTTGAAGATTTGGATTCAAATGAAATCTTTCAAGTTGAGAAACTTGATAATTTTAAGTCTGAAAATAATTTAGGCAAAATATCTTACTTAAAAATAGATATAGAAGGACATGAAGAGGCTGCTCTTAGAGGGGCTAAAGATATTCTTCTTTCTGATTCTCCAGTAGTTTCTTTGGAAATGGAGATGACAAGAAATTTACAGAACTGTTTAGCTTCAATACAAATTTTGCAAGATTGCGGATACAGCAAAGCGTATATTTTAGGAAGTAGCTTTTCTGGAGGCAGAAATTCAAACTTTAAAGAAACTTCGATTGCAGAGTTTAAAAATCGAAGGCCTAAAAGACATAAAATGGTAATGTTTTTAAAAAACTAAGAGGGCTGTAATGAAATTTAATATTAAGCTTTGGCTTCCTATCGTAGTTGTATATATAGTTTTTTTTCTCTGGTACACGAACTTATCCGGTCCTCTTACAGATCAGGAGATTGAAACCTATAAAAAAATCTTCGAGGAAAGTAATTCTGATAGAAGAGATTCTGAGCAATGGGAAACTGCCTTCAAGTTTATGAGCGAGGACGATGGCAAAGACTTTTATATGGTGAACTTTCTAGATAGGAATGAATCACCACGAACAATGGAAGCCACTGGAGAGGGAGCAACTTCATTAGATCTCCAGATGCACTATATGGAATATATGTGGCCACAACAGTTTAAAAGAGCCTCACACCCAGTATTTTTTACTTATGTTTTAAATCCTGCGTTAGATATTGTCGCTGCTCAAGGAATGGAGGAGTGGGACATAGTTGCTATATTTAGATACAGAAGCAGAAGAGACTTGTTTGAAATTGGGTTGAATCCTATTTTTGATGAAAGACACGAATACAAAGTTGAGGCATTAGACAAGACCATAGCTATTCCTGTGGAAACTCCATTTATAACTGATTTAAGGCTAGCTCTTTTTGTTTTCTTATTGCTCTTTGGGCTCATTGTTGAGCGAATAAGGTCTTAAATATTTTCAACTGTTTGGATAGTTGTAAAAATGCTTTAAATTTCTTAATCTATATTTAATGAAAGTTTTAAGCGCTGAAGACTTTGAACTCCAAGATTTACCTTTTAAGGTAAATCGTTTGTCTCCAAATATTGGAGCAGAGCTTTTGGATATTGATTTAAGACAAGATCTAGATAAAAAAACCTATCAATCAATCTACCAAGCTCTTCTTACCTACAAAGTAATTTTCTTTCGCGAACAAAATCTCTCTACCGAGGAACATTTAAAGTTCGCAAAAAACTTTGGAGAACTGGAAGTTCATCCTTTTGCTCCTTACAAAGAAGGACACCCAGAGGTTCTCAGCATAACTCACAACGAAAAGAGTAGAGGTAGAGAAAACACTTGGCACTCTGATGTGACTTGGAGAGAAGAGCCATCGCTGGGATCTATTCTGCGCATGATCGAAGGTCCTCAGGTTGGAGGCGATACTTTATTTTCAGACATGTGCCTGGCTTATGACGGACTGCCAGAAGAAGTGAAAAAAAAATTAGAAGGAGCAATCGCTGTTCATGATTTTGCTGGTTTTAGACAAAGATTGATCAAGCAAGGAAAAAGCGACGCTGAAATAGAGGCTTTTAATCAAAAGTATCCAAGCCCTGAACATCCTGTGATTCGAACTCATCCAGATACAAAACAAAAAGTTATATACGTAAACAAAGCTTTCACACAATATATAAAAGACTGGGATGCTACAGAATCTTCCATTATGCTAGATTTTTTATATGCTCAAGCGGCAATACCTGAGTACCAGTGTCGATTTATTTGGGAAAAGGATTCGATTGCTTTTTGGGATAATAGAGCGTGCCAACACTATGCTGTATCAGATTATTGGCCGCAAGTAAGAAAAGTTGAAAGGGTTACAGTCGTAGGCGACAGACCCTACTAAAAATTAAAAATAAATTACAGGGGAAATTATGTTTAGTCATATTATGGTTGGAGCAAATGATATTGAGGAATCTAAAACTTTTTATGACAATGTTTTAGGAGTTTTAGGTGCAAAACCAGGACTAATGGTTCCAAATCTTACTGGTCAAACTCGATACTTTTATTTTTTAGAGGGAATGACTTTTTGTATTTCAGAGCCTATTGATGGGGAGCCAGCTTCTGCAGGAAATGGCTCAACTATTGGATTTAATATAGAAGATGAAGCTCAAGGAGATAAATGGCATGCAGCAGGCCTTGAAGCTGGCGGAGTTTCCATTGAAGATGCGCCTGGTGTTAGAGAATTTGAAGGCATGAAAATGTACTTAGCTTATTTGAGAGATCCTTCAGGCAACAAGCTTTGCGCAATTAAACAACTATAGAATTTATGGATTATGTTCCGTATGCAGTTCCGTTTTTCTTATTAGCCATCCTAATAGAACTATCTTATGGATGGTTAAAAAATAATAATACTTACCGAGCCAATGATGCTTTGTCTAGTATGTTTATGGGAGCTCTTCGGTCTACTAGTTCGGCATTGAAAATCGGGTTAGGAGGGGCAGTTTTCTTCTTTGTGGAAACACATTTTTCATTGCCAAGATGGGATTCAAGTTCAATTCTTACTTGGATTGTTGCCTTTATTGCCTATGACTTTTTCTATTATTGGTTTCATAGAATTAGTCACGAGAGACAAATTTTTTGGGCATCGCATGTGGCTCATCACCAAAGCGAGGATTACAATTTATCTACGGCTTTAAGACAGACTGGCACAGGTTTCTTTTTGACTTGGGTATTTTATATTCCGCTTTTCATTATCTGTGTGCATTCTTATGTTTTTGTTTCGGTAGCTTCCATTAATTTGATTTATCAATTTTGGGTTCACACAGAACATGTTTCTAAATTAGGATGGTTCGAGTTATTTTTCGTTTCTCCTTCTAATCACAGAGTTCATCATGCTCAAAATGAGGAATACATAGATAAGAATTATGGCGGGGTATTTATTATTTGGGATAGATTATTCGGAACTTTCAAGGAGGAGGAAGATAATGTTTCTCCTATCTATGGCATAAGAGGCCCTTTAAAAACCTTTAATCCTGTTTGGGCAAATCTTCATATTTATGTGAAGATGCTTAGAGAAATATTTCATACAAAAAATCTTAAAGATAAACTTTATGTCTTGATTGCACCAACCAGGTGGATTCCAACCGATTCAGGTCATTTATCTCCAAAAACAGATTTTGATGTTCATAATTTTGAAAAATACAATCCTAATTCCTCTTTTGCTTCCAAAAGTTATGCTTTTTTCCAACTGATATTCGTGTCTCTTATCAGCACAGTCTTTATTGAACTGGGCGAAATGAACCTACTGCAAGGTATTGTTGTTGCTATAGCAATGGTTTCAACAGCATATTGTGTTTCTTTGTGGTTGGACAGTAAGAAGGCTTTGCTGGCAGATGCTTTCAGAATAGTTTTTTTAATAGGAGTTTTCCTAACTTCTTTTTTCTTTCCTGAAGCGAACAAATATATTCTGCCTTTGGCAGGATACTTGTCTATAAACCTATTATTTCTATTTTTCTTACAAAATTCTTTTCAAAAAAACAATCTTTTGACACGATGAATGTCATAAGTTATATTTTTTTTACATTTTATTAAGGTAATTTAATATGGCAGCAAATATAGAAAAATTTGATTTTGATCCGGAAAAACTTCGTCAAAAGTACAGAGAGGAAAGAGATAAACGTCTTCGCTCTGACGGCAACGACCAATATAAGGAAGTAAAAGGAGATTTCTCCTATTTTGTAGAAGATCCATATGTTGAAGAAAAGACAGAAAGGGCATCTTTAAAACTTCATACTGAAATTGCAATCATCGGCGGTGGTTTTGGTGGAATGCTTGCTGCTGCAAGAATAAGAGAAGCAGGATTTGATGATTTTAAAATCATTGAAAAAGGTGGAGATTTTGGAGGGACTTGGTATTGGAACAGATATCCTGGAGCTTCATGTGACATTGAATCTTATATTTATTTTCCGTTGCTTGAAGAAACTGGCTTTGTCCCCAAAAGAAAATATACCAATGCTCCTGAGACTCTAGAGTACTGTGGGGTTATTGCTGAAAAGTTTAAGCTTTACGAAAACTCAATTTTGCAAACAGAAGTCACTGAGACGAAGTGGTCGGACGATTCTGGATTATGGACCATTAAAACCAACAAAGGCGATGAAATTACTGCAAATTTTGTGGTTCACTCAAATGGACCTTTGAATAGACCAAAGCTGCCTGCAATAGACGGAATTAATGACTACAAAGGACATACTTTTCATACCAGTCGTTGGGACTACGAATATACTGGAGGATCGTCTCACGGAGACCTGAAAAATCTTTCCGATAAAAAAGTAGCCATCATTGGCACAGGAGCAACTGCTGTGCAGTGTATTCCGCATTTGGGAGCATCTGCAAAAGAGCTTTATGTTTTTCAAAGAACACCTTCGTCGATAGACGTAAGAGCAAATAGAGAAACCGACGAAGCCTGGTTTAATTCCATGAAGCCTGGGTGGCATGAAAAAGAAGAGCTAACTTTGAAGGATTTTTAGCAGGAGAATTCAGTGGGGAAGATTTAGTAAACGATGGTTGGACTGAAATTTTTAGAACCATATTGGCTGCATTTAGGTCATCAGGCCCTTCCAAACTAAGAATGGCTTCATGGGCAATACTTGCGCCATTAAATAAAGATTTTTATAAAAAAGGCCTGAAGCCATATATGGCAGATAAATTCATGAATTTTGTAGGAAAAGAAAATATTTCAAATAAAGTTGAAATGGTAGATTTCGCAAAAATGGAACAAATAAGAGCAAGAGCTGAAGAGATTGTAAAAGATCCAAACGTAGCAGAATCTTTAAAACCCTACTATCGACAGTTTTGTAAACGTCCATGTTTCCATGATGAATACTTAGATACTTACAATCGCGAAAATGTGTCTTTAGTAGACACTCAAGGCAAGGGCCTAGATAAAATTACAGAAAAAGGCATCTTCTTCGACGGCAAAGAATATGAAGTTGATTGCATCATATTTGCTACAGGTTTTGAGGTGGGGACTGACTACACCAGAAGAAGTGGTTATGAGATTTATGGAAGAGAAGGTCTCTCAATAATGGATAAATGGAAAGATGGTCTTTCCACTATGCATGGTATGCATAGCAGGGGTTTTCCAAACAGTTTTTTCTTTGGGCCTCAGCAAGCTGGCTTTACTGCAAACTATACGCACTCTTTGGATGAGCAAAGCATTCATTTAGCTTATATTCTGAAAACCATGAAAGAAAAGAATATGACTTTAGTTGAAGCTTCCAAAGAAGGAGAAGCAAATTGGGTCAAAACTATCATAGATAATTCAAGGGACATGCTGAGTTTTCAAGAAAGCTGTACACCTGGTTACTACAATAACGAAGGGAAGCCTATGCAAGCTCCACAAAATAACCCTTATGGCGGCGGAGCATTGAACTTTTTTTAAATTAATGAAAAAGTGGCGTGATAAAGGCGATCTCCAAGGTCTTGAACTTAATAGTAATAATTTTAATAAATAGCTTAGTCGATTTCTCGCTCGATACAGAACTTATTGAACTGTTTGCAAGATAAGCTGCTTTAAAACAAATGAATGAGGCGCTAAAAAACATACTAAATAGAAACTCTCCAAGAGAGCTTTCCAAGCCTCACCCTTCCCAAGAAGAGATGGAGATTATTTATCAGGCAGCACTTAGAGCTCCTGATCATGCTTTGGCAAAGACCTTCAAGATTTATTCAAGTTACAGGTCAAGGCTTAGAAAAACTTTCCGCAGTTTTTTGTAGATTATGCAAAGGAAAATATAGAGGGCGTCACAGATGAGACTTTACAAAAATATAAAGAGGCACCTTTTCGTGCACCGATGATAATTATTTTAATTTCTGAAATAAAAATTCACCCCAAGGTTCCTGAAATTGAACAAATGCTTTCAACTGCTGCAGCTGTGCAGAAAATATATTGCTCGCTTTAAATGCTCTTAATTATGCAGGCATGTGGAGAACCGGAGTATTTGCATTAAATGAAAAAATTCAAAAATATCTCAAGTTAAATGATAATCAAAAAGTAATTGGCTATCTTTATGTCGGCACTGCCACGGGAAAACAGAAAAAAGATTCCTGAAATGGATACTTCAGAATTCGTAACTGAGTGGATCTAAAAAAAATAGATGTTTAAAACTTTTAAAAATCTTGAAGGGAGAGACATTGCCGCCTCTGTATTTGGTGAAAGAGTCAAACCCACTAGTGGTTTTTTTGCATGGCGGGGGACAAACAAGATTTGCCTGGGACAAAGCTGCTGAAAGCATTTCTCAAAAAGGATTTTTTGTCATCACCTATGACCTTAGAGGTCACGGAGATAGTTTTTGGTCAGAAGAGGGAAATTACAGAATTCATCACCATAAGGAAGATTTAATTTCAATTATTGAAAACTTTGATCAACCGGCTAATTTAGTTGGAGCTTCTTTAGGAGGTATGACTTCTTTATCACTAGCCGGAGACCCAAATCATTCAAAATTATGCAAAACCCTTATTATGGTAGATATAGGCATTTATCCAAATCAAGAAGGATCGGACAAAGTTGTAGAGTTTATGCGGTCCGCAGCAGATGGTTTTGCGTCTCTGGAAGAGGCTGCAAATTACATATCCGAATTTTTGCCTCACAGAGAAAAACCAAAAGACTTAACCGGACTTAATAAAAACTTAAGAAAAAAGGAAGATAGATTTTATTGGCACTGGGATCCTAAATTTCTTCAAGGAAGGCAAGATCAAGACATAAAAGAATATTTTGGCCACTTAGAAGATGCAGCTAAGTCCTTAGACAAACCCACATTGCTTATTAGGGGCGGGCTTAGTGATGTATTGACAGAAGAAGATAAAAATTTTTTTTTAAATATTGTTTCTCATGCTGAATTTGAAGAAATCAATGATGCAGCGCATATGGTTGCAGGCGATAAAAATGATATTTTTTCCGAGGCAGTTGAAAAGTTTTTAGTTAAAAACAACTAACCGCTAATATTTGCTAACATGATTTAGGTGAAGATCATGTTATGGGTAAAAACTTTTTTTGGATACTTTTTCAGACTGCATTGTTGGGTGTTTTTTATATTTACCTGCCTTAACCTTAAATTGGGCTGACGCACTTTTATTTCTATCTATTCACTTTCTCAATAACTATTCTGGCTTCTGCATATTTACTCATTGTAAAACCGGCAAGCATAGAAGCTCGAATGAATTACGATTCAGAGGCTCAACCGAAAGAAGATAGGCTGGCAACAGTTTTGATGTTATCTGCAATTGTTGTAGGACTTTCTTTAGCGCCGATAGATATATTTCATTTAAACCTTTCGTCTACTTTTGAAGGCAATATAAAAAATATTGGTTTGGGTTTTTATTTCATTGGCATGCTTTTATTTATGGCTTCAATGAATGCAAATGAGTTTGCAGAAACTACTGTAAACATTCAAGAAGAAAGAGGTCAGAAAGTTATAGACACAGGTATTTATTCTAAAGTTAGACATCCGATGTATACCGGCTTTATTTTTTTTATAACCGGAGTAAATGTTTGGTTAGGAACTTATCTATCACTAACACTAAGCCTTGATATTTTTAGCAATAGCTTTAAGGTCAAGAATAAGCATTGAAGAAAAAACTCTTCTTAATGATTTAGAAGGATATGAAGATTACTGTAAAAAGGTTAAAGCAAGATTGATCCCTTACTTGCTTTAAATTTAATCGTGACAGATAGAGATGACTCAAATGTTTCCGTAATCATTGTTAGTTTTAAAAGTGAAGCCGCCTTTCAATATCACTTTTTCCCTCTATACCTGAGAATGTTGAATTAATAATTGTAAATAATTCTTCAGATCAAAGCCTAGAAAGGCTTAAAAAAATTAAAAAATTTAAGGAAATAAAAAATCCAGAAAATAAAGGTTTTTCGGTACTGCATGTAATATCGGGGTAAAAGAGGCTACTAAAGATTTTATCTTTTTATTAAATCCTGACACGATTTTTGCATAAAGACTGCATTGGCAATCTTATAAATGCTGTAGTTGAAATTCCAAATGCCTCAGCTTTTACTCCCAAAATTATCGGAAAAAAAATAAAAAGAATTCAAGCGTCGTTCAATTTTATTAGACAAGAAAAAATGGCTCAAAAAAGCTCCTAATAAGGTAAGTGAAATCCCAGTAATGGGAGGAGCTGCTATTTTTCTTAAGAAAGAAAATTATTTAAAAGTAGGCGGATTTGATGAGAACATATTTTTATATCACGAAGACGACGATTTAACTTTAAGACTTAAAAAAGAAATCGGCCCTTTGATTTATTATCCTAAAGCCCAAATTTTTCATCAAGGTGGCACTTCCTCATCAAGGAGTCCTTACATAGCAGCTCTTAAGGGATTTCATATGGGGAAATCAAGAGTTTATTCTATGAAAAAATATAATGTAAAAAATTATCGTATTAAATGTTTCTCAATCGCTATAATGCAGCTGTTTCTTTGGAGATGATTTTTTTCTCAAAGAAAAAGATCTAAATATTTTGCTTTTTTTAGAGGCATAATCGAGGAATTAAGAGAAGGAAAAAAATGATTCTTGTCACTGGTGGAAGCGGCTTTATTGGGGCAAATTTTATATTAAATTGGTTCTCTGAAAACGAAGAACCCTTGGTAAATCTTGATAAGCTCACTTACGCATCAAATCAGGATAATATTAAACATCTTAAAAATTCTGAAAATTATTTTTTTGAAAAGGATCAATTGAAGATTTTTCATTAGTAATTGCATTATTGGAAAAATATCAACCAAGAGCTGTAATAAATTTTGCTGCTGAAAGCCATGTTGATAGGTCTATCTCAGATTCTGATGATTTTATTCAAACAAATATATTGGGCACACATACTTTATTAAAAGCATCTTTAAAATATTTCGAAACGTTAAAAGGATCTGAAAAAGATAATTTCAGATACATTCAAATATCGACTGATGAAGTTTATGGTTCATTAAAAGATAAAGATCCTCAATCTTTAGAAGATAGTCCTTATTTTCCAAACAGTCCTTATTCCGCTTCAAAAGCTTCCGGAGACCATTTGGCAAGAGCATGGCATGAAACATTTGGTTTGCCAGTAATCACAACAAATTGTACTAATAACTATGGTCCTTTCCAGCACGAAGAAAAGCTAATTCCCCTGATGATCAGCCACTCTTTGAAAGGAAAGAAATTACCCATTTACGGTGACGGCTCCAATGTCAGAGACTGGCTATATGTTAAAGATCACTGTGATGCCCTTTCTCTTGTGCTTAAAAAAGGGAGAACAGGTGAAACCTATAACATAGGAGGGAAAAATGAAATTAAAAATATTGAAGTGGTAACTCAAATATGCAATTTATTGGATGATATATATCCCAAAAAAAATGGCGGCTCATATTCTGATCAAATTACCTTTGTCGAAGATAGATTAGGCCATGATTATAGATATGGATTAAATATATCAAAAATTGAAAATGAGATTGGCTGGTCGCCTAAAGAAAACTTTAACTCAGGAATTATTAAAACTGTGGAGTGGTATTTAAAGAAGATCAAATGACTTCTTCAAAAGAAACAAAAAAAACTGAAATTTTAGTCCTTGGATCGGAAGGTCAACTAGGAAGTTCGCTTATAAAGACTTTAGGCAAAAATTTTAGCGTTGAAGGCATAAATAAAAAGAAATTTAATTTTCTTGAGCCAAAAAATTTTTCAAATCTCTTAAAAAAAGGTGAAACAAAATATGTTATCAATGCCGCAGCTTATACAAATGTAGAACAAGCTGAGATAGAAGTTGATTTTGCAAAACAAATAAATGGAGACGCATTAAAATTTATCGCTCAAGCCTGTAATGAAAAAAAAATAAAACTTTTCCATTTCTTCTACTGATTATGTTTTTGATGGAGTAAAAGGCCATCCTTATTCTGAGGAAGATAAACCAAATCCTATTTCAAGTTATGGAAAAAGCAAATTTCTTGGAGAAAAATTTATTGTAGAAAATACTGAAAACTTTTTAATATTTAGAACAAGCGGAATAATTTCTAAAAATCCAAATAATTTTATTTTTAAAATCATTTCTGCTGCTGAAAGTCAAAAAGAACTGAAAATAGTAGATGATCAAACAACTTCTCTAAATTTCTCTGGCTTTTTAGCTGAAGCCGTATTAAAAATTTTAAAAGATAAAGAAAATGATGATGACAGATCCAAAGGAATTTTTAATCTAGTAGGACCAAACTATGGCTCTTGGTATGATTTTGCAAAATTTACACAACATTTATGTAGCCGCAAAGGCATAAATTCAAGATTTGCTAAAATAAATATCATTCCAGTTAATACAGAAGAAATGAATTTTAAGGCTAAAAGACCAAAATTTTCTCATTTATCATCTGATAAAATTAAAAATTCCTACTCACTTTCTTTGCCGAATTGGGAAAAAAGTATAGAAGAAATATTAAGTTAATTTAATGTCAAATAGAAAAGGAATCATACTCGCTGGAGGATTGGGATCTCGACTTCACCCATTGACAGATGTTTCTTCTAAACAACTCCTTCCCGTTTATGATAAGCCGATGATTTATTATCCTTTATCAGTACTAATGATGATGGGAATAAAGATATTTTAATTATTTCATCACCAGAAGATATTCCTAGGTTTAAGTCGTTGTTGGGAAAAGGATTCAAGTGGGGAATAAATCTTTCCTTTAAAAATTCAAGAAAAACCAAATGGAATTGCTCAAGCTTTAATTTTAGGAGAAAGTTTTTGAAATCAGATCCAACCTGCTTAATCTTAGGAGATAACTTATTTTTTTGGGGACAAGCTTCTTTCTAAGTTAAAAATAGCTGATGAAAATATCTCCAATGCATCTGTATTAACTTATCCAGTAAATGATCCTGAGAGATTTGGAATTCTTGAAAAAAGAATAATAAACCTTTTAAAATTATTGAGAAACCTAAAAAACCTAAAAGCAATAAAGCAATTACAGGAATTTATTTTTATCCTAAAAATGTCAGCAAAGCAGCAAAAAGGCTCAAGCCTTCTAAAAGGGGAGAGTTAGAAATTTCAGATCTTAATGAAATTTATCTAAATAAAATCAGCTGAACGTAACGGAATTGGATAAAAATCAAACATGGCTGGATTGTGGGACTTTTGACAGTCTTCTGAAGGCATCAAATTTTGTTTCAAAATTTCAAAAAACAAGCAAAAAAGAAAGTCGCTTGCTTAGAAGAAATTGCTTATAAAAATAAATGGATCAATAAAAAAAAAATATAAACGATATCATTAAAGTTTCTACAAGCTCTTATGTTAAATTTGTCACCTGTTTTTGAAGGAGTAACTAAAAATATAGGACTAGTAATTTACATTCTTGGTATGCTTTTGGTTATGGCTTCAATGAATGCAAATGAGTTTGCAGAAACTACGGTCAATATTCAAGAAGAAAGAGGCCAGAGAGTTATAGATACAGGTATTTATTCTAAAGTTAGACATCCGATGTATACCGGCTTTATTTTTTTTATAACAGGAGTAAATGTTTGGCTAGGAACTTATGTATCACTGATACTAAGCCTGATATATTTAGCAATAGCTTTGAGATCAAGAATAAGCATTGAAGAAAAAACTCTTCTTAATGAGTTAGAAGGTTATGAAGCCTACTGCAACAAAGTTAAAGCGAGATTAATACCTTATTTATTTTAAAAAATCATTTAAATAAGAGCGCAAAACAATTAAGCTTATCTGTCTCCATTTTTAGAATGATTTATGGGATTTTTTATAGAGTATTTTAATAGCATAGTTGGAGCTTTGGCAGCAATTGGAGCCGTAGCTTCAATTTACTATTTAATACAAGAAATGAGAGAGCAGAATAGAGTAGCTAGGGCAAACGCAAGACAAAATGTTGCCGATAGTCATCAGGAAATTGCTCTAGAAGGTATGAAAAAAAGCATGGTTAAGATTAAGCTAAAGCTGAGAAATGATGAAGAATTAACTCCTGAAGAAGATGCTAAATATATGTCGTATTTCAGCATAATGTTAAGATCAAGAGAGAACCAACATTATCAATATACAATAGGCATGATTGATAAAGGCGAATGGGACAATTATAAAAGATCCTTTAAAACGCTTTTTAAATCAGAGTATCACTTAAAGCTCTGGTCTTTCATGAAAAATACATTTAATGATAGCTTTGTTGAAGTTGTTGAGGAACTAATTGAAGATGACCATAATTGAAGAGCAACAAGCAAAATATTTAATTAAATCCCTACAGCATCACCCAAGCCCTTATCTTATTTTTTGTAAAGATAGAGGCGTAGAGTGGATGAACAAATCAGCTCAATATGTTTTTGATACCTCTTCATTAGATGACATAAAAATTGCTCCAATCGTTTCTTATGGCGCATCAAAAAAAATTGAAACCATAGGTTCGTCTTTTCAATCTGATCTTGAACTTGAATTAAGAAAAATAAAGTTTTTATTGAGATCTAGAGTTCATGAAATTCCTCTCGATAAAGATGAATCATTTTTTTTAATTGAAGTTCTTGCTCAATCTGAGATGGCCTTAGATGCCCTAAAGAATACCATTTCTTGTTTGGAAAATGACCGTATCGATATGGCTTATCAAAAGCAATACGATCTAGCATCAGGAGAATTGGTTAGCGTTGAAACACTTCTAAGACTAAGGGATGAGAATGGAGACATTATTCCAAACGATAAGTTAATACCTCTGGTAGAAGGAGAAAGTTTATTTTCATTAGTTGTTTTGGCCTCTATGCAAAAATTAAAAGAAATTTTTCAATTTAAAAAAGAAAAAAACTTAGATTTTACTGTTTATCTTAATGTTTCTGCCTATACCGCAATGCAGGAAAACTTTTGCAAAATTATTTTGGATTTTGTTAAAGAAAATAATCTCAACCCAGGAGACTTGGGCCTTGAGATAACGGAAACAGCTGAGCTCGAAGATATATCAAGAGCAGCAGAATATTTTGAAAATCTTCAATCACATGGAATTCCTCTTGCTCTTGACGATTTTGGAGCTGGTTATTCCTCTCTCAGTTATTTGAGAGATCTTCCTATAAAAATGGTTAAGCTTGATAAAGATTTTTCAAGGACAGTTGCAGAACAAGATACTCAGGAGCTTGTTAAGTTTGTCGTAAGCATCTGTGAAAATATGGAATTAGATATGTTGGCTGAAGGAATTGAAACTCAAGCACAGCAAGAAACTTTTTTGAAACTGGGATGTGATAAAGGACAAGGTTATTTTCATCATCGTCCTCAGTTTTTAACGGAATTCAAGGAGGAATTTTAGTGGCTAGTGTAGAAAAGCCTTCCAAAGGCGCGGAAAAAATATTATTGGCACAAATTAAACAAGAGTTTTCGGCTCCTGCTGAGGCTATTGAACAATACATTGATTTGGTAGAACAGTTTGCAGTTCAAAACAACTTAGATATAAGTTCTGAAATCAATCAAATTAAGGAAGCTGAAGCCAAGCTTTTAAGCCAATACGAGGATGCCTTTCGGGAAAATACAGCTGCAGATAAGGAAGCTAAAACTTCCCAAGAATATTCAGAACTAAGGCACAACCTCAGAACTCCTTTAAATGCAATCATCGGTTACAGCGAAATTCTGATTGAAGATTTTGAAGACGATTTGTCAGAAGAATGCATTAAAGATCTAAATACTATTTTATCTCTATCAAGAGAGACAGAAACAGCTATAGAAAGATTCGTAGATTTTATTAAGGGTGATCTAAATGAAAAAGCAGCAGAGGATTCTGAACAAGGTCAAATCCAAAATGCCGAATCGCTTTTTAGATCATTAGGTGATATTGACTACAGTTTAGACATAGATGACTACCTCAAAGGATCGGATGTCCTAATAGTTGATGATAATAAAACCAATTGCGAGGTTTTAGAGAGAAGACTTACTCAGAATGGTCTTTCATGCAGAGTGACTTTAGACGGTACTTCAGCAATAGAAGAGGTAAATAAGAAAACCCCAGACTTAATTTTGTTAGATGTAATGTTACCGGATATTAATGGCTTAGAGCTTTTAAAAAGATTCAGAGAGAATCACGATAGAGACGAATTACCAATAATCATGGTTTCCGCATTCAATGATGTTGATAGCACTGCTAAATGTATTAAATTAGGCGCTTCGGATTATCTTCCAAAGCCTTTGAACGGGACTATATTGATGGCTAAGTCTATTGCTAGCTTAGAAGCAAAGTACTTTAGAGCACGAGAACAAGAGCTATTAAAAGAATTAAATCTTAAAGCAACAACTTGCCCTCTAACTGGAATTTTTAATAGACAAGTTGTCTTTGACAAAATTGAGGAATGTTTTGAGAAACTTAACCAAGATAAAAGTTATGAGTTTTCTTTACTTTCTATGGATATAGATTTCTTTAAGTCTATAAACGACACCTATGGACATCCTGGAGGCGATGAAGTTCTTAAAGCGGTTGCTAACAGCTTAAGAGATGCATGCGGCGATAATGTTATTGGTAGAGTAGGTGGAGAGGAATTTATTGCAGTTATAGAAAACAAAGAAGCAATGAGTCCTAAATGACTACTGCGAGTCAATAAGAAAAGCAGTAGTAGATTTATCAATACCCTTTCAAGATATTCAAATTAATATTACTATAAGTGGAGGAGTCATTAATTCATCTGAGGTTAAGGATCAAGAAGAACTTGTTAATCTTGCAGATGAGAGACTCTACAAAGCAAAAGAAGGGGGTAGAAATCAGTTTATTTATAACTGAGGGAGAGAGTTATGAAGAAGATTCTTTACGTTGAAGATAATGAAATGAATCGTGACATGTTAGGCAGAAGGCTAACAAGAAGAGAATACGAAGTCATTTTTGCATTTGATGGTCAGAAAGGGCTAGATAAGATGAAGTCAGAAAACCCAGACTTGGTTTTAATGGATATGGGGCTTCCAGTCTTAGATGGTTGGGATGCAACTACTCAAGCAAAAGCGGATCCAGAGATTTCAAATATTCCAATTATTGCTTTGACTGCTCATGCAATGGAACATGATAGACAAAAAGCTTTGGAATGCGGCGCTGATGATTTCGATACCAAGCCAGTAGATTTTAAAAGGCTTTTAGAAAAAATTGAGTCAAATCTTGGCGCTTAGCTCTTAGCTCCTAATAGTTTAGTAACCATTCCTGGAAGTTGATTAATGGATACTTCATCTTTTTTAACTAGCCCAGCAACATTTTTTCTAAGCAGTTCCTCTTGAACTTCTGACAAATCTTTCCCTGAGTAAACTAGGATATTTGGTTTGTCATCAAATTCCATTTCAACAAAATTTTCTAAAAATTCAAAACCATCCATTCTTGGCATTTCAAGATCGAGTACTATAAGCGCTGGATTTTTATCCAAATTATCAAGTCCTTCCTTACCATCTTTGGCCAAGAAAGGTTCATACCCAGCATCTTTTAAAGCTCTTCCTAAAATATCTCTAGTATTGGAGTCATCATCAACAATTAAGATTTTTTTATTTGTTGAGCTACCAAGCAAGTTCGTTACCATTTTCAAGAATTTATCCCGATCAATCGGTTTGGTAAGGTAATCATCTGCTCCTAGAGAAAATGCCAAAGTTTCTTGCGACATTTGCGAAACCATAATTACTGGAATATCTTTTATTGATTCATCGGATTTACATTCTTTTAAAATTGACCAACCATCTCTACCTGGCATTAACACATCTAATAAAATGAGTTTAGGTTTTGACTCTCTAATCATATTCAGGCCTTGTTCGCCATTAGTGGCGCCAATCAATGTCATGCCAGCTTTTTTAACAGTCCTTTTTATCAAGTCATGCATCGCTATATCATCGTCAATAAGCACGCATAAATTTTCTCCCTCCAAAGAAGATATTTCTTCGTTTTCAAGTTCTTCAGATTCATCACAGATTCTTGGAATAAAAATGGAAAATACAGACCCAATTCCTTTTTCACTAGATACTGTTACGCCACCTCCCATTAATTCAGCAAATCTTTTACTAATAGGCAGGCCTAGACCAGTTCCACCGTGAGTTGCTGAGGTAGATCTTTCGGCTTGCTCATATTCTTCGAAGACTTTTGCTACTCCTTCTTCGCTCATGCCTTCTCCATCATCAGTTACCTTGAATTCAATCATCTCAACTTCGTCCTTCATGAAAGCAGTAACATCTAAGGTAACCAAACCATTGTTAGTAAATTTAAAAGCATTGCTTAAGAAATTTGTTACACATTGTCTAAGTTTCGTTTCATCTTGAGACATTGATCCTATAGCTTCTTGGATATTTATTTTGAAACCATTGTCATTTTTGGCTGCTAAAGGTGCATTTATATCTCTTAGGGTTTCAACAACCTTTTCAATTTCAAAGCTCGTAATAAACAATTCCATTTTTCCTGATTCAATTTTTGAAAGGTCTAAAATATTATTAATAAGAGATAATAGATGTGTTCCAGATGTGGTAATTTTCTTAAGATCAGGCATCAAGTCTTCATAGCCTAAATCTTCGCATTCCTCATATAACATTTCCCCATATCCTAAAATTGCATTTAATGGGGTTCTGAGTTCATGACTCATATTGGCAAAAAATTTACTTCTCTGTTCATTGGCCTCAAGTGCTTCATCTCGAGACTCTTCCATTTCTTTGGTCCTGGTATCAATAAGACTTGCACCTCGTCTGCCATTCTTGTGAAAGCAACTGTCATTAATTCAACTGAAGCCTCTTCCCCTTTATCTTGGGAGCTTTCTTGCGCAAGATTTTGCATTTTGTTTATATCATTCAAAATTAAGGTTCTTGAATCTCCTTCAAGCTCATCGGCAAGAATACTCATTTTTTCTATGATAGCTGTATCTCTTTCTTTTCTTCTGCGGGCTTGTTCTGTTCTTATGTTTTCCATCTCATTGAGATGGCCTCTATAAATTTCTAGAGCTTTTGCAAGCTCACCAACTTCATCATTTTCAGATCTCAAAAGACCTCTTCTCTGCGGCATGGTTTTAGATAAGTCTCCGCTTGTAAGCGCCTGTAAAACCTCAATTGCTTTATTTACCGATCCAAAAACACTAGCAAGAATTACTGAAGTGAGTGCTATGACCAAGAAAATTACGATTGTAATTATTATGTAAATCGAATTTAAGATAGCATTTTCTTGGGCGATACTTTCACTTTCATCTCTAAAAATAAATAACTGTGCTTTATCCGATGACAAATAAGAGCTTAGTGGCAGCAATGTTATCAACGATCCCAAATCAGAATCTCTCGTAGAAGTTCGGTTACCAAATTCTTCTAAATTTGAATTTGCTTTATCGACATGACCTTTGATATTAGTAATGCCAAAGTTGGAGGTTCTCATCCAATTCCAAACCAGATTCATACCTCGCATAATCATCTCCCAGCGAAATAATTCCTTCTTCTGTTTGAACTGCAGTAACCAGTTCAAATTCATCTCCAAAAGTTTCCATGGACTTTCTTACATCTATTCCCATGACGATGATTGCTTCAGCACTTCTGCTAAAAGCCTTAACGGGAAAAGCCATCATTTGGTTTAAAGTAGAGATTTTTTCTCCAGAGGAGTCTATGATTTTTTGTAGAAACCTTCTCGGTCGCTTTCCAGCATCAATGAGAAATTCATCTAGATTCTCATCGTATTCATTTTTCGCTTGGGGGTTACAAGCATCGATTCCAGATAAGTCCAGCGCACTAGCACAATAAAATCTCTGTCCATTCGGATAATAGGCTTTGATGAAACTTAAATTACCTTCGTCCAAATCAAATTCAAACATTAGATCTAGAAGATATCCTGCTTCCCCAATGTTTTTATCCGTGATGAACTGGATTAATGGATTGGCATAGGAATCATCAGGCGAGGAGAGTTCTTCTTCAGGGTATATGGGATTTTCAGGATCCCAATAATTACCTCTTTCTCCTGTTATAGGAAGCCAGGCGGAAATTGCATCAATTGAAGTTTCAAGAGTTTGAAACCATGCTGCTTCATATGTTGATACCAAAGATTCGTTTGCAAACTCTTTCTGAGTAGCATCTCTGTAGTTAAATAAAAAAAATAAGGAAAGGGCTAGCAGTAAATTTCCTGCTAGGCCAATCCCAATTAATACTGTTCTGATACGCATTTACGCGTAAAAATTAATTATCTTATTGGACTTTGAAAGATAATTTAACTTGTACATCGTTTACTTGAACAGGTACGCCTTCGTAAACAGGAGGCTGATAAATCCATTTTCTAATTGACTTCATTGCCGCTCTGTCAAATAGTCCTGCAGGCTCTCCTTCAAGAACAAATGGATCGATGACATCACCATCTGCGCTGACATCAAATTCAACAATTACATAACCTTCTTTTGCGAGTCTCAAAGCTTTTCTTGGATAGCTTGCAGGGGCTTGATATTGTCTTTCAACATTCATTTCAATGTTTTTTCCATCGACAGTTATAAAGCCCTTATCAGCATGCATTAAGGAGCTTAACCCCAAAAAAGAACTGATAGAGACAATAATTTAATTCCTTTTTTAAATATCATTTTTAAATCTCCGTTGAATTCAAGTATTATAAACAAAAAACCCCATAAATCATCTCGCTTAATGTCTGAAAACATCGAATCATTGCTCTTAAACCAAAGGTATTGGGATATTTTTGCCGTTGCAAGAAACTCTTCTGTTTCAGAAGCTTGCAAAATTTTGGACAAAAACAGAATCGGCGCACTTTTAGTATATTGTTCTGATTCAAATGACCCTCAAGATCTTGAGGGCATTGTTACCGAAAGAGATGTGATTGAGCTCATTGCCAGAAAAGGAAAAGATGCCCTAAATAACGAAGTCCAAGAAATAATGTCTAAAAATATTATCAGCGTTACACCTCAGTGCACAAAAATGGATGCTTTAGACTTAATGATGGAAAATCAGATTCGTCACCTGGCGGTAATGGACGACGAAAAGCTTGTTGGGGTTCTTTCTATGAGAGATCTTATTAAGCAACTTTAAGTTGTTTTCTTGAAATTACTGAAGCAGAACCCGTTTTAATTTTATCTGGGAAATCTATGTTGTAGTGAAGTCCTCTGCTTTCTTTTCTTAAAATAGCACTTTCAATAATCAACCTTGCAACTAGAACCAAATTTCTCAACTCAATAAAATCTGAATTCAACTCAAAATTTTTGTAAAAACTTTCTACTTCATTTTGAATAATTTTAATTTTTTCCTTTGCTTTTAATAGCCTATCATTTGATCTAACAACGCCAACATAGTCCCACATTAATCTTCTGGTTTCATCCCAATTATGAGAGATAAGAACATTCTCTCCTGATCTAATAACCTTTGAGGAATCCCAATCTTTAAGTTTTTTATTATTCAGACTAAAATTTTCCTCAATGTGCAAAGCTGATGACTTTGCAAAAACAATACATTCTAAAAGCGAGTTGCTTGCCATTCTATTGGCACCATGCAATCCAGTACACGCTGTTTCTCCAATAGCATAAAGCTTCTTTATATTTGTTTCACCTGACAAGCCGGTCTTAACGCCGCCACATGAGTAGTGAGCTGCGGGAACAATGGGTATTTTATCTTTTGTGATATCAAATCCATAACTCAAACACTTTTTATGAATTGCAGGAAATGATTTTAAAATCATATTCTTGGGTTTATGGCTAATATCTAAAAACATAAAGTCTTTACCAGTTTTTTTCATTTCTTCGTCTATTGATCTAGCCACCACATCTCTTGGGGCTAATTCGTTTTTTTGTGATACTTTTTCATGAACCTTTCATTTTCGTGATTTAGCAGAAAAGCACCTTCGCCTCTAAGAGCTTCACTAATTAAAAAAGATTTTGCTTCTGGATGATAAAGACAAGTTGGGTGAAACTGGTTAAATTCCATATTGGATAATTCGCAGCCTGCCCGCCAAGCCAGCGCCATACCATCGCCACTGGTTCCATCTGGATTGCTGGTATACAAATAAACCTTACTCGCTCCTCCAGATGCCAAAATTGTTGCATTTGATTTAAAAGTTATTACCTCTTCTTTTCTCTTATCGAATACATAGGCCCCTAAACATGAGCGATTACTGGTTATTAAATCAACTGCTAGATGATTTTCATAAATTGTTATATTTTTTATTTTTCTTGCTCTAGCAATTAAAGAATTTGATACTTCTTTGCCAGTGGTATCCTTAGAATGTGCAACACGCCTTTTTGAATGACCGCCTTCTTGAGTAAGATGCAATTTTTCACCATCTTTCGTCTTTGTAAAGTTGACTCCCATCTCAATTAGCCAATCAATTGCCGATTTACTATTTTTTACGCAGTGGGTAACAGCATCTTTATCGCAAATCCCATCTCCAACCTCCAAAGTATCAGCAATATGCTCTTCGACCGTATCTTTTTCTCCCATTACTGCCGCAATTCCTCCTTGTGCATACCAAGTAGAGCTATCGACAATGGTCTCTTTAGAAATAACAGATACCTTGTGTTTTTGACTAAGTTCAATTGCTGCGGTCAGCCCAGCAGCACCGCCACCAATTATTAAAATTCCGGTATCAATCATTAAGATTATTCTAGGCGAAAGTTCTGATCAAAAGCGCTATACCTACTGCTAAAAAAAGAATAAGTAGAAAGTATTTAAGAAAGTCATATCTTCTATTGGACCAATCGACTCGATCTTCTCTATTTAATTGTTTGTCTGATGCTCTAAAGCGACCAAAAAAAAAGAATACTGCAAGTGAGACAATCGTAAGCAGTAAAAAAAAGATATTTGTCAGAGACACGCTATCTGCTTCTGAGTTTTGCAAGCAGTCTAAGCATTTCCAAGTAAAGCCAAATCAAAGTGACCATTAAGGCAAAGGCGCCGAACCACTCCATATATTTTGGAGCATTTTTTTCAGATCCTTCTTCAATGAAGTCAAAGTCTAGAACCAAATTCAAAGCCGCAATACCCACGACAAAAAGGCTAAAGCCAATTCCAAAAATACCATTGTCATGAATGAAACCGATACCTGTGCCAAACATACTCATAATGAAGCTAATCACATAGAGCAAGCAATCCCCATAGTGGCTGATACCACCATCAGTCTGAAATTCTCAGTAGGTTTTATTACTCCTGTTTTATAAAGCACTAATAAAGAAGCCAAAGTTCCAAAAGTTAATCCAGTTGCTTGAATCACAATTCCTGGATACTGACTTTCAAAAATGGCAGAAATTCCACCTAAAAAGAGTCCTTCCAATATGGCATAAATGGGCGCAGTGTACATTGCCCAGTTTTTTTTGAAGATGGTAATAAGAGCAAAAATCATGCCACCAAAAAGCCCAATTGGCATCAATGCTCCAGGACTGCCAGTTACAAAATAAACATTCCAGGTGTAGGCGGCACTTAACACTACAAGAGCTAAAAGAATTCCGACTTTATTTACAGTTCCCTGTAAAGTCATGGTTTTTTGATCTACGTTTTCAAAATCAGCAAAAGTCGCATCACTCAATGTGGGATTTCCAGACCTACCGAACATGTCCAAAGCTTTATGTTTACTCATGAGTTAATTTTAACTTGAAATAGAAAAAATTGAATAGGTTAACTTTCCAAGATAGTTTTTAATTTTTTTATTACAATCGTATTCTAAAGAATTATGGTTTTGCCTTATACCTTTCTCTTTTTAGCAATCGTTTTAGAAGTTGTAGGTACTCTTTTTTTAAGAGATACAGAAGGCTTCACAAAAATGATTCCTAACATCGTTGTTGTCTTTAGCTATGCTGCAAGTTTCTATTTTTTGTCTTTAACTTTTCAACATATTTCGGTTTCAGTCGCATACGCAATTTGGTCTGGAGTAGGAATTGTCTTAATAGCAATTTTGGGAGCAATCAAATATCAAGAGTTTCCGTCTTTGCTTGTTTCTTTTGGAATTCTTTTGATCGTAACTGGCGTTATTTTAGTGTTAGCTAATACCGTAAATTAAGGTATCAACCAGTTCTTTTTTATTTCATTATTGTGCCATTCAAAGATTGCTCTTCGGTGACCTGCTCTTTTTAAATATAAGATTTCTAAGCATTGGAAAGTAAAGAGATTAACCGCAAAATTTTCATAACCCATTTCCCTATCAATCTGGTTTTTATCAATATCAAATTCATCAGGATTATCTATCCTTTTGCTAGGAGAGTCTTTTACTGAGTAGCATTCTTTAGACATTTCTCTAGTATTTTCCCATGCCTTTTCAGTCACTGAATCTTGATGATGAACTTCAATACTTCCTTTTAATCTAATCTGAATTTTTTCTTCTTGATCATAAGCATGAACCGTAGCAGTGTTATTTTCTTTAATTTGAGAAATTTTTGGCGACCTTTGATCGGTATGAAACCTCAATACTCTCTTTTGTTCATTAAAATCTCTGAGCACAACAGTTCTTGCTGATATATCTTGACCTTCAAAAGTACAGACAGTTGGGGTATGAAAGTAACTTTTAGAATCATCAACTCCGTTAGAAATAGTCAAAAAAGCTTTTTCAAGCATCGTATCCAAAGAATTTTCAAAATCTTTCATAAATGTTATTTATATAAAGAATCTACTTTAGCTTAAAATAAAAAATATATGGATGTATCTTATATATTGGATGATCTAAATTCTCCTCAGAGAGAAGCTGTATCAGACGGATCTCAATTTTCTTTGATTCTTGCAGGTGCTGGCTCTGGAAAAACCCGAGTTATCACTCATAAAGTTGCTTGGCTGTGCAAGGTTCACAACCTAAATCCCATGTCTTTATTAACTGTTACCTTTACTAACAAGGCAGCAAAAGAAATGAGAGGTCGCATAGAAAACATTCTTGGCGAACAACTAAATCAGATGTGGTGTGGAACTTTTCACTCTTTATTTCATAGGATGTTAAGAAGACATTGGGAAGAAGCTGGCTTGCCAAGAAGCTTTACTATTTTAGATTCAGAAGATCAGAATAGGGTGATAAAGAGAGTTATAAAATCTTTAGAATTAGATGATGCAACCTGGCAGCCCTCTCAAGCACAATGGTTTATTAACAATCAGAAAGAAGAAGGCAGAAGAAAAGCAAAAATAAAGTCCAGTGCTTCTTTTGTTGAAGAAAAAATGGTCGATATCATGAACGAGTACCAAAAGGTTTGTGATCAAGAAGGATTGGTTGATTTCGCCGAAATCCTCTTGAGGTCTTTTGAATTGCTTTCCAATAACAAGGCAATTTTAGAGCACTATCAGAATAGGTTTGAACATATTTTGGTTGATGAATTTCAAGATACCAATGAAATTCAATATCTTTTATTAAAAAAACTTTTAGGAAAAAAAAGTTTTATGACGGTTGTTGGAGATGATGATCAATCAATTTACAGCTGGAGGGGGGCAAAAAGTGCAAACATCAAAAGGTTTCAAAAAGATTTTAAGAAAGTGAAAACCATTAAGCTTGAACAAAACTATAGATCCACAAAAAATATTCTCTCCTCTGCTAATGCAGTTATTGCAAATAATCCCGAAAGATTAGGCAAAAAACTTTGGTCGGAAAATAAAGAAGGTGAGCCTTTAAAAATTTATCGCGCTTTCAACGAAAGAGATGAGGCAAGCTTTATTGTCGATATTATAAAAAACTGGATAGACGAGGGTAGATCTCTTAACGATGTAGCAATTTTGTATAGATCAAATGCCCAATCCCGTATTTTGGAGGATAGTATTTTAAGGGCAGAGCTGCCTTATAGAATTTATGGCGGAGTAAGATTCTACGAAAGAATGGAGATTAAAAATGCCCTTAGTTACTCAAAATTACTCGTAGATTTTGACAATGACGCTGCTTTTGAACGCATTGTAAATGTACCTACAAGAGGCATTGGTGCAAAAACTTTAGATAACGTGCGTGAGCATGCTAGAGCTGAAAATATATCTTTATGGAAAGCGGCAGAATCTATTTCTAAAGACAATTTAAAGAAATCTTCCAGAGCCTTATCTCATTTCATCGAAATAGTTTCTCAGCTAAAAGCTGATACTGAAAACAAAGGTCTTGGAGAAATTTTTGATGAAATTATCAACACAACTGGTTTGAAAGATTTTCACGCAAAAGAACCTGGAGAAAAAGGCAGATCAAGAAAAGAGAATTTGGAGGAACTTGTTTCTGCTGCTTCTGGTTTTAATCCTATAGGCGAAGACGCTGATGACGATAGAAATGAATTGGAGATATTTCTTGATCAAGCCTCTTTAGATGCCGGCGAAAATCAGGCAGATATTGACGAAGATGCAATACAATTGATGACTCTCCATTCAGCGAAGGGTTTAGAATTCCCACTGGTATTTATGGCTGGATGCGAAGAAGGTTTATTTCCTCACAAAAGATCTTTAGAAGATCCAAGGCAGTTGGCAGAAGAACGAAGGCTCTGTTACGTTGGTATCACCAGGGCAATGGAAAGACTATATTTAACCTATGCAGAAGTAAGAAACATGTATGGCATGGAAAGTTTTAGTCCAATATCTAGATTTTTAAAGGAAATTCCTGACGAGTTGAAGTATGAGATTAGAATGTCATCAGAAACACCAAGTTCAAAAGGATTCGTACCCAAAATTGTTGGCGGCACTGAGTTTAAAGGCGAAGAGTTTTCTTTGGGCGACTTGGTAACGCATGATGTATTTGGTGAAGGAACCATTCTTAACTATGAAGGAGAGGGTGCCAATGCTAGAGTTGAAGTTAATTTCACTAAAGAAGGAATAAAATGGCTGGTTTTAAGTTTCGCAAATTTAAAAAAAGTTTAATTTTACTTTTTGTATTAACTTTCTTCATTGCATGTGAGCAAGAAGAAGCAAATACTTCATTTACAGAATCCAATAAGACATTCACTTGGCGAATGGTAACTACTTGGCCCAAAAATTACCCTGGGGTGGGTTTGGGAGCTGAAAATCTTTCCAAATTAGTAAACAAAATGTCAGCAGGCAGACTACAAATAAAAGTTTATGGCAGTGGAGAGCTCGTTCCTGCCTTAGAGGTTTTTGATGCTGTTTCTCGAGGCACAGTTGAGATCGGCCATGGAGCATCTTATTACTGGATTGGCAAAGCTCCTTCGGCACAATTTTTTACTGCTTTACCCTTTGGCTTAAATGCTCAAGAGATGAATGCTTGGCTCCATTATGGAGGCGGCTTAGAACTTTGGGAGGAAGCTTATGATAAATTCAATTTGATTCCTCTGGCAGGCGGTAATACTGGCGTGCAAATGGCAGGCTGGTTTAACAAAGAAATAAATTCTTTAGAGGATATCAAAGGAACCAGAATGAGAATTCCAGGCTTGGCTGGAAAAGTTTGGACTGAAGCTGGTGGGGAAGCAGTTTTAATGCCCGGCAGTGAAATCTTCACGAATCTCCAAACAGGAGTTATAGATGCTGCAGAATGGATTGGGCCATATAATGACCAGACCTTTGGACTACACCAAGCAGCAAAATATTACTACTATCCAGGGTGGCATGAACCTGGTCCCACCTTAGAAGTAATTATCAATAAAGAAGCTTTTGCTTCGTTACCTTCCGATCTTCAAGAAATAGTGAGAACTGCAAGCAGAGCAGTGAATCAGGATATGTTAGATGAATACACTGCAAGGAATAATCAAGCTTTGGAAACATTGGTTAATACTCACGGGGTGATACTAAAAAGACTCCCTGACGATGTGTTGAAAAAATTTAAAGAAATTACTTCTGAACTTTTAAAAGAGTTGATTGCTGAAGATCCCTTATCAAAAAGGATATTCGAGTCTCAAGAAAATTTTAAAAAGAATGTCTCTAAGTATCATAAAATTTCAGAAAAAGCAGTTTATGAAATGAGGGAACTAAACTAACTGTATTTTCTTACTAACCAAATACCTATCGAGGTTGAAATAAAGTATCTAATAAAAAAAAGCAGTGCTGCCGGCCAGGTATAAATAATTCCCAACCACCAATCAAAAAATCCACCCCAAGTTTTAATCCAATTAAATAAATTCAAAGCTATCTGCAGATATTCAGAAAAATACATCTGAACAGTAATTGGACTTACAAATAAAGAATGAACAAAAAATATAACTAACAAAAAATCTCCCCAGATGAAGAAATAACCCAAGTTGACTAAATGTTTATTGGCCATATATTTATTTAATTAAATCATTTTTAGCATATAAAATACCAATCTTGAAAATACATCAAACATATATCCCAGAGCATTTGCGCGCATATAGGCCAAAGCCTATCAGATGGCTTGGCCAATTATTAATGAAAACAACAGGCTGGAAAACTATTGGCAATTTTCCAACAGATCAGCGCGTGGTAATGGTTGCTGGACCACATACTTCAAATTGGGATTTTGTTCTTGCTATGTCACTTATCTTAAGTCTTGACGTCAACATTCATTGGGTCGGCAAACATTCAATTTTCAAAAAAGGTTTTCGCAGGTTGCTTAGAAAAATGGGCGGCATTCCTGTTAATAGAGCAAACCCAGAAGCATTAAAAAATGAAATTAATAATATTACGGAGAAGTTCAAAGGCTTTATTATTGCTATATCACCGGAAGGCACTAGAAAAAAAGTAGACAGACTCAAATCTGGCTTTTTAAGAATTGCTAATGAAACTAACAGCAAAATTATGATGGTTGGAGTTGATTTCTCTAAAAAAACTATTGAGCTTGGAGATTTCTATAGCCCTTCCGGAGATGTAGAGAGAAGATCTTAATATTCATTAAGGAATATTTTGCTAACTTTACTGGGAAGCACCCAAAACCAAAATAGTATTTCTTACAGTATTTTATTCCCACTCAATAGGCATTTCGCCTGAGAAGTATTTATCTGATATATTAAAAAAAAGGAGGGATTTCATGAATCAAATAGCACTATTAACACCAGTATTTGTCTTAATATTTTGGACTTTTGCAATTTTCTTGATTATGGCTTACGGCCGAGCAAGATTTATGAAAGACCCACAAGATGCAGCTCATACAAAAGACTTAAAAGGAACTTTACCTGCTTGGGTTGAAAGAACCGGAGATAACTACAATCATCTTTTTGAACAACCGATAGCATTTTATGTTGTTACTTTAGCCATAGCCTTAATCAATAGCATTGATCCTTTGATAATTCAGTTAGCCTGGGCATTTGTGATTTTGAGAATTATTCATTCTTTAGTTCAGCTAACATTCAACTTGGTATTGCTAAGATTTACGATCTTTGTTGTTGGGTGGTTCATAATTGCTTATATGGCAATTTCTCAATTAGTTTAATTTTTTTTAAAGAATTAAATTCCTATAAATAATTAGGTAAAAAACTAACGATTGAAGGAAAAATAGCTAATAAAACCAAAAGACCCAGCTGAATTCCTATAAATGGAATCACTCCTGTATATAAAGAAATTGTTTTTATGTTTTCTGGCGCGACTCCTCTTAAATAAAACAAAGCAAAACCAAATGGCGGGGTTAAGAAAGAAGTTTGTAAATTGATTGCAATCATAATACCAAGCCAAATTGGATCTGCTCCCATTGCCATCAATACCGGCCCTACAATTGGCACTATGACAAAACTTATTTCAATGAAATCCAGTATAAAACCCAACAAAAAAATCAAAACCATAACCAAAACCATAGAACCGAAAAGACCTCCAGGAATTGAGTTAAATATTTGCTCAATAAGTTCTTCTCCTCCCAAGCCTCTAAAAACCAAAGAAAAAACAGAAGCTCCAATTAAAATTATAAAAACCATTGAGGTTATGGCAGCTGATTGTTTTACGGTCTCAGCTAAAGTCTGAAAATTTAATTTATTATTTAGCATTGCAATCAGAATTGCTCCCAAAGCACCTAAACCGGATGCTTCTGTTGGTGAAGCAATTCCAAAAATAATGCTGCCCAAAACAGTTACGATCAAAATAAAAGGCGGGGCAATGACTTTTATTAAATCACTAGCTTTGATTGAGTTTTGTCTATTATTTGAGATAAGTTCCAAGTTTCTTGATTTGAAAAGAAAATAAAATGCATAAAAACAGAGCAACATTAATCCAGGAACTATTGCTGCTAAGAAAAGATCCCCCACAGAAATTGTTTTAGCAGTAAAAATACCTTGGCTAAGCTGTGATTGTTGATAAGCAGAGGACAATACATCTCCTAAAATTACTAAGGCAATAGAAGGGGGAATGATTTGTCCCAAAGTACCAGTAGCAGAAATTAAGCCAGTAGAAAGATCATGGGGATATCCTTGTTTTAAAAATGCGGGCAAAGAAATCAAACCCATCGCAATAACTGTAGCCCCAACAATGCCTGTGCTGGCTGCAAGCAAAGCTCCAACAAAAATTACCGAAAGACCAAGACCACCTTTAAAGCCAGAAAAAAAGTCTGACATTTTAAGCAGAAGTTCTTCAGCAACTTTTGATTTTTCCAACAATACGCCCATAAAAATAAACAAAGGAACTGCGATTAAAGTAGAGTTCGTCATTACGCCAAAGATCCGATTTGGCAGGGTTTCTAAAAGAAACAAATCAAAAACGCCAAAAAAACTTGTTATCAATGCAAAAATTATTGAAACCCCAGCCAAAGTAAAAGCAACAGGGAAACCAAAAAGTAAAAAGATACAAACTAAGGCAAAAAGAATTAGCGGCAGAAAATCAATCATGTTTGAAAACCAGCTTAATCAGCTCTGAAAAGCTCTGAAGGATCAAAAGAATAGGAAAAATAATTAAGCTTGTTTTGAAAAGATACACAAAAGGAAGACCGCCTGGCTCTGGAGAAATTTCATTGATAGACCAAGCGAAGTAAACGTATTCAAATGAAAATATTAAAATTACCCAAGCAAAGGGTTGTAAAAAAAACAAATTCCCAAAAATATTTATCATTCTTTTACTTTTATCCGACAATTCTCTGTAGAAAATGTCTACTCTGACATGCGCATCATCTTTAAGAGCTAATGCGGCATAAAATAGAAAAAGCATCCCATGTGAATAAACGAGCAGTTCTTGCATTGCAACTACTCCGATTTCAAAAACGTATCTTAAGATAACAATCATCGAGCTCAGAAAAATCATTAATAAAATGAGCCAAGAAGAAATATTTCCAAAAAAGAAAGGAAATAAATTAAGTATATTCTCTATGGTTTTGGTAATTTTTTTGAGCATTGAAATATGATTTAATAATACTGTGATGATTATAGTTCTATCTCCAGCTAAGACGTTAGATTATTCTTTTTCAGAAACAGGACTGGATTTCTCTGTACCTCCTTTTTTGCCTAAATCTAAAAATTTAGTGTCTACTATGAAGAAACTCAATAAATCTGAGTTGTCTTCTTTAATGGGAGTCAGTGAAAAAATTTCTGCACTAAACCATGATAGATTCCAGAATTGGTCTCAAGCAACCAAACCTTCAGCTCATGCAAAACAAGCTGGATTTGTTTTTAAAGGAGATGTCTATCAAGGACTGGAGTTTGAAAAACTTTCAAAACAAGACATAAATTTTGCACAAAAACACCTCAGGATCCTTTCCGGACTTTATGGAGTTTTAAGACCATTAGATATTATTTCGCCTTACCGTCTTGAGATGGGCACTAAAATTTCTGTTGCAAAAAATAAGGACTTGTATGAGTTTTGGAAAGAAGAAATTACCAATAATTTAAATGAAGATCTCAAAGCTACTTCTATTTTGGTGAATCTTGCTTCTATCGAATATTTTTCATCTGTTGATACTGAAAAGTTGAAAAGCAGAGTCATCAGTCCGGTTTTCAAAGATTTTAAAAACGGCCAGTTTAAGATAATCAGCTTTACGCGAAAAAGGCTAGAGGATTAATGGCCAAGTATTTAATTGAAAATCGAGTAAAAACTCTTGAGAATCTTTATAAATTCAATCTTGACGGATATAAATTTTCCAAAAAAGATTCCACCGAAGACAGCCCGGTTTTTCTAAGAAAATAATCTATCCTTGATATCCACCATCAAGATATTTTTTTCCAGTTCTTGGAATTAAATCATCAAACTCTGGATCTTTATTATTTGCTTTAGCTTCAAAAGCTACAGACATCTCATCGCTAATTCCCATTGCAGCATTCCATAAAGCAACATGATTTAGAGATTCTTCAATTGTATGATCTCGCCCATAATTAAGAATTTCTTTTGTTCCCGCGACTGCTAAGGGACCTTTGGAAGCAATTTCTTCAGCAATAATTTTTACAGCTGACATCATTTCTTCATGGGAATCAAAAACTTTGTTTACCAAGCCATGAGCTTTTGCTTCATCAGCAAAAAACCTTCTACCTGTGTAAGCTAATTCTCTGACTACTCCTTCTGGAATCAGTCTTGGAATTCTTTGTAAAGTTCCAACATCTGCTGCCATCCCAATATTAATTTCTTGGATACAAAAGAAAGCCTCCTTAGTACAGAATCTCATATCTGTTGCTGTTGCTAGGTCTAAACCACCACCTATACAACCTCCCTGAATAGCTGAAATAACAGGAATTCTTGCTTTTTCAAGAGAAGTGATTGTATGTTGTAGGTCTAGAGTAATTCTGAAGCCAGCTTCCTTTTTCATGCCATTATGGGTGTTGGAGGATTTTGGTTCGGTGGGATTATCGCTTAATGAAAAGTTTGCTAAATCCATTCCTGCACAAAAATGCTTTCCTGTAGATGACAACACGATTACTCGTGCACTGGCATCATCGGATATTTTTTCAACAAGATGAGGCAATTCTGACCAAAAAGCTTTGTTCATTGTATTGTATTCATCTGGTCGACACATGGTTACATATGCGACTTTATTTTTTATTTCTAAATCAAAACAAGTATATTTATTTGTCATTTCAACTCCTTTTTAGTTCTTAAGTTTTTCGATTAAATCTATTGAAAGTTCTTCTAGTTCCTCTATCAACTCGAACTCTTTATGATGAGGCATTACTACTTTTCTATTTTTTTAACTCAACCTCTTCAAGCCAGAATGAATTTCTTCAGCTTGTTTCAATAAATCTTCTTTATCAACCATAATATATTCCTAATGAAGGTTGATATTGTAATTTATAAAAGGCATTAATTGAAATAATGATGGATAAAGTGAACCAATCTTATATCTCTGAAGAGTTAATAAAAATATTTAAAAGTTCGAAAAAGTTTTTTAACAACTTAGACTCACTTGATCTCAAAGTAAGTTATAAAAATGACGATTCCCCACTTACAATCTTAGATACAGAAGTAGATCATTTCATAAGAAAAGAACTAAAAAAAATTAGCAAAGATTTTTCATTTATTTCTGAAGAGATTAGCCAAGAACAAACAAATTCTAAATACACTTGGATCATAGATCCTATCGATGGTACGAAAGAATTGATAAATGGCAGCGATGACTTTACTTTAAATATTGCTCTAATTTATAACCAAACTCCAATATTGGGAGGTATATACCAACCCATGAAAGATACTATTTATCTAGGAGGTAGTGATTTACCTCCAAAAAAAATTATTGATGAAAAAACGTTATCCCTATTCCATAAAAATAATCAAATTTGTAATCTCTTAATTAGCAAATCTCACAGTAACAAGGAAGAAAAGGATTTTTGTGCAAAAGTAATGTCTAAATTTAAAGGATCCAAAGTTATTCAAATGGGAAGTTCATTAAAGTTTTGTAGGATGTGTGAGGGAATAGCTGACCTTTATCCTAGATTTGGAGACATTTATTCTTGGGATATTGCAGCTGGACACGCTATTTTAAAAGCTTTTGGAGGAGACATATTAGATTTAGATCTCAACGAAATATCATATGATTTAAAAGATAAACAGCTTATTAAGGGATTTTTTGCCTTTTCCAATGAAAACAAGCTAGATTTATTAAGGCAAATACGTTCTTAAACTAGTTTTATAACTTTTTTACTGAAATATTTCTATTTTTTTGAAAAAAAGGTATAAAATTCGCAATTATGAGTAAAGAATTACAACCTATGGATATTTCTTCTCCAGGTCAAAATCTGGAGTCTTATCTTAACTCCATTCAGAATATCTCTATTTTGACTCCCGAAGAGGAGAAAAAACTAGCAGAAGAACTTTACTATAATAACGACTTGGAAGCGGCTAGAAAGCTCGTTATGGCACATTTGAGGTTTGTCGCTCATGTAGCTAGAGGCTATTCTGGATATGGTCTTCCACAAGCCGATCTTATCCAATAAGGAAATGTTGGTCTTATGAAGGCTGTAAGAAAATTTAATCCAGAAGTCGGCGTCAGGCTTATATCCTTTGCGATTCATTGGATAAAATCAGAGATTCACGAATACATTTTAAAAAATTGGAAGATCGTCAAAGTAGCAACTACCAAAGCTCAAAGAAAGCTTTTCTTTAATCTAAGAAGCAAAAGAAAAGAGTTAAATTGGCTTTCTTCTGATGAGGTAAAAATGATCTCCTCCGAATTAGGCGTAGATGAAAAATCCGTAAAAGAAATGGAATCCAGAATGAATTCTTCAGATGTTTCTTTTGATCCACCTGCGGAAGCGAATGACGATCAGGCATCTTACAGTCCTGCTAATTACATTTCCGATTCAAGCATGGATCCAGCAGAACTCGTTGAAAAAAATGATTTAGAAAAACACAACAATAGCGAACTTGCTTTCTGCTATTTCTGAATTAGATCAAAGAAGCAAAGAAATTTTAATGGATCGTTGGCTTAGCGACATGAAACCTACTCTTCATGAACTATCTGATAGATACGGAGTTAGCGCAGAACGAATAAGGCAAATTGAAAAATCTGCCATGGACGTGATAAAGGAAAAATTGAGCTAAATCTTGGGAAGCTCTCCAATAAAAGTCTTCATCAACGGCGATTTAAAAAATTTCCTCAAGAAATAAATATTGTCTCTGTCTTAGAGTCTTTAAACATATCTTCCAAACATATTGCAATTGAAATAAATGAAAGTTTAATTTTTAGATCGGATTGGATGAAAACCAATCTAAAAGATGGAGATAAAGTAGAAATTGTAAAAGCGATAGGCGGTGGTTAATTGACTCAAGATAGTTTAGTCGTTGCGGGAAAAAACTTCTCATCAAGGCTTCTAGTAGGTACAGGTAAATATAAAGATGAAGCTGAAGCAATTGCATCCATTGAAGCTTCGGGCGCGGAAATTGTTACCGTTGCTGTTAGAAGAATAGACCTTCAAAACGAAAAAGACTCTTCAATTCTTGATTACATATCCCCTGATAAATACACAATTCTTCCCAATACCGCTGGTGCCTATACAACAAAAGATGCAGTGAGGATAGCTAAATTAGGTAGAGAAATTTTGAGTGGTAAAAATTTACTAAAATTAGAAGTACTGGATGATTCAAAAACACTTTTGCCAAATATGGATTCGACCATAGAGGCTGCAAAAATTTTAGTAAAAGATGGTTTTGAGGTAATGGTTTATTGCACTGCCGATTATGAAAGTTGCATAAAACTAGAGGATATTGGCTGTGTTTCCATAATGCCATTAGCTGCTCCCATTGGCTCTGGCCAGGGTATTGCAGAGCCTCAAAAAATTCAAAAAATTATTGATTCAGTTTCTGTGCCAGTCATTATTGATGCTGGCATTGGAACTGCTTCAGATGCTTCTATAGCAATGGAAATGGGGGCTGATGCGGTTTTATTGAACACCGCCATTGCCAAATCTGAAAATCCTCCTCAGATGGCCTTAGCAATGAAATTAGCAGTTGAATCAGGAAGGCTTGCCCACAAGTCAGGAAGGATTCCTAAATCTCAACCTAGTCCCAGCTCTCCAGAAAAAGGCATCATAGAGTCTTGAAAAGAGAGGTTAAATCTTTTGTGCATGTTCGCAGTAGAACATCCAAAAAAGATCTAGAAATTTTCGAGAAATTTAAAAATAAGAATTTTTTTGATTCAAAAGAAGTTAGCGATTTATCAAAATTACTTCCCAAAAAGAAAATTAATATTCTTGAAATAGGCTTTGGAGATGGTAAAAATTTAATAGAAAAAGCAAAGATTAACTCTGATATGAACTTTTATGGAATTGAGGTTTTTAAGTCTGGTATTGCCTCTGTTTTGAAACAGGCGCAGATTCATGACTTAGACAACGTGTGTTTGTTTTATGGCGATGCAAAAGATTTTTTATTAAAAATTGAAAAACCTTTTTTTGATTTTATTTTTATTTTGTTTCCTGATCCTTGGCCGAAAAAAACATTGGAAGAGAAGGTTAATAGATCAAGATTTTATAATTCTCATTAAACAAAATCTTAAGGAAAAAGGAAGTTTAATCGTTAAGACAGACTGGCAAGATTATGCTGATGATATAAAAAAAGGCTTTGCAAAATTCAAAGTATTGCACGATCCAAATGTTTTGCAGTCACTCAAACCTATACAAACAAAATATGAAGGGAAAGCCATAGAAGAGGGGAGAAAAATTTTTACTTATATAAGCGATTTAAATGCTTAAGCATTTCTTGAGTAGATTTCGCTCTGTGACTAATTTTCATTCTTTCTTTAAATGAGACCTCTGCCAAAGTTTGATAAGAATTTTTAATTTTAAAGATTGGGTCATAACC
This sequence comes from Gammaproteobacteria bacterium, assembly GCA_038141925.1. GTDB lineage: Bacteria > Pseudomonadota > Gammaproteobacteria > Magnimaribacterales > AG-339-G14 > MEDG-81. The sequence continues at coordinate 148,552 of JAYQJB010000002.1, read as the reverse complement.
AAACCCTTTCTCACCTTTTTTTTTCTTTAATGATTTCCCCTTCTAATTCTCCAAAAGAAAATAGCTCCAGATCTTTTTGTGGATCGTAGAATGCTAATGTGGAAACAAATTTTGCTTTAGTGTTTTCTAAATTTTTAGTTTCATTAAGTAATTTTTTTATATTTGCCTCATCAGTTGCATTTTTTCCTGAATATCTAGCAGAAAAAAGTCCAGGATCATTATTTAGTGATTTAACTTCAAGGCCTGAGTCATCTCCGAGCGAAGGATAATGACTTAGCTCACTTGCTTTTTTAGCTTTCAACATCGCATTTTCTTCATAAGACCTTCCGGTCTCATTAATGTCTTCAGTTGTGAAGTCTTTTAACGAAAGAATCTCAAAACTTGAGTTACTAAATAAATCTTTGAATTCTTTGAATTTGCCTTCATTAAAAGTTGCAATGACAATCTTCAATTTTCTTTAACAAGCTTGTATAAGGCTACTTCTGAGAATAGATTTGGTAAAAGCTTCATCAGAAAACTTTCTTCGCCATTTATTTTTGAAAGTTTTCTCTCAACAATTTTGATATTAGATTTCTTACAAAGTTCCTCAAAATCCTCCAAAGAGCAGAGATGTAAATTTGGCGTTGAGTACCAATCGTGAGGCAAAGCACTCGAAACCGGCATTTGTCCCTTAAAAAAAAGTTGAAGCCTGCATTTGATATTTGCAAAATTTGGAATAGAAACAATACATTCTTTTCCAATTCGAACAATCTCTTCTAAAGCTACTTCCGGTTTTTTAAGAGCTTGGATAGATTGACTCATCACAACATAATCAAAAGATTGGTTGCCAAAATTTTCCAAACCACTATCGATGTCTTGTTCGATAACTGAGATTCCTTTTTTTAAACAGCTTTTTATTTTTTCGGCATCTATTTCAATACCCAAACCGGAAGTAGACTTTTCTTTTCTTAAATCATTAAGAAGAGATCCATCTCCACAACCAAGATCTAGTACTTTGGAGTCTCGAGAAATCCAATCATTTATCTTAAACATCTGCCTCTAAAAAACTATTAATAGCATTTTCGTATCTATCATTTTTCATTAAAAAACTATCATGGCCTTGAATGGAATCAATATCCAAGTAACTTACTTTTTTTTCTGCTTGAATTAAGGCATCTACGATTTCTTTGGATCTTTCTGAGGGAAATCTCCAATCAGATTTAAATGACACAACCAAGAACTGACATGTTGCCTTTGAAAGGGTTTCAGATAGATTTCCATCATTCTTTCTTGCAGGATCGAAATAATCTAAAGCTTTCGTCATCAACAAATATGTATGTGCATTAAAGCTTTTTGAAAAATTTGCGCCTTGGTATCTTAAATAACTTTCTATTTCAAACTCAACATCATAGCCATATTCAATTTTTTCCTTCTTCAACTCTCTTCCGAATTTATTTTTCATTGACTCTTCGGAAAGATATGTAATGTGCCCTAACATTCTTGCGAGTCCCAATCCTTTTTCAGGATGTGCATCTCCTTTTGTAAAATCAGGATCCGAAATAATGGATTGTCTTGCAACTTCATTGAATGCGATGTTTTGAGTACTTAGCTTTGGCGCAGCTGCAATGATAATAGCCTTGGATAATTTATCAGGAAATTCAATTGCCCATTGCAGAGCTTGCATACCTCCAAGACTACCTCCAGCAACACTAAGCCATTTTTCAATATTGAGTTCTTCTCTTAAAAGATTTTGGCTGTTAACCCAATCGGAAACTGTAACGATAGGAAAATTAGCACCAAATTCTTTATCGGTTTGATCGTCAATTGAACCTGGTCCGGTAGAGCCATGACATCCGCCAAGATTATTCAAAGAAACAATAAAGTATTTGTTTGTATCAAAGGCTTTTTCTGGCCCAATAAGTTCATCCCACCATCCAGGTTTCTTGTCTTCTTCTGAATAAACACCAGCAGCATGATGATTGCCACTTAGAGCATGACATATCAAAATTGCATTAGATTTTTCTTTATTTAACTCTCCGTAAGTTTCATAAATGAGTTCAAAACCATTTAAACTTTCCCCAGATTCAAGGCGAAAAATTTGGCTGTGTTTAAACTTTCGTGGCTCAACAATGAGGTGATTATCTTCTGACATTTATATTAGACTGGTTAAACCTAAAGAAAATTTAGCGTTGTACAAAATTCTATCAATTTGTATCAAAAGAAAAAAAACAATTATGGGTGAGAAGTCCATTCCGCCAAAAATAGTAAATTTTTGAAATGGCTTCAATAAGACATTGGTGATGGAGTTGCAGAGTGATAAAAACTGGTTTTGTGATGCAGGAAAAGCCCAGCTACCGATAATGGATATGAATAGTCCATATCTTAGGATTTGACTAAACATCAATAACACACTGATTGCAGTCCAAGCCAAAGCCTCATTCAAGTTAAAATCTATCTCACTCCCTGAAAGAAAAATAAAAAAACCTAAAGCTTTAAAGAAAAAGATTAGAGCCAAACAGGATAAATCGATTCGATATATCACTGGAAGAATCATCCGAAAGGGTCTTAAAAAAGGCTCGATAAAGGAGTAAGAACGACTAACAATAATGTTGTTGAAATTTACTTCAAAAATCCTAAAAAAAAAGTAAATAGAAAGAATAATCGATATCAAATTAATGAATGTGAATATCACAAAGTTTGGATTCATGTTTATTTACCTAAATCTTTTGATCTTTCTATTGCCTTTTTTATAGCATCAGAAACTATTGTCTTGAAGCCATTTTCTTTCATTGTTTCTAATGCTTTTTCAGTAACTCCGCCTTTAGAGGCCACCATGGACATGATGTTCTCAAAACCAATCCTTTTTTCTTCATCATATATTTTAGATGTTCCCAACATAAGAGTATTTATCCATGATTCTGGTTTTTCAAAGCCTTCTTCATGAGCAATCTCAACTAAAGTTTCTGCCAAAAGGGCAAAGTATGCAGGCCCAGCTCCAACTATCGCGGTAAAAGCATCAAAATGCTCTTCTTTCATTTCAATTACTGAGCCAAGATTGGAAATCATATTCTTAACCTCTTCAGATATGGAAAAGTTTGACGTAATGGCAATTGCGCTGTCTCCTGTTCCAATGCCAACAGTTGGCATGCCTCTAATGAGGTTTGTTTTTCCCCCTATTAGCTCATGAATTTTATCAAGACTTAATCCTGCCATAAATGAGATAAAGGTTTTATCTTGCAAGTTAAAGTCATTTTTAGAAAATAACTCCACAATCATATTAGGCTTTATAGTAAAAAAGATTACATCAGAAGAATTTATTGTCTCCTCAAAAGAAAAATAACCATTCGTAACTTTTTTGAGTTCGTCTTTTTCAATTGGATCTGATAAAAATAGATTATAATTTTAGAAAGCTTTGTAACTGCTTTTTCGCCAAGATTCCCAACACCGATAAAACCTATTTTCATTTAATTTCTTGCTCCAAATATAGTCTCGCCCAATCTTACTATAGTAGAACCTTCTTTGATCGCTAATTCGAAATCTCTAGACATTCCCATAGAGATCTCAGTTAGATTCTCATAATTTTCAATTAGCCTATCTGCAAGCATCTTAATTTTCTTAAAGGTTTGTTGAAGATCTGACAATGCTACATTAGGATTAGGAATAATCATTAATCCACAAATTTTGATTTTTCTTAAGTCAGATAGCCCATTTAAAAAATTTTCTACTTCTTCCACTTTAATGCCGGATTTTGATTCTTCACTATCTATATTTATCTGTATCAGGCACTTTATACACTTGTCATCTGGGCAATACTTATCAATCAATTTAGCAATTTTTAATCTATCAATCGTATGAACCCAGTCGAAGTTTTTAGCTATTTCTTCGCACTTATTTGACTGAACATTCCCAATAAAATGCCAACTAATTTTTAAATCTTTTAGTTTAGAAATCTTTTCTAAAGACTCTTGTAAGTAATTTTCTCCAAAATCAGATATTCCATTTTCATAAGCTTCTAAAATATCTTGCCATGATTTTTTCTTACTAACTGCAACAAGTTTTACATTTCTATCTGTTTTAGAAGCTTTTATCTTGGACTGGACTATTTTTATTTTTTCTTTAATGCTTTCCATCACATTGCTTCCGGACAGCTTATTCCCAAAATTCTAAGACCGTTATTTATTATTTCTTTTATTGCAATAGAAAGCGCAATCTTGGCATCTGAATAATCTTTATCATCAGAAATAATTTTTTCAGCATTGTAAAAGCTATGAAATTTAGAACTTAAATCCCTTAAGTAAAAACATAATGGATGAAGCTCATTGTTTTTATAACATTGCTCAAGTATTTCAGGATAGCCATTAACCAATGATATGATTTCTTTTTCAGTCTCTTTTAATAAACTCAACTTTTCTAATGATTCTTTAAGATTGAAATCTATTTTTCTTTTCTTAAGCTCTTTTTTTATGCTGCAAATTCTCGCGTGAGCATACTGGATATAATAAACATGATTATCTTTGTTAGTTTTTTTAGCTAAATCGATATCAAATTCTAGAGCTTGCTCAGGCTTTCTCGCCAAGAAGTAATATCTAGCCGCATCGACACCAACTTCATCTATAAGATTAGATAACTCAACAAATTCTCCAGACCTTGTGGACATTTGAACCTTTTGCCCTTTTTCTTTAAGAGAAACAAATTGTATGAGAAGAGTTTTAAGCTTTTTAGAGTCTAAACCTAAGGATTCAATGGATGCCTTAACTCTGGGAATATAACCATGATGGTCTGCTCCCCAAATATTTATGATCTCATCAAAATTCCTCTCATACTTATTCTTGTGATAAGCAATATCCGATGCAAAATATGTAGGCTCTTCATTGTCTCTTATAAGAACTCTATCCTTTTCATCGCCATAATTAGTAGATTTGAACCATAAAGCGCCATCTTTTTTTTCTACTTCATTATTTTTTAAATTTTTTATGCTTTTTTGAATCAGGTCTTTTTCATACAAGCTTGATTCATTGAACCAGTTATCATATTTAACTTGAAAAACCTCCAAATCCTTTTTTATTTCTTCTGTCTGAAGCTCAATGACGTAGTTTGCTAATTCTAAAAAATTTTCATACGTCGCATCTACATACTCAAACCATTCATCAAGTGTTTTAAAGAGAAGATTGTCATCCTTTTTGACAAGATATTTCCCTTTAAAATGTTTTTTTGCTTTTATGGCAAGATCTTTTATGTACTCTCCTGCATAACAACCTTCCGGCAATGCAATCTTTTTATTATCCAATTCTTGCATTCTAATAAAGACACTTAAACCCAAAGTTTTAGCCTGAAGACCTCTATCGTTTACATAATATTCTTGGGTTACATTATTTCCTGCTACATTTAATAGATTTGCTAACGCTGAACCAAAGGCCGCAGATCGTCCATGTCCGACATGGATGGGTCCAGTTGGATTGCTGGAGACATATTCCAAAAGAATTTTTTTTGGTTCTTTTTCTAGTAATAGACCTTTGAAATCGCCTGAAGCATAGTTTTTTATTTGACTAAAAAATAAATCCTCCTTTAGATAAATATTAATAAATCCAGCCCCGGCAACGTCTACCTTTTCTGAATAATCTAATTCTTCAAGAGCACTTATAATTTCAATGGCAAGTTCACGTGGATTCTTTTTCAATTCTTTAGCCATAATCAGGGCTATATTTGAAGACCAATCTCCATGGAGTGAATCTTGAGGTTTAGTAACTTGAAAATTTCCAACGAACTCTGGAAAAATTTTTAAAGAGGCTTTTTGTAAAGAACTAAAAATTTCATCCTTCATTTATTTACTCTTCCTTGGTATTCCATACTTCTTGTATCAACTGAAATGAAATCTCCAGGAGAAATGAAAAGAGGAACTTTAATTTCAATTCCATTTTCTAAAATAGCCGGCTTAAATGTATTCGTAGCTGTATCTCCTTTTAATACTGGATCTGTATCTTTTACCGAAATATCGACAAAGTTATCAATTTCAACTGTAATTAGAGTATCTTCCCAGAAAATGATTTCGTAGTTAGCTCCTTCTTTCATCCAAACTACCTGTTTTTCAATTTTTGATTGATCGCATTCAAATTGTTCGTAATTCGTTGTGTCCATAAGAATAACTTTATTATCTTGTTGATAAAGAAATTGCATTTCCTTACTTGAAATTTCCGCTTTTTCAACAGATTCTCCAGTCTTAAAAGTTTTTTCTAGAACTCTATTGGATAAAAGATCTCTGTATTTAATTCTCATTACAGCTTGTCCTTTTCCTGGTTTATGAAATTCATGTTCAATGATTTCACATGGCGATTTATCCAGGATTATTTTTAAACCTTGTTTGAATTCGTTTGTGCTAATTTGTGTCATATCAACGCTCTAGAGTCATACATACTTTAAGAGAATAATTCAAGTTGCAAATATCTTGTTTTAACCATAAAGTTTTCCCTTGCGGTCAAAACATTGCTAGTTTTAGACCGTATTTTTTGCTTTAATCTTAAAATAATCAGGGGATTAATAATGTTTACAATTAAGTTAAATAGGGCAATTTTAACGTTTTTTTTATTAACTGCATCATTATATTTAAGTGCTCAACTTGAGCCTGTATTGGAGGTTAATAGTGAAAGGGCGCTTCTTGCTCAAGCTTCTCAACAAAAAATAGATTCTTTTCAAGAAAAAACCGATAAAGACTCTGCTGAATACAAAAGTGTTAGTAAGCAAATTGAAGGTTTAAAGGTTTACAACGCTCAGAAAAGAAAACAAATTGAACGTCAATTGAAAAGAATGGAAGAAATCGAAAAAACAATGAAAGATTCTACTGTTCTTCAACGTCAAATTCCCCCTCTAGCTAGAAGAATGTTCGAAGGTTTGAAACAATTTATAGCTCTTGATATCCCCTTTAGAGCTGGCGAAAGAACTGAAAGACTCTCATTTATTCAAGCTGCATTAGATAATCCGGTTGTATCCCCTGCTGAGAAGCTTAGACAGGTTTTGGATGGATATGCGGTTGAGTCTGAATATGGAAGAAAAATAGATACTTATAAGGATACTATCCTAATCGATGGACAAGAACGCGATGTCAATATCTTGAGAATCGGAAGATTGGTTCTTGCCTATCAAACATCCGATTTATCTGAAACCGGAATTTACAATAAAGAAACACAATCATGGGAATCTCTGCCGAGCAGATACAGAAACTCTATAAGAGACGGTATTGCGATGGCTAAAAAAGTAAAAACTGTTGATATCTTAGAGTTGCCTGTGCCGGCTGCAGAGGTGACACAATGAAAACAAAATTATTATCATTCCTTTTTGTTTTATTTCTTCCCATTGCATATTCTCAGGAAGAAAAACCTGACACAGCACTATCTTTGGAGGAGCTTCTAGAGCTTGTGCAACAAGGTAAATTTGCTGAGTCAGAAGAAGCTACTGAAAGAGAGCAAAAATTTGCAAGAGAAAGAAGCCGTCAAGCAACTTTACTTGCTAATGCTAAAGCTGAAAGATCGAGACTTGAAGCCATTGCTACTCAATTGGAATCAAGATTTGAAGCAAATGATGCAAAGCTTGTTGTTTTAGAAGAACAGCTTAAAACTAGATTGGGATCATTGTATGAAACTTTTGGTCATCTTCAAGGAGTTGCATCAGATACTCAACAACAGTTTGAGTCTGCAGTTACTTCAGGACAATTTGGTCAAGACAGAGAAATTTTCTTAAAAGATCTTGCAAAAAGAATGGGAGAAGGGATAAGCCTAGCCTCAGTTGAAGAACTTGAAAGGCTTTGGTACGAGTTACAAAGAGAACTAATTGCCTCAGGGAATGTTCAAAAGTTTCAAGCCACAGTTGTAGATAATGAAGGGCAAACTTCACAACAAAATGTAGTTCGAATTGGAAACTTTAATGCTGTCACAGAAGGACAATATCTTACCTATCTTCCCGCTCGAGGAGCTTATGAAACTCTCCCAAGACAACCTGGTAGATATTTAGGCGGAACTTATGATGTTCACGATGAGTCATCTGGATTTGTTGAGTTTGCAATAGACCCTACAGGACCTCAAGGCGGTGCTTTACTTACAAATTTAATATCTCTTCCAAGTTTTTTTGAGCAAATACAATATGGAAGAATAACCGGATATACCATCATTCTTCTTTTCCTCTTAGCAACTGGAATCTTTGGATGGAGAACTTATATTCTTTTCAACCTAGATAAAAACGTTAAAAAAGAAGCATCTGGAAGCAAGCAAGGCAACAATCCGTTATCAAGAATTTTCGATGTTGCTGAACAAAACAAGGGTTCAGATGTTGAGACACTAGAGCTAAAGCTAGCAGAGCAAATTTTAGTAGAAAGAGCGTCTATTGATACCGGAATTTGGTTAGTAAGATTAATATCAGTAGTAGCTCCATTATTAGGATTATTTGGGACAATTACTGGAATGATCAATACCTTCCAGGCCATTACTTTGTTTGGTACCGGGGATCCAAAAACAATGGCAAATGGTATTTCTGAGGCTCTTGTAACTACTATGTTAGGTCTGATGACCGCCATTCCAGCAACTTTCATGGCTGCAATCATGGCAAATTATGCAAAAAATATTCTTACGGTTCTTGAAGAACAGAGTACGGGTATGGTGGCTGCTGCTTCAGAGGAAAATAAAACATCGTAAGCATGGCTTTCCTGTTTGGATTACAAGATACTCTCTTAGACTTTTTTTGAAAAAGGAGGAGGCGTAGTTGTATTCATTGGCTTTCTAATTGTTTTGATGTGGAGCTTTATTCTTGAAAGATTTTGGTACTTCAAATATATCCACAGCGATGTAGAAAAAGACATTCAAAATGCTTGGAAGGAAACTCCAGAACATAAGTCATGGTCAGGGCATCAAATTAGATCTATGCTAATTTCTCAAGCCAATGTAAAAATTAGAAGTAATCTTGAGTATATAAGAGTTGCTATTGTCTTGGCTCCCTTATTAGGCTTGCTAGGAACCATCTTAGGAATGATTGAAGTTTTCCACATATTGGCTGTCACTGGTGGAGGAGATGCTAAAGCCATGGCAGGCGGCGTTGCTAAATCCACTATCCCTGCAATGGCAGGTTTAATGGCGGCGATTCCTGCAACTTTTGCTTCAAGAATACTCGAAGAGAAGGCAAAAAAACAATCAGATTTATTACAAGAACACTTAACTTTTGAGTAAAGAAAAATGAGAAGATCACTAATCAGTCAAGCTGTAGAAGAGAAAGATGAGCCTAATATAACCCCCATGTTGGATGTTGTATTTATACTTTTAATCTTCTTTATTGTTACGGCAAACTTTATCAAAGAACCTGGTCTTGAAATTAATAGACCGGATTCAGAGACAGCAGAAGTCACAGAGAATGCTGCGATTCTTATTGCTATAGGCTCTGCTGGAGAAATTTATATGGATGGCAGAAGAATCGATGTCAGGCAAGTCAAAGCCAATGTGATTAGAATGATTGCTGAAAATCCTCTGGGTACAGTAGTTATTCAGGCAGATGAAAAATCTACTGCAGATACCATCATTGATGTAATGGATGAAGTAAGAGAGGCTGGCGTTGTAGACATATCAATTGCTTCTGAGCCAAATTTCTAATGCTATTTTTCTTAAGAAAAGTTATTTCAATCTTATCGAGAAAAATCTTATCTTCTCAGTTAAAAGAGGAAAGTTCTTTTTCCCTAAAAAAACTTATTGTTGACGACAATCCTTACCAAAAATATGGTTTAGCTGCAGCCGGAGGAACAGTAGTTTCATTTGCATCGATTCTGCTTATGGCTTTATTGATTGCCACAGGCGAAGTTTCTTTAGACGATGTGAAATTAAGAAAAATTGTTGATGTGGTAATGCCTGTGAGAGATCCAGAGCTAATAGATTCTGTAGAAAGGCCTGAGGAGGCAGAACCTGAGCCAGACCAACTACCGCCAGAAGTAGATATTGAGAATATCGAAGAATTATTGGATCAGTCAGTAAACCCTAATCTAAATTTTTCTAGACGAAGATCTGGGGTATTTATGGATGGTTCATATGTACCAATTTTCCAAGTTCCTCCTCAATATCCTAGAAGAGCTGCTGAGAGAGGAATAGAAGGCTGTGTAGTTTTAAAATACGTTGTTACTGAAGTTGGTTCTGTAAGAGATCCAGAAGTAATTCAATCAATTCCTCAGGGAATTTTTGATAGAGCAGCAATTAGAGCTGCGTTAAGATATAAATATAAACCTTTAATTAGAGATGGAAATGCGGTTGAAGTTGAAGGCGTCACTCAGCGAATTACATTTGTACTTGAAGGAGAAAATAAAGGACCTGGATATGTTCCAGAAAATTGTAGAGGAGTTCAAGGTTAAGAAATGATTAGGATACTTTTTTTCTTTTTAATTTTTACAAATTCTGCTTTTTTCACAAAATCAAAAAGATCAGGAACAAACTAAATTTGAGTTTCCTGGTTACACCTTAAAAGGGTGTTTAGGTTCTGACCTGCCAAAACCAAAAAGACAAGTTGCAAAGTTACCAAGCAAACAGGCACAAGTTTATTTGAAGCAACTTTTTCCTTTCCTACAAGCAGATAATGAAGATTTTGTTAAAGCTATATGTGTCTTAGATAAAATGAAAACAGATACAAATCTTACAGACTCTGATAAAGCTCAAATGTTTTATTACTATGCCTACATAGATTCAGTCAACGATGACCTTAAATCTGCGAAAACAAATTATAAAAAATTTCTTTCTATTGAAGATGCAGATCCTAGGCTTAAATCAAATGTTATTTCGATGCTTGGACAACTTTCCTATGCTGAAGGCAGTTATAACACTGCCATCGACTATATGGAACAATGGATTTCTATGGAAGCGAATCCAAGCTCCCTAGGTTTTGACATAATTGCAGCTTCTTATTGGCAACTCAAAGATAAAAAGAAGGCTCTTAAATTTTCTGAGAGAGCTCTTTGCGTTGCAAAAGCAAATAAATCAAAACCTAAAGAATCTACCTATAACTTGTTAGTAGCTTTGTATAATGAAAATGAAAGAATTGGAGATATGCTACCCCTCTTTGAAGAGTTGGTAAGGTTTTATCCGAAAAAAAGATACTGGACTCAGCTCTCTGGAGTATACGGCGAACTTAAAGAGGAAACAAAGCAATTATCGGCCTTGGAAGCAGCTCATGACCAACGACTTCTTGATAAAGAAAATGAATATGTTTCTCTCTATCAGCTCTTAATGAGAGCTGATGCACCTCTAAAAGCTGCGCGAGTAATAGAATATGGAATAGAAAAAGAGTATGTTAAAGAAGATGAAAAACATCTTAAGTATTTAGCTCAAGGATGGCATATTGCACAGGAACTAGCTAAGGCTGAACCCGTCTATGAAAAAGCAGCAAAGAAATCTGAAAAGGGAGAGCTTTATGTCTTTCTTGGTCAGATTTTTCTAGCCACAGATAGATATAGAGAAGCTAAACAAGCTCTTAAATTGGGACTAAAAAAAAGGAAAATTAGATGATCCTGTAACAGTGAATATTTTATTGGGTCAGGTTGCATATGAATTGCAAGAATTTGAAGAGGCTACAAAATTTTTTAGAACTGCAATTGATAGACTTGCTGATATCAAAATTAAAAATAAAGAAGCTAGAGAAAAGAAACAGGACAAACTTAGGACTCAGGCCTTAAACTGGCTAACTTATACAGAAAAAGAAAAGAAAAGAGTTGAACTGCTTCAGTTGAGGATAAAAGACTTAGAAGAACAGTCTTAAATTTTCTTATAGTCTCTAAAAAAATAAGTTAAGTTTTCCTGATCGTCGGATTTTCTCTCTTCGTTTGTAAGTTTCCATTCTGTCCAATCAATCTTTGGAAAGAAAGCATCTCCTTTATATTCTTTATCTACGAAAGTGATCAAAAGATTATCGCAATATTCAATAAATAATTCATAAATAAAATTTCCGCCAATTATGAATAAGTCTTTTTTTTCTTCTCTTTTATGATAAAAATCAAGAACCTCCTGAGGGGTGTTAAAAACCTTCACATTTTCAATTTTCAGCTTTTTATTTCTGCTTAAGACTAGGTTTTCTCTTTTTGGAAGCGGCCGGCCTATGGAATCATAAGTTTTTCTTCCCATGACGATAATATTTTCGCTGGTTAATTCTCTAAACCTTTTTAAATCTTCAGAGATATTCCAAGGGAGTTTGTTGTTATTCCCAATGACATTATTTTTTGAGACTGCGCAGATTAGTTTTATAGACATTAAACCGAAATAGGGGCTGAAATTGCAGGATGACTTTCATAATCAACTATTTCAAAATCTTCATACCTAAAATCCTCAAGATTTTTGATAGAGGAATTTATTTTTATATTGGGTAATTTAAGAGGTTTTCTAGACAGCTGTAGTTTAGCTTGGTCTAAATGATTCAAATATAAATGAGCATCTCCTAAGGTGTGCACAAACTTTCCTGGTTTTAAATCGCATACCTGAGCAATCATTATTGTTAATAGCGCGTAGGAGGCAATATTAAAAGGCACTCCTAAGAAGACATCTGCACTTCTTTGATATAGCTGACATGAAATCTTAGAATCAGCTATAAAGAATTGAAACATTGTGTGACATGGTGGCAGAGCCATTTCGTCAACCAGAGCAGGGTTCCAAGCGCTGACAATATGCCTAGTTGAATTTGGATTGTTTTTTATATTCTCTATGAGAATTTTTATCTGATCAATTGAACCACCATTGGGGTCAGGCCATGATCGCCATTGAGCACCATAGACAGGCCCCAGTTCACCATTTTCATCTGCCCATTCGTCCCAAATTGAAACCCCATTATCTTTGAGATATTTAATTTTTGTTGAGCCTGCTATGAACCAAATCAATTCATGAATAATTGATTTTAAATGGACTTTTTTTGTAGTTACTAAAGGAAAACCCTCTTGAAGGTCAAAGTGCATTTGATGACCAAAAATACTTTTTCTTCCTGTTCCTGTTCTATCGGATCTGTCTATGCCTTCTTCAAGTATTTTTTCGATAAGATTAAGATACTGTTTCATTGTTTTTTCATCAAACTTAAATATATCAAAACTATACCAAAAATAATCATTGGAATAGATAAGAGCTGCCCTCTTGTCAAAATATCAAACATATCAAAACCTATGTGAGCATCAGGAGTTCTAAAATTCTCGGTAATAATTCGAAATGATCCATACAAAATTAAAAACAATCCTGATAAGTACATTTTTGGAGGCTTCTTCTTTGCTGCATAAAACAAAATAATGAACATTAAAGACCTTCAAAAAAAGCCTGATAGAGTTGAGATGGGTGTCTGACTAAACCTAGGGATCATTTGAGTAAATAATTCCCCAAGGTATATCAGTCGGCCTACCGAGTAGTTCACCACCCAAAAAATTACCAATCCTTACCGATCCTAAGCCTAATGGAAGATAGATCGCCATATGGTCTGATAAATCAAAAAAAGAGATATTGTTACTTTTTGAAAAAATTAAAAAACTTAATAAAACCCCCAACAATCCTCCATGAAAGGACAATCCACCTTCCCAAATTTTGAAAAGAGTCATGGGATCTCTAACGAGACTATCCAATCCATAAAAGATCATATAGCCAATCCTTCCTCCAATTATGGCTCCTAAAACACCATAAAAAATAAAGTCATCAATGATTTTTTTATTAATAACTCCTTCAGCAGGTGCATTAAGCCTAGCAATGTAATTGATTGATAAAATTGCAACTAGCCAAGAAATTCCATACCAATAGATTGGCCACCAACCAAAAAAAGGAAGAGGGATATAAAACGCGATGGGGTCTATTTCAACAATCATACGAAGGTAATGTAAAAGACTCTTACAGCTGCGATGATAATAAGAATAGAAAAAGCTAACTTAAGATACCTACTATCAGTTTTAGCGGAAAGATTTGCTCCAAGTCTAGCGAAGTAAATACTTGATAAACCTGTAATTATCACGGCTGGCAAGAATGCTGTGCCTATAAAAAATTCAATATCTTTTGATGCAACAGGCGCAAATAATAAAGCTCCTAATGCTCCAGATAATGCTAAAGCAAAGCCCATCAATGAAGAAGTACCAATGGCCTTATGAGGATCCAATCCTTTATATAAAAAATATGGAACCATAAGAATTCCTCCACCAATTCCAACGAAAGAAGTAACCAATCCCAATAAACCTGCAACAAAAATTAATTCGATAGTACTTTTCTGAATATTTTTTGACTTAGGAGAAAAGTCAAAAGCTATTTGAACAGCTGCTAAAATTAAAGATATAGCGATGATAGTTTGAAGAGTTGAGCTTTCTATAAACAGGGCTAAATACCTGCCAAATAAAGTCATAGCAAATGCCATCCAAAACATTTTTTTAACAATTTCTAACTCAACATTGTTATTTTTAAAATGGATATAAGCAGCCATTGGGATGGTTAGAGCCATTGTGCTCATAGATGTTCCAGTAGCTAAAATTGGAATTACGTCTGGAGGTAGATCTAATAGATTAAATAAAAAGACATAAGCAGGAACCAAGATAACTCCACTTCCTATTCCAAAGAAACCAGATAAAAGACCGGCCAGAATGCCTAATAAAACTAAGCCTAGAAAAAATTCAAACATGTAGCAGTATGATTATCCCTTATTAAAACAGTCTGATAAACTTTTTCCATTTTTATGTGCCTAATTGTCTTAGCCCTCAATCCTAAAAGCGACTATAAATTGGTTCTCACTTCAAATAGAGATGAATTTTATGAGAGCCCAACGGAGAGTATGCATTGGTGGGATTCAAGTCCTAGAGTTTTAGCCGGAAAAGATAAGAACTTTAATGGAACATGGATGGCATTAAGTGAAAAAGGCAAGTTTGCAGCTGTTACAAACGTTAGAGAATTTACCTCATTGAGTACTCAAAAAAAATCTCTAGAAGATTTAGCAAGCAGAGGAGATCTAGTTAAAGATTTTGTTCTATCAAACTATTCTTCATCAGAATATATAAATGAAATTGATTGTCTAAATTACCAAGGCTTTAATTTGATTTTATTTGATGGAATTGATGGGATGATTTGTTCGAATAGAGGTCTTGAGAAGAAACTTATTAAGGGTGAAACATACGCAATAGGAAATAAACCGGTTGAGCAGAAATCACAAAAAATAAAATGTGCAGAAAAGGATTTTAAAAAAATCTTATCCTCTGAAATTTCTGGGAAAAATCTTTTTGAAATGATGCAAGCGCCCATAAACAAACCATTGGAATTCTCTGAAGCTTTCACGAAAGAAAATCACGGTAAGGAATTTCCGTATAGATTCGTTGCAACCGATATTTATGGAACCAGATCAACAACTTCTTTAATGATAAATAAAAATAATGTTGCCGAAATAGAAGAAACTTCTTTTAATGAAGACAGAGAGATAGTGGAATCAAAAAAATTTAACTTAAAAATAAGATGAAATTCAAAATTGAAACTGGCTATCGCTTGAATGTTGCAATGATTGTTCTTAACGAAGAAAAGAGGAGTTTATTTTGTAAAAGAAGAAATACTGAAAATTGGCAATTTCCTCAAGGAGGAGTAGATGATGAAGAGCATATCGAGACCGCCATGTATAGAGAGCTGAATGAAGAGGTAGGTTTAAATAAAGATAACGTAGAAATAATAGCTGCGAGCAAAGACCTAATCTACTACGATATTCCAAAAAATATTCGTACCAGAGTTCTTGGCGGAAAGTATAAAGGCCAAGCTCAAAAATACTTCTTACTGAAACACATTTCTGGAGAGATAGACTTGAATGTAGAAAATACTCCTGAATTTGATCAATATAGCTGGGTACCTTTTTGGTACCCATTAAATCAAGTTGTAGACTTTAAAAAAGAAGCATATAGAAGTGCTTTAATAGAATTTAAAAATCATATCTTCAAATGAATAAACTAGTAATTTTTGACTTAGACGATACTCTTTTATGTGCTGATAGCGAATTCCATTTCACCAAATACATAGTTAAACAAGGAATGTTGGATAAAGATTTTTATTTAAAGAAGATCAAAGCTTTTGATAAAGACTACCGTTCAGGTAATTTAAATTTTAAGGATTACATGAGGTTTCTTTTATATCCCTTAATTGGAAAAAATAAGAATGAAGTAGACTTATTAGTTGCAAACTTTATTAACTCTTCTAAAGACATCTTAATTGATGATTTAACTTTAGAATTATTGGAAAAACACAAGAAAGATAATGTGCTAATAGCTTCAGGAGCCCTAGATTTTATAGTAAAAGGGTTTGCTAATTATTTTGAAGTAGAAGAGTTTTTAGGAACAAAAACAGAATTTGTAGAAGATAAGATAACAGGGGAAACAGTCGGAGAACCAAATTTTGATAAAGGTAAATTAGTTCATGTTTCGAAATGGTGTGAACAAAAGAAAGAAAATTTGGAAGAGGCTACTTTTTATACAGATTCAATTCACGATTTACCTTTGGTAAAAAAATGTAAAAATTCTATAGTAGTATCTCCTGATGTGAGACTTAAAGAGCATGCAGAAAAAAATAATTTACAAATATTAACGCGATAGCTAAATCTTATGAACCTAAGCGACGATCTATCTAAAATAAAAGAAGAATACGAAAAATTTAAAAGTTCAAAAAAACTCTTAGACTTGACTAGGGGTAGGCCTTCACCTGAGCAGTTAGACCTGTCTGATGATTTAGAAAATGCAATGAAAGGAGATTTTATTCAAGATAAGGTCGACACAAGAAATTATGGTCTTTTAGAAGGGCTTCCTTCCGCAAGAAAATTAGCTGGTTGGGTTCTAAACTCTGACCCAGCAAATATATTCGTAAATGGTACGAGTAGTTTGACTTTACTAGGACATTTTTTACAAAGCATGATTTTCCATGGCGATGGGTATGGAGCTTGGAAAGATCTCAATAAAGTTACTTTTTTGTGTCCAGTTCCTGGATACGACCGTCACTTTGCCATGTTGGAAAAATTAGGCATAAAAATGATACCTGTTCCTTTAGAAGGAGAGGGGCCTGATTTAGATTCAATAGAAAATTTATTGGAAACCGACGAAACTATAAAAGGGATTATTTGTGTGCCTAAACATTCTAATCCTACTGGTGAGATTTTTTCTAAAGAAAAATTAGAAGCTTTGGCAAACATTAACAGGGAAGGTTTTAAAATTATCTTTGATAATGCATATGCAGTTCACGATTTTGATGATTCTAAAAAACTACCCAATATAGAAAAAATTTTCATTGAAAAAAATTCACACGATTCGTTAGTTATGCTTGGTAGTACCAGTAAGATTTCATTGGCAGGATCAGGTTTAGCATTTATTTCTTTGTCACCAACCAATATGGAACACTTTGTTAATTATTTTTCTAAATTTTCCTTGGGGTCCGATAAAGTAAATCAAGCAAGGCATGCTCGGATTTTTGACTCACAGAAAGCGTTAACTGAACATATGCAAAAATTAGCGAAAATAATAAAACCTAAGTTCGATCTTGTTTTAGAAAAGTTGAATGAGTTACCAGATGGTTTGGCTAGGTGGACTAAACCCAGTGGTGGTTATTTTGTCTCTTTTGATTCATTAACTAGCAACGCTGCAAAAATTCACAAGCTTTGTGAGGAAGGGGGTCTGAAACTTACTCCCTTGGGAGCAACCTATCCTTATGGCAAGGACTTGGAAAATAAAAATATTAGGATAGCCCCAACTCAGATTGAGCTCGATGAACTGTCAGACGCTATGGATTTGTTTTGTATTTGCGTAATACTAGCTGAAGAAAACTAGTTTCTAGTAACTTCCAGAATTTCGTATTTTTTCCCATCAAATGGGCCAAAGTTTTCATGCACATCAGGATGAGCAACAGGCTCTAGAGAATTATCAGCCAATAAATTCTGTTGAGAAACATAGGCTGTATAGAAAACTTCTTCGTTTTCAGCATATACATGATAAAAAGGTTGGTCTTTCTTAGGTCTTATCTGCGCAGGTATGCTCTGGTACCACTCTTCAGTGTTGTTGAATTCAGGGTCAACATCAAATATGACACCTCTAAAATCTAAGTGTTTATGCCTAACGACCTGGCCAATTGCGAAACTAGTTTCAACTATATCTTTCATTTTCTTATCTTAACATTTATAACTTTTATATGGAGTCTATCCATAAATTTTCAAGCCAAGTGTGCTTGAGAAAGGTAATCTTTAGACTGCATTTCGGTTAATCTGCTGACTGTTCTTTTAAATTTTTCTTCTAGCCTAGATTTGACATAAATTTTTTCAGGGAGTTCAGCTGCTGAGATTATTAATTTTACTTTTCTGTCATAACATTCATCTATAAAAGAAATGAAACGTCTTGCTTCGTCATCTGAATTGATTATGGGCACATCGGACAGAATAACAGTATGAAACTCTTTTGATATCTCTATGTAATCCGCAGCACTTCTTGGAGAGGAACAGATTTGTAAAAAATTAACCCATAAGACTCCTTTAGAAAAAGCCAAGATATCTATTTTTCTATTGTTTATGGCTATGAAACTTTCTTTAGCTTTTTTGTTCTGGGTAATTTCGTTAAAAATCTTTTCAATGATTTCAATATTTTTATCGAATGGATAAAAGTAACTTCCACTTTTTTCTAAAGCTCTTAATCTAAAATCAACATCAGAATTTAGATGATAGATCTCGCAAGCAGTTTCAATAGCTTTTATTGCTGGTAGGAATAGTTTTCTCTGCAAACCCCCTTCATAAAGATTTGTTGGAGCTATATTTGAAGTTGCAAAAAAAGATAAATCAGATTCAAAAAGTTCAGTCATAAATTTGCCAAGCAACATGGCATCTGCAATATCTTCAACATAGAACTCATCAAAGCAAAGACATTCATATTTTTTAGATAACTCTTTAACTATTTTTTTTAAAGGATCAGTTGCGCCTTCGTAATTTTTTAAGCTCTCATGAAGATTTTGCATGAAGCGGTGAAAATGAAGTCTAATTTTTCTGTCATGATTGATTTCCTCAAATAACATATCCATGAGAAATGTCTTTCCTCGTCCAACGTCTCCATGAATATAAATTCTTTGAGGTTCTGACTTAGAAAAAATCTGAAGAATACTTTTTTTCTTATTAATTTCTTGAAGAGAAATATCTAATCTCTCAACTAGTTTAAGCTGAGCATCATCTGAGGAAATTTCTTGGCTTGAGACCGCTTTTAAATAGTTTTCTTTTAGAGCTATTTTATTTCCTCATGTACAGTAATCTCTGGTGCTCCAGCAAGAAATGGTGCAAGTGCTCCACCCAATGTTTTAAAGTGTTCAGTTTGAGAATGATGCGCATGACTTTCAGCATCTTTGTAAATCTCTATCATTTGGTAAGTTTGAGGATCATCTGTCTTTAAAAGACCGTAGTAGAAAACACCAGGTTCATTCGCATTCGTAGCCTCAACAAGTTTGAGCATATTTTCTTCAAAGTCTTTTTCGCTACCTTCTTTAATGTTTAATTTAACAAGTACCCCTATCATGATTTCTCCTATAATAAATATAATTTAAAAGTTTAGTATATAAGGCTAAATCATATTGGGAGAAAAGAAAATGATTAAGATTTGGGGAACCGAAGCTTCAAGGGCGATGAGACCAATTTGGACTGCTGAGGAAATGGGCATAGATTATGAGCTTGAAATGATGCCTTTTCCGCCTAGGATGTTCATGAAAGAGTATTTGGATATCAACATGTTAGGAACAATTCCCTATTTAATAGACGGCGACGTAAAAATGACTGAGTCTGTCGCGATGTCCCAATATTTAGTTGAGAAATATGGACCAACTGATTTGAGAGTTATGCCAGATGAGCCTGACTATCCAGCTTATTTAAATTGGCTTTTCCACTCTGATGCAACTTTAACTTTTCCACAGACAGTTGTTCTAAGATACAAACTTCAAGAGCCAGGCGTTGCTGATGCTGCAGTAGAGGGATATAGCAGATGGTTTGTCTCAAGGTGTAAATTGTTAGAGACAACTTTAAACGATAGAGAATACTTATGTTCAAATCGTTTTACGATTGCAGATATTTGTGTGAGCTATGCTTTTGTTGTTGCTGAATCACTTGGCATAGAGCAAGCATTCAAGCCAAATATTAAGAGATACACGGATATGCTTTTTGAAAGAGAGGCCTTTAAAAGATCTAAGTCTTACAAGTTTGAAGAAAAATAATGTAAATTTTTAATTTGATTTCAAGAAAGTTTAATTTTGGAGATAAATATGATTACCCTTAAAGATGCACAAAAAATAGTTGAAGGTTGTTTAAAAAAAGCCAGAGAAGAGAATATGATGCCTATAACAATTGCTGTTCTAGATACTCGAGGAGTATTAGTAAGTTCAGCAATGGAAGATAATTCAGCTCTCATTAGGCCCGATATAGCTTTTGCCAAAGCATGGGGTTGTGTTGGAATTGGTTTTTCTAGTAGAACGATGAGAGATCTCTATGGTGTACAACCTGAACAAACTCATTTTTTTTAATGCGGCTAGAGCCATATCGGGAAATAAAATAGCTCCATCTCCCGGAGGGATAATGATTAAGAAAGGTGATGATGTAATTGGTGCTGTTGGGGTTTCAGGGGATTTGCCTGACCGCGATGAAATCTGTGCAATTGCTGGAGTAGAAGCAGCAGGCCTAGCTTATCAAATATGATAAATACTAAAAGATTAGTTTATTTAGTTTTAGAAGTTTCAAATATATCTGCATGGAGAGAGTATTTATCTTTAATGTATGGGTTAGAGTTAAAAACAAGTCACAATCCAAATGAATGGGAAGTAGTTATTGATGACTCTGGTTGCAGAGTAATTTTCCTAAAAGGCAAAGCTAACGACTGCGTTGCTGCAGGCTGGGAAGTAGAGGATTTAGACTTAAGTTTTGAATATCTATCCAATAAAAACTATCAGCCAGAATGGCTTAAGGAAAACAAAGTAAAATCAAGAGGGATTAGAAAAGGGCTAAAAATTTTTGACTCTTCCACCGGAATAGATATTGAATTATTTGAAAATACTTCTTCAGCTAATTCTTTCGTTCTGCCTGAAAATGAAATTGAGTTTGAAGCGGGCAATCTTGGTTTTGGACATATGACTTTTAATGTCAAGAATTTGGACGATTTTGATTATTTCTATAAAGATGCCCTTGGACTGAAAGCAACTGATTACAATCAGCCAATTATTGGTCCTGGAGTAAAAATAAACGTGGCTTTTTTGAGGATTAATAAAAGGCATCATTCGGTAGCTGCAGCCCAAATTAATGGTAAAAGGCTTAATCACTTTCAACTTGAAACAACAAATAGAAACAATGTTGGATTAAGTTATGATCGAGTAAGAAAAAGTAAGTTTACCATTGCTCATCATGTAGGCGTTCATCCCAACGATAATCAAATTTCTTTTTATGCGGTTACCCCATCAGGCTTTCAGTCTGAAATCGGCGCTGAAAGTAAATATGTGCCAGAAAATCATGAACCAATTATGTTCAGGGGATTTAGCGTTTGGGGACACTCTATGTCAAATAAGGTAAGACTTATGACATTTTTGAGTAATTCAAAATTATTCATTAGAAAGTTTTTTGGCCTTAAAGATTTACCAGAGCCAAAATGTTTTAACAATCTAAATAATGGAATTAATTCTTGAGGAAAAAATGACTAACCTAACTCTTTATCACAATGGTCCATCAACTTGTTCCCAAAAAGTAAGATTAATTTTAGGTTTGAAAGGGCTAGATTATGAATCAAAACTAATTGATCTGACTCAGGGAGAGCAACATAGTCCAGAATACGTAAAACTTAATCCAAATCATGTGGTACCAACTTTAGTCACACCTAATGCAGTTTTAATAGAGTCATCTTTAATTATTGAGTATTTAGATGATGCATATCCAGAAATATCTGCTAAACCAAAAAATCCTGAAGAAATTCATCAAATGAGACTATGGATTAAAAATGCTGATGTTTATCATCAATATGCAGGTCTCATAACGTATGGAATTGCAGCTAGAAATTTAATCTTGGCAAAATCACCAGAAGAAATTGAAGCAGATATTAATAACATTCCAGATCCTATAAAAAGAAAAAATAGGAGGGAATTAGTTGAAAAAGGCATTGAATCCGAGTCAGTAAAAGATGCAATCAAAAAATCTTATGCTTTTGTAAAAAAATTAGAAGCTGAATTATCTAAAGATGGATGGCTTTCAGGAGATAGTTTTGGATTGGCTGATGCAGCAGTTGTTCCATATATAACAAGAATGGAACATCTCGCTTTAGGGGAAATTCTTGATAAAACCTCTTCTCCTAAGCTTTCAGCCTGGCTGGATAAAACAAAAAGGCTTCCTTTTTATAAAGAGGCAGTCAATGATCACATTCCAGAACCACTACTTGGAATGCTAAATAAATTTGGCTCAGATCTAAAAGAAGACGTTATTAAAATAATGAAGTCTTAACTTTTATTTTTTAGGCGGCAAAGGAATTAAAACCGAAGTATTTTTTATGTAGTTTTTATATTCCTCATCATCTCCCCATTTTTTTCTGCCTCTTAGTTCAAGTAACCTCACACCACTGATTTGAGTCAACAGAATAATAATAAAGATAGGAGAAATAAGAGTTATAAATTGCCAGCCTTGAAGAACAGGTAAGGCAATTACAGTAATTCCAATCCACAAAAGAATTTCGCCGAAGTAATTTGGATGTCTAGACCAAGACCAAATTCCAGTTGTTATAAATTTGTCTTTGTTATCTGGATTGGATCTGAATTTAGACTTTTGATTGTCTGCGATTACTTCTAAGGAAAAACCTAAAATCCAAATTAGAGTTCCAATTAGCAAAAAGATATCCGCTGCTATTTTATCTTGCGAAGTCATTGCAGCGAGCCCAGCTGCTAAAGACAAAAATACCCACATTCCTTGAATATTCCAGGTCATCAAAAACCACCAGAATTTTGTTTTCATAATTTCAAATCTGCCATCTCCACCATCTTTTCTTACTCGAAAAAATAAAAAAGAACCAAGTCTGGTAGCCCAAATGACAACTAATAAAGCAATTACGATATCTCTTAGATAAATCTCTGGGATAGCCATTAAGGTAAAAAGGCTTGCCGATATAAAGGTTAGTGAACCTGTTAAGTCAAAAAAATGTTCCGTTCTATTTAAAAATGAAGGAATAAAAACTAACCACTGAATTATAAAAATTAAACAAACAACAAAGCCAAAAAGCGGAATGTTCGATATAGCAACACTTCCTTGATTGGCAGCTAAAGCTATTAGAGTTGAAAGCAAAATAACAATGAAAGAGGCAGGGATAGTGGTTTTATTTGGCATCAATAAATTTTAATACAAAAATCTTGATTTGAATTGAAATTTAGAAGATATTAATAAATTGAAATAAGAGGTATAAAAATGATGAATTCAAGAATTTGTGAAATGTTAGACATAGAGTTTCCTCTTGTCGCTTTCACGCATTGTAGAGATGTTGTTGTAGCAGTTTCCAAAGCTGGAGGTTGTGGAGTTTTAGGTGCAGTAGGCATGTCTCCTGAACAATTGGAAAAAGAACTTAAATGGATTGACGAGCATATCGACGGAAAGCCTTATGGAGTAGATGTATTAATCCCAAACAAAATGGTAGGTAAGGATGAAAAATTTGATGCTGACAAACTAGCAAAAATGATTCCTCAAGAATATGCAGATTTCAGAACAGATGTTTTAGAAAATCACGGTATCGATGCTCCTGAATTAAGAAAGATTGATACTGGGGGATCAAGCTTTGCTCAGAATACACAATCTGATGGAGCTAAAGCTCTATTGGATGTTGCTTTTAAACACCCAATTAAGATTATTGCCAATGCTCTTGGAGTTCCACCAGATTGGATGATTCAAATGGGGAAAGATAATGATTGTAAAGTTGCTGCATTATTGGGAACAGCAGAACACGCAATCAACCAAGTTAAAGCAGGAGTTGATATTTTAGTTGTGTCTGGAACAGAAGCAGGGGGTCACTGCGGAAGTGTTTCTACCATGGTTTTAATTCCAGAGGTTCATCAAGCTATTCAACCGTATGGAGATGTCCCTATTTTAGCTGCGGGCGGTATTGTAACTGGCAAACAAATGGCGGCAGCTATGGCTATGGGAGCTTCAGGTGCTTGGTGTGGCTCAGTATGGCTAACTACAATTGAGTCAGAAGTAGAGCCTGTGATTAAAGAAAAAATGGTTGCTGCTAATTCTAGCCAAACAGTTAGGTCAAGAAGTAGAACTGGAAAACATTCTAGACAGTTAGTCACTCCATGGACTCAAGCATGGGAAGCAGAAAGTGCACCAGAGCCATTACCAATGCCATTACAACCAATGGTCGCAGAGCCAGCTTTGCAAAAGGTTAATAAATTAGCTGCTGGAGGTCATGAAGGGGCACAAGATCTTGCAACCTATTGGGTAGGACAAGGTGTTGGATTGATGAATGAAAGCATTTCAGCAAGCGATGTCGTTCAAGACTTCAAAGAGGATTTTATAAACGCCTATGAGAGGTTAAATAATTTTCTTGAAAATTAATTTAACCTTTTTTTAACTCTTTCATGGAGTCTGTGAAAGCCTCCTTCAAGAGTTCTAAAGTCATCGGTATAGTCTTTTAGGGCTTTTTTGAGTTTCTTATTTGAGTTTCCTAGAACGGAAAAACTTTTGAGTTCAAAATATTCAAAAAATTCTTTTTCCCATTCGCTTCCAACAAAGTTTTTCATGTGAGCAATAGCTCCTGCATTATTTCTATAGGTTTCTAGCAAATACATCTTGGTTCCGTCCGGGGAAAAAGAATATTCATATCCAATAGTTAAAGGTTCAGTTTTTTTTACTTTTTTTGATATCTTGTAAGTGAAATTTTTCGCTTCTTTTTCCTTACCTGCAACGACATTAAAATCTATTGCAAAAAATATAGGATCAACTTTTTCATGATGCATACTCCAAGAATATGAAGAAATTAATAAAGTAGTCAGAACAATAAGTTTTTTCATTTTAACCTTCCAAATTTATATTAATGATTCCACCAAGCCTGGTCAGAGAAAGCTCTGATATCAATTTCATGAGTCCAAGTGGATTTGGTTTGTTGTGCTAAGAAAAGATAAGTATCAGCTACATTCTCAGGCAAAATCATGCCATCAGCACCTTTTTGTTTTTTAAATTTTTCAAATAAATCAGAACCCAACATCTTTCCGAGAGTATCAGGAGCATCTACCGCTCCATCAATAATGACATGAGCAACGTGAATACCTTCTTTTGCAAACTCAGCATTCAAAGATTGACAAAGCATTCTTCTACCTCCCATTGCAGCAGCATGTGAGTGCTGACCTTTATTACCCCTGACTGCAGAAGTTGCAGAAGTGACAATAATATTTCCTGCCGGTCTTTCTTTCATCTTTGGAGTCAAAACTTGAGCCAGCCTAAATAAACCAAAGGTGGCCATACGCCAACCCATCTCAAAAGCTTTATAACTTGTCTCAGCCAAAGCACGATCGCCTATTTGAGCACCGATGTTGTAGATAACTGTATCAATAGGTCCTATATCAGATTCAATTTTATTGACTAAGTCTTCTATTGAATTTTCTTCAATAACATTAAGTAAAGAACCCGAAGCTTTCCCCCCAGCATCTGAAATTTCTTTTATCAGTTTATTAAGACCTTCTTAATCGGTTCTTCGTGCAAGATATGCATGGTATCCTTCTTTCGCAAATCTCTTAGCTACTGTTCCACCAATTCCTGCCCCAGCGCCAATTACCAAACAAACTTTTTCCATAATTAATCGTGCGTCAGTGAAACCAATCCTAAAAGTTCCCCGTTTTTCATTTCCTCAAGTGTTTTGTTTGCTTCAGAAACATTTCGAGATTCAACTTCAACAGGTTCAATTTTTCCAGCTGCGACTAATTTCATTAATTCTTCCATTTCTCCTAGGCTTCCTACATAGGAGCCTAAAATTTTCTTTTCAGTTAAGGTATGAAGGGAAGGGGAATAGTAATTTGCCCGCCAAACAAACCTACAACGACCAAAGTTCCTCCTTTAGAAAGAGATTGGTAACCAAGATTTACAGATTGTTCAGCACCAACAAAATCAACTATAGCGTTTGCACCACCATTTGTAATTTTCAAAAGCTTCTCTGCAGCTCCTTCTTTGGATGAATTAATGATTTCTGAGGCACCCAGATCTTTAGCTACTTTTAGTTTTTCATCATCAATATCGATGACTATGGGGTTTATTCCATAAGCAGCTCTGGCAATTTTTAAAGCCAATAATCCTAAACCACCTGCACTAACAATCACCAAATCATTATCCTTGGAAAATGGAGCAGCTTTTTTAAGGGCGCTAAACGCAGTTAATCCCCTGCAAGCATAACTTCCAGCCAAGCTATCAGGAGTATCACCGGCGCTAAAAAGATACTGCTCTCCAGGTACTAAGACATGATCGCCATATCCTCCGCTCACATTTATTCCTAAATTAGAATTATTTAAACAATAATGTGTTTTATCGGAATTACATAATTCACAATCCCCACAACCAATCCAAGGATATGCAACATATCGGTCTCCAATATTTACGGATGTAACTTCATCACCTTTTGCTATAACCTCTCCAAAAATTTCATGTCCCATGGTCAAAGGCTCAGCTAGCGGCATTGGAAGTTTCATGTCGCCACCCAGATCAAAATAACCATCATGAATGTGAACGTCAGAGTGACAAACTCCACACGATACTGTTTTGAGTAAAATTTCTTGTCCTGTTGGAACGGGAGTTTCCATTTCCTTTTTTTCTAAAGGTTTTCCATTTTCAACTACTTGATAAGCTTTCATAATATTTCTCCTAAATAAAATCTAATCATATTTATTTGGTTGGTGAAAGTCCTTTTATAATAGCTTTATGGATTTTGACACTTAAAGCCCCCTATGATAATCAGCACTATTTTAGTGCACAAATCATCTTCCTTTTTGATAGAATTCGCAACATTATCCGACATCTTGTCGAAAACCTATATTTTTTTTTCAAGGGGGAAAAATGTTTAAAAATTTTCTTAAATACATAGTGACACTTTCACTATTTATTACCTCTACTGTTTCTTTGGCTCAAGTTGCTATTGAAGAAATGGTAGTCACTTCTCAAAAAAGAGAACAAAACCTTTTAGATGTCCCATCTGCATTACAAGCTTTTTCAGGGGACATGCTTGAAGGAGCGGGTGTCAGAGATACTAATGACTTGATGAGACTTGTTCCAGACATGATGTTATCTGGTGAAAATGCAGGTCGAGCTCAATTTTGGTTAAGAGGGATCGGTTCAACAAAATTTGATATTGGTTCGGAAAGTTCTAACGCATTGTTTGTTGATGAAATCTTTATGCCAAGAGTCCAGTCTTCTATGTCAGGACTTGTGGATGTTGAGCGTATTGAAGTTTTAAAAGGACCTCAAGGAACCTTATACGGAAGAAATGCTCTTGGAGGAGCTGTAAGTATTTTCTATAAAAAACCAACTAGCGAAACGGAACAAAAAATAAATGTTGGTGCTGGAGATTCTGGCTATCAAAATTTTAGTTATATGTTGTCTGGAGAGTTAGGACAAGATCTATACGGAAGAATGGTTATCGGTTATCAAGATATAGAAGGCGTTCATAAAAATACCAGTTCTTTTGGCGGTGACGATGGTCCTTCAAATGAAAGTTTTAGATTTTCTTTATTTGGTGAAGGTCAGGATTATGAGTGGTCTCTAACTGCCGATCATGCTGTTTCTAAAACAGATGCATTAGTATCTGAAGCGGTAGTTTGTACAAGAGGGACGACAGAATGCACATCTGCTCAGAGAAACCTTATTCAACAAAGTGAGGCAGCTCAAGCGGGCGGTTTAGATATATTTCAAACTGATCTATCCAAAGCTTACGGCACAGATGCAGCAGGTCTTGCTGCTATAAGGGCAGACAAGTTTTCAGCCTCTGAAGACATTGACTCAATGGATAGAAGAGACGATGCCTTATTAGCTGCAAAAGTTAAATTTTTTAGAGACGATTATGATTTAACTATTTTATTGGCTACCAATCAAAATCAGTCTGATGAAAGAAGAGATTTTGATGCAACAGCAGCTGAATCTTTTTCTCAAGAGAGTACTCAAAAAACAAATCAATCAAATTTTGAATTGAGATGGAATTCAAAACCCGAAGACGAAATTCAATGGGTTGCAGGTCTTTATCAGTTTTTAGACTATGGAGATAGAGTTGATACTTTCAAAACAGGTCGTCACGGTGCTTTTAACCAGCAAGGAGCTGCAGCGGTTGCAGTTGCTGATGGAGGAATCTTTACGGCAAACGGAATAGGAAGTCTTACTGCGCTTCAAGGAGGTACTTATACAGGACCTTCAGCGTCAAAATCTTTATTGTATGAAGATTGGGGCATAGCGACCGCATCTGCTTATGAAAACCGAGGAACTGCTGGCTTGGATTTAAGAATAAACAACAAATCTACTGCTGCATTTGGTCAGGTAACTATTCCAATGGCTGACAGATGGAACATTACTTTAGGAGCAAGATACACATACGATACAAAAGGAATGACCTACATCACATCCTCTAATGCTGTGGGTGTACCTGGATCGTTGATTATCCCTGATAATTTAACAGGTGCCGGGTTTAATCCTGCAGATGGCTCAACACATTACACGGCGGCTACTTTTGCAGGTCAAAAAAACGTTGTTGATGGTACCATTGCTGCATTTGCTGCATTACCTGTTGCGCCTTCAATAGCAGCTCTTGATGCAATTGATGCCAACAGTGTAGCTGGTGATGCAGAATATAGAGCGGCATTTGCTGCAGTATTGGGTATACAAGGTGTAGGTATTGCACCAATTGCTTCATCTGCTCAAACTTTCACAGCGAATAATCAAGCTTCTTGGTCTTCTACAGATCCTAAATTAACCATCGATTATAAAGATGATAATGGGATGACGTGGTTTACCTATGCTACCGGTTTCAAAAGTGGTGGATGGCAATTTGCTACTTATTTTGAAGAACTTGTTAATCAAGGATTTGATCCTGAAGAGCTTGAAATGTACGAAGTTGGTTACAAAGGAGCCTTCTTGAATAATTCTTTAAATTTAAGCGCTGTAGCTTACACCTATGATTGGACTGACAAGCAACTAATTAAGGTGGCTGTAGTTCAAGGCTTGCCTCTTGGGTTAACAAGAAATGCGGGTGCATCAACCATCAATGGTTTGGATTTGAATCTAGTTGCCCGAGTATCTGAAGGTACAACTTTGAATTTCAACTATGCCTACATAGACGCAAAGTATGATGATTATTGTGATGATTCAAGAGACTGGAGAGAAATTCATGGATCTACATTTACAGATTGTTGCAACTGCAGTTGGTTCTTATCAACGTGCAGGCGGAATGCCATGGACACCTGAACAATCAATGATCTTCTCAGTAGATCATGTTGAACCTACCAACATAGGAGATGTAATAATCAGCGCCTCTTATTCTTACAAGGCTGATGTAGCTCTTGGAGATGAAAGAGTCGTAGGTTTAACTTTTGAAGAAAAGATAGAAAGATTGAATTTTTCTACCACGATAGACTTTAACAACGGTACTTCTTTGAGAGGTTTCTGTACCAACTGTCTAGATGAGAAAGATGATATCGCATTTACCTTGATTTATCCTCAAAGCCAAGGTGGAGGAGCAAGATTGAAATACTATCCTGGAATGAGAGCTGGATTGAAGTTATTCATCAATTTTAATCTATCCATTGCAAAAAAAAGGCGCCTTTCGGCGCCTTTTTTTTTTAAGTAATTTCAGCCTTAAATGGTCAAAGCCACGAAAAATTAAGTTTTTTCCCCATTGAGGATTTTCATCTAAAACTTTTAATTTTGAAAATCGATCAAATAAACACTCAAAAGCTATTCTTGATTCTATTCTTGCAAGACTAGCACCTATACACATATGAGGACCATAACCAAAAGAGATATGTTTTATATCTTGTCTTGAGATATTAAATTCATTGGGATTTTGTTTGCTTCAGGATCTCTATTTGCTCCAGCAATACTGACGGCAAAGGCAGTTCCTCTTTTGTAATTTTTTCATTATAAAAATCATTTCACTTTCAGCAAATCTTACAGTTGCATGAACCGGAGGCTCATACCTAAGCATTTCTTCTATAGCATTCGGGATAAGCTCCCAATCATTTTGTAAGCTCCTCATTTGATCAGGGTGTTGAAATAATGTGAAAAAACCATTCCCAATAAGCCTTGTGGTTGTCTCATGACCTGCAATCAGGAGAAGCAAACAAGTACCATACATTTCTTTGATATTTAATTTGTCTCCTTCTTCTTCAGCAGAATCAATTTCCCAATAAAGTCATCACCAGGAGCATCTTTTCTACTTATGATGACTTTTTCAAAATAACGAATAAGGGCTTCATAAGCATCCCCAGATTTTTTTATATCTTCTTTTGAAGTACCAATTCCACCTACACCTACCAAAAGATCCTCTGACCAGGCTTGAAATTGATCAAGATCTTCATTTGGCAGACCCATCATCTTTGCAATTACAATTGCAGGCAAAGGTTTTGCTAAATCTTCAATCAAATCAAAGGAATCTTGGTTATGAACTTTATCAAGACAGTCATCAACAACTTTTTTTATCTCAGGCTCAAGAGAAGTGATATATCTGTTAGTGAAACCATACTGAACGAGTTTTCTAATTCTGGAATGATCCGGAGGGTCGAGCTTTAACATACTTGGGTTTTCAAATTGTTCTAACATGATCTCCCTGCCGGCTTTTTTAAATTCTTTTCGTCTTTGTTCAGCAATTGGATATTTTCGATCATCTACACTAAACCTTTTATCTCTGAGCATCTCCTGTGCAAACTCCATTTTTGTTACCCAATGCAGTCTTGTAGTCTGAGAAAACAAAATGGGTTTATGCCTTCTCATTGAGTTGTAAGTTTTATAGGGATTTTTGACGAAATCTTTGGCTAGGAAATCCAAAACAACGCCTTTATTGATAATTTTCTCAAAGCTTACTATTACTTTATAAGCACTAATAAGAAAAAGACTTTTTATTTTTGTTAAAAAATTACTCATAAGAAGAGTAAGAATTTTCTATCAGAGAAATAAATATTTCAAGAATTTAACGGTTCAAACCATATTGGTGAAGTCCACGCTCTCTCTTGGATAGTAGCTGGAATGTCAGATCTTGGTTTAAATCCTGCGCGAATAGAATCCCAAGTCGACCATCTGCAGACAGGATTTTCTAAAACTCTTACATAGTAAAAAGCTTCTTGATCTTCAAGAAAATCAGGATCTTCCCAAAAGGTCTTGAGTTCAGATGCTCCTGAATTATCGCTAATTTCGCAGGTTTCAATATCAACTTTAGCGCCATTATCAGGACAGCGGAAGTTAGACGAATCAACTGTTAGTCCATCTGAGCAAGCAACATCAAAAACCTTTTCTTTATGCTTTCCATTTTCTAACCAGCCTTTTATGATTTGAATTCTCTGTAATGGAGCCCCCAAAGAATCTGCACTAGCCCAAATAAGAAATTTAGGCATCTTACCTTTTTCAATATCTATTGTAGAACCCATAGATAAATTATTTTTATAAGCAACTTTAATTAGATCTAAATCACTCAATTTGGCATCCTCAAATTCATATCCTGCAAAAAAACGTACTTTTATTCTTGGACCAGAAGTCGCGAAAGTTTCTTTTCTTCTAAAGGCATCATAAATAGCTTCTCTGGTATTTTTTTCTGCCCAAACACCAGTAAGACCAGATGCAGAAAAACCAATCAAACGATCTGAGAAAGCTAGATAATCTTTTCCATTTATTTCAGCGAAAGCTTCTGGACGAAAAATTTTTGCAGTTTTTGCTAAAAGCCAATTGTAGGGCACAGAACCTCGTAGTTCTGGAGTACCATCCAGTATGCCGATTTTAGAAAAGAAATTCTCTTCATTGTATGATCCTGCAGCTACATGAGTATCACTCGCAGCAGCAAGACCAAACTTATAAGGATTAGTTAGACCTTGTTCAGATAAGGTTAGTCCTCTTAAATAAGCATCTCTGACATAACTACCTTTGGCATTTTTTAAAAGTTTTGCTTCTTGTTCTACTGGAATTTCAAAGGCTGCCCATTCATCGTTACTTGAAAGCAAAGGATGCGTTTCAGAGGTTCCTTTTGCCTGAGTAACTTCTACTAGTGGTTCATTATTTGTTCTATTGATCGCATAAACCTCATCTATGGGATCACCATTAAAATAAGTTAGCGGAAAAGCAGCTCCGCCGGAAATATTTGAGTTATGAGGTATGGCTAAACTTTCAACTCCATTCTGTCTGAGTCCATTCATCCAGTCCCATAAATCTTCTGGATTTAAACTATCAGCCCTGGTAAAGAGTTTTTTGGGGAGGTTTTTTGTATCTCGAAAGATTACATTTCTATGCAGATAATTATCATAAATATCAACTGAAGAAGTGTACTCATAAGCAGCAAAAGTAGTAAATTGTCCAGGGACATAGGCTTGATCAGCTGCTTCAATTGTTCTCTGCCAAACCCCATCACTGACTTTCTGTAAAAGGTTTATATCAACCATTCTTTCATCAATACCCGCTGCTAGAGATCTTGCAAAAGGTCTAAAAGTATTTGCTCTTTTAATTATCGATAGAATACTTCCATTAACATTTTCATTTAAATTGTGAAGAGGTTTGGCTAATTCATATTTAGAAATTTCAGATGAAGTATCAGCAGCTTCTTTAACAATCCATAAAAACACCATGATCAGTTACTGCATAAAAATCTAGAGGTCGACTTAATTGGATAGCATATCCAGTTGGGTGTTTTATAGCTTTTCCTTTAGCAAATTCGTAAGCATCGGCAGGAGAGGAGGTAGTTCCAAAGGTATAGGCATCAAAAGAATTTTCTGTATGAACATGCAAGTCACCAAAATAGGCATTTTTATCTGGATTGGGACTAGGCTTATATTCAACTAAAGGAATATCTCCGAATTTTTCTTGAGCTAATTCTTTTTCTGTTTTTCTCTCAAATTCAGAACAAGAGAAAAAAAAATAATTACAAATAAGAAACAAAATATATTTTTAAACATAAGAAATGACAGTATAACTGCCATTTTTAAATACATAAAATATTAATGTGGAAAGAACCTTTAGCTAGTACACTTACCTTAAAAAGTGCCTTATGAATTCCATGGAGAATGGATAAAGATTTAAAGGAGAAGATTAAATGTCTGAGATTAAAAATCAAAAATACATAAAATTATTTCAAACTGTCTGCGAAGCGCCAGTCAAAGCGCCCAAGGAAGCATTTAATTTGCATGATTGGGTTTTCACTTTATCAGATAGAGATTATCAAACCACTGCGCGAGGACATATTGGTGCTGGATCGAGTATTCATACCGATGGAACACAAACATCTGTCAATGCGGAAAGTGTAGGAGGAAACTTATTAGTCCAACACTATATAGCAGAAGTTAAAGAACCTGATTACGTCAAGATGGTTTCTTTGTCTGACCTTTGGTTGATGAAGTTAGTACACGTGGTTGTAAAAGTTACATGGGAAATGCGCTTAATTTATGTTTCAGATAGTGAATGCAAATTTCAAAATACTGTACTAGTGGAGCATCCTAATTTCATTATGAAAATTTTGTCTGCTCTAGCATTAGGCGGTTATTTTGTGCGAAAACATAATGAAGAAGAAACGCCTTTATTTGCAGAAAACTTATACAAAAGAACATTCAAAGAAAATGAATGAAATGTCTAAAAGATGAATATCTTTACGTTTTTGAAGCTTTTAGGTTTTATCGTAATTGTTTTGACTTCAATCATATTACCTCTGTCATTACTTGAGTCATCAATAGCTGACTTAACAAATGAGTTTATTGAATGGAGTGGAAACAACCAATTTTTAAACTCTATTTTGGTTATCTTCGCATTAGCAGCAGATGTTTTTTTGCCCATTCCAAATGGGGTTACTAATACTTTTGCTGGAGCCATTCTGGGATTTTATTTATCTATTCCTGTCATATGGATAGGACTTACTCTGGGATCAATAATCGGCTTTGTAATAGGAAAGTATGCTGCCAAACCCTTAGCAAAAAAAATACTCAGTCAAGAAGATTTAGAAAGATCAGAAGAGGTGGCAAAAAAATTTGGCATTAGTATTTTGTTAATTGCAAGGCCTGCTCCAGCTCTTGCAGAAATTTCAACTGTAGCTGCAGGTTTAGCTGGTATGAAATGGAGTACTTTTCTAACCGTAATGATTGTGAGTAATTTATTGATTGCAGTAGTTTACGCGTTTATAGGAACAGCGGCCCTCACCAGTAAATCTGCCTCATTAGCATTTATAGGTATTGCGGTTATACCTTTCTTGTTTTGGCTTTTAGCAAAAAGATATTTTTAAAATCTAATGTTTACTGCTTCGATGGGCTACATAATCCATCATCGCTAAAAGCAATCCAGAGATTATAAAAATGATGTGAATGATAACCATCCATTTAATCTCAACTTCGCTCACTGCAATATCGCCCGAACCAGCTATTTTAAGAAAGGTTTCAAGCAGTCCTATACCTGATATAGCTAAAATTGAGGCAACCAATTTAATTTTAAGATCACTAAAATCAACCGAACCCATCCAATCCGGCCTATCTCTGTCATCCTTTGCTACATCAATTTTAGAAATAAAGTTTTCGTAACCGGAAAAAATAATCATCACAACAAGGTTTGCAATCAAAGCAAGGTCTACTACTTGTAGAACAAATAAAAGTACTTCTTTTAACTTCATACTCATTAAACCTGGAGCATACTGAATGAAGTGTTGAATTGTAGTTAAAGCGATCAGTGCCAAGCAAAGACACAAAATCATATAAATGGGCGCTAAAAGCCACCTGCTGGCATAGATTAAGCCCTCTAATAGGTTTTCTATTGTTCTCATGATTTCCCCTGTTTTAAATATTATATTCTAGTTTTTTTCAAAGTATCTTTCTCTTCTTCTAAAAATCTATAACACCTTCTTCTTTAAGCTTGTCGAGTTCCATTGAATCTATACCAATTTGAGAAAGAATCTCTTTGGAATGCTCTCCCAAGTCAGGACCCCTGGATGGAGTTTTTTTGGGTTCATCTTTAAGAAATACAGGACTATTAACGGTTAAGTTTTCTGTTTCAAAACTGTCCTCTGAAAAGTTGACCAACACCTCACTTTTTAAAAATTGTTCGTCTTTTTTATGATCCGTCGACTTACTAAGAATCCCAAAGGTAACTTCAGAGAATCTTAATTTTTCAACTATTTCATTCAAGTCATATTGCTTAAAGATTTTTTCAAGTTCCTTATAAAGCTCTTGGTGATTTTCATTCATTTTTTGAAAGGATAAAAATCTTTCATCACAATTTAAATATTCTATATCGAGAGCTTTTAATAATTTTGGCCATTCTTTAGCCGCATCAATGATTGCCAATAAAAGATATCTACCATCTTTAGTTTCATATCTTCCACCAAAAGGGTGAGGAGTAACTTCAGTCTTTTTCTCAGGAAAATCAGCATCAAAAAGCGCAGCTTGAATGAAAGATCCATTTGACCAAGCACCATTAGCCATCAAAGAAGTGTTTACTTCTCCACCTTTGCCCGTTTTTTCTCTTCTATAAAGAGCTGTCATAATGCTTGCAAATAAAGATACTCCTGTAGGCTGATCTCCCATCCCTATAGGTGGCATCCCTGGAGTTGAATTATCAGACGGTCTTACAATATCCATCAAACCACTTCTTGCCCACCAAGCCATCGTATCAAAGGCTGTTCTATGTGAGTCTGGTCCTTCTTCACCATATCCTGTCAAAGATCCATAGATAAGTCTCTCGTTCAAAGGCAGTAAGTCTGTGGCTTTAATTTTCAATTTATCTCTTATCCTTTGGGGCATATTGGTTACAAATACATCAGAAACCTTTACCAATTCTTGCAAAATTTTTTGTCCCTTTGGGTCGCCAAGATTTAAGGCCAAGCTTTTTTATTTCTTGAAGTTAAATGCCAACAATAGTCCTTATCGGAAACAGGATTTACTCTTTTTGTTCGAGCAATTAAGTGTCTTAAGCTATCACCGATTTTCGGCGGTTCAATCTTGATGACTTCTGCACCAAAATCAGAAAGGATTGTGGTTGATACCGGCCCTGCAATAAAACTTCCCGCATCAATAACCTTTAAACCTTCTAAAAGTAATTTTTCAGACATGGACAAATATTACACAAGGACGCGCACACATTGCAGAAAAGTTTTATCATTAATAAGAAAATTATAGTAATTTTTAAAAATCAAATTTAAGAAGGTAATCATGACCAAAGAATCCTATTTTTTATTATTCATTTCTATCGGAGTATTTCCAGCTGCTTTGGGATACGGATTAAATCCAAAAGACTTTCTACCAGTTCTTTACGGAATTGAAGTTGCAGATAATAATTTATCCAATATCTTTAGAGCCGTAATGGGCCTATATATAGGTTGTGTGTTGTTGTGGGTTTTTGGAGCTTTTAACAAAAGTCTAACAGTCCCAGCTTTATGGTGCATGTTTGTCTTTATGCTTGGGATTGGCCTTGGCAGAGCCCTCAGTTTAATTTTAGATGGAATGCCAGATACGATTTTTGTATTCTTTATGGTTTTTGAAGGAATTACTTTTTTTATTTTACTCAAGGCAAAAGCATAAAGTATTATTTTTGGTGGTGCCCAGAGGTGGAATCGAACCACCGACACAAGGATTTTCAGTCCTTTGCTCTACCGACTGAGCTATCTGGGCAAAAAGAAAATCAAATTCTATAGATATTTAGCAAGCTAATAAAGTTATTTCTCTAAAGGGACAAATCCTTCAGCTTTATCAAAAGATTCATTATTCAAAAAGTTTTCGAGTTGCTGACTGAGATAATCTCTGGACTCCTTTTTTGATAAATCTAATTGCTTTTCATTCACAAGCATCGTCTGCTGTTGAAGCCATTCCATCCAAGCTTGCTTGGAAACACTTGAAAAAATTTCTTCTCCTTTTTCTCCTGGAAAAGGAGCTCTATCCATCTTAGGCAAATCCTTTTGATATTTTCTACAAAAAACAGTTTTCATAAATAATTTTCTATTATCTCTTTAATGGGTTTGGGCATTCCCATTTTAACTGAATCTGCTTTGCTAACCCAAACTGAGCTGGATCTATCTATCTTTAATCTGTCTTTGTTTTTTATTTGGTATTTGACCGTTGAGATATTTAGTTTTCGATGAGATAAATTATGAATAATTTCAGGGAGAGATTCTTTTTTCTCAAGTAAAGAGATATTGTCTTTACTCAAAATATCTTTATCAGGAAAAAGCCACAAATTTTTCCAGATGCCTTTGCTATCATTTCGCTTTAGCAAAATTTTGTTTTTCGAAGATATCAATAACCAATCAATCTTTTTTTCTTTTTTCGGTTTGGAAGTTTTTTTTAATGGAATTTTTTCTTGAATGCCTAACCTTAAAGCCTGACAATTTTTATTTATGGGACAACTATTACATATAGGATTTTTTGGCTTACACAACAATGAACCCAAATCCATTATTCCTTGAGAATATTCTCTAAATGAGTCTTTTGGCAAAAATCCTTCAGCAAAACTTTTCACTTCTTTTTGAGTCTCATTATTATCTATTGGATTAGTAATGCCTTTAAACCTAGCAATCACTCTTTTTACGTTCCCATCTAAAATTACTCCAGGTAACTCAAATGCAAGGGAAAGTATTGCTCCTGCTGTAGAGGGACCGATACCCGGCAGTTCAACTAAATTTTTAAAATCTTGGGGGAATTTTCCTTTGTATTTATTCAAGATTATTTTTGCAGTTTTACGAATATTTCTTGCTCTAGAGTAATAGCCCAAGCCACTCCACAAACTCATAACCTGTTCTTCAGAGCTTTCAGCCAAAGTTTTTATATCAGGAAAGGTTTTTATGAATGTCTTGTAGTATGGGATTACAGTTTCAACTTGTGTCTGTTGAAGCATAATTTCAGAAATCCAAACTTCGTAAGCACTTTTTTTCTGCCAAGGAAGATTATTTCTTCCTTGGCTCTTTTGCCAATCAATAATTTTTTTTGAAAATTGATTCATGTTTATTATTTTACTGATTTCTGTCCGCTATAATGTCTTTTTGAAAGAGGATTACGATGCGAAAAGCTGAATTAGAAAGAAATACCAAAGAGACTCAAATCAAACTTTCTCTAGCTTTAGATGGTAAAGGCGAAAGCAATCTAAAAGCAGATCTACCTTTTTTTGTTCACATGATTGATCAGCTATCTAAACATGGCGGATTTGATATCGACTTAGATGCAAAAGGAGACTTAGAGGTGGATGCTCACCATACAGTAGAAGACGTAGGCATTAGTCTTGGAGAAGCATTCAATAATGCTCTAGGTGATAAAAAAGGTATTTTCAGATTTGGCTCTGCATATGCTCCTTTGGACGAGGCTTTATCAAGGGTTGTTGTAGATTTCTCAGGAAGACCAGGGCTAAGTTGGAATGTAAATTTCACAAAAGAATCGATTAACGATTTTGATTTGAGCTTGTTAAAAGAATTTTTCCATGGTTTTGTTAACAAAGCCCTTGCAACTGTTCACATTGATAACCTCAAAGGTGAAAATGCACATCACCAAGCTGAAACTATATTCAAAGCATTTGCTTTAGCTCTCAAAACCGCATGTATGGTAGATCCTTCTAAAGGAGATGTTCTTCCTTCCACTAAAGGCTTGCTATAAATTAATGCACCTTGGAGTAGTTGATTATGGAGCCAGCAACATACATTCAGTAGCTAGAGCTCTTCAATCACTTGGTTCAAAAGTTTCAATTGTCGATACTCCTGATAAATTTAAAAGTATCGATAAGCTTGTTTTTCCCGGGCAAGGTTCTATGGGTTCTTGCATAAAGAAATTAAATGAAACGGAAATGATTAATCCTTTATCGGATGCAATTAAATCGAAACCTTTTCTTGGTATTTGTTTAGGTCTTCAAATCCTCTTTGATTCAAGCGAAGAAAGCAAAGAGAAAGGTTTAGGTGTAATTAATGGAAGCATCACTAAAATAAAAGACATAAATAATGAAAATCTAAAAATACCTCACATGGGTTGGAATAATGTAAAGATTGAAAAAAAACATGAATTATTTTCAGGAATAGAAGACAAACAGTTTTTTTATTTTGTTCATTCTTTTGTGGCTTCAAACACAGAAACCAGTATCACCACTACACATTATGGAGAAGAGTTTGTTTCGTCGTTAGCCATTGAAAACATTTTTGCTACTCAATTTCACCCGGAAAAAAGTGGAGAGATAGGTCTCAAATTTTTAGAAAATTTTATAAATTGGAAAATTTAAATGCTACCAATTCCTGCAATTGATATTCAAAGTGGAAAATGTGTTCGTTTACAAAAAGGAGACTTGTCCTCAACTAAAGTTTATTTTGAAAAACCCTTAGATGCAGCAGCTCATTGGATAAAAGAAGGAACAAAAAGACTTCATTTAGTTGATTTAGATGGTGCTAAGTCAGGTAAACCTGAAAACTTACAATACGTTTTAGAGATTAAAAAAAAATTCCCAGACGTAAATCTTCAACTGGGAGGAGGAGTAAGAGATCTGGAAAGTCTAGATTTAATCTTTTCATCTGGTGTTGATAATGTAATCTTAGGAAGTATTGCAATAAAGGATAAAGAACTATTTACAAAAGCCTGTATAACTTTTCCAGAAAAAATCATTTTGGGTATCGATGCAATAAATGGTTTTCTAGCTGCAGAAGCATGGACAGAAGCTTCAAAATTATCAGCCTCAGACTTAATCAGTTCTTATAAAGATCTGCCTATCAAATCAATTATTTATACAGACATCGATAAAGACGGTATGCTTTCTGGGCCAAATTTAGAAGAAACATCTGAAGTTGCAAAATTATCTCCTTTTCCTGTCATAGCTTCGGGAGGAGTAAAAGATATCAACGATTTAATAAATCTTTCAAAAATTCCAAATGTTATCGGAGCCATCTGCGGTGTTTCGCTTTATGAAAATAAAATAAACTTCAAAGAAGCCTTAGAGATATTTTAAAAAATGAGTTTAGCAGTTCGAATTATCCCTTGTTTAGATGTCAGAGGAGGAAGAGTAGTTAAAGGTATTAATTTCAAGGATATTGTTGATGCTGGAGATCCAGCAGAAGCTGCAAAAAGATACGATGCTGAAGGTGCTGATGAGATATGCATGTTGGATATTGATGCATCTTTTGAAGAACGTTCTACAACAATTGAGACTGTTAAATCAATAGCCTCACAAGTCTTCATTCCGTTTACTGTTGGAGGTGGAATAAAATCTCTTAAAGATATTGATATGCTTCTAAAATCAGGGGCTGATAAAGTTTCCATTAATACAAGTGCTATTTTAAATCCTGATCTTATAGAAGAGGCATCCAAAGAGTATGGAGCGCAATGTATTGTTTTAGCAATAGATGCCAAGCAGGATGGGCAAATCTGGAATGTTTATACTCACGGCGGAAAAAACAAAACCAAATTAGATGCTATTGAGTGGGCAAAAAAAGGTCAGGATTTAGGTGCAGGAGAAATTCTCATGACCTCTATGGACAAAGATGGAACCAAAAGTGGTTTTGATAACAACTTGTATATGGAGCTTTCAAACAATTTATCGATTCCTGTTATCGCTTCTGGTGGAGCTGGGGAACTTTCTCATTTAGTTGATGCCGTAAAGCTTGGAAAAGCTGACGCCTTACTTGCAGCTAGTATTTTTCGTTACGAGGAAATTTCGATTAAAAAAGTTAAACAAGCTCTGCAAACTGAAGGTTTTGAAGTAAGACTCTAAGCTCTATAAAACTCTTTATTCTGGAATTTATAAAAAATAGGTTCTCCCGTAGCTATTTCTATTTTAACAATCTCTTCAGGTGATATTTTTTCTATATGCATTACAAGAGCTCTAAGAGAGTTTCCATGAGCACATATCAATACATTCTTTTTTTCATTAAGAACGGGCTCTATAACTTTCTCAAAATACGGAATAACTCTATCGGCAGTATCTTTTAAACTTTCTCCACCTGGTGGAGGCTGATCAAAAGATCTTCTCCAAATGTGAATCTGTTCCTCTCCCCATTTTTCTCTAGATTCATCTTTATTAAGGCCAGACAATTCACCATAGTCTCTTTCATTCAAAGCGATATTTTTTACTGTCTCTAAAGATTCTTGTTCTATTTCAGAAAGAATTATTTCTCCTGTTAACTGAGCCCTTTTAAGTTCCGAGGTAAAGTGGATATCAAAAATAATGTTTTGTTCTTTTATTTTTTCTCCTGTGATTCTTGCCTCTTCCAAACCTTTTTCGGTGAGACCCGGATTTTTCCAGCCTGTAAAGAGATTCTTTGCATTCCATTCACTTTGTCCATGCCTTACAAGAATTAAGTGAGAAAAATTTTCTTCCGAATTCATAGTGTCAAATCAGTTTTACGTTTATCATATCGCGCTTATGCCTTATTTTATTGAATTTTTAATCGACAATTGGTTTATTGTTATTCCTTTAATCTTTTCATTATTTGCCCTTTACCTGTTAGACAGAATTTCGAAAGCAATAAATTTAGAACCTCATAAGGGAGTTGTTTTGATCAATAAAAAAAATGCCCTCGTTATTGATATTAGATCTCAAAAAGAATTCGATGAAGGAAAAATTAGTCAAGCAAGGCATGTCGGTCCCGATCTAGAGGTTTGT
Organism: Gammaproteobacteria bacterium; assembly: GCA_038141925.1. Lineage (GTDB taxonomy): Bacteria > Pseudomonadota > Gammaproteobacteria > Magnimaribacterales > AG-339-G14 > MEDG-81. The sequence goes on along the minus strand of JAYQJB010000002.1, from coordinate 106,822 downwards.
AAGAAGGAAATAGCGAAAGCTGATGGCAAACCAGTAATATTGGTTTGTCAGAATGGGACAAATTCATCACGCATGGCTTCAGATTTAAAAAAAGAAGAAATTAGCGTGTTTGTCCTAAAGGGCGGAATAAATAATTGGGTTTCGGAAAAATTACCTTTAGTAAATTAAAGGTCGAGTTCAGTAATCTTTCTAGCAAGAGTATTTCTTCCCCAGCCCAATAGCTTTGCTGCTTCACTTTTTTTACCTTTTGTCACTTTCAGCGCTGCTTTAATCATAGTCCCTTCAAATATCGGGGTAGCGCTATTCAGAATGTGATCATCACCTTTAAGAAGTTTTTTTGATGCCCACGATTCAAGCATGTCGCTCCAACTCATTTCTGGTCCTTTACGCTGTAAGGAAAGATCTTTAGGAATATCACTTATTGAAATCTCTTGACCAGAGGATAATAAAGTTAGTGACTGGCAAACATTTTGTAACTGCAAAACATTTCCAGGCCAGATTAAATTTTCAAATAACTCTTCAACCTCTTTGCTGAGAACTTTAACTTTGATTTTTGCTTCTTCAGAAAACTTCTTCAAAAAATAACTGGTTAATAAAAGAATATCTTCTTTTCTATCTCTTAAAGGAGGTAAATTTATTTTTATGACATTAAGTCTGTGATAAAGATCTTCTCGAAATGACCCATTTCTAACTTTTTCTTCAAGATTTTGGTTTGTAGCAGCAATAATCCTGACATCAACTTTAATAGGGCTATTTCCCCCAATTCTATAAAATTCACCACTTGATAAAACTCTTATTAATCTAGTTTGAGTTTCTAGAGGCATATCTCCAACTTCGTCTAAAAACAATGTTCCTTTATCAGCTTGTTCAAATCTTCCTATTCTTTGATCACCAGCCCCTTTAAAAGCACCTTTTTCGTGACCAAATAATTCTGACTCCAACAATTCAACAGGTATATCAGCTACATTAAGCGAAATAAGCTTTTTATTAGATCTATCGGAGTGTTCAAAAATTGCTTGAGAAACAAGTTCTTTTCCGGTTCCTGATTCACCAACCAATAATACTGTGCTGTCAGAGTGAGACAATTTCCCTATGGAATTAAACAGATCTTGCATAGCAGGTGATTTTCCAAGAATCTTTCCTGCCCTGAGGCTTATCTCTTCTTTTTCTGTAAGTTTCTTTTGAACATTTTTCTTCTCAGAGATAGCCTTATTAATTTTTTCTATTGCTGTATTTAAATCGAAAGGTTTGGCTATGTAATCCCAAGCTCCTGCTTCAAAAGCTTCTACTGTAGTATCTAAATCGGAATGTGCTGTCATAATAATGATGGGTATCTTTTGATGCTCATTACGAAAAGTTTCTAATAAATCCATTCCATCTCTGCCCGGCATTTTTAGATCGGTAAGCAATAGGTGGGGTGATTCAATGTCTAACTTATTGACAACTTCGTTGCCGTCTTCAAAAGTCGAAACGTTAAAACCAGCTTCTGATAAACCCGATTCCAGAACAAACCTTATTGATTCATCGTCATCGGCAATCCAGATTTTTTTATTTTTAGCCATTTATCCCTTCGCTTGCTTTTGTCTTTTCAAAGTTTATTTCTGAAATAGGTAAAAGAATTGTGAATGTTGTTCCTGTGTCATCGCTAGAACAATCAATAGATCCATGGTGCTGATTGATAATTCCTTTAACAATGGATAAGCCTAATCCTGAAGCAATTTCTTTTGATGAAACTAAAGGGAAGAAAACAGAATCAATAATATCATCCGGTATGCCCGGACCATTATCAATAAATTCTACTTGGCAGGCGGTATTATATTTTTTGTTGTTAATGAAGACTTCATAAGCAACTCTACTTCTTATAGTAATTTTTCCTGAAGAATTATTTTTTTTAAACGCTTCAATAGAATTGGTCGCTAAGTTAAAAAATACTTGAGAAATAAGAGCATTATCTATTTCAATGAGAGGCAAACTAGGATCATAATCCTTAACAATTTGGACCCTTTGATTTTCTATGTTTTTCACAAAGGCGGGAATCTTTTCTAAGATGGTATGAATGTTTTGAAAAGTCTGTTCTAGCTTAAAACCATTATCAGAAACCTTGTTTACAATGCCTGCAAGTCTGTCAGACTCTTTTAAAATAATATTTGCTAATTTGTTTTTCTTTGGATCTTCAATTTTTTGAGCCAGTAACTGAGCTGCACCACGAATACCGCTTAAGGGATTTTTGATTTCGTGCGCCAGCCCCCTAGAAAAGGCTTGAGTTACCGATGCTGCAGTTCTTTTCTTCATTTTATCAGCAATAGACTCCGGCTTAGAATTATCAAAAAACTCAAAAATAATTCCTTTGAATTCTTCATTAGCAAAATAAGAAGCAGTGAAAGAAGCTTTTTTTTTGAAGATTGTCTTTTAAAAAAATTGTCGTAATGTGACGTTTTAGGGACTTTTTATTCTCTAAGATTTCTTGGAGTTCCAATTCATTACTAATTTTTTCTTTAAAAACTTTGTCTATGTTTTTTCCTCTTGATTCTTCAAGAGTGGCACAAAGATAATCTTCAGCTGATTTATTAAGAAAAAGAACATCTAAGTTATCGTCTGCAACAAGAATTTTTGCTGATAACTCATCAAGGATATTTTCAAAAAAAATCATCTTTGAAAAAATACAGAATTTGAGTATTTAAAACTAAAAATGTTAAGGCCAAGAATCAGACTCTTAACTTTTTTTCGTAAGAGTTGATCCTAAGGCCTTAAACATTTTTACACTTTTGAGATTTATTTAGTAAGCGTACCTACTATGTGAGCCAAAATTTTGTAAGGATCCGCATTTGAAGCAGGTCTTCTATCTTCAAGATATCCATTCCAGTCATGTTCAACTGTATAAACTGGAATTCTGATACTTGCTCCTCTATCACTTACTCCATATGAAAATTCTGTAATTTTCTGAGTTTCGTGAAGACCAGTCAGTCTCATATCATTATCAGAACCGTATGAAGCTATTCCTGCTTCGTGAACTTTTCCTAGTTTTTCACACATTCCTTCAAATAATTCTTTAGATCCTTTTGATCTCATTTCTTCATTTGAAAAGTTAGTGTGCATTCCTGAACCGTTCCATTCTCCAGTCTTAGGCTTGGGATGAATGTTCACTCCGACACCAAATTCTTCAGCAATTTTGAAAAGAAGGTATCTACTTACCCATAAGTCATCCGCAGCTTTAATTCCTTTTCCAAAACATTGGTACTCCCATTGTCCAAGCGCTACCTCAGCATTGGTTCCTGTTAAAGTGATTCCAAGATCAAGACAAGCATGTAAGTGAGCATCTGAAATTTCTCTACCCACAACATTACTCGCACCTACACCACAATAATACTCACCTTGTTCTCTAGGAGTTCCGTCTTCCCAGCCTAAAGGTTCTCCTGTCTTTGGATCGGTAAAGAAAAATTCTTGTTCGAATCCAAACCACCATTCATCTGTAACCACTTCAGCAGCTGCAGCTCTAAAATTAGATGGGTGTGTAGTATGATCTGCTGCCTGTACCTGAGTCATTACTAAGTCATGCCCATTAGGGTTCTCATAAGTTTGCACAGGTAACAGAAGACAATCTGAACTTCCTCCTTCTGCTTGTTGTGTCGATGAACCATCAAAAGACCAGTCTGGAGCTGTATCTTCATCGGTAGCTTTTACTTTACTTCGCATATTTGCTTCCGGTGTGTAACCATCTAGCCAAATATATTCGTACGTTTTAAAGTCTGTCATTATATTCTCCGTGTAAATAAAATTAGGAGAAAATATTAACAAAGTAATTGCTATAAAATAGTGCATTTTTTGTCTTTATTTAGTGCTGAATTTGCACTATTTTAGTACAAATAGTCTAAAATCAAAGGAATTTTTTCAAAAAAGTCATCATAACTATGATTTCCTCCTTTTTCGCTTAGCACATAAGATTTGGAAAAATATGCCAATGTTTTATTGTGATCCAAAACTTCATCTGACATTTTTATAAGACAAAAAATGATTTAAAGGATTCTTAAGTTCTTTCAAACCTAATTTTTGTAAATCCGAATAATCTTTCATCGTAAATTCATATTCTTCATCTGTATGAAAGTTTTTATGTGAACCTACTAAGTCTTTCATTTCAGAGATGTGATTTCTCACCACTGGATTTATGGTCACTGATTTTAGATCGTATCTGTCTGCCACAAAAGTTGCATAAAGCCCTCCAAGAGAACTTCCTACTAAACAAACCCTACTTGAACTTTCTTTAATCATTTTTTCTATTTGAGAGATAGCTTTTGATGGAGACGTTATTTAAGTTAGGAGATTCAAAATTGATTAATTCTTCTTTTTTTAAATAAGACTCTAAAATTTTTGATTTTTTTGATTCTGCTGAACTATTGAACCCATGAAGGTAAATAATTTTCAGTTGCTCTTCCATGAAGAATAGAATAATTCAAAAATTGATTTATAAAAAGATTCCATTGAAGACGTTCGTCTTTTTCGAAATTCATTTTTTTTAATTTAAAAATAGACAACAAATCTTTATGAAAATTTTGAAATTCAATCACTTCCATCATCTTAGCTTCTTTGTAAGTTCTACACTTGATAACAATATCTTTGATTCCAGTAACGTCGTTGATTTGAAATTGCAATTCGTCAGTAAATTTCGATAACTCCTTCTTTAAAATGCTTACCTGACTTTTGATTTCAAGATTCCCAACTTGAAAAGAGAATTCATTATGTTTATCAAGCTCGCCAGAGAGCTTATTTATTAATACGAAATTCTGCTCGTAAAGGCTATGCAAGTTTTTTAAATTTCGATACGTTTTAAACATTAATTCAGTCTATAGAGATTTTATTCATTTTAGAATTCAGTCATAAGATGCCCATAGCACATTAGCTACAGTACTTCTATAAGGCTTCCAAATTTGAGATATTTTTTCCATATCTTCTTCTGAAGGCCTATTTTTAAGTCTTTTTATTCTTTTCACAGCTTCCATTAAACCTAAGTCCGCTACCGGCCACACATCATCTCTATTTAATGAAGCAAGCATGTAACATTGAGCTGTCCATGGGCCAATACCTTTAATTTTAGTAATTTCTTTCACTAAATTTTCATCATCCATTCTATGAATTTTTCTAAAATTGATTTCCTTATTTTCACATTTTTTTGCTAACCCAGTTAAATAATTAATTTTCTGTTGCTCAACCCGCATTTTTTAAGATCTGATTCTTTTATTTTTAAGAAAGATTCAGGAGAAATATTTGGCATTTTTGTCTTAAGTTTTTTATATATTGCATTTGCTGATGCGACAGATAATTGTTGTTCAATTATCAATTGCAAAATTCCTTTAAAGCCTTTGTCCCTTTTATATTCTCCAAAATCAGAAAAATTTATAAACAAATCAATTAAATCTTTATCTTTTTTGGCAAGATAAAAAATCTTTTGTTTTGATTTATGATCTTTAAATACTTTTGAAAGGGAGATATTTGCTTGTGGCTTTGACATAGGCATTTATATGTTTTTCTTCGTTATTTACAAAATTTTCTATTGCATCCTTAAAGTTGGGTTCAGAAATCCAATGTGCAGAATATGTAATTGTCGGCTTAAAACCTCTTTTAATTTTATGTTCGCCTTGAACGCCAGGGTCAAACTTGTTGAGTTTATTTTTAATTGCAAATTCTATACCTTGGTAGTAACAGCATTCAAAATGCAAGCAATCATACTCAGCTGAGCAGCCCCAATAACGTCCATATAAATTTTCCTTATCTTTAAAAAACATGGACCCCCCAATTAAGGAATCACTGTTTGTATCTTTTGCAAGCACAAGAACAATATTTTCATTTATCGTATCAAGGCATCCTTCAAAAAATTCTTTTGTAAGATATCCAAAGTGCCCACTGCGTTTTAAATTTGTTGATAAGTAAAATTCATAAAACTGCATCATCAACTCCTGGTTTAAATCAGTTCCTGAGAAAGTTTGTATGTCTATACCTTGGTTTAAAACTTTTTCTCTTTCTTTTTTTACGTTTTTTCGATGTCTAGATCTGAAAGTATCAACGAAGTCATCGAATGTATTAAAGCCTTCATTGAACCAAATAAACTGAGCATTTTTCCTAACACTGAGAGATTTCTTAGAAAATACTCCTATGTCTTTTTCTTCTGGAAACAAGACATGCCAGGAAGATATATTATTTTCCTCGCTAAGCTTTTTTACACCAGAAAGAATTAGAGAAAATATTTGATCAGCGGATTCTTTATCTTGATGAAGAATTCTTGGACCGGAAGCAGGAGTAAAGGGTATGGAGGAGACCAATTTAGGGTAATAATCCAAGCCATGTTGATAAAAAGCGTTTGCCCAAGAGTAGTCAAAAACAAACTCACCAGAGGAATCAGTTTTAATGTAGAGCGGCATTGCCCCCAAAATCTCGGAATTCTCTTCTATAGAGATGTGTGCAGGATGCCAGCCTGTATTCTTTCCTACACAATTTGTTTTCTCAAGCAGCTCAAGAAATTCATATTTTAAAAAAGGGTAATCATTATCTGGAATTAGTTTATTCCATTTTTTTTTATCTATTGAGCTTATCGAATTATTAAATTTTATTTCCTTCATTTATACGAAAGCAGCAACAAAGCTTAAAAATATTCCTATACCTAGCCAATGGTTTTTTCTAAAAAATTTCGAACAATCCGAGGGTTTGTCAAAATTAGTAGCCATCATCAAAAAAAGGATTAATAAAATATTTGCTGATACTGCAAAAAAATATAATAAAGAAAAGGAATTAAAAATTCCTATTAAAAGAAGAAAAGTTATAAGTAAAAAATAACTTATCCATAAAACTAACTTTTCTTTACCTTGAAAATAAATTGCGGAGCTTTTTACGTTGATTAACAAATCATCTTGCCTATCTGACAATGCATAAACTGTATCATAGGCAAGTACCCAAAATATGTTTCCAAAAAACAACAACCAACAATTTAACGGAAATGCTCCTTGATAGAATGCATAAGCCATAAATATTCCCATGGAATAACAAATTCCCAAGTAAAGTTGAGGAATTGGTAAAAATCTTTTCATCAGAGGATAGGTAGAAATTAATAGAATGCAGAATAAAGCTATATATAAACTTTTGAGATTTAAAAAAATAAGCAAACTTGATGACAAAATCATCAACATTAAAAATAAAACAAGGGCTTCTTTATTCGATACAGAATAATTAGCTATAGGCCTATTAAATGTTCTCAATACCTTTCTATCAATGTCTTGATCAAAGTAATCATTGATGATTACTCCTGCAGATCTCATAAAAAAACTGCCAAGACAAAAAATTATTACTATTAAAAGCTCAGGATTGCCTTCAGAGGCAAGCCATACTGCGGCTAAAGACGGCCACAACAGAAGATACACACCAATTGGTTTATCTAGTCTTAGAAGGAAAAAATAGTTTTTTAAAACGCCCAACATGAATATAATCCATTGCTCATAAAGATATTAAACTTATTTAGTTATGGAAGAATACATTAAGTGGGAATGCATTGTCTGCGGATTGATTTACGATGAAGCAGAAGGTTGGCCTGAAGATGGCATTGAACCTGGAACAAAATGGGAAGATGTTCCTTTTGACTGGGTTTGTCCTGACTGCGGAGTTGGAAAAGAAGATTTTGAGATGGTTCCTTTGGAGGGTGGAAAAAGCTACTAATCTCAAATGTCTTTAACCGCAAAAATCCTTCTAGGGATGCTTCTCGGAATAATTTTAGGAAGTATTTCCAATTCTGTCTTTCAAGGTAATTTACCTATTTTTTTAAATTTCTTTTCAGAATTTATCGATGCCCTAGGAAGTATTTTTCTTTCTCTTCTTAAATTACTAGTTGTTCCATTGGTTTTTGTATCTTTGGTTGTGGGAGTTTCAAACCTAACTTCTGATAAGCAACTCCTGTCTATTAGCTCTAAAGCAATTGCACTTTATTTATTAACTACTGCATTGGCAATTATAAGTGCTTTATTTGTGAGTTCTTTCTTTGAAATGGCAAATGGTGTCAGCATGGTAAGTGATTCGTCTTTTGAACAAGATGCTATTCCATCTCTTAAAGATACTTTTGTAAATTTATTTCCCAGCAATCCAATTGAAGCTATGGCAGAGGGTAATATGATTCAGATCATCATATTTGCTATGTTATTTGGTTATGGTGTAAACAAAATTTCAAACGAGACTTCTAAAGTAAGAACGTTCTTCATAGATTTGAAATGAGATTATCTTAAACATTGTTAATTTTATAATTTGGCTTTCTCCAGTCGGAGTATTTTGTTTGATATTTTCAACTTTCTCGTCTTTAGGAATATCAATTATCTTCACCTTGATTAATTATTTTTTAATTGTTGTAGGAGTTTTAATATTTCATGCTGTTTTTACTTATAGCTTATTACTAACTTCGTTAGCAAAAATTAATCCTTATATTTTTTTCACAAAAATGCGAGAAGCTATAATTTTTGCTTTCAGCACATCTTCAAGCAGTGCGACCATGCCAGTAACTTTGAAAACTGTAGAAGAAAAGCTTGGCGTCGATAAATCTGTAAGTTCTTTTTGTATTCCTTTGGGAACAACCATAAACATGGATGGCACTGCAATCATGCAGGGTGTAGCAACGGTATTCATTGCTCAGGTATATCAAGTTGATTTAAGCATGATGGAATATTTAATGGTTATTATCACAGCAACTTTAGCCTCAATCGGAACTGCTGGAGTTCCTGGAGTAGGGCTCATCATGTTAGCCATGGTTCTTCAACAAGTAGGGTTGCCAGTTGAAGGGATCGCTTTAATCATTGGTGTTGATAGATTGTTAGATATGTTAAGAACAGCAGTAAACGTTTCAGGAGATGCGACTATCTCTTGCATTGTTGCAAATTCAGAAAATCAGTTTTCAAGAAAAGATTTTATTAGTTAAAAAATAGTTACTAATCTGGTAAATTAGCGTTTTTATTCTCGGGAGAGTCACTTATGGAAACTTACATTTCTATGCCGCCAATTTTCGGTCTTTTCGGTTTGTTAATTGCATTAGTTATTTATTTTATTGTTGTCAGTTATGACGAAGGTTCTGAAAAAGTAAAAAAAATTGCTGACCAAATACACTTAGGAGCAATGGTCTTTATGCGCCGAGAATATACATACTTATTTTTCTTTGTATTAGTTTTAATCGCTTTATCCTATTTTGCCCTTGGATTTAATACTGCGCTTGCAGTTACAGCAGGAGCTCTTTCTTCCTCTTTGGCGGGGTGGCTTGGTATGTTTTCTGCAACGAAAGCAAATTCCAGAACAGCAACCGCTGCTGCCGAAAAAGGCTCAAAAGTAGCTCTTTCAATTGCCTTTTATGGTGGCTCTATTATGGGATTGTGTGTAGCTTCTTTAGGGCTGGTTGGCTTAGGAGGATTGTATTTTTATTTTGGAGGAGATCCAGCTACTGCAAGAGCTATCGAAGGATTTGGAATGGGAGCATCCTGTGTTGCGTTATTCTCAAGAGTAGGTGGTGGAATTTATACCAAAAGTGCAGATGTTGGTGCTGATTTAGTTGGTAAGGTTGAGGCAGGAATTCCTGAAGATGACCCAAGAAACCCAGGTGTAATTGCTGATAACGTTGGAGACAATGTCGGTGATGTTGCTGGAATGGGTTCTGATATTTTTGAATCTTATTGCGGAGCGATGATTGCTTCAATTGCTATTGCATCAACGTTAGATGATTCTGGAATGATGCTTTTACCTCTTGCGCTTGCTTCTATTGGACTGATAGCCTCAGTTTTGGGAATAATTATTGTCAAAGCATTCTCTTCTATGTCTCCTGATGCCGCCTTACGAACAGGCACCATAGGATCGGCAGTTTTATTTATCATAGCCGCATATTTTTTAATCCAATTATTCATTGGAGAAGGATTTGTTAATATTTGGCTTGCTGTTCTGACTGGCGCAGTCGGAGGAGTTCTCATAGGATTAATTACCGAGTATTACACCGGAAGCAGTCCAATTAGGCAGATTGCAAAATCAGGAGAGACTGGCCCGGCAACCGTAATGATCACTGGATTAGCTGTTGGCATGCAATCTGTGGTTCTTCCAATCCTCGTGCTTGCAACAATAATTTGGATATCAACAAGTTTGACTGGTCTATATGGAGTTGGAATAGCTGCCGTAGGAATGCTTGCTACAGTTGGTATAACCATGGCCATAGATGCCTATGGACCTGTTGCAGATAATGCTGGTGGCATAGCTGAAATGGCTGGTATGGGTCCAGAAACTAGAGAAATTACTGATGGCTTAGATGAAGTTGGAAACTCAACTGCAGCTATAGGAAAAGGTTTTGCAATTGGTGCAGCTGCATTAGCAGCTTTGGCTATTATCGCAGCCTTCGTAGAAACGGTTGCTCATAATAAAGGAGAGTTTGAACTACTCCTTTCAGATCCTCGTGTTTTAGTGGGAATGTTTATCGGAATCTCAATTCCTTTCCTAATTTCTTCAATCACAATGACTGCAGTTGGAGACGCTGCTTTTGAAATGATCAATGAAATCAGAAGACAGTTCAGGGAAATTCCAGGATTACTCGAAGGAAATGCAGAACCAGATACTGCGAAATGCGTAGATATTGCGACTTCAGCAGCTTTGAAAAGAATGCTCATCCCAGGTGTTATCGCAGTAGGTGCGCCTGCTGTAGTAGGTTTTGGTTTAGGCGCAGAATCTTTGGGTGGAATGCTTGGCGGCGGACTAATCGGATGTGTTGCAATGGCTTTGATGATGGCTAACGCCGGCGGAGCTTGGGATAATGCTAAAAAATATATTGAAAAAGGCAATCTTGGAGGGAAGGGTACCGATACCCATTCAGCAGCCGTTGTTGGAGATACTGTAGGAGATCCGTTTAAAGACACTTCAGGACCTTCAATGAATATTCTTATTAATGTAATGGCAATAGTGAGTTTGGTTATTTCCCCATTGCTGTAATTTTTTCTTACTGGGCGATAATCAAATTTTGTTTATCGCCTAGCCATCTGTCAAGAAGAATTTTAGATATCTCATCGTCTTTTTGATTTAAACCTTCTACCAGTTTTTCCGCTTTTTTTATCAAGTGAGCATCTCTGGATAAATCTGAGATCTTAAGTTCTATTCCGCCAGATTGTTTGGTACCTAAAATTTCTCCGGTACCTCTTAACTTCATGTCAATTTCTGAGATTTCAAATCCATCACTGGTCGATTTCATTGCTTCTAGTCGAGCCTTAGCAATCTCACCAATTTCTCCGTGATAAATCAAAACACAATAAGCATCTAAGTCTGCTTTCCTTCCGACTCTTCCCCTTAATTGGTGTAATTGACTCAAACCCAGCCTTTCCGCATTTTCAATAACCATCAAACTAGCATTAGGGACATCCATGCCAACTTCAATAACAGTCGTACAGACCAATACATCGGTTTTTCCACTTCTGAAATTCTCTATTGCTTTATCTCTTTGATCTTTTGAAAGTTTGCTATGCACAAGACCAATATTCAAACCATTGGTATTTTCTTTAATCCACTCTTTGGCTTCATCAGCTGCTTGTACATCTAGATTTTCAGATTCTTCAATCATAGTACAAAGCCAAAAAACTTGATTACCGGATTTACATACGGTCTCCAATCTTTTTACTATTTCGTCTTTTTTCTTATCGCTGTAAACCAAAGTTTCTACTGGTTTTCTGCCTGGCGGTAATTCATCAATTTTCGAAGTTTCCAGATCAGCAAAAATTGTCATTGCTAAGGTTCTTGGTAATGGGCGTAGCGGTCATGAATAATTGATGGGGCATTATTTGATCGGAACTTTTCTTAACTAAATCAAATCTTTGCTTTACACCAAATCTTTGTTGTTCATCTACTACCACAAGACCAAGATTTTTCATTTTCACTTTATCTTGAAAGACTGCATGCGTACCAATCAAAATATCAATTTCGCCATCTTCTAAGTCCTGATAGATTCCTCTTCTTTTTGAAACAGGCATTTTCCCAGTTAATAATTCAATTTTTATATTTGAGTTTTTAAACCATGCTGAAAAGTTTTTGAAATGTTGTTCAGCTAAAACCTCTGTGGGACAAAGCAGAACAGATTGAGTATCATTTTTTGCAGAGATATACATGCTTACAGCTGCTACTACTGTTTTTCCTGATCCCACATCACCTTGGACCAATCTTCTCATAGGCTTGGCAAGAGATATATCATCTGAAATTTCTTTGATTGTTCTTTCTTGAGCATTGGTTAATTTGAAAGGTAAATTTTCTTTAAATGACTTTACTTCTTCTGTGGAAATTGGCATTTGTTTTGCTTTGAGCTTGTTTATTTTTTCGGAGGCGATTTTGACTCCAATTAGATTCGTCGCTAATTCTTCAACTATTAAACGTTCTTGAGCTTCGTGTTTGTAACTATTGATTTTAATAATGTCATCTTCAACAGAAGGACTATGAATTTTCAGCAAGGCATCTTTAACAGATAAAGAGCTTATTTTTTGTTGTTTAAATATTAAATCAATCTCCTTTTCGTTGAGATTTAGTTCCTCAATTTCTTTTAAACATTCTTTAATTATGTTTCTTGCTCTAAATTGAGTTAGTTTTGAAGAACCGAGAGAATAAATTGGTGTAAGGGTATTATCTAAAACAGGACGTTTTGATGATTCAAAGATTTTATAGCTTGGATGAAATACTTGAAGCAAAGAACCATTGCTCCTAATAACACCATAGCCTCTAACATGAAGACCAACTTTAAAAGCTTTGGCTTGAGCAAATGAAAAATAAAATAACCTAATTTGTAAAAATCCTGTGCCGTCGGATATTCTTGCCATAAAAGATCTTCTGCCTGGAAATATGGTCTTGCTTTCAAGAATTTCACCCTCAAATTGAAACGCTTCTCCTGGAGTTAAATCTTTTATGGAAGTTAATTTCGTTCGATTTTCGTATTTCTTAGGTAATAAAAAGAGAGCGTCTTGGATATAGTTAATACCAATTTTATTAAGTTCTTCTCTAACTTTGGGACCAACCCCTTTTATTTCCGAGATGTTTTTCTGAAGCGATTTGCTTTTCACTCTTTAAAAGCAATGGTTTCGATTTCTACTGAACTTCCCTTTGGTAATTTTGATACTTCATATGCAGCTCTTGCAGGGGTAGGGTTTTGAGAATATGCTGGCCATTATTTCATTTACTTTTCAAAGTGACTTAAGTCTTCAAGCAATACAGAAAGTTTAACTACATTTGAAAAATCCATTCCATCAGCTTTTAAAATTTGGTTGATGTTTTCAAAAACTTGATTGATTTGATTCTCAATTCCTTCAACCAATTCCATCGTTGAAGGGTCTAAGGGTATCTGACCCGAAATAAATAAAAAACCATTAACCTTCACTGCTTGGGAGTAGGTCCCAATAGCCTTTGGAGCGTTATTCGTTTCAATTGTTTTCACTTAACTCCTCTTCGATAATTGGAAGGGTAGCATTTCTTTGCTCCCAACTATGTATTCTTGTGGCTGATATGACAAAGTCTTTTCGACGCAGCCTTCTTAATATTTTTGCCAAATGATCTCTGTCCATCACTGCAAGCAAAATATAGAGATCCACCTTATTTCCAGCAGGAGGATCACTTTTTATACTTTCAATGTTAGTTGAGTACTCTGCGATTACTGCTGAAACTTCTGCAAGTATTCCAGCTTTATCCTCTGCAACAATTTTTATTTCTACCGAAAAGTCTCCTGATAGAGTATCTTCCCACTGGACTGGCGAACATAAAGCAGGGTCATGACGAATTGGTAAGATGTTTTTACATCTTTCTTGGTGAATAACAATTCCTCTGCTTTTTGAAAAGTGGGCAATTACGTGGTCTCCTGGAATAGGGCGACAGCAACTCGAATAAGTTACAACCAAACCTTCAGCACCCGTAATTTGTAGGTTAGAGAATTGAATTTCTTCATTTTCTTTTTCATCGAGAAATTGCATGATTTGATGTGCAACAACCAGACTAGATCTTTTTCCTGAGCCAATGCTTTCAAGAAGCTCTCTTACGCTTTTATAGTTCAAAGAGGTAAGAAGCTTTTTCATTTTATTTTTTGGAACATCTCTTAATTTTGTTTGATGAGGAAATAAAGACTGTTCTAAAAGCCGTTTTCCAAACTTTCTGGCCTCTGACTCTTTAAGATTTTTTAAATTATGACGGATAGCTGATCTCGCTCTTGATGTTCTAATAAAATCCAGCCAGCTTGGATTTGTTTGTGGAACTTTACCCGTAATAATCTCTACAGTCTGACCACTTTCTAAGGGAACACTCAAAGGTGCAAGATTTTTATTAATTCTGCAACCGCTGCAATGTAGTCCAATATCTGAATGTAAAGCGAAGGCGAAATCTATTGGTGTTGAATCCTTAGGCAAATCGATGATATCTCCTTGAGGAGTAAAAACATACACTTCATTGGATACCAATCCTGTTTTGATTACTTCTACAAAATCTGAAGCATCCTCTGATCGAGCATTTATCTCCATCAAGCCATTAACCCACCTTCTTGCTCTGGCTTGAACTGGGTTATCCTTTTCTCCGGATTTATAAACCCAATGTGCTGCTATTCCAAACTCAGCTAGTTCGTCCATTTCACTGGTTCTGATCTGAATTTCTACAGGCAGTCCTTCAAAAGTCATAATTCCGGTATGCAGCGATTGATAAGAATTAGATTTTGGTATGGCGATATAGTCTTTGAACCTTCCTTCGATTGGATTAAAGGCATTATGTATTACACCCAGCGCCTTATAACAATCCATAGCATTTGATGTGGTGATTTTCAGAGCATAAACATCCAACACTTCTTTTAAAGTTTTGGACTGTCTTTTCATTTTTTTATAAATACCGTAATAATGCTTTCTTCTACTGGAAATAGCACAATCCAAGCCTTGTTCTTGCAATTTTTGACTTATGGAAGTTTCAACTTTTTTTAAAATCTTTTTTCTTCCTCTGGTATTTCTCTTTACAGCTTCTTCAATAACCCTGAACCTTAATGGGTATAAAATTTCAAACGCCAAGTCTTCAAGCTCTCTATAAATTTGATGCATTCCCAGTCTGTGAGCGATTGGTGCATAAATTTCAATGGTTTCATTAGCTATCCTTAATTTTTTTTCTTTATTAAGGAATTTTATTGTTCTCATGTTGTGCAATCTATCTGCAAGCTTGACAACAATTACTCTTATATCTTCCGACATTGCAAGAACCATTTTTTGAAAGCTTTCGGCTTGCAAGTCTTTTTTTGAAGTTAATTCAACTTTATCCAGCTTACTAACACCATCAACTAAGTTAGCAACTTCTTTATTAAACTCCTTCTTTAAAAAAGTCTTGGGAATACCTGAATCTTCAATAACATCATGAAGCATTGCAGCAGATAAACAGTCTTGATCCATTTTTAAATTGCCTAGTATTTCTGCAACAGCAAGAGGATGAGATACATATGGATCTCCACTTACTCGAAACTGACCAGAGTGAGCATTTTCGGCAAAAAAATAAGCCTTTTTTACTTGTTCAAGTTGATCTTGATCAAGATATTTTCCAAGATTTTTGGTGAGTTTATTAAGGTTTTTTGTCTCTGTTGCCATAAGCAAAGAGAGTTTACCAAAAAAAAGTTATTCTATGCCTTCTTCGTCGTCTGAAGTTAATTGGTCAGAGAGTTCCTCTTCAAAAGCATCGAAGTTGAAGCTGTCGATGTTTTCTAGAGTTACAGTTCCAGCAGCAATTTCTCGAAGAGCAATTACTGTAGGCTTATCATCTTCTGGATCAATGGTAGGCTCTCTCCCATCTATAGCCAGTTGTTTAACTCGCTTTGCTGCAAGTTTCACCATTTCGTATCTATTTGGGATTTTTTTAAACAATCTTCGACAGTAATTCTAGCCATGCATAAACCTCTTGAGGAAGTGGATTCTACTTAATTTTTATTGATTATTCTACTAATCTTTTAATCAAGTCTTTAGAAGCTCTTGGATTAAAATCTACAGGCGAAATACCTTCAAAAAGAATTTGTGAAAGATCTTCAAAGGCTTTATCAAAATCATCATTTAAGACTAAATAATCATAGATTTCAGACTTACTGATTTCTTTTTTTGCTTCCGATAGTCTATTTTCTATTGCTTCAGACGAATCGAGATTTCTTTTGATCAGCCTTTGTTTCAAATCTTCTAAAGACGGAGGAATTAAAAAAATTAGCATAGCATCGTCAAATAGTTCTTTAACAGCATAAGCACCTTGCCAATCCAATTCTAAAATTAGGTTTGAGTTATGGTATTTTGTTTTTATTTCTTCTTTTGAAGTACCATAGAAATTTCCAAAGACAGTCGCGTATTCAACATATTCTTCTTTTTTAATTTTATCTTTGAAGTCTTTTTCAGATAAAAAATAATAATCTTTGCCTTCTAAATCTCCTTGACGTTTTTCTCTCGAAGTGTCCGAAATACTTTTTTCAAAGTTCGCAGACCTTGAATCTTCAAAAAGCTTATTTATCAAAGACGTTTTGCCGCCACCCGAAGGACTGGAAATAACAAAAAGTTTGTGGAGATTTTCAGGCATTGATAAAGTATGGAAACGTTGAAACCAATATGCAAGATTTTTTAGATAAAGCCATTGAATTAGAAGCACTAAAGTTTGGAAGTTTTAAACTGAAATCTGGCAGGGAAAGCGATTATTTTTTTAATATTGCTGCTTTTTTTGATTCTGAATCGCTTTCTTTTTTAGCTGATTGCTATGTATCTAAAATACTGGACTTGAAGATAGATTTTGATCTATTTTTTGGGCCTGCTTACAAAGGAATTCCCCTGGCGTCAGTTGTTGCAACAAGATATTTTGAAATAACAAAAAAAATATTCCTTTAGCTTTTGACCGAAAGGAAGAGAAAAGTCATGGCGAAGGGGGAATAATCATGGGAAATTTGGAAGGTAAGAAAGCTTTATTAATTGATGATGTTTTGACCGCTGGAACTGCCATAAAGAACTCAATAGAAATTATTAAAAACAACAAAGGGACTTTTGTGGGGCATTAGTAGCTTTGGATAGAGAAGAACCTCATAACTCAGAAAAAACTTTTCAGGAGTTTTATTCTGACCAAGGCATTAAAATACATTCGATTGCAAAAATTTCGGAACTTAAAAAATAAAAAATGTTTAGTGGAATAGTTCAGGCTGTATCAAAGAAGGTAGAATTTGAAGAAAAGGATTATGGGTATAAGTTATCCGTCACAGTTCCTGCTAATTTTACAAAAAAATTAAAGAAGGGCGATAGCGTTGCAGTTAATGGGGTTTGTTTAACGGCAGTTGATTTCAAAAAAGACCTAATTGAATTTGATGTTGTACACGAATCAATTAAATTAACCAACATCTCTCAGATAAATTTTCTTCTATACCATTTAACTTAGAGAGGTCATTGAAGATTGGTGATGAAGTAGGAGGACATTTTGTCTCTGGGCATGTTCATAATATTGCTGAAATAATAAGTTTTGAAGAATGAAAAAGAAAGAATTCTTGAAAATTAAAATTCCTTCTAATTTGAAAGGATACATTTTCAAAAAAGGGTATGTTTCTATAAATGGAATCAGCCTAACTGTTGTTAATGTGACAAATAATTTTTTTACAATTTCTATAATTCCAGAAACAATTTCTAAAACTAATTTATCTTTTCTGAAAAAAGGTGATTTTGTAAATGTTGAAGCAGACCAACAAACAATTTCTATAGTAGAGACTGTTAAAAAATTAACTTAAAGCTTTTTTTACTAATTGGCTAACAACGCCAGCATCTGCTTTACCGGAGATTAAAGGTTTTAGAGACCCCATTACTTTGCCCATATCTTTCATATCCTGAGCACCAACCTCAGAGATAATTTTAGTAACTAATTCAGAAACCTCTTCATCTGACATTTGTTCGGGTAAAAATTCCTTAATGATTTCTATTTCTTGTTTTTCTTTGTCAGCCAATTCTTGTCTTTCCGCTTGTTCAAATTGTGCGATTGCATCATTTCTTTGTTTAATCATCTTTTCAAGAATTGAGGTAATTTGAAGTTCATCAAGATCCGACTTTTCTTCAATTTCAATTTTTTGAATTTCTGCGAGGGTCATTCTTAAAACAGTAGTTCTAAACTTGTCACCATCTTTCATAGAAATTGTGACTTGAGTTTTAATCAAGCTTTTTAGATCTTTGGACATTTAGACTCTTGCTCTCAAAGGCGGCATTTTGCCGAACTTTCTTCTTTTTGCTTGTCTTTTTACTGCTGCTGCAGCTTTTCTTTTCCTTACTGAGGTAGGTTTTTCGTAAAATTCTCTTTTTCTTATCTCAGAAATGATTCCAGCTTTGTCACAAGATCTTTTAAACCTTCTGAGTCCAGAATCGAAAGATTCATTATCTTTTAGCTTTATAATAGGCATATTTATATTAGGTTGGCAATTCTATAGAGAGTTAAGATATTTTGCAAAATAACTTTTAATTTAAATGAAAATATTAGGAATAGAAACTTCATGCGATGAAACTGGAATTGCTTTATATGACGGTAAAGCCAATCAAGTTATATTCGAAGCTTTATACAGTCAAGCAGAAAAGCACGATTTGTATGGAGGGGTAGTTCCTGAGCTAGCCGCTAGAGATCACATTAATCGGCTTATGCCCTTATTAAAAAATAAAATGAAAGATTCAAGCATCTCGATGAAAGAGATAGAAGCAATTGCATTTACTAATGGTCCTGGTTTAAGAGGTCCTTTAATGGTTGGAGCAGGTTTTGCAAACTCTTTATCTTATGCTCTAGATATTCCTGTGATACCAATACATCATATGGAAGCACATTTGATAATGGCAAAATATGACGCAGAAGATTTAACTTATCCTTTTATTAGTTTATTAGTCTCAGGAGGACATACTTTAATAGTCAAAGTTTCTTCACCCAATTCATATAAAGTCATTGGACAAACTAAAGATGATGCTGTGGGCGAGGCTTTTGATAAAACAGCAAAATTGTTGAAATTGGGTTATCCAGGTGGTCCAGAAATTGAAAAGAGAGCTTTGCTTTCTGAAGGAAAACATCATTTTTCTTTTCCACGACCTATGATTGATTCTAAGGATTTAAATTTTAGTTTTAGCGGCTTAAAAACATCTGTACTTTATAAGGTGAAGGATTTAACTGAAAAAGATGACCTTTCAGAGGATACAGTAAATGATATTGCTTTTGAGTTTCAAAATGCAGCAATAGATTGTCTTGGTTAAAAAATCCCTAAGGGCATGCCTAAGTGAACGAAGTAAATCACTTGTTTTATCCGGTGGAGTTGCTGCTAACAAATACCTTAGAGGAGAACTTGAAAAGCACAAAGGAAAAATAAATCTTTATTATCCAGATCAAAAACACTGTACTGATAATGGGCTGATGATTGCTTTTGCAGGTTTTCAAAAAATTAAAGAGCAGACTAAAGATTTTAGTATTGATGTTGCACCAAGATGGAGTTTAGAAAATGTCCAATAAGATTTTTGTAAAAGATTTAGAAATTGAAGCCATAATAGGAATATTTGACTGGGAGCGAGAGGTTAAGCAACTTATAAAAATATCTTACGAAGTAGAAGTTGATATCAAAAGAGCCTTTAAGTCAGACAATATAGAAGATACTTTTGACTATAAAACTACATCAAAGAAAATAATAAAATTTGTAGAAAAATCATCTTTTCAGCTTATTGAAGCTCTTGCTGAAAAAGTTTCAAAAATAATCATGCAAGACGAAAGGGTGTTAAATCTTTCTCTATCTGTATCCAAGCCTGGCGCTCTTCGAGGATCAAAAGAAGTAGGGCTTACAATTTTCCGTTCAAGATAATGCCAAAAATATATTTAAGTCTTGGCAGTAACATTAAGCCAGAGGAAAATTTAAATAAAGCAAAAGAATTTTTAAGTCAGGAGTACCAATTAGAAAAAGAATCAAAAACTTATAAAACAAAATCAGAAGGCTTTGAAGGTGAAGATTTTCTAAATCAAGTAGTTTGTTTTATAACTGAAGATTCTGCAGAAAAAGTTGTTAGTACGTTAAAAGATATTGAAAAAAAAATTGGTAGAAAAAATAGGTCACAAAAGTTTTCCGATAGAGAAATAGATATTGATTTGTTGCTTTATGGAAAATACGTAGGTAAAGCTTTAGGCAAAGACATACCTCACAAAGACATTGATCTATATAGATTTGTACTGGAGCCTTTAGCAGAAATTGCACCTGACTTGATACATCCGCAGCATCAAGAAAAAATCTCAGAGATTTGGAAAAAGAAGTTAAATAGCTTCGCCTAGATTTCTCGCTTAACAAAAAGATTCTCTTCGTCTTTTTTCAAAAATCTACAAGCAAAACCTAATAAAACTATTGGTACTAATAAAACTATCAAAGACTGAGCAAGGGCTTGTTTTAACCCAATTGCTTCTGCCATTGATTTATTAATCCCTTCAGCAAGAAATTGTATTGTATAAATATCACTCAACATGCCCGTCAAATAAGGCCCAAGAGCTAATCCACCCATGCTTAGCATTAAGATAAAAAATGCACTTGCCACAGCTCTTAACCTAGGTAAAACAAGTTCGGTTACTGTTGACGCTGCACAACCTAACCAAGCTGTTGAGGAAACATGATAGAAAAATTTCCACGCAAAAGAGATATTGGCTTCAGGAGAATACAAAAATCCCTAAACCTGTTATTGCAGTTAATAGGGCAGAAGCCATTATCAAATAGAGTTTTCCATTTGTGTACTTTTCCCTAAGTTTGTCTCCAACGAAACCACCCCCAATTACTCCTACCATGGATCCAAAAGCAGTTATCAAGCCATAGATAACACCAACTTCAGAGGCTGTCATACCAAAATTTCTTATGTAAAAAGCGGGACCAAACGCACCTAATGCATAGGTGACAAAAGTAATAAAAGGAAAAGCTAATAGACCAAGTAATAGCGCCTTACTTTTGAACATCAATTCAAAAGCAACTTTATCTCTGATTCTTAGTCCTTGAATCCAATTACAAACAACATAAAAACCGATTCCAAAGGCAATCCATTGTAAGTAATCTCCAGTTGTTTGAATCAACCAATAAGCTCCAGATAAAACAAAAATTAGTAAAGCAAAATTTCTAAATAATTCTTTTTGTGTATTTTCAGCCTTAAGCAGCCCAATGGGAGTTAGTCCTACTAGTTCTCCGAAAGATGCTTTGAGAGGATTTTCTTTTTTGGTTTCTGTAAGTCCTTCACTTAGACCTCTTGGCGGTTCTTTAATCTGCCATGTTATGAGAGCCAGTAAAATTCCTGGAAGACCAACCGCCATAAAAGCCACTTGCCATCCTTTTAATCCAAAAGGAGCTTCAGATATTATTGGAAAAGCTTCATTCCAGTTATCTACTATCAGCCCCCCAATGAATATCCCTATTCCCGAACCTATGTAGAGTCCGCTTGCGTATATCGATAATACTGTTGCTCTTACCTTTGGAGAGAAATAGTCAGATAAAAGCGAGTAAGACGCTGGTGAAGCACTGGATTCTCCAATTCCAACACCAAATCTGTAAATTGATAATGATAAAAAGGACTTTGCAGTACCGGATAAAAATGTCATCAAGCTCCAAAAAGCCAAACCCAAACTTATTAAATTTTTTCTATTCCAAGTATCAGCAAGTTTACCCATTGGAATTCCAACGACTGAATAAAAGACTGCAAAAGCTGTTCCATACAAGAATCCAATGTCACTATCAGAGATATTTAAGTCTGCTTTTAAATCTTCGGCGAGAATGGTTAAGATTTGTCTATCTATGAAATTAAAGACATAGACTATGACAAGCAGAATTAGAGCAAATTTTGCACTACGCCCACCAACTTCTGGAATTGAAGAATTATTCATAAAACTTATTAATTAACCTACTTTTGCAATAGCTGAGCCAGTTATAACAGTTGCACCATCTTGATTTTTTGTTTCAATAGCTATTTCAGCAAGGGTTTCGCCATCTTCTTCTTTGATGTCTATAATTGTTGCAGTGCTTTCTAGAGAATCTCCAGGCCAAACTTGATTAGTAAAACGAACGCCATATTTTTTTAAGGTTCCGTCGCCTACAAAATTTGTAAGCATTTTTCCTGTCATTACCATCGATAACATGCCGTGGGCAAATACGCCCGGATAACCAGCAATTTCTTTTGTGAATTTATCATCAGTATGGAGAGGGTTGTAGTCTCCAGATGCTCCAGCATATTGAACAATTTGAGTTCTTTTCAAATCTTCTACAATTTTTTCAGAATAAGTATCTCCAACTTTAATTTCATTTTTCTTCAACATTTTCTTCTCCTAATTTTCTACAGGTTTTTCTGTGACCACGCCAACAGAAGTTGCAGTGATAATGAGCTCTCCATCTTGATTTCTGTATTCCGTTACACTTTCACTAAATTTTAATTTCCCAGCTCTTTTGCTTTCTTTTTCCCAAGATTTTCCTGGTTTAACTTCAGCTCTAATAACATCACCCACTTTCAAAGGTTGATGATATTCATAATGTTGTTCTGCATGAAGACCCATTGCTGCTCCGCCACCACCTGAACCAGAACCTGATGATTTCATTCCTGTAGATTCCTTACCTGATCCAAACCAATTGTCTCCACCAATTTTTGGTCTTAAAAAATAGTCAGGATCATATTGAGCACTAGATTGAATAAAAGTAGGAGGAGCAATGACGTTTTCATCTTTTTCTTCATAATATTTTGGATTTGCATCACCAATTGACCTAGCAAACATCATGATGTGACTTTTTTCTATTGGCATTTTTATTTTTGACATTTTTACCTCACTCGTTAATTAATTTCCAAGCTTCATCAGCCATCATAATGGCATTTTCACCAAAAGAGTCAGCATTTTTTCCTGCTGCTGTTCCGTCTCTGACTCTGCCCATTATTCCTTGACTAATCGCTGCTAACTTAAATAAGTTAAAACCCATATACAAATTCCATTCTGGTTTGATTTGATAACCTGTTTTCTCTTCATACATTTCCAAATATTCCATTTCAGTAGGAATTCCCAAATCTTTGCATTTTTTTCATCTGATAAAACAGGATTCAACTTATATTGAATACAGTGATAACTAAAATCTGCAGCAGGATCTCCAAGAGTAGAAAGCTCCCAGTCCAATATCGCACAAATTTTAAAGGTATTTAAGTCGATCATCACGTTACTCAAGCTAAAGTCACCATGAACAAGTTTGGTAGCCTTTTCAGTCGGCAGATTTTTTGGCAACCACTCCATAAGATTATTCATAGATTTTATTTCTCTTGTTTCCGATGCAACATATTGTTTGGACCATCTTGCTACTTGTCTACCAACATAATTTCCTGGTTTCCCAAAAGATTCCAATCCAATACTTTCATGATCAACGCTGTGTAACTTTGCAATTGTTTCGTTCATCGAATGATAAATTTTTTGTCTTTCTTCATTGGATGCTTGAGGAATATGGGGTTCCCACATTACTTCGCCATCAACAAAACTCATTAGAAAGAATTCTGTTCCAATAATAGATTCATCTTCACAGTGTATATAAGCTTTTGGAACCGGAACGTCTGTTCTATTCAAAGCAGCAATTACTTGGTACTCTCTATCAACAGCATGTGCAGATTTTAAAAGCTTGCCTGGAGGTTTTCTTCTTAAAACGTAAGACTCGCTTTGAGTTTTTAAAAGGTAGGTAGGATTGGATTGGCCACCAACGAATTCTTCAATTGAATTTATTTCCCCAAAGTTTGTTAATTTGTCATTAAATAATCTTGAAGTTTCTTTTGATCAATTTCATGTCTTTCAGATACACTTTTTGTACCTGAATATTCCACTTTAAATTTACTATCCATGCTTTTCTCAAAAAAAGTAAATATACATCAATTTAAAGATCTGCCGCCATCAATTTTTAAGATCTGACCTGTTACATAGGAAAATTTTGTCAAACCTATAACCGCTTCTGAAATATCTCTCTCAGTTCCAATTCTATTCAAAGGAATTTCATTCACCAACTCTTCCTCTTCTGATGAACCATCTGATGGCAACAAGATTGCTCCTGGAGCGACAGCATTTACTCTCACTTCGGGAGCAAACTTCTCGAGCAAGAGTTTTAGTTAAATTTTCAAGCCCTGCTTTTGCCATAGAATAAATAACGTAATTTTTCATTCCTCTATTAACCATCGCATCAGATATATTGACAATTAATCCTTTAGAATCTGAAAGCATTTTTTTACAGTGTTTTGATAATGAGAATGGTCCTCTTAAATTTGAGTTAATTAGGTCATTCCAATCAGAATCCTGGTGGTTTTCTAAATCTGTTTTAAAAAAAGAGGAAGCGTTGTTTACTAATAAATCTAAAGAATGAAAATTTTTATTAATCTTTTCTAAAAGATCTTCTACTTGATTTAAAATATTCAAATCTAAACTGAATATCTCGCAACTATTTTTTCTTGATTCATTTAATTCAGATTTAAGAGCCTTTTGCGGCATCCTTTCTGATTTATTGTAATGACAAATAATGTTGTAGCCATTTTCATGAAGTTTTTTGCATATATCTTTGCCAATTCTAATTGCTCCTCCTGTGATTAAAGTGCAGTTTTATAAGTCATTTTTTTTACCCTTTAATCATCTTTATTCTTTTTGATAGATTTTTTCTTTTATTTCTCTCTAAGATTTGTTATTTTAATTTTTATCTTCTTAAGATTATTCAAAAGGGAGTTCCAATTTTTAATCTTTTTGGAAGAGATTAACTCCAACTTTTGAAGCAATTTCAAAGAATTTAATAAATTTGATTCATTCTCTAAAATAATTCATCTTATTAAGGTTCGTTAAAATATTTTTTTCACTTATCTTTTTCTTTTTTTATTTAATTGAAATATTCATTAAGTGTTTTTCTGAAATTTGAAACTTTATTAGGAACTCTAATCTTTTCTTCAATTATTTCTGCTTCATTAGAATTAAGATTAATTATTGCCCATTTTTCAAGAATCATATTTTTTTCATTATCCATTTTTTTAAGCAACTTCAAATTTCTTGAATATACTTTTTCAAGTCCTTCAAAATATTTAAGAACATTTACTTTTTTTAACGTTGTAAAATATTTGCTAGAATTTTTGTAACTCAAAGCTTTTTGTGTTTCATCCCAAATTCTTTCTCCAGAGAGAAAATTTATTTCATCGTTTGAAGACATTTTCTTCAAAACTTCTAAAGAATCTTTCGAAATTGAAAAATTAAAGTCAGCTAGCTTTGCTTTGAATCTTGCAATCCTAAAAAGTCTTAAAGGATCTTCAGAAAAAGCTTCAGAGACTATTCGAATCTTTCGATCTTTTAAATCCTTAATGCCACCATATGGATCAAATATATTTCCAGACTTATCTTTGGCAATAGCATTGATTGTAATATCCCTTCTTTTTAAGTCATCTTGAAGTGAAATTTTTGATTTCGTGTCAAAAGAAAAACTTTTATGACCCTTTCCTGTCTTTGTTTCTTTTCTTGCCAAGGCATATTCTTCTTTTGTCTTGGGATGTAAATAAACTGGAAAGTTTTTTCCGACTTGTTTGAAACCTTTTTCAATCATTTCTTTATGAGATGAATTCACTACAACCCAATCTTTCTCACTAAACGGAATACCCAATAAGTCATCTCTTATTGCTCCTCCTACTAAAAAAACATTCATTCTTGTTTACTCTTAACTACAAATTTTTTTTTATCCTCAAGCCTTAAAAATGTTAGTTCTTTTCCCCAACAACATCCAGTATCCATTGCTATGATTTTTGATAAATTTGATTTGCCTTCAAGAGCTGCCCAATGACCAAAAACAAGGTAATCAAGATCACCCATTACCTTATTCTTCTCATCAAACCATGGGAACAAATGAGGAGGAATGTCTTTTATTTTCCCTTTGAAAGAAAAATTTGGCAGCCCATTTTTATTAATTACCCTTGCTCTCGTAAAAAAATTTATTGCATCTCTTATTGAATCAACAGAGTATTTTTTTTTATCTTTTTCAAAGATTTTTTTTAAAACTTTTTTTGGATTACTTTTAAGTTTAAGACTTGAGAGCTTTGATAAAGTTTCTGCTTTTTTAAGGGACATATTTTTTGGAATACCGGCATGTACCATTCCAACCTTAATTATTTTTTTTTGGTTTGAATTCTTTTTGAGAAAACAAAGGGTTGTTTTATGAGAAAATCAGCCATGATTGAAACTTTTTCATGCTTGATAAGTGATTCAAAGGTATCAGTTTTACTTAATCCTTTTTTATTATAGAAACAATTTAGGAAGTGCAAATCATGATTTCCTAGAACAATGTGTACAGCACTTTTGATAGAAAGAATATGTTTAATGACTTGTAAGGAATCTGGCCCTCTATTTATGAGGTCCCCAGTTATCCACAAAAAATCTTTTGAGGCATCAAATTCAATAAATTTTAAACCTTCTGTAAATTCTCTAAAACAACCTTGTATGTCTCCAACTACATAATTAGACATTATTTTTCAAAGCGTAGATATTTTTAGATAATCTTTTAGTGAAAGTTGATCTGGCCGAAGATTTAAATCCAAATCTAACTTATCTATGTTGTCGTCATCCAAAATATCCCTCAAAGAATTAGATATTTTTTTTTCTTTTTTTATTGAATAGAGCCCTGGTAATTTCTTTCAAATTATTTAACTCTTTATGATTTATTTTTTTTTTTTTCGGAGTAAATCTTACAAAAAAGACTGTCTACCTTGGGTTTTGGATCAAAATAGTCTCTTGGTACATCCTTTAAGATTGTTACTTCATATAAATAATTGCAAATCACACTTAATTTTCCATAAGATGAAGAATCTTCATTTCCAGCGCATCTTAAGGCAAATTCTTTCTGAAGCATAAAATGCATATCGTTTATTCTTTCAAAGTTTTTTCACACCAATCTAGAAGAGGACTAGATATGTTGTAAGGAATATTACCAATTATTCTTGCATTTCTTGAATCAACAATTTCACTAAGCTTCAGTTTTAAAATATCTATGTTGAAAAAAGAATCTTTGTTATTTGGAAATTTAGTTACTAAAAAACTAAAAAGATCTTTATCTATTTCAATTCCATAATAAGAATCGCAGAATTGAATTAAGTTTTCTGTCAAATCACCTTTTCCTGGGCCTACCTCCAAAATTTTATCTTCAATGGAGATATCTATAAGATTAACTAAATCCTCTAATAATTTTTTATCAGTTAAGAAATTCTGTCCAAATCTTTTTTTTGGATACATTTTAAAGAAATTTCATAGAAGTCTTTAGCGCCTCATTCATACTTGAGAAGTCAGCTATATTTTTCCCAGCTAGATCAAAAGCAGTTCCATGATCGACGGATACTCTTATGAACGGCAGCCCTAGGGTAATATTAAGTGTATTCCCAAAACCCATTGATTTAATTACCGGTAGAGCTTGATCATGATACATAGCCAAAAAAACATCATATTTTTTAATATTTTGATTTATGAAAGCTGTATCAGCAGAAATTGGACCATAAATATTTTCATTGGCAGAATTTACAAAAGGTTTGATGATTTCTTCCTCTTCATGACCTATGTAACCGCCTTCACCGGCATGAGGATTTAGTCCCAATAAACATAGCGATGGATTTGAAATTTTCCAAGTATTTTCAAATTCTTTAATAATAATAGATGTTGTTTCTTTCAAATTTTTTTTTGTTACTTTGAGCGGTACTTCAGAAAGAGGAATGTGAGTAGTTAGAAGAGCGATTTTTAAATTTTCATTCATCAGGAGCATTACAACTTTTTTTACATTCGCAATATCAGATAAAAATTCTGTATGACCCGAAAATTCGAAACCTGACTGATTAATAATTTCTTTGTTTACTGGTCCAGTAATGAGACCTTTGTACTCATTATTCAAACATCCCAAAGCACCATGGGAAAGGACATCTATTACGTAGTTTGCATTTGAGATATCTGGTTGACCAAGAATAACTTCATTTTGCAAAGGAATGTGTTTAAACAAAATGCCATCTTCACCGGAGTCTTTATCAGTAAGTTTTAAGTCAATATCACTCTTTTCGATTAAATCCTGGTAAAAATCTCTATCTCCAGCTAAAACAAAATATTTCTGAATACTCTTATTTCCTGATAATGCTCGAAGTGAAATTTCTGGACCAATCCCAGCTGGATCTCCAGGAGATATGAAAAATTTTTTCATGAAGAGATTTTTATATCAACGAAAGCTTCTGCCCTAATTTCTTCAAGCGTATTTTGGAGTTGTTCCCTATATTTTCTTTGAAAAGAATTCCATATGCCTTATCTTTTAGCAGGTCATCTGAAATATTTTTTTCTCTTCTATCAAGGACTTTCAAAACATGCCATCCAAAAGAGCTTTTGAATGGTTTGCTAAAAGTATCGATATCGGTTTTGAGCATTATTTCCTCAAATTTTTTATCATAAACCCCAAGCGGAGCCCATTCTAATCTTCCTCCATCAAGTTTTGAGCCAGGGTCATCAGAATATACCCTTGCCAAAATTGACATTTCTTCTCCATTTTTTAATCTTGTATGCAAGTTATCTATGAGATCTTTAGCTTGCTTTCCACTTCTTATTTCTGATTCTTTTATGAGAATGTGTTGGACTAAGGTTTGCGATTCAGTTTGTATAGTTTCTCCTCTTATATCTTCTAGTTTTATGATATGCACTCCCGCACCACTTTTTACAGGCCCGAAAATTTCATTTTTTTCCATTTCAACAATTTTTTTTGAAAATAAAGTGGGTATTTGTGATCTTGTTCGCCAACCCAAACTTCCGTTTTGGTCATTATCAAATAACGATGAGTAATTTTTTTGAGCTTCTTTGAAAGAAAGACCATTTTCTATTTCGGTGATTATGACCTCGGCTTTCTTTAGCGCCTCCTCTACATCATCATTTTTAAGTAAGATTTGATTAATTTTATACTCAATAGAAAAAAGACTTTCTCCTTCTGCAGACTTAATATAGTTCATTACTTCTTCTTCAGAGATTATGACTTTAGGTCCTACCAGACCAGATTGAACTCTTCTTTTAATCATTTCTGCTTTCATTTCTTCTCTGAAAACTGCAAAAGATTTACTTTCGCTTTCAATTTTTTCTTTAAATTCTTTCAGAGACAGCCCATCTTGATCTGCAAAGTTGGCTAATGCTTCGTTTAACTCTTGATCGCTAATTCTCACTCCAAATTTTTTTGCTTTTTGCAAAAGAATTTCATCAATGATTAATCTTTCTAGCACTCTTTGAAAAAGAATTTCATTTGGAGGAAGTCTTTCTTCATTTTCTTTGAAATTATTTATTGTTTGTTTCAAAGCATCATTAACTTCAGATTCCATAATGATGCCTTCGTCAACAATGATTGCAATGCGATCAAGAAACTCAACCTCCGAAAAGATTAGACTTGATAAAACAAAAAAAACAAAAAAATTAAATTTCATAAACTTCTTCTCTTTAGGTAATCTTCCTTCGGTCTTCCTATAGACCCAAGACCTTTTAGTTCAAAAAACAGTCTAAACCTGTCTTTATGATAATCCCTAAAAGTACTATTTTCCAAAATACTAAACCAGTCAAGCTCAATAGATTTTAAATAAGCTATGCCTACTGTCATTCCATCATTTTCATAATCTAAAGAAATAACAGAATTAATATTTTTTTTATGCTCCAAATCATTTGTAAATTTAAAGCCTCCAGCCCAATTTTTAGATAAGTTAAATTTTGCCGTAAAATCAAAAGAATTTATTTTCTTCATTTCTAAGTTATTCTCTCTTAAATTAAAAATTTGAATATTTTTCACAAGATAATGACTAAAAGATATTTCGTACTTTTTTGAGTCTATCTTCAGAGTATTTTTATAGGATGAAAAATTTTCATCATCGTCTATAGAAATATTAGAATTAAATATAACTCCTAGAGGGGACTTATAATTAAATTTAATTGAAAAAGGTTCAGGTAAATCCAATCTAATTTCATCATAAAAGATACTTTTTTTTTGAAGAAAATAATTTTTCTACCTTCAAACTTAAATTTTTTTTCTTGAATTTGCTCTTAAGAGTTTCGCTCCTATGTTCAAGTCCTTTTGGTAACTAAAGAACGAGTCTCCAAAATTTGCATCTTCATTTAAGGATATCATTCTGACGCCAGAATCAATCATTAGATCGTTAAGTATTTTTTTTTGATCCGAAATAGAAATATTTAAGAAAGGTTCAAATATAAATCTTTCTGAATTATGTTGTTTGTAAAATTTTAAAGATTGATTCAATTTCAAAGTTGGCAAAAAGGAACTAGCCTCGTCTAAATTTGTTTCTAGATAAATATAATTTATCAAGAAAGAAGTTTCCAAAAGATAGTTATTTTTGAAAAAGGCATAAGAAAATTTTGGTTTTAATATCAATCTTTGAACTCTTTGTTTTTCTTCGTTTCTAAATGAACCTCCCTTTCTAAAATTTGCCAAGTCAGATCTAAGATGAAAAATAAAGTTTTTTCTATTTATAAAATATTTCATCTCAATTCCTGGCATCCTTTGAAATTGATTAACTCCAAGTGGATTGGTAAGTCTTGAAGGAATTTATATCTGCTTTAACAAAGAGGTTTTTATCAAAAAATGTTAGATCGGTTTTCTGGGGCAAGACAAAGGTCCTGGAAAGTCCGCTCATAAAACTTCCTAGATCAGATAAGTAGAAGGGATCTCCGCTAGAAGAAGTTTCTAAATTAAAAAAAACGTTATCTTTGACTTTTTGTTGGTGTGATAAGTTGTATGACCACCTAGTTTCATCTCTTTCAAGTGTTTTAAAGGACGATTCATCGTCAAATAAAATTGAAGAATTAAAAAATCCTTCATAATTTTTTCCTAAATATCTTAGTTGATTCGTGATTCCATAACCTCTTTGCGTCATCAATCTTGGTTCAACGGTTAAATCAAGGTTTTCTTTTAGATTTAGGTATATGGGAATTTTCAGATCTAGACCAGACCTTTCATTTATAGAAATTTCTGGAAGAAGAATTCCAGTCTTTCTTTTTGCGCTAATTGGAAAGTTTGCTTTATTTAAGTAAGCCAGAGTTTTTCCTTGAACAATCAATCTACTTTTTTTTGCTGAAAGAAGATTATTACTATTCTGAAACTCTAATTCTTCTGACTCAACCCACCATATTTTGTCTTCACAAGGACAGCTTGAAAATTCTACGTCTTTCATGATTGTTTTATCTTCAGAAATACCTACAAACTTGGTTTGTCCATATAGAAAGTTATCCAATGAAGAAAATCTGATTTTTTCGCTAGAAAAAACTTTATTTTTATTATCCAAACTTACTTTATTAGCTTTAAATTGAAGATTTTCAATTTTTAAAGATACGTTACCTTCTAACAATAAATATTCATTTTTTGTATCTAAGGAGGTTTTGTCTGCTTCAAATTCAATATTTGAAGCAAATAGGCTTCCAAAATAAAAAGCAGTGAAAAAAAGAAAATTAAATATTTTATTCAAGATAGCTATTTTACCTTTAAAAATATTTAATATTAGAGATATACAGAATTTATATTCTGTTTAAAATAATTCTATTTAATCAGAGAACTTTTATGAGCAAATTAACAAACAAAACTTTATTCGTTTCAGGAGCTTCAAGAGGGTATCGGACTAGCGATTGCAAAAAGAGCAGCTCAAGATGGAGCTAATGTGATTTTAGCCGCCAAAACAGCTGAACCGCACCCAAAACTTCCAGGAACAATTTATACAGCTGCTGAAGAAATTGAAGAAGCTGGAGGAAAAGCTTTTCCTGTTTTATGCGATGTGAGGTTTGAAGACCAATTGGAAGACGCTGTAAACAAGGGAGCAGAACATTTTGGCGGTATTGATATATGTGTAAATAATGCCAGCGCTATTCAATTGACTAATACTCTTCAAACCGACATGAAAAGATATGATTTAATGAATCAAATAAATGCAAGAGGAACTTTTTTAACATCAAAAAAATGTCTTCCTTTTTTGCTAAAAGCTGAAAATCCTCATATTTTGAATTTATCTCCTCCTTTGGATATGAATCCTAAATGGTTTGCAAACAGTGTCGCCTATTCGATAGCTAAATTTGGGATGAGCCTTTGTGTATTAGGAATGGCAGAGGAATTCAAAAGAACAAGGAGTTGCAGTAAATGCTTTATGGCCTAGGACAGCTATTGCAACGGCTGCTGTAAAAAACATTCTTGGTGGAGATGAAACTGTAAAAGTTTCTCGAACTCCAGAAATTATGGCTGATGCAGCCCATGTAATTCTTACAAAAGATTCTAAAGACTTCACCGGTAATTTTTGTATTGATGATAATTTATTAGCCGATAATGGAGTAAAAGACTTTTCAAAATATGCTGAAGTACCTTTTGCTCAGTTAGCTCGAGACTTTTTTGTACCGGATGATATTCCTCCTCCTCAAGCAGCAATAGACTCCTAAAATCTTGATTCAGTCAGGTGATATTTCTGCTGAGTCCATAAAGTGGGTATCAGAAAGCGTTGGTGTATCAAATAAAGACATTCTATCTAAAGGTCAAAAGCTCCGAATAGAGTCTAGTCAAAGAACATTCTTTCGAATTCCTTATAAAGATAAAAGCTCTATTTTAATGGTGGTGCCTAAGGGAATAGATGAAAGCATTGAGTCCTTTTTATAAAAAAGCAAAAATATTTAAAAAGGCAAATGTTAATGTGCCAGATATTTATTTTAAAAATGAGGCACTTGGACTTTTAATTGTTAAAGATTTTGGAGATGACGTTTTGCAATTTTATTTGAATGAAAAAAATTCAAATAAATTAATCAAAATTAGCTATAGAACAAATTCATAAAATTGAAGTTATAGAATTAGATAAAAACATCTTTTCAGATTTTGAAAAAATTACAGAAAATAATTTATACCTATTTAAAAAATTCTTTTTAGAAGAATTTCTAAACGCTACCTGAGCTTCAGAACCTAAAGAAAGAAATAGATGAATTTTATTCGATAATAATTTCAGAACTCAAAGATCATCCTCAAGTCATAAGTCACTATGATTTTGAATCAAGAAATTTAATGTCATTGTCGGAAGAAAAAATCGGCGTAATTGATTTTCAAGATGCTTTAATTGGTCCTTTGGGAATAGATTTAGCTTCTATCTTCAAAGATCTTTATATTGAGTGGACTGATGAGGAGATAAGCAATTGGCTTGATTTTTATGTAGAAAACTCTCAAATCGTCAAAAGTGCTTCACTTAAATCTGAAGACGTCAAAAGAATGATTGATTTCGCAAGCCTACAAAGACAGACAAGAATATTGGGAAAATTATCTCAAGTTTTTTTAAAGTTAAATAGATCTGAAAGATTAAAAGATTTTAAAACCATTCTGAATTATTTAATGAATACCTCTTCAGAATACAATGAAACAAAACGGCATAGCGATTTCTTTAGAAACTTAATGCCAATTTTGGAGCAAAGACTTAAAACACTATGAGAGTATTTATCCTTGCAGCTGGTTTTGGAAAAAGGCTAAGACCTTTTACAGAAAAATTACCCAAGCCATTAATCAAAGTAAAAAATAAACCTCTAATTTATTGGAATCTAAAAAAAATTAAAAAAGCAGGCTTTAAAAATATAGTCATAAATACACACCACCTATCAAATAAAATTATTAGTTCTGTTGGTAGAGGGGAAAAATTTGGCCTAACAATTAATTTTTCTCACGAGGAAGAAATTCAAGGTACTGGCGGTGCTCTGATAAAAGCTAAAAGACTTATTCAAAAAAAACCTTTCTTATTATTAAGTGGAGATCTTTGGAGTGATTATCCTTTTGAAAAATTTTTAGACTTTAAATTGAAAAAGGCAGCTCATTTAAGTTTCTTTAAAGAAAAAAAATCAAAAGATGCATATCTTGAGGCTGGTATCGTAAAAAATTCAAAAACAAAAAATAATCTAACTTATGCAGGTATTGCTGTAATAAATCCAAAAATTTTTAAAGGTTTAGAAGAAGATTATTATGATTTGTGGACTGATTTACTTCAAAAGTATGTAAAACAAAATGAAGTTACAGGAGAGATTTATTCTGGAGAATTAATAAATTTAAACTCAAAAAAGAGATGAACTTGTTAGACGCGTTAGTAGTCGAATAGTAAACTTCTGCTTATGGCAAAACAAAAGAATGTAATCGCACCTTCAATCTTATCTGCAGATTTTTCACAGCTTGGCAAAGAAGTTGATGCTGTCTTATCAGCTGGTGCTGACTGGGTTCACTTTGACGTAATGGATAATCACTACGTACCCAATCTGACTATTGGTCCCATGGTGTGTAAGTCTTTAATAGATTATGGAATTAAAGCTCCAATTGATGTGCATTTGATGGTTAAGCCAGTAGAAAGACTCATTGATGATTTCGCAGAAGCAGGAGCTTCTGTTATAAGTTTTCATCCGGAAGCAACTGAACATATACATAAATGTGTTCAAACGATAAAGAATTATGATTTAAAAGCTGGCATGGTCCTTAATCCAGCTACACCTTTAAGCACGATAAATTCTATTCTGCCTGAATTAGATTTGGTTTTGCTAATGAGTGTTAACCCCGGTTTCGGAGGACAAAAGTTCATAGATTCAACAATTCCTAAAATTAAAAAACTCAGAAAGAAGATAGATTCCTTAGATAAAGAGATCAGATTAGAAGTTGACGGAGGTATCTCAAAAGAAAATATATCTGAAGTTTCCAAGTCAGGCGCCGATACTTTTGTTGCAGGTTCTGCTATTTTTAATACAAAAAATTACAAAGAAACAATTTCAAATTTAAAATCTTTAATTGATTAAATTATTTTTTCTTCTTTTATTGTCGCCAGTTTTAGCTAGTTCTGATAAACAATGTAGTTCAATTTCTATTGAGAAAGTAAATTTATGCGTAGAATTGGCTATTTCTCAAAGAGAGAAATCAAAAGGTCTCATGTATAGAAAAGATTTATCAAATTCAGATGGAATGTTATTCATTTGGAAAAATGCAGGTAAAAGATGTATGTGGATGAAAAATACATACATTTCTTTGGATCTTGGTTTCTTTAGAGAAGATATGACATTGATTGAAGTGAAGAATTTATTTCCAAGGTCGCTTGATTCTATATGTTCATCTGAACCTGCCAAATATGCTTTAGAACTTCCTAAAGGTTGGTTTTCGTCACATAACATTAAGAATAATTCAAAACTAATCCTAAATTAAATGAAAGAAAAGGAATTCTATAGTCAAAAAGGTACATATAATCGTGTACCTTTATCAAAGAAAATAAAGGCTGAAAAGCTTGTACCTATTGATATTTTTGAAAAATTTAAGTCAAAAGGCTCATATTTTTTAGAATCTGCAGAAGTTGACATGAAATGGGGTAGATATTCGATCATTGGATTACCCTCTGAATCTTCAATTAAAGTAAAGAATGGTGAAATTGCTTTGAACTTAAAGGGTATTGAAGAAAAAATTTCCTCAACTGATCCATTAAAATTCATTGAAAATTATTTAGAAGAAAATTTCTATCCTGACACAGGAGATTTGCCAATCTTTTCTGGAGGGTTGGTTGGTTTTTTTGGCTACGAGTCCATTAGGTTAATTGAAAATAAACTTCAAATTACTTCAAAAAATCCAGCTCATGAAATAGAAGATATAAATTTACTTATATCTGACAAAGTTATGATTTTTGATAACCTAGAAAAAACTTTAGAAGTTGTTTTTTATTCAAATCCAAATATTGAAAATTCATACTCAGAAACATTTAGCGAGATTGATAAGTTGATAGAAACACTAAAATCTCAAAATGATAGTAAAACTATAGATCTCTCATCTAAAAATGAAATCACTTTCACATCAAATATGAATTTCAAACAATACTCAAAGTGTATTGAAAAAATAAAGGATTACATAATTGAAGGGGATGTGATGCAGGTCGTATTTGCTCAAGAAAGATCAGCAGATTTTGATCTTCCTCCTTTTGAGCTCTATAAATCCTTAGAAAATTAAATCCTTCTCCTTACATGTTTTTCTTGATTTTGGAGACTACCAATTAGTTGGATCATCTCCAGAAATATTAGTAAGACTTGAGCATGGCGATATTACCGTCAGACCAATTGCTGGAACTAAACCTAGAGGAAAAAATGAAAAAGAAGACCAACAACTTGAAGATGAACTTAAAAATGATCCTAAAGAATTAGCAGAACATTTAATGCTGATAGATTTAGGACGAAACGATATTGGAAGAGTTGCTGAAATTGGTTCAGTAAATACCAATGAAAAAATGATTATCGAAAGATACTCTCATGTTATGCATTTGGTTTCCAATGTAGTTGGAAAGGTTAGAGATAATATTTCACCGATAGACGCTTTAAGAGCAACTTTCCCGGCAGGAACTTTGACAGGTGCCCCCAAAGTTAGAGCTATGGAAATTATTGATGAGCTGGAAGTTTCAAGAAGAAGAATATATGGCGGTGCAGTAGGATACATATCTTGGTCAGGTAATATGGATACTGCTATTGTCATCAGAAGTGCTGGCATCAAAGATAAAAAAATATATGTTGGAGCTGGTGGAGGCATAGTTGCCGATTCTGTTGCAGAGCATGAATGGGAAGAAGTAAACAATAAATCAATGGCAATAGTCAAAGCAATTAACAATATAGGTTCTTGAATGTTATTGATGATCGACAATTACGACTCTTTTACTTATAACCTTGTTCAATATTTTGGAGAGTTAGGGCAAGAGGTTAAAACTTTCAGAAACGACCAAATAACGATAGAAGAAATAAGAAAACTTGATCCAAAATATATTGTAATTTCACCTGGACCGTGTACCCCTAAAGAGTCTGGGATATCAATGCAAGTGATTTATTCTTTTAAGGAAAATAAGCCTATTTTAGGCGTATGTTTGGGACATCAAGCCATTGGTGCAGTCTTTGGTGCAAATATCATAAAAGCTAAAGAACTTATGCATGGCAAAACCTCTGAAATACAGCATGATGGTAATTTCTTGTTTGAAGGCATGCCTAATAATTTCACCGCAACCAGATATCACTCTTTAGTTATTGAAGAGAAAACTCTTTCAGAGGATTTTATAGTTAATGCGAGGACTGCAGATGGTTCCATTATGGGAATTCAACATTGCAAATTGAATGTGAGTGGAGTTCAGTTTCATCCAGAATCAATCATGACTGAAGATGGGAAAAAACTTCTTTCTAATTTTTTAAATACAATATGAATTCAAAGGAAATCATATCTAAAGTTTCTTCAAAAAATCTCTCTCAAGAAGAAACTGCACACGTCATGCAAGAAATTTTTTTGGAAAGATCTCAGATCAAGAGATTGAAAACTTTCTTCTTGGTCTCTCGAAAAAAGGAGAAACATCAGATGAATTAACTGGAGCTGTTTTGGCAATGAGAGATGCATCCTTAAAAGTTGATTTGAAAGGGAAAGATAATCTTGTTGATTGTTGCGGAACAGGAGGTCTTGGAAAAAGTATGATGAACGTATCTACAACTGCAGGATTGGTATCAGCATCAGCAAAAGTAAAAATTGCAAAACACGGTAATAGGACAGCAACAGGAAAAAGTGGCAGCGCTGATGTCTTAGAAGTAGCTAATGTGAATTTGAGTCTAAGTCCAAATCAAGTTGCTAAATGTATAGAAGAAATTGGAATTGGATTTATGTTTGCTCAAAATTTTCATCCGGGAATGAAATATGTCATGCCAGTGAGAAAACGAATTGCCGATAAAACTATTTTCAATTTGCTTGGACCACTTACAAATCCAGCAGGTGCAAAAAGACAATGTATTGGAGTTTATGATTCTAAATGGGTTTTACCTGTTGCAGAAACTCTAAAAAATCTTGGAACAATTAAAGCGATGGTTTTTCATTCAAAAGATGGTCTTGATGAAATTAGTTCAGTAGACAAAACATTTGTTGCCGAATTGGAAAATAACAAAATTAAAGAGTATGAAATTGATCCAAAAGATTTTGATATTCATCATGAAGATTTAAATGATCTGCAAATAGAATCTCCATCACAAAGTTTAGAGTTAATAAAGACAACTCTTCGAGATGAAGGCTTTAAATCAGGCGAAGATATAACAAGTTTAAATTCTGCTGCTGTAATTTATGTTTCTGACTTAGCAACTAGTTTTGAAAAAGCTTTTGAGACAGCAATTGATGTAATAAAGTCAGGATCAGGACTTTGATAAGCTTGAGGAATTAGCTACTTTTTCTAATAATTTTAATGAATCAGCTTAATAAAATAATAGAAACCACTAAAGAAACAGTCAAAAAGTCCAGTTCTTACAGGCCGATTTCTTCTTTAGAAGAAGATTTTTTGAAAAATATGAGAAAAGAGACTTTATTGAGGCAATTTCGATGAAAGTTTCTAAGGAAGAAACAGCTATTATTGCTGAAATTAAAAAAGCATCGCCCAGCAAGGGCCTTATAAGGCAAGACTTTGAGCCAAAAAAGATTGCAGAAGATTATGAAACAAATGGAGCTGCTTCTTTAAGCATCCTCACAGACGAACCATTTTTTCAAGGAAAATTGGAGTACTTGCACATGGTAAGAAATGTTTGTGCATTACCAATTTTAAGAAAAGATTTTATGATTGATCCTTATCAAATATACGAAACAAAGGCTTCAGGTGGAGATTGTATACTTTTGATAGTTGCTGCTCTCGATTTAGCACAATTGAAGGACTTTTCTCAATTAGCAGGAGAGTTAAATTTGGATGTTTTGATTGAAGTTCACTCAGAAGATGAACTGAACACAGCCTTATCCATAGATCCAAGATTACTAGGTATTAATAATAGAGATCTCACAACCTTTGAGGTCGATAAAAATTTAGCAAAAAAATTAGCAAAGCAAATATCCAAAGATGTGATTGTGGTATCTGAAAGTGGAATTAATTCAAGAGAAGATATTTTATCTTCTAAAGAGGAAGGTATTCATAGTTTTCTTATTGGTGAAAGTTTAATGAGAGAGCAAAGTCCCGGAAAGGCTTTAAGAGACATCCTGGGAAAATGAGTTTTCAAAAAATAGTTGGTCTTTTAGTTCTATTTCAATCAATACTCCTTTTTTTGCCTTTAATTATTTTAGGGAATGCTATCAATTGGCCAGATAGCTTGGATTATCCTGCCTCACAATCCTTGCCGCTGATTTTAAATAACTTAGACCAAGTTAGGCTGGGATATGGCATTTATCTATTCTATTCTATCCTATGGATTTTAATTGGCATTTTAATAGCAAGAATTGCACTAGATAGAAAAGAAATAGATTCTTTATTTATAGTTGCGGTAGCCCTAATTTCTGTATCAGCTTTAGCAAGGTCTATAGGAATTATTAGATGGCTTACAGCATCTCCTTTTTTAGCTGAAATTTATCCGACAGCAACGGAAGTCTCAAAAGAGACAATTGTCATTGTCCAAACGGCAATTAACAATTGGGGAGGGGCAATAGGAGAAATACTAGGGGTATCTTTATTTACTTCTGGCTGGTTGGTAGCAGTTTCCTTAATAATTCTAAGAAACAATCATTTACCAAGAATTCTTGGTTGGTTTGGACTTATCGTATCTGTAATTTTAAGTTCACCAGTTATAGAGCTATTTGGCATGTCCGCAAGTATTTTTATTTCAACGGTATCCATTCAATTATGGCTTTTCTTAACTGGTCTAATAATCTTATTTAAAAAGCCAAAGGAAAATTACTGATTTCTTTTTCCAATATCTTTTCTGTAAAAAGCGCCACTCCAACTAATTTTAGAAGTAGCTTCGTAAGCTTTTTCAAAAGCAGTATCTAAATCATTTCCTAATCCAGTAACACAAAGAACCCGACCGCCATTTGAAAGAATCTCTTCTCCTTCTTTCTTTGTTCCACAATGAAATACCTTTGTAGTTTCACTCTCTTCATTTATTCCCGAGATTGGAAAACCAGTTTCGTATTTTTCAGGATAGCCTTTTGAAGCCATTACAACACCTAATGCAAATCTTTCATCCCACTCGATTTGTTCTCCCTTTAATTCTTGCTTTGCAGCCTTTAAACATAATTCAAGAAAATCACTTTTCATTCTCATTAATATCGGTTGAGTTTCTGGATCCCCAAACCGACAGTTGTATTCCAAGACTTTAATTTCTTGACCATCGATCATCAAACCAGCATACAAAAAACCCTTGTATTCTATGTTTCTTCGTTTTAATTCATCCAGAGTAGGAATAATTATTTCTTGCATAATTTCTTCATTCAGTTCTTTAGTAATTAGGGGAGTAGGGGAATATGCTCCCATCCCACCTGTATTAGGTCCTTTATCACCATCATCTCTTTGTTTATGATCTTGAGAACTTGCCAAAGGAATTACATTTTCACCATCACACAAAACTATGAAGCTGGCCTCTTCGCCTATAAGGAATTCTTCAATAACAAGATTATCACCTGCAGAACCAAGTTTTTGATCTACCATTAAAGAATTTAGCGCTTCTAAAGCTTCTTCTCTAGAAAAAGCAACAATCACACCTTTCCCACCTGCAAGACCATCTGCCTTAAGGACAATTGGGATATCGCATGTTGCTAAATATTCTCTTGCAGGTTCAGGATCTGAAAATACTTCATAAGTTGCAGTAGGAATGTTTCCTTTCTTTAAAACATCTTTCATGAAAATCTTTGAGCCTTCCATTTGCGCAGCGAGTTTATTAGGACCCAAACAAAGTAAATTATTTTTTTCAAATAAATCAATTAGACCCAAGACTAAGGGAGCTTCAGGACCGACAATAGTAAGATCGATTTCTTTGTTTTTCGCAAAATCCAATAGTCCATCTAAATCTTCAGCATTTAAGTCAACGTTCTCTGTTTTTGGCTCATAGGCAGTACCGGCATTTCAAGGAGCAACAAAAACCTTTTTACACAAATCGCTTTGGGCAAGTTTCCAAACAAGTGCGTGTTCTCTTCCGCCAGAACCTATGACTAAAATTTTCATATTAATGTCTGAAGTGACGCATGCTGGTGAAAAACATGATCATGTTAGCTTCATTAGCTGCTGCAATAACTTCTTTATCTCTTATCGATCCACCAGGCTGAATAACACATTGGATGCCATTCTTTGCAGCTTCATCAATGCTATCTCTAAATGGAAAAAACGCATCCGAAGCCATAGTAGCTCCTTTAAGATTAAAACCTGCTTTTTTGGCTTTACTGACGGCAATTTCAGCACTATCGATTCTACTCATTTGACCCGCTCCTATACCAAGAGTCATGTTATTTTTTGCATAAACAATTGCATTGGATTTGACATATTTTCCTACTCGCCAGGCAAATAAGGCATCGTTAACTTGTTTGGAAGTTGGTTTTATCTTGGTTACCACTTTGAGATCTTTTTTTGATACCACGCCGTCATCAACATTTTGAACCAGAATACCTTGGTTCATAGTTAAGGTTTTATATCCGGAGGGTTTTTGAAATAAATCTTTAACTAATAAAAGACGTACATTTTTTTTTCTAGCTATTATTTTTTTTGCAGCAGGATTAATGGCTGGTGCAGCTATCACTTCAACAAATTGATTATCGATAATTTTTTTCGCAGTATATTTATCAAGCGCTTTATTAAGAGCAATAATGCCGCCAAATGCAGAGGTTTCATCACAAGAAAAAGATTTCTCATAGGCTTCTAACAATGTCTTTGCAGAAGCTACGCCACAAGGATTTGCATGTTTGACAATGACACAAGAGGGTTTTTCAAAATTTGAAACGCATTCAATGGCTGCATCGGTATCTGCAATATTATTGTAAGAAAGTTCTTTTCCTTGAATTTGCTCTGCTGAAGTGATGCCTGCTCGTTGAGACCCAGAATTTATATTTAAATTTGCTTTCTGATGAGGGTTTTCTGCATTACGTAATACTTGTTTAAGTTTATGACTGCTGAAAAAGTTTTCTGGAGCCTCATCATCATAAGTTGATAAAAAGTTTGCAATTGCGACATCATAATTTGCTACATGTTCAAAAGCTTTCAAAGACAATTTTCTTCGAGTTTCATATGAACACTTACCACTTTCACTCTGTAAGTCTGCGATAAATGAATCATAAAGATTTGGAGACGAAACTACAGCGACATGGAAAAAGTTTTTAGCGGCTGATCTCAACATTGTTGGACCTCCAATATCAATATTTTCTATTGCTTCATCCAATTCAATGTTAGGCTTTTTTATTGTTTCCTCGAACGGGTAGAGATTCACCACAACCAGATCAATTTCTTTGATGCCGTGTTTTTTTGTTTCGTCTCTATCTTCTTTTCGGCGAGAAAGAATTCCACCATGAATTTGTGGGACCAATGTTTTTACTCTGCCACCCATCATTTCCGGAGAACCTGAAAATTTTTCAGCAGGAACTACTGGAATTTTATTTTTTCTCAATAATTTTTCTGTCCCACCTGTCGATATGATTTCTATATTCAAGCTATGAAGTTTTTTTGCAAAATCTACAATGCCAGTTTTGTCAGAAACACTGACAAGAGCTCGTTTGATTTTGATTTTACGATTTTTAGCCATTTTTTATATTGTATTGTTTTAGTTTTGTTCTAAGCGTGACTCTATTTATACCTAATATTTTGCTGGCCTGGGATTTGTTACCGTTACAAAATTTCATCACTTCTTCAAGCATTGGTTTTTCCACCTCTTTTATGACCATTTCAAAAACATTAGTAGCTTTATTTCCATCCAATTCTTTAAAGTATCTTCTTAAAGCTAATCCAACTTGATATTTTAGCGACTTTCTATCCTCTTTATTTTGATCTTTACTTCTCATTAATTCACGTGGGTTTGTAATTCATTTCCTATAGATATTAAATTTAGTGTGCCTTCATTATTCTCTATTTCAGTAATCGAGCAGTTATCTGGATAGAAAGAAACCACTCTGGGATCATTTTTTAAAGTACTTACAACAATATTTATAACCATAAAGTGAGAAAAAATGATTGTTGGTTCGGCAAAACTTTTTAAAGTAGAAAGAATTTTTGATTGCCAAATTTGTTGAGGCTTTTCCAATTCATTAATATTTTTTTTGAAAACTTCTTGCAACCAATTTTTACGCTCTAATAAAGATATACCTGGAGATGGAATTTCTCTGAAAGCCTCATTCAAGGACAGTTGCTTGTCCAGGTTTTTTTTGAAATGCAAACTAGTTTCTTGAGCTCTTTTAAGTGGACTGGAGACTAAATTAAATTGATTTAGATCTTCATTTCCATGGAGAGTATTGAAGCACTCCAGAGCTTGTTCTTTGCCAAGCTCGCTTAATCCTGGATCTGCTGATTGGTCCCAAGATTGAGCAGCTTCCCCATGTCTAATCAGAAAAATTTTCATTTAAATAAAAACAAGCTAAATATATGCAGTAAGATAAAAGTATGAGAATACCACGAATTTTTCTCGATCAGGAACTTACAAAAAACAAAATTTACAAACTAGATAATGATAGTTTTCACCACCTTTTAGTCATAAAAAAAAGAGAAGGAGACAAGATAGAAGTATTTAATTCGAAAGGGCAATTCCTTGAAGCATCTATTTCTCTAATTAACAAAAAAACCTGTGAAATTTTTTCAATAGGTGAGACAAAGATTCAAGAAAAAACCTTCCCAAAAATCTCATTAGGCATTTCTGAAATAAAAAATTTTGAAAAAATTTTAAATGAAGTCACTCAATTGGGAGTTTATCGAGTTGATTGCTTATC
Organism: Gammaproteobacteria bacterium; assembly: GCA_038141925.1. GTDB lineage: Bacteria > Pseudomonadota > Gammaproteobacteria > Magnimaribacterales > AG-339-G14 > MEDG-81. The sequence continues at coordinate 63,102 of JAYQJB010000002.1, read as the reverse complement.
ATCTGAAAGATCAAAGTTTTTGAAAAAACCCTCAGAAAAAAAAATAGAAAGATGGAAAAAAGTTGTTACGGGAGCCTGTGAACAATCTGGAAACAATTGGATGCCACAAATTGGACATAAGACCTTAGATGAATGGCAAATGGAAATACCATCGGAGAATAAGTTTTATCTTAATCCAGGAGAGAATAAAAATATTGAATCCTTGTCGAAAATGGATGAAATTTACTTTTCTATAGGTCCAGAAGGAGGTTTTTCTCAGAAGGAAATTGATAAAATGAAATCCAATGGTTTGGAAGGCATCTCTCTTGGAGAGTTAGTTATCAAAACAGAAACAGTGCCTACTGTATTATTGTCAATGTTAAAAATTTTAAATAAATAGAATGAAACTAGCTTTTGTAATGGATCCCATCTCTCAGATTTCTTATAAAAAAGATTCTACTTTAGCTATGATGGTTGAGGCTCAAGAAAAAGGGCATGAAATTTTTTACATTGAGCCAAATTGTCTTTTTTTTAATTCCGACAAACCTTGTGCAGAATTTTCTCCTATTTCAGTGAAATATGAGGAATCTAGCTGGTACGAAAAAGGGGAAAATACCATCTCGTCTTTAGATTTCTTTGATGCAATATTGATGAGACAAGATCCTCCTTTTGATATGGACTTCATAAATAATACTTATATTTTGGAAGCTGCTACAAAATTGGGAGTCAAAGTATTTAATCATCCAAAAGCTCTTAGAGATAACAATGAAAAATTGGCAATTCTTGATTATCCCTCTTTGATTACCGATACCATAGTGTCTTCTTCAAAAGAGATTATTAAAGATTTTATTGATAAAAATTCCGAAGTAGTTATCAAACCTTTGGGTTTGATGGGTGGGGAAGGCATAAGAAGACTTCATCATGAAGACTCAGATCTTCTTGAAACTCTTGACTTCATTGATCAAAAAAAAGAAAAAATGATGATACAAAAATTCATTCCTGAAGTATTTGAAGGAGATAAAAGAGTCATTCTAATTTCAGGTGAAGATTGTGGTTTTTCTGTGACACGGATTCCTCAAGGAGATGATTTTCGTGGAAATCTTGCTGCTGGAGGAAAGGCAGAAGTAAGAGAATTGAACGATAGAGATTTTGAGATTATTAATGCCATAAAACCCAAATTAATCAAAAACGGCATTTTGGTTGCAGGTATAGATATTTTGGGATCTTTTCTGACTGAAATAAACATTACTAGTCCTACTTGTTTTAGAGAATTGTATGATCAACAAGGCATAAACCTTGCCAAGGACTTAATTGAGCAGATAGAAAAAGCTTTTTAATGGCAAATATCTTAGGCATAGACTATGGACAAAAATATATCGGTTATGCCATCGGTAATGACATTACACTCAGTTCCTCAACCCGAGGAACAATTATTTATAAAAATCAAAAAAAATTATTTCAAGAAATACAAGATTTAGTAAATGACTGGGAAGTAAAATTAATTATTTTAGGTCTCCCAATAAATATGGATGATTCAGAAAGCAAAATGTCTAAAGAGGTTAGAGGTTTTAAGAAAAAAATTGAAAAATCTTTAAACATAGAATGTAAACTTCATGATGAGAGACTATCTTCTTTTGAAGCAAAGAAGCAAAAGGAAATTATTAAAAAAAATAAGATACAACCTAATCCAGGAATTGATGCCTTAGCTGCTCAGGTAATTTTGGAATCTTGGTTAAGAGAAAAAGGTAATAATGTCTGATTTCATTCCTGAAGATTTTATTCAAAAAGTTTTAGAGGATTCAGATATTGTCTCTCTAGTTGATTCTTATGTTCCTTTAAAAAGAAAGGGCAAAGATCATTGGGCGCAGTGTCCTTTTTGTGATGATGGTAGTAACCCATCATTTAGCGTGAGTGATCAAAAACAATTCTACTATTGCTTTAAATGCAGAGCTTCAGGTAATGCAATTGGTTTTTTGATGAATTATCAGTCAAAAGATTTTGTTGGAGCTGTGGAAATTTTAGCGAAAAACCTTGGTTTGGAAATTCCAAGGACCAAATCAAACTACGATAAGGAAAAATTTGATGAATTATTTCGTTTTAATGATGAGGCTAAAAACTTTTATAAGAATAATCTCCTTAAACCAAAAGAAGGAGAACACATAAGATCTTATTTGAAAGAAAGAGGAATTTCAGAAGAGATCACAAAGGAATTTGAATTGGGTTTAAGCTTGGAAGGCTGGGATAATCTTGTAAAACATTTTGAATCCAAAAAGATTGAAGCTAAGGAATCTTCTAAACTTTTTAAAATCGCGAAAAATGAAAGAAAGTATGATGTTTTCAGAAACAGATTGATTTTTCCCATTGTCTCAAGAAGAAATAAAATTGTTGGATTTGGAGGCAGAGTCCTGGATGATCAAGATCAACCCAAATACCTCAATACTCCAGAATCCGAAGTATTTAAAAAAAGCAGAGAACTATATGGACTTCCAAATGTTTTAGAAAGAAGCTCAAGACCAAGTCAGATCTTAGTAGTGGAAGGTTATATGGATGTTTTGGCTTGTTTTAGTTTTGATTTACCCATTGCCGTTGCAACATTGGGAATAGCGACTAATAAATTTCATTTAGAAACACTTTTTCAAAAGACAGATGAAGTCATTTTTTGTTTTGATGGAGATGAGGCAGGAAGAAATGCCTCAAAATTAGCACTTGAAATAGCCATTCCGGTTGTGAAAGATGGCAAAAGAGTTAAGTTTTTATTCTTGCCAGATGATCATGATCCAGCAAGCCTGCTCTTAGAAAAAGGAAAAGACGAATTACCTAAACTAATTAAGGATGCAACAAATCTTTCTGACTACTTATTTGAAAGCATTCTAGAAAAACATGACAGCTCTTTAGAAGGTAAGGCTGCAGCATCCAAAGAGTTTGTTTCTTTAGTGAAGCCCATGCAAGAAGGCAACTTTAAAACTATTCTAACCAATGAGTTTTCAAAAAAAATGGACATTGATCTCAGTGAGGTTTCACCAACAAAACCAGAAGCTAAAAAACATTCTCAAACAGAGGATATGGAAATGGATCTAAGTAAGATAACTAAGAGCTTACTAAAATGCATTATTCATAATCCAGATTTAGCTAAATCTGAATACCTGGATTATTTTATAGATAATAATGAATTCTTAATTAGTTCCTTAATTTCCTTTTTAAGAGCTAAATCAGATGTATCTTTTCCTATGATCATTCAAGAATTTCCTGAGCAAAAAAACATTTTGATAGATCTGTCAAACGATCAAAACCTTATCAGTCCTGATGAGGGTTTGAAGTTCATAAAACAGGCAGTTGATTACATTGAAAGAAATCATGGAGATAATCTTTTAGAAAAATTAAAAATAAAGTATAAAAAAAATGAGTTGGATTCTAAAGAAAAAATAGAGCTTAAAAAACTTCTTACTTCTAAATTTGAACAACTTTCTGAGGACGAAATATCCTTATTTAAAAAGCTCTAATTGCTAAAAATTTAATAGTTAAGACTTTCAAACTTATATATAATCAACATCCCAAAATATGATTGACGACGATTTAGAGAATAGTGGGCTGAGAGAGCTCATTGAAAAAGGTAGAGAACAAGGATACATCACCTTTGCTGACATAAATGACTACTTACCCGATGAAGTTTCTGATCCAGATCAACTGGATGAAGTTATCCAGATAATAAATGATTTAGGCCTTCAGGTTTTAGAAGAGGCTCCAGAAGAAGGTTCTAATTTTTCTCCTGCAAATCAAGATACTCCTGAAACACCAACCGAAAACGAAATGGGAACCATTGAGTCGGAAGTTGGCAGAACTACCGATCCTGTAAGGCTCTACATGAGAGAAATGGGCTCTGTTGACTTGTTAACAAGAGAAGGCGAAATCGCAATTGCAAAGCGTATTGAAGAAGGCGCAAGAGACCTTCTTCATGCCTGCGCCTTCTATCCAGGAATCATCGAAGATGTTTTATTGGAGTATGAATTAATCAAAAAAGAAGACAAAAGAATCACAGATTTAGTAGTGGGTTTCATGGACGAAGAAGAAGATCTTCCACCTTCAACGGAAGAAGTTTCATCCGAAGAAGATGATGAAGACGAAGACGTGGGAATTAATATGGAAGAACTTTCTAAAAGATTTTCTTCTATCAAGAGACAATACAACAAGTCACAAAAAACCATTGCTGCTTCAGGCAGAGATAATGATAAAGCTCAAAAAGATCTTGATAAATTAGGAGAAGTTTTTAAATTTCTAAAGTTATCTCCAAAGAGATTCGAAACCATATCTCTTACAGCCAGAGCTCTCGCAAAAGCAATTAGGGACTCTGAAAGAGAAATCTATGACATTTGCACACAAGATTGCAACATGCCAAGAAAAGACTTCTTGGAAATCTTCAAAGATAACCAGACGAATCTTAAATTTCTTGATAGCACTATCCGTTCCAAGAAAAATTACGCAAAGCTACTTAAAGATGTGAAACCAGATGTAAATAAAATCCAAAAAAGAATTATGAATCTTACTGACAACGTTGGTATGACGGTAACAGAGCTCAAGGATATTACTTCAAAAATGGCAAAGGGCGAAACCAAAATTCGAAGAGCAAAGAAAGACATGATTGAAGCAAATTTAAGACTTGTTATTTCAATTGCAAAAAAATATACAAATAGAGGCCTGCAATTCTTAGATCTTATTCAAGAAGGAAATATTGGTTTAATGAAAGCGGTCGATAAATTTGAATATAGAAGGGGATACAAATTTTCAACTTATGCTACTTGGTGGATTAGGCAGGCGATTACAAGATCGATTGCCGATCAAGCAAGAACCATTCGAATTCCAGTGCATATGATTGAGACTATCAACAAATTGAACAGAATTTCTCGTCAAATGCTGCAAGAACACGGTAAGGAGCCTACTCCAGAAGAACTTTCTGAAAAAATGGACATGCCAGAAGAAAAAATCAGAAAAGTTTTAAAAATTGCAAAAGAACCTATTTCAACTGAAACACCAATTGGGGACGAAGACGACACTACTTTAGGAGACTTTATCGAAGATCCTCTTCAGGATTCCCCGATAGATGCTGCAACAGAAAACAATCTGCATGATGCTACTGATGGCGTATTATCTAGTTTAACTGCTAGAGAGGCTAAAGTATTAAGAATGAGATTTGGGATTGGGATGAATACTGATCACACATTAGAAGAAGTTGGCAAACAATTTGACGTAACCAGAGAAAGAATTAGGCAGATTGAGGCTAAAGCCTTAAGAAAGCTAAGACATCCTTCAAGATCGGGTCATCTTAAAACTTTCCTAGACGAATAAATTCACTCAGAATGATTAAAAACATAAGGGCCTGTAGCTCAGTTGGTTAGAGCAGCGGACTCATAATCCGTTGGTCGGAGGTTCGAGTCCTCCCGGGCCCACCACTTTTTCAAGAATTTTATTTAGGGTTTTTGATAGCTCCAGACCATTCAATAAAATTTTTAGGCCTTTGTTTTTCCGAAAGTATTTGTATTCCGTATTCCTCTCTTAAATCACAAATTTTCCTCGACAAGTAGGATTCTGGGACTTTTAGAGGCCATTTTTTCTTCATTCATTGAATCTCATTTTTAAAATACCGTAAAGAGATTTATAAGCATAAAACATTGAAATCATTGTTTTTTTTAAACCTACTTCTTTCCATAAATATTTCATGTGATTTTTTAAAAAAGGATCTTCGAAATAGGCAAGATAATCTTTCCATTTATAGGAACACAAAATAAGTCCATGCAGATCATTTATGGATTCTTCCTCAAAAGTAGCACCATTACCAAAAATGACATGCGTGCAATCGTGACATTGCCAGATTTTATAATCATCATCTGATCCGTCAGTACCAATTTTTTTATTATTTTCTTTCAAATAACTCAGATAAATCTCTAGACCTTCAGCCAGAGTAAGTTCGCAGTTTTGTTCTTTAAAAGCCAACATCATTAGTATTATATATCCTGCAAAGAGTCATGTTTTCCTAATTCGTATCTTGCAACGGTTCGTCTGTGTACTTCATCCGGACCATCACCAATTCTCAAGTATCTGACAGAAGCATATAAGCTGGCTAAAGGCGTATCTTGTGAAACTCCTGCACCACCATGCATTTGAATGGCTTTATCAATGACTCTAGTTGCCATTAAAGGAATGGCAACTTTAATCTGGGCAATTTCACTTTTAGCAATTTTATTTCCAGCAGTATCCATCATGTGAGCTGCCTTTAAAGTCATTAACCGACACATTTCAATTTCTATCCTGCAGTCAGCGATCACATCATAATTGCCCCCGAGTTCAGCCAAAGGTTTTCCAAAAGCTTTTCTATTCAACGAACGTTTGCATAACAAGTCCAAAGCTCTTTCAGCGACTCCAATGATTCGCATGCAGTGATGAATTCTACCTGGACCTAGTCTTCCTTGAGCTATCTCAAAACCTCTTCCTTCTCCTAAAATTAAGTTTTCTTTAGGAACTCTTACATTGGTAAATTTAAGATGAGCGTGTCCATTGGGAGCATGATCTGCTCCATAAACAGTTAACATCCTAAGATTTTCAATACCCTTGACATCTGTAGGCACGAGTATCTGAGATTGTCTTTGATGCTTAGGATTCTCTGGGCAAGTTACACCCATAAAAATCATTATCTTGCAATCAGGCCTGCCAAATCCAGAAGTCCACCACTTTTCGCCATTGATTATATATTCGTCGCCGTCCTCTTCAATTTTACTTTCTATATTGGTCGCATCTGAGGACGCTACTCTCGGCTCTGTCATCGCAAAGGCTGATCTGATTTCGCCATCCAGTAGAGGGCGCAACCATTTCTCTTTTTGATAATCCGATCCAAATTTATCTAATACTTCCATGTTTCCTGTATCTGGCGCGGAACAATTAAATATCTCTGAAGCAAAGCTTACTTTTCCCATCAACTCAGCTAGCGGAGCATACTCCAAATTAGTTAACCCAAAGCCGTTGTTACTTTCAGGCAAGAAAAAATTCCACAACCCTTGAGTTTTTGCTTGCTGCTTTAAATTACTAATTACCTTGGGGACTTGCCATGGGTTTCCCGCTTCACGAAAAGCTTTCATTTCAGCAGCATAAATTTCTTCAGCTGGATAAACGTATTCCTCCATAAAGTTAGAAACTTTATTAATTAACTCTTTCGTTTTAGAAGAATGATCGAAATGCACTATTTCATGATAAACCAACAAAAACAAAAACGTGATTTATTTTTAAACTACAAGCTTTATCTTTTATTATCTTTATTTCAAATAAGGGGAAACATTCAAGCTAAAAATCTTTTTTTATTTATATTATTTTCATCAAGCCTTTTTTCTAATTACAAGTTTGAGACTGTTTTAAGCGATTTAGACGACGCTTGGAGTTTAGACTTTCTAAACGAAGAAACAATCATTTTTACTGAAATGCCTGGCAAGTTAAAGATTGCATCTTTATCAGATGGCTCAATTACAGACATAAAAAATGTCCCCAAAGTTCTTTACAGTAGCCAAGGAGGTCTTTCAGAGGTAATTCTTGACCCTAATTTTTCGTCCAATAGGACCTTATACCTAAGTTATTCAGCAAAAAATACTGATGGTAAAGCCACTTTGTTTTTGATGTCTGCCAAATTAAAGAATGATGTTTTGGAGGATAATAAAGTTATTTTTGAAGCTAAGGCGCCTAGAAGAGTTCCAGTTCATATAGCTGCAAAAATTGCTTTTTTAAAAGATGGAACAATCCTGCTTGCGAGCGGTGACGGATTTGATCATCGTGAAAAAGCTCAAACTTTAGATAATCATTTTGGAAAAATTATCAGAATAAATAAGGATGGAACAATTCCTGCTGATAATCCATTTTTGAATGTTAGTGGCGCTTTACCTGATATTTATTCTTACGGTCATAGAAATATGCAGGGTTTGATTGTTACTAAATCCGGAGAAATCTATGAGCATGAACATGGACCAAGAGGTGGCGATGAAATGAATTTGATTGAACCTTCTTTAAACTACGGCTGGCCAGCAATTACTTACGGCATTGATTATTCTGGCGCAGTGATAAGTCCTTTTACTGAAAAAAATGGTATGGAGCAGCCTCTACTTCACTGGACACCTTCAATTGCTCCATCGGATATGATTTTTTATGATGGCATTAAATATCCAAAATTAAAAAATAGCTTTCTAGTTACTGCCTTAGTATCACAAGACGTTAAAAAAGTTACCTTTGCTGCTGATGGTAAGGATATTCAAGAAAGTCTCTTTTCTGAATTAAATTCCAGACTGAGGAATATTGAAGCCTCACCAAACGGTTTGATTTATCTTCTTACAGATGGACCAAAAGGAAAATTAATTAAAGTTTTACCAGAAGAATTATGAAAATAGCAAAGTATCCATTTGCTGTCTTATCGTCAGCTCTTTTTACCGTCATGTTGATGACGCCAATTTCATCACTATCTAATTTAATATGGCTTGCTTCGGTTGATATGCCAGTTGGGTTATTTTCTTCTTTGGAAGTAATACTATTTGATTTTCAAAGGCTGGGAATTGTCTTATTTGCGGTTGTAACTATAGGTTTTGCTATAGCCTTTACTATTGCTGGATTTATCTCTAAATACAGTAGCTTAGGAGGAAAATACCTTTTTGCTGTTGCTGGATCCGTTGCTATAGGCACTGCTTTGATTTTAATGGTGGAATTATTGTTTCAGACTCAACTATTAGGTGGTAACAGAACTTTAATAGGGAGCATCTTGCACTGGGGAGCAGGTTTTTTTGGCGGGTACTTCTTTTATAACTTGATTTCTAAAGAAAAAAATTACACTTTTATTATCAGATTTTTAGGAGTTTTTTATGCTTACTTTCTTTTAGGTTTGGTTCTAAATTGGGTATTTACTCCTATAACTGCTGCTGCAGATTTTGGTTTTGTTTTAAATGACCTTAGTTCCGAAGCGCAAAATGCTTTGTTGAGAGATTTTACTTCTTTTTTTGTAGCTACTTTTTTATTTTCAATTTTAGGAGTTATTACTCTTAATCCAGTTTGGTTTTTCTCAGCAGGTATAGTTTACATTGGCGCAGGAATATTTAATCTTGTTGCAATCTATGCACATGGCACCGGGTTCAACCAGATTTTTATTGGTGAATTTGTTTTAGGAAGTTGGCCGATTATTTTAGGACTAGTCATTTTTCAAAAACAAAAGAAAGCTGAAGAATAGTTTTGTTATGAATTCTTGGAAAGCATCTGCTTTAAATACAGCTCCAGACTCAGAAAATCAAATACATAGTGACGACCTGGCCAAACGATATGGTTTTAAAGGTGGGCTTGTTCCTGGAGTTACAGTTTCAGCTTATTTACTCCATCCTGTGATCGAATCCTCAGGCATGGATTGGCTTGAGAAAGGATATGCCAACTGCAAAATTACATCTCCTTTGTATGATAAAGAAAATTTTGAAGTTATTTCTAATATTCCTAGCGAAGGACAAACAAATACATTTTTAAAAAACGAAGATGGAAAAATCATTGCAAATGCTGAAACAAAAATTTTAGAGAATATATCTTCTAAACCAAAATACAGAGGAGATCCTCTAATTCAAGAAGATTTTAAAGCTCCTGTTGCATCCTTCGCTGAATGGAAGAAGCTTAAAGAAGAGGGATGTAAAGCATTTAAATTTCATTGGGGTGGAGATAATCCTCTTATTTATCTTTCTGATGAAAAAAAATTACCTTTAATTTTACAACCAAGTAAATCTGGCCATGCAAATTTAAGTTTTCTTTTGGGATGTGCTAATTGGATATTAGCGGGCAATGCATTTATGAATCCTTGGGTTCATCTTCAAACTAAATCTCAAAATTATAAAGCTGTATCGTTAGAGACAACCTTAATTGCTGAAATGTCCGTTATCGACTTTTATGAAAAGAAAGGTCATGAGTTTATTGAAGTGGAAGTAAATCTATTTGAAGAAAAATCAAAACAGTGCTGCATGAGTATCAATCAGCTAGCAATTTTCAAGTTAAGAAAATAAATCTTTTCTATCTGTCTACTGGTTGAGCAGTATGAAGAAGAGTTGCGACTAATTTATCTTCTGTATTGTAGATTCTTCCTTCAGAAGTGGCGCTGCTTCTTCCAAGTTTTATAATTTTAACTTTCATTGTCGCCGGACCTATTGGTAAAGGTCTATGAAACAAGACGTGCAAATCCGTTGTCATGGGTGCTTTTTTTTCCTCATAACCAGAAATCATTGCCGCTGAAGTTGCGTCATCTAATGCTGCCGTTATCATGCCGCCTTGAACAAATCCCATTGGATTTGAACATTCTTTTTTAAAATGACATGTGAAGACCATTTCTTCTTCTTTGGTTTCAACATACTTTAGACTTAAGAATTCCATGGATTTGCCAAAGAATTCTTCAGAAAATTTTTTTAATTTTTCTTCATTTTGCATTTTTTACCTTAATGTTTCGCTTATTAAACTCCCTAAAACAATGACTGTAACAAGAAACCATATCGACCATCCATAGGGCTTTAAGGGACTGTCCTTCATTCTAGATGAAAATGCAGCCATATATGAGGCCATTAACCAAGCAATAAGAAGAAAGTAAAACATAGTGTAAAGTTTTAATATCCCTCTACAACAGCATAAAGCCTTTTGGCTCCTCCATCTAAAACTTGCAAAGCTAATCCTGATATTCTTTGCTTTCGTAAGCTTGAAGGGCAATTTCATAAGAAGGAAATTCAACTACTACATTTCTCATATAATCTTCTCCTTCCTTTGTTTCTTGAAGGCCGCCTCGAACAATGAATTTTCCGTTATACTTTTTCAAAACTTCTTCAGCTAATTTCCCATAAGCTTGCTGTTTTTCCGGAAATACAACATTAGCTTTAGCAATCCAATAACCTTTTTTCATATTTTTTAATTTAAATTTATAAGTAAAAACTTAATCAATCTTACTAAATAAGAATTGTTTTCTTAAAACTTTTCTCATTAATATTTTTTTCTTTATATCAACGAGATAGCTACTCTTATTCTTTTTAAAAATTACTGATTTAAAAATTTTTTCATCCTTAATATGTAATGCTGCTCCACCATCAACCGCATAGACATTTTTGATTTTATTTCTAAGTAGTAAATTCCTTACAGCTGGTTTTCGTTCCGGTTCTTCATCGTAGTGAGGGCAACAGGTACCTTTTACGAAGTTGAGGCATGGCATCATTTTTAGATTTGATGCCCAAGAGTCGGTGATACCGTTTTGAAACCAACATATCGCCCCTGCACTAACACCACTCATTACTGTGCCATTCAGATAAGCTTTTTTTAGAATCTTATCTAATCCCCATTCTTTCCAAACAGCCAACATGCTTTTGGTATTTCCTCCACCAACAAAGATGGCATCCTGATTAAGAATTAATTCATTTAAGTCTGGAGTTCTTTTAAAGAAGTCTAAATGAGAAGGGCGGCAGTCTAAGTTTGTGAACGTAGAGTAAAAATTTACTTTATAAGCCTCATTGTCTCCTGTGGCAGTTGGAATAAAACAAATTCTTGGATTTTTCTTTTTGGTTTGTTTCAAAATATAATTTTCAATTATGCCTTGTCCAGGATTTGCACCAAACCCACCTCCGCCAATTGCAATGATATTTCTTGAATTAGGCATCTGCACCCCTTAAAACATCTTTTGGTGTTTTGGCATTTAAATAAAAAGTAAACAATGCAGCAATGATCCCAATTACCAATATCGAGCTTATCGCACCAATTAATATTACATCCCAATAGATTTTGGGAGTTATTTCAAAGACAGTCTTTTCAATAAAAAAGGTTGATATCACGGCTAGCAAGCTACCAAGTAGTCCAGCAAAAAATCCAATTGTTAAGAATTCTAGAAAAGTATTTTTTTGCATAACTCGTTTATTTAAACCCAGGGTTTTCAGAATGGCATTTTGTTTTTCTCTTTGTTTAAAACTTTCTTGAATCGTTGCAAGCATTAGAAATAATCCAGCTATCAAAGTCAGCCCAAGAATTAGTTTTAATGCTTGAGACACCTTCGAGATTATAGATTGAACTTCTGAAATTATTGCATCCAATGAAATCAGCGAAATTGTTGGAAAACTTTTTATCAATTCTGCTGAAAGCGATTCTTTTTCCTTGGGAACATGAAAAGAAGTTATATAAGTTGATGAAATATTTTGGAAGTTTTTTGGAAAGCCAATAGCAAAAAAATTTGGACTAAAGTTCTCCCAATTCACTTCTCTGATGCTTTGAATGTAACTTTCAATTTTTTCCCCTGCAATATCTATTACAATTTCATCATTTATTTGTAAATCATAATCTTCCGAAATCTCAGTTGATATCGAAATACCATTTTCAGTATCCTCAAACCAGTCACCAGCAATTATTTCATTTCCGCTTGGGAGCTCACTCATCCAAGTAAAATTAAAAGTTCGATCAATTTCCTTGCCAGAAGATTTTCTTTGGAATCTTGCGCTTGTTACAGGATAAACGCTATTAGAGTCAATTTCATTTAGCTCTAAGAAATCAATCAGATTATCTTTCTCCCCCTCATAAATATTAAAGAGAAGGTTGTTAGGCGCATTGTCTGGAAGAGAGTTTTCCCAAGCAGAAATTAAATTAGTTGAAGCAGAATAAGCTACCAAACTTAAGGCGATAGCTACTGTCATGGCAACTATTTGCATGGAATTAAAAAGCTTTCTTCTGCTCAGTTCAAAGGCAAGCATCTTGAATGGTTTAAGAGGATTTAACCCCAACGGCTTGATGAATTTAAATATGCCAAATATTAAGGAAAATATAATTACTGCAAACCCTAAGATTGAGAAATAAATTATATTCGTCAGTAAAAAATCTTTGATAAAGAAAATAAGCAACACATAAAAAGAAGATAAACCACCAATTACATATATTGAGGAATTAAAGTAATTCAAATTACGATTGGATTTTCTTAAGATAACGTTTGGCGCAAGACCAAAAAGGTTTCTTAACATTGGATATGCAAAACCAATCAAACATAAAAATGCTGTAACAAAAGAAATCAGATAAGGCTCTATACCTGGCAGGGGCAAATTAGAAGGAAAATAATCTTTTAATAATTCTGTAAATGAAATTTGAACAATCCAGCCAATTAAAATACCAGTCAAAAATGAAAATAACGCTATCAAACCAAAGACTAAAAAATATGTGTTTCTTATTTGCGATGGAGCAAGCCCAAGGGCTTTAAAAACAGCAACATAATCCACATGTCGTCTGATAAATTGCAACGAACAAATTGCTATAGCCAGAGACGATAAAATGATTGCAAGTAAAGCGCCTAAGAGAAAAAATTGGATGCTCTTTTTATGGCTCTGCCCAATGGACTTTTCTTCATTGTTAGGTGTTTCTATGTCATCACCAGGTTTTTTATTGATTGAAAAAAAGTTTCTAGTGTTTTAATAGTTTCAATTGAGCTTAAAAAAGTATAAGAATATCTAACTCTTGAACCAGGTTGAATAACATTTGCTTCATCAAGATCAGCTGAATTCATAATAGCTTTGGGAGCAAAAGCGAAAGATCCTGCTCCTCGGTCAGATTCGGATAGAATTATTCCACTTACTGAAAAATTCTTCTCACCAATATTAACCGTATTGCCAATAGCAACCTCTAGAAGACTTGCCAAACGAGCATCAAGCCAAACTTTTCCTCTCGCTGGTGGATTTTTTTTTATTATTTGTTTTCTATTGCTATCTAGAATCTCTATTTCTCCTACTAAAGGATAAGGAGAAGAAACTGATTTAATAGAGGCAAGTTGAAAGTTTGTATCAGAACCCAGAACCGAACCAAATTCATAGATTGTTGTATAAGAATAATCTCCTTCAGGAAATACTGATTCATCCAAAGGTGTGCTTGATTCAAATTTAAGGTCTCCTCCTAAAAACTGTTTGGATTCAAACATGAGCGAACTATCCAAGCGGTCTGTGAAAAACGTGATCGAGGCAACAATACCTACCGCTAAAGATAGAGATAAAAACATCAGAAGCAGCTGCCCTGATTTAAGTTCTCTGAAAAAAATCTTTAAAGCTAAAGAAATAATCGTCATAGAATTTTGCCATCAATAAGTTCTATTTTTTGATCACATCGATCTGCAAGGGCGAGATCATGTGTAACGATGATTAAAGCGCTAGAAGATTCTTGGAAGGCATCAAAAATAAGATTAGCTATAAGTTCACTATTGCTGGAATCTAAATTTCCTGTTGGTTCATCGCAAAACAAAACTTCAGCTTCGCAAGCGAAAGCTCTAGCAATAGCAACTCTTTGTTGTTCTCCTCCAGAAAGCTGTTGAGGGTAATGCATGAGACGATTTTCCATACCAACTTTATTAAGATAATTCAGCGCTATTTCATTTGCATCTCTTTTATTCTTTAGTTCCAAGGGCAACATGACATTTTCAAGAGCATTAAGTCCTGATAAAAGTTCAAAATTTTGAAAAACAAAAGCAACTGAATCTTTTCTTATCTTTGCTCTAGCTTCTACAGGTAAGTTATGCAGAGGTTTTTGATTGATAAATATCTCTCCAGATGAAGGCGAATCCAAACCCGCTAATATTCCCAGCAAAGTTGATTTGCCTGATCCAGATGGACCTACAACTGCTAATGAGGAAGAAGCGCTTACTTTTAGATTGATATCATCTAGAATGACTATTTCTTCATCATTAAAAATAACTTTTTTTGACAAATTTCTTGCTTCTATAATCATCAAATGAATTTTTTAGAAAAATACGGATTAAAACTAATACTGATTTTTATTTTGCTTGTTCCTTATTCTATCACTGCGCAATCAAAGACGCTTTTGATTTTAGGAGACAGTATTTCAGCAGGCTATGGGATTAAAGAGGTAGATAATTGGGTAACGCTTCTTCAAAAAAATTACGCTGCAAGAGAACTTGACATAAAAATAATTAATTCCAGTATTTCAGGAGATACGACCATAGGAGGGTTAAGCAGAATAAAAAGAGATTTATCGTTATTCAGTCCTTCTTATATTTTAATTGAGTTAGGAGGAAATGACGCACTAAGAGGATATCCCATTGACTCAATAAAGAAAAATTTGTCGACTACTATCGAACTAATTAAAAAAAATGGTTCATTACCAATATTGATGCAAATCAGAATTCCGCCAAATTATGGCAAGAGATACGTTGAGGCCTTCGAAAAAATTTACCAGGAGTTATCTATCGAGCAAGATATTCCATTGATTGAATTTATGCTTCAAAACATTGCACTAAATAAAGATCTCATGCAATTTGATGGCATTCATCCAAATCAAAAAGCACAAAGTCTTATCGCCACAGAAGTTCAAAAATCTCTAGCAAAAATAATTGAAAATCCTTAAAGCTACAATACATAAAAAAAGACCTCTCAAAGAGAGGTCTTTTTTTTGACTTATTAAGTCTTACTTACTGCATACGGTAAGTGAAACCAGCTTTAATAAATCTTCCTAATGGACTATGAGTGTAAGCATCATAGTTCATTTCCCAAACAGTGAAAGGGGGCTGTTCGTCAGTTAAGTTATAAACTGATAAGGAGATATCAAAAGCATCATCCCAAGTGTAAGTGTAAGTAGCATCTACAGTAGTATGCGCAGCAATTTCAGTACAAACACCATTCGTAAGCGTGCTACCACAACCTGCTGCAGTAGCTCTTCTATCATCGTAAGCAGAGATGTAATTTACAGCACCGTAGAAGTTGTGAGCATCAGTTCTGTAATTAACAAATGCCTTACCCTTCATAGTTGGTACAGGTCGGCAAGGGTTATTAATGTTGAAGAAACCATCACAATCATAAGCAGCTGCAACTTGAGTTCCGCCTTTAGAATAAGCATCTACACTGTATTTGGCAACGTAATTTGCTTCTAAACCAGCAGTAATTACTCCATCAGCATAGTCAGTTTCGTATTCAACGAAAAGGTCCACACCGTTGGTTACAGTTCTTGGTCCGTTTACAAAGTTAGCAGCAATTCTTCCAACTGCACCAGCTCCAAAAGAACCGTCGTTGACAAGAGGTGTACCACTGTAAATCTGACTTTGAACTGCAGTTTTAGCAGCTCCACCAGCTGCATAGGCATTCATTAACTGTTGATGGTTTTCGATGATGATTGGATTGTCAAAATCAAACTCGTAAAAGTCTAAGGTTGCTGTCCAGTTATCACTACCAAAGTCAGTAATGAAACCAAAGTTGTAAGTAGTAGCTTGCTCTGGATTTAAGTTAGTGTTTCCAGAGATATCAACTGCTTTAAACGCTCCAGCTTGGTTTACGTATTGCAATGCAGTTACTCTTGTTGCAGAAGTCTCATCAGGATGAGGTGCTCTAAAAGTAGATTGGCCTGTGAATCTCAAAGTAAGAGAATCCATTGGCGTCCATCTCATGACCAATTTCGGATCAATGGAATCATCCGAACCGTAATCCTCATAACGAAGAGCCAATTGCATGTCAAAAGTGTCAGTTATTGGTAACGCAAATTCCGTAAATAATGAATCAACAGTTTGGTCATTATTTTCTGGGAACGTTGGTGCCAAGAACATAAACAATCCTACTGGGTTAGATGCACAAGCAGCTCTGCCAGATTCAGTCTCATTGTTTTGAGGAATATCACATGGATACAAACTTCCATCATGAATGTTCGTCATTGAGTTTCCAGTAGGAAGTACTTGAAGTGCAGGAAGGGTAGTTTTTACGTTGTAATCACGACGCTCATAACCAAATGCCCACGCTGCATCTCCACCTGCTAAAGCACCCATAGTACCTTGAACGATGAAGTCAAGAGTAAGTAACTCAGAAGTTGACTCAGTGTGTCTTTTATCAATTAACCATCTAAGCAAAGCAGGATCATTAGCTATTGAAGCAGTATAGTCAGGGTTTGCAGCCACTCTTTCACCAGTTGTTTGGTTAGGCTGATTTCCTTGAGCAATAGCGTTAGACGTTGGGTTGAAGTACAAACAACCGGTAGGTCTAGTTGAGGCTTTAACTGTGTTAGCAGCTATAGCAGCTCCAGTAGACTTAACTTTAAATTGAGGAGTTAAGTCAGTAGCACTAGTTGTAAGAGCAGTAATTTCTGCATCACAGCTAGGTCCACCGTATCCCCAAAGGGCAGCAAGGAACTTACCTTGTTGAGTATCTGAAGAAGTTGTCAAACCTTCACTAGTTGAGTAGTTCAAGCTAGTTGAGTAATCAACAGTATCAGAAAGAGCACCTTCAAAACTAAAGGCAAATCTGTAAGTATCGTATTCTCTAGATTCTACTTCTGCGCCTCGGAAATTTCCATTTGCATTACCAGCAGCAGCCAAGGCTCTTACTCTCAATTGTTGATAAGGCGCTCTGTTTGTGCCATCACCACCATAGTTAGTATCAGTTAGGGCATCGCAGAAAGACGCATAGTCAGTACATAACTGAACCATTCCTGGGTTGAAGTCAGGCATAGTATTAGAAGTAGGGTTGTTTGGCGGGTAAGAAGGTGAAGTAGCCCAATTAGGCACATCAGTTTTACCATAAGCAAATTCTACGTGAAAATCATGACCGTCAATATCACCGTTGAATTCCATCCAAAGCTGTGTGTTGTCCTGTTCTTCTTGGACGTTGTCAAACCAAGTGTATTGGTAACGACATATTCCACCCAAAGCTACATCATCTGCAACTTGAGTACCAAATGCACCTAAAGGAGTATTTAAACCACCAGCATTGTTACAACCTGGGTCAGATAATAGTGAATATCCACCAAGGCCTAAAGGAATGTTATCAGGTGCACCACCAGCATATACAAAAGTAGGCTGGTTACCCATTGTAGACCAACCACCTTTATCACTTTGTGCATAAGGCTTAATTGCGTAATCAGTATCTCTTGCAGCCAATTCAGGTTTGTATTGGTGACTTAGAGACATCATGAAATTAGTATCGCCAACTAATGTTCCATAAGTCAGATGGAGAATTCTCTTCCTTCATCTACCGCTCCAGGAATTCCTTTGGCTGCCAAGTTCACTCTTAAACCTTCAAAAGTAGAATCGGTAATGAAATTAACCACACCCGATATTGCATCCGAACCATAAGTCGCGGCAGCACCCTCTTTTAGAATTTCTATTCTGCTAAGAGCACCCATTGGTAAATCGTGAAGGTTCACAGATCTTCCAGCTCCACTTCTAATTGGAACTGTTACTTGTCTTTTACCGTTAATTAAAACTAAAGTTCTTTGCGTACCTAAACCTCTAAGGTTTATGTTCGAAACACCTTCAGCACCGTTTGAACCGAATTGGTTTGTTTCTCCATCCATACCGGAACTTCCAGGAACCATCTTAACAAGTTCTACTATATTAAGATTTCCTTGAGCAGAAATAGATTCCGCATCGAAAGTTGATATGGGAGATCCTGAATCGATAGGTGTGCCTTTAATCAAGGAACCTATCACTGTTACTTCCTCATCTTGAGCCATGCTCAAACCAGAGAAAAGCGAAAGCATAGCTCCCGCAAGCAATAGTTTTTTATACATTTTACCCCCCCTGAGATAATAATAAATTTATGAGTGAATAGTACCTTAAATTTTAGCTTTAAGTCGAGTAATTACTTAAAAAAAATGGATATTTTCAACACCTAAATATCATCAGAACGAAAAGGAATATAAATGAGAATGAGTATCATTTATAAAAAAAAATGCATAGAATATATTCTGAAAACAATTTTTCTAAAAACTTAGTATGAACGAATTTATTATTCTCTTTAGAGAAACCTTAGAAGCAGCTTTGATTGTTGGCATCATTTACCTTTTCTTGACTGCTAATAATGCCTCCACTCAAAAGCTATGGCTGGCGGTTTTAACTGCAATTGTCTCAAGTGTAATCGTTGCATACTTCAATTATTCGGCTCAAGAAGCTCTGGGTAATACTTCTCTAAAAGCACTTTTTGAAGGAATCTTTATGTACATTACTGCAGGTTTCATATGGTATGTGATCTTCTGGCTTTCAAAGCATGTGAGTGATAGAAAACAACTTGAAAAAAGTTCCGCAGTGTCAATGAGTTCTTCTTGGGGAATATTTTTCTTGGTTTTTTTCTCCATTATTAGAGAAGGCTTTGAAACAGTAGTATTTTTATTAGCTAGTTTTTCAATGACTCAAAGCTTTTCTTATTTAGGCTTTTTTGGCGGAATGATTGCTGCGTTATTCTTAGTTTATCTTTTAATTATTCAAGGACGTCGATTCAATATTAGAGAATTTTTTTCCAATACACGACTTTGCTTTTGGTATTTCTTGCCTCCGGGATGGTCGCTTATGGCACGCACGAAATGGAAAGCTATTTGGTTAAATCAGATAACCTGCATTTGGTTGGTTTACAGGAAAAATCCGAAATAAACAGACCTTGGAATATTTTGAACCCCAAAGAAGAACTTGAAGTTTCTGATAATCCTATTTTTTACTCTTATGATGTTAAAGGAAAAGGGCAGTACACCCACATCATGCACGACAGTGGAAGTATAGGAGCATTTTTGAAAGGTTTTTTGGTTACAACAGTAACCCAAATTATCCAGAACTTTTTGCTTGGCTGGTCTCTCTTTTATTGGGCCTTACTTTTTGGCGACGTTTTTACGCCTAAACAACTAAGAAAGTTATAAGATTATATCCTAATGAGAATGTTTCTCATTTTCATTTACAATACAAATGATAATCATTATCATTTAGATCCTTTTTTGGAGAATCCTTATGCGAAATGTTTTTTATATTGTTGTTTTGATTATTTCAAGTTCAGCAATTTTTACTCAAGAAGATGAACAGCTTGAAGTAAAAGGGAACGTTTTATTTAAGGATCGAGTAACTTCTTTGAATCCGCCAGTGCCAATTATTAATGTTCCTCAAACAGTATCAATCATCACCGATGAAGATATCTTAGAGAGAGGTTACAGAGCAATCTCTGATATTGTTCGTTATGTGCCAGGCGTTGTAACAACTCAAGGCGAGGGACACAGAGACGCTTTGGTAATAAGAGGGGTTAGATCTACTGCTGACTTTTATCAAGACGGCATCAGAGATGATGTTCAATATTACAGATCTCTTTACAATTTGGATCAAGTTGAGGTTCTTAAAGGCCCCAATGCTCTTTTATTTGGCAGAGGTGGCACGGGAGGCCTTATAAATAGAGTATCCAAGAAAGCATTGTTAGGAGAGACATTTACAGGCCTGAATATAGGACTCGATTCTTTTGGAGCAAGCGACCTAGCCATCGACGGTAATTTAGAAGTAAATGACACCGTGGCATTTCGTTTGAATACACACTCCGATTCTCTTGCGAACCACAGAGACCAATATGATGGCAAAAGATTTGTAATTAATCCAACCATGACTTTTACTATTGATACTGCAACGATAATAAATCTCTCTTATGAATATTTAGATCATGAAAGATACATTGATAGAGGTATTCCTACTGAGAATGGCGCACCTGTTGATGCTCTCAGGGGAATTACCTATGGTACTGATGGAAACATTCATACTACTGAAGCATCTATTCTTAGAGGGAACTTCGTACACAACTATTCAGGTTCAGGAAAAATAAATCTGACTGTATCGTCAAACGATTTTAATAAGATGTATCAAAACTTGTATGTGAACGACTACGATGGAACGAATGTTGAGTTAAAAGGCTACAACGATGTTACTTCAAGAGAGACGACAACCATTTCTTTCAGCAACGTCAATGAGTTCAATCGCGGAACTTTAACCGTTGGATTGGATCTTTTAGAAACCGAAAATCAAAACACTCGTTTTAATTCTTACTTTGACAACCAAAATTCAGCTAGCAGCGGAGTAGCAAATAGTTTTACTGCAACTAATAAATCTTTCCAAATTGATAAAGATGGCAATAGAACTGCCTTGGATTACACCAGCGACATCAAAACCAAAGCCGATACTGATCTTGAAGTAACTTCTTTATATTTGAGTGGAAACATAGATATAGCCGATCAGTGGATAATGGTTTTGGGAGCTCGTTATGAAAAAGTTGATACTTCTATCAAAGAATATTCAGTTGCTTCGGGAAGATCTGCTCTAACAACTGGATCTCTAAGCGCCTCAAGAGACGATTCTAATTTTTCACCAAGATTAGGGTTGATTTATAAGCCAAAAGAAAATATTTCAATGTATTTGAGTTATAGCGAAAGCTTCATTCCTAAGTCAGGAGAACAGTACAAATCTTGGGGAACTAACGCAGCTTTTGATCCCGATGTTTATGAAAACACTGAAGTAGGTTTCAAGTACGATATGCAATCAGGAATTTCACTTGCAGTTTCTTACTTTGATCAAAAAACTATTAAAGGACAAGAAGATGGCGTTGGTGGATCTGAGGTTATTGGCATGGAAATTGATGGTTTTGAAATAGCCATTGCAGGGCAGATTAATAATCAACACAAAATTAATTTTGGTTTAACTTCTTTAGATGCAACCGCTTCAGCAGGAACCGGAAAACCTAAAGAAGTTCCGGACCTTACTTTTTCTTTATGGCACACCTATCAAGCTAACGAATTATTTGAGTTAAGTTTTGGTGTCGTATATCAAGATGAGCAAATCATTAAGTCGGAGGGAGGACCTTTGTTACCAGACTTCACAAGAATAGATATGGCAATGACTTTTTCACCGAATGAGTCGGATACTGTCAGAATCAATATAGAGAATCTGGGCGACGAAACATACTATCCTCATTCGCACTCTACTCATCAGGTTTCTGTAGGAGAATCTCGCAACGTTAGAATTTCTTATCAAAAAAGTTTCTAAAAATTTTAGGAGAGAAGAAATCCCGTTGAAAAGCGGGATTTCAATCTAGGTTTTAATAGATTTTTGTAACTTGATTATAAGAAGGGCTAGAAGCAACTTGTCTTCTTAAACTCAATTTATCCCAGATCTGATTCAACGAGGAAAGAAATCTTTCTATATCTTCCGCTTGATGCTTTGGAGTAATTGTTACTCTAAATCTTTCATCACCTTTAGGAACGGTCGGATAAAAAACCGGTTGAATGTAAATTCCATGTTCTTCGATCAGAAGATTGGCAGCTTCTTTACATAGTCTTGGATCTTCAAGATGGATGGGAATGATATGACTATCATTATTTAGATGTGGAATTTCTAATTCTCTCAACCCAGCTCTGATTAGATCGGAATTTTGTCTTATATCTTCTCTAAGGTTTTCAGATTTCTTTGCTACTTCGATAGCTTTGATTGATGCTGCAGCAATGCTCGGATTTGCAGATGAAGTAAAAATGAAACCTGGAGCAAAACTTCTTATAAAATCAACGATGTCAGAACTTGCAGCAATGTACCCTCCCATTTGGCCATAGGCTTTGGAAAGAGTCCCGTTAATAATATCTATATCATCAGAAATATTTTGCTCTTTTGCAATTCCTCTGCCTTCCTGACCATAAAGACCAACCGAATGAACTTCATCTAAGTAAGTTAAAGCATTGAATTCTTTCGCGAGCGAAACGACTTGTTTTAGTGGAGATCTTAAACCTTCCATTGAATAAAGCGATTCTAGAACTATAAGTTTAGGAACACTAGCATTAGAAGTATTTAACAATTCTTTTAGATGACTAACGTCATTGTGGCGGAAAATATGGCAAGGAACATTAGCATTTTTAATTCCTTGAATCATAGAAGCATGATTAAGTTCATCAGAGAAAACTTCAATGCCTTCTAATTTTTTACACAATGTCCAAAGAGTTGATTGATTAGCTGTATACGCAGAAGGAAAAATTAGGCTTGATTCTTTGTTATGTAAGTCGGCTAGTTCTCTTTCCAAGTCAGCGTGGTAGGACGAAGTTCCTGAAATATTTCTCGTGCCTCCAGAGCCAGTACCCAATTCTTGAATTACTTCGATAGATCTTTGAATAACTTCTGGGTGTTGACTTAAATTTAAATAATCATTGCTACACCAAACCTCAACCGGCCTTTCATTGCCTTCAAATCTTTCCGTAGCTTTTGGGAAATGCTTTTTATCTCTGTTTATTTCTCTAAATTTTCGATATAAACCTTGTGACTTCAAAGAAGTCAGTTCATCAGAAAAATATTTTTTATAGTTCATTTCGTTTTAAAAGAATTCGTTCGATACTATAGACGTAAAAACAATCAAACTAAATATTTAATTTTTAGAGGATTATAATAATATAGTTGTTTATAAGGATTGGTTATAATGAATGTGTTAACTATAGTTTCCAGAAAGAGTATTCTTGCAAAGCTTCAAGCCATTGAAGTTTCTGAGACTATTAAGAAAAAATTTCCTGAAACAAAAATTATTTTTAAAACCAAAGATACTTCAGGCGATATAGATTTAACCACTCCCTTGCACAAAATGCCTGAAATGGGGGTTTTTACTTCAGACATTAGAGAAGAGTTGTTATCTGGAAAAGCTGACATTGCAGTGCATTCCTGGAAAGACTTACCGGTTGATTTAGAAGAAGGAACAGAAGTAGCTGCAACCATAAAAAGAGCTGATCCAAGAGATGTTTTGATTTTTAAAAAAAAATCCTTCAAAAAGAAAAAAATAGAAATTTTCACTTCATCCCCTAGAAGACAAGAAAATCTATCGAAGTTTTTAGAGAAAGCTTTGCCTTTTGAAATAGATTTTCTCAGCTTTGCTGATATTAGGGGAAATATTTTAACCAGAGTTCAAAAATTTCAAGATTCAAATGCAGATGGGTTAGTAATGGCCAAAGCTGCCTTAGATAGATTGATATTTCCTGTCGAAGAGGGTTCAAGAGAATTAGATTCTTTTAAGAATGACTTAAGCGAATTTTTGTGGATGGTGATTCCTTCGTCACAAAATCCTTGTGCACCTGGCCAAGGCGCATTAGCCATTGAGGTTAAGTCAGGTAATGAAAAAGTTATTAAATTACTCAAGGATATCAATGACTTAGATGTGTTTAAGGATGTAGAAGAGGAGAGAGAAAAACTCAAAAAATATGGCGGAGGTTGTCATCAAAAAATTGGAGTAAGCACAGAAAATCATCCTCTAGGAAAAATCATTACTGAGAAAGGCCTAACGCCTGATAATGAACTCATTGATAAAAGGTCTTTTTTTTCCATTTAAGAAAGAATTATCTAAATTTGAAAATCCCATAAAAGATTTTTATCCAAAATTAAAAAAAGATTTCAAATTATTTTCCCGATCAAAAATCAATGACGGGATTGATGAGATAAAGACGATTAAAAATTCTGGTTTGTACATATCTAGAGCAAGCGCAATAGAAAAAGGAACAGCAATTGATCTGTCCAATGTTGTTTGGACAAGTGGTGTAGAAAACTGGTTTAAATTAGCAGAGAAAGGAATATGGGTGAATGGGACTTCCGATAGTTTAGGTGAAGAACAATCTAAACCAGAATCGTTCCTGAAAGAGGTAAAGTGGTTTTTGGTTTCTCATATTGATTCAGAATCAATAGATAAAAAACTTATTGCAACTTATAAATTAGTGCCTGAAAAAGAGATAGAAGATTTATCCAAATATTCTCATTTCTATTGGATGTCTATTAGTTCATTCAAAGAAGCTTTGAAAAGATTTCCAAGTATTGAAAATGCAGAACATTCCTGTGGTTTGGGTAAAACTTTTGATGAGTTGAACAAACTATATCCCAATAAAATAAAGCCTTTTTTAAACTATGAAGACTGGCTGGAAAAAGTAAACGAAGCAAAGTAAGCTACGCATCTGTTTACCCGATATGGCAAATTTTAAAAGAAAATATCCACTATCCAGGCTGAGAAGACTACGATCAAATCAATCTATTAGAGATCTTGTTGCAGAAAATAAATTATCCATTGATGACCTTATTCAGCCTATTTTTGTTAAGGAATCCATAAGAGAAAAAGAAGAAATAGAATCTCTAGTTGGAATTTTTAGACACTCAGAAAAAAGTATTCTCAAAGAAATCGAAGAGCTCGTGAGTTTGGGTATCAAGGCGGTAGCCATTTTTCCAGTGATAGATGAAGACAAGAAAGACGAGAAAGGTTCTGAGGCAACCAAATGAAAATAATTTTCTCAATAACGTCATAAAAACAATAAAAAAAATTTTCCCGAAATTCTAGTTATTGCTGATGTAGCTTTAGATCCTTATACAACTCATGGTCATGATGGGGTATTAAATTCAGACGGCGATGTTGATAATGATGAGACACTCAAAATTCTAAAAGATCAGGCATTGAAGCTAGCTCAAGCAGGTACAGACATCATTGCTCCATCTGACATGATGGATGGTAGAGTTGGAGTCATACGGAAAGCCCTTGAAGAAGAGAGCTTTAAAAATACTATGATTCTAGCTTACTCAGCAAAATACAGTTCTAAGTTCTATGGTCCTTTTAAGGAAGCAGTAGAATCAGCAAAATTTTTTGGGAATAAAACAAAAGACTCTTATCAAATGGCTGTTGCAAACATTGATGAAGCTCTTCATGAGGTTGCCTTGGATATTAATGAAGGCGCCGATATTGTTATGGTAAAACCTGGTATGCCTTATCTTGACGTAGTAAAGGGAGTTAAAGAAAAATTTCAAATACCCACCTTTGTTTATCAAGTAAGCGGAGAATACGCTATGTTGAAAGCAGCAATTGAAAAAAACTGGCTGAGTGAGGACGTAATATTTGAATCTCTGCTTTCATTTAAGCGAGCCGGTGCGGATTGCATCTTAACTTATGCCGCAAAAGAGATAGCAAAAAATCTATAATTTCTGTTATGCGTAACTCCAGGTTTCAAAATGCTTTGAATCGGGTTCCTCAGGAAATTCCGCCGATATGGTTCATGCGTCAAGCTGGCAGATATCAAAATCATTATCAAAATCTCAAGAAATTTCACTCTTTCGTTGAGCTTTGTAAAAGTCCAGCCTTGTCAGCTGAGACTGCTTTGGGTCCAATAGAAGAATTTGACTTTGATGTTGCGATTTTATTCAGCGATATTCTTTTTCCTTTAGAGTCTTTGGGCATGGATTTAATTTATGATCCCGGTCCAATATTCAAAGAACATCTATCAGAAGAAAATGCCTCCAGAATTCTTGTTAATAAAAATCCTATTTCTTCTCTGGAATTCCAAGGGGAGGCGATTGAAAGAACGATGGAATTGCTTCCAGACGATAAATCAATGATTGGCTTTATTGGTGGACCCTGGACATTGTTATCTTTTGCCTCAGCGAAAAATAAATTAGACAAAATAGGAAAAATAGAAAGCTACCAATGGGCAATTCTAGAAGAGTATATCTATCCTCTTTTACATAAAAATATTTCTTTGCAATTGCAGGCTGGAGCTGAACTTGTAATGATTTTTGATTCTTGTGCTCACCAGCTTGCTAAGGATGATTTATCTATTTACCTCAATAAAATTTTAAGTGAGTTGGTAAAGTCCTTTCCTAACCAAGTTGGTTACTATGCAAAAGATGGAGTTTCTTATGATGATATCTTTGCTGCATCTGATAGTTTCGAAGTTCCTTTTGCAGGAATTGGGGTAGATTCAAACGTAAGCATTAAAGATATTTTTGCAAAAAGGAAAGATGGGTTTATCCAAGGTAATTTTAGTGAAAAGGCTATTTCTCAGAATTTCAATGAATTTGACAAAGCTTTGAACTTATTTCTAGAAGATATTTCCTCTCTTTCCATTAGAGGATAGAAAAGGATGGATATGTGGGTTAGGTCATGGCGTTATCAAGACCACACCCCAAGAAAATGTTAAACATTTTGTAAAAAAAGTAAGGTCTTATTTATGAGTTTTTTAGGCGAAAAGAATTTTTCCCATGAAGACAAGCAAAAAGTTGGAGTGATTATCTGCAATCTTGGCTCGCCAGATAGTTACTCTACAAAAGATGTAAGAAAATACCTTAGAGAATTTTTATCAGATACGAGAGTCATAGAAGTGCCTAAAATAATCTGGTGGTTGGTACTTAATCTCTTTATTTTGCCTTTTAGGCCAAGAAAATCAGCAGCCCTATATAAATCAGTGTGGCTTGAAGAAGGCTCACCATTGCTGGTTTATTCAAAGAGATTTTTAAGTAAGATAAAAAACCTGAATGAAAATTCTGAATCTATAGAATTTGAATTAGCCATGCGCTACGGAAATCCTAGCCTTGAAAAAGCTTTGTTGAGTTTGAAGGAGAAAAATTGTCGTAAGATTTTACTTCTACCTTTGTTTCCTCAATATTCTGCAGTAACTGCTGCAACAATATTCGATAAGGTGAGCGCAATTCTTTCAAGATGGCGCTGGGTACCTAGTTTGCATTTTGTGAGCGGCTACCATGACAATTCTGAGTATATAAATTCATTAGCTAACACAATTAAAACTCATGAATTTTATGGAAAACAAGACAAAGTGGTTTTTCTTATCACGGCATTCCAAAAAAATATTTTGATGAAGGAGATCCTTACCATTGTTTTTGTCAGAAGACTTCTCGCTTAGTCGCAGAAGCTCTAGGGCTTGAAGAAAATCAGTACATCACCAGTTTTCAATCGAGATTAGCAGCAGCCGGAAGAGAGTGGTTAAAACCCTATACCAGCGAACTGATGGAAAAATTACCTAAAGGAGGGAGTAAAGAAAATTTTAATTTTATCGCCAGGATTTAGTATGGATTGTTTAGAAACCATAGAAGAAATCGATGAAGAAAATAAAGAAATATTCTTAGATTCTGGAGGTGAGGCTTTCCATTACATAGCTTGCTTAAATGATAATGACGAGCATGTAGAAGCCATCAATAATTTAATTGCAAATAAAATATCCCAACTATGACCAGCAGTTTAGATGAAAAAAAAGATTTAGCATCTCAATGGTTTAGATCTTTAAGAGATCAATTTTGCGCTGCCTTCGAAGAATTAGATGGCGGAAAGTTTGAAAGAAAAAAATGGAACCATAAAGGTTCTGGCGGCGGAGAAATAAGCATTCTAAAGGGTGAGGTATTTGAAAAGGTTGGGGTAAATATTTCAACTGTTGCGGGTGAATTTTCTGATGATTTTAAATCTCAAATCAAAGGAACAGAAAAATCTGCAGAGTATTGGGCTTCTGGGATTAGTTTGGTTGCTCACATGCAATCGCCCAAGGTGCCAGCTTTTCATTTTAATACGAGATTTTTAGCTACCGGTGAAAATTGGTTTGGAGGTGGAACAGATATGACTCCATCTATTCCAGACGATAAAGAAACTATGCTTTTTCATGCCAAATTAAAAGAAGCATGTGATAAATCAGACGATAACTATTACTCGGATTTTAAAAAAAATTGTGATGAATATTTCTATCTCGCACACCGAGATGAGCCCAGAGGGGTAGGTGGCATTTTTTTTGATCATTTGAATACCGGAAACTGGGAAGACGATTTTGATTTTGTAAAAGAGCTTGGTTCAACCACTCTGAATATTATTAAAGAAACTGTATCTAACAAAAAAGACTTAGACTGGACCGAAGAAGAAAAAGAACAACAACTAATCAAAAGAGGACGCTACGTAGAATTCAATTTGATTTGGGATCGAGGTACTTTGTTTGGTTTAAAAACAGGAGGATCAACAGAAGCTATCCTCATGTCCATGCCGCCTTCAGCGAAGTGGAAATAAGATGAGAAATACTCTTGTAATATATTCTTCTGTAGACGGCCACACTCAAAAAATTTCGAGCAAAATTGCTGAACATATCAAAAGTGATGTTAACGTTGACCTTGCTTCATTAGTTGATGCTCAATCGCTTAGCTTAAAAAATTATCAACAAGTTATTATTGGGGCCAGCATCAGATATGGTAATTATCGAAAAGAACTTTTCGAGTTTATCGAACAAAACCTTGATGAGCTCTCAAGTAAAGATAACGCTTTTTTTAGTGTAAATGTAGTTGCTAGAAAGCCAGAGAAAAATACCTCCGATACCAATCCCTATGTTGCAAAATTTCTTAAAGCAACAAAATGGGAACCAAACAAAATAGATGTTTTCGCAGGCGTTGTTGATTACCCAACATATAGTTTTTTCGATAGATTTATGATTAGACTTATCATGTGGATCACCAAGGGCCCCACAGACGCCAAGGCTAGATTTGAATTTACTGACTGGAAAAGAGTAGAGGTTTTTTCCAAATCATTAATTAAGAATTAAAGCTCAGTAGCAAGCTCAATAAATTTATTTTTTAGAAAAGTTAGTTTATTCGTAAGACTAAAGGCATGATTTCTAATGAGTCTTATCCAGATATTTTTTTGCTCGAAACCTCTTTTGAAGGCTTCCATAGCAGCTGCTAGGGCTAGATTGATTGGAATTCTTTGTCTGTTATATCTATCTTCAATTTGTTTAACCTGAAGCAAACTTTCAGGACTAATTAAATCCGATAGAGATTTCACATCACCGATTCCTGCGTTTAATCCCAATCCTGCTAACGGATGAATATGGTGCGCTGCATCTCCCACAAGAAAAACATTACCTCTGGCAAAAGTTTTTGCAGAAAGGTGTTTCAGGGGAAATGACTGTCTTTTGGCTGAGAATTTTATTTCTGGAAGTTTTTCTCCGAAAGATTGATGAATTTCATTTATAAAGTCATCTTCATTCATACCTAAGTAATCATAGGCCTGGGAATCATCAATGGACCATATCATAGTAAGTTCAGTCTCATTCATTGGCAGCAAAGCTAACGGTCCCACCGAGGTGAAAGTTTGTCTAATGCATGAGTCTGTTTGGGGTACAGAAAAGTTAGCAACTATTGCTGTCTGATTGTAACTCCAAGTTCTTGAAGAAATCGAAGAAAGGTTTCTTACGCTTGATTGAATGCCATCTGCACCTATTAAAATTCTTGTCTCCAACTTTCCCTTTGATGTTTCGCAATGAATATCTCCATTGATTTTTTCTATTTTTTCTAAATTACAACTCCACAAAAGATTTTTTGAATCGGAAACGAGAGATAACAGAGAATTTTGAATGTCTCCTTCTTTGACTATAAAGCCAATATTCGGAATATTTTTTTCCAATTCATTTACATTAAAATCTATGAATCCAGTGCCTTCTTGATCCCAAACCTTTATCTGGTTGTATTCAAAAGCATTTTTACTTATAACATTCCAAGCATCTAGCTCTTTTAGAAATGTCATACTTTTATTATTCAATGATAGATGGCGGTAACTATTTGGGGCTTTATCTCGACCGTCTATTAGACCGACATTTATATTTTTATTCTTCAATGAAAGAAAAAGGAGGGCACCAGTTACGCCAGCACCAACAATGAGGACATCATATTTCATTAACTCGCCATCAGTTGTTGAATGTCATCAAGCTCTTTAATGGCTGAACTAAGAACTTTTGGCTGATTATTTTCAACTAACACATCATCTTCGATTCGAATTCCAATTCCTTTAAATTTTTCAGGTACGTTTTCTTCATTACTGATGTAGATTCCTGGTTCGATAGTGGTAACCATCCCATTTTCATAAGTCCTTACCTTGCCATCTTTTTCATAGCCGCCGACATCGTGCACATCAAGACCCAACCAATGACCTACGCGGTGCATATAAAACTTTGAATAAGATTGAGTTTCAATGACTTCTTCTTTAGAGCCTTTTAACAAACCCAAGCTTAATAGTCCTTCAACAATGACTTCTAAAGATTTTTTATGGGTCTCAAGAGGATTAGACTTTTCTGAAATGCTTTCAATAGATTGCTTTTGAGATTCCAAAACGATCTCGTAGATAAGTTTCTGTTCTGATGAAAATTTTCCATTAACAGGAAAAGTTCTAGTGATATCGCTCGCGTAGCCCTTGTATTCGCAGCCTGCATCAACCAGAACCAAATCACCGTCTTTTAGCAAATCTGTATTCTTGCTGTAATGAAGAATGCATGCATTTTCTCCTCCTCCCACGATAGAAGGATAGGCACACTCCTTTGCTCCATTGACCATAAATTCATGCAGATATTCTGCTTCAAGTTGATATTCGTACATATCTGGTTTTACAGCTTTCATTGCTCTTTCGTGAGCCGAAGATGAGATATCACATGCTTTTTGAATAATACTGATTTCTTCTTTTGATTTTAAAAGTCTTAATTCGTGTATTAAAGAATCAACACTCTTAATGTTTTTTGGATTTAAATCAAAGTTGATCTTTTTTCCTTTTAGCCCTTTGGTTAATGCAAAGAATAATTTTTTTTGACTTTTATTTTGACAAAATAAATGATCTGCACCTTCGAGAAATTCAGTGGTTTTTAAAATGAGATCGTCTATTTTAAAACCGCTTTCAAAACCCAGTTGGGACACATTTTCAGGACCCAATCGAGGTCCCTCCCATTTTTCTCTTACTTCATCTTTTTCCGCACAGAGGAGATGAAAAATCGTACTCCCTTTTTTTTCAATAACTAATGCAGCATCGGCTTCATTAAAGTTAGTTAAGTACAAAAAATCGCTATCTTGTCTGAAAGAATAGTCAGTATCACCATTTCTGATTTTTTGATTGGCTGAATGAATGACTGCTACCGATCCATCAGGCAACAAATCAGCTAATTTTTTTCTTCTTTCTAGAAAAATGTCCATAAGTTGATTTTACTTCAATATAAAGTCTTTATAGAAACGTTATTGATATAAGAATAAAATAATATCTGTGTCGCAGAAGGAATTAGAGAAAAATCTAAAGGAGCTTTTAGAACTTTCTAAAAAACTTAGAGAGGCAAATAAAGATTTAAGAAACAAAAATTTAAGGCTTAAAAAAGAGAATAATCGTCTAAAAGATAATATAGAATTATCTAGAAATAAGTTAGAAATATTGATTTCAAAATTAGAAGCTTTATGAGTGAAGACGATCAAGACATAGTAACCCTTAAAATAGCAGGTATCGAGTATCAGTTATATTGTCCGCCTGAGGAACAATCCACCTTGATCGAAGCCGGTGAAATCTTGGATAAGCGAATCAAATCCATCAAACGCAAAACTAGAAATCTTCCAATTGAAAAAGTTGCCGTATTAGCAGGCCTTGACGTAGTGAATGAATTCCTCTCAAACGAAGGAGCTTCTTCAACCGAGGCAAATGATGAATCATCGGCAGCTACAGATGAAAAATCAGACGTAAATGTTTCAGAAGAAAAAGTCGATTCATCAAAAGAAGAAAATTTAAGTCTCAAGTTAGTAGACGAGATTTCTGAATTATCTAAGCTTTAAAATATTGCTATAATTTTCTAAGCTTCCTGGCTTATTTGCTAGTTATATAACACTTCGAGCCGATGCAAAATAAATAGGGAATTTGATACTTCTCTTGTTGAGCGCCCTTAGGGCAGCCTGATAGATGGTGATTCTTCCCGACCTGAACTTTACGGTTCGGGTTTTATTTAACGGCGATAACTTGGGAAGCTCTCTTAAATATGAATAAAGCTGAAGCAAGAGAGTTAATTTCAAAAGGCTTCAAAAGCCTCACTGCATCCTCCAAAAGTTACCAAGAAAAAGTTCACTTAGATTTTATAAAATATCATTTGGAGAAAAAAAAATTTTCACACGTTGCAAGTTATATGTCTCTGCCTCATGAAGTTTCAACTGAGAAAATAAATAAATTTCTAGCAGATTCCAAAACTCATTTATACCTGCCAAAAATTAATTCCACGAGAAATAAATTGGAATTTGTACTTTGTAATAAAAAAACTAAATTTAGAAAAAATTCTTTAAATATCCTTGAACCTATGAGTGAGAAAACCATTGAGCTCAAGAAATTAAATGCGGTCATTGTTCCTTTACGCGCCTTTAATGAGAACTTTCAGAGATTGGGATTCGGAGGAGGTTTCTATGATAAAACCTTTTCGGGTGTCACCGAACCAGAATTTATTGGCTTGGCTTATGAGTTTCAATTCATAAAAAAATTAAGACTTGAAGACTTTGACTTAAAGTTAGATGTAGCTTTTACAGATAAGCAATTACTTTAAAAAAGCTTGGTAACCAAGGTTTTCAGTCTCTCTGATAAATGGGTAGGAAATTCTTAGAAGATCTCTTTCAAGCCTTATTACTTGGTTTTGTCTTATTGTAAAACCTACCAAAGCACCACCATAGATTGCACCTTGATTTTTGTAATGAAAAAGGGAGATATCCCATTTGTCTTTAAGCAAAGTTAAAAAATTGAGAAGGGCACCTGGTTTTTCAGGGAAATCTACACTGTAAACTTCTTCTACGAATTCACTTTCTAGTTGGGGTCCTCTGCCGCCATGCATAAATTTAAGATGTTTTTTAGAAATTTCATCGTTGCTTAAATCTGTAAAAGAGTACTTTTTATTTTTTAAGGCTTTTAAAAAATTATCTTTGCTTTTTTTTGAATCTTGAAGTTCCATTCCCAAAAGAATTTTTGCTTTAAAACTGCCATCTTTTCTATAACTAAACTCGGTGATATTTTTTTGACCGATGTCTCTGCAAAGTTTTCTAAACGAACCCTTTTTTTCGTCTATAGCTATACTTAAAATAATTTCCTTTTTTTCTCCAATTTTGGATCTTTCAACAATATGTCCTAAAGACTCAAAATTGAGATTTGAGCCGCAATAAGTTGCGATAAGATTTTTATTCTTAATTCTTTTTTGACCAATGTATTTTTTTAATCCTGCAAGTGCTAATGCTCCAGTTGGTTCAGGAACAGTCCTAGTTTCCAAGAAAGTATCTTTAACAGCAGCACAAATTTCATCGGTATCAACGGTTATTGAATCATCTAAGAAATTTTTTATAAGTTCGTAGTTATTTTTTCCTATTTGTTTTGCCGCAGCTCCATCAGCAAATAATCCAACCTCTTTGAGTTTCACTCTTTTACCTGCCTTCACAGAGGCATGTAATCCTGCTGAATCCGCTGCTTCAACACCTATTATTTTTACATTGGGATGAACCTTATTTAAGTAAGCTCCAATTCCAGCAATCAAACCACCACCACCAACGGCAACGAATACAGCATAAAGATTTTCAGGAAATTGTTCTGAGATTTCCATGCCAACCGTACCTTGTCCTGCAATTACTAATGGATCATCAAATGGATGGATGAAATTTACTTTATTTTTTTTACAAAATGTTTTCGATTCTTTAAGCGCATCATCAAAGTTATTACCTACCAAAACTACCTTAGCTTTCAAATCTCTCACTGCGTTAACTTTGATCAAAGGCGTGGTCTTTGGCATGAAGATAGTGGCCTTGATGCCTAGTTCCTTTGCCGAATAAGCTACTCCTTGGGCATGATTTCCCGCGGATGCTGTTGCTACTTCAGTAATCTTTTTGGATTGATAAAGGTGAGCAATCTTGTTGTAAGCACCCCTAATTTTAAAAGAGTGGGTAGGCTGCAAATCTTCTCTTTTTAAGAAAATACCATTTGCCAGTTCTTTTGATAAATTATCAGCCTTAGTTAGAGGTGAAATACTTGCAACCTCATAAACTTTAGAGTTCTCTATTTTTTCTATGTAGTTTTTGATTACTTTTTTCATAAAAAATTCTGGAAAGCGAGGTATTATACGTAGAGTTCTCTTATAAGCCATAGACATGGAAAATTCTAACTCAGAAACCAAACAAGCTGTTGCGCGCAAAGCCTATGAGTATCTCGCCACAAAGCTTCATAAGGATTGTATTTTGGGTATTGGTACAGGAAGTACTACTAATTTTTTTATCCAAGAATTGATCAACCAAAAACCTGAAATCAAAGCTGTCGTATCCAGTTCAGTTGCAAGCACGAAATTATTGGAAGAAGCAGGTTTGGAAGTGTCCGAGTTAAATGACGTTGGCTCACCGGATTTTTATATCGATGGTGCTGATGAAATCAATGATCGTTTTGAAATGATCAAAGGTGGTGGTGGAGCATTGACTCGAGAAAAGATTATTGCCACAGCATCTAGAAAATTCATTTGCATTTGCGATTCTTCTAAAAAAGTAAAACTACTTGGAAAATTTCCGGTTGCTATTGAAGTCATTCCAATGGCAAGAAGTTATGTCGCACGACAGATGGTGGTAAAGGGCGGAACCCCAGAATACAGAGTTGGATTTGTGTCTGATAACGGTAATCAAATAATAGACGTCCGTAACTTAAAACTTAAGGTGCCTTATGACTTTGAAAATGAAATCAATAATATTCCCGGAGTTGTAGCCAACGGTATATTTTCTAAAAGAAAGGCAGATTGTTTAGTTGTAGATAAAAATGGAGTTCCAGAAGTTTTAGAGCAGTGATTCGATAGCAGAAATTATTTCTTCGCTATCGGGCTCTATATTCTTGGAGAAAGGTTTTAAGACTTCACCATCTTTGGATATCAAATACTTAGTGAAATTCCAATCAGGAGATTTTCCAGTAATCATTGCAAGGTTTTGATAGAAGCTATTGGCCTTTTTTCCTTTGACACTTGATGTAGCGAACATGGGAAAGGTCACGCCATACTTAGAATTACAAAAATCCTTTACTTGACCTTCATCGCTATATTCCTGAAACATAAAGTCTCTAGAAGGGAAGCCTAGAATCACAAAATCTTCTCCTTGGTAGTTTTCATATAATGTTTGCAAAGCTTCATATTGATAAGTGAAGCCGCATCGACTGGCAACATTTACAGCCAGAACTACCTTATCTTTGTGTTCGCACAAATTGATGATGTCTTTTGAGTCAAGCACGCGGATGTTGTGATTTAAAATCGCGGGACAACCTTCTACAGGGATTTTGTTTAGATCGGGTTGAAAGTTGATTGCATTAAAATTCTCTGTTTCGGCGTTTCCTTGAGAACAACTAACTACAAAGAAGGAAAACAAAATTAAAGCAAATCTCATAATGTTAAATTAAATAATAAAGTTCAGTAAATCAATACCTGTGTACCTTTTCTCACTCTATTGAATAACTTTATAACGTCTATATTTCTCATTCTGATACAACCCAAGCTGGCAGGCTCACCAATAAGACCCTCATCAGCAGTACCATGAATGTAA
Source organism: Gammaproteobacteria bacterium (assembly GCA_038141925.1). Lineage (GTDB taxonomy): Bacteria > Pseudomonadota > Gammaproteobacteria > Magnimaribacterales > AG-339-G14 > MEDG-81. The sequence goes on along the minus strand of JAYQJB010000002.1, from coordinate 27,221 downwards.
ATGTATCGACTTTTTGAATCTACATTTCCTCCTTTATTTTTTCCAATTTCCAAACCATCCAACCATAGAATCCTAGTAGTGATGACATCTTCTTTGATATCAATTTTTTCTGTAATTGGTACCACTATTTCCCCGGTAAATTTTCTGGCCTTGAAAACAGAACCTATTTTTGCTCCCTTGCCGATTTTTTCAGAAATTACATGTGCCCCAAGAGGAGTTTTTAAACTATTTCGAACACTACCGATTCCATAAGCAGAAGATGAAATTGGGTAAGTCTTACTTGAATATGGAGTTTTTATAGTAAGTTCCTGTTTAGCTAAATTTATCAAAACATGAGTTCGGTTTTTATTCATTTCACCAAATTCTTGAAAATTGATATTTTCATAAGATGAATAATCCAAAGGAACTGAACTACAACCATAAAAAAAGGCAGAACTAAAAATCACAAAAAATAAATACTTAAATAAATTTTTCATCTCTTTTAAATTTTAATATCGCCGATATAAAAAAGATAATAACCAATATGAATAAGAAAGGTTTTTTCCCAAAATATGCATAAGGAGTTTGACCTGATTTAAGAATCACATCTTCTTGAAAACTTTTTAATTCATTTTTGTAATTAGAAGTTTCAATTTTTTTTATGATCTGTCCTTGATGGTTAATCAAGGCGCTGATACCAGTTGATGTCGATCTCACCAAATATTTTTGGTGTTCAGCTGCTCTAAATCTTGCAATTTGCAAATGTTGATGCGGGCCTAAGCCAGTTCCAAACCAATTGTCGTTGCTGGCATTAAACAAGATATTGGTTTTTTTGCTATTGGATAAAAATATATTTTGATAGGCAATCTCATAACAGATTGCTGAAGATATTTTTATTAAATCATTTCCAATAAGTTCGCTCTTGTTACCTGAAAAATTTGCGGTCTATTGAAATTGAAAAAATCAAAAAATACACTGAAAAGTCCAGAGAGAGGAACGTATTCGCCAAAGGGGACTAAAAACTTTTTATCGTAAATGCCTGAGATATTGCCAATTCCAATTAATGAATTATTTATTTCTTCTAACTTATTTTCGGATAATGCACCTATGACCATTCCGAGCATATTATTTTCGTTGAGAATATTATTTCTGAATTCATTTATTCTATTCTTTTGAATCAATGAGGTGAGAGTTACCTCTGGCCAAAATATGACAGAGGATTGAGTAAGATTTTGCGGTGGATTTTGATTTAATTTCTTTTCTATCGCACTTTGTATTTTTTGTAATCCTTTTTGCGTCCATTTTTCTTTAATATCAATATTAGGCTGAACAACTGTTGCGGAGAGTTTCCCAGTTGACTCAGTCCAATTGAAAGTTTTCAGCGGTTGATTGCCGATAAAAATTATTATTAAGACTAGGCAAGATAAATATAAAGATTTGCTTTGAGTAAAATCTCTTAAGCCATCTAGCAAAGCAAGAAATATTTGAGAGATCAAAACAATGAGGAAACCTATGCCAAAAATTCCAAGGATAGGAATGTAGCCCTGTAACAGGCTGTTATCTACAGCGGTATAACCTATATACAACCATGGAAAACCAGTAAAAAGAAACTCTCTCAACCATTCGCTCAATACCCAAGCAGCTGGAAAAAGAAGAAATATTTCATAAGTTTTTCTTTGGTTACTAACAAGTTTAAATGCGGTAAAACTGATAGCCTGAAACAAGCTTAAAAAAAGCTGCCAACAATAATGTTAGAAAACTTCCCAATATTGGTGAGGCTCCTCCATAAACAGTTATGCTATTTTCTATCCAGAATATTCCAAATGCCCACAGGCCGAAACCAAAAAAATAGGAAATAAAAAAAGTATTTTTTACGCCTTCAGTTTTAATCAATTGATATAAAAGCCCTGGAATGAGAAAAGTTACAAACCAATAATTAAAGGGCTGAAAAGCTAAGACAATTAAAGAACCTAAAAAAAACCCAGCGAAAAATTTAGAAAAATTCACACTTTATTTTATCTGAATTAAAAAGTTATTGATTCAACCAATAGCCAATATTCTTTTCTTTAAAAATCTTACAAGTCTCAACGACCGGTAACCCTACAACGTTGCTGTAGCTGCCTTCCAAAGATTCAACAAATAAACCTCCATAACCTTGAATGCCATAAGCACCGGCTTTGTCTTTTGGCTCATTGGTTTCCCAATATTTTGCACATTGATTAGCAGTTAAGTTTGCAAATTGAATTTCTGTTCTGACAAGATCAAACATCATGCTTACTTCAGCATCAGATCGCGGGTCGGTTTCACCAAAACAGACACAGGTCATGACCGAGTGTCTTCTTCCGGAAAACTCAAGGAGCATGGCAATGGCATGATCTTTATTTTCAGGCTTTCCAAATATTTTGCCATCCAAGGCTACAATGGTATCAGCTGTTAAGATTGGCTTATTGGGTAACTTCTTTTGTTGTCTAATTGCATGAGCAGCGAGACATTTTTGCTGGGTATTTTTGATAACGAAATCCTCAGGACTTTCATCAGTAAAGTTGGACTCATCGTAATCGCATATAAGGATTTCAAAATTTACTTTAAGATTTTTAAGGATTTCGGCTCTTCTAGGCGAACTAGAAGCAAGATAAATATCGAAATTATTTGATTTTTTCTTCTTTGTAGATGACGTGCTTTTTGACTCTAGGGTCATATTTTTTAAATTCTATTTTGTCTGGAGTTTTAGTCTTATTTTTATCTGTAGTATAGAAGTGACCCGTTCCAGCAGAGGAGACTAGTTTTATTTTTTCTCTCATATCTTTTCACCTCGACCTCTGATTTCTTTTAAAACAACATCAATCCCTTTTTTATCAATGATTCTCATACCTTTAGCAGAAAGAGTTAGGGTTACATATTTGTTTTCAGACTCTACCCAAAACTTATGACGATGCAAATTAGGCATGAACTTTCTTTTAGTTTTGTTAACAGCCTTAGAAACGTTGTTACCTGCCATTGGCGTTTTACCTGTTACTTGACACTCTTTGCTCATAATATTCCTTTGCAAGAAGAGCTTTATACCAGAATCCTAAGTTCAAAGAAACCTATCTGAGTTATAATTTTTGTATGGAACAATTGGCTAATAGACAAATTTTGCTTTGCGTCACAGGAGGTATTGCGGCATATAAAGCGGCTGAGTTAATAAGGCTATTTAAAAGCTCAGGCTCCGAAGTTCGGGTGCTCATGACTGAAGCAGCCAAAGAATTCATTACGCCGCTTACTATGCAGGCTTTGTCTGGCAATGAAGTTCACTCAGATCTTTTAGATACCAACGCCGAATCAGCTATGGGGCATATAGAATTAGCAAGATGGGCTGATGCCATTGTCATTTCTCCTTGTTCGGCAGATAGCCTTGCAAAACTCGCTGCTGGAAGAGGCGATGATTTAATGTCCGCGGTATGTCTTGCTGCAGACTCTAAAATATTTTTTGCCCCAGCAATGAATCAAGGGATGTGGAAGGATAAACGTATAAAAAAGAATCTTTCATTATTAAAAAAACCTGTTTTTCACCAAATCGGCCCTAACGAGGGCGATCAAGCTTGTGGTGATGTGGGTCCCGGCAGAATGTCAGAACCTAAGGAAATTATCGAGGAGGTAGCTAAGGAATTTTCTTCTGGATTGTTAGCTGGTAAAAAAGTGCTTATTACTGCTGGACCTACAAGAGAAAAAATAGATCCCGTTAGATACATCTCCAATAAAAGTTCTGGAAAAATGGGATTTTCGCTTGCTAAAGCTGCTGTTGATGAATCCGCGATAGTGACTTTGATTTCTGGTCCGGTAACTTTAGATACGCCAGAGAGAGTCAAGAGAATAGATATTGAATCTGCCGAAGAAATGAAAGAACACGTCACTGCAAATCTATCCGATATCGATCTGTTTATATCAACTGCAGCAGTAGCAGATTTCAAAATGAAAAATGCTAAATCTCAAAAAATTAAAAAAGATCAATCCAAAAACATGAGTCTGAGTTTAGAAAAAATGAAGACATTTTTGAAACACGTTTCTGATAACAATCCTGATTTAAAAATAGTCGGTTTTGCAGCAGAAACGGAAAATATGATTGATAACGCTAGAAAAAAATTATCTTCAAAGAATTTGAATTTAATTGTTGCCAACGATGTCTCAGACAGTTCTATAGGTTTTGATTCAAATAATAATGAGGTGACATTAATTACTGAAAAAGAAGAATTAAAAATTCCTAAAACTTCAAAAGAAAAGGTTGCTAGAAAAATAGTCCAATTTATTTCAAAAAATATCCTTAATGATTAGATGGATTTTGCTCAAATTAGTAGGAATCTTTCTGCCTTCATTGATATCAAAAGCGGTTAGTCCCGGACAACAAGCAACTTCTAACTCAACACTTAATGTTGAATTTAAAATTCTTGATAACGAACTTGGCGACAAAATTCCCTTACCTAAATTCAGTACCGCAGGATCTGCAGCCTTAGATTTGAGGACCAATATCAAAGAAAAAAAAATTCTTCAGCCCGATGAGACTTTTCTTTTTACTACTGGATTTTCAATACATATAAAAGATTCTAAATATGCAGTCTTAATTCTTCCTAGGTCAGGCCTAGGGCACAAACATGGAATTGTTTTGGGAAACCTAGTGGGTCTTATTGACTCCGATTATCAAGGAGAAATCATGGTCTCCTTGTGGAATAGATCCAAAGAATCATTCGAGGTTCTCCCTGGAGACAGGATTGCTCAGATGATGTTTTTTGCTGTTACTTCACCTAACTTCAAGTTGGTTTCTGAATTTGATTTTTCGGAGAGGGGTTCTAAGGGTTTTGGTTCTTCTGGTACTAAATAAATTAAAATCTAAAAGCTTTTTTTCTTAATCTAATAGCTGATGGGGTTACTTCCACTAACTCGTCCTCTTCGATAAATTCCAATGCTTGTTCTAAAGAATGTTCTATATGTGGGACCAAGATAAGATTTTCATCAGTACCTGAGGCTCTGATATTAGTTAACTGTTTTGCCTTAGTAGGATTGACTGGTAAGTCATTATCTCTGGAATGTAAGCCAACAATTTGACCTTTATAAACATTCAATCCATGTCCGACAAATAGCTTCCCTCTGTTTTGTAGGTTGAATAAAGAATAGGCCAAGGTTTTGCCTTCAGCCATAGAGACCAAGACTCCATTTTGACGTGTAGTAATCTCACCTTTTTTTGCAGGACCGTAATGATCAAAGATACTGGTTAAAATTCCGGTGCCGCTCGTCAAGGTAAGAAACTGAGACCTAAATCCAATCATGCCTCTGGAAGGAGCGATAAAATCCAATTTTATTCTTCCCGTTTCGCTGGGTTCCATATTTTTCAGTTCTGCTTTTCTTGAACCCATCTCTTCCATTACAGGTCCCTGATGTTGTTCCTCGATATCAATTACTATTTGTTCATAAGGTTCATGAATTTCACCATTCACTTCTTTTTGAATAACCTCAGGTTTTGAAACGCCGAGTTCGAACCCATCTCGACGCATGTTTTCTATCAAAACCGATAAATGCAATTCACCACGGCCAGAGACTTTGAATTTATCAGCACTTTCACCTTGCTCAACTCTAAGAGCAACATTACTTAGTAATTCTTGTTCAAGACGGTCTTTGATGTTTCTTGACGTTACAAACTTACCTTCTTTACCAGCAAACGGGGAATCATTCACTTGAAAGGTCATACTCACTGTCGGTTCATCTACAGAGAGAGGAGGGAGTTGTTCTGTATTCTCTGGGTCACATAAAGTATCTGAGATATACAATTTTTCAATGCCAGTCACACAGACAATGTCACCCGCTTCAGCTTTGTCGACTTCAACTCTTTCCAAACCCTCATGACCTAAAACTTGGAGAATTTTTCCTGCTTTTTGTTCTCCTTCAGCATCGATCACTACAACTTGATCGTTTGGTTTGACGTTTCCACGAGATATTCTTCCGATGCCAATTACACCCACATAGCTATTACTATCTAAAGCGCTGATTTGCATTTGAAATGGCTCTTCCAAACTCACAGGGGGTTCATTCACTTTAGTTATGATGAGGTCTAAGAGTGGAGACATATCTTCTTCAATTTTCTCCAAATCCAAACCAGAGGTTCCATTCAATGCAGAGGTATAGATTGTAGGAAAATCCATCTGCTGATCATTCCCACCCAATCTATCGAAGAGATCAAAAACTTGATCTTGTACCCAATCAGGTCTGGCACTTGGACGATCAATTTTATTTATAACCAGAATGGGATTTAGTCCTTTTTCAAAAGCTTTTTGAGTCACAAATCTGGTTTGTGGCATCGGCCCATCAACGGCATCAACAAGCAATAAAACCGAATCTACCATAGACAAAACTCTTTCCACTTCTCCGCCAAAATCAGCATGACCGGGTGTGTCTACGATATTGATTTTGTGATCTTTCCACTTGATGGCAGTATTTTTAGAAAGAATCGTTATTCCTCTTTCTCTTTCTTGATCGTTGGAATCTAAGATTCTCTCCGAGCCAATATTTTTTCTATCTAAGGTACCGGAATGTTCTAATAGTTTATCGACTAAAGTAGTTTTCCCATGATCGACATGTGCAATGATGGCGATATTTCTAATAAATTCAGGATTCATATGAGTGACTGATTAGGACTCTAAAAAATCAAGTATGAAAATTTATTTCTCTTCTGAAGAATTAGAAGATTCATCACTATCTTCTTCAGCAGAAGTTTCCTCTTGAGGAGCATCAGAAGGAGCTACTTCAACGGCTTCAGTGGTTTCTACAGCTGTGGCTTCAGGAGCCTCTTTTGTAACTTCTTCAACAGGAGCTGAAGCTTTTACATCTTCTTCTTTTTCTTCTACTGGAGGAGTTTCTTCTTTAGGACTTTCTTCAATAGGAGCAGCCTTTACAGCAGCTTTCTTTGAAAAACGTTTTTTGAACCTTTCAACTCTTCCACCAGTATCGATGATTTTATTCTGACCTGTATAGAAAGGATGAGAGGCTGAAGATACATCAAGAGGACAGTAAGGATAAGTATTACCATCTTCCCATTCTTTAGTTTGGTCAGTTTCCAATGTTGATGGAATGAGATAGTACTTATCTACACTCACATCATGAAATAAAACCGTTCTGTATTCTGGATGAATTTCTTTTTTCACTATTCTTCTTGATTAAAAAATATGCTGCCGCACTATACCAGAAGACTATTTATTCTCAAATAAACTTAAATGGAAAATTTATATTATGAAGTAGCGCTTCCTTTACCATTAAGAAACTCTTTTACTTACAGTTCAAACATCAAGATTTCCAATGGCTCCAGAGTTCAAGTTCCATTTAGAAACCGAGAAATTGTCGGATACGTTTTAAAAAAACAATCCAGCCCAAATGTAAAATCTATAAAACCCATAACTAAAGTTTTAGATAGAAATTCTCTAATCGATAAGCCCTCATACGACCTCATTCATTGGATAGCTAATTACTACAAAGCACCTATTGGAGAAATTTTTAAATCCTATTTCCCACCTTTCTTGAGAAAAGGTAAAGAAATAAAGGATTCCATTGAGGTGTACGCAATTACAAACTTGGGTAAATTAGCAAGCAAAGAATCCTTTGGGCGTGCAAAAAAGCAATTAGAAGCCCTAGAAGTTTTTCAACACAAATTAGAGTTATCCCGTCCAGGTTTAAAAGCAAACAAAATCTCTAAAGCCATCTTGGATGCTTTAATTTCAAAAGGTTATCTTGAAAAAAAAAGCCGCAATCGAAATGAATTGAAAACTAACAAGGAACTTAACTCAGAAGCTTTTTTTGAATTGAATGATGAGCAAAATACAATTTATAAGTCCATTAAAAATTCACCAGCCAATCTTACGCATCTAATTTTTGGTGTTACGGGAAGTGGTAAAACCGAAATATATTTTCATCTCATTAGAGACTTCATAGAAAAAGGTAAACAAGTTCTAATCCTGGTTCCAGAAATTGGTCTGACTCCAAATCTAAAAGCCGAAATCGAATGGAGATTTGGCGAAGACAATGTCGCTCTTTTGCACTCGGAAATATCAGAAAAAGATAGAGCTCATGCTTGGAATGATATTAACAAAGGTTTTAAATCTATTTTGATTGGAACAAGATCAGCAATTTTTACGCCGATCAAGGATTTAGGCTTGATAGTGGTAGATGAAGAGCATGATTCTTCATACAAACAAATTGATGGTTTTAGATATTCAGCTAGAGACGTTGCAGTCTATCGAGCAAATCTTGAAAAAATTCCTGTCATCATGTGTTCAGCAACGCCAAGCTTGGAAAGTCTTAAAAATTGTCAGGATGAAAAATACTGCTTACACAAACTAACTCGAAGGGTAAAAGATGCCAGACAGCCTAAGTTTGAAATCTCTGATTTAAGATCATCTGAATTAAAGTCAGGTTTAACTGAATATAGTCTTAATGAAATTTCCAAAGAATTGAGTAAAGGCAATCAAGTTTTAGTCTTCCTCAACAAAAAAGGCTATGCACCAATGGTCTTTTGTAACAAATGCGGCTGGACTCCGGAATGCAGTAATTGCGACGTATCAATGGTTTATCACATCAATCCTAAAAGATTAGTTTGTCATCATTGTGGTACCAAGCATCCTATGCCTGTTGCTTGTCTGAACTGTAACGAAGAAAGTTTGGAATTTTTTCATACAGGAACCGAGAAACTCGAAGAATTTTTAAAAGAGTATTTTAAAAATACTTCTGTTATTAGAGTTGACCGAGAAGCTCTGGGTAAAGAGCAATTAAGATCCAACTCGGTATTACCGGATTCCAAAGAGCCTCTGATCTTGGTGGGAACGCAGATTTTAGCCAAAGGTCATCACATGCCCAATTTGACTTTAGTGGTAGTAGTAGACGCTGACAGCGGTCTTTTTTCAGTTGATCACAAAGCTTCTGAAAGGTTGGCTCAGTTATTGATTCAGGTTTCAGGAAGAGCTGGCAGGGAAGATAAAGAAGGCAAAGTCATTTTGCAATCGTTTGTTCCGGAACATCCTTTTTTAGAAAAAATTTCTTCTTTTGACTATGACAGGATTGCCAACGAAATTTTAGAAGAAAGACAAAACAGCAAGCTACCGCCTTTTGTTTATCAAATTAACATTCATGCGGAGTCCCTAAAACAACCTCTACCGGAGAAGGTTTTGATGGAAATCTCTCGTTCATTAAATTTAAATGACGATGAATTTATAGGGCCTAAACCAGAGCTTATCGAAAAACGAAAAAATTATTTCCGATGGGTCTTAACCCTGAAATCTGAAAATAGAAAAAAAATACATGCTCTTGCAAATCAAGTTATCAAGATGATCGATAAAAGCGATTATTCAAAAAATGTCAGAGTTGGAATTGATGTGGATCCACTCAACTAGCTTAGAGGTTTAAGCCTAAGGAAGTTTCAACTTTACATTTTCTTGTAGTTTCACCCTGGTGATATAACGAAATGGCAATATCAGGATCCTTTAAAAAGTCAGATCCTTTTTCCGGCCATTCAATAAAGTTGATGGAATTTGCTTCTTGTAGATATTCTTCTAAACCGATTGCGCTAAGCTCGGTTATTTTTTCCACACGGTATAAATCGATGTGGAAGATTTTCAAATCATTGATTTCATAAGGTTCAATCAAAGTAAAGGTTGGACTATTGATGAAATTTTCTATACCCAGATAATTCAAAACTTCTTTTACCAAAGTTGTCTTTCCTGTACCTAAGTCTCCAGAAAGATGAATAGAAATTGGAAGATTATTTTCTTCTTTTAGAAAAGTGGCGATTTTTGCTGCAAGCTGTTTTGTTTCATCTAGACTCGATAAGACAAGTTCTTTATTCATTCTTCATTTTGATAAAATTAAATAAATCAGAAGGCATCAAAGATTTCATATCGTGCTTTTCAACAAAACTATCTGCTGCACTTGCATGTATATCCACTCCTAAGCAAGCAGCATCTATGGACGATAAACCTTGAGCAATTAATCCAGAAACCAGTCCAGAGAGCACATCGCCCATGCCACCTACTGCCATACCGGCATTGCCTTTTTTACACACAAATGAAGTTCTTTTGTTACCAATCAATGTTTCATGACCTTTAAGAATTACCGTTGCATTGTATTTGTCGCAAAGCTTAGCTAATGCCTGTGGTCTATTTTTTTGAATGGTCGAGACCTTTGTCTTGAGCAATCGTGCTGCTTCTCCTGGATGAGGTGTCAGGATTAATTTTTTTGGTAAGTTAATTTTCAGTCTATTTTCAGAGAGGATATTTAATCCATCGGCATCAATCAAAATTGGCAGATTTTCTTTTGCTGCAAAATTTGTTGTTTTATAAAGCATCTGATCAGCCCAATAATTTCTACCCAATCCCGGACCGATACAAATGACTTTTTTATTAGATAAGTGATTTTCTAAGTCAGAGATACTTTCCACAGTTTTCGTCATAACTTCTGGGCAATATGCCAAAGCAGCTGACAGATGGTCTTTTCTAGTTGCCAAGGTCGCCAAACCTGCACCGCTTGCAAGAACTGCCTTTGAGGAAAGAAGGGCAGCGCCTCCAAAACCAAGATTTCCTGCAATGACTAAAACATGACCATAGTCCCCTTTATTGGAATTAGGATTTCTGATGAGCTTTTTTTCGATATTTTTAGATTTAAATTCTTTGATTTTCAATTTGTATAAAAATTTATTAAATATATTATGTACAAACAATCCTTAAATCTAAAATTTATATGTCAGAAAAAGATTCCAAAGATATCAAAGTAGAGAGAAATCCCAAGATCAACATTCAACAAGCTGATCCCTCTTTACCTCCTTCGGAACCTAAACCTGCAGCTACAGTGTTGCTGGTTAGAACCATCAAAGAAGCAGTAGAAGTATTTATGATTCAAAGATCAATCAAAACAAATTTTGGCGGCGCGTGGGTATTTCCTGGAGGAAAATTGGATGAATATGATCTCAAGGATGATATCAATAATTATTGCCGTGGTTTAACAGATGAAGTTGCATCGCAATTATTAGGCGTTAAATCAGGAGGACTCAACTATTGGATTGCTTGCATCAGAGAGTGTTTTGAGGAATGTGGTGTCTTGCTTGCATACAGAAGCAATGGCGAAGTATTTGGGTCTTCAGTCGACAGTGAAAAAGAAATTCTTAAAGAGTATCGAGATAAATTAAATAAAGGGGAGCCGGTTTTATTGGAATTGTGCCAAAAGTTGGACTTGCAACTTGCTGTTGATCGCCTCGCTTACATCTCACATTGGGTTACACCAAAATCCGAGGCCAAAAGATACAGTACGCATTTTTTCATTGCGCTATTTCCAGAAGGTCAAACTGCCAAGCACGATGGCAGTGAAGGCGTAAAAAGTATTTGGATCAAGCCCGAGGATGCTCTTGCTCAGGGAGAAAAGGGCGAGTTCCCCATAATTTTTCCAACCATCAAGAATTTAGAATCCATTAGAGGTTTCACCGACACTGAAACTCTTTTAAAGAATAAAGTGGAAGACCAAAACAATATTGTGACTGTGGAGCCAAAAATTTTCATGCAAGATGGAAAAATGGTCTTGCTTATGCCAGGAGATGAAGGTTATGACGATCACTGAGTTATCGCCATTAGTCAGAAGAATCACAGCGGGTAATTCCAGTGTTTTTACCGGCCCTGGAACAAATACTTATCTTATAGGTAAAGAAGAAATCACGGTAATTGATCCAGGTCCTGCAATGCCAGAGCATATTGAAAATATTACTAAAGCCTGTGGCGATGACATCAAGCAAATCCTAGTAACTCACACCCATCCCGATCATTCTCCTGGAGCTAAGTTACTTCACCAAAGAACTGCAGCACCGGTTATGGGTATGTATGCCCTTCACAAACAAACCCAGGATAAAACTTTCAAAGCCAATAAGGTTTTAGAAGATGGTGATGAAATTAGAGAAATTGAATACACCCTAAAAGCCATTCACACGCCAGGACATGCTTCAAATCACCTTTGTTATCTCTTAGAAGAAGAAAAAATGATCTTTACCGGCGATCATATTATGGAAGGCTCCACAGTGGTCATAGGACCGCCTGATGGCAACATGAAGCAATACATTGAGTCTTTGGAAAAGCTCAAACAATTTGATATCTCTTTGATTGCTCCAGGACATGGAAATCTCATGAAAGATCCCAAAAGCGTCGTGGATTGGATTGTCAGTCATAGAATGTTTAGAGAGAAGAAAGTTGTAGACGCTCTGACAGAATTTTCAAAAGCCAATTTAGACCAATTGGTTGAAAAGGTTTATGACGATGTTGATGAAAGGCTTCATGGCATCGCGCGAGCCTCGCTATTAGCTCACTTGAATAAATTGATTGAAGAAGATAAAGCTGTAAGCAAAGGTGAAGAGTTTCACTGGAAAGGTTAATCTTTAAACCTTACTCCACAACCGCCATGTCCACAGTAGCCGTTAGGGTTCTTTGCCAAATATTGTTGGTGGTAATCCTCAGCATAGAATTCTTCTGAAACGGGCAAGATTTCTGTGACAATTTCACCAAAGCCATTGGCGTCTAGTTTTGCTTGATAAATTTCTTTGGTTTTGAGAGCCAGTTCTTCTTGAGCTTTATCAAAAAAATAAATCCCAGAACGATATTGCGTGCCCACATCACCACCTTGACGCATGAATTGGGTGGGATCGTGTCCTTCCCAAAAAACTTGCAACAATTCTTCTAAATTGGAAGCATCTTCATAAGTCACAAAAACAATTTCAGAGTGGGCAGTTAATCCCGAACAAACTTCTTCATAAGTAGGATTCGGTGTGTGTCCAGCAGCATAACCAACACCGGTAACTTTGACACAATCCAAATCCCAAAACATTTTCTCTGCTCCCCAAAAGCAGCCCATACCAAAGAGTATTCTTGGACTATCTTGAGACATGCACTTGGACATAGGTGCACCTGTCACGAAATGATTTTCTGGATTGTAAATTGCCTGAGTTCTACCAGGCAGACAATCTTCTTTAATAGGTATTTCTAAACTTTTGAATCCAAACATTTATTTATTTAATCTTTCTTTGATCAAGATGTCTACGATACTGGGATCAGCAAGGGTGGTGGTATCTCCCAAATTGTCCAATTCGTTTTCTGCAATTTTTCTTAAAATCCTACGCATGATTTTTCCTGATCGGGTTTTGGGTAAATCGTAACAGAATTGAATGGAATCCGGTTTTGCAATAGGACCGATTTTTTAACAATGAGTCCAATTAATTCTTGATGGATTGCATCCGAAGCTTGTGCTTCTTTCATAAGGTTTACATAACAATAAATTCCTTGTCCTTTGATTTCATGTTCAAAACCAACTACGGCAGCTTCTGCGACCGCTTCGTGCAAAACCAAAGCACTTTCTATCTCTGCAGTACCCAAACGATGTCCTGAGACATTCAAGACATCATCAACACGTCCTGTAATTCTATAAAAACCATCCGCATCTCGCTCAGCACCATCTCCTGTAAAATAAAAACCTTTGTAAGTTGAATAATAAGTTTCGACACATCTTTGATGATCTCCATATACAGTTCTTATTTGTGATGGCCAAGAACTTTTGACAACCAGATTGCCTTTCCCCGGTCCTTCAATTTCATTACCTTCTTCATCCACAAGCGCAGGATTGATCCCAAGGAAAGGTTTACCAGCACAACCTGGCTTTTGATCAGAAAATCCTGCCAAACCGGAAATCATGATGCTGCCGGTTTCGGTTTGCCACCAAGTGTCGACTATCGGGCATTTGCCTTTACCAACCTCATGGTAATACCACTCCCAGGCTTCTGGATTTATAGGTTCTCCGACCGTACCCAACACTTCCAAAGAATCTCTCGAAGAGGATTGCAAAGGCTCATTGCCATGGGCCATAAGCGCTCTGATCGCAGTAGGGGCGGTGTAGAAAATATTAACTTGATGCTTATCAATCACATTCCAGAATCTAGAAACATCGGGGAATGTCGGTATGCCCTCAAACATCAAAGTGGTTGAGGCATTTGCTAAAGGACCATAGACAATATAAGTGTGACCAGTAACCCAGCCGACATCCGCGGTGCACCAGTAAATGCTATCTTCTTTTAAATTGAAAATGTATTTGTGACTTAAGGCCGCACCCAACAAATATCCTCCGGTGGTATGTAGGACTCCCTTGGGTTTTCCTGTCGAACCTGAAGTATAAAGAATAAAAAGCGGGTCTTCGGCATTCATCTCTTCACAAGGACAATCTGCATCAAAGTTTCCGATGTCTTGGTAATAGTCGACATCCACTTCATTTTCTTCAATAAGAGCGCTATCAGTTCGATTTACGACAATTACGCTGTGCACATTAGGACAGTCCTTCAGAGCTTCATCCACATTATTTTTTAGCGGGACAAGTTTTCCTCCTCGGATCCCTTCGTTTGCGGTTATGACTGCGGTGCAATCTGAATCTAAGATTCTATCTTTCAAGGATTCGATGGAAAATCCTCCAAAAACCACTGAGTGAATTGCTCCAATTCTGGCACAAGCCAACATCGCATAAGCCGCCTCAGGAATCATCGGCATGTAAATGCAAACTCGATCACCTTTTTTTATATTTCTGGATTTTAAGAGGTTGGCGAACTGACAAACGTTCTTATGCAACTCTTGAAAGGAAATTTTTTTATTCTCATTAGGATCATCACCTTCCCAAATGATTGCGGTTTTGTTCGTATGAGTCTCCAAGTGACGGTCAACACAATTAAAACAAGCATTCAATTTTCCTGTTTTGAACCAAGCTACTTCGCCTGCTTCCATATCGGATGTAGCCACTTCATCCCAATTTGAAAACCAGTCCAAAGTTTCTTTAGCTTTTTTCTGCCAAAAGCTCTCTGGATTATTTATTGACTCTTGATATTCAGTATTGAAACCTTCTTCAGAGATAATGGAATTTTTCTTTTTTGCTTCGCTTACCGAATAAGTTTTCATTAAATAATTCTATCTTGAAAACTTTAGTCAAAGCTAAAGTTTTTAAATTCTTGAGCTTGGCAATTTATTTCTTTGAGCGGGTTTATGAAAAAGTCTCGGTTTTGCCAATCGTAGTGCGGCACTTTTAAAAGAGGCGTTTCTATTGTTTCATCATCAAAAAATACAATATCGATATCAATGGTTCGAGGTTTCATGTGAGAATCTTTTTCGCGTTTGAGTTTCGTTTCAATTTTTTGAAGATGCTCAAGAAACACCAAAGGCGAGAACTTCGTTTCAACTTCCAAAGCAAGATTGAAAAAAAATGGCTGGTCAATTGGACCGTAAGCAGGAGACTTATAGATTTCGCTTTCTTTTAGAATTTTTGTTTCAGAAAGTGCGCTTATTTCTGCCTTGGCATTTGTGAGATTTGTTGATCGATTCCCTAAGTTAGAGCCTAAAACCAAGTACGCAAGATGCGACGACATTAACCGAACTGTTGCTTTTCTTTAATTTCGTCGACGGTTTTGCAATCGATGCATTTGGTTGCAGTCGGTCTGGCTTCCAGTCTTTTGATACCAATTTCAACGCCACAGGATTCACAATAGCCGTAGAGATTATCTTCTAAGTCCTTCAGAGAAAGATCAATCTTTGCTATGAGTTTTCGTTCTCTTTCTCTTTTTCTCAATTCCAGCATAAATTCTTCTTCTTTTGCAGCACGATCCAAAGAATCTGGAAAATTACTTTGATCTTGTTGAATTAATTGTTCTGTTTTTTCTTGTTCTTCAATAAGAGCTTCTTTCCAAGCGGTCAGCATTCCAAGAAAATGCTTCTGCTGATTTTTGTTCATGTATTTTTCCGACTTTTTTGACCTGTAGGGTTGGAAATTCTTTAAGAAAGCTGAAAAATCCGTTGGAGAAGCGCTGACTTTGACTGCCACTTTTTTTGATGCTTTTTTAGCAGCAGCAGCTTTTTTTACTGTTTTAGCTGGTTTCTTCGCGACGGGCTTCTTTACTGGTTTTTTTTGTACCTTAGTTACTTTTTTAGCTGCAGGCTTTTTTGCTTTGGTTGGTTTTTTGGAATTTTTAGTAGCCATGATTTTGAAGAGCAGAATTTATCAAAAGAAGATGAAAGTATCCAGTTAATTTTTTTATTTTTTAGAGAACTCCTTTAAATGTTTCATGTACTTATTTTTTTTAAGTCTTGGTCCAATTTCAGCAACCCCTTTTGAGGCCAGAAAGTTACCAAATTTTACTGACTTAGCATTTTCCCAGCCTTCGCTTAAACCGTGAATTACGCCACCTGCAAACATATCTCCAGCACCATTAGTGTCAACTGCCTTAGCTTCATAAGCAGATACCTCATAGGTTTGATCTTCTTCAAGAACCATAGTTGGGTTCAATCCGTTGGTGATAAAAATTGTTTTTGCATAGTTTCGTAAGTCATCGAACTCATTAGCATCACAAAAAGTTTTTGCTTCTTCATGGTTACAAAATACGTAATCTATTTTCACCTTCATCCAAGATTTCAGTTCATCTTTAAAACCGGCCACAATTCCAGGATCAGAAAGACTCAAAGCTATTTTGATATTGGATTCGTGACAGCTTTTGATGAGTTTCTTTGCGGTATCTTTTGTATCAGGTGAAGTAACTACATAAGCTTCCATAAAGAGCAAATTTGTTGCAGAAACTTGCTGGAAATTTATTTCAGAAAATTTTGTTTCAGAACTCACTCCTAGATAAGTATTCATCGTTCTTTCTGCATCGGGAGTAATTAAAACAATACAGTTACCGGTTTTACCATTTGATGATGTGATGCAGTTTGATATTTCAATGTTATTGTCTTTTAAATCGGCATTATAGATTGCACCATCTTCATCTTCTGCAACTTTACCAATGAAGCCAGAACTGGTTCCCAAAGCTGCAGCTGCATAAATACTATTAGTTGCTGAACCGCCACACGAAGATATTTGATCGTAATTTTGATTTTGTAGAAAAGTGAGTAGCTCATTCTGCTCCTCTTCAGAATTTAAAGTCATTAAACCTTTTTCTATGCCTAGAGCATTTAGCGCATCTTCTTTGATAAGAAATTGCTTATCGACTAGTGCTGCGCCAAAACCAATAACTTTCATAACCTTTTATACTCATTTAAGACATGTTTAGGATTTTCAAA
The DNA here is from genome assembly GCA_038141925.1 of Gammaproteobacteria bacterium. Taxonomy (GTDB): domain Bacteria; phylum Pseudomonadota; class Gammaproteobacteria; order Magnimaribacterales; family AG-339-G14; genus MEDG-81. The sequence goes on along the minus strand of JAYQJB010000002.1, from coordinate 10,122 downwards.
GAGGGCTTCACTAAGAGCAAAACAAGAATAGCCTAAACTTCTAACTTCCCCGATGTTTTTCTTATTGATACCTCCAATAGCCACGAGAGGCTTATCAGTATAGCTTAGGAATTTTCTTTTTACGTTCTCATTTGTCTCCGGAATAGTTGACTTAGTATTGGATGGATAAAAAGACCCAACTGCCAAATAAGTCCATTTGATTTCATTTTCAGGAGGATTGATCACCAGCTCCTTATTCCATTTGCAAGATAAGCCGCATATCAAATTTTTTGAAATAAATTCTTTATTCTTTTTTAAGAGCTCTACGTTTCCTTCAGATAAGTAATCTTCTAAACCCAGGTGAAAACCATCAGCATTTATTTCCAGGCAAATTTCAACGTGATCATTGATAAGTAACTTGGCTCCATATTTTTTGGTCAATTTCAAAAGCGCATGAGCTTTTTCTTGAAGAGTCTTTTTATCAAGAATTTTGTCTCTGTACTGAATGAGTTTAATCCCTTCTTTTAGTAAAACTTCAGCTTTAGCAAGCAAATCTTTTTCTTCTAAGCCTGAAGGCGTAATTGCATAAAGTCCTTGAATCATTATTAGATTTTAAGAATATTCTGATGAATATGATTTCTTGAGTTTTTTACTAAAACTTTCATGAGGTTTTGTGATTTCGAACAAGCATCCTTCAAGCTTTTTTTATTTACCAAAAAGCATAAGATGGATGTTGATAAAGCACACCCGCTACCGTGAATGGTAGTTTTCATCTTAGGAACCTCGTCGATATTTACTAACTCGCCTTTTGAGTAGAGATGATTTCTAATTTTTCCTTTTTTTAGATCTCCAGTTACATAAACATCCTCAATGCCTTGATCAAGTAAAAATAAAATACCATCAAAAATATTTTTTTTATTTGTTAGTGTTTTCAATTCGTAGATGTTTGGCGTCAATAGAGTTGCTTTCTTATAGAGCTTTTGCATTAGTGAATTCAAATCTTTTTTCAGAAAAAGTTTTTTTCCAGTTCCTGATTTCAAGATGGGATCAATGACTACTAATTCAGGTTTATTTGAAGTAATTAAGTTACCCAATTTATGAGCAATTTGGATGTTTGGGACCAAGCCAATTTTGAAATACTTCAGTGAAAAATTTTTTAAAAGATTGTTAAAAGATTCTTGAATATATTTTTCTTCTTGAGGAATAATTTTTTCAAAACTTTTTAAATTTTGAATAGTCTCACAAGTGAGAATTGAGAGACAGTGCTTGCCATGATGATTTGCAATTTGCGCGTCAACTTGAATTCCGGCTCCACCCGTGGGGTCATGTCCGGCGATAGATAGAATTAGGTTGTCATCCTTGATCATGCAATAAAGTATAATGATTTTGTAAAATTAAAAATAAATAAATGACTTTAAATATTGGAATAGTGGGCGCTACAGGCTATGTGGGAGAGGAGCTTGCTTCAATTGTCGAATCTAGAGAAGATTTGAATCTTGCCTTTGTCTCTTCTTTTTCACATGAAGGAAAGGAATATAAAGAAGTTCATTCTAAAACGAATAGTAAATTAGTTTTACAACCTATAGATCAAATGCCTGACAATCTTGATTATGTTTTTTTTGCGACCAAACATGACTACTCTATGGATTATGTTCCAGAGATTTTAAAAAAAGGGGTAAAAGTTATTGATCTATCGGCAGATTTTAGATTATCAAATGGAAAACTTTGGCAAGAAACTTATGACAGCAAACATAGGGCAGATGATCTTTTGTCTCAGGCTATTTACGGCTTACCTGAATATTCTGCAGAAAAAATAAAAGCAGCAAATTTAGTCGCAGTTCCTGGGTGTTATCCTACTGCTTCCATTCTCGGTTTGCTTCCAGTCATTCCATACTTACAAAAAAATTCAAAAATTATTTTGGATGCTAAATCCGGAATAAGTGGAGCTGGTAAGTCTTCTGTAGAAAACGGCCTTGAAGAAGATATCAAAGACAATTTTAAATCTTATAATGTTGGTTTTCATAGACACCAACCGGAAATAAAAGATTTCTTAAAAATGGAATTCAATCTTGATCATGAGATCATTTTCATCCCACATCTTTTGCCGCTTTTTAGAGGAGAATACGTGACGCTTTATTGTGAAGTGAGCCAAAATGATTTAAATCTGAATGAATTGTATGAAAGTTATTATGAGAAGCATCAATTAGTGAGGGTCAAAGACAAGGGAGAAATTGCTGAAATCAAAGAAGTAATTAATACATTCTATTGCGATATATCCGTTTCATACGCTTTTCAAAGTAATACAATTGTTGTTAATTCGGCAATTGATAACCTTTTAAAGGGTGCCGCAAGCCAAGCTATACAATGTTTGGATATAATGAGTAGCTGATATGGTTGAAAAATTCATTCCAAAAGAACTTAACATTACTGAAAATGCTGTTTTAAAGGTTAAAAACCTAATAGCTGAAGAAAACAAAAAAAATCTTCACCTCAGAGTTTTTGTAACCGGAGGAGGTTGTTCAGGTTTTCAATATGGTTTTAAGTTGGATGATAATGCTGAAGACGATGATACAGTCTTGAAAGAAGACGAAGTATCGGTATTGATTGATTCTCTAAGTATTCAATACCTTTTTGGATCAACTTTGGATTATGTAGAAAATTTAGAAGGATCAAAATTCATCATTGAAAATCCAAATGCAACTACAACCTGCGGTTGTGGAGCTTCTTTTTCAATTTAGTTTATTATTTCGCCCATCAAACAAGGTTTAGATCCGGTAACGCTGGTCAGTCTTATTTTTTGTTTTTCTAATCTTTTCTTTGCCAACCAGGCAAAAGTCATAGCTTCCACATCAAGTGGGTCAATTCCTAAATCTGATGTTTTAAAGAATTGCAGATTTTCTATATCTAAGTTCATTAAATCTATCCATTAAATAATTATTTTTTGTTCCACCACCACAAAAATAAATCTCATATTTTTTATTACAGTATTTCTTTAGGTCTCTTAAAATTGATTGAAATGTAATCTCGGTTAAGCCTGAAATTAAGTCTTCGTCTTTTAGCCTCTTTATTTCTAATGGATCAAATCTAAATTTTCTTAAATCATAATTTTCAACTGTCTGACTTTTAGGAATGGGTTTTTTAAAGTAACTCTCATTGAGAAATTTCTTGATGGTATTTTTCAATACTTGAGGATTTCCTTTCTTAGCCAGGAATCCCTTGTTATCAAATTGCTTTTTTCCATTAGTAATATTTTTCATAGCTTGATCTATGAGGCAATTCCCAGGCCCAATGTCCCATCCAAGAACTTTTCCTTTTGCAGGCAGCAAAGTTACATTCGTTATTCCGCCAATATTAACAATTGCACGATTAACTTTTGCTTGAGACATATACTCATTATGAAAAGCTGGTGTTAGGGGAGCACCCATTCCCCCGCTTGCTATATCGCTTTGTCGGAACCCATAAACTACTTTGATGCCTGTAAGCTTTCTGACTAACTCTGGATTTCCAATTTGCAAACTAAAGGGATTTTTTCTCGATGAGCTATGTTTTATGGTCTGCCCATGACTTCCTATGGCTTTAACCATTTTTTTATCTATTTTGGTTTTTTTAATTAGTTGGTTAACAGATTTTCCTATAAGTTCACCTAGAATGTCATCTAACTCCGTTTGTTGCTTAGCATAGTTAGTAATTTTTTTATTTAGGACAAGTTCAAATATTTTATTTTTAACTGCTTTAGGTATTTTTTTTGAAAAACGATCAATAACTTCAATCGATTTTGAAAAATCCACTAATAAAGCATCTATAGAATCTGCTGAAGTTCCAGAGAGAACTCCAATATATAAATCAGACTTCGGCATAAAATTTGAGGAATAGCTCATCAAGCCGATTGATCATTTTAACGGCATAATCAAAAAATTCTTTTTTTCAACTTCCGATATTGGTTTCGCATCCGGTAGCTTCACGGTCAAGGGATTAGTGTGATTACCTCCAACTCTAAATTCATAGTGTAAATGTGGTCCGGTTGCCAATCCCGTTTGGCCAACGTATCCAATAGTCTCGCCTTGCACAACCTTTGAACCATTGCTCAGTCTCGGATTGAATTTTGATAAATGAGCATAGCGAGTTGAGTAGTCTTCAGAATGCTTTACTTCAATCAGCTTCCCGTATCCACCTTTGTTCCCAATGAAAGATACTGTTCCTGAGCTTGTTGATCTTACTGGAGTTCCAGTGGGCGCTGCATAATCTACTCCTGTATGAGCTCTAATTTTATTTAGTACAGGATGCTTTCTTTTGAGGTTGTAACGAGAACTTATGTAAGAAAATTCGACAGGCGTTCTTAAAAAAGCTTTTTTAACATTTTCTCCTCTAGTTGAAAAATACTCTTTTGTTCCTGACACGTTGGAAAAGAATCTAATCGCTGAAAAAACTTTTTTTCCTCTTTTAAATCTTGCAGCTTTAATGTCTCCATTTTTGATTTTTTCTCCTTTATAAAAATATTCTTCATACAAAATTTCAAAACTATCTCCTGATCTAATATCAAAGACAAAATCTATGTCCCAGCCGAATATAAAAACTAAATCCATAATTACGCTATCTGATATTCCTTCTTTCAAAGCAGATTGATATAAAGATTCATCAATGGTCACAGATGCAAATCTTTCAATAACTTCAGGAATTCTTTCGTGATTTTCGATGGAGTAAGTTTTGTCTTTGAATTCTGCCAAAACTCCCTTCAATCCATTTCTGGTTACAAATATTTCTTTAGGTATTTTATTTTCAGTGAATGAAATTTCTACAATATCGCCAGTTTTTATATTGGCAAGCTTCTCAGAACCTTTGGTTTTTATTAAGGCTTTTATGTACTTACTTTCTACTTCATTAGAGCTTAATATCTTTATTAAAGTGTCATTTTTATCTACTTTTATTTTTTTTGATAAGGCTCCTTTGAAGATTTGCTCACTTTGATTTTCTTGAAGTGTTATTTCTTCCCTGAAGGATGCATCTGCAATTATTTCTGGAGAGAAATTCTTATTGAAATTCATTCCAAAATTTAAATACAAATAAAATGCAACTAATACAACTAATAGAAAGAGCAAATAATACTTAATATCAAGAATTAAATTTTTCATTTACATTTTTAGAGTATCATTTCAGAGAAATATATAAATTTTTTGAGAAATAAATAATTACATTCATGAGTTTATCAACTTCAGAAAAATTAGAAATATTAAAACGCGGGGTAGAAGAAATCATCCCTGAAAAAGGTTTAGAAAAAAAATTAAATAAAAATAAACCTTTAATTATCAAAGCTGGATTTGACCCAACTGCTCCTGACTTGCACTTGGGCCATACTGTGTTGATCAATAAATTAAAACAATTTCAAGATCTTGGACATCAGGTTATCTTTTTAATTGGAGATTTCACTGGAATGATAGGAGATCCTTCGGGTGTTAGCGAAACTCGTCCAATATTAACGGTAGAGCAACTTAAAAAAAATTCTGAGACCTACCAAGAACAAATTTTCAAAATTTTAGATAAGAAAAAAACAAAAATCGAGTTTAATTCCACATGGTTCAAAAAAATGACTAGTGCAGAGCTCATTAATTTAAGCTCAAAGATGACAGTTGCTCGTATGCTAGAAAGAGATGATTTCAGTAAAAGATATAAAGGGAATAAACCCATCTCAATTCATGAATTTATATATCCTCTAGTTCAAGGATATGATTCTTTTGAACTCAAATCAGATGTAGAGCTTGGTGGAACTGACCAAAAGTTTAATCTTTTAGTAGGCAGAGATATTCAAAAATCTTTCGGCATGGAAGAGCAGATCATTATGACTCTGCCAATTTTGGAGGGGACAGATGGAATCAAGAAAATGTCAAAATCTTTAAATAATTATATCGGCCTGAAAGAAGGTCCAAATGATATGTTTGGTAAAATTATGTCAATCTCAGATGACTTAATGTGGCGATACTTCGATTTATTAAGTTTCAAGTCATCTGTTGAGATCAAAGAACTCAAGAAAAAAACTGAACAAGGTTTAAATCCTATGGAAGCAAAAAAAATGCTTTCAGTAGAAATTGTGACAAGATTTCATGGGGAAGAAAAAGCACTTCTTGCAGAAAAAGAATTCACAAATAGATTTTCTAAAGGAAATGATCCAGCAGAAATTAAATTGATTAAGCTTTCTATGAAAGCATCTTCAATATCTATTTTAGATCTATTGTCTAGTGAGGAACTGGGAGACCATAAACTTTGCAAAAGTAAATCAGAAGCTAGGAGAATGATTGCTCAAGGTGCAGTAAAAATAGATGGAAATAAGATTTCGGACGAAGCTATTTTCGTGCAAAATCCGTCTGAAAATACCTATCAAGTAGGTAAGCTGAAGCACTTAAAAATAAAGCTAAAAAAAGGCTAATTCTTCCCTTCCTTATTATTCAAAGCCATGTATAATCGCTCGCTCGTGCTTAGGAAAAATAAGCTCGGGTGTTCTTTAAAATCATAAACAAGTAATTCGTGCGGGCACTTACCATTTTAATAAAGGTTAGTGTCAATTTTTAGATTATCAAAATTTGATAGTCACCCATTTTTTATTATTTTTTTAAAAAAAATAATCGTTTAATTTAATTGAAGAGTTTGATCATGGCTCAGATTGAACGCTGGCGGCAGCCCTTATACATGCAAGTCGAACGAGAAAGTTCCTTCGGGAGCGAGTAAAGTGGCGGACGGGTGAGTAACGCGTAGGAATCTACCTTTCAGTGGGGGATAGCTCGGGGAAACTCGAATTAATACCGCATACACCCTTCGGGGGAAAGGGGGCCTCTCCTTGGAAGCTCTCGCTGTTAGATGAGCCTGCGTGAGATTAGCTTGTTGGTAAGGTAATGGCTTACCAAGGCTACGATCTCTAGCTGGTCTGAGAGGACGATCAGCCACACTGGGACTGAGACACGGCCCAGACTCCTACGGGAGGCAGCAGTAGGGAATATTGGACAATGGGGGCAACCCTGATCCAGGCATGCCGCGTGTGTGAAGAAGGCCTTAGGGTTGTAAAGCACTTTAAGTGAGGAAGAAAAGATTTAAATTAATACTTTAAGTCCCTGACATTACTCACAGAATAAGGACCGGCTAACTCCGTGCCAGCAGCCGCGGTAATACGGAGGGTCCAAGCGTTAATCGGAATTACTGGGCGTAAAGCGCGCGTAGATGGTTTATTCAGTTGGGTGTGAAATCCCTGGGCTCAACCTAGGAACTGCATTCAAAACTTATAAACTAGAGTACGAAAGAGGAGAGTAGAATTCATGGTGTAGCGGTGAAATGCGTAGAGATCATGAGGAATACCAGTGGCGAAGGCGACTCTCTGGTTCGAGACTGACATTGAGGTGCGAAAGCGTGGGTAGCAAACAGGATTAGATACCCTGGTAGTCCACGCCGTAAACGATGAGAACTAGCCGTTGGATCTTTAGATTCAGTGGCGCAGCTAACGCATTAAGTTCTCCGCCTGGGGAGTACGGCCGCAAGGCTAAAACTCAAATGAATTGACGGGGACCCGCACAAGCGGTGGAGCATGTGGTTTAATTCGATGCAACGCGAAGAACCTTACCAACCCTTGACATCCAGTGGAAGTTTTAGAGATAAAACTGTGCCTTTGGGAACACTGTGACAGGTGTTGCATGGCTGTCGTCAGCTCGTGTCGTGAGATGTATGGTTAAGTCCAGTAACGAGCGCAACCCTTATCCTTATTTGCCAGCACTTCGGGTGGGAACTTTAAGGAGACTGCCGTGAATAACACGGAGGAAGGTGGGGACGACGTCAAGTCATCATGGCCCTTACGGGTTGGGCTACACACGTGCTACAATGGGAGATACAGACGGTTGCGAAAGCGCGAGCTGGAGCTAATCCTACAAAGTCTTCCTCAGTCCGGATTGGAGTCTGCAACTCGACTCCATGAAGCAGGAATCGCTAGTAATCGCGAATCAGAATGTCGCGGTGAATACGTTCTCGGGCCTTGTACACACCGCCCGTCACGTCATGGGAGTGTGTTGTACCAGAAGTGGCTTGCCTAACCTTCGGGAGGGCGGTCCCCACGGTATGATACGCGACTGGGACGAAGTCGTAACAAGGTAGCCCTAGGGGAACCTGGGGCTGGATCACCTTCTAAACAAATTACACGACTTTTATTGTGAGTGTCCGTTCGAATTACTTGTCTTACTATTTTCATAGGAAAATAAGTGATGTGTTCTTTAAAAGTATTGTTGATCCAGTAACTAAATTTATTTAGTTACGACACTAATAATTAATGTTATCAATTATTAGTGCACCAAGTTTTAAGATAATTATCTTAAAATGCTAATGGCAAATTTTGGCGCTTATTATTCGAAAGACTTAACTTTATTAATTTAAAGTATTTTGTTAAGTAATTAAGTGCATATGATGGATGCCTTGGCAGCTAGAGGCGATGAAGGACGTGGTAACCTGCGATAAGCTTCGGTAAGCTGGTAAACAAGCTATAACCCGGAGATCTCCGAATGGGAAAACCCACCTAGGACAACCTAGGTATCTTTACCTGAATACATAGGGTAAAGAGGCAAACGCAGAGAACTGAAACATCTAAGTAACTGCAGGAAAAGAAATCAACCGAGATTCTGTGAGTAGCGGCGAGCGAAAGCGGAACAGCCCTTAAGCTTAAATTGGATTAGAAAAACGATCTGGAAAGTTCGGCCATAGTGGGTGATAGCCCCGTATTCAAAAATCTAATTTAAGTGAAATCGAGTAGGTCGGGACACGAGAAATCTTGACTGAACATGGGGGGACCATCCTCCAAGGCTAAATACTCTCAGCTGACCGATAGTGAACCAGTACCGTGAGGGAAAGGCGAAAAGAACCCCGGCGAGGGGAGTGAAATAGAACCTGAAATCATATGCATACAAGCTGTCGGAGCCTTAAGAAGTTCTTCGGAATTTCGGGGTGACGGCGTACCTTTTGTATAATGGGTCAGCGAGTTACTGTCTGTGGCAAGCTTAACTTTATAAGGTAGGCGTAGGGAAACCGAGTCTTAATAGGGCGTTTAGTCGCAGGGAGTAGACCCGAAACCGGGCGATCTATCCATGGCCAGGGTGAAGGTTAGAGTAACACTGACTGGAGGCCCGAACCCACTTATGTTGAAAAATGAGGGGATGAGCTGTGGATCGGAGTGAAAGGCTAATCAAGCTCGGAGATAGCTGGTTCTCCTCGAAAGCTATTTAGGTAGCGCCTCGTGTGTCACTCTTGGGGGTAGAGCACTGTCTCGGCTAGGGGGTCATCCCGACTTACCAAACCGACGCAAACTCTAAATACCAAGAAGTGTTAGCACGGGAGACAGACTGCGGGTGCTAACGTCCGTAGTCGAAAGGGAAACAACCCAGACCGCCAGCTAAGGTCCCAAATTATGATTAAGTGGGAAACGATGTGGGAAGGCTTAAACAGCTAGGAGGTTGGCTTAGAAGCAGCCATCCTTTAAAGATAGCGTAACAGCTCACTAGTCGAGTCGGCCCGCGCGGAAGATATAACGGGGCTAAATCATAAACCGAAGCTGCGGATAGATATTTATATCTATGGTAGAGGAGCATTCTGTAAGCCGTCGAAGAAGGACTGAGAGGTTCTTTGGAGGTATCAGAAGAGAGAATGCTGACATGAGTAACGAGAGATAGGTGAAAACCCTATCCGCCGAATGACCAAGGTTTCCTGTCCAACGCTAATCGGGACAGGGTAAGTCGGCCCCTAAGGCGAGGGCGAAGGCCGTAGTCGATGGAAAACAGGTTAACATTCCTGTACTTCCTATTACTGCGATGGAGTGACGGAGAAGGCTAGATCAGCAGGGCGATGGTTGTCCCTGTTTAAGGCTGTAGACTTGTATTTTAGGTAAATCCGGAATACTTTAAGTCGAGATCTGATGACGATTGATTTTTTAAATCAAGAAGTGATTGATGCCACGCTTCCAGGAAAAACTTCTAAGCATAAGTAGTAGGGAACCGTACTGCAAACCGACACAGGTGGTCAGGTAGAGAATACTAAGGCGCATGAGAGAACTTGGGTTAAGGAACTAGGCAAAATGGTACCGTAACTTCGGGAGAAGGTACGCCTCTATTACGTGAAAGAACTTGCTTC
>JAYQJB010000001.1:0-82328 GCA_038141925.1 Gammaproteobacteria bacterium | reverse complement strand
AAACTAGATGAAAACATTTCCTTTGATCTTCTTTTTCTATGATGATTAATTGCAAATCGATGAGATTCATTTCTAACTAATTGAAGAAGCTTCGATATCTTCATTTTATATTCTTTAACTAATTGACTTTTTTCGGAATGCAAAATGTCATATTTTTCATTTCTATTAGGTCCTTTTGAAACAGAAATTAATTTTATTTTTTCTAAAAATTTTTTATCAAGATTTTTTTTAACAGTATTTAATTGTCCTTTTCCTCCATCTAACAATATAACTTCGGGGAGATCTAAGTTATTTTTTTGTAAGTTTTTACATCTTCTTTGGATAGCTTCGCTCAAAGCAAAGTAATCATTGTTGAAATCTTTTTTTAGATTCATGATTCTATAATTTTTTTTATTTGGTCCCTCTTTGGTTATGGATACACAAGAAGCTGAAACATTTTTTCCTGAAGTATGACTAATATCAAACCCTTCAATTTTATTTATGGTTTCAATTTGTAAAAACTTAGCAAGATGTTCCAAACAATATTCAACCCAAGAAAAATTATTATTTCTTGATAATGCATCTTCGGCCTGAGAAGAACAAATATCAATTAAATTTTTATTGTGTTTATTTGCTTTATGAATAGTAATCTTAGGAGATTTTAAATCAGCCAAAAAATCTTTTGTTTCTTTTAAAATTTCTCCTTCAAATAACAAGTTAACCAATGTTTTGCTTGTATTGTTAACTACATAACTTTCTAGAAAAGCTGATAAAAGCTCTTGGTCTGAAATAGTATCTTTTGAATCTGGATAAAAATTTTGTGAACTTGTTATCCAACCATCTTCGATTTTAAGAACACTCAAGCAACAATTAAATTTATTTCTTTTTATTACAAAAACATCTAAATCATCAAATCCCGTTAAAACGTTTTGTTTTTTTTGTGTATCTCTTATTGATTGGACTTTATCTCTGTATATTGCAGCTCTTTCATAGTCTTTTTTATCTGAGTAAAAATCCATCTTTTTTTGAAGATCCAATATTATATTTTTTGTATCTCCTGAAAGAAAATTTATAGTATTTTTTACATCAAATGCATAATCTTCTTTGAAATATTTCCTACACATGGAGCTGAACACCTATTCATTTGATACTCAATGCAAGGTCGAGATCTATTTTTAAAATTTATATCTTTACAGTTCCTTATTTTAAAAGAGACCTTATTAAGCTTACGTTTAGTCTCATTGCACCAACATTTGCAAAAGGACCAAAAATCGTATTTTCGAGGATCTTTTTGTCTTGAAATATAAATTGCTGGAAAATCTTTTTTGAAGTAGATAAATGTATTGCTGGGTAAGATTTATCATCTCTAAATTGAATATTAAATGGAGGTCGTATTTTTGAAATTAAACCTTGTTCTAAAATTAAAGCATCGGACTCTGTTTTTGTAATAATTGTTTCAATATATTTAATTGAAGATTTAAGTTTAGCTATTCTTTTGCCTTCACCTTTTCTAATATTTAAATAACTCTTTAACTCTATTTTTAATATTTTTTGCTTTTCCTATGTATAATTATTTCATTTTTGAATTAAAAAATTTATAAACTCCAGGTGATTCTGGAAAATCTATACTTTTATTAAACAATAATTTTTTATTTGTAAAATGAGCTTGCTTTTCCATCTGGTCTTCTTTTATCAGAAAATGCTTCAATACCATCTTTTTTTATTAAAATAGAGTGAATTTCTCCTAATTTTCTTTTAACAAGTTTTTTATCTTTTTTTAAGGATTTTAAAAGGCTATTATCAAGTTTTTCATGAAATAATATATCTGGTAAATGTTGAAAATGTATTCTACTTTTTTTTTGAAGATTCTTCTAATGACATTTGAAAATCTAATACATTTAAAATCTCTTGTAATACGCTTGTAATAATTGTTGAACCTCCAGGAGAACCTGTTATTAAAAAAGGTTTTTTGTCTTGAAAAACTATTACTGGAGACATAGAAGAAAGAGGAGTTTTTTTGGGCTCAATTTTATTTGCTTCTGATCCTACTAAACCATATGCGTTTGGATATCCAGGTTTTGATGAAAAATCATCCATTTCATTATTCATTAAAATTCCAGTTCCGAAAGGAACTATGCCTGATCCATAAGCAGTATTTAATGTATATGTATTACTTACTGCATTTCCCCATTTATCTACAATAGAAAAATGAGTTGTTTCTTCGCCTTCAAAAATATTTACATTCATTTTTGAAGGAGATTTTTTTCTTGTATTTTTGAAAAATATTATTCTGCATATTTTTTTGATGTAAGTAAATCTTGAGGAACTTTAAAAAAGTCTGGATCTCCAAGATATTTAGCTCTATCTTTATAAGCATAATCCATCGCAGATATTAAGATTTTTAAATATTCTTCTGAGTTATGGTCAAGTTTGTTTAAATCAATATTTTCAAGAATATTTAAAATTTGAACTAGAGCAATTCCTCCAGAACTTGGAGGAGCCATAGAACAAATTTCATAATGCCTATAGCTTCCACAAACTGGTTTAATATCCTTAATTTATATTGATCTTAAGATCTTCAAACTTAAAATGCCTCCATTATTTTGAAAAAATTTGAAATTTTTTTTGCTGTTTCTCCTGAGTAAAATTCTTCCTTTCCATTTTGAGAAATTTTTCTCTAATGTTTTGCAAGATTTTTTTGAACCAAAATATCTCCTTCAGAAAATCCATTAGGTCTTGTAAAAATTTTTTTTGCTTCTTTATTTTTTGAAAACTTTTTTTTGTATTTATTTAAATTTTTTGCCTGAAAATCAGATAATGCAAAACCTTTTTCTTGCTAGTTCAATTGATGGATTAATTAAAGATTTAATGTTTATTGTTCCAAACTTTTCTGATGCATAAAACATACCCGATACTGTCCCAGGGACTCCTGAAGCCAAAATAGAATTTAAACTTAATCCTTTGATAACTTTTCCAGAGTCATCTAAAAACATTTTTTCAAAAGACTTTATTGGAGCACGTTCTCTATAGTCAATGGAAAATGTTTCATTTGTTTCAGCTAAATGAATTAACATAAATCCACCACCGCCAAGATTACCAGCTGATGGATTTACTACAGCTAATGCAAATGCTACAGCTACTGCTGCATCAATTGCATTTCCGCCTTCTTCTAAAACTTTCATTCCAATATCTGTAGCAAGATGATGTCTAGATGCAACAGCATAAGACTCAGCTTTTGCAATAGAAGAATAAAAAAATAATAGGATTAGGAAAAATGCTATTAAAGGATATTTTAAGATATATAATTTTGCTAATTTGGCTTATCTTCAGTATGCCTTTCACCATTAAATATTGCAGCAAATTCTAAAATCTCACTAGACTCATTGAAAACTCTATGAAATGCACCATCTGGAACTGGAATAACATCTCCTTGTTTGACCTCAAATTTTGAATCATCAATTTGCATTATTCCTGTTCCTTTATAAAAAACATAAACTTCTTCTTGACCATCATGTTTATGGCCAGAAGTGCTTTTATTTGGATTTAATTTAGTTATGCTAGGAACGAGTTTTGATAAAGAGCTATTGTCTAAAACAACATATCTATCGTCTTCTTTAACTACATGCCAATTATTATCCATAAATTAAATTATATATGATTCAACTTTTTTTATCATTTTAGAAATATTTTCTGAAGCAGTTATTTCTCTTCCTAAAACAATATAATCACTTCCATTTTTTGTAGCCTCCTCTAAAGTTGCTACTCTAGATTGATCATCGTTTTTCTGCTCAACTCTAATTCCCGGAGTAACTGTAATAAAATCTTCGCCAAAATTTCTTTTGATTTCAGATACTTCTTTAGCTGAACACACTACACCATCAATATTATTTTGTTTAGCGCTCTTTGATAGAGTTTTAACTAATTCAGGAATTTGCATATCGAAACCCATATTTTTAATATTTTTTTCATCTAAGGCTAGTAAGAACAGATAACTCCAATTAAAAGGGCTTCACTTTTTATACTCTCTTGGCTTCTCTTGCAGCCTGTATCATTTCTTCTCCTCCAAGAAGATGGATATTTGTCATCCAAATCTTATGATTAAGTAAGTTTTTCAAGGCTTTATAAACTGTATTGGGAATATCATGAAGCTTTAAGTCTAAAAAATATCGAAACCTTGTTTATTGAAATTTTCTAAAATTTTAGGTCCTTCAGCAGCAAATAGTTGTTTTCCAATTTTAATCTATAAATTTCTGGATCTAAATGTTTTACAATAGAAGTTTGCTTCTTCAATAGAATTAAAATCTAAAGCTACAATAATTTGCTTTCGCTTAAGGATTTTCATCTTCTTTGACATTAAGAACTTTTGGATTTCGTTTAAATAACCTAGGCAACTGAAGAATTAAAGAAATAATAGCTCCAATGAGAACAGAAAAAATCATAGAAAATCCAACTGATATGCCATCAATTTTTACGAAAAATAAATCTAATGTAAATTATGTCTGGATTAAGATTTGAAAATATAAAAAGAAATGTAATTAAAAGAATTAATAAGATGAAATAAAAATATTTCATTTTAATATTTTAACACAATCTAATTGATTCTTTGTTTCAATAATTTTGAAGCTCTAAAAAAGGGTATGGATCTTTTTGGAAGCTCTATAGACTCACCTGATTTTGGATTTCTTGCTCTTATAGATTTTCTATCTCTAATACAAAATGATCCAAAGCCTCTGATTTCAACTCTATTTCTTTTTTTTAAAGATTCAATAATTACTTTTTGAATTAAGTCAGCTGAAAGATTTACATCTATTTCATTGTAATCTTGAAGGTTTTTGGAAAGTAAAGAAATAAAATCAGATTTCTTCATTTAATCTTTAGAAGAATCGCTTAATTCTTCTTGAATTAGATCACCTATTGAAGTTTTAGTTTCTGATTCAATTTGTTTATTTTTTGAAATATTTTCTTTGATTAACTCTTTTTCTTGAGATTTTTCTAAAGCAAAAACAGATAAGTTTAGTTGTCTATTTTTTCTATCTATTGATGTTACAAGAGAGTTTATGCTGTCACCTCAGAAGGAAGATTATCTTTAAATTCTTTGGTTTTAATTTTTCCAATAACCTCCTCATCTAAACTTATAAAAATAAGTCTTCTCCAATAGAACTTACTGAACCAGTTAATTCTGTTCCTTTTGGATTATTTTTAGCAAATGTATCAAAAACATCTTCAGAAAGTTGTTTAATACCTAAGATATTCTTTCTTTATGAGGATCTATTCCAAGAATAACAGCCTCCACTTCTTGCCCTTTGCAAAAGATTTAACTGCATCTTCTTCAGATTGATTCCAAGATAGATCAGATAAATGAACAAGTCCATCAATATTTCCATCAAGACCTATGAACATGCCAAAATCTGTAATTGATCTTACCTCTCCTTTGACAACATCACCGAGACTATTGTTTTCAGAAAAAGTTAACCAAGGATTTTCTTGACACTGTTTCATTCCTAAGAGAAACTCTTCTTTTTTCTCAATATCAATTTCTAAAACCATTACATCAACTTCGTCTCCTAAAGAAACTACTTTGGATGGATGAATACTTTTATTTGTCCAATCAATTTCAGAAATGTGAACTAAACCTTCTGTATTTGAATCTAATTCTGCAAAAAAACCATATTCAGCAATACTAGAAACTTTAGCTTTATGGATAGAATTAATTGGAAAAAAATCTTTTATGTTTTCCCAAGGATCGCTTGTAAGTTGTTTTAACCAAGAGAAATTCTTAACTTTTCTTTATCAAAGTTAGTTACTTTAAAATCAAGCTTGTCGCCAACATTTAAAACTTCCGAAGGATGATTAATTCTTTTCCAAGTAATGTCTGTTATGTGTAATAAGACCATCAACCCCACCTAAGTCAACGAAAGCTCCATAATCAGTTAAGTTTTTTACTGTTCCAGAAATCAATGAGCCTTCTTGGATGGTAGCAAAAATCTTTTCCCTTTCTTCTGAGTTTAAATCTTCTTGAACTGCTTTTCTGGAAAGGACAACATTGCTTTTCTCTTTGTCTAACTTAATTACTTTGAAATCTTGAAAAGTCTTTTCTAAATGATCAAAGCTATCCAAAGGTCTTGAATCTACTAAAGATCCTGGAAGAAAAGCTCTTACGCCTGCGACATCAACTGTCATGCCGCCTCGAACTTTTCCAGAAATATAACCTTTGATTAATGCTCCAGTTTCTAATGCTTCTTCAAGGTTTTTCCAACTTTCATCATGCATTGCTCTTATTCTAGAAACTCTAGTAGAACCATGACCATCTTCAACAGCTTCGAGAGAAACTTTCACCTCATCGCCTATTGAAAGTTCTCCATCTGCTTCATCTGCTAAAAATTCTGTTCTTGGAATGAGAGATTCTGATTTCAAACCAACATGAACGGTGACCCAATCAGAGGTTAGATCTACTATCACTCCTGAGATCAGTGCTCCTTGTTCAAAGTTCAAAGTTGTGAAACTTTCGTCTAAAAGTTTTTCAAATGCTGTTTCTGTCATAATTTTTTAAAATTCTCCATTACCTTTTCTTCTACTTCCTTAATACTTAAATTACTCGTATCAATTACTAGTGAATCATCAGCTGGTTTTAAAGGAGATATTTTTCTATTTATGTCTTCTTTATCCCTTTGCTGAATTTGCTCTAAAAGGTCGTGCATGATAACGCTCATGCCCTTTTCTTTCAACTGATTAGCTCTTCTTTCTGCTCTAACTTCTGGAGATGCTTGAAGAAATACTTTCAAGGCTGCTTCAGGAAAAATAATGGTTCCCATATCTCTTCCATCTGCAATAAGACCTTTTTCGGAATCATAAGCATCCCTTTGAATCTTGAATTATCGCATTTCGTATTTCTGCATCTTTAGCAAGTTCCGATGCTCTAGATGCTATATTTTCATTTCTAAGCTCTTTTCCTAGGATCTTATCTCTCAGCTCTATTTCACAAATACTCTCGTTAAGATTGGTAATAAGTTTGATTTTTGATTTTTTTAGAAATTGGACAATTTCTTGTATTGTCTCTAATCCCTCTTTAAAGCTTAAATACCCAACAAGTCTATAAAGAAGTCCGCTATCAAGAACATTCCATCCTAGCCTTTCAGCTAACGAAAATGCAAGAGTCCCTTTTCCTACGCCACTAGGGACCATCAATGGTTATTATATTTTTAACTAATTTCAAAATTACATCCAAGCTTTTTTCCTAGCTCAATAAATTCCGGAAAAGATGTGTTAATGCTCTCAGGAGAAACGATATCAATTGAAGAATTGCTATTTAAACCAGCTATGGCAAAGGACATAGCAATTCTGTGATCATAATAAGTTTCAGCTAAAAAATTTGGTGATTTGTAATCTTTACCCATACCTTCAATACAAAAAACATTGCCATCAAAAAAATTTTTTATCTTCATTTTATCTAAGCCATTTTGCATAGCTTTTAGCCTATCGCTTTCTTTATGCTTTAATTCTCTATCTCGTTGAAACTTGAAATACCATCTGCAAAAGAACTTGCAATAAATAATATAGGAAGTTCATCAATTAAATTTGGTACATCGCCTGGTGTCACTTCACAGGGATTTAGAACAGAACTTTTAATGTTTAAATCAGCAATGGGTTCTTTCCCAAATGAAGAGTGATTAAATACTTCAATATCTCCTCCCATTTCCATCAATTTATTTAAAAGA
This sequence comes from Gammaproteobacteria bacterium, assembly GCA_038141925.1. Taxonomy (GTDB): domain Bacteria; phylum Pseudomonadota; class Gammaproteobacteria; order Magnimaribacterales; family AG-339-G14; genus MEDG-81. Next base: position 74,634 of record JAYQJB010000001.1, on the reverse strand, counting down.
GCAATTCGAGAGGGATTCATGCCAACTTCTTTAAGGGTGATATTAGAATTTTTTGAAATTAAAGCTGCAACAATAAAGAAAGCTGAAGAAGAAAAGTCTCCGGGTATTTCAATATTTTGAGAAGTAAATTTATCAGTTTCTTTTAATGTTGTTTCTTTTTCAGAATAGGTAATGCTTGCTCCAAAATATTCAAACATTCTTTCAGTATGATCTCTCGATATAGATTTTTCTATAATTTTTGTATCACCTTGTGCGCCTAAACTAGCAAATAAAATTGCAGATTTTACTTGGGCACTTGCTACTGGCATTTTGTAATTTATTCCATTTATTTTCTTAGAGGGGGTTATTCGCAAAGTAAGAGTACCCTCCTTTTAGCCAGATATGTTTGCTCCCATCTTTAATAAAGGCTCAATTATTCTTTTCATTGGTCTTTTGGAGAGAGATTCATCTCCTATTAGGCTCGATGAAAAATTCTGTATTGATAATAATCCAGACATCAGTCTTATTCCTGTTCCAGAATTTCCAAAATAAAGTTGGTTTTCTGGTTCTTTTAATCCTTAAATCCCTTGCCTTCTACATAGTAAGACTCATTTTCTTTAGAGATGCTTATACCGAGTTGTTTAAGAGATTTAAGAGTATTAATTACATCTTCACTTTCTTGAAGATTTGAAATTTTAGATGTACCGTCAGAAATAGAAGCACATATCAATGCTCTATGAGATATAGACTTGTCACCTGGAATTTTTATTTCACCATTAAGTCCTTCGGCAGGTTTAGAAATGAGTTTCATCTGTTAAAGGATTCTTTAATCTTTTTAATTTTTTTTAAGTGCTCTTCCAATTTATTTCTGTTGTCTTGAAGAATGAATGTTTTAATTTTATTTATTTCTTTTTCAATATCACTTATATCTTTCAATAAGTTATTTTTATTTAAGGAAAAAGTATTCTCCCACATCATTGGATCGCTTTCTGCGATTCTCGTGAAATCTTTTAAGCCTCCTCCAATATATTTTTTATACTCAGATGTTTTTCTTTTTGAGAAAAGAGAAATCAAGCTAAATGCTACAACATGAGGAAGATGACTCGTTAAGGAAAATATCTTTGTCATGTAATTTTGGATCTAGATTATGAGTTTTTGATCCTAGCTCAAACCAAAGTTCTTTACATTTTTGAAAAGTAGAAGAAGCCAGTCCTTTATGCTTAGAAATTATTGAAATTTTATCTCTAAATAAGTCTTCATTTGAATTCAAAAATCCACTTTTTTCAGATCCCAGCAATGGGATGAGATAAAATAAATTTTGATTCAAGATTTGTTCTTTCTAATTTTATTTAGCAAAGACCCTTTCACACTAGTGCAGTCGATAATAAAGTCAGCTTTGTGAAAAAGATCCAGATATTTATCAAAATTACTAAAAAGAATCTTAGGTGGTAAAGCAACAATCACAAAAAGTTTTTTTGTACTATCTATTTTTTCTAAACCACCAATAATAATTTTTGATTTTTTTGCATAATTTAAATGAGATTTGTTCTTTTCAATAGCTAAAACCTCAAAACCATTTTTTGATAGTCTTTTTGCTACAGAACCACCAATTAATCCAAGACCGATAATTAAAAACTGGATGTTTTTTTTATTTTTTAGAAAGGTCTTTTTCATAGTCCTCTAATACTTGGAGAAAAAAAATCCATCTCCTCTTCGGTACCAATGGAAACTCTCAAATGCTGAGGCATTTCATATACTTTTAATGATCTTAGGATAACCCCTTTTTCTAAAAAGTATTGAAAAGCAACATCGGAGTCTTGCTTAGCATCAAAAGAAATAAAATTTCCCCAAGATTCGATAAAGTCGTAATCAAGATTACTGAAGGCTTGTTTTACTCTGTCCATACCAGAAGAATTAATTTTTACTGATTTGTTAATATGTTCTTGATCAGAAAGAGCAACTTTTCCCAAATCTAAGGCGAGTGAGTTTGCATTAAAAGGTTGTCTTACTCTGTTGAGATAGTCAGACAACTCAGGATTTGAAACGCAAAAACCCAATCTTAATGCTGCTAGTCCATGAGCTTTAGAGAAGCTTCGTGAGATTACTAAATTAGGATGATCATCAATTAATGAGAAAGGAATATCAAACTCTGAGTCTTCTATATACTCATAATAAGCTTGATCAAGAAAGACTAAAATATCATCAGGTAAATTATTCAAAAAATCATTAATCTCTTGAAGAGTTTTTGCTGTTCCAGTTGGATTATTTGGAGAGGCTATAAAAATAACTTTTGTCTTATCATCTATTAAATCAGACATTAATTCTAAATCATGACCCCAATTTTTTGCTTTCGATTTTACTGGAAGAGCTCCAGTTGCTTTTATGGCTAATGGGTAAATGGCAAAACCATGTTGTGAATAAATTGCTTTTTTCCTTCCCCCAAAAAACACCTAGAGACGAACTCAATTAAATCATTAGAGCCATTACCTATTGTTATTTGATTTAGATCCACACTATATTTTTTTGATATAGCTTCCTTTAATTCATAAGCGTTTCCATCAGGATATCTATTTAGTTCAGATGAAAAGCTATTCATTTTTCCTTTTAAGCAAATCTAAAGCCTTTGGGCTCGGTCCCAAGGGGTTTTCATTGCTAGCTAGTTTGATCATTTTTTTTAGACCTAATTTCTTTTGAGTGTGTTCTAGTGGTAATCCTGGCTCATAGGGTTTTAGTCCCAAGACACCTTGGTTGAGATTTTCTAAAAATGAATTTTTCATGGGTTAGTATGCTGCTGGATATGAACCCAAGACCTTTAGATCATAACTAACTCTTTGAAGTTCTTTAAATAATTTTAAAACATTATTATCTGAGGCATGTCCAGAGAACTCTAAAAAGAAAGAATATTGCCACTTATTTTTCTTAACTGGTCTAGATAAGATATTTGTAAGATTAATTTTATTCTTATTCACTATCTGCAAAACTTTTAATAATGCTCCCTGTTCATTTTTTAAACTTAAACTTATAGATGTTTTATCATCGGAAGTTTTTCCTGGAAATTCATTTCCAACTACTAAGAATCTAGTTGTATTGGTTATTTGATCTTGAATCTTTTCTTTTAATAAATTTAATGAATAAATCTCAGAAAGTATTTTTGGTCCTATAGAGCCTTTTCCAGATTTATTCTTAATCAACTGAGCTGCTTTAGCAGAACTCTCAGTTTCCAGAATTTTAGCTCTAGGAAGATTTTTACTTAGCCAGTTTCGACATTGGGCGAGAGCTTGAGGATGTCCATAAACGGTGTTAAGTTTCTGTATGTTTTTTTCAGATGAAATAAGACAATGCTCTACAGGTAATTCTAATTCAGAACAAATTTTTAAGTTACTTTCTATGAGATTATCTAAAGATTGATTCACCATACCTTCTATTGAATTTTCAAAAGGTAACATTCCATAGGAATTTTTATCTTTGGCTACTTCTTTAAAAATATCTCTTATATTTTCTGTTTCTACTTTTTCAACAGAGCTTCCAAAATGCGTTGTTGTTGCAATTTCTGAAAAAGTTCCTTTAGGACCTAAAAAATAAACTTTTATTTTTTTTTCTAAGGTGAAGCATGCTGATATGATTTCTTTAAAAATAAATTTAATATTTTCGCTAGGAATAGAACTTCTATTTTTCTTTTGTAGAGTCTTAATTAAACTTGCTTCTCTGTCCGGTCTGTAGAATGTTTTATCGCCTGAATTCTTTTTTATTTATTCCAGCATTTATAACAAGCTTGGATCTTTCGTGGATGAGATCTAGAAGTTTTTGGTCAATATGATCAATTTCTTTCCTATTGTCGGTTAGATTTTTAGGTAGGTTTTTTTCAGCCATTTTTTTTTCAAATTCTTTCATAAAATCTATCAAAGCATCTACCCCTTCTTCTGGAACTCCATTGTAAATACTTGCCCTCATACCACCAACAGACCTATGACCGGCAAGATTTAATAGGCCGTTACCTTCGGACTCTTCTAAAAATTTATTGTTTAAGGAATCTTCTCTCAAAAGAAATGGAACATTCATTATAGATCTAGATTCTTTATCAACATCATTTTTATAAAAATCGCTTTGGTCGATGTAAGAGTAAAGTTTGTTAGCTTTTGACTCATTAATATTCTTTTGGTTCGCAAGACCTCCATTCTTTTTTAACCATTTAAAAACCATACCCGATAAGTACCAAGCAAATGTAGGTGGGGTGTTATACATTGAATCCGAATCAGCATAAGTCTTATATTGCATCATAGCTGGAAGATTCTTTTTTCCTTAAGGAGATCTTTTTTTATGACAATAATAGCCAATCCAGAAGGGCCAATATTTTTTTGAGCTCCCGCATAAAGCATGCTGAATTTTGTAACATCTAGTGGCTCAGAAAGAATACAAGAAGAGCAATCTGCAATAAGGCTGCTTTTCGGAAGATTATCTAAGTTTCTGAGACAAACTCCATCGATGGTTTCGTTCAATACAAGATGAGTGAAAATAGAATCAGGATTGATTTTCCAAGTATCGGGTTTTGGGTATTTTTTATAAGACAAATCTGCTGAAGATGCAGAAATTTCTACCCGTCCAAATTTCTTTGCTTCCTTTATTGCTTTCTTAGACCATTGCCCAACATCGAGATAACTGCATAAAGCTTTATTATTTTCTAAGAGATTCATTGGAATCATTGAAAATTGTAAGGAAGCACCTCCTTGTATAAAAAGAACTTCATAGTCAGTATTTATTTCCATTAAATCAATGAAATCTTGTTTTGCCGTTTCAGCGATCTCGACAAACTCTTTGCTTCTGTGACTCATTTCCATAACCGATAAGCCTTTTCCTTGCCAATCAGGTATTTCTGCTTTTAATTGTTCCAAAACTTCATTTGGAAGTGCTGCCGGTCCAGCACAAAAGTTGTAATTTCTAGACATTGTTAAATTATTTACGAATCAATAGCTAATGCAAGCCCATTAAGAGCTTCATCCTCTTTGAGCTTGATCACTCTAACCCCTTGAGTATTTCTGCCAATCAAACTAATTTCTGATACTTTGGTTCTTACAAGCATTCCTTTGTTGGTGATAAGAATAACTTCATCCATTTCGCTAACTTCTTTAGCGGAAATTAAATCTCCATTTCTATCTGAAGTCTGCATGGCTATAACACCTTTAGCTCCTCTTTTAGTTTTTCTAAAATCATTAACTTTTGATCTTTTCCCATACCCATTTTCTGAAACGGTTAATATCTCAGATTCTTTAGAAGGTTTTAACAAAGAGATTACTTTTTGATCTCCATCTAGAGTAATGCCTTTCACTCCTCGGGTGTCTCTACCCATGGATCTAGCATCTATCTCATTGAAAAATACTGCTTTTCCAGCATTAGAAACAACCATTAAATCAGCGCTGCCATCGGTTAAAAGAGTGCCGACAAGCTCATCATTATTATCAAGTTTTATCGCTCGCTTACCATTCTTTCTAGGTTTCTTAAATTCTGACAATGGAGTTTTTTTAACTATCCCATTTTGCGTAGCCATGAATACATAAGCTTCGCCCTCAAAGGATTCTACATCTAGGAGGCTGGTAACTCTTTCTGATTCATCCAAATCAATTAAATTTACTAGTGGTCTTCCTTTAGCTGTTCTTGAAGCTTGTGGAATTTCATAAACTTTAAGCCAATATACTTTTCCTAGATTTGAAAAACATAAAAGAGTTCTATGAGTATTAGCGACTATTAATTGTTCGACAAAATCCTCATCTTTAACTGATGCCGCTGTTTTGCCCATGCCGCCCCTTCTTTGAGATTGATATACCTCGAGAGGTTGAGTTTTTGCGTAGCCCATATTTGAAATGGTAACAACCATGTCTTCAGGTTTGATTAAATCTTCAGTGGAAAGATCTAATTTATCTTCGATTGGAGTTTTTCTTGCGTCACCAAATTCTTCCTTAACTGATAATAGTTCTTCTTCAATTACTTCTTGTAACCTTATAGGGTTTTCTAAAATGTCATTTAAGGCAGCTATGTCTTGCAGAATCTCTTCATACTCTTGAATTAAATTGTCTTGCTCTAATCCAGTAAGTCTCTGCAGCCTTAAATCTAGAATAGCTTGAGCTTGTTTCGAAGAAAGTTTATAGCTAGAACCTGAAAGACCAAAATCTTCAAATATATCCTCAGGGCGAGTATCAATTGAACCTGCTTTTTTTAATAAGTTTTTTATCAATGTAGATTTCCATTTTTTAGACAGTAGCTTGGTTTTAGCTTCATTGGGATCTTTAGATTTTTTTATTAAATCAATTATTGGATCAATATTTGAAAGGGCAATGGTTAAACCTTCTAAAATATGACCTCTGTCTTTTGACTTTGCTAAATCAAATGCTGTTCTTCTTGAAACAACAGACCGTCTGTGGCTTAGGAATATTTCAAGAAGCTCCTTTAAATTTAAAACTTTTGGAACTCTGTCAACGATAGCAACATTATTTATACCGAAAGAGGTTTCTAGTTGTGACTGAGCATACAAATTATTCAAAATTACTTCAGGATTTTGACCGGTTTTGAGATCTACAACTATTCTTATCCCTTCTCTATCTGATTCGTCTCTAATTTCCGATATGCCATCAATTTTTTTGTCTTTGGAAAGGTCGGCAATTTTTTCTACCAAGTTAGCCTTATTTACTTGATAAGGAATTTCAGAAATGATTAATCTACTTTTTTCATTTTTCTCATTTTCAATTTCTACTTTGGCTCTAAGAACAACTTTCCCTCTTCCTGTCTTGGCAGCTTCAATAGCACCCGCCTTTCCATTTATAACTCCTCCTGTTGGAAAGTCAGGTCCTGGAATAATAGTTACCAATTCATCAATAGATATTTCTGGGTTTTTTAAAATTGCCAAAGCACCATCAATTGTTTCGCTCAAATTATGGGGAAGTATATTGGTAGCGAGTCCTACAGCTATACCAGAGGATCCATTAACCAATAAGTTAGGGTATGATGCTGGCAGCACTTCTGGAATTAATTCGGTGCCGTCGTAATTCTCAACATAATCTACAGTCTCTTTGTTGATATCATTGAGAAGAGCATTACTAATTTTTGCCATACGAGCTTCGGTGTATCTCATGGCTGCTGCACCATCTCCGTCCATAGAACCAAAATTTCCCTGACCGTCTACTAAGGGGTAACGCAGGCTGAATTCTTGAGCCATTCTGACCACTGTTTGATAAATTGCTGAATCTCCATGAGGGTGATATTTACCCATTACCTCACCAACAATTCTTGCTGATTTCAAATGAGGTCTATTCCATTCGTTGTTGAGTCTGAACATAGCGTAAAGGGTTCTTCTGTGAACTGGTTTTAAACCGTCCCTAGCATCAGGCAAAGCTCTCCCAACGATTACGCTCATTGCATAATCCATATAAGAACTCTTTAATTCATCCGTAATATTAACGGGAATTACATCTTCTGTTATGTCATCCATAGAGAAAAATTAATGAAAAACTAATGAAATTTATAGTAAAAATAGTGGCTCATTTAATGCCATTATTTTAACATTTTATGTGTATTTTAGCTCTTAAAAATGGGGCTTTAAGTCTTGAATTCAGAGACCAAAGTTGAAATGGATTCTTTAGCATCGCCAAACAACATTCTTGAATTTTCCTTGAGGAAAAGTGGGTTATCAATGCCAGCAAAACCTGCAGCCATACTTCTTTTTAAAATAAATACCGTCTTTGCTCTGTCGACTTCAATAACAGGCATTCCGTATATAGGACTTCCTTCATTTTCTCTTGCATCCGGATTTACGACATCATTTGCCCCAATAACTATACATGCATCAATGGTGTCCATTAAAGGGTTAACATCATCTGGCTCAGCCAAAACGTCATAAGAAACATTTGCCTCAGCAAGAAGAACGTTCATATGTCCAGGCATTCTGCCAGCCACAGGATGAATGGCGTATTTGACCTCACAACCATTATCTTCTAATAGTTCTCCCAATTCTCTAACAACATGTTGCGCTTGAGAAACTGCCATTCCATAACCGGGAACTACTAAAACAGAATTAGCAGCTTCCAAAATAAGATAAGCATCCTCTGCGGTAATAGGTTTAACCTCTCCTTGAATTTGTCCGCTTCCTTCTGAAGATGAAGTAGCAGCTCCAAAACCACCAAACAAAACATTTGATAAAGACCTATTCATTGCCTTACACATTATGTTGGTAAGAATAAGTCCACTAGCTCCGACCAAAGCACCGGCAACTATTAGCACGTTGTTATTAATCACGAAGCCTGCTGATGAGGCTGCAAGACCAGAATAACTATTCAATAATGCGATTACTACCGGCATATCAGCTCCTCCGATAGGTGCAGTTAAAAGTACACCCAATACCAAAGTCACGCCAATAAGAATAAAAAGAATAGTTTGAGGAGAAATATTCAACAAACCTGTTGATATTATTAATTCAAGAACAAGGAGCAAAGCAACTAGTAATAAAGCTGATAAAACAAATCTTTGGCCGAATAGGATAAGAGGCTTCCCAGAAATAATTTCAGATAACTTTCCAAATGCTACAAGACTCCCAGAGAAGGTTATTCCACCAATTAAAACAGTAAATGAAATTGCAATAATTTGAATAAGAGTTGAGCTAGATGGATTTATGAATTCAGCAACTCCAACCAACAGACTAGCAATTCCTCCAAAACCATTGAACAAGGCGACTAATTCTGGCATCGAAGTCATTTTGACTAGAGAAGCAGCCAAAACTCCAACAAGCAAACCTCCAATAAGAGCAACTAATAAATACTCATAAGCAATTATTTCGTTTTGAGCAAGAGTAACTAAGATTGCAATCAACATTCCTGAAGCAGAAATAAGATTTCCTCTTTGAGCTGTCTCTGGTGAGCTCAGCATTTTCAAACCAAAAATAAATAAAATAGAAGCAAATATGTAAGCTAGATTTACGAAGATTGAAGATTGAAAAAAAGCGATCATTTTTTCTTAAACATTTTTAACATTCTGTTTGTTACCAAATAACCACCAACAACATTTATAGAGGCAAAAAAAACGGCAAAAGTACCAACTAATATCGATGAAAAAGTACCCTCTCCTCCTGAGGCTAAAAGAGCTCCAACAATAGTAATTCCTGATATTGCGTTGGCTCCTGACATCAAAGGCGTATGCAGTGTTGATGGCACTTTATTGATAAGCTCAAAACCCAAGAAAATTGAGAGCACAAGAACAAACAAAAGCAAAACTAGTAAAGCTTGGGATTCCATTTAATTCATTATCTCCTTTATAGTCTTGTTTATGTATTGTTTTTCATGAGAAACAAGACAAATTGATAAAATTTCATCTGTAATATCAAGATTTAATTGTTTCTCTTCTTCATTCCAAAAATCGTCTATCAAGTTAAATATATTTGAAGAGTAAACTTGGCTTGAGTGATAAGGAAGTTCGCCAGGGAGATTAGTGTTCCCAACTATTTTTACACCATTTAGATCAATCGTTTCATTTGGAACAGATCCTTCAACATTTCCTCCTGTACCTACTGCCATGTCTACAATTACAGAGCCTTGACTCATAGCAGAAACCATTTCGCTTGTGACAAGTGTGGGAGCCGGTCTTCCAAAGACCTGTGCTGTAGTGATTACTATGTCAGAGGAAGCGCAAACTTTTTTTCATTCCTTCTCTTTGCATTTCAATTTGTTCAGGAGTTAATTCTTTTGCGTATCCTTGTTCTGTCTCTCCTGTTTCTCCAATATCTATTTTTACAAAACGAGCTCCCAAAGATTTAACTTGCTCTTCTACAACAGGTCGAGTGTCAAAAGCCTCAACCTTTGCGCCTAATCTTTTTGCTGTTGCAATTGCTTGAAGTCCGGCGACTCCAACTCCAATGACAAATACTTTTGAAGGAGAGATTGTACCTGCAGCAGTCATCATCATCGGTAGAGCTTTTTGCAGTTCTTGAGAGGCAATTATAACTGCAGAGTATCCAGCCAAATTTGCTTGTGAACTCAAAGCATCCATCTTTTGAGCTCTTGTAATCCTAGGTACGAGTTCCATACTGATGGCCGATATATTTTTTTTTTTTATTTTTTTTACAAGAGACTTTTCATTGAAAGGGTCAAGAAAACTTACCAACAAGGTGTTCTCATTAATTTTATCCAATTCATCCTCAGAAAGATTTCTAACACTGCAAACTATTTCGGCTGAAGCAAAACCCTCATCGCGGTCTAACGTTTTCACTCCAAGATCTTCAAATTCTTTATCGCTACTTCCGAGGTGCTCGGCAAAAGATTTTTCAATAAAAATATTTAAGCCTTTATCCATAAATTTTTTAGCCGATTCCAAGGTCAAAGAAACTCTTGTTTCAAATTCAGGTTCTTTCGGGAAAAAAATATTCATATAAGATTCTTAGACTTTAATTTGAAATGCAGTATAAATCTAACATAATGATAGGCAAATGAATATCGACCCTAAAGAAAAAGAAAAATTTAATAAAATAGCCGAAGAATGGTGGGATCCATCTGGAAAATTTGCTCCTTTGCACAAAATTAATCCTCTTCGAGCTAATTATATTTCAGATAGAACTACACTTAAAAATAAGCAAATTCTTGATGTTGCCTGCGGAGGAGGTTTATTAGCAGAGGCTCTTTCTATCAAAGGAGGCAATGTTTCTGGAGTTGATATATCGGATGTTGCAATTCATACAGCAAAAAATCATGCAGAGAAGGAAAATATTGAAATCAACTATATTTTGGGAGAAGCGGAAAATTTACTTCCCGAAAAAAATGAACATTTTGATGTTGTAACCTGTCTCGAAGCAATCGAACATGTTCCTGATCCTAATCAACTAGTAAAAACATGTGCTGATCTTTGTAAGAAAAATGGAGATATTTTCTTTTCAACTATTAATAGAAATCCTAAATCATTTCTTTTTGCAATCGTCGGCGCTGAATATATTTTGAATTTATTACCAAAGGGTACGCATGAGTATGAAAAATTTATCAAACCATCTGAACTCATACAAATGATGGAAAATAATGGACTTACTATCAAAGAATTAACAGGTATGAGTTACAACCCCCTGACTAAAAATTATTGGTTAGGAAAAAGTGTTGATGTTAACTATCTGATTCATGCAAAAAAAATATAAATGTTTTCTGTTTGATCTAGATGGCACTCTTTTGGATACAGCTCCAGAGTTTTTAACTTGTCTCAATGTCTTATTAAAAAAAAATAAAAAACAACCAGTTACTTATGATTTTGTTAGAAATAGAGTTTCTGATGGCGTAGGAAGGTTAATCCAAGACAGCTTCATAATTGATGAAAATCATTCTGAGTTTGAGGGACTGAGAAATGATCTGCTTGGTGAATATGATGAGAATTATCTCCTTTCTAAAACTTTTCCTGGTGTTGATGAATTTCTTAATGAATTATCCAAAAATAAAATTGACTGGATGATCGTGACAAACAAACCAAAAAGTTCTCTCAAAAAATTTGTGAGAAATTTGAATGGCAGCACCTTGCCAAAGCAATAGTTTCTCCTGAAGACGTGGATGGTAAAAGAAAACCTGATCCGGGCAGTCTAAATGCTGCTTTAACAAAAACGACAATCAAAAAAGACCAATCTATTTATATTGGCGATAATTGGCGAGATATAGAAGCAGCAAATAATTCAGGAATAGACTCCGCACTTGCCCTATACGGTTATATAGATAAAAAGGATGCTTCTGATTTGAAACCAACTTCGAAGATAAATCAAATAGAAGATCTATTAAACTTTATTTAGCCAAATATCTCCTCAGGACTAATTCTTTTAAATTTTCCTTCCTTGAGTTCTTTTGGTAAAAACAGCTTTCCCAATCTTACTCTCTTGAGTCTTGATACCTCATGACCTATTGAATCCCATAACTTTCTTACAGATCTGTTTTTCCCTGACATGATAACCAAAGCAAACCAGGTATGAGATGAAGTTTCTTTGCCTTTAACAAGATCAGTAAAAGATATCTTTTCTTTATCCATTGTTATACCAGCAATTAGTTTTTTTAGATTTGAATCTGAAGGCTTGCCTCTTACTCTTGCAATGTATTCTCTTTCAATTTCATTTGAGGGATGAATGATATCGTTTGCTAATTTTCCATCATTGGTGATCAGCAATAGTCCGCTGGTATTAATATCCAATCTTCCTATGGATATCCATTTTCCTGTTTTTGGTTTAGGCAAGCTCTCAAAAATAGTTCTTTTTGATGAAGCATGAGAACACTCTTCTCCAACAGGTTTGTTATACATTAATAGTTCGGAAGAAGTTCTTTCAGAAATATTTATAACCTTGCCATCGATATAAACTTTATCCTCTTTAGAAATCTTATCTCCCAACTTAGCTGGAGTATCGTTGATATATACCCTTCCTTCTTTTATCAGTCTTTCCACCTTTCTTCTTGATGCGTATCCATTTTGAGCTAATATTTTGTGAATCCGTTCCGTAGACAACTGCTTTTATTCTGGATTGCTTGAGGAAGATTCATTCAGGAGGGATATTTGAGCTTCCTCGGGAATGTTTTGAATTTCTGGTAATTCTGGCAAATCTGAAAGTTTAGATAGATTTAAGTCGTCTAAAAAATCTTTTGTTGTCGAAAATAATGCTGGTCTTCCAGGCACATCTCTATGTCCCACAACTTTGATCCAAGATCTATCTAAAAGAGTTCTTATAATTTGACTACTGACAGAAACTCCCCTGACCTCTTCAATTTCCCCTCTAGGGTAATAGGTTGTTTGTAAGCTATTAAAGCTAAAGTTTCCAAAAGCGCTCGAGAATATTTCTGAGGTTTGGCTTCCCATAATTTTGCCACCCACGAAGAATACTCTTGTCTTATTCTTAGGCGATAACCACTAGCAACTTTTACTAATTCAATTGAATTTTCTGAATATTTTTCCTCAATGGATTTTAAAGCTTCTTTTATTTCGCTTGATTTCGGAGGACTTCTTAAGTCAAAAGCAGACAATATTTCTTTTTCGCTTAAAGGTCTTGAAGAAGAAAAAAGCAAGGCCTCAATGATTAGAGATAAATTATCCATAACCTTAATGCACCTTCTCCTTTGCCTTGACATGAATTGGACCAAAAGAATCAGATTGAACCAACTGAATCATAGAGTCTTTGACTAACTCTAAAACTGCTAAAAAGGTTACGATCAAGCCAAGCTTTCCATCGGCCTTTTTGTAAAGATTGTAAAATTCTAAAAAGTTTTCGCTTACCAGAAGTTCCAAAACATTAGACATTTTTTCTCTAGTAGAAAGTTTTTCAAACTCAATAATATGACTGCCTCTAAGTTTTTGTTTTTCTAAATAGCTCATAAAAAATATTTGATAACTTCTCTAATTCTAGAGATGGCAGAGCCTCTTTAGATTCAAACTCGGGAAGAGCTGTACTTGCTGGGAAAAAATCTCTATTTATTCTAGGCATCGATTCAATTTTCATAGATGCTGTTTTAAAACGCTCATATTCTTGTAGCCTTTTAATAAGTTCTGCTCTTGGATCGTCTTCCAAATCGTCTTCGGCTGTTTCAACTGGCAACATCATTCTAGATTTAATTTCGGTCAAATATGCTGCCATTAGAAGATACTCTCCAGCGAGATCAAACTGAAGTTTTTCCATCAATTCAATGTACTCGACATACTGGTTAGTAATATCAGCAACATTGATGTCAAGAATGTCTAAGTTTTGTTTTCTGATGAAATAAAGAAGAAGGTCCAAAGGACCTTCAAATGACTCAAGAAAAATTTTTAAAGCATTTGGCGGAATATAAAGATCGTCGTGAGAAAGTAATATTTGCTCGCCATTAACCGTAGCTAGATTAAACTCCGATTGCCTCGGGTTTTTTTCCTGCTTTTTTTTCATAATATAAAGAGTCAATTATAGTTTAAAAAGCCTTAATTACACAAAATATTGTGTTTGTAAGCTAAAAATTGTCTATATATTGTTTTTCCAGAAGTTAGTAATTGGATATCTTCTGTCTTTGCCAAAATTTCTAGCCGAAATCTTTATTCCGAGAGGCACTTGCCTTCTCTTGTACTCATTGAAATTTATTAAATCTATAACCTTTTGTACATCGTCTGAGTTAAAACCTGAGTCAATAATTTCTTTTTTAGTTTTGTCGTCCTCAACGTATGCTTCAATTATTGGATCAAGCAAATCGTAAGTTGGCAGAGAATCACTATCTTTCTGATCTTCTGATAGCTCAGCGCTAGGCTCTCTATCAATTATTCTTTGAGGTATAGCTTTGCTAAGAGAATTTCTGTATTTGGCTAAATCATATACAGTTGTTTTGTAAACATCTCTAAGCACAGAAAATCCTCCTGCAGTATCGCCGTATAATGTTGAATATCCTACAGCTGCTTCACTTTTGTTTCCCGTTGTGAGAACTAGATAGCCCAAATTATTTGAAAGAGCCATTAGTGTTACTCCTCTGCATCTTGATTGGAGATTTTCTTCGGTTTTATCAAATTCTCTTGGCTCTAATTTACCACTCAGAGAATTTTTAAATGCAGAAAACATCTCGGATATGGGAATTACCTCATGGGTGAAGCCAAGATTCTCTGCTAGCTTTGAGCATCTTCAACACTGATGTCTGCAGTGTATTTAAAAGGCATCATAACTGTATTGACCTTATCTGGTCCTAATGCATCTGAAGATGCTATTGCAGCAGTTAGAGCTGAATCAATACCTCCGGATGAGCCAATTAATATTCCTTTAAAATTATTTTTTTGAACATAGTCTCTAGTTCCTAAAACCAAAGCTTTGTAAATATCAGAAATATCCCCTACCGTGCTTAATTTATCTTCTTTTAAATTCGTTGAAATAATATTGTCATCTATTTCAATCACGGTTTGATCTGTATCAAAACTCTTTAGACGCTTCACATTATCTTTGGAATCAACTATTAAAGAACTTCCATCAAATACAAGTTCGTCTTGTCCGCCAACCTGATTCACATAAATTATTGGTTTTTTAAATTTAGCAAAATAATTACAGAGCATTTCTTCTCTGAGATTTTTTTTATCCAGAGTAAAGGGCGAAGCGCTTAAATTTATAAGTAAGTCTATGCCTTGATTGCAAACTTCTTTTGTAAAATCTTCATTCCAAATGTCTTCACAGATAGAAATGCCAAACTTGAGGTCACCATCTTCAAAAACTTCATGAGTTTCTCCCTTTGAAAAGTATCTTTTTTCATCAAATTCTTTGTAATTAGGAAGAATTTGTTTTTTGTAATTTTTAACAATTTTTCCATTTTGATAACAAAGAGCAGAGTTAAAAATATTTCCTCCTTCTCGAGAAGGACATCCAATGATTATAGATATTTCTTTGGATAACTCTTCGAGCTCTTTAGTACATTTTTCGCTTTCAGCCAAAAAATCTTGTCTTAAAAGCAAATCTTCAGGCGGATAGCCTGTTATAAACATTTCAGAGAATATAATCAGATCTAAACCCTTCTCTTTAGCTTCGGTAATATGTGACTTTGCAAGGTCTAAATTACCCTGAATATCCCCAACTTTTGGGTTTTCTTGGACTAATTTTATTTTGTACATTGCTTAATTTAAGCTTTAATTTAAATTTAGAAGAGATAAAATCAACGGTCAAATGAAATATTTAACGGATAATACCAGAATAACAGGTCTGATGGAGGTGTCTCCTCCTGTTGAAGTTATTGAAAAACTTCCAATTTCAGAAAAAGTTTCGGAGCTAGTTTTCAATTCCAGGAATGAAATTTCAGAGATTCTTCATGGGAATGAGGATAGATTGGTTGTGGTTGTTGGCCCTTGCTCAATTCACGATCCAAAAGCAGCAATTGAGTATGCAAAAAAACTCAAAACTCTTGAAAAAAGACCTTAAAAATCAGCTCAAAATAGTCATGAGGGTTTATTTTGAAAAACCAAGAACCACTGTAGGTTGGAAAGGTCTTATTAACGATCCAGATTTGGATAATAGTTACGATGTCAATAAAGGTCTTAAAGTGGCTAGAAAGCTTTTGTTAAAAATTAATGAATTGGGTTTGCCTGCAGGAACTGAGTTTTTAGATATGATTACTCCACAATATATTTCAGACTTGATTTCTTGGGGCGCAATTGGTGCTAGAACCACTGAAAGTCAAATACATAGAGAGTTAGCCTCTGGGTTGTCTTGTCCAGTTGGATTTAAAAATTCTACCAATGGTTCTATTCAAGTTGCCTTGGATGCAATTGGCTCTTCTTCAAACAGCCATATTTTTCTTTCCATCACAAAAGAAGGAAAATCTGCTATTTTCAATTCCTCTGGAAATAAAGATTGTCACGTCATACTGAGAGGTGGAGAGACTCCAAATTATTCAAAAAAAGATATACAAAAAGTTAATGAGGACTTAAAGAAATCAGATTTAACTCAAAAAATTATGGTTGATATGTCTCATGGAAATAGTCAAAAGCAGTTCAAAAAACAACTCATTGTAAACAAAGATATTTCTGATCAAATTGCTTCAGGAGATCAAAGTATTTTTGGAGTTATGATTGAAAGTAACCTTGAGGAAGGAAACCAAAAAATAGATTCTCTTAAAAACCTTAAATATGGTCAAAGCGTTACCGATGCTTGCGTCAGCTGGAAAGATACTGAAGTGATGCTTAAACTTTTAGCTAAAGCCGTTGATGCAAGGAGAGAAAAACTTAAGCGTTCTGCCTAAGTTTATGTCAAAAAAATCAAATCTATTAAATTTTGATAAAGAAATTGCATTTAGCATCGGCCTCAATGAAGCAATTGTTCTGCAAATATTAAAAACTGAAAAAAAACAAAATTTAGCTTCGCTGATTGACAAACTTTCATTTATTGAAGAAGAGGAAATTCTCAAAGTATTAAAGAAACTTCTTAAACTTAAATTAATCGAAGAGTCATCGAATGAAAATTATTGTCTTAAAGCCAAAAACAAAGAAATTATCCCAGAAAGAAAGCAAATTATTTCTAAAGGATATCTTCCTTCAAACAATATCTTGAAAGAAGCTAAAAGCCTTGGTGTTTCAGAGGATTTCATTAGAAATAAACTTCCTGAATTTAGAACTTATTGGTCTGATAGAAAAGATAAAAGCTTTTCTTGGGACTATAAGTTTCTTAAATATCTTTTAAAAGAATGGAGAGCAGAAGAAGAGAAATTAAATAAAGCATCTAAAATGAAACCAATTCAAAAAAATTGGAAACCTTCAAAAGAGGCATTGCAAATATTAAAACATGCCGAAATAGACGAAAAATTTATTATCGATGCATTGCCAGAATTTATCTTATATTGGAGTGAAAGGAATACTGCGTCTGATTCCTGGAATACTAAATTTCTTAATCACATTAAAAATCAATGGGTAAGGTATCAAAATTTGATTTCTATGGTGAAGAAACCAACTAGAATGCATAAAGATTGGAAGCCTTCAGAGGATTGTTTTGATGTTTTGAGTTTAGCAAAAATAAATAAAAGTTTTGCCATTTCTCAAATACCAGAATTTAAATTATATTGGCTGGAGACAAAAGAAATGCGTAATTGTTGGAACTCAAAGTTCATCCAACACGTAAAGTTTAAATGGAAAGCTAAACATGGGAATACAAAAAATGTATTATCAAGATTAAAAGATCATGAGTGGGCAATTAACTTCAAAAATTAAAATACCTAAAAGCCAAGTAGAGCTTATTAATCTTATTTTTGCCGAATTAGAAATTACCTTTCACAATCAATTTCATAAAGCATTTCCTGATGAAGAAACCTTAACTTTAGCTAAGCAACTTTGGCTAGCAAAGCTAGAAAAATATCAAAATGAGATAGTATTCAGAGCAATAGATAAAATCATAGAAACTTCAAAATATTTACCTTCTCTAAGCGCAGTTTTAAATCAAATTAAAGAATTAAAGCTTTTTGAACAAAATATTCCATCTTCAAAAGCTGCTTATATTGAAGCAAGTTCTTTAGGAGAGACAAATCCTTTGGATTTTAATTGGTCTCATCCATTTGTTTATCATGCCGGTGCAAAAGTAGGTTGGTATAGGTTAAAAACAGAATCTGAGTTTGATATCAAAAAGGAGTTCTTAGAAGTCTATGAGGAAATACTAGAAGAGAGTGAATTCAAGGAAAGCCTACTCCTTTTACCTGAAATCAAAGAAGAACTTACTGAAGAAAAACCCCTATCCAGTGATTTGCAAAAATTAAGATTGGAGAAAATAAAAAAGAAATATTTATAAGTTTTCCTTGATATAATCGCCCCTCGCCTCTATATATATTAAGAGGAAGTTATTTAATGAGCATTGTCACAAAGTTTCTTAGTAGATCCAATTTAGAGTGGGCATCAATTTTCATTGGTTTTGCAATCATTTGGATGGTTTCTGGTTTATTCGTTCAAGATCCAGCTCCAGAGGCATTGATTGAAAAAAAGATGCAGTAGTTAGGGTAATTGATCAAAAAGCAGAAAATTTCTCTAAAGAAATTGTAGTTAAAGGTTTTACAAAAGCTGATAAAAAAGTATCAATCAAATCAGAAACCTCAGGGAAAATTATTGATTTACCAATTCCTCAAGGTACTTTTGTTAAAAAAGGCGATGTTATCTGTTCTTTATTTGTTGCCGAAAGACAAGCAAATTTTGATAAAGCATTGCTTGATTTTAATTCAGCACAAAAACTTTACGAAGAAGAACTTTATTCATCAAAGCAACTGCAAAATGCTAAATCAAATTATGAAAGAGCTAAACTTGAATTAGACTATGCAAGCATAAAAGCACCATTTGATGGTGTAGTAGATAAAATTGACTTGGATGTCGGGGACTTTCTAAATCGTGGCTCTACCTGCGCTACCCTTTTGGATTTAGATCCTATGATGGTTACAGGTGATATCTCTGAATCTGAACTTTTAGATTTAACAAAAGATAGCGGCGTCAAAGTTATAACCAATGATGATCAAGAGTTTCAAGGCCAAATTACTTTTATCTCTTCTTCAGCAGATGAGATGATGCATACTTTTGACATTGAGATTTCTATTCCAAATCCACTTGGGAAGATCAAAGATGGACAAACAGCTAAAGTGGTTATTTTTGCTACTCCTGAGCCAGCTCATATAGTTCCACTTTCAATTCTAAGATTAGATGAGGCAGGTAACATTGGCGTAAGAGTCGTCAACAAAGATAGTCTTGTTGAGTTTTACAAAGTGGAAATCATTCAAGATACAGAAAAAGGAGTTTGGGTAACTGGTCTTCCTTTCAATTCAAGAATCATTACTGTAGGTCAGGACTATGTAAATAATAATGAAAAGGTTGATATCGCTATTGACTATAGACTGAATACTGATGAAAACATTAATTGATTTTTTTGTAGATCGCTACAAGGCTACATTCACATTCTTAACCTTCATATTAGTTTGGGGATTTACTTCGATCATACAAATACCGGCTTCAGCCTATTCAGACATTAATATTCCATATGTATTTGTCTCTACTTATTACGATGGTGTTTCTGCTCAGGATGCCGAAAGACTTGTTACAAGGCCATTAGAGCAAAAGTTAAAGACCGTCGATGAATTAGTAGATCTTCAATCTTACAGCAGACAAAACATGTCTTATATTATTTTAGAATTTCCAGTTGAATATTCAAAAGATGAAGCTGTTAAAGATGTTAGGAACCTGATTGATGAAACTAAACAAGATTTACCATCAGAAGCAGAAGATCCTGTGGTTAAAGAATTCACTTTGGATGAATA
This sequence comes from Gammaproteobacteria bacterium, assembly GCA_038141925.1. Taxonomy (GTDB): domain Bacteria; phylum Pseudomonadota; class Gammaproteobacteria; order Magnimaribacterales; family AG-339-G14; genus MEDG-81. The sequence goes on along the minus strand of JAYQJB010000001.1, from coordinate 54,913 downwards.
TCCGATATTGGATATAAACCTAATTTCTGGTTCTGCAAGTCAGCGAGAACTTTTGGCTTTTGCCAGAGAGCTTCAAACTGCAGTAGAAGCTATTCCAGATGTTTTAGAGGCGGAGTTAAGAGGAGTTCCTGATGACTTATTAGAGGCCTCAATAGATAAAACCAAACTTGAAAGTTATAACGTCTCTCCAAGAGATCTTTACAATGCCATTGGAGATGCTAATCGAGCAATCCCTGCAGGAGACTTAAGATCATCGACTGGTAAGTTTTCTGTATTAGTCCCTTCTGTTTTTGAGAATGTAACAGATGTGGAAAATATTCCAATCATAGAAAATAATGGAAAAGTCATTACTCTTAAAGATTTAGTTTCTTTAAAAAGGACCTTCAAAGATAAAGACTCCTTTTCGAGGGTAAATGGGAAAGATTCCGTCACCCTTTCTGTCATGAAAAGACAGGATGCCAAAGAAGTAGTTGCTGCAAGAAAAGTAAATTACGTTCTAGACCAATTTCGTCCTAATTTACCTAATGGGGTAGAAATAGTGATTACCCAAGATAGGACCGGATGGTCTTCTATGATGGTTGGTGAACTGGGCGGTAATATTCTTACAGCTTTGATTTTAGTTATGACCATTGTTGTTGGAACCATGGGCTTGAGGTCATCAACAATGGTTGCAGGTGCAATACCTACCTGCTTTCTTTTTGCCTCAATTTTTTTAGCGGCAATAGATTACAGTTTTAATTTTATGGTGTGTTTCGGGTTATTGATATCCCTAGGAATGTTAATTGATGGCTGTGTTGTGGTGGTGGAATATGCTGATAGGAAAATGGCAGAAGGATTTGACAGAATTGAAGCCTATAAATTTTCGGCAAAAAGAATGTTTTGGCCTGTAACAATTTCTATTGGAACAACGTTATCAATTTTTGTTCCAATGTTTTTTATGCCAGGAATTTCAGGTCAATTTTTAAGACCAATGATTACGACATTGTTTATTGTTTTATTTGGATCAATTCTTTACGCATTGATATTCACTCCGGCAATTGGTTCTAGATTTGGTAATTTAGGAATTAGAAAGTCTAAAACTTTACAGAATGCCGACATTCTTGAGCATGGAGACCCTACTGAAATAGATGGTATGACAGGAATTTATGCCAGAGCTCTTACTAAAGTTATCGCGTCTCCCGGAAAATTTATAGTTTTTGTTGTTTTAACTGTTGCAACAATTTTTATGTTATACGGACAGCATGCTCCTGGAAGTAGATTCTTCATTGAAGAAGAGCCAATGGAAATGGAAGTAAAAATTGAGGGCCGAGGAAGTTTTGGCGAATCGGAAAAACTGGGTTTTTTAAAAGAAATTGAAAATATTGTCTTAAGTATTCCTGGCCCAAGTTCTATTTCTTTGAATATGAATGGCGTTGCTGATCCTAGGGATAGAGGTAATTCTGATGAAATAGGAACCATTTTCATTGAAATGCCATTTGAAAAAGACCTGCAGCGCTCTGGCTGGGATGTATATGATGATCTTTTAGAAAAAACGAAAGATATACCGGGGCTTATAGTAAATGCAAAGATAAGAGAAAATGGCCCTCCGACCGACTCCCCAATAGAGATAGAAATATTTGGTAAAGATTTTGATTTGGTGACCGATGCGACAATGGCTCTAACAAATTACATGAAAGATTCTGTTCCAGGTGCAAAAAATATTTATAACACCATTCCAACGAATCTTTTGAAATGGACAATTAAAATCGATAAGGAAAGAGCAAAACAATTTGGAGTAGCAACTCAAGACATTGGAGCTGCAATACAATTCATGACTGCCGGAGTAAAAGTAGGAGAATATAGACCTGAAGACTTGGACGAAGAAGTTGATATAAGAGTTAGATTTCCCGCTGACCAGAGAAGATTAGACCAATTCAATGAGCTAACCGTAAATACTAGATTTGGACAAGCTCCATTAAGTAGTTTTGTAGAGGTCGTACCAGCATATATTCCACCTTCTATAAGAAGAGTATCTGGGGAAAGAGCATTCACGGTGGCGGCCGAATATGCAAAAGGTGCGCTAGTAGAAGACGTCATTCCAAAAATTGAACAGTGGATTGCAGATAACAATGAGTATGAAAGATTGCAATTTAGATTTGGCGGACAACAAGCAGAAACTGATGCAAACTCAGCTTTCTTTCTTTTTGCTTTTATTGTTGGCATATTTTTAATGTCCATTTTATTGATGATTCAGCTCAACAGCTTTTACCAAGTTTTCATAATTGTCTCTGCTGTTATTTTATCTACAGCTGGGGTTCAACTAGGCTTATTAGTCACACAACAAATTTCAAGTGCCTTATTTACTAGTTTAGGAATCATTGCCTTAGCTGGAATTGTTGTTAACAATAATATTGTTCTGGTAGATACCTACAATGTTATTTCTAAAGAAAATCCTGATCTGTCGAGAGACCAAATTGTGGTTCGTACTGCAGCTCAAAGACTAAGACCTATCATTTTAACAACAGCAACCACCGTTATTGGTTTGTTACCATTAGCCTCAGGAATTGGTGTAGATTTTTATCAAAGGAATATCGAAATTGGCGGTAGAGTTTCCGAATGGTGGCAACCCATGTCCTTTGCTGTTGTTTGGGGCTTAACCTTTGCTTCAGGATTAACCTTGTTCTTAACTCCTTGTTGGCTTATGCTACCCGAAGCTATAAGAAAAACACTCAGAAACATAAAAAACACTTTCTTAAAAACTGCCAGTGAATGATAAGACCAAAGAGAAAAGTCTAGATTTTGAAAAATCTCTAGCAAAACTAGAAAGTATTATTGAACAACTTGAAGATGGTGAGTTGCCTCTAAACGAATCAATAAAGACTTTTGAAGAAGGAGTTAAATTAACTAAACACTGTCAGGAACTTCTCACCAAAGCTGAATTAAAAATTCAAAAGCTTTTAGAAAAAGATGATGGCACGCTTGATCTAGAAGATTTTGATGACAAATAATCTTGAGTCCTTAGATCTAAAAGACCTACCCTTTTTAAATAAAAATTTAAAAAGAATAGATAAAGCTATTCTTCAGTCTCTTCCACCTAAAAACCTCTCGAAAATTTCTAAAGCGATTCATTATTCTGTTCTTAATGGAGGGAAAAGAATCAGACCGCAACTTGTATTATTAATGGCTGAGACTTTAGAGGTTGATGTTAGTCAAAAAACCATTGATTTGATGGCAGCCTCAGGAGAATTGATTCATTGTTATTCTCTCATACATGATGATCTGCCATCTATGGACGATGATGATTTTAGGAGAGGCAAGCCCTCTTGTCATAAAAAATTTGACGAAGCTACAGCGATATTAGCTGGCGATGCAATTCAGCCTCTTGCTCTTGAGGTTTTAACAACAATTAATGATAAAAAATTAATGCCAGAACAAAAACTTAAGATAATCAATCTATTTGCAAAAGCTTGCGGCCCAAAAGGTATGGTAGAAGGACAAAGCAGGGATATAGATGCGGAAGGAAAGAATATTAAAATAGATGCGTTGGATGAGATTCACTATCTAAAAACAGGAAAACTAATAGAGGCTTGCGTGGAATCGATTTGTATCCTAAAAAATGATTTGCCTAAAAATCATTTAAAAGCTTTTTTGGATTTTGCAAAGAAGTTTGGCTTAGCTTTTCAAATTAAGGATGATATTTTGGATGTCCTTGGAGATGAAAGTACAATTGGCAAACCTATAAATTCGGATTCTAAACATAATAAAGCTACCTATCCTTCAATCCTTGGATTAGAAGCGTCTCAATTAAGGGCAAAAAAATTATGTTCTGAAGCTTTAAAAATATTAAATAAGCTGCCCTATAATACTGAAAATTTAACCAAGCTCTCGAAATTTATTATCTTAAGGAACAAATGACCAAAAAATATTTTGAAATTCCGTCCTCTCATCCCAACACCCCTTTGCTTGATGAAATCAATTATCCTACTGATTTAAAAAAACTTTCAAAGAAAGAACTCAATCAACTTGCTGATGAATTAAGAGAGTTTCTTATATATTACGTTGCTCAAAGCGGAGGTCATTTTGGAGCTGGTCTTGGAGTGATAGAACTCACCATCGCATTACATTATGTATTTAATACGCCTGAAGATAATTTAATCTGGGACGTAGGTCACCAAACTTATCCTCATAAAATTTTAACTGGCAGAAAAAAAGACATACAAACAATTAGATCTAAAGGAGGTTTGCACCCTTTCACCAACATTGAAGAAAGTAAATATGATTCTTTTGGGGCAGGACATTCAAGTACTTCTGTTAGTGCAGCTCTGGGAATGAGTGTTGCTAGTCCAGAAAAAAAACACGTAGCTATAATCGGTGATGGTGCAATGACAGCAGGCATGGCTTATGAAGCTCTTGCTCATGCAGGTTCGTTAGACTCAGATATCCTAGTCATATTGAATGATAACAATATGTCAATTTCCAGAAATGTTGGGGGCTTCTCAAATTACTTAGCGAGGATTTGGGCGAGCAAACTTTATTCATCTATTCGAGAAGGAGGTAAAACAGCTTTAAGATTTATCCCATCTGCCAAGAGTTTTGCTAAAAAAGCAGAAACCCATTTTAAAGGCATGTTGGCTCCAGGAATGCTATTTGAAGAATTGGGATTTAACTATATAGGTCCAATGGATGGTCATAATTTAAACGAAATCATAAGAACTCTTAACAACCTAAAAGATTTAAAAGGCCCAAAGCTTCTTCACCTAATTACACAAAAAGGAAAAGGTTTTGATCCCGCTGAAAAAAAACCAATAACCTTTCATGCCCTAAATAAAATTGAGCCTGAAAATAAGAAACCTAATGGAACAAAATATTCAGCGGTATTTGGAGAATGGCTTTGTAACAAAGCAGAAACTGGAGATAAAAACTTAATCGCTATAACTCCGGCTATGTCTGAAGGCTCTGGTATGAATGAGTTTGCAGAAAAATATCCAGAAAAATTTTTTGATGTTGCTATTGCTGAACAACACAGCATGACTTTTGCAGCTGGTCTGGCTAAAGAGGGTAAAAAACCTATTCTTGCCATTTACTCAACTTTTTTGCAAAGAGCTTATGATCAACTTATTCATGACGTTGCTCTACAAGATTTAGATGTAACCTTAGCCATTGATCGAGCTGGGTTCGTTGGTGGAGACGGAGCAACTCATGCAGGGATCTTTGATGTTTCATTCCTTAGGTGCATACCAAATATGCTAATCATGAGCCCTTCTGATGAAGCAGAGTGCTGGCAAATGCTTTCCACTGGATATAGCTACCAAGGTCCAGCAGCCATACGTTATCCAAGAGGTGAAGGACCGGGAGCAGAAATTTTAAAAAACTTTGATTGCCTTGAAATAGGAAAAGCCAAAGTTATTAATGACGTAGATTCAGAAATTGTCATTTTCTCTTTCGGCAACATATTGGACTTATCATTGAATATTGCCGATGAATTGAACTGCTCTTTGATAGATATGAGATTTATAAAACCTCTTGATGAAGAACTCATAGAAAAATATGCAAAAAACTGCAAGCATCTGATTTCAATTGAAGAAAATGTAGTATCAGGTGGTGCAGGTTCAGCTGTAAATGAGTTTCTATCAACAATTGGCTTTTCAGAAAAACTAAAAATATTTGGTATTCCGGATGAATTTCCAATAGTGGGTAGTCAATCAGATCAAAGAGAAGCAGCGGGATTAACTAAAAAAGAAATAATTAAAGAACTTGCTTTGGAATTGAACTTAGAAGAACTGAATAAAAAAATTTCCACCCAGTAAAGTCAAGCCAGCAAAAACTCCCGCAATTAAGTCGTCTAAAACAACCCCAAACCCTGATTTAAATTTTTGATCTACAAAAGAAATTGGATGAGGTTTTAAAATATCAAAAAACCTAAAAAAAATCTAATAATATTATTGCGGCAAGAAAACTTTCTTTTTTCCACTGATCCAAAGCAAAGTCATAAACTCCCAACAATGGCAGGAATAAAAAAGATAACCAAGCTCCTGCAACTTCATCAATTACGATACTTTTATGATCCTTTTCAGACAATTTTCTAGTTGCAAGGTTGCATGCAATGATTGCAACAACCGAAAAAGGCCCAAAAAACATAAATAAAAAAAAAAATAACTTAATTGCACATATACGAACAAACAAAATAATATTAAAGCCGCAATTGAGCCCCAAGTACCTGGAGCTATGGGTAATAAACCTACTCCAAAAAAAGTCACTATCAAGTGAGAAATTTTATTTAAATTTGGGAATTCATTCATTTTTTAAAATGGTTATAACCTTTTTGTTTTAAATATATCCTTTTCTCTTCATTATAAATTTTGATTCCTTTTGACTTAGTTATTTTGCCGATATTATTAATTTTAATCTTTAAACTTTTAGCCAAGTCGCTGATCTTTTTTCTCTTTGTTTTGGCACAGTGAAGCAGAGTTCATAATCATCGCCCCAAGTTAGGGCCTCCTTAAAGGGCCCTATATGTGGGATTGATTCAATATTAATTTCAGCTCCTTTGTTGCTTTGATTGCAGATGTGTCCTAAGTCACTCAACAAGCCGTCTGAAATATCTATGCAACTGGTTGCGATATTTTGTAAGTTCTTACCAAGCGAAGTATGCACCTTGGGTTTTAAAAATTTTTTTAGATATTTTTTTTCTTCTTTAGATATATTCTTTTTTTTAGAGCTTAAAACTTTTAATCCTAGTCTAGCTTCGCCTAACGTCCCGCTTATAAAAATTAAATCATCTGCTTGAGCACCGCCTCGCGAAAAGGAAATTTTTTTTTATCTACTTCACCACAAACTCCAACCGAGACTGAACATTCCCTCCTTTGATCAAGTCTCCTCCAATAACAGGTACTTTGTAATCCTTAGTAAAAAGTTTTATACCTTTAGCAAATTGTTTTATCCAATTAAGATCGGTTGTTGGCGTGACCAAAGTGATGGAAAGCCACTTAAGAGTTCCTCCACAAGCTGGGATGTCGCTAGCAGCAACAGAACATGCTCTATAAGCAATCAGCTTAGGTTCTAATGATTTAGGAAAATGAACGTTTGAATTTGAGACATCAGTAGAAAAAATTAAATCGGTTTTCTTGGCTGAAAAAAGTCCTGCATCGTCTCCTGGTCCAACCAAAATACCTGAGGAGTCATTGTATCGACTCCCCAAGTCTTTAAAATATTTTTGTAGAATTAAAAATTCATCCGATTCTTTCATGCAGAATCGGATAAATTATTAAGAATTGTAGGCTTCAAAAAGCCCAGTAGCTCCCATACCTCCACCGACACACATGGTGACGATGCCATATTTTCCACCTCTTCTATTCAACTCTCTGGCTACATGTCCTACTTGTCTAGAACCAGTCATGCCAAAAGGATGTCCGATGGAAATTGAGCCACCATTGACATTAAGTTTGTCGTTGGAAGACCAAGTTTGTCTCTTATATAAACAACTTGAGAAGCAAATGCTTCATTAAGCTCCCATAAGTCAATGTCTTCCATCTTAAGGTTAGCTGATTTTAAAAGCTTAGGTATTGAATAAACAGGACCAATTCCCATTTCATCTGGTTGACAACCTACTACTGTAAAACCTCTGAAATAAAGTTTTGGAGTTAAGCCTAATTCTTTAGCTTTTTCTTCACTCATGACAAGAGTAACTGAAGCACCATCTGATAATTGCGAAGAATTTCCAGCCGTTACTGAACCATTTTCAGGATCAAAAACTGGTTTTAAAGAAGAAAGGCCTTCAATGGTTGTTTCAGGACGATTGCAGTCATCACGATCTACAGTGACTTCAACATCTTTTTCTTCTCCAGACTCTTTGTTTACCAATTTCATAACGGTATCCATTGGCACAATCTCATCGTCATAATAACCTGCTTCTTGAGCTGCGGCTGTTCGCTGTTGACTTGATAAAGCGTACTCGTCTTGAGCTTCTCTAGTGACGTTATAACGTTTGGCCACGCATTCTGCAGTTTGGCCCATTGCATGATAAATACCTGGCACATCAGCTGCCAATTTATCATTAACGTACATATGCATGTTGGTATTTCCTTGTGTGGTGGATATTGATTCAACTCCTCCTGCAATGATGCAATCGGAAAATCCACTTTGTACCTGAGTTGCAGCCATGGCAACTGTTTGCAAACCAGATGAACAATACCTGTTTACGGTAGTTCCGCCAACTTCGATTGGTAACTTAGACAATACTGCTACGTTACGTGCAATATTATGTCCTTGAGCCCCTTCGGGAGCACCACAACCAAGAATCATATCCTCAACCATAGAAGGATCTAAACCTGGATTTCTTTCTAATAGAGCATTAACTAAATGTGCGGTCATATCATCGGCACGAGTTTGGTTGAATCCCCCTCTAAAAGACTTAGCTAATCCGGTACGGACGCTATCAACTATTACTACATTTCTCATAAAATCTCCTATTTTTGTAGATTGATGATTATAAAGATTAATTAAGGTTATTACTATTAAAAAAAACCCCTGCAGCTGCAGGGGTTTTTTTTAGTTAAGACTGGTTTTAGAAACCAAGTCCAAAACTCATACCAAATGATCTTGGCTCTCTAACCCACACAGATGCTGTGTGACCTACAGATGAATTACCAACACCGGTTCCAGTTATGTTTCTGTCATCGGTAAGGTTTTGTGCCCAAAATCTAATATTCCAGTCACCGTCAGTTGGTACTACTACAAGTGAGAAGTTCCACTCATCCCAAGCAGGGATTTTGGAAGTCTCGATGTTGAAGATACTTGAGTAAGCTTCACTTTGGTAATAGTAATCCAATCTAGGAGTAACTTCTAAATTGTTGGTCTGGAAAGTGTATGCAAGACCCATTGACAATGTCATGTCAGCAAAAGGCATTTCATTACCTGAAAGGTCTTGTTCAAGTCCAGAACTTAACCACTTACCAGTAGCAGTAGCTGTACCTAAACATACTTCATTCGCACCAATGGTTAGCTCATTAGCACCACCAGTTACAGTATCAGCATGATCAGTCATGGCTTTGAATAATTTACAAACACCACCTGTTTGAAGCGCTGCACCAGTTCCTCTGATAACAATGGATGGAAGCAATGTTCCATCTGGTCCAGCAGTTCCAGTAGCATTAGCTTGTGGAGAGTACACTTGAATGCTAGAAGCAGTTCCACCTCCAGCAGCTGGTAAACAAGTATTAGGTCCACCAACAGAAGTCATGAAGTGACATACTCCACCTAAGTTTCCATAGCCTACGGCAGCAGAACTCATTTCAAATGGAATAACGTTTACAAGATCTGCAGAAGTAAGTGCAGTTCCACCAGTACCACAATCAGAGTTTGCATCACAAGTTAGACCATATGCAATCTCAGTTGGTACTACTCAAATGCAGCAATTGCAGTTGCTCCGGCAGCAGCTGCAGCAGCTTTTTGCGTTGTATTAGCTGTAATACCTTTTTGTTGATTGAGTTAGTTGCATAGTAGTTAGCTTGAGCTCCTGCATCACTTAACTGCACATCAAGAATTTTTCCGTACATGTAACCAAAGCATTTTTGTTCAACAAGAACGAGTTAGCAGTTTGGTTTTTCGCAACGTGCCAGTCTGTGTAACCGTCCATGCTTCCTGTAGAAGCTTGCTTGACGATAGTGACCACCCAAGTCATGCGGATTAATCATTTTTAAAAGTTACCCAATTCAGAAGTTTGGTAACTGAACATCATGTTAAACGATTAAACCAGGAAGACTTGGTGGAGCTAAGTAAAACTCCAGCTCAGCACCCATAGTTTCCAAAGGCATACCTGTGTTAATTGCAGTTTCGTTTCTAATTACTCCAATGTGATAATTTTTAAAGTCGTTGTAATAAATTGAAGCGTTAGCAGTCATTCCAATTTCTGGAACAGAAGCTTTCACCCCAAATTCAAAGGCATCAACTTCTGTACTTTCAAAAGCAAAAGGAGTGTTCGGGAATTGCAGCCGCATTAAATGGCGGGTTAAATCCACCACCTTTAAATCCTTTTGAATAACTTGCATAGAATAAAGTGTCATCATTGATCTGCCAATCCCAAACAAAACGACCGGTTGTTTCAGAGAAGTCTTTAATTGGATCTAACACCAAAAGATGTATAGTCAGCATTGTTTGCTGGCAAAGATCCAAAAATTTGGCAAGTTCCATTAGAAGCACCAAGTCCCTGGAAGGCAATTGACCAACTGCTTGACCCACTGTATTAACTTGTTTTCCATCAGGAGCTGTAATGCCACTTGGAAGTGAAACAATTATCAATGTTCTCTACCATAGTTCGCCATATTATAAAAACCACACCGTTCCGCTTGAATACCACAAGCTGCAGCAGAAGAATCAGATTCCAGTTAGAAAAGAAGGAACTTTATAAAAAGTAGAGTTCACCGATAACTGATTTTCTATCTTCATTGTAACTCAAACCTGCAGTTAATTTGTGATTATCAGCAACATCAAAATAAAACTCAGTAAAAATTGCTGACGAGTCTAATTTATAAGATTCCGTAATTGTGGAAAAACTCAGTATATAACCCATCAATTCTTGAAACCATATCGTGAGCAACAGCAGCAGCAGTAGTTGTGATTCCATTTTGAGCATAAAGAGCAACTGCAGGCGCCATTGGTTGCTAAGACTCCATCACCAGTAGCTGCAGTAACGGTTGCTGTCTTGCTACTTCAAGTTCTACCAGTGGACGCACATAGAGCTCCTAACTGCGAACATGTGATCAACCCTCTGAAGAGTTTGTCTAGTTGATGTAGAAATTGCAGAAGGCAACATCAAGAGCATTCAAAGTAATACCTGATGCATATACATCATAGAAAGAATAAGTATCTTGAGAAATGTTGATACCACCAATCAAGAAATTAAACATGCCATCCAAGTCGGATACATATTTAATTCGTAAACAGTTTTTGAATTTGATCCTGTTTCGAAGCATCTCCAGAAACCGGAAGATGTGATTACCTCTTACACCTTCTCCATTTGGACAGAAAATACCTGATTTGAATTCTTCAATGGCACAATTGAGGTGTAATTTCTGAATTACTGTAACCAAAGGCAAACCTTCGTTTCCTTGAGCAGTTGAGTAAATTGGTAAAGCTTGAACTTTTGCACTCCATCTCACGCCACTACCTTCACTGATAAAGAAGCGGTATCGCGATAAAACTGTCTTTTTTATTGTTATAGGCAACTGTTAAGCGACCGTTATCAAAGTCTTTTTCAAAAAAATTGGGACATGATTCTTGCACGTCGTGCCTAGGAGCAGCCCAAACATTGCTTTGAAAAAGTCTTGAGGAACAGTTCCTGTATCTTGTGGCAATCCAGTAGGCGCGTACAACTTACCTTCATTTGCAGATCCATTTGTTAGATTAGAAGGGACGTAAAATCCTAAAGTCCCACCTAAAAGACCAGGAAGGTTGAACCATTGGACATAGGATGAATTGCTTCGAAAACTTGTTTACCACCCATTAACACAACCTTGAACTAAATTAGCACCAGTTTCACAAAAGTACCATCTTGTTGAGTTCTAGAAGATTCTTCATCAAATGCGTTATGAATTAAAGTCAATAGTTGAAGATCGTCAGTAGGCTCCCATAAAAAAAGTTGCTCGCCACTGATAAGCTGTCTCTATTATCAAATTACCAACTTTTTGAATAGAGATTTTTGTTTACTCCATCTTTCTCAAAATTTGTTAAAAGCAAATCTAAGGCCCATTTCATCATTCAATGGAACATTGAGCATCATTTCTATTTGCTGATCATTATCGGAACCATATTGAAGTTTTGCTCTACCAGAAAAACCATCTAAGTCTGGTCTTGCAGTAATCATATTAATCACACCACCAGTAGAGTTTCTTCCAAATAAAGTACCTTGTGGTCCACGCAGAACCTCGATTCTTGCCATATCCATGAAACCAATTTCATTTGTAGATGTTGCTCCACCAAGGCAAACCATTGATATGTAACTTCAACACCGGCATCAGCACTTGCTGCAGTAGCAAAGTTAGATATACCACTTATTGCAAATTGACCACCACCAAAAGTATTTGCGCTGTATAGCAACACCAGGAACTTGAAGTTGAATATCACTTGCTACTTCAATTTGTCTTTCAGTTATCATTTCATCAGTAAAAGCTGATACCGCAATAGGAACATCTTGAAGACTTTGCTCCGTTCTTTGCGCTGTAACTATTACTTCCTCAATTGTTGACTTGAGCAAATGCAGATGACACCGAAAAAATGCGCTCAAAATTAGCCAAGCTTATTTTAAAAATTTACTCATTTAGAATCCTCCCCTAATGAGTTAAAAATTTTAATGTGAAGAAACTAAATACTTAAAATGTTAATAACCAAGGCTTATAAGCTTAGGATTCTCCCCCTATAACAATCGATAATACCTAATTTTGCAAGTACTGCAACCCTTTATAAAGAAAAAAAATATTCGATCTAAAAAACTCTTTAAAACTTTGCTAAGTTATATTTAATTAAAATAAGAGAATGAATAAAAAAGAAAGAGCTTTATTTATAGAAAAAAATTAGCTGAATTATTTCCAAACCCCAAAGCGCCATTAAATCAACAAATGATTTTACTTTTTTAGTAGCTGTTTTATTAAGTGCTCAAACAACAGATAAAAGAGTAATATGTTGTAACAAAGAACTATTTAAAGTTGCGGATCTCCATCTAAAATGGCTGCTTTGGGAGAAGAAAAAATTTACGATTTCATCAAAACTTGTGGTTTAGCTCCGAAAAAAGCAAAGCAATTATTAAGAACTTCAAAAATATTAATTGAAAAATACAATGGAAAAATTACCAAAAGATTTAATTTCATTAGAAGAATTGCCTGGAGTCGGTCATAAAACTGCATCGGTTGTGGTAAGTGAATATTTTGGCATTCCAGCTTTTCCTATTGATACTCATATTCACCGACTTGCACAAAGATGGGGGCTTTCAACGGAAAATCAGTTAAAACAGACTGAAAAAGATTTGAAAAAATTTTTGATGAAATGAATTGGCGAGACTTACATTTGCAAATTATTTTTTATGGAAGAGGTTTTTGTACAGCTAGAGGTTGTGATGGCACGGTTTGTTTTATGTGTAAAAGTTTATATCCTAATAGAAAAAATAAAATTAAAACTTTAAAAAGCTTAAAATTAATTATTTGAAGAGTATAATTTATTTTTGATTTTCAAACTTATGTACGGAAACAATCTTATCAATAAAATCTTTTGATGATGATCTTTGGCAAGCCCTAGAAAAAGAAAGAATCAGACAAGAACAACACATTGAACTTATTGCATCTGAAAATTATGCTTCTCCAAGAATTCTTGAAGCACAAGGTTCTATCCTTACCAACAAATATGCAGAAGGTTATCCAGGTAAAAGATATTATGGCGGTTGTGAATTTGTCGATATCGCAGAACAACTCGCAATAGATCGTGCTAAAGAATTATTCAAGGCTGACTTTGCCAATGTTCAACCGCATTCTGGTGCCAGTGCAAATGCTGCAGTTTTTTTAGCTCTCTTAAATGCAGGAGATAAAATTTTAGGGATGAGTCTAGATCATGGTGGTCATTTAACTCATGGCTCAAAGGTGAATTTTTCTGGAAAGATTTATGAGTCTTACAGCTATGGTATCGACCCAGAAACAGGAGACATAGATTATGCGCAAGTTGAAGCTTTAGCTAAAGAACACAAGCCAAAATTAATCATTTGTGGTTTCTCTGCTTTTTCAGGAATTCTAGATTGGGCTAAATTTAAAGAAATAGCTAAATCCGTCGATGCCTATTTATTGGCAGATATTTCCCATGTTTCAGGTCTTGTTGCTGCTGGTTTATACCCCAACCCTTTTCCTCATGCAGACGTTGTCACAACCACCACGCATAAAACTTTAGTTGGCCCAAGAGGCGGCTTGATTCTTGCCGGACCAAATGAGGAATTACATAAAAAACTCAACTCAGCTTTATTTCCAGGTTCTCAAGGAGGTCCTTTAATGCATGTCATAGCTGCCAAAGCAGTTTGTTTCAAAGAAGCTATGGAAGAAGACTTTAAAACTTACCAACAGCAAATTCTTTCAAATGCAAAAAAAATGAGTGAAAGATTCATGGCAAACGATATCGATATTGTCTCCAATGGAACTTCAAATCATATGTTTTTTGTAAATTTAATTAAAAACGAAGTCACTGGAAAAGAACTGGAAGCTGCCTTGGAGAGGCATTTATTACGTAAATAAAAATTCAGTTCCAAATGATCCTAAATCTCCCTTCGTTACCTCTGGAATTAGAGTTGGAACTCCTGCTGTCACTAGAAGAGGTTTTAAAGAAGATGAAGTTTCTCAAATTGCTGATTGGATTACACAGATCATCAAAAACCTTGATGACAAAAATTTAATTTCAGAAATTAAAGATGAAGTTAAAAATCTTTGTAGTAATTTTCCTGTCTACTCACAATAAATAATGCATTGTCCTTATTGCACCTTTGAAGAAAGTAAGGTGATTGACTCACGTCTAGTAACTGAAGGAAGTGAAATCAGAAGAAGGCGTGAGTGTCTGAAAATGTGGAGAAAGGTGGACTACCTTTGAAGTCGGCGAACTTGTAATGCCCAAAATCATCAAACAGGATAAATCTCGAGTGCCTTTTGACGAAACGAAAATTAGAGAAGGTATTGCAAGGTCTTTGGAAAAACGTCCTGTTAGTGATGAACAGTTTCAAACTCTTATAGAAGTCATAAAGAAAGAAATAAGAGATTTAGGAGAAAGAGAAATTGAGTCCAAACAAGTTGGAGAAACAGTCATGCGACATTTAAAAAAATTGGATGAAGTTGCTTTTGTCAGATTTGCCTCGGTGTATAGAAGTTTTCAAGATCCCAATGAATTTAGTGAAGAAGTAAAAAAATTGAGTGATGAATGACGCTCATTTTATTTCTAAAACTATCGCTCTTGCCTTAAAGGGAAATTTCAATACAAAGCCTGGAGTAAAAGTAGGTTGTGTAATTGTCAAAAATAATAAAATCATCGGTCAAGGTTTTTATGAAGAGTATTTGGTGGCTCTCATGCCGAAATCAATGCCATCAATGATGTCAAAAATAAATACAAAACATCCTATCTCTCCAAACTTTCTGGAAGCAAGATATATATCTCTCTAGAGCCCTGCAGCAAAAAAGGTAAAACCGGCGCCTGCGTAAACGAACTTAAAAAATACAACTTCAAAAAAATAATTGTTGGATGCAAAGATCCAACACAAAGTGGATTGGACATTTTAAAAAAAGCTGGTTATGAAGTTCAAAATTTAAATCATGAAGATTGCTTGTCTTTAAATGAGGACTTCTTTTATAGGGCAAAATTCAAGAAACCTTTTGTAAGAGCAAAAATAGCAATGTCTTCTGATCAGAAGTCGGTTTTTGTATCGGGCAAAAGAAAATGGATAACTGGAGAAATAGCTAGAAAAGATGTTCAGTTTTTAAGAGCTAAGGCAGACATTATTGTTACAGGAGCTGGAACCATAAATGGAGACAAGCCTTCCATGAATGTCAGACAAAAAAAAATTGTTTCCAACAAGAATTTTATTCAGCCAAGTAGATACGTTTTTTCAAAGAATCTTTCTTTGGATTGGACCGCACCTTTCTTTCATTTACCCGGCAAAAAAGTAGTTGTAACTAACAAAAAAAAACTCCCTAAATTTCTAACTAAATTAAAAGATATTTCTATAATGAACTGCAGTTTAAAGAAAAATCATTTAGATCCTGCTAACTTCATTCAGAGACTTTCAAAAGAAAATATAAATAATATTTTTATTGAATCAGGTCCAACATTATTAGGAAGTTTTGGAGACAAAAATTTAATTGATGAGTACGTTTTTTATATCTCGCCAGAAAGACTAGGAGATAAAGCATCATACTTTTATGGCGGTCAAAAAAAATTAAACTTTTTTGAAAGCAAGCAATTCGATATAGTTGATGAAATCGATATCGGCAAAGATAAAAAAATAGTTTTACGGAAAAAATAAAAATGGATTTGAATGGCGCTAAAGAACTTATCTCTGAAATAAAAAAAGGGGAATATGGTCCTTCTTATGGATGACGAAGATCGAGAAAATGAAGGAGACCTTATACTTGCTGGTGAAAAAGTAACTGCAGAAAAAATAAATTTTATGGCAAAGCATGGTAGAGGTTTGATTTGTCTAGCAATGAGTCAAAGTAAGTGTGAAGCTTTGAATTTGAATCAAATGGTTAATGACAATAAAAGTGGTCATGGCACAGGTTTTACAATTTCTATTGAAGCTGCTTCTGGGATAACTACTGGTATTTCTGCTGCAGATCGAGCAAGGACTATTGCTGTTGCCTCAAAAGCAAAAGCCAAAGCCAATGATATTGTTTCTCCTGGTCATGTTTTTCCAGTAAGAGCAGTGCCTGGAGGAGTCTTATCTCGAACAGGTCATACGGAAGGCAGTACAGATTTATGCAGATTGGCGGGATTCACAGAATCTGCAGTGATGTGCGAGGTAATGAATGAAGATGGAACTATGGCTCGTAAAAAAGCCTTAATTGATTTTAGTAAAAAACATGGGCTTAAAAATTGGCACCATTGCTGATCTAATAAATTATAGAATTTTGAATGAAAAAACTGTTGAGAAGATTGATAAAAAAATAGTTAAAACAGAATATGGAAAATTCAATCTTATTATGTATAAAGATCTAATCTTTGATGAAACTCATTTAGTGCTGCAGAAGGGAAAAATCACCAAGAACAGTCCAACTTTAGTAAGAGTTCAACAAAGTAATTTCTATCATGACTTATTAAATATTAATGAATTTGGTGCCAGATGGTCTGTTTCTGATGCAATGAAAAAAATTAACGATGAAGGCAAAGGAATAATTTTGCTCATTGATGGAGAAAATAATAAAGAAAGTGAATTCAATGAGATAAATGCCTCAAAAAAAAAAAGAAAAACTATTCCAAACAATGACCCTAGAAGGATAGGAATTGGCTCTCAAATTCTAAGAGATCTAGGGAGTAAAAAAATAAAATTAATGGGCTCAGAAGTAAGATATCCCTCTTTGTCTGGATTTGATTTAGAAGTTACAGAATACGTTAACAAATGAAAACTTCAAAGATTGACATAAAAAAACCAACTTCAGATCTTAGTCAAACCAAACTTGCAGTCGTGAGCACTTATTGGAATCAAGAAATAATCGAGCCGATGCTTAAAGATTGCCTCTCAACTTTGAATAACTCCAATATAGAAAATAAATCCTTTACTGTTCCTGGAGCTTATGAGCTGCCTTTCATGGCACAATCTCTTTGTGAAAGATTTGATGCAATTATTTTACTGGGTTGCATAATCAAAGGAGAAACGCCACATTTTGAAATCATTTCTCAAAGTATCAGCGATAAAGTTTTGGAAACGTCGTTAAATAAAAATACTCCTATCATTTTTGGTGTGCTAACAACCAATAATGAAGCTGAAGCAATAGAAAGAGCAGCTTACAAAGGGTCTGAATTCGCGATATCTGCTCTTAATGTTTTAGATACTCTTGAAAAATTAAGTGAAAAATAATCCTTCGCCAACCAAAACGAGAGAATTGGTAATCCAAACTCTTTATCAAAAGAATATTACTGGAGACTCCAATACAAAGGTATTAAAAGAACTTAAACAAAATCAAAAGAATTTAAATACAGAAAAAGTTAGTCAAATTGTTAAAGATATAAAAGACTTGAAAAAAAGAATTTACAGAAACCATAGAAAAATTTTCAAACATTCCTTTTTCAAGAATAGGAGAGATTGAACTATCCATTTTGTATTTAGCTTTATATGAAATTTCTTTATCTCAATTGGATGAGCCAATTATTATTAACGAAGCAATAAAGCTAGCAAAAAAATTTGGACAAAATTCAAGTCATAAATTTGTCAATGCTATTTTAGATAAAGCGATAAAAGAAAGCTGAATTATCTGACGATTGTGCTTTGGTCATCAGGACCAGTAGATATAATTTTTACAGGAACCTCACAGATATCTTCCAAATAAGAAACAAAATCTTTGGCCTCTTCTGGCAATGCGTCGTACTTAGTAATGTTTTTTGTTGGAGACTGCCAACCTGAAAGAATCTCATAAATAGGTTTTGCACTATCTAAGTTCATACACTCGCCAAAAACAGAATCTTTATTATCTTCATCATATGCCTTGCAGATTTTTATTTCTTCAAGACCATCTAGCACATCAATTTTTGTGAGACAAAGTCCTGAAATACTATTTGTCTGAATAATCCTTTTCATCAAAACTGCATCAAACCAACCGCATCTTCTTGGTCTGCCAGTTGTTGCACCAACCTCGCCTCCAGTTTTTGCGATATATTCTCCAAGCTCATCATAAATTTCAGTGGGCATTGGTCCTTCTCCAACTCGAGTTACATATGCTTTCACTACGCCTAATATATTTTCTACATCAAGGGGTCCACAGCCTGCCCCAGCTGCAATGCCTGAGGGCGAACAATTGCTTGAAGTAACAAATGGGTAAGTTCCTTGATCGATATCTAACAAAGCTCCTTGAGCGCCTTCAAATAAAACCGACTTCTCTTCTGTATTTATTTTTTTTATCAGCATAGACACGTCAGCCAACATTGGTTTTACTTTTTCACCATAAGCAAGGTTTTCATCCATCAACTTATTTAAGGACAGGGCTTCTTTGCCAAAGAATTTCTCGATCGTAAAATTGTAAAAGTCCAAAGTTTCTTCTAACAATGGCTTTAGTTGAGTCTCATTAAGAGTGTCAACAACTCTTATTGCCCTTCTTCCGACTTTATCCTCATAAGCTGGGCCTATACCTCTTAAAGTAGTACCAATGGTTTTTTGGCTGTTTGATTTTTCTTTATAAAGATCTATTAGCTGATGGTAAGGCTGAATCAAAACGCAAGCAGGACTGATTTTTAATCTATCAGTTATGCCAGAAGTAATATTGCTAATTTCATCTATTTCAGAAAAAAGAGCTTCATACGAAATGACCACTCCTTTTCCAATTAAAGATAAGGAATCTTTATGACAAATTGATGAGGGAAGTAAATGAAGAACTACCTTCTTTCCATCAACTATGAGTGTATGCCCTGCATTATGCCCGCCTTGATATCTGCAGGCGGCTCCAAAATCACTTGCTAAAAAATTTACAATTTTTCCCTTGCCTTCATCGCCCCATTGCAATCCTAAAATAGCTGTATTTGAAAAGGTCATATTTATTGATTCAACTTGATAAGGGAAGAAACATTAACATCAAAACCAATTGCTTCTCTGAACTATATTATTTTGTGTGCTTTCGTATTGTCCGCCTTTTGCAATGGAAAAGCCAAACCCAAGAACATGCACTGAAAAAACCAATCCAGAGTGATAATCAAATCCTGGAAAATCTGAAAAATCTAAATGATAGTCAATTGAAGTTGGTAAATTTTTAATTATTTTTTCTATTTTTCTAGCTGAATCTTGAAAAATTTTACTTTTATGTTTCTTTAAATATTTAAGACATTCGATTTTACCGCTTACTTCAATGAGTTTTTTTATCTCCATTAAACTTTTATTATTAAAGCCTTTTGAATTAAAAAATTCTTCCAGATCTGATTTTGATTTGGATGCAATGATTTTTTTTAACCTTCTGTTCTCATTGGGAGACAAGTTCAGACTATTTAAAATCTCTGCTAAAGGTTCAGTTCTCCCTAATGAAAGAGTCATTTTATATTTTCCTGTTTTTTTTAAGCTGAGTAACAAAAGTTTAATAAGATCTATTTGATCGGAAATTGAAATTTTTCCAAAGATTTCTACGCCTGTTTTATAAGCTATTTTTGATTTTGTTAATGAATCCTTGGTCTTTCTTAAAGTCTCTCCAAAATAACAATATTTTTTTTTGTTTTTGCTGCCAAGTTGAAGATCAATTCTCGCTATTTGCTGAGAAATATCGGGTCTAATGGAAATATCTTTTAAATTCTCATCAGAAAAGCTGTAAGCATAATCCTTCAGAGA
This sequence comes from Gammaproteobacteria bacterium, assembly GCA_038141925.1. GTDB lineage: Bacteria > Pseudomonadota > Gammaproteobacteria > Magnimaribacterales > AG-339-G14 > MEDG-81. The sequence continues at coordinate 34,905 of JAYQJB010000001.1, read as the reverse complement.
ATCATTGGCATTTCCACCAATGACATCTGAAAACTCAATCAAAGATGGTATGACTAGCTCGCACTTGTTTTTATAAAAGTAATTTAAAAATAAAGAACGTAGATTCTCTAGTTCTTTGGCTTTAACACCTACAAAATCCTCCGTTCCATCTGGAAGACCTGAGTTGGACGTAGACATTTTTATTTATTCAGATTTTTTACCCTTAGAACTATCTAGGTACTTAAAGAAATCGCTGTCAGGATCTATGAGAAGTACATCAGATTTGTTTTCAAAAGTAGATTGATAAGCTTTTAAACTTCTGGTGAATTCATAAAACTCCGGATCCTTATTGTAAGCATTAGCATAAATACCAGTGGCTTTAGCATCTCCATTTCCTCTGAGTTCTTCTGCTGTTTTATAGGCTTCAGCGAGAATAATTGTTCTTTCACGATCTGCGTTTGCTCGAATACCTTCAGCAATTTCCGTGCCTTGTGCACGAAGCTCTTGAGCCAATCTTTCTCTTTCTGTTCTCATTCTGTTATAAACGGATTCATTTACCTCAGTAGGTAATTCAATTTTTTTAACTCTTACATCTAGAACTTCTATACCAAGTTCCCCGGCTGCAACCGTGTTTAAATCGGTAGTCAAAATATTCATCAATTCATCTCTTTCACCAGACACTACTTCTTGGACAGTTCTAGTACCAAATTGGTTCCTCAGGCCTTCATCAACCCTTTGGGTCAATAAAGTTCTCATTGCGCTTAGCTGTCCACCGGACGAAGTTATGAAAAATTGTTCGTTGTTGGTAATACGCCATTTGACGAATGCATCAACAATAAGCCTTTTCTTTTCTGCAGTAAAATAAGGCTGCGGAAGTGCATCTAAAGTTAATACTCTTGAGTCAAATTTCTTAACCGTATGATAAATAGGCACTTTAAAGTGAAGACCTGGATTAATTTCTGGCTCAACAATTTCACCAAATCTGAGCAAAATTGCAGTTTGTTTGTCATTTACTATATAAATGGCATTACTAAGAATAACTATAATAATTAAAGCAATAATTCCTAAATTTAAATTCAATGACTTCATATTACCTTCTATCTTGTCTTCTTCTTAATTCTTCAATAACTCTGTCAGTAATCTCTTGAATGTCTGAGCCAAGGGTTGTTGATGAAGAAGATGATGAAGAAGCTTCTTCTCTTGATCGTCTATTAGGATCTAGTGAAGCTGCAGCAATTTGGTCTAAAGGTAAATAATATGTTATTGCCCTCTTTGACATCAATCATCACCTTGGTGCTGCTATTCATAACAGACTGAACTGCATCTAAATATAATCTTTGTCTGGTAACTTCTGGAGATTTTGAATATTCAACAAGAAGTTGATCAAATCTTGATGCTTCACCTTCAGCTTCAGATATTACTTTTTGTTTATATCCTTCGGCATCTTCAACGGCTCTTTTGGCTTCACCTCTCGCTATAGGCACTACCTCATTTGCATAAGTCTCAGCTTCGTTTCGAAGTCTAACTTCATCTTCTCTTGCTTTTACCACATCATCAAAGGCTTCTTTGACAGCGTCCGGAGGTCTGGATTCTCTGATTGACACTGCTACGACTTCAATTCCAGTTTTGTAAGTATCCAATCTGGTTTGTAACCTAGACTTTACGTCCATAGCTATTTGCTCCCTTCCTACAGTTAAAGTACTGTCCATAGTTGTGCTTCCAACTACATGTCTTAATTCTGCTTCAGAAGCTTGAGCTAAGCTGTCCTCTGGGGCTGAAGCTTCTAGAAGAAAAAATACTGGATTGGATCGTTTGTATTGGACTGCAACTTCAACGTTTACTATATTTTCATCATTTGTAAGCATTGAAGAATTAGTGGTGTGAGTAAAGAGTTTCTCGGTATTTACAATAAATCTGTTATCGATAAAGGGTGGATTCCAGTGAATCCCAGGTCCCTTGGTAGTTGAATATTTTCCAAATCTTAAAATGACAGCCTCTTCTTGAGCATCTACTGTATAAATACCAAATGCTGAGTATAAAAGCTCTATTGCAATTAAAACCGAAGGCAATATTTTTTTTATACCTCCGCCGCCGTCTCCTGAACCGCCCCCAAAGATTGAATTAATTTGAGCTCTAAATTTTTTATTAGTTCATCAATATCTGGAGGAGGATTGTTATTTCTGCCCCACGGATCTCTTGAACCATTATTATTTCCTTGATCATTCCATGACATAGAATCATTTTAAGTTGTTAATTGGAATAATGGAATTCAATTTTTGATGATAGATAGAATCTTCATAACCTTATCATCTTCATCCGAAAAAAACGTTTTATCCAAATTGAATTTTTTAGCCAAGTTATTTGTCTTTTTGCTAACTGATATGTCGCATTAGTAGCTAACTCGATCATTTCTTCATAAGAAATTTTATCTTTTATAAAATCTACTACTTGTTTATAGCCTACCGTCTCAAGAACTTTTATCTTTTTTCGCTACTAAGTTCCAATATAGATTTTGTTTCTTCGATAAGGCCTAATTCAAGCATTTTCTTAAATCTTTCTTTTAGTTGATTTTTAAAAGTTTTTTTGCACCTAGGAACAATAGCGAAAGAAAATTTTTGATAATCATCAATCACACTTTTCTCTTTAAAACTCTTTAGCTTGCTAAAAGTTATTTTTGATAAGAGATTAACTTCTAATGCTCTAAGTATTCTTTGTGAGTCGGTATCTTTTATCGTCTTTGCTGCTTTAGGATCAATTTTTTAAGTCTTTCGTGCAGAAATTTCCAACCTTTATTTTCAGCTTCATCTTCAATTTTTTTCTTAATTGTATGTTCTTTTCAGGTAATTTTGATATGCCATTGAATAGAGAATAAAAATACATCATGGTTCCTCCAACAAAAATTAGATCTTCTTTACTTCCCTCTAATTCATAAGATATTTCATTAAGAAAATCTTTAACCGAAAAATCATCCTCTAGATCTAAAATATTTATTAACGCATGATGGACCTTATCTAAGACCTCTTGATCAGGTTTGCTACTACCAATATTTGCGCATTTGTAGATCTGAACAGAATCAACACTAATTATTTTTGATGGAAAATTTTTATTTATTTCTATCGCAAGCTCGGTTTTTCCACAATGCGTAGGTCCTAAAATAGAAATTGCTTTCTTCATGTTTTTTTGGTTTTATTTTAGGATAATTAGCTTTCAAAGGGAGATAAAGATGTCTATGCAATTTGCAAATGTTTGGGAAAGAGTCGCAGATACTGTTGGCGATGAAATAGCTTTAATCAATGGAAATAAAAAATCCAGTTGGTCTTCTTTTGATTCTAAAGCAGCCAAGATCGCAACAATTTTGGAAGAGCATGGTTTGAAGTCTGACTCTAAAGTAGGAATTTATTTGCATAATTCAAATGAATATCTAGAAGCTCAATACGGGGTTTTTAAAATTGAGGGTGTACCGATTAATGTAAATTACCGATATAAAGAAAATGAATTGATCTATCTATTGGATAACGCTGATGCTGAAGCAGTTTTTTTTCAGGGTTGTTATGCAGATAGAATTAAGGCAATAAAAGATCAACTGCCAAAAATAAAGGTTTATATTCAAGTAGACGATGGAACCGAGCCTTTGATGGAAGGAGCAATAGATTTTGAAAGTTCAATTTCTAGCTCTAAAGAACAGAAAAGATTCAACCGTACTGAAGAAAATATTTACATGCTTTATACCGGAGGAACTACCGGTATGCCAAAAGGAGTGATGTATAAACACGGCAGTTTTATTCCGTCAATGTTAAAAACTGCTTTTGCCATGGGTTTTGAAGTTCCTGAAGATATAAGTGATTTGGAAAAAATTGTCAGTCAAGCAAAAGAAAATAATGCTTTAACGGTAAGCATGCCGGCTTGTCCCTTAATGCATGGGACTGGAATGTGGCTTGGTGCCTTTTTACCCATGTTTAGCGGTGGATCTGTAGTCACAATAAGCGATCTCGGATTGAATCCTGAAAAAGTTTGGCAAGAAGTAGAAAAAAACAAAGTAAATAGTTTAGTAATTGTTGGAGATGCTTTTGCAAAACCTTTGTTAGACGAATTGAAAGATGCTCAAAGAGAAATCAAATCCTCACGATATCTCAAGCTTAAGGGCGATGATTTCCAGTGGTGTTATGTGGAGCTCAGAAATTAAAGATGGATTGCTTGAAATACATGACATGACTCTTTTTGATGCAATGGGTTCAACTGAAGGAGGAATGGGCTCTTCTGTTTCCAATAGAGAGATGCCTGCGAAAACTGCAAAATTTGCACTTAACCCCGGAGTAATAGTTTTAAGTGATGACGGTAAAGAAGTTGAGCCAGGAAGTGAAATAATGGGAAAAATTGGAACCAGCGGACTTGTACCTGAAGGCTATTTTAAGGATGAAAAGAAATCAGCTGAAACCTTTAAGGAAATTAATGGTGTGAGGTACAGTTTTCCTGGAGATTACGCGACCATTAATGCCGACGGTACTATAAATCTTTTAGGTCGAGGAAGTAATTGCATAAATACGGCAGGAGAAAAAGTTTATCCTGAAGAGGTAGAAGAAGCCGTTAAAAAACACCCCAATGTCTATGACTGTTTGGTGGTCGGGTTAAAAGATGAAAAATTTGGACAACGAGTTGTCGCTCTTGCATCTCTGGAAATGCCTGGCGTATTAGAGGAAGGCGAGCTAATTGATTTTACAAGAGAACAACTTTCTGGTTACAAACTTCCCAAACAGATTCTCTTTGTTGATGAAGTAATGAGAGCGCCAAATGGAAAGGCAAACTATAAATGGGCTAAAGAGGAAGCAGAAAACAAACTTGGCTAAAGAGCTTCGTCGCCAGTTTCTCCAGTTCTAATTCTGACTGCTTTTTCAAGATCGTAGACAAAAATTTTGCCATCACCTACTTTGCCTGTGTTGGTTACAGAGGAAATAGCTGCAATAACAGAATCAGTATCTTCATCTTTTACAGCAAGCTCAATTTTTGTCTTAGGCAAGAAATCATTTCTGTACTCAGTTCCGCGATAAAGCTCGGTTTGCCCTTTTTGGCGACCAAAGCCTTTTACTTCTGTTACTGTCATACCCAGAGCATTTACTTCAGAAAGAGCGGTACGAACCTCTTCTAATTTGATTGGTTTGATAATTGCGGTGATAAATTTCATGAAGCCCCTTAAAAAATCAAATAATACACTTTTATTTTAGAAATAAGTAATCACTTTTAATTTGGAAGAAACAAAGACAAACCTAAACTTAAGTTATAAAGGAAGATATTCAAACGCTCTTGAGGATGATCCTTGTCTTTCTTTTAAATAGCCTTCTGTTTTTTCTAAAATTTTATCTGAAGCAAAAGACAATTGCTTTTTCCAGATATCCTTAATCTCTTGAGCTGAGTTAGCAACTTCAAGAATCTCCAAAGATATCAGATCTTCTGCAATCTCCTGAAAATTATAAAAACTTTTTCCGGAAGAAATTGGAAGAGAAAACTTTACCGCTTCTAAGAAATTTTGACCTCCTCTAGGAATTAAGCTTCCTCCTATGAAAGCAATATTTCCCAAAGAAAATAAATCTTCTAAATGCCCAATTTCATCGATTAAGTTAATTTTATTTGAATAATCTATTTTAAATTCATTTTTTGAAAATAAAGATGGATTAAATCCAGAATTTTTTAATTCTTTAAAAATTTTTGAAACTCTTTCAGGGTGTCTTGGAGCAAGAACCAAGACAATATTTTCATCGTCAAGCATTTCATAAGCCTCAACTAAAATTTTTTCTTCGGGTTCGTGAGTGCTAGCGCAAATAATCAATTTTTTTTCTATGTTTTCTTTATATTTTTTTTTTTTTATTTGATAAAGATATGGAATCAAACTTGAAGGAATAATCTTTTTTGATTTTGTCTTTGTGAACGCCTAGATTGATGAATCTTTTTTGATCTTGAATTCCTTGGCAAATAGTAAAGTCCAATTTGGAAAAAACTCCATCAAGAATCGGCAGAATAGATCTGTATCTTTTAAAAGATTTTTCTGACATTCTGCCATTTACTAAAAATACTTTTCTATGTTGCTTATTTAAAATATTGATGAAGTTGGGCCAAATTTCTGTTTCTAGAATGAAGGTCATTTCTGGATTCCATATTTTTAAGAAACGGTTTATGCATGTTTTCAAATCAAAAGGCATATATTGGTGAAACACCGAATTGCCGTAAAGTCTTTTGATAGTAGATGAGCCAGTTTGAGTAGTACAAGTAATTAATAATTGATGATCTGGAAATCTTCTTTGAATTTCTTCAACAAATTTTCTACTTGCTAGTACTTCGCCTACAGAAACAGCATGGATAAGAATAATTGATTTGCAACTTTTTTCGCTTCTATTAAAAGAGAGTCTTTCAAGAGTTCTTGATACGTTTTCACCAAATCTTAAAGACTTATAAACGCTCCTCAAAAATATAAAGGGGAAAATTATTTTGAAAATTAAATTGTAAATTCTCATCTGCAAATGATTTTCTTATTTGTACTATGAATAAGCAAATTGTTAAAAGTATAATCACCTTTAAATGGAATTTCTTTTAAAAATTTTTCTACGACTTTTGAGTTTTATTCCGTTTAATTTTCAAATGTTAATTGGAAAACTACTGGGCAAGCTTTTATACAAAGCTTTAAAAAAAAGAAGAAAAGTTGTTGTCTGGAATATACACAAGTGCTTTCCAAATATGAATAAAAAAGAAGTAGAAAAGCTTGCGAGAGAAAATTTTACCCGAATTGGACAGGCTATTTTCGAAATATGCAATTCTTACTATTGGTCAGACGAAAAATTTAAAAAAAAGATTAAAAATATTGATGAATTTGAAAAAAAAATAGAAGCAATTAAAAACTCTAATAATCTCTTACTTGTTCCTCACACTGCCAATGTGGATTTCGTTGTTAGAGCTCCATCGCTTTTTCTCAAAGTAAATGGGATGCAAAGATCCGCAGAAAATAAACTTTGGGATAAGATAATGACGGATGGAAGAAACAAGTTTGTGGACCAAATTTTTTTGCCAAACGAAGGTAAAAAACTTCTCGAAAGTCTTAGTAATGGCGAATCTGTTCTCTATGCGCCAGATCAAGATTATGGTTTCAAAAATTCAATCTTTGTAGATTTTTTTAATCATAAAGCTTTAACGGTTGTTTTTCCTTCAGTTTTGGTCAAAAGAACAAACTGCAAAGTATTTTTATTAACTTTGGCGAAAGAGAATGAAGCTTACCTAGCAGATATAAAGGAATTAATGCTGAAAGGATTAGATTTTGGAGATGATTTAAGAATTATTAATTCAGCAATAGAAAATTTTGCCCAGACTAACAAGCAGGAGTATTACTGGATACACCGAAGATTTAAAAATCGTCCAGAAGGTGAAGATAAATTTTATCCAGATGATGCTCTTAGAGAGTATTGGTTATAAAGAAACTATAATGTTGTCTATCAATCTGACTTTCTTATAAAATACTGCCACCGCAATTAAAATTTTATTTGTTCTTTTTGTTACTTTAGATAGATTGTTTGCATCAATAATTTCTAAATAGTCAATTTCAAAGCCTGCGTGCAGCAAAAAATCTATAGCTTCTCTTTTCAAAACTTCTAGGGGAGTCATTTTCAAAGATGCGGCCAAATTTGTAATACAGGAATAAATCTTTCCACAAAATTTTTTATCTTCATCTGAGAGATAATTGTTTCTAGATGACATTGCTAATCCAGATTTTTCTCTCACTGTCGGTAGAGAAATGATGTCTGTCTTAATTTTTTTTCTTTTAACAAAATCTTTTATGATCAGTTGTTGCTGATAGTCTTTGAGGCCAAATAAGCAAGCATTAGGTTTGATTATTCTTAAGAACTTGTCGATTATTGTTAATACTCCATGGAAATGGCTAGGCCTTGATAAGCCACACAGTGCGTCAGAAAATTTAGGTTCAATAATGTCTAGATTTTCGGCAAAATTTTTCTCTGGGATAAACAAATAGTTACAGCCCAAGGTTTCTAAAAGTTTTGTATCTTGAGAAATTGTTTTTGGGTAGCTTGAAAAATCTTCATTTTTTCCAAATTGCAAAGGATTTATAAAAATTGAGGTAATTACTTCGGAGTAATTTTTTATTCCATATTTGACTAAAGATAAATGGCCTTCATGAAGATTACCCATAGTAGGAACAAGAGCAAATGGAGAATCAAAATTTATAGACTCAAGCTCTTGAGTAGACTTAATAACTTCCATTTAAATACTTATTCAGAAAGAATTTTCAACAGAAGGAAAATTCAAATTTTTAACCTCAGAAACATATGTTTCGAAAGGCCTCAGAAATAGAGTTAGCTTCATTCATGAAATTTTTTACAAATTTAGGTTGGTTCTCCCAAGAATAAGCTCCAATTACATCGTAACAAACCATTATCTGACCATCAGTTGCTGATCCTGCTCCGATACCAATTGTTGGAACTGTGAGAGAGGACGATATTTCTTCTGCCAGAATTGCAGGCACGCATTCTAAAAGAATTATTTCAGCTCCTGCATCTTCAAGTTGTCTGGCTTCAGACAGAATTCTATTTTTATCATCAAGATCTCTGCCTTGAACATGATACCCTCCTAATCTATTAATTGATTGAGGAGTAAGGCCCAAATGAGCACATACTGGAATTCCTCTTTGAGATAAAAGCTCAGTCGTTTTTAAGATCCATTCGCCTCCCTCAACTTTTACGGAATTAGCTCCGGCTTGCATCAAACGCATGGCATTATCGTAAGCAAGGTTTTCGGTTGCATAACTCATAAATGGCATGTCTGCCATTACGTGACTTTGAACATTTCCTCTCTTTACGCATCTTAAGTGATAAAGCAAGTCTTCCATGGAAACAGGTATAGTTGAATCATGTCCTTGCACGACCATACCGAGAGAGTCGCCAACTAAAATTAACTCAACCCCTGCTTCAGACATTAACCTGGATAAAGAAGCATCGTATGCTGTTAAACAAGCAAATTTAGTTTTTTTCTTCTTATGATTTCTTAAATCTTCAATGGTTATGTTTTTGGTCATAATGTGTTTATAAAATTTGAAATTTTGCCACATATTAAATCTTTTTCTTCCATTGGAAAGAAATGACTACCTTCTATTTTTTCAAAAAAATAATTTGAATTAGTTGACAGCAAATCTCTTATCTCAGGAGAAAGTGTTGAGCCATTTGATGCATAAGGCACATAAGTTTTTTTATTTAATTTTTTTATAAAATTTGTTCTTGCAACATATGAAACTGCAAAAGTTTTTGCTTCCCATTCAGGATCACAGGAAAGGTTTATTTGGTTGTTTTTTGTTCTAACCCCTCCATTAATGTATGCTTTTAAAGATTCTTCAGGCCAATTCGTAAATGCACCTCTTCCTTGATAATGATGAAAAATCTCTTCTTTATCAGCAAATATCGATCTTCTTTTTTTTGCATTACTAATCATCTCGCTTGCACGATTCTTTTTAAAAAAACTCAATAATGAAATAAATGTTTTATTTGAAATATTAAAAAAAGGAATTTGAAATTTTAAACTTTGAGGCTGCAGGACAGGATCAATAAGAATACTTTTTACTTACTTTATCTTCAAAGCCATAAGCTAGTCTTGCAGCCACGACTCCTCCCATGGAATGTCCCATTAAAATATTTTCAGATGAAGAGAATTTACTCAGAAAATTATGACCGTCTATAAAATATGTATTCCAAGAAGATAATTCTGATGGAGCTGCAATTGCCTCAGAAAGCCCGTGACCTCTTTGATCTAGAGCATAAATTGAATATTGATTATCAAGCAGTTCATTTAATTTTAAAAAAAAAGGTATATAAGTTTCAGCATTAAAACCTGTCGCATGAAAGAAAAAAATATTTTTTTCTTTGTTTTGACCTTCCAAAAATATATATGAAAAAATATCGTTGTATATTTCAACTTCTTTTCTTTTTGCTATATCCATTGATATTATTTATTAGTGATAGACGTAAAAGGCTTTTTAAATGATAAAGAGGCTCAAAAAACTACAAGAATTATTTCTAAATGTCCACCATCTGGGTTCAGTTTTAGAAATTGGAACTTATTGTGGCAAATCAACACTAAATTTTGCTTTTATTGCCAAAAAAATTGATGGACTTGTTTATACAGTTGATCATCATATAGGTTCTGAAGAACATCAACTTGGAGAGGAATATCATGATGAGGTTCTTTACGACAAAAGACTGAAAAAATTCAATACCTTGCCTGAATTTTTAAAAAATTTAAGATCTTCAGATTTGGGTAAATATATTATTCCAATATTAAGTAAGTCCTCTGAAGCGTCCAAAACATTTACGGAATTAATTAGCCTGCTATTCATAGATGGTGGCCACTCTCTTGAGGCTGCTTTAAGTGATTACAATTCTTGGAAAGATAAAATATGTTCTGGAGGACTGCTTGTAATACATGACGTTTTTCCGAATCCTGATGATGGAGGAAGACCTCCTTTTGAAATTTATTCTAAAGCTCGAAAATCTAAACAGTTTGAAGATCTTGGAATTTATGAAACCTTAGGAATCTTAAAAAAGATTTAACTTAAAATTTAAAAAAATCTCCCGAAGAGCTAAATTTATTTATTGAATTTCCTGCGAGAATCGCAGCTCCCATTGTCCAACTGGGTTTTTCAATAGGCCAATATTTTTTATCTTGATAAACATATCCTGTCCATAAGAGGCCATCATCATCCATTAAATTGAAAGTATCTTGTAATATTTTTTCTGCTTCAGTTTTTAAACCGCTTTTATTCAATGCCAAAACTAATTCTGAAGATTCAGCAGCAGTTACCCAGGGCTCTTCCTTTACGCACTTACACCCCAATCCTTCGACAACAAATTCATCCCATTTATCATTAATTATTTCTATTGACTCTGATTCGGTGAAGATTCCAGATAAAACTGGGTAATACCAATCCATACTATATCGCTCTTTACTTTCCCAATTTCTGTCAAATCTATAAGACTTACTTCTTAAACAATCTTTTAAGTTATTTAGCTGGATATCTGAAACTCTATCCTGCTTATTTATTTCTTTTGCAATTTTTTTGTAACAAAAAAGGCTCATGTAAATTGATGAGCATCCTGTTTTGAGAGAATCATCCAGCCAATTTTCATCATCTTTTGCCCAAAAAAAATCTCCATGTTCTGTTTGAGCTTCAAGAGTAAATTCTATGGCTGCATCCAAAACTGGCCAAAATTCATAAAGGAAATCCTTATCATTAAAATTTTTAAAGTGGTGCCACATTCCGACAGCTATGTAAGAGCTGAAGTTGGTTTCTTTTAATTTATTTGGTTCTTCAGAAAAAAAAAATGGATGGCCAAGATCCATCGCTTTCCTGGTATGTCCTTAACCAGTTATATGCTTTTTTGGATTCAGCTTCAAACCCCATAACATCTAGACCCATTGCTGATTCAATATGATCCCAAGGGTCTAGTTTTGAATCAGGTTCCCAGCGGATACCGCCTTCTGAATCTTGACAGGACAAGATATATTTAGCGAAATTTATATAAATCTCCTTATCAAAAATGCTTTTAGGATTATTTTTTTTTTGAAATATGCAACGACACTTTTAGCAATTAATGGTTGAAGAATGAATTCTAACACCTTTGTCAAAAAAGGTTTTTTCATCATGTCCCATACTAAAAAGTCATGATATTTTTTTATAATCCAAGACGACTCTTTTGTTTCCCAAAACAAACATTGCAACCACCAATAAGGAGAATGAAGAGCATGGTTCCAATGTCTTTTTAAAAAAGAAAACCCTCTTTTTTCGATTGATTTTTTGAAATGCTTGTATCTAAAAATTCTGACATGGCCTCCTGGCATTTCTTGGTAAGCCTTGCTTAACTTCCAACAAATCCACTCTGGAAGATATTTGGGAACACTTGCAGCAAACATCCCGCCTGGTTTTAAAATTCTCTCAATTTCTTCGATGACTAATTCAAAATCAATGATGTGCTCCAAAACTTCAGAGCAAATTACATAATCAAAAGAATTATCTTCAAAAGGAAGTTCTCTTCCATCAGTTACGCCAAATAAACAGCTTTTGTTAACGGATGATTCATCGAATTCTTTAAAATTTTCTTTTGCTTTGATTACATCCTCGTGACTCATATCAAAACCAAAAACGTCTGCATCTACAAACATGTATGCTCCAAAACAGTGTCTTCCTTGACCACAGCCCAAATCTAAAATTTTTGAACCTTTTTTTGGATTTAAATACTTTATATCAATTGTTTGCATGTTTATGAATTTCTATTTCTTTGTGATAAACCTTTTCTAATTTTTTTGCTATTGCCACCCAAGAAAATTTTGAATTTGCTCTTTGAAGTCCTTTTTCAGCTAATTCTTTAGCAATATGAGGAGAAGACAAAAGAAAATCTACTGAATTATAAATCTCCTTAACATTTTTTGGTGGAATAATAATTCCGGTATCTTTGATTACTTCAGGAAGCGCTCCACCAGAAGAAGAGATTAAGGGAACCCCACAAGCCATTGCCTCTATTGCTGCGAATCCAAAGCCTTCATACAAAGAAGGAATGATTGCTAGTTCAGCTTCACAATAAGTTTTTCTTAACTCTTCTTGAGTTAAATTTGAAAAAAAATTAACTCGTTTTTCTAAATTGAGTTTTTTTATCAATCTTTCAGTATGTCCGCCTTTCTTTTGTTCTCCAATAATAGATAAAGAAATATCTGAGTAAACTTCCGCCAAATCAGATAAGGCTTTTAAAAGATAATCCAAACCTTTAAGAGGAACATCTGCGCTCGCTACAGTTACAAGTTTGAAGGGAGTTTTTTTTATTTTTGAATCTGGGAAAAAGACATTAAGATCTATTCCATTCATCACTCTTTCCATTTTGTTTTTATCGACATCAAACTCTTCTTTTATGTCTTCCATTGATGAGTTGGAAGGGACCACAATTTTTTTTAGTCTTTTTGCAACAAACTTCTGCATAACAAGAAAAGAATGCCATCGCCTCATAAGAAGTTTTAAGAAAATATCATTTGTACTTTGAAGCTGATATGTAAGATCCAATGATATGGGATGATGAATTGTTGTAACTAGAGGCTTTTTCTTTTGAAAAAAAAGTAACTCATAAGCAAGACTTTGGTTATCGTGAATAACGTCATATTTATTTAGATTTTGCTTAAGAATTTTTTTTATTCTCTTGCCAAAGGTATATGGCTCAGGAAAACCTCCAGAATTTATGCTTAACCATTCAAATAAATTAATAGGGTTAAGCAACATCATTGGATTTACATCATAAAACTTACTCTTTTTTTCATAGAGACCCAAACTTGGAACTTTCACTAAGTTAATTTTTGGATCCAAATCAGGATAAGGTGGTCCAGAAAAAACATCTATCTCATGCCCAAGATCATAAAGTGCTTTAGAAAGATATTTAACATAAATACCCTGACCTCCCGAAAAAGGTTTACTTCTATAGCTTAGAAAAGCAATCTTAAGTTTTTTCAAGTTTATTCCTTTAGCTAACCAAAGTATGCCATTCTGGAAAAAGAAGATCTTTTTCCTCTGACTTGGTCAAAATAATTTTTCTGGAGAATTTCTGTTACTTCGCCTCTCATGCCAGAGCCAATCTTTTGATTATTCACTTGAGTAATTGGAACAACTTCAGCTGCTGTTCCTGTAAAAAAAGTTCCTGAGCAGATAATATGTCTTCTTCAGTTAGATCAGCTACATTTACTTTCATGCCTATTTCTTCTGCAAGAGAGATTATTGCTTTCCTTGTTATTCCATCTAAAGAAGCTTCCAAATTTGGAGTAAAAAGCTCATTATTTTTTATAGCAAATAGATTTTCGCCTGAACCTTCTGATATAAAATTTTCTGAATCTAATAAAAGAGCTTCGTCATAGCCTTCTTTAAGAGCTTCTTTTAGGGCCATCATAGACTTCACGTAATTACCATTTACTTTAGATCTTGAAACTAAGTTTCCTCGCTCTCTTTTGTAAGAGGATATCTTTACCTTAATTCCTTTCTCAAAAACCTCTGGAGCCATGTAACTTGGCCACTCCCATGCAGCAACTATTGTGTGAACTTTTAAATCATCTGCCCTTAAGCCTAAACTTCCTGAGCCATAAAAACACATGGGTCTGATGTAAGCCTCTTTTAAGTTATTTAATTTTACAATTTCTATTTGAGCCTGATTAATTTCCTCTTTGGAAAAGGGAATATCCAGGTCAACTGCTTGAGCAGATGAAAATAACCTTTCGGTATGATCGTTAAGCCTAAATATTTTTGTACCTTCTGGTGTTTCGTAAGCTCTAACTCCTTCAAAAACTCCAAGACCATAGTGCAAGGTATGAGTTAAAACATGTACATTGGCTTCCTCTGAATTTACAATCTTTCCATCGAACCAGATAAAACCTTTTTTTTCTGCCAAAGTTGTCATAATAAAAAAAAATTCATTATAAAGTGGATAAACTAATATGAAAGTTAATTCTGAAATTTTCCGAGCATACGATATCAGAGGAATTGTAGATGAGGCGCTCACTGAAGAAGGAATATTTCAGATTGGAAAAGCCATAGGATCCCATATCCTTGCTGAAGGAAGGACATCTATTTTAACTGCTAGAGATGGAAGAATTTCTGGTCCTAGGCTTTTAGACCAATTTCAAAAAGGAGTGTTATCTTCAGGATGCAATGTTGTTGATATCGGCGAGGTTCCAACACCTCTTCTCTATTTTTCTACTTTTAAGACAAATATCTCTGATGGCGAGATGCTTACTGGAAGTCATAATCCAAAAAACTACAACGGTTTAAAAATTGTCATTAACAAGAGATCAATGACTAGTGAAAAAATAAAAAAAATAAAGTCGATGATTGAAGAAGAAAGTTTTATAAATGGCTCAGGTCAATTAACTTCTCTTGATGTTAAAAATGATTATCTAAAAGAACTCAAAGAAAAGATAAAGATGAGCTCAAAGACGAAAGTTTGTCTTGATTGTGGAAATGGTGTTGGAGGAGTGATTGCTCCTCAGGCTTTTAAACTTCTTGGATTGGAAGTTATTGAGCTTTATTCTGAAGTCAATGGAAATTTTCCCAACCATCATCCTGATCCTAGTAATCCTAAAAACTTAAAAGATTTACAAAAAAAGGTTTTGGAAACGAATTCTGATCTAGGAATTGCACTTGATGGTGACGGCGACAGAGTCGGTTTGATAGATAACAAAGGAAACATAATTTTTCCAGACACTTATATGATGCTTCTGGCTGAAGACTTATTAAGAAAAAAAAAACAAAAGGGAGCATTGTCTTTGATGTTAAATGCTCAACCAATCTAGAGAAAGTAATAAAAAAATTTAACGGAACTCCAATCATGTCACGAACTGGACATTCATACATAAAATCAAAAATTATCGAAACTAATGCTCTGCTTGGTGGAGAGATGAGTGGACATATCTTTTTTAATGATGACTGGTATGGGTTCGATGATGCCATTTATTCTGCTTTGCGAATGATAGAAATTTTATCAAAAACTGAATTAACATCTCATGAAGTTTTCAACTCTTATCCAAAGCATTTCTCTACGCCCGAGATAAATTTGAAAGTTCCTGAGGAAGACAAATTTAAAATTATTGATGGTCTAAAAACTTCAATAGATTTTTCTATATATAAATTGATAGACATAGATGGAATTAGGCTTGAAAACAAAAATTCATGGGGACTAGTGAGAGCTTCTAACACTTCGCCAAATCTTGTTTTACGATTTGAAGGTAAAACGGAAAGTGACTTGTTAGAAATAAAAAATTATTTCAAAGAGATATTGTCTAAAATAGAGGTCGATTTGCAATTAGATTTCTAATGAGTATCTCTGAAAAAAACGCTATAAATATCTCAAAAGTTTTAACTGAAGCGCTTCCATACATAAGAAAGTTTAATAACAAAGTTGTTGTCATAAAATATGGTGGAAATGCTATGGAAAATAAAATTTTACAAAAAAACTTTGCCAGAGATTTAGTTCTTATGAAAACTGTTGGTATTCATCCAATTCTAATTCATGGTGGAGGGCCTCAAATAGATTTTGAGCTGAAAAAAAATAACATAAAGTTTGAATTCAAAGAAGGCATCAGAAAAACTACTTTAGAAATGATAAAGATTGTGCAAAAGGTTCTTGATAACAAAATCAATAAAGATATCTCAGAACTTATTCAGTTCTGGGGAGGTAAAACAAGTAGGCTTGTGGGAAAGAAAGATTCTCCTATCAAAGCAATAAAGGATAGAAAAAAAAATCTTGGCGAAGTTGGTTTAGTAAAAAGTATTGATAAGAAAAAGATAATGGCGTCATTAAAAGCAGGAAAAATTCCAGTCATTTCTCCTATAGGATGGACTTCTAAAAATGAGCCAATGAATATAAATGGTGATTTTGCAGCTTGTTCTGTTGCAGCATCTTTAAAAGCAGAAAAGATAATATTGCTCACAGATATTTCCGGTGTAAGAGATCTTGATGGAAAAAAATATCTACAATGAGCCTAAAAGAAGCAAAAAGAGTTTTAAAAAATAAAAAAAACATCAAAGGAGGAATGTATCCTAAATTGACTGGAGCGATTGAGTGTCTAGAAAAAGGTGTAAAAAATGCTCATATCGTCGACGGTCGTGTTCCTCACTCTGTTTTAATTGAGCTCTTAACTGATAAAGGAGTTGGTACCTGGATTAGTAAATAAATGGAAAAGAAAAAGCAAAGAAAACTAATAATTATGCAATCTCTTGCAGCAATGCTCGAAGAAAGGGATTTGTTGAAAATTACCACTGCAGAATTGGCAAAAAGATCAGAAATAACTGAAGCAGCAATTTATAAACACTTTCCAAGCAAAAGAAAAATCTTTGAAGAGCTGGTGGTTTTTTTTGAGGAAAGTATCTTTACTAGAATGAAAGCAATGAAAGAGGAATCAAAACCAGAGGATTTTCCAGGACAACTGATTGCACTAGTTTTAAAGTTTTGCGAAACAAATAAAGGTTTTTCCAGAATTCTTACTCGAGAAGTTTTCACGGCAGATGAAGTAAAAATAATAGATAAAGTTTCCAACTGTTTTGAGAAAATAAATATAGAAATAAGGCAGTCGCTTCAGGAATATGAAAGAACCACTAAAAAAAAGCTGAATTTAAATTTAGCAGCTTCATGTGACTTATTGCTCTCTTGTTTGGAAGGACAAATTCAATCCTTTGTGAGAAGTAAATTCAAAAAAGATTTAAGTAGTTCCTGGGAAGATCAGTGGAACTTTTTAAAAAAAGCTATCTTCGCTAATTAAGAAAAAGTTCAAACTTCACCCTCTCATCTTCAGGTTTAGCAAGTTCTCCTGTTTCTAGATTTATTTTTCTTGCTATTAAGCCCGAGGGTTTTTTGAATTTGCCTTTTGGAATTGTATCGATAATTTGTTTTTTATAATTTAGCCAAATCGGTAATGAAGTAGTACTGCCAAATTCATTATTACCTAAACTAGATGGATTATCGTAACCAAACCAAACAGTAGTTAAAATGTTTTCATTGAATCCAGTAAACCAAGTACTTTCCGCATCATTGGATGTTCCTGTTTTAGCGGCAAAATCTTTTCTTCCTAGCTCATTGATTTTTCTTCCAGTACCCCTTTGTGCAGCCTCTTTCAAAATATCGTTTATCATAAAAGCAATTCTTGGATCTATGCTGAAATTGTCAGCTTGACTTTCATCGGCTCCAAACCATTGAGATAAATAATCTCCGGTTTTAGATTTCTTTTCTTCTGAAAAATTAATCTCATTTCCATCTGGAAAAAGGATTCTATCAATGAAATAAGGAACAATTTTTTTTCCTCCATTTGCAAAGATAGAAAACAACTCAGCATTTTTCATTGGACTTGCGCCATAAGAGCCAAGTGCTAGAGATAAATCATCAGGCAATTCATCTTTAAAAAACCAAATTTTTCTAAAGATTCCTTAGCATCTTTAATTGAAACCTCTTGAAGAAGTTTCACGCTGACAACATTTCTAGATTGTACAAGGGCCTCTCTAAGCCTAGTAGGCCCATAAAACTTGCCACTTGCATTTCGTGGTCTCCATATTTCTTCTAAATTTTGATCATCAAATACCAGCGGAGAATCAATTATTATTGAAGCTGGGCTAAATCCATTTTCAAATGCGGCTGCATATAAAAATGGCTTAAAATTTGATCCAAGCTGAGGTTTAGCCTGAATAGCGCGATTAAATTGACTATTACGAAAATTGTATCCCCCAACTAAAGCTAAAATTTCTCCAGACGAAGGATTTAAGCTTACCAGAGCGGATTGAACCTTTGGATGAATAGATAAAGTAATGGAATTGCTCTGACTGCCATCTTTTGACAGCCAAACAAGATCCCCGCTTTCAAAAAATTCAGGAAAAATAAGTCAATTTTTTATCTTTTCTATTTTCGTTTATCCTAGGTCTGATTGATTTTTTTAAGTCTTTGAGAAGGATATTTTCTATTCTTCCTTCCTTGTTTAAGGTCAACAATCTTTTATCTTCAACGGAAATTAAAATTGCAGGTTTAAAATTTTTGAACTCTGCTTGTTGCTCCAGAAATTTCATGGCTTTACTGAAAGGATTCTTGGCTTCAAGCTCGATTCCAAATTCATCTAAATAAGCAAATGGATCGTAAGCAAAAGCGTAAAAAAATTCAGATCTATTTTTAAAACTCTTTGGAAGTAAATACCCATGATTCTCAGGTTTTTCAAATCCATGCCTATCTTCATAATCCTCAATTCCCTTTTCTACAGCTTTTCTTGCAGCTGTCTGATAAATTGAATCTATTGTAGAAAAAACCTGATAGCCATCCTTATAAGCGGAAAGACCATAATTCTTGATGATATATTTTCTTATTTCTTCTGCTAGATAATCAGCTTCAACTTCAGGAGAGATTCCAGAAAATGATGCAGTAACAGGAGCACTGGATGCAACATCAAATTGAGTTTGATCAATAAATTCTAAAGCAAGCATTCTCCTCAAAACATAATTTCTTCTATTTATTGCTTTTCTTGGGTTTATGAGAGGATTGATTCTTGATGGTGCTTTTGGAAGAGCGGCTATCATTGCATATTGTGCAAGATTGAGATCCTCTAAATTTTTATCATAATAAATTTCTGCTGCTGCTTTGATACCATAAGCCCTATTCCCCAAAAAAATTTGATTTACATAAAGCTCAAATATTTCTTCTTTGGAAAAAGAGAAATTCTATCTTCAATGCGGTAAAGATTTCTTTTAATTTTCTTTCAAATGTTCTTTCCTTTGTTAGTACATAATTCCTTGCAACTTGCATGGTAATGGTTCCGCCACCGCTTACAATTTCGCCTTCTCTCAAAAATTGGTAAGCAGCTCTTACTAAACTAAGGATATCTACACCAGTATGATTGAAATAATCGCTATCTTCAGCAGCTAAAAATGCTTTAACAAAGGTATCTGGAATTTCTTCAAACTTTAATTTTGTTCGATGAATTTCTCCAAATTCTCCGATAAGCTTTCCATCTTTTGTAAAAATTTTTAGAGGAACTTGCAACTCAACAGAAGCAACCTCTGATGAAGAAGGAATTTCTGGAGCAAAATATAGATAAATTCCTAAAGTAATTTGTATTGGTAGCAGGATTACTACCAATAGAAAATAAAAGAATTTTGTTTTAAATAGATAAATCATCTTTTAAGGTAAACTTATCTTAATATTTTAGTCTAAGAGATAAGTTTATGAAGGTTTTTTTAGTCGGGCCAATGGGTACAGGTAAGTCCACAACCGGAAGGAATTTATCTGAAAAATTGGATTTTGATTTTTACGATACAGATAAATTGATTGAAAAATCAGAAGGAAGAAAAATTAAAGATATTTTTGAACAAGATGGTGAAGATTATTTTCGTCAAAAAGAATCAAAAGCTTTGAGCGAAACTAAAACCTTCAGAAATGTGGTTATCGCTACTGGTGGAGGCATTGTAGAAAAAGAAGAAAACAGATTGCTTTTAAAGAATGAAGATAAAGTAATTTTTTTAGACTCCACTCCAGAGAGACAATACGAGAGAACTAAAGATAGCAAAAAACGTCCATTACTAAACGATGGTGATGGCTTGGAAATTTTAAAAAAATTATATGAAAAAAGATTTAATTTCTATGAAACAATATCAAAGATAAAAATTTCTATGGATAATTTGAATACAGAAGAAATTTTAAAAAAAATAATTAAATTTTTGAATAAATGAAAATCATCAAGGTAAAAACAAATTCAAAAAGCTATGAAATAAAGGTTGGTAATGATTTACTTGGGACAATACCTCTTGAAAAATTAGTTTCACAAAAAGATATTTTATTAGTAATTGATAATAAGGCTCCTGAGTCATTAATTAATAAATTGGAGAATAATTTGAAAAAATCTTCTTCAAAAAAAATCAATTCAATAAAAATTAATGCTACAGAAAATAATAAAAATATGTCATATCTTGCTAAGGTGTATGATTTTTTAATAAGAAATAATTACTCCAGAGATTGTGTTATTTTTGGTATTGGTGGAGGTATCACCTGTGATATGACTGGTTTTATTGCCTCAACTTTTTTAAGAGGAGTTGATTTTGTTTTGGTTCCCTCAACATTATTATCCCAAGTTGATGCGAGCATAGGTGGAAAAACCGGGGTAAATCACAAAGGGTTTAAGAATATGATTGGTACTTTTAACCAGCCAGTCCAAGTAATTATCGACACTAAATTTCTTAAGTCTCTATCAAAGTTAGAAATCCAATGTGGAATGATGGAAGTTATCAAACATGGGCTCATTTCAGATAAAAAATTTTTTGTATGGCTTGAAAAAAACTTAAATCAAATTTTATCTCTAAAAACCCCAAATCATAGAAAAGGCTATAAAAAAATCAATCGAAATTAAAGCCGACGTTGTAACAAAAGATGAAAGAGAAAATGGAATCCGGGCAATTCTAAATTTTGGACATACTTTTGGACACGCTTTGGAAACCATAGGTAACAATAAACTTTATGCTCATGGCGAAGCAGTGGCATTGGGAATGTTAGCAGCGACAAAACTTTCGGAAAGTAGTTTAGATTTAGATTGTAAAGTTTTTGATAGAGTTCATTCCATCATCAAAAATACCGGCATTAAAGTAAACCTTAAGAAAAAAATAGTTCCAAAAAAATTAATTAAATTGATGCAATCCGATAAAAAAAAGAATAACAGCCAGCTTAAATTTATTTTGCTCGAAAAAATTGGAAAGGCAAAAATTAAAAGCGTCAGTAAGAAAGTAATAATAGAAAATGCTATAAAAAATAGCTTATTTTATTAGTAAAAGTTATATGCACTACTTTGGTGCAAAAATAAAATATATATTCTGATAAATTTAAATTCCTTTTTAATGGGGGGCATATCACATGCCTTAAAAGTGGCGCATTGTCCATGCGTTAAAAGGGCATGTTACTAAAAGAGATGAAGGTAATGTGTGCTGAAAAAGAAAATTAAAACTTTAGAAATTAGACCAAAAAAACAAGGTCTCTATGATCCAGAATTTGAGAAGGATTCATGTGGTGTCGGTCTTGTTGCTAATATCAAAGGTATCCCCTCTAGGGAAATCATGGACGATGCTTACATCATCAATTCCAGAATGGATCACAGAGGTGGTTGTGGCTTTGAAGAAAATACGGGAGATGGTGCAGGAATTCTCCTTGCTCTTCCTCATGAATTTTTTAAAGAAAAGGCGCAAAAAAGCTAAGATCAATCTTCCTGAGAAAGGAAAATATGCTGTAGGAAATATTTTTTTTCCACAAAAAAAATCCGAAAAAAAATTCTGCAAAAAAACCATTGAAAATGTTTTAAAAAAAGAAAAACTTGAGTTTTTAGGCTGGCGAAAAGTTCCAATTGATTCTGTAAAAGCAGACGTAGGACCGGCCGCTTTGGATTGCAAGCCAGAGATTGAACAAATTTTTATTAAAGCGCCAAAGAATATCGACCAAAACGATTTTGAAAGAAAACTCTATCTGGCAAGAAAAATATTTACTAAAGAATTAAGACAGAAAAGTAATCTTTCTCAAGCTTTGATGTTTTATGCGTGCAGCTTGTCTTCAAGACTGATTGTATACAAAGGCATGCTAACACCCTCTCAACTTTTTCCTTTTTTTCCTGACTTGGAGGATAAAACTTTTGAAACCCATCTTGCGATGGTGCACTCAAGATTTAGCACAAATACTTTTCCTTCTTGGGATAGAGCTCAACCTTGCAGATATATGTGTCACAACGGAGAAATCAACACTTTGAAAGGAAACATGAACCTTATGCAGTCTAGACAAGGAAAAGCATCTAGCGATTTATACAAGAATAAAATAAATAAACTTTTTCCAATAGCTGAACCGGATTGCTCAGATTCAGGTAGTTTTGATAATGTTTTAGAGCTTCCTGATCATGACTGGCAGAAAACTACCCGAGGCTGTGATGATGATGATTCCTGAAGCATGGCAAAACGATAAGAATATGTCAAAGGTTAAAAAAGACTTTTATCAATATTCTTCTTCTTTGATGGAACCTTGGGACGGACCTGCTTCAATAGTTTTTACAGATGGCACACAAGTTGGAGCTGTTTTAGATAGAAATGGTCTCAGACCCAGTAGGTTTTATGTCACCAACAACGATAAAGTAATCATGGCATCTGAAGTTGGCGTTCTGGAAGTTGAACCTAAAACAGTCTTAAGAAAAGGTAGGTTGCAGCCAGGTAAGATGTTTTTAATTGACTTTGATAAAGGAAAATTAATTTCTGATGAAGAAATAAAAAAAGAAGTCGCTAATCAACATCCTTACGGAGATTGGAATAGAAATCAAATCATTGAATTAGATAGATCTTCCTGATAAATCAAAAAAATATACGGTTTCAGATTTGATTTCAAAAATGAAAGCCTTTGGATATACAACTGAGACTTTGGAATTCATGTTACTTCCTTTGGTAACAGAGTTGAGAGATCCTCTAGGGTCTATGGGAAATGATGCAGCATTGGCTTGTCTATCTGATAAACCTAGGATGATTTACGATTACTTCAAACAACTTTTTGCGCAAATTACAAATCCTCCAATAGACTCTATTCGAGAAGAAATCATCATGTCTTTGGAATGCTTGATTGGTCCTGAAGGCAACCTTCTTTCTACAGATGAAAATAATGTTAAAAGATTAAGACTCGAGCACCCCATCCTTTCAAATCAAGAACTAGAAAAATAAGGTCAATTAAAACTAAAGGATACAAATCAAAAACAATAGATATTACTTACAAAAAAGGTTTAGGAAAAAGAAGACTTACAAAAGCTTTGGATAAAATTTGCAAAGAATCTTTAGAAGCAATCGATGAAGGATACTCATTTATAATTCTTTCTGATAAAAACATTGCTTCAGATAAATTAGCTTTAAGTACCCTTCTTGCCTGTTCAACAGTTCATAATTATTTAGTCAAAAAAGAGAAAAGAACTCAAATAGGTATTGTTTTAGGAATCCGGTGAAGCCAGGGAGGTTCACCATCATTGTTTATTGATAGGTTATGGAGCTGATGCAATAAATCCATATCTAGCCTTTGCTGTTCTGGAAAAATCTTTAGAAGATGGAGTTTTAGAAGATAAAAATCTGAATAATTCATCTGATCTTGTTAAAGCTTATAAAAAAGGTGTAGCTAAAGGGATGTTAAAAGTCATGGCAAAAATGGGAATTTCAACCTTACAATCTTATAAAGGAGCGCAAATTTTTGAAGCTGTAGGACTTTCAGATGAAATCATTGAAAAGTCTTTTCCCGGTACTCCAAGTAGAGTACAAGGCGTAACCTTCGACATACTGTCCGAAGAAATGGAAAGACGTCATCTGATGGGTTTTCCAGAAAATCTTGAAAACAATGTTACTTCTTTGCCAAATCCTGGTGATTTTCATTGGAGAAATGGGGGATTCTCATATGTGGGATCCAAAATCCATTTCAGCTCTTCAAATTGCAGCAAGAAATAATGATGAATCTGCATATTGGAACTTCTCAAATCATGCCAATGAAGAAACTACAAAGAATAGTACTTTGAGAGGCTTGATGAAGTTTAAATTTTCAAAGAACCCTATTCCTTTAGATAAAGTAGAACCGGAAAAAGAGATTGTAAAAAGATTTGCTACAGGAGCGATGTCTCTCGGATCAATATCAACCGAAGCTCATGAATCGTTAGCTCTTGCCATGAATAAATTAGGTGGAAAATCTAATACTGGAGAAGGTGGAGAAGATCCAATTAGATTTAAACCTCTTGAAGATGGTAGTTCTAAAAGATCCGCTATAAAGCAAGTAGCTTCAGGTAGGTTTGGTGTCACCATGTGGTATCTGACGAATGCTGATGAATTGCAAATCAAAATAGCACAAGGTGCAAAGCCTGGAGAAGGTGGAGAGCTTCCTGGCACAAAGGTTGATAAATACATAGCTAAAATTAGACATTCAACACCAGGAGTTGGTTTAATCAGTCCTCCACCACATCATGATATTTATTCAATAGAAGATATTGCTCAGTTAATACACGACTTAAAAAATGCTAATAGAAGCTCAAGAATTAGCGTAAAACTTGTTTCTGAAATCGGTGTAGGAACTATTGCCGCTGGAGTTGTGAAAGCAAAAACAGATCATCTGGTAATTGCTGGACATGACGGTGGCACAGGTGCTTCACCTCTAACCTCTATCAAACATGCAGGACTTCCTTGGGAATTAGGAATTGCAGAAACTCACCAAACCTTGGTCATGAATAATTTAAGATCAAGAGTTGTTCTGCAGACCGATGGTCAGCTTAAAACCGGACGAGATGTGGCGGTAGCTGCCATATTAGGTGCTGAAGAATTTGGCTTTTCTACAGCTCCACTTGTTACCTTGGGATGTATTATGATGAGAAAGTGTCATCTAAATACTTGTCCAGTAGGCATTGCTACTCAAGATAAAGAACTAAGAAAGAAATTTAAAGGTAGTCCAGAGAATGTTGTAAATTACCTCTTTATGGTGGCAAAAGAATTAAGAATGATCATGGCAAATCTTGGTATAACCAAGTTAGATGATTTGATTGGTAGAGTTGATCTTCTTGAAATGGATAAAGCTATAGATCACTGGAAAAGAGATGGATTGGATCTGTCTAAAATTCTTTCTCCTGCCGAAATAATTTATAAAGATACAGAGGTCTTCAATACTCAAAAGCAGAATCACAATTTAGAAAAATCTCTTGATATTAAATTATTAAAAAAATCAAGAATCACATCAAAACGAAAAAAGAATTGTTGTTGATTCAAAAATTGGAAATACTAATCGCGTTTTTGGCACAATCATTTCCAACGAAGTAGCTAAATCTTGGGGAGCTGCTGGATTGCCAAATGATACTTTGAAATTTAATCTCACTGGATCAGCAGGGCAAAGTTTTGGAGCATGGGCAACCAAAGGTATGACTCTTTTCTTTAGAAGGTGATGCAAATGATTATGTAGGAAAAGGTTTGTCAGGAGGCAAATTAATAATCTATCCTCCAGCTGATAGTACTTTCATTCCAAATGAAAATATAATTTTAGGTAATGTTGCGCTTTATGGAGCAACTGATGGTGAAGCTTACTTTAGAGGAATAGCTGCAGAAAGATTTTGTGTTAGAAATAGTGGCGCAAAAGTAGTTGTAGAAGGAATTGGAGATCACGGCTGTGAATACATGACAGGAGGAAGAGCAGTAATCTTGGGTCCTACTGGTAGAAACTTTGGTGCTGGAATGAGTGGTGGTATAGCTTACGTTTACGATCCAAAAAATAATTTCAAAAAGAATTGCAATATGAGTACTTTCGATTTAGAAAAACTTGTTATAAACGAAGATAAAGAAGAATTAAAAACCCTTATTTCAAATCACTATAGATATACTAAGTCGGATGTCGCTGAAAAGATTTTATCTAATTGGAATAAAGAACTTGATAATTTCAAGAAAGTTATGCCAATTGACTTCAAAAGAGTACTAATGGAAACAAACAATAAAAAATTAAAAGCAAGCTAATGGGTAAAATAACAGGATTTAAAGAATTCGAAAGGGAAGTTGAGCCTTACCGAAGTCCCAAGAAAAGAGTATTGGATTTCAAAGAAATCTATACCGATCACGATGAATCATTGTTAAACACTCAAGCATCGAGATGTATGAATTGTGGAGTTCCATTTTGTCAATCTGGGGAAGGCTGTCCTGTTTATAACTTGATTCCAGAATGGAACGATTTGGTTTATAACGAAAAGTGGGAAGAAGCTTTGCAAGACTTTTAAAAACCAATAATTTCCCAGAAGTGACAGGTAGAGTTTGTCCTGCAGTTTGTGAAGGTGCTTGCGTTTTAGGCATCACAGAAACTCCAGTTACCATTAAAAATCTAGAATTTGCAATTGCTGATAAAGGGATTGAATCAGGTTGGATAAAGCCAGTTATTCCTAATAAAAGAACTAATAAAAAAATAGCCATCGTTGGTTCAGGTCCTGCAGGTTTATCTGCCGCACAGCAACTCAATAGTGTCGGTCACTCCATAAACGTTTATGAAAGAGCAGATAGAATTGGTGGTCTTAATGATGTATGGAATTCCAAATATGAAACTAGATAAGTCCATCATTGATATGCGAGTGGATATCATGGAAGAAGAAGGAATAAAATTCCATACCAATTGCGACGTTGGCGGCAAAGGAAAGAACTCCATATCTATGGAAAAACTTATTAAAGAAAACGATATTGTTTTACTTACCACAGGAGCAACTAAGCCAAGGGATTTACCTATAAAGAATAGAGATGGTGAAGGTGTTTATTTTGCTATGGAGTTTTTGGGTCAAAATACAAAAAGTCTTTTGGATAGCGATTTGAAAGACGATAGTTTTATCAATGCTAAAGACAAAGACGTGATTGTTATTGGTGGTGGAGATACCGGGAACGACTGCTTAGGTACATCTTTAAGACACGGTTGTAAAAGTCTTACTAACTTTGAAATACTTCCTGAACTTCCTAAAGAAAGATTAGAAAATAATCCATGGCCTATCTTTCCAAGAGTATATAAAGTTGATTATGGACATGAAGAATCCAAAGAAGTATTCGGTAAAGATCCTAGAGAATATTCTGTTTCCGGAAAAGAGTTTTTGAGAGACAAAAATGGAAAGCTCACTGGAATTAAAACTGTAAAAGTTGATAAAGACTTCAAAGAAATCAAAGGAACAGAGCAAACCTGGAAAGCTGACTTAATCTTTTTAGCTATGGGTTTTCTTGGACCTGAAGATTATCTTAATATAAAATTAAAGCTTGAATTAGATGAAAGGTCTAACTTCAAGGCAGAACACAATATCCATCAAACTTCCCATCCTAAAGTCTTTGCAGCTGGTGACTGTCGCAGAGGTCAGTCTTTAGTAGTTTGGGCTATCAACGAAGGACGAGCTGCAGCTCGAGAGATAGATAAAAAGATTATGGGTAAAACTACCCTAGTCTAGGTCTTCTTAGTTTTTATTTGCCTCATCAATCCTTCTTGAATGGCTGAGGCTACTAGCTTTCCATCTTCTGTATAGACGGTTCCCCTATTAAAGCCTTTCGCATTACTTGCACTTGGACTATCTGTAACATATAAAAGCCATTCATCTGCTCTGAAAGGTCTGTGAAACCACATTGCATGATCTATGCTTGCTGACATAACCCTTCTATTCATGCCTCCCCAACTAATGCCATGAGGAAGTTGAGCAGTACTCAATAATCCAAAGTCTGAAGCATAGGCTAAAATATTTTGATGGACCAATATATCATCCGGCAGCTTCCCGTTAGCTTTCATCCAAGTATGTTTGTAAGGCGGTTTCTTTTCTGAATTCATTGGGCTGTATTGTTCAACAGTTCTGAGTTCAACAGCCTTTTCCCTGAGAAAACCATCTCTAAACTCTTTTGGTATTTCATCAATCATTGCTTCCCTTAATTCTATTTCACTCTGTAAATCATTTGGTCCAGGAACATCAGGCATATCAAATTGATGTTCGAAGCCTCCTTCGTCAATTTGAAAAGAAACAATCATATTAAATATCACTTCACCATTTTGGATCGCGTCAACAGTTCTTGTCGTAAAACTTCCCCCATCTCGAATTCTGACGACGTTATAGACTATAGGCATATCAATTCTACCCGGCCTTAAAAAATACGCATGAAAAGAATGAGCATACCTTTTTTCTTCTATAGTGTTGTAGGCAGCACTAAGAGATTGACCAAGAACTTGTCCACCAAAAACTCTTCCCCAAGCAGTTTTTTCACATTCACCACGATAAAGATTTTCCTCAAGCCTTTCGAGGTTTAGGGTTTCTACTAAGTCATCTAAACTTTTTTGTGTTGACATGATTTAGGCCTCTTCTATGGTGTGATCAACATCCGTTGCTGGTTTTTCAGAAGACGGTTTACCAACAACTATTGCTGGCACTCCAGCAACTGTTGTGTTCGCCTCTACATCTGAAAGTACTACACTTCCGGCAGCAACTTTAGCGCCCTTTCCAATTTCTACATTTCCTAAAATTTGTGCTGCTGAGCTTATTAAAACTCCTTCACGAACTTTTGGATGTCTATCTCCAGTTTCTTTTCCTGTACCTCCAAGAGTTACGCCTTGAAATATTGATACATCGTTTTCAACTACCGAAGTCTCTCCAATGACAATTCCAGTTGCATGATCCAACATCACCCCGTGTCCCTATTTCTGCTTTTGGATGAATATCTACCTCATAAATAGCAGAACTTCTGCTCTGGATGAAATATGCAAAAACTTCTTGTTTTGCTTTCATAAAATAATTTGCGATTCTGTGAGCCTGTAATGCAGCAAATCCTTTTGAAAATAATAATGTAAAACAAAACCACTTGATGCAGGATCTCTTTCCTTTACTGCTTTTAAGTCAACGACAGCTTTTTCTAAAAAATCAGGTTTGGAAAAAACCTCACTGAACTTTTCTTTTAAAATTTCTGATGGATACTCTTTTGTAGCTAAATCATCTGCAAGTTTTGCAGATAAAGAATTATCTAAACTGCTTGAAAGATAAAATCTTTTCCTGAAAGAGACTTTCCGAATCTGGTTCTAAGGAAATTTTATTTTTACTTTCTTTGAGAATCTCGACCCAAATGTCATCTACAATAGTCATAAATTAAATTTTTTTAAGTGGCAAGTCTAAGGCAAGTTAACTCAAAATTATATATTTTCTTGCTGTTTTTTTTTAAAAAAGGATAATGTCATTCACCCTTAAGACCAATAAATATATGAAATTCGATAATTTTTCAATCCAAGAGCCAGATGCAAATGTTAAGGTCAAAGATACCTTTGAAATAGATTCAAATTTAAAAGTAGATTCCTTTTCAGAAAGTAATGAATATGTTCCAAAGTTGGATGCTGACTACTGTTTTGACAAAGCTACAACTCTTTCTATTCTTGCCGGTTTTCAAAATAATCGAAGAGTTATGGTCCAAGGACTTCATGGCTCAGGAAAATCAACACATATTGAACAAGTAGCAGCAAGATTGAATTGGCCTTGTATTCGAATCAATTTAGATAGTCACATCAGCAGAATAGATTTATTGGGTAAAGATGTGATTGCTATTGAAGATAGTAAACAAATAACAAAATTTCAAGAAGGCATTCTTGCCTTGGGCTATCCAAAATCCTGTTGCTTTGGTATTTGATGAATACGATGCCGGTAGACCAGATGTAATGTTTGTCATACAAAGAGTTTTAGAGGTTGAAGGTAAACTTACTCTTTTAGATCAAAACAGGGTTCTTACACCTCATCCTTATTTTAGACTTTTTGCTACAGCAAACACTGTAGGTTTGGGAGATAGCACAGGTCTTTATCATGGGACTCAACAAATTAATCAAGGCCAAATGGATAGATGGCACATTGTTTCACCGCTAAATTATCTTTCTGAGGATTTGGAACTTAAAGTCATTCTTTCAAAAGTTAAAGATCTTAATAATAAAAAAGGTCAATCTACTGTTAAAGCAATGATTTCACTTGCTAATTTAACAAGAGAAGGTTTTAAAAATGGAGATATTTCTAATCTGATGTCACCAAGAACTGTTATCAGTTGGGCAGAGAACTATTCTATTTTAATGATATTGGAAATTCATTTGAACTAAGTTTCTTGAATAAATGTGATGAAACTGAAAAATCAATAATTGCAGAGTACTTTCAAAGATGTTTTGATTCAGAAACCAGCGATTCTATTTTAAATTTGGTTGAACAAGCTTGAGCCAAAAATCTACTGAACAAAACGTCAAAGATGTAATAAATGCTTCCAGTAGAGCAATATCTAAAGATAAAGATCTTAATCTAGAAGTAAATTATCTCCAACAAGTTGCAGAACCTGGACACAATCTTCAGGAAAATATTGAATCCATTCAACTTTCAAGAGGCGATGCAGACAGACAAGCTCTGTTACAAAAATATAAATTACTCGAGAAGCCATTAAAAAGAACTGGAATTTCTGAGCTAGATTTTCTCCTTAAAGATTTCGAAGCCGTAAGATCAGAAATTTTAGGTTCGAAAAGAGTTTTTAGGTGTAAAACAAAATCTTAGAAATTTATTTTTAAAAAATCTTTCACAACAAACGATTGAAAGCAAGCAAGATGCTTTAAAAATAGCTGTTGAGATAAGTTTAAAAAATAAACTTTTAAAACAAAAGAATAATAAGCTGGAGGAGGTTTTCTTAAAACCTTGGGAAAAAGCTCTTTCTGAAGTGGAGTCGGATTTTAAGCTTGCAGAAAAATATCTAACAGACAAAGAAAAATTTAATGAGTATTTAATTTCCTTATTTAAAAAATTAGGTTTTAAATTTGAAGAGCCTGAACAAGAAGAGCCTAAATCTGATACCGAAGAAGAAAATGAAGACAATGAAGAGGATGGTACTTCTGACCAAGAACAAGAAGATCAGCCTGATAACGATGCCTCAGAAGAAGATGACGAGAGTGAGACTGAAATTGAAGATTTTGAGATTGAAGAAGGAGATGTTGACGATACAGAAGATTGGGTTGAGAACAGATCTAAACTAGAAGAATTAATTGCACTTAATCAAAACCAAGAATATAAGGTTTTTTGTAGAGATTTTGATGAAGTGGTAGATGCGGATAACTTATGCTCTTCAGAAGAATTAAAAAGGTTAAGAGATAGATTGGATCAATTAATTGACCCTTCAAAATCTGTAATAGCAAAATTGGCAAATAGACTTCAAAGATTGCTTCTAGCTCAACAAAGACGTTCTTGGGAATTTGATAAGGAAGAAGGTATTTTGGATTCTTCTAAACTTGCACAAGATCATTACAGATCCACTAACACCTCTCAGTTTTAAAACAGAAAAAGAGACATCCTTTAAAGATACTGTGTTAACAATGTTGGTTGATAGCTCTGGGTCAATGAGAGGAAGATCAATGACTACTGCTGCGATATCTGCTGATATTATTGGGTCAACTTTAGATAAATGTAATATCAAAACTGAAATACTTGGTTTTACGACTAAGCATTGGAAAGGTGGAGACAGTAGAAAGCTTTGGGTTGAATGCGGGAAACCAAGTTCTCCTGGCAGGCTTAATGACTTGAGACATATTATATTTAAACCTGCTGATCTGGCCTGGAGAAGAGCTAAAAAAAATCTAGGTTTGATGCTTCGAGAAGGTCTACTTAAAGAAAATGTTGATGGTGAAGCACTTTTATGGGCTTCTTCGAGATTGATGAAAAGGCCAGAACAAAGAAAAATACTCATGGTTATTTCGGATGGAGCACCCGTAGATGACAGCACTTTATCTACTAATTCAACTAGTTATTTGGACAATCATCTAAAACAAGTAATCGCTGAAATTGAAAATCGAACCGAACTAGAATTAATAGCGATAGGGATAGGACACGATGTTACAAAATATTATAAAAAAGCTGTAACAATTCATAGAGCTGAAGAACTTGGAAACGTAATGCTTGAACAATTAACTGACTTATTTCAAGAGAAATAAGGTTTGGAATTCCAGAAAAGAGGCTTATAATTTAATGATGAAAATTACAAATGTAGACGGACCTCCTGGATTTAAGGAGTTTGATGATATTGAAGATCGTATGACTTCAGAGCATGTTGAAGATGTTAGAGAAATTTTCAACACCCCGTTAACTGGTTCTTATAACTGGGATTACACTGTTGCAGATAACAGAATCAAAAGGCTATATGAATTAGGAAAAGAATTAAACTGGAATGGTTCAATAGACCTTGATTGGTCTAATCATATCAAACGTGGCGATCTTCCAGTAAAACCTGAGTTTGACGATCTAGGGAATGTTTATCCTGAATACAATGACATGTCAGAAGATGAAAAAAGGGAAGTGAGCTGGCATGCTTCTGCTTGGGGTTTAAGCCAATTCTTACATGGAGAGCAAGGAGCTCTTTTGGTTGCTTCTCAACTTGTATCTTGTGCACCTACCTATCAAGCTAAATTATATGCCGCTTCTCAATGTTTCGATGAAGCTAGACATGTAGAAGTGTTCAACAGGTACTTACAAGATGTAATGGGAATGTCTTATCCTATTTCACCAAGCCTTAAAGGCCCTCCTAGACAAAGGTCTTACTGATCCTAGATGGGACCTCAAATTTATTGCAATGCAAATAATTATTGAAGGTTTGGCTCTTGCTGCTTTTCAGTCTACAAAAATGAGTACTAGCTGTCCTTTGCTTAGAGATTTAACTCATTATGTAATTCGTGATGAGGCAAGACATGTTACTTTTGGTATTAATTACTTAGAAGATTTCAATAAAACTTTATCTGAAGATGAAATTGAAGACCGAGCTAAATTTGCCTATGAAGCATGTGTAATTATGAGAGACAGAATTCAAAATTACGAATTAGGTAAGAAATTCTTTGGTTACTCTGAACAAGAAGCAAGAGAAGCAATTCTCAAATCTGGTGTTAATGATGACTTTAGAGGCTTATTGTTCAATAGAGTTATGCCTAATCTGAAGAAAATTGGTCTCTTAACAGAATCTGTTCGCCCTCTTTATGATGAATTGGGCTTATTAGAATACGAAGTTGCACCAAGTGATTTTGAAATAGATTGGGCTGAAATTTCCAAACCTTTAGAATCTTCAGATGAGATTGAAACTCAAGCAGAAGAACAAGCTGAAGTTATCAAGGAAATGTTCCACAATCATTAATTTATCTAAACCTCTTCGCTTTGATAGATTTCAATAAACTTCAAAGTGCTGAGGTAGATAAAACTCATTATCCATTCTTTTGTCACGATAATTGTTTTAGATAATCCATCTAGAATTGCTTTAGCTAGATCTAGAATTGCTTTAGCGGATTAATGGGGGAAGCATTCCTCCATCTTCTATTGATCTTAAAGGAAGTATTAAAAAATTAATTTCAGATCTTGAGAGTCAAGAAATGAAAGACATTCTTGAAGAAAAACTAAATGTTGACCTTTCTAATTCTGAAATAGTAACTACATTAAGGGGTTATTCCAGAAAAAAAGATGGGAAGATTCACACAGATTCTAAATCTAAAATAATTACACTTTTTTTGTACCTAAACGAATCTTGGGAATATGAAACTGGAAAATTGAGAATGTTAAAGAATGAAGAAAACCTAGATGATTTCATAAAAGAAATTCCTGCAACTTTAGGGAGCGTTGTTGCATTTAAAGTAACTGAAAATTGTTTTCATGGATTCTTACCTTTTGAAGGTGTCTATTCAAATGAATTACGTATACAAAAAAAACGTAAAAACTCATAAATTAAGACATTTTTTAAGCTCTTTATTTAAATAGTAAATTTCTTTGATGAATGAAATTGATGTTGGCGTTGATTTTGGAATTACAAATTCTGATATCGCAATTAAATCAAATGGAGAGGTTGCTTACAAATCTTTGGGCAGTGAAAAAAATATTCATTTATCCTTCAACAATATAATCAAAGATCTTCAAAGAAATTCCGTTATCTCAAGTAATGCGTTACAGGAGGGAAACATTTAGACCTTCCAGAGAATTTTGATGGATTAAAAGTTTTCAAAAAAAATGAAATAAACTGTATAGGTGCTGGAGCAAAGTTTCTATCAGGGCTAGATTCAAATTTTTTGTCTTGAGCTGTGGATCAGGAACAGCATGTGTTGGATATGAAAATGAAATCTCAACTCATCTTGGAGGTAGCGGTCTTGGGAGGAGGCACAATTAGAGGGCTCTGTAAATTAGCTGCTCAAGTTGATGATCCTGAAGAAATAGATGAGTTATCTAAAAAAGGAAGTCAAATAGGTGATTATGTTTTAAAAGATGTTGTTTCTGGTCCTATTGGCTCTCTTCCTGAAGATAGTATTGCAGTTCATCTTGGAAATTTAGATATGATGGATAAACTAGAAAAAGAAGATATTTGTAAGTCTATAATTTATCTAGTTGCAACAAATATTGCAAGGCTTAGCTGCAACAACAGCAATTGCCTCGAATTAGATAAAGTAGTTGTTGTGGGGAGATCTCCAAATTATTCCTTATATAAAGAAGTCCTTAAAAGATGGATCGAATACTCAGGTTTAGAAGTAGTTTTTATGAAAGATGGAGAAGTTCGCAACTGCAATTGGCGCTTTAGAAAGCTTAACTAGAAGCCCGACGATGTCCTACTCTCGCATGGAAAAACGGCACTACCATCGGCGCTAAGTGGTTTCACTTCTGAGTTCGAGATGGAATCAGGTGGGGCACACTTGCTAATGTCATCGGGCAAAATTCTAGTTTCGTATTGTGATCCTTATTTAATTTCAGCGTTATTAAACTTTATTAATATAAAGTATTAAGTTAAGCCTCACGAGCAATTAGTACAGGTTAGCTCAATGCCTTACAGCACTTACACACCCTGCCTATCAACGTCCTAGTCTT